>NZ_PHSN01000014.1 GCF_002871005.1 Acidimangrovimonas sediminis
TCGAGGATGCCGATTACAACGGATGAGCCCGCCGCACGAGACAAACCGCCGGGCCGCCCCGGCTTCGTTGCTCCCGTTGACCAGTTGCACCCAAAAGGGCCGGCGCGGCGATCGGGCAGGCACCCGTCGCAACCACCCGGGCGCGCGGGTGCCGCCGAATGTGGCCTGACGGCCCTGAGGTTCAGCCGGCGCCTTGGTGGACCACTTCCACGTTGTTTCCGGCCGGGTCGATGACGAAGCCGGCATAATAGGCGTTGTGGTACTTCGGGCGCAGGCCCGGTGCGCCATTGTCCGTGCCACCCGCGGACAGCGCGGCCGCATGAAACGCCGCCACCTCTTCGCGGTCCTTGGCACAAAACGCCATGTGAATCGGGGGCGGCTCCGTCCCCTCTGCGCCGCCGATGAAGAACTCGACCCAATCGCGGCCGAAACCGGCGACGCCGCCCCCGGGGCGGTCGACATGGAACTTCATCTCTATCCCCAGCGGCGCAAGTGCGGCTTCGTAGAAGCGCTGCATCTCCGCAAGGCGGGTGGTCTTGAGGCTGATGTGGTCGAAGATGCTCATTCCTGCTTCCTTTCGATCGTGATCATGGGGGCGTGCACGCGCGCGTCAGATCGTCGGCAGCATTCCCCCGTCCAGACGCAGGTTCGCGCCCGTCATGTAGGAGGCGCGCGGGCTGGCGAGGAAGGCGACGGCATCCGCGATTTCCTCCAGCGTGCCGACGCGCCCGATGGGCACCTCCGCGAAGAGCGGAAGGACGGCGGCCTCCACCTCGGCCCAAGGGGCGCCGGGCGCGACGCCCCGCTGCTGTGCCACCTCGCGGAACCTGGCATCGAGCTTCTCGCTGTGGATCGTGCCGGGCGACACCGTGTTCACCGTCACCCCCTCGGCCGCGACGGCCTTGGACATGGAGGCGGACATCGCCAGCATCGCCGCCTTGGCGGCGGAGTAATCCGGGTTCGCCGCCGGAGGCATCAGCCCGGCGAGGCTTGAGATATTGATGATCCGCCCCCACCCGGCACGGCGCATCTGGGGCAGCACGGCCTTTGCCACGCGCACGGCCGCCAGCACGTTGGCGTCATAGGTCGATGCCCAGGCCCCGGGTTCGGTCGTGCCCCAGTCGGAACCACCGCCGGAGCCACCCGCGTTATTGACGAGGATCTCGATCTCCCCCGCGACCGCCCGGGCCTCGGCCAGCATCGCATCCACCTGCCTCTCGTCCGTCAGGTCCCCGGTCACCACATGCGCCGTTCCGCCGGCCTCGCGGATCTGCCTCGCCACGCCGCAGGCCAGATCCGCGTCGCGGCCATGAACGATGACGATGGCCCCTTCCCCGGCCAGCCCCCGTGCGATCCCGGCGCCGATGCCCTTGCTGCTGCCGGTCACCAGGGCAATCTTCCCGTGAAGGTATAGATCCATGATCTGGCTCCTCTTATCCTGAGCCCGTGATGTAGGAGCGCCGCTATGGATGCCGCAAGAACGCACCAAAAGGTGCCTGTCCCCGAACCGGACCGAAGCGCCTGCCTCGGGCCGGATGGCGCGGTGGCGCATGTGACCCGCTGCCTGCGGATGATCAGCGGACGATGGAAGCTGCCGATCCTGTTTCGCCTCTACGCGGACGAGGTATTGCGAAGCTCCCAGCTGTTGCGCGACATCCCGGACGTCTCGCAGAAGATGCTGACCCAGCACCTGCGGGAGCTTGAGGCGGACGGGCTGATCCGGCGGACGGATTTCGGCGAAGTGCCCCCGCGGGTGGAATACCGGCTGACCGACCGTGGCGAGGCGCTGATGCCGGTGCTGCTTGCCGCACGCCAGTTCGCAGAGGACCACGGGCAAGAGGCCAAATGACAGCGAGGGAGGCTGTCACCCCATAAGGGCGCCCTCCTCACGCCCCCCTGGAACGCCGTGGTCGGGCCCCCGGATCAGCCATCGGACGCGTCCCGAGCGTAGAACCGTGCCGGCCTCATCTCTGCCAGATCCGCCACGCGTTCGCCTTGCAGGATCTCGCGCGCGACAAGCTCCGCCCAGACGGGCCCCCAGCCGATACCGCCGTGCGATACGGCCAGGTAGAGGCCCGCAAGCCAGGGCAGACCGCCGATCACCGGGCCGCCCGTCGGCATCGCCCGAATGCCGATCCGGACGTCCGAGAGCGGAACGTCGGTGAGGGCCGGGATCGTCCGGGCGATATCGGCAAGCATCCCGGCGGCCGACGCACCGTTGAGCGCGTGGCTCCGCGTCAGGGACTCGCCCCGCCAGTGCAGCGCCAGCCCGTGATCGTAATCGGGACGCGCGAGCCATGCGGCGCCGTTGACCACTTGCCGCGGCAGCCCCTCGCGCCCGGCACCGGCATAGAGCATGACGCCCGGCGCCAGCGAGACCGGGATCGCAAGGCCCGCCATCGCCGCGACGGCGGGTGTCGCGGCCCCCGTCGCCAGCACGACCATATCCGCCTCAAGCGTACGGCCGTCGCGCAGCTCCACCCCCGTCACCCGGTCGCCACGGCGCGAAATCGCCGCCACCTCGCCCCGAAGGAGATGGCCCCCGAGGCTTTGGAAGTTCCGCACGAGGAGGTCGATCATCCGTGGCGCGTCGACCCAGCCCGAGCGCAGTTCCAGCGCCGCGCGCGCATCCGGGGCGGGGCGCAGTTCGGGGGCCAGTTCGGCGATCTCCGCGGCATCCAGCAGGTCGAGCGCGATCCCCGCGGCGCGGCATCCCGCGACCGCCGCATCGAACCCGGGGACGGCCTCGGCAAAGGTCAGCGTGCCCGACCAGTCCAGCCAGTCGCCGCCAAGCGCCTCGTGCAGCCGGTCGAAGCGGTCATTCACGCTCAGCCTCAGGCGCGCCTGTCCGGCGGGCTCGGGCCAGGCGACCTGCGGAAAGGTAGAGAGCCAGGAGAACGACGCCCGCGAGGTACCCGCCCCGGGCGCCGGATCGACCAGCGTCACATCGCCTCCCTCGCAGACCAGGCGATAGGCGATATTCGCCCCGATGGCGCCCGCGCCGACGACGACGATCCTCATGGCATCGACCGGAAGACCGCAGGCGACAGGTCCGACACGCGCGAACAGCCAAGGTGGCCCAGCGTCGTCCAGAATTCGTCGCGCAGAAGGTCGAGCGTGCGCTTGACCCCGGCCTCGCCATCCGCCGCCAGCCCCAGCGCCGCGATCCGCCCGAGGCAGACCGCGTCGGCGCCAAGCGCCAGTGCGGTCGCGATGTCGCTGCCGCGCCGGATACCGCTGTCGAAGACGATCGGCACATCGGGACCGGCCTCGTCGCGGACCTCGGCCAGCGTGGTGATCGAGGCGGGCTCGCGGTCCAGCGTGCGGCCGCCATAGTTCGAGACGTAAAGCCCGACCGCCCCGGCCTTCAGCGCGGCGCGGGCATCCACGCGGCTGTTCACGCCCTTGACGATGCAGGGCAAGGGTGCCTCGGCGATCACCCGCGCGGCTTTGGCCCAGTCCCAGCGGGGACGGGTGAAATCCAGAAGCTCGCGCAGCATCGCATCGTCGGATTTCCCCGGCCCGAAGTTCGAGGGCGTCCCCGCCCCGGGCATGGAGAAGCGATCCTCCATCATCCGCTCGCGCCATTGGCGGATCGGCGAGTAGGTCACGCAGATATGGCCGTAGCCCGCGGCCTTGGCGCGGTGCATCATGTCGATGACCGCCGTCTCCTCGCCGCAGAACGTCATCTGGAAGACCGCCGCCGCGGGGCTTGCCCCGGCCACCTCCTCGAGCGAATGGCCCGCCGCGACCGGCACCATCTGGGCGATCCCGGCGGCATGGGCGGCGCGCCCGACCGCCAGCATTCCGTCGGGGTGGAACAGGGTCTCGCCCCCGCCGAACGGCGCGGTGAAGGCCGGGAAGGACAAGTCGCGCCCCAGCACCCGGGTGCCTGTGTCGGGGTTCGAGATCCCGGCGAACAGCGGCGTCTCGAAGACGTAGGCATCGAAGGCCGAGACATTCGCCCGTGCTGTCACCTCGTCTCCGGTGCCGCAATGCATGTAGTTCCAGACCTGATCGGACAGGTTCTGCCGCGCCTGCCGCCGGATCCCCACCAGCGAGGCGTATTTCTCGCGCGTGGCATAGCGGTCGTCGCGACGGACGTCTTCGCGCGCTTCGGTCATTCGGGCATCTCCCTGTCGTGCGTAACTGTGTTGGCGTCGGCCCGGGCCGCCTGGCGTGCGGCCAACCGGCTGCGGATGGCATCGACGTCGGTCGAGGGGGTGGCCGCCAGCAATTGCCGGGTGAAGGGGTGTTCCGGCGCCGTGAACAGCGCCTCGGCCGGGCCCCGTTCCACCACCTCGCCCGCGCGCATCACCATCACCTCATCAGAGATCCGGCGCACCACCGACAGGTCGTGACTGATGAAGACATAGGCCAGCCCCATCTCGCGCTGAAGCGCCGCCAGAAGGTTCAGCACCTGCGCCTGCACCGACAGATCCAGCGCGCTGACGGGTTCGTCGAGGATCAGGATCGCCGGATGCACCATCAATGCCCGGGCAATGGCGATGCGCTGGCGCTGCCCGCCCGAGAACATGTGCGGATAGCGCCCCGCATGGTCGCGGGTCAGGCCCACGCGTTCCAGCATGTCGCCCACCCGTTCGCGACGCGCGGCGGCCGGCAGATCGGTGTTCAGCGCAAGCTCATCCTCCAGTGCCGCCCCCACCCTCTGGCGCGGGTTGAGCGAGCCGTAGGGGTTCTGGAACACGATCCGCACCTTGCGCCGGAGCACCGCATCGGGCCGGGCGCGGGCGATGTCGACGCTTTCGCCGTCGATCTCCAGCGTGCCGTCGGTAAACGGGTCGATCAGGGTAAGGATGCGCGCCAGTGTGGACTTACCGCAACCGCTCTCGCCCACGACCGAAAGGGTCTGGCCGCGCGCCAGCGTCAGGTCCACGCCCTTGAGCGCGCGGAACGGTGGCGCGGCCCGCAGGATTCCGCCGCGGCCCGGGTAGTCGCGGACAAGGCCGCGCGCCTTCAGGACGACCGGCGCGCTCATGCCCCCTCCTCCTCGGTGAAGGCCACGCCGTCCAGGTCGCTCCCTCCACCCGCCCGCTCCGGCAGCGCGGCGAGAAGGGCCCGCGTATAGGCATCCTTCGGCGCCGCGAAGAGGCTGAGGACATCGGCCTCCTCCCGCGTCCGGCCGCGGTACTGCACCATGACGCGGTCGGCGGTTTCGGCCACCACGCCCATGTCGTGGGTGATCATGATCATCGCCATGCCGGTCCGGGCCTGAAGATCCATCAGTAGGTCGAGGATCTGTTTCTGTATGGTGACGTCCAGCGCGGTCGTCGGCTCGTCCGCGATCAGAAGGCGGGGGGCGCAGGCGATCGCCATCGCGATCATCACCCGCTGGCACTGCCCCCCGGAAAGCTGGTGCGGATAGGCGGCAAGCTTCGCCTCCGGCTCGGGCAGGCCCACGGCACGGAACAGCTCCACGATGCGGCGGCGGCGGGCGGCGCGGCCCAGCTTCTGATGGGTCTTCAGCACCTCGCCCACCTGAAGCCCCACGGTGAAGCACGGGTTGAGCGAGGCGATCGGTTCCTGGAAGATGATCGCCATTTCGCGGCCAATGAGACGCCGCCGCGCCCGGGGTGACAGCGCCAGCAGGTCGGTCCCGTCGAAGCGCATCGCGTCGGCGCGCACCGTCGCCGTGTCGGGCAGAAGCCCCATCACCGCCAGCATCGCGACCGACTTGCCCGACCCGCTCTCGCCGACGATGGCCAGCACCTCGCCCGCGTCGACATGCAGGTCGATGCCGATGGCGGCCTCGAGCGGGCCGTCCGCGGTGTCGAAGGTGACCGAGAGGTTGCGTATCTCCAGAAGCGGCATGTCAGCTCCGTTTCAGACGGGGGTCGAGGACGTCGCGCAGCCCGTCGCCGCAGAGGTTGATCGCCAGCACGGTGATCAGGATCGCCAGACCCGGCATGGTGACCACCCACCAGGCGGACAGGATGAACTCGCGCGCGTCGGCAAGCATCGTGCCCCATTCCGGCGTCGGCGGCTGCGCACCGAGGCCCAGGAACCCCAGCGCCGCGGCGTCGAGGATCGCGGTCGAGAACGACAGCGTGCCCTGCACGATCAGCGGCGACAGGCAATTGGGCAGGATCGTGCGCAGCATCAGCCGCGGGGTCGAGGCGCCGGCGATCCGTGCCGCGATGACGTATTCGCTGCCCTTCTCGGCCATCACGCTGGCCCGGGTGAGCCGGGCGAAATGCGGTTGCAGCACCACTGCGATGGCGATCATCGCGTTCATCAGCCCCGGCCCCAGGATGGCCACCAGCACCAGCGCCAGCAGCAGCGACGGAAAGGCCAGTACCACGTCCATCACCCGCATGATCACCGCGTCCAGCCAGCCGCCGAAATAACCCGCGATCAGGCCCAGCGTGATCCCGATGCTGAGCGCCGCCACCACGACCACAAGCCCGATCATCAGCGAGGTCCGCGCGCCCATGATCAGCCGCGAGAGGATGTCGCGGCCCAGCGGATCGGTGCCCAGAAGATAGGCCGTGCGCCCGCCCTTCTCCCATGCGGGCGGCAGCAGGAGAGCGTCGCGGAACTGCGTCACCGGGTCGTGCGGCGCGAGGAGCGGGGCGAACAGCGCCACGAGGAACAGCGCCGCCACGACGCCAAGGCCCAGCACCGCGCTGCGGTTCTGCCGGAAGCTGCGCCAGAAGGCGGCGAAGGCCGCGCGGGCGGTGCCCTCGCGGGCGCCGGGGCGTCGGGGCGTGCCGCCCAGGGCGGGGATGCGGGGATCAGGCATGGCGGATACGGGGGTTGATGACGGCATAGAGGATATCCACGACGAGGTTGACCAGCATCACCATGGTCGCGATCACCAGGAGGCCCGACTGCACCACCGGGTAGTCGCGGCTGGAGATCGCATCGACGATCCACTTGCCGATGCCTGGCCAGGAAAAGATCGTCTCGGTCAGGATCGCCCCGGTCATCAGGGCGCCGACCTGAAGCCCTACCACCGTGACCACCGGGATCAGCGCGTTGCGCAGTGCGTGCCGCCCCACGACCAGCCCGGGCGCCAGCCCCTTGGCCCGGGCGGTGCGCACGTAATCCTGCCCCAGCACCTCGAGCATTGCAGAGCGCGACTGCCGCGCGATCACCGCCATCGGCACCGTCGCCAGCACGATCGACGGCAGGGCCAGATGCGCCACGGCAGACCTGAAGGCGCCGGGCTCGCCCGACAGCAGGCTGTCGATCAGCATGAAGCCGGTGGGCTGCGGAAAGTAGTACATGAGCGAGATCCGCCCCGAGACGGGCGCCCAGTGCAGAACCCCCGCGAACAGCACGATGAGCAGGAGCCCCCACCAGAAGATCGGCATCGAGTAGCCCACCAGCGCGGTCGACATCGACAGCTGGTCGAACCACGTCCCCCGCTTCACCGCCGCCAGCACGCCCAGGGGCATGCCGATCACCACCGCCAGCACCATGGCGCAGATCGACAGCTCCAGCGTGGCGGGAAAGAAGGTCAGGAAGTCGTTCAGCACGGGCCGGTGCGTCACCAGCGACGTCCCGAGGTTGCCATGCGCCAGCTGCCCCAGATAGCCGAGGTACTGCTGCCAGAGCGGCCGGTCGAGGCCCAGCCGCGCCATCGCGGCGGCGTGTTCCTGCACGGTCATGCCCTTGTCGCCGGCCATGAGCGTCACCGGGTCGCCCGGCAGCAGGTGGATGAAACCGAAGGACACGATGGTGATCCCGAAGAGCGTGGGGATCAGCATCGCGATCTTGCGGACGATGAAATTCAGCATGCGGGCAAATTCGGCATTCGGGGGGGATCCGGGGCGTTGGACGGGGCCACTGGCGCGGCCCCGCGTGTTGAGGTCTGGCCGGTCAGTCCACCGCGGCGGTGATCACCACCTCGATCAGCCGGCGCGGATCGCCGAGATCGGCCACCCCGATCGCCGCGCGCGATGGCAGATGCTCGGCCGGGATCCAGCCCATCCAGACCTCGTTCATCTCGGCCTTCTTCGACATGTCGGAAAGGTAGACCCGGGCATGAAGGATCCGCGTCCGATCGCTGCCGCAGGCGGCCAGCAGCGCGTCCAGCTTGTCGCAGATCTCGCGGGTCTGGCCCGCGATGTCGAGGCCGATATCGGTGGCGGCGTGCCCCGAGGCATAGAGCACGCCATTGTGGATCACCCCACCATGAAGGTGCGGGCGGGGGTTCTTGCGTTCGATCATCTGTCTGATTTCCTTGAGGTTCGGCGAAGTTCGGCGGAAGTCGGCACCGGGGGCTCAGGCCCCGGGCGCATAGGGGGTCAGGTCGACCTCGGGGGCCTCCCCGGAGGCAAGGCGCGCCAGCTGGCGCCCGGCGAAAGGCCCGATCGTCAGCCCCGACGCGCCCAGGGCATTGCCGAGGATCAGCCCCTCGATCCCCGGCACCGCGCCGAGGATCGGGGTGAAGTCGGGGCCGGCCGGGCGAAAGCCGATGCGCGTCTCGATCAGGCTGGCGCGGGCTAGACCCGGGGCATAGCGCAGGGCCGCGCTCAGCACCTCGTGCTGGCCCGCTGCGGTCACGCGGTAATCGAAGCCCGCGCCGTCCTCGCGCGTGGCGCCGACCACGACCCGGCTGTCGTCGAAGGCCAGAAGGTAATGGCTGGCCATCGGCAGCAGCACCGACCAATGCGCGGTCTCGACCCCGGGAAGACCGAAATGCAGGATCTGCCCGCGCTGCGGCACCACCGGATGGGCCAGCCCCAGCGGCCCGAGGATCTGCTGCGCCCAGGCACCCGCGGTCACCACCACGCGGTCGGCCGGGATCTCGGCGCGCTGGCCGTCGCGCACGCGCACCCTGCCCCCCTCGACGTCGAGAGTGGCGTAATCGCTGATCACCTCGGCCCCCAGCGCCACCGCGGCACGCAGCATCGCGGGCGCCAGCTGGCGGGCGTTCACGCGCGCCCCGCCGGGCACGAAGAAGGCCTTGTAGTCCGGGTTGATCGGCGGGAAATGCTTCTGCGCCTCGGAGGGCGGGATCTCGTGGAAACCGCCGGATTCCGGCGCGTCGGCGGTGCGGGCGGCCAGCCGCTCGCCCGCCGCGTCGTAATCGGCCTGCATCTCCGAGGTGACAAGCGCCCCGGTCTTGCGGTAGCCCACGTCGGTTTCGCCCCGCGCCGCGAGATCGGCGATCATCGCCTCGTAATAGCGCGCACCCGCGGCATACATCCGGTACCAGACCGGATCCTCGACCTTGGTCGCCCAGGGGCAGACGATGCCCGCCCCCGCCATGGTCGCCTTGCCCTGGTGCCCGTGGTCGATCACCGTCACCGCGTGCCCCTGGAGGGCAAGGTGATAGGCGGTGCTGGCGCCAAGGATCCCGGCGCCGACGATCACGACCTTCATTGCACCGTCACCCCCGAGAAGCGCGACGATCCGAAGACCGCCGGGACGAAGCCGTGCACCGACTTGTTGACCGCGGTGATGGTGTCCGCGCCGCCCAGCACGACGACCGGCACCTGCGCGTGCACCTCTTCCTGCGCCTGGTGATAAAGGTCGGTGCGCTTGGCCTTGTCGGTGATCGCACCGGCCTCGCGCAGCAGCTTGTTGAACTTCGGATCGCACCACGACCCGATGTTCGAGGGCGCAGGCGTGCCGTCGGCCGAGCAGCTGAGGTAGTTGTTCAGGATCTGGCTGGGATCGGGAAAGTCATAGATGCCGCCGAACATCGCCACGTCCGCCTCGTGATGCTGCGCCCGCTTGATGTATTCGGCCCATTCATAGGTCTTGATGTTCGCCTTGACCCCGATCTTGGCCCAGTCCGCCTGGATCATCTCGGCCGCCCGCTTGCCGTTCGGCATGTAGGGACGCGACACCGGGATCGCCCAGAGATCGGTGGAGAAGCCCTTGGGATAGCCCGCCTCGGCCAGAAGCTTCTTTGCGTCCTCGGGGTCGTACTTGTAGGGCCCGATGTCCTTGGCAAAACCCCAGAGCGAGGGCGGCACCACGGCCCCGGTGACATGACCCATGCCGTTGTAGACCACCTTCACCAGGCTCTTCATGTCGATCGCCTCGGCCAGCGCGCGCCGGACCTTGACGTTCTCAAGCTCCTTCTTCTTGACGTTGAAGTGCAGGAATCCGGTCGAGGGCACCTTGGTGCGCACGGCCTCGAGGTTCGGCGCCTTGTCGATCTGGGCCTTGTCGGAAAGATTCGGATAAAGGCTGATCAGGCATTCCCCCGCCAGCGCCCGCTGCAACCGGACCGAGGCATCGCCCGAGATCGCCATCACGACCGCGTCCACCTCCGGCGTGCGGTTCTTGTCGCCGATCTTCGCCCCCCACGTCCCCTTGAACGGGATCAGGCGCACCATGGAGTCGGTCTGGTAGGCCTGGAAGCGAAACGGCCCGGTCCCGATCGGATCCTGGTCGAACTTCTCGGGCGTGCCGGCCTTTGCCATCGCATCGGCATATTCCTTCGACGTCATGCCGAGAGAGCCGTGCGACATGGTCCCCAGAAAGGCCGCGTCGGGCTTCTTCAGGGTGAAGGCGACGGTGTAGTCGTCGACCTTGGTGATCTTGGCGATGTTGCCCTTCAGCTTGGCGTTGAAGGTCGGGTAATTGCCGCCCGAGACGTCGTGATAGGGGTTCTTCGGATCGGTCATCCGGTCGAAGGTGAAGATCACGTCATCGGCGTCGAACGGTCGGGTCGGCTTGAACGCGGCGTTCGACTGCCACGCCACATCGTGACGCAGCTTGAACGTGTAGGTCAGGCCGTCCTTCGACACGCTCCAGCTTTCGGCCAGCGCCGGCTCCAGCGTCGAGCCCCCGCGCGAGACCGAGACCAGCCCGTCGTAGATCTGGCCCAGCACGGTCATCGTCGTGCCGCTGTTGGTGAGCTCGGGGTTGAAGATCTCGGGCGCCCCCTCGAGGCAGACCGTCAGCACCTTGGCCTGAGCCGCCGGGGCCGCCGCGACGAGCAGCGCCGCCAGCACATATCTGAAGTTTCTCATCTTGCACCTTCCTGTCATCGCATTCGTCCGCGGTCTGGAAACCTGCCGCTTCGGAGCTCAGGGAGGGCTGTCGATTCATGATTGTCAAATTCGTAAAAGGCGGACCAATATGAACACAGGTTATAGTGGAAAGGGGATCGTCCGATGGCCTCGATGAATGTCCGGCAGCTCGAGGCGTTTCACGCGGTGATGGAAACCGGGTCTGTCACGCTGGCGGCGGAGCGGCTGGGGGTTTCACAGCCAGCGGTGAGCAAGTTATTGAAATCGTTCTCGGAAACCTGTGGGTTCAAGCTGTTTACCCGGTCCGGCGGGCGGATGCTTCCGACCGCCGACGCGCGGCTTCTGGCAACCGAGGTGGAGCGGCTCTTTTCCGGCACGGAGCGCATCCAGAAGCTTGCCCGGGCGGTGCGCGACCGCGAATGGGGCGAGGTCTCCGTCGCGGCGCCGCCGGCGCTCTCTGCCCGTTTTTTGGCCCATGCGCTGTCGCCCTTCATGAAAAGCCAGCGCAAGATGCATGTTTCGCTCAGCTCCTACTCCAGCCCGCGAGTCGCCGAGCTGGTGGCAAGCCAGCAGATCGACATCGGCCTGACGGTGCAGCCGTTCGACCATGCCGACGTCACCTCGGAATCTCTGATGCGTTTCGCCATGGTCTGCGCGCTGCCCGCCGCGCATCCGCTGGCGCAGCGCAAGGTGATCCGCATCGACGACCTGCGCGGCGAACCCTTCGTCGGGCTGCAGCGCGACGATTGCTCGATCATGACGATCGACCGGGCGTTCCAGCTGCGCGGGGTCGAGAAGCGCAGCGTGGTGCAGGTGCCGATGTCCGAGACCGCCTGCGACTTCGTGGCCGGGGGGGCCGGCGTGTCGATCGTGCCGTCCTTCGTGGGGCTCGGCTACAGCACGGACCAGCTGGTCAAGCGGCCGCTGCTGCCGCTGACCACGATGACGCTGTGGATGCTGATCCCGGCCTCCCGGCCGCCGTCGCTGGCGGCCCAGAAAGTGGCCGACGTGATCCGCGCGGCGACGCGCGCGCACGGCATCGACCCCTCGATCATGACCACCTCGGTGGAGATCGCCTGAGGCGCGGGTCGAACCGGCCCCTCACACCGGCCCCGGCCATCACCGCCGCACCGTCCGGACAGATGCGTTCCGCGCTTGGGCGGACATCGGGGCAAAGCGCGCCGCCCGCGCACAACCCAGCGGCAGGCGGCCCCCCCCAATATCACGGCCGCGCTTGTTCATCGGCCTGGCACTGCCCCGCGGCGATGCCTGCTGTCAGGTTTGGGCCGGCGCGGTCACGGCTTCACTCAACATCCGCAGCGCCACATCGCAGGCGTTCGCAACGTGGAGCGACGCCAGGCGCTGCGCCTCGTCGGCATCACGCACGGCCAGCGCGGCAGCCAGCTGGTCGATTTCCGACAGGCTGTGCGGCAGGCGGTCAGGATGCATCAGCGAGGTCGCGCGCAGCAGATTGATGCGCGAATAAAAGCTCTGGAGCACTTCGCGCAGCAGGGCGTTGCCGCAATGGCCCAGCATGATGTCATAAAGCTTGCCCTTTGCCTCCAGCACGCGCTCGGTCTCGCCCGTGGCGGCGGCCTCGCGCAGGCGGGAGGCCGCGCGGCCGAATTCCGCCAGCGCGCCGGGGCTGCCGTTGAGGGCGAATTCCCGCGCCGCGTATCCTTCCAGCAGGCCGCGCAGCGCGTACAATTCACGCGCCTCCTCGACCCCGATGCTGGCGACCATGGGCCCCTTGTGGGGGATGATGCGCACC
This sequence comes from Acidimangrovimonas sediminis, assembly GCF_002871005.1. Classification (GTDB taxonomy): domain Bacteria; phylum Pseudomonadota; class Alphaproteobacteria; order Rhodobacterales; family Rhodobacteraceae; genus Acidimangrovimonas; species Acidimangrovimonas sediminis. The sequence continues at coordinate 12,730 of NZ_PHSN01000014.1, forward strand.
AGCTTTTCCGCCTCGAGCTTGCGCAGCGCCTCGCGCACCGAGGTGCGGCTGACGCCGAGCGCCTCGCACAGTTCACGCTCCACCAGCCGCTCGCCCGGGGCATAGCGGCCCGAGAGGATCGCCTGGCGCAAGGCGTCCTCGACCTGGCGGCGCAGGGTCTCTGGCTGGAGGGCGGCGATGCGGGTGCTCATGCGCGTACTCTGTCGGACAATATGATGAAAGTCCTGTGTATCATCGCCGCCCGTGCGGTCGCAACCCTTGCGGGTGGGGCTGCGTCAGCCTGCCCCGCGGCGCCCCAGTTCCTCTTGCAGCGCGACCGCGCCGGCCTCGGCGCCGTGCATGCCGATCAGGCTTACGATCTCCAGCACTTCCATGATCTCGGCGGCGCTGGCGCCGTAACCCACGGCGTTCTTCATGTGCATCTTCAGGCCCGGCACATAGAGATGCGTGGCCGCCGCGTCGAAGGCGCAGTAGACGAATTCGCGCATCTTGGGGCTGAGCACGCCGTGGCGCCAGGGATAGGCGGAAAAGTCGAGGTAGCCCTCGAAGAGATCCGGGTCTAGCTCGAGGAAATCATTCCAGAAGCTGTGCCAGTATCCGCGATCGCGGGTGAAATCGGCCTTCAGCTTTTCCTGCCGCTCGGTCAGGGGCGCGGGGCCATCGCGCAGCCCCGCTTCCTCCAGCACCTCGACGAGGAGCGGCACGCCGATGTTGCAGGCATGGATCCCCAGCGTCGCGGTCAGCTGGAGGGTCTCCATGATCTCTTCCGCGCTGGCGCCCGCGTCGAGGGCGTTGGCCACCTGCCGGCGGATACCCGGCCCGTAAAGGTGGGTCGCCGCGGCAGACGCGGCCAGCCCGATCAGCGCGCGGTCCTTCGCACCCAGCAGGTTGCGCCGGACCGGCACCCGCGCCATCCGGTACCAGGCATCGAGAAAGCCGGGGGACAGCGCGGCCAGCGCCTCCTGCGTCTCGTCCCAGTAGCCAAGGTCGGCCTCGACCCCGGCGCGCAGGTCTGGGGATCCGTCCGCACTCATTTCTCGGTGCCCTTGTAGTCGGTGTCGGTCACCGCGGTTTCCCACGCCGTCTTGCCCAGCGAGATGGCGGTGTGCAGGAGATAGCTGTCCTCTGCCCCGCCGTGCCAGTGGCGTTCCCCGGCGGGAATCCAGACCGTGTCACCCGGCAGGATCTCGTGCCGCGGCTCGCCTTCCTTGCAGACATAGCCGCGCCCGGCCACGACCTGAAGGATCTGGCCCTGTTCGTGGGTGTGCCAATGGGTGCGCGCGCCCGGCGTGAAGAACACGTTGTTGATGGTGACGCCGTCCGCCGTGGGCATCACCGGATCGGCCCAGACCTGGCCGGTGAAGGTCGGCCCCCGGCTTTCCGAGGCGGATTTCGCGTCGCGGCCCTTGATGATCTGCATGGGATCTCTCCTTACTTGTCGTGCAGGCGGATACCGCCCGAGATGTCGCCGATCGCGTCGACGACACGGTTGCTGATGACGTCACCATACCCCAGCGCAGTAGCAAGGCCGAAGCTTGCCATCGGGCCCGCGGTGTTGAACGAGGCCACGCCAAGCTCGTGCAGCAAATCGCTGTAGAGGACGACATCCTTGGTCATCAGCTTGGCCGTCAGCCCGCCTTCGAGGTAATCGCCGTCGACGATCTTCGGAAAGCGGTTGAGCGAGGCGAAATTCACGCCGCTGGAGGCGTTGATCACGTCGAGCAGCTTGTGCAGGTCGAGGCCCGCCTTCTTGCCCGCCACCATCACCTCGGCCGTGGCGGCAAGGCTGACGGCGTTGAGGAAGTTGTTCAGCAGCTTGGTCGCATGGCCCGCGCCGCTGTCGCCCATGTGGACGACCTTGGCGGCGATGGCGTCGAAGGCCCAGTCGAGGCGGGCGACGGCGCTTTCCTCGCCCCCCACCATCAGCGTCAGCGCCCCCTTCTCGGCCGCCGCGGCACCGCCGGAGACGCCGGCGTCGACATAGGCCACGCCCTTCCCGGCCAGGAGGCCCGCCAGCCGCTTGGTCGAGCTGGCGGCGGCGGTCGAAAGATCGACCACCACCTGACCCTTGCGGCAGCTGGCCAGCACGCCGCCCTCGCCTTCCACCACGGCCTCGACCACCCGGCTGTCGGGCAGGGACATCAGCACGATGTCCGCCGCCGCCATGACCGCCGCGATGTCGGCGGCGGGTTTCGCCCCCACCTTCGCCGCGGCGTCCTTGTCCATGTCGAAGCCCGTCACCTCGATCCCGGCGGCCACGAGGCAGCGCGTCATGCGCCCCCCCATGTTGCCGAGACCGATGAAGCCCAGACGTTTCTCAGTCATTGTCTTGCCTTTCCAAATGCCCCGGGCTCACTCTTCCAGCCCGAAGTCGACATCCTTGGTCTCGGGGCCCATCAGCGCACCGGTCATCCCGATCAGCCCGCCGATCACCAGAAGCACGACCGGGGTCAGCGCCAGCGGCATGAAGGCGCTCAGCCCATCCATGTAGAAGGCATAGAACGACGGCAGCACGACCGAGAGCGAGAAGCCGATGCCGAAGCCGGTGGCGCGGACGTCGGTCACGAAACGCTCGTTGATGTAGGTGACGATCACGCCCCAGGGCGAGGTGACCAGCACCGCCAGCACCACCACGAGGAAGGTCCGCGCGGCAAAGCTCATCTCGGGCGAATGGCCCAGCAGGTAGAAGAGATAGGCGCCCACGGTCGCGATCAGCGGACCGGCGATGGCAAAGAAGGTCCGCCGCCCGATCACCTGCCCCAGCATCCCCGAGCCGATGTAGCTGAAGAACAGCACGACGTAGGTGATCATCAGCGTCGTGGTCAGTTCGAACCCGCTCAGGTGCAGGGTGTGCACCAGCATGCCGGTGGGCAGGTAGATGGTGATGATGTTCTGCGTCAGCCAGAAACCGGTCATCAGGATCAGCACCTGCAGCAGGTTGCGCCCGCTCTGGCCCTTCAGCAGGCTCGAGAGCGGAAGCTTCTCGGCCTCCTCGATCTCGCCTTCCTTCTGTTTCCAGACCTCGGATTCCGACACCTTGTGGGTGTAATAGAGCGCCAGCACGCCGGCGAGGATCGCGCCGAAGACGAAGGGCACGCGCCAGCCCCAGGTGGCATAGGCCGACCCCGGCCCGTCCAGCGGCGCCAGCCAGAACATCAGCGCGGTGATGATGTTGATCGAGACATAGGCCGCGGGGAAGCCCGCGAGGATCAGCCCGCCGACGAAACCGCGCTGCGACTTCTTCGAATACTCGATCGCCAGGGGCATCGCGCCCGTGTAGCCGCCGCCAAGGAAGATCCCGTCGACGAAGCGCAACAGCACGAGAAGGATATAGGACGTCAGCCCCAGCGTCTCGTACCCTGGCAAAAGCGCGATCAGGAGCGTCACCACCCCGAACCCCGAGACGGAGTAGATCGAGGCCGCCCGCCGCCCCACCTTGTCGGCCACCATGCCGAAGATCAGCGCGCCGATGGGTCGGCCCAACAGCGTGGTGATGAACACGAGCGAGGCCAGAACGGTCTGCGCCGCCGCCGACAGGTTCTGCGGCTGGAACACGAACATCACCGGCGCCAGCGCGACGACCGGCAGGTAGATGTCGAACATGTCGATGTATTCGGAAAAGAACGCGCCCTTGATCGCGCTCTTGCGCCGGGTCTCCAGCGGTTCCTGCCAGCCGCGGGCGCCCTCGCCCGCCTGTCCGGCCATGTCTGTTGCACTTGCCATGGGGTCTCCTCCCTCTTTCCCGTTGGCACGCTGGCGGGCATGGCGCCCGCCGCGTCCGATGCGCCCCTTCCCGGGGGCGGTTGCTATGTCAGGTCTTGTCCGCCCCGTTCTTCCGGGGGACCTTGGTCTCGGGCGTGCCCTTTGTGGGGGCGGGGCCGTGCTCCGCCTCCCACTCGGCGATCGCCTTGGTCGCGGTGCGGAAGGCGGCCAGCGTCGCCGGCGCCCCGCAATAAACCAGCGCCTGCATCAGCACGGCGCGGATCTCGTCGGTGCCGACCCCGTTGGTCAGCGCCCCCTTGACGTGCACGCCAAGCTCATGGTGCTGGTTCATCGCGGTCATCATCCCGATGTTCAGCATGGAGCGCGTGCGGAACGGCAGCGTGTCGTCGCCCCAGACGCCACCCCAGCAGACCTCGGTCACCATGCGCTGGACGGGACGGTTGAAATCGTCGGCGCTGCCCCAGGATTTCTCCACATGGCCGGCGCCCAGCACCGTCTTGCGGTTCTCGAAGCCGCGTTTGAAAAGCTCCGTCTCGTCACTCATGCTCTGGACTCCTGTGATCTGGGGTCTTGTCGGATTGTATGATCGTTCTGGTCATGGAAAGGCGCGTCAGGCGGCGTTGAAGCCGATCATCGCCTTCACCTCGAGGTATTCATGCAAGCCCGCGGCGCCCCACTCGCGGCCATTGCCCGAACGGCGGTAGCCACCGAAGGGCGCGCGGAAGTCGGCGGGGGGATAGTTGATGTGAACCTGTCCGCCGACCAGCTGCCGCGCCACCGCGCGGGCGCGATCCGCACTCGCGGACTGGACATAGGCAGCAAGGCCGTAGGGTGTGCCGTTGGCGATGGCGATCGCCTCCTCCTCGCTGTCATAGCCGAGGATCGACAGCACCGGGCCGAAGATCTCTTCCTGCGCGATGGTCATCTCCGGGCTCACGTCGGCAAAGACGGTGGGGCGGACGTAGTAGCCGCGGTTCATCCCCTCCGGCCGGCCCGGGCCGCCGGCGACAAGGCGGGCGCCCTCGGAAATGCCGGCCTCGATCAGCGACTGGACGCGGGCGAATTGCGCGGCATTGACCAGCGGGCCAAGGTCCGTCTGCGGGTCATCGGTCGGGCCGACGCGGTAGGTCTGCGCGGCGCGGGCGGCGATCTCGGCCACGGCGTCCATCTTCGCGGCGGGCACCAGCAGGCGGGTGGGGATGGAACAGGACTGCCCCGAGTTGGTGAAGCAGGCCGCCACCGCCCGCGTCACCGCCGGGTCGAGATCGACATCGTCGAGCAGGATATTGGCCGACTTGCCGCCCAGCTCCTGCGCCACGCGCTTGACCGTGCCGGCGGCGGTGCGCGCCACCTCGATGCCCGCGCGGGTCGATCCGGTGAAGGACACCATGTCGATGCCGGGATGCGCGGCGATCGCGGCGCCGACGCCGGGCCCGTCGCCGTTCACCAGGTTGAACACCCCCGGCGGCACCCCGGCCTCGTGCAGCACCTCGGCAAACATGAGCGCGCTGACGGGGGAGAATTCGCTGGGTTTCAGCACCATGGTGCAGCCCGCTGCCAGCGCGGGCGCGATTTTCACGACGATCTGGTTGATCGGCCAGTTCCACGGCGTGATCAGCCCGCAGACTCCCACCGGCTCGTGGCGGAGCCGCGTGGTGCCGCGGTCCTCCTCGAAGTCGAAATTCTCGAGGATGTCGATCAGCGGCTCCAAATGCGCGGGGCCACGCACCGCCTGGCCCTTGGTCGCGAACCCGATGGGAGAGCCCATCTCGCGCCGCATCGCCTCGGCGAATTCCGCCGTGCGGGCGTTGTAGGCGGCTAGGATGCGGCGCAGAAGGGCCGTGCGCTCTTCCCGGCTGGTGGCAGCGAAAGCGGGCAGCGCCGCGCGGGCGGCGGCCACGGCGCGGTCGACATCCGACGCATCGCCCATGGCGAGCGCGCCGTAGGTCTCCTCGGTCGCCGGGTCGATCAGCGGAAAGCTCCGCGCCGAGGCGGGCGCGACCCACTGGCCGTCGATGTAGAAGCGGGAGGTGTCGACCATGGGATCAGGCCTCCTCATCCGCGAGGAAGCGGTACATCTCGGTATGGTCCGCGGCGGGGCCGGCGCGGCCCGCGACCTCGTGCCAGACCGCGATGTTGTGCGCGCCCACCTGCATCGGATAGCCCACCTGCTCCGCCAACGCGCCGGCGATGCCCAGGTCCTTGTCCATCAGCGCAAGCGAGAAGCCCGAGCCGAAGGTGCCCGAGAGCATGAAGGGCTTCACCTTGTTCTCCGAGGTGTTCGACCGGCCGGTGGAGGCGTTCAGGACATCGGTCATCACCGCCGGGTCGATGCCGAACTTCGCCGCCACGTGCAGCGCCTCGACCGTGGCCATCAGCGCCGAGGCCGAGACGAAGTTGTTCAGCGCCTTCGCCGCGTGCCCCGACCCCGCGGCCCCGATGTGCAGGATCGACCCGCCCATCGCGTCGAGCACCGGGCGACAGGCCTCCAGCAACTCCGCATCACCGCCGACCAGGATGGCAAGCGTGCCGTCCACCGCCCGCTTGACGCCCCCGGACACCGGCGCGTCGAGATAGCCCAGCCCCTTGCCGGTCAGGACCTCGCCCAGCTTGCGCGAACGCATCGGTTCGGAGGAGCTCATGTCGATCACCGCGGTGCCGGGCTTCAGCCGGTCGGCCCAGCCGTCAGCCAGCAGCACCTGCTCCACGATGTCGGATTTCGGCAGCATGGTGATCAGCACGTCCACCTCGCCCGCGGTCTCGGGCGTGAGCATGCGGGCACCGCGCTCGGCGCACAGGGTTTCGGCCCGGGCGGTGTCCGCATCCGCCAGCAGGAGCGGGAACCCCGCCTTGGCAAGGCAGGCGGTCATGGGGGTTCCCATCATGCCGAGGCCGATGAATCCGATGGTCTTGGGGGGCATATCGCGGTCTTTCCGTTGCGTCTTTCGGTGGGTCGGTCGCCGGGCGCCTCAGCGCATCGCCGAGAAGTCCGTGGGTGTCAGGATCGAGCTTTCGATGCGCGTGACGATGGGCTTTTCCGCCTCGGTCGCGTTGCGCACCTCGATCCAGCCCGGGTCGGCCTGGAAGGCGTTCCAGCGGGTCTCGCGCTCGGCGAGGTCGTTCCACTGGAGCATGTAGGTCAGGGTGTGGTTGTGCGGCCCGATCAGCGTGGTCCAGAACCCGATCTGGCGGATCCCGTGCTTGTCCCAGAAGCCCAGCGTGTGGTCGCGAAAGCGCGATTGCAGCGCCGGCAGGCGGGTGGGGGCACAATGGTAGATGCGCAGTTCGACAAGCATGATGGTTCCTCCTCGGATGTCAGATCTCAGATCGTGGGCGTGCCATGGGGGGCAAGGTCGACCCGCGCGATCCAGCCACGGGTGTCCTCGGCCTCGGGCGGGTAGATCTCCAGCACCTGCGGGTCGTGGCCGGGGATGATATGCGCCTCGGTCTCGGCCAGCCGCCTCAGGGTGTCGTAGCCGTCCAGCATGTCGCCGATGTTGAACACCACCGGGTAGGCCAGCGACCTGCCCATGTTGGCGTAGTAATGCGTGGCGTCCGACGCCAGCACGACCCAGCCACGCTCCGTTCTGACCCGCAGGATCTGGAGGCCGTCGGAATGGCCGCCGGTGCGGTGCAGGGTGATGCCGGGGGCAAGCGTGTCCTCGGGGTCGTGGAAGGCCACGCGGCCGGCATAGAGGCGGTCGATCATGGCCTTCACGTCCTCGACGGCGAAGGGGTGGCGCAGCGCGTCGTGGCACATGCAGCGGCCGGTGCAGAAGGCCATCTCGCGGTCCTGCACGTGGAAGGTGGCGTTGGGAAAGAGGTCGTGGTTGCCGGCGTGATCATAGTGCATGTGGGTGATCACCACGTCCTGCACGGCCTCCGGCGCGATGCCCACGCGGGCAAGCCCCTCGGCCACCGGATGCACGATCTTGCGGCCCCGCTTGGCGGCCATCGCAGCGTCGAATCCAGTGTCGACGACAAAGCTCCGCTCCGCGCCCACAATGGCCCAGACGAAGTAATCCATCGGCATCGGCCCGTCGTGGATGTCGCCGCCGATGAAGTTCTCCTGCGCCCGCCGTTCATGCTCGGCGTATTTGATCGCGTATATGCGGTAGCACTCCTCCGGCACTGTCCCCTCCTCCCGGTGTCTGTGGTGCAGGGGATCCCCCCGCGTCGGGGTGCACCCTAGGAATTGTCATACAATCCGTCAATATGATTTTCATTGAAACACGTCGGATTTCGCAGACCTCTGAATGCAGGCTCTCCGCCGGGTCATTTCGCGCCGTCCCCGCGTCTGGCCTGAGTGCCCCCAGACGGCTTCGTCTGACCACCGGAGGGATATCGAGGAGATCGGTCGCCCGTGGCTTGCCCGGGCGAGTCCCGTCCATGCCCCGCGAGGGTTACGGCACCATGTCGATGTGCCCCGAGGCGTCCCACCGCCCCGTCGGGTGCCAAAACCGCGAATTTCGTGAGATCAACTGACGTTTTCTCTGCCCATGGGGAGCCAGGCTACTCGCCTCGCGCGATGAGATCGACGTGACGGGCACACGGGAGGCGGCCGAAGTCTCAATGAAACCGATATGCAACCCGGCCGCCGCCCGGGTGAAGGCATGAAGCAGGCCGGCATGGGAAAGACGGGCACCCGTGACGTTATCACGTGGCCGCGGCATCGGCGGGTTGCGTGCTGGCGAACCGGCTTTCCGAAGATCCGGATTGCCGGGTCCTCCTGCTCGAGACCGGCGAACACGACAGCAACCTCTTCATCCAGATGCCGGCAGGGGGGCGACCGCCCCCATTCGGCATCTCGATCAGTCAGGCGGAAAGCGCTTCGGCCACGTGGCGCAGCTTCGCGGCGACCTCGTTGCCGAGGCGCTCGATGTCGGGGTTTCCGACCATGCCCAGCACCGCCGCAGGGTCCATGAACAGCACCCCGACCGTGCCGTCGGCCTCGTCGCGCACCACGACGTTGCAGGGCAGGAGCGCCCCGATATCCGGCTCGGCCTCCAGCGCGTCATGTGCGAACTGCGGGTTGCAGGCACCCAGAATGACATAGGGGGGCCGGTCGAGCCCCAGCTTGGCCTTGAGCGTGGCGGCCACGTCGATCGTGGTCAGCACACCAAACCCCTCGGCCTTCAGCGCCTCGGTCACGCGCGCGACCGTGGCATCAAACCCCTCGGAACTGGTGACTGCGAAAGTAAACGCGCTCATTCTCTGCCCTCCTTTCGGGATCGAACTGATCAGGCTCCTGCCCCCCGTCCCGAAGGCGGTCGACCGGCACCGTCGCGGACTGTCGCCACGGCCTCCGGCCCGGCTGTCCCATCGACATATTCATGACTATCTAACGTTTCCAGAGCAGGGAAGTTCAAGGGAAAGAAGGGCGCCGGGTTCGGGATGCGCGCCGGATCACGCCGATATGACCCATGACCGCAGCCCGCATGCCAGGGTTGTGAGGCCCCGTGTTGACGCAAGTCAAGGAGGCAGGGCCTCCGGCATCCTTCAATCCTGCACTCAGGGAGGCCCAAGCGTAGCCGCCCGACACTTGCCGCAGCACAGGAGGGCAAAGGCATGGAAACTTCGGCACCTCACGACACTGCAGGCGTCCCGGAAGGTCGATCCTATCTGCGCCGGGCGCTGATCGCCCTCGGGATGGAGGGCGAAGATACGGCCCTGACATCGCAGGTCCGATACGCGTCCTTCACCTGGATACGTCTGCTTTTCGGGGCGGTTCTCATCTATGATGCGTGGTCGTCCCTGACCTGGCAGCACAAGGTCGCGACAGCCAAGGCGATGGGCCTGTCGGTGGACAATCCGGTTCTTCACCTCGTGGTGGTGATCCTGGCCTTCGTCGAGCTCGCGGTTGCGGTTTCCGTCATTGCCGACCGCGGCGTCGTCGCGATGAGCTGGACAGGAATCGGATACGCCGCCTTCGTCTGGATCGTCTTCCAGCATGGCGGCGATTTCGGCCAGGACGGCACCGACCCCGGCGTCGCGCTGCCCTACGTCGTGATGTTCCTGTTCCTCATCGGGGTCGAGCGTTTGCGGACCTCCCCGGACCTGTCGCGCAACGAAATGCTCGCCTTGGCACGCAACGGGTTCGGACTGCTCTGGGGCTATGACGCGCTGATGAAGTTCCACCCCTACTTCCTCGACCACTTCGACGATTTCCTGACCTCGGCCCAGACCGACATGAAGGGCACATGGCTGGCGACCTATGACCACCTGTTCCTCGACGTGACGAACCTGATCGGCCCGCATCTGGTCGCCCTGCTCGTCGGTCTTGCCGAAGCGGCGGTCGCGGCCTCGCTCCTCAGCGGGCGCGGGTTGCGGATCATGGCGCCGGTGGGTTTCCTTCTGTCCTTCGCGATCTGGAGCACGGCGGAAACCCTGGGCGGGCCCTACAGCCTGGGCGTCTCGTCGGAATCGGCGCAGATGTTCGGAACGGCGGTGATCTACATGCTGGCGTTTCTCTACGTCATGACGCTTTACAGCCCGCTCGACCTGCTGCGTGGCAGGGTCCCGGCATGAACGTCAAGGCGAGAGGCGCGGGGTGGCCGCAAGCCGGCCCCGCCGATCCGGGCCGAGTTCACCATGTTGCGACCAGTCCATTCCCTGGCAGTTTATTGACCTCGCTCAACGTCCCGACGCGCCGACCGGCGTATCAACGCTCCAGATCGGAGCTATGGAGGCAAACATGACCAGAATTGCCGTCTACATCGCACTCGCCACAGCACTCGCCACAGGCGCCGCCCGGGCCGATGCGCCGGGGGGCTACGGCCCCGGCTATTACGGTCACCCGATGATGTGGGGCGACGGCGTCGGCTTCTTCGGGATCGGCATGATGGTGATCTTCTGGGGTCTCATCATCGGCCTCGTCATCCTCGCGGTCCGCTGGATGATGGAACGCAACGGCGCCCCCCGCGGCCCCGCGGCGCTCGACATCCTCAAGGAGCGTCTTGCGAAGGGCGAGATCGACCCCGAAGAATACGAGGCGCGGCGCAAGGCGCTGGAAGGTTGAGAACGGCGCTCACGGCGGCTTGACATTCCCGTGATGTAAGCGGCTAGGGTCCCCTCCGGTCCAAGATCCCGGACCGGCGCAGTGCAAGGAGACCCGCATGACCAAAGTGTTGCCCATCGCCATCTTCGGCCTCTTCCTCGGCGGCCTCGCAGTGATCGTCACCCAGGCGATGGCGCCCCGTCCCGGCCCCGGTGGCGGCGCTGACGTCGGCGGGCATGCGATGGGGGTGCCCGACCTGTCGAAGATCGCCCCTGGCGCTTCCATCGTGCGGGTCACGGCCCCGGCCGACCTCAGCCCGACGGCCCGCGTGGGGCAGCAGGCCTTCGATGCGAAATGCGCAGCCTGTCACGGGCCGAACGCGGCGGGGCGCAACGGCATGGGGCCGCCTCTTGTCCATGCCTTCTACAAGCCCGGCCACCACGCCGACGCGGCCTTCCTCATTGCGGCGCGGGGCGGCGTTCAGGCGCATCACTGGCCGTTCGGGAACATGCCGCCGGTCGAGGGCGTGACCCCCGCCGATGTCAAGGCGATCACGGCCTATGTCCGGAGCCTGCAACAGGCGAACGGGGTCTACTGAGCGCCCACCGCCCCCCCTTCACAGCTTCAGCCGCCTGAGCCGGAGCGCGTTGCCGATGACCGAGACCGACGACAGGCTCATCGCCGCCGCCGCGATCATCGGCGACAGCAGCAGGCCGAAGACCGGGTAGAGGATGCCCGCCGCCAGCGGCACGCCAAGGCTGTTGTAGACGAAGGCGAAGAACAGGTTCTGCTTGATGTTGCGCAGGGTGGCGCGGGCCAGCTTGCGGGCGCGGACCAGCCCCGCAAGATCCCCGCCCAGCAGGGTGATGCCCGCGCTTTCCACCGCCACGTCGGCGCCGGTGCCCATGGCGATGCCCACGTCCGCCGCCGCGAGCGCGGGCGCGTCGTTCACGCCGTCGCCAGCCATCGCGACAAAGGCGCCGCGCCTGTGCAACTCCTCGACCAGCGCGGCCTTGTCGGCGGGCAGGACACCCGCGCGCACCTCGTCGATGCCCAGCTTGCCGGCCACCGCGCGCGCCGTCCGCTCATTGTCGCCAGTCGCCATGATGACGGTCAGCCCCGCCGCATGCAGATCGGAGATCGCCTGCGCGGTGGTCTTCTTGATCGGGTCGGCCACGGCGATCAGGCCGGCAAGCGCCTCCCCCGAGGCAAGGTACATCACCGTTTTGCCCCCGGCCCGCAGATCGTCGGCCGTCTCCTCGGCCTTCGACGGGTCGAGGCCGAGGTCCCGCATCATCGCGGCATTCCCAAGCGCCACTCGCTTACCGTCGATCGTGCCCTGTACGCCCTTGCCGGTGACGGCTTCGAAATCCTCCGTCCGGGGCGGGTCGATCCCACGGTCCTTCGCCCCCGCGACGATGGCCTCGGCCAGTGGATGCTCGGACCCACGCTCGATCCCCGCGGCAAGGCGCAGCACCTCGTCCTCGCCGCCGTCCAGCGCCACCACGTCGGTAAGCTTCGGAGCGCCCTCGGTCAGCGTGCCGGTCTTGTCGACGATTACCGTGTCGATCCGCGCCATGCGTTCCAGCGCCTCGGCGTCCTTGATCAGCACGCCCGCCTGCGCCCCGCGCCCGGCGGCGGTGGTGATGGAGATCGGTGTCGCCAGGCCCAGCGCGCAGGGACAGGCGATGATCAGCACCGACACCCCGGCGGCGATGGCGAAGGCCAGCGCGGGGGCCGGGCCGAAGATCAGCCACATCACGAAGGCAAGCAGCGCGCAGCCCACCACCGTCGGCACGAAAACGGCCGACACCTTGTCGGCCAGCCCCTGGATCGGCGCACGCGAGCGGCGCGCGTTCGAGACCATCGAGACGATCTGCGACAGCACCGTGTCGGCGCCCACCTTCTCGGCCTCGATCACCAGCGCGCCGTTGCCGTTGATCGTGCCGCCGGTGACGCTGTCGCCCGCTGCCTTCTCGACCGGCACGGGTTCGCCGGTGATCATGCTCTCGTCGACCGAGGATCGGCCGTCGATCACCTTGGCATCCACTGGCACGCTGTCGCCCGGCCGCACCCGCAACCGGTCGCCCGCCATGACGTTTTCCAGCGGCGCGTCGTATTCGCTGCCATCGGGCAGCACCCGCCGCGCCGTCTTGGGCGCCAGATCCAGCAACGCGCGGATCGCGTCGCCCGTGCGTTCGCGGGCGCGCAGTTCCAGCACCTGCCCGACGAAGATCAGCGCGACGATCACCACCGAGGCCTCGAAATACGTCCCCACCCCGTGGCCCGAGCGGTATTGTGCTGGGAAGACCCCGGGCAAAAACGTCGCCACGATCGAATAGAGATAGGCCGCGCCGACCCCCAATGAGATCAGCGTCCACATGTTGGGCGAGCGGTTCACGACCGACTGCCAGCCACGCTGAAAGAACGGTTGCGCGGCCCAGAGGGCGATGGGCGTCGCAAGCACGAACTCGATGTAGTTCGACAGTTGATGACCGATCCAGTCGCGGAACGGGAGGCCAACCATGCCGCCCATGGTCAGGATGAGCAGGGGCACTGCCGCGCCCGCGCTGATCCACAGCCGGCGGGTGAAATCCGTCAGCTCGTCGCTCGGTTCATCGGAGGGGGTCATCGGCTCCAGCGCCATGCCGCATTTCGGGCAGGCACCGGGTGCGTCGCGCACGATCTCGGGGTGCATGGGGCAGGTGTATTGCGTGCCCGGTGCCGCCGTCGCCCCCCGCTTCGCGGCATGGCCGGAAGCATAGAACCACGGGTCCGCCGTGAACTTCCCGTGGCACTTGTGGGAGCAGAAGTGGAACGTCTTGCCGTCGAAGCTTTCGCTCGGCGTGTCCGGGCCCGGGGTCACGTCCATGCCGCAGACCGGGTCTTTCACGCTGCCGTCGCCGGGCGCGGCGGCGTGGTGGTGATGCGGGTGATGGGCGTGGTCGCTCATGGGCGGCCTCCTCTGGGGATCACGATCCTTGAGTGATGCTGCTTCCGGTAACGGGAAGGTCAAGAAGGAACCGCCCCGCCCCCGGCAAGTTCCCGCAGCGCGAGCGGCCGAAACTTCGCGGAACGCTTGCCCCTTGCCTTGTTCATCATGCTCCATACGACCGAGGGGCCTGAGCCCCTTGCAAACACGGGGCGGCACAGGAACCCGGGCAGGCCGGGCACGTTGCCCTCTTCGAACAATGGAACAGGGAGACGCCACCATGACCAATAGATATACGCTCCCGTACCGCATCGGGATGGGCGGCGTCGCGATCGGCAACGAATTCCGCGTCACGACCGACCAGCAGGCGGCAGAGACGCTCTCGGCTGCGTGGGAGGCAGGGCTGCGCTATTTCGATGTCGCCCCGCATTACGGCCTTGGCCTGGCAGAGCGGCGCTATGGCCAGTTCCTGCACCGCCAGCCGCGCGACAGCTTCGTGATCAGCTCGAAGGTCGGGCGGCTTCTCAAGGCCGGGGCGGAGCATCGCAACCAGACGCTGATGCCCTATTCGCCGTCGCCCAACATCGAGATCTACGATTACAGCCGCGAGGCCACGTTGCGCTCGATCGAGGACACGCTGCAGCGCACCGGCCTCGACAGTCTCGACGTCGTCTTCGTCCACGACCTGTCGCCGGACAACGAAGACGCGCTGCCGAAACCCTGGCTGGAGCTTTGGCCCGAGGCGGTCGAGGGCTGCTTTGCCACGTTGTGCGAGCTGCGCGATCAGGGGGTCATCAAGGCCTGGGGCATGGGCGTGAACAGCCCCGAGCCGATCCTGAAGGCGATGGAGGACAGCGACCCGGACCTGCACCTGATGGCCAGCCAGTATTCGCTTATCGCGCATGACCACCCGGTCGAGACGGTGTTTCCCGCCGCACGGGCGAAGGGCAACAGCTTCGTCATCGGCTCGGCGCTCAATGCGGGCTTCCTTGCCGGGGTGCACCGCTATCACTACGGCGCCCGGAACAGCGTGATTTCCAAGGATCGGATGGACAAGCGGCGCCAGCTTGCCGAGGTTGCCTTCGACCACGGCGTCGACCTTCTCGCCGCGGCGCTACAATTCGCCGAAGCCCCCGACGTGGTACAGTCGGTGGTCGTGGGGATGGGACGGCCGGACGAGGCCATCGACGACATGGCCGCGATGGACAAGCCCATCCCGGCCGCGTTCTGGCAGGACCTGCGCGCAGCGGGGCTGATCCATCCCGATGCCGCGACGCCGGCGTGAGCGCGGCCTATATCTCAAGCGGCACGTCATCTTCCGAACGCCGGGGTGAGGCCATGCCGCAAGGACAGGAAACCATGAAAGCCGTCGTGACGACCGGTGTCGGCAGTTACGACAAGCTGGTCATCAAGGACGTTCCGATACCGCAACCCGGGCGGGGGGAGATCCTTCTCAAGGTGCCTGCGGCCGGGGTGAACAACACCGAGATCAACACGCGGCTGGGGTAGTATTCCTCCTCGGTCTGGACAGGAACGGGTGACACCGGCCGGGACCGGGAGATTGCCGACGGCGGCTGGAATGCCGCCACGCCGTTCCCGTTCGTCCAGGGCACCGATTGCTGCGGCGAGGTCGTCGCGACCGGTCCGGACGGCGACGCGGGGCGCATCGGTCAACGTGTGATCGCGCGGGCCTGCATGCGCACGCACGGGTTCGACGACCCGCGCACCGTCTGGCTCGGCTCCGACATCGACGGCGCCTTTGCGCAATACGTCAAGGTCCCCGACGGCGAGATCTTCCCCGTGGCCTGCGACTGGACCGATGCGGAGCTTGCCTCGATCCCCTGCGGCTATGGCACGGCCGAGAACATGGTCGAACGCGGGGGCATCACCCGGGGCAACCGCGTCCTCGTGCCCGGCATGTCGGGCGGCGTGGGGTCGGCTGTTGCGCAACTGACAAGGCGCCGGGGGGCCGAGGTTATCGGGATCACAAGCTCCGCGAAGGCCGACATGGTGCGCGCGTTCGGCGTGGACCATGTCCTGACCCGGGAGGACGACCCGATCGCCGTGGTCGGCCAAGAAAGCGTCGACGTGGTGGTGGACAACGTGGCAGACGCCGGTTTCGGCACGATGCTCAGGCTGCTGCGGCGGGGCGCGCAGAGCTTGCCGCCCGGCTCAGGATCGGCGGCAAGATCGCGATGCCCCGAGATCGCCCCCGACCCGAGATCGCCCCTGACCTGAGACCGACCGGGGCGCACCGACAACCCGCTGCGCCCGCGCCTGGGCATGAGACCGGCTACCCGACCTCGGCGGACGTCCCGGCCAACAGGGGCCGCGGCGCCACCATTGGCACCGCGGTTGCCCCCTCAGCCGACCGACAGTCCCGCCTCGTGAAAGTTCTGCACGGCATCCGCGCCTGCGGGCAGCTTCATCGGCGCCGCCTCGTCCGTCACCGCGCGCCAGACGGCTTGCGCCACATCGCGCGCCTCGGTCTTTTCCTTCGCCGACATCAGCTTCTCGAAATAGGCCTTCACGAAGGGCTCGTAGGCATCGGGGATCTCCATCCCCATCCGCGCCATCGCGTTGCGCCCGAAGGCGGTTTCGGGCGCGGCGCCCGGAAGGACGAGGCGGGCGCGGACCCCGAATTCCGCGGCCTCGATCGCAAAGCTCTCGGTGAACGCGTTGAGGGCCGCCTTGCTGGCGCTGTAGACCGACAGCGCCGGCAGCGGACGCACCGTGACGGTGGAGCTGACATTGACGATGACGCCACTGCGCTTTGCACGCATGGCGGGCATCACGGCGCGCGTCATGGCGATGGTGCCCAGCACGTTCGTCTCGAACAGCTCGCGCACGCGGTCCATTTCAACCCCCTCAAGCGCGTTCAGCATGCCGACGCCGGCGTTGTTCACCAACGCATCCAGGGGGCCAGCCTGTTTCAGCGCGCCCGCAATGCTGTCGGGGTCGGTCACGTCGAGGGGCAGGATCTGCAACCGCTCGGACGTGGGCAGATCCGCATGGGCAGGGTTGCGCATCGTGGCGACCACGTCCCAGCCCTGGTCGAGGAAATGCAGCGCGATCTCGCGGCCGAAACCCGAGGATGTGCCGGTGATGAGGATACGGGGCATGTCTGTTCTCCTTGCTTGACGCTGCAGAGATAGACGCGGTGCGGCGGATCATGTATAAACAGAGGTCCGCCATTATCAATCAATCGTCCGAATTCGATGCCTGATCTTCCCGCCGACCCGCTGTCAGCCGTCGTGACCCTGCTCAGGCCCGCCGTTTCCGTGTCCAAGCTGGTCGAGGCGGGCGGCGAATGGCAGGTCGAGCGGCGCGACCTGGACAGCCCGTTCTACTGCGCGATGGTCGAGGGCAGCTGCCGCGTTCAGGTCAGCGGGCAGGATGCGATCACGCTTCGCGCGGGCGACTTCGTTCTGATCCCGGATCTGCAAAGCTTCGTCATGGTCAGCGAAAGCCCGCCGCCACCGGACCTGCCGCGCCGACCGCTGGAGACCGGGCCGGGGCAGTTCCGGCTGGGCCCAGCGGACGCCCCTGTCACGATGCGGGCGCTGGTCGGGCATTGCCGATTCGACACGCCGGCGCGCGATCTGCTGGTCTCGCTTCTGCCGCGGATGATTCATGCGTCGGGGCACGCGCGGCTCCTCGCCCTCGTGCCCGCGATCCACGAAGAGACCCAGGCCGCGCGGCCCGGACGCGGCCTGATCCTCGAACGGCTGCTGGAGGTGCTCCTGATCGAGGCGCTGCGCTCCGTCTCCGCGGGCGAGATGCCCCCCGGCCTGTTGCGCGGGCTGGCCGATCCGCAGCTGTCGGGCGCGCTGGAACGCATTCACATGGATATCGCCGGCGCAGTGTCCGTGGCAGGGTTGGCGCGCGCCGCCGGCCTCTCGCGCTCCAGCTTCTTCGAGAGGTTCCGGCGGGAAATCGGGCGTCCACCGATGGAATACGTGCAGGACTGGCGCATGAGCCTGGCGCGGGACCTGCTGAGACAGGGCAAGCTCAACAATACCGAGATCGCGCTACGGGTCGGATACGGCTCGGCCAGCGCATTCGGCCTGGCCTTTGCACGGCATCAGGGCATGTCACCCCGTGCCTTTGCGGCGCTGCCCGCGACGTGAGAATGCTCCTGTCCGGATCTTCGCCGTCCGTGGCGGTTCATGGCGGCTCCATGGTACCGCTGAAGCCGGCGCTGGCGATCGGACGCGGAGATTTCAGATGGCGCCGATCGCAGGAACATCCCGCAACAGACTGATGTGACAGCACAATTCCCATGGGGCCGGCGCGATTGGCCGCCAGCGCGGGCACCGACTCCGAAGAAACCGAACACGCGGGCCGGCCGCCTGGACCGGCGCTCACCGCTCCCGCACGCGCAGGCGCATCGTGCGGCGCGGGAATGGGCCGGAGAGGGACGCGCGCCCCGTCTCGCGCCTGTGGTTTCGATGATACACGCGCCCCCGCTTTACGGTCTTCCTGACCGAAATGGTTCTTGGCGACGGTGAGCCCGCAGTAACATCGCGCACATGAACGACGATCCGCTCGCCGCTTATCTGAATGACGTTGCCGGAGGGGATCGCGCGGCGTTCGGCGCGCTGTATTCCGCCGCCTCCGCGAAACTTTTCGGTGTCTGCCTCCGTATCTTGAACAATCGCGCAGAGGCCGAGGAGGCCCTTCAGGAAGTGTTCACACGGGTTTGGATCAATGCCGGCCGGTTCGATGCGGACCGGGCCAGGGCGATGACATGGTTGATCGCGATCGCGCGCAACCATTGCATCGACCGGGTGCGCGCGCGGCGCGACGACATTCTTCCCGACGACACCGGCGACCCCTTCGCCCGGATGCCCGACCCCGCACCCGGGGCTGAGGCACGCGCGATGGCGCAGAGCGAGGCGCGGCGGATCTCGGAGTGCTTCGACACGCTTGAACCCGCCCGGGCCGAGGCGGTGCGCGGCGCCTATCTCGAGGGGCTGAGTTATGCCGACCTCGCCAAACGGCATGCGATCCCGCTCAATACCGTGCGCACGTGGTTGCGCAGGGGACTTCTTCGGTTGAAGGAGTGTCTTGAATCATGACCACGCCGCAATCCCATATCCCCGAAGGCGGCGACGACCTGCTGGCCGCGGAATACGTGCTGGGCGTGCTGCCGCTGCCCGAGCGGCTGGCGGTCGAAGCCCGGCTGCGGGACGATCCGGCCTTCGCCGAGCGGGTCGCTGCCTGGAGCGGTCACCTCTCGTCGCTCGACGCGGACTTTCCCGAAGTGCCCGCGCCCGACCTGCTGCCTCAGATCGAGGCACGGCTGTTCGGCCGGGCGGATCCCGCGGGACAGCGTGCATCGGGGCGGCGCGGATTGGGGCGGCGCTGGTTCCTTGCGGGGGGCGGCGCGATCGCGGCGGCGGCGGCCGTCGGGGTCTTTCTGACCCGGCCGGGCAAGCCGCAGCTGCTGATGGCGGAGATCGCCGCACAAGACGGCGCGCTGATCTTCCAGGCGCGGTACGACCCCGGCACGGGGATCGCGACGATCACCCGGACCAGGGGTCAGGCCCCGGGCGACGCCCACGATTATGAGCTCTGGATCATCCATCCCGGGCAGGTGCCCAGCCCCGCGGGCCTTGTCAGCGCGCCGACGCGGCGGCTCACCCTGCCGAAGCTGGCCGCGGGCGACACGCTGGCGGTCAGCCTTGAACCCGCGGGCGGCTCGCCGAACGGCAAACCCACGCAGGTTCTGGGGGCCGGCGTCCTGTCGCTGGCCTGAATGCCCCCGGGCCGCCTCCGGTCACACCCTCGTGTTCCGCCATTCCGAAACTTCGCGCCACTGCCCTCCGTAGCTTCGGGCATGGACCGGCATTTTCCGGTTCGCTTTCGGAGGAGGATCCGACATGAAATCGACGTTCCGCGGCCTTGCCGCTGCAACCGCCCTGACGCTGACCGCCGTGGCCGCGCAGGCCAACCCGATGGTCGGCGGCGCGCCGATGTATGCCAACAAGAACATCGTCCAGAACGCCGTCAACTCGAAGGACCACACCACCCTCGTCGCCGCGGTGAAGGCCGCGGGTCTGGTCAAGACGCTGGAGGGAAAGGGCCCGTTCACCGTCTTCGCGCCCACCAACGCGGCCTTCGACAAGCTGCCCGAGGGTACGGTCAAGACGCTGCTGAAGCCCGAGAACAAGGCGAAGCTGCAGAAGATCCTTGAATGCCACGTGGTGAAGGGCGACGAGACCGCGCCGAAGATCGAGGCGATGATCAAGAAGCATGGCGGCATGGCGCCGATCAAGACGCTCGGGGGCTGCACCCTGACGGCGATGATGAAGGATGGCCATGTCTACCTGAAGGACCAGAACGGCGACACGGCCAAGGTCACGATCGCTGACGTGAAGCAGTCGAACGGGGTGATCCACGTGATCGACACCGTGATGCTGCCGAAAAGCTGACGCAGAAGGTGGGGTTGCCCGCCAGAGCGGCAGCCCCACTGGCAAGAAAGGTCCGCCATGCACAAGACCGAACGGAAACAGGAGGGTGAGATGATCCGGCGGCACGGGCCGTGGACGCGGATCACGCATTGGCTCTGGGCGGTCTGCCTGTTCTTTCTGCTGCTCTCGGGGTTGCAGATCTTCGACGCGCATCCGGCGCTTTATCTCGGCCAGCAATCGGGGATGGCGCAGGGCTTCGACAACGCGGTCCTCAGGATCGGCACGGAGGGCGGTCAGGGCGCGGCGCCGCTTCGGGGTGTCACGCAGGTCTTTGGCCATGATCTAGACACCACCGGTGTGCTGGGGCTGAGCGGGCCCAAGGACGCAAGGCAGCCGCGCGCTTTCCCCGGCTGGGCCACGATCCCGTCAGGTCAGGACCTCGCGACCGGGCGGGTGGTGCATTTCTTCTTCGCCTGGGCGCTGGTTGGGACGCTGGCGGTCTGGGCGGTGGCGAGCGGGCTGAACGGTCACCTGAGGCGCGACATACTGCCCGGGCGGCGGGATTTGCGCGGCCTCGGGGCCGACATCCGCGCGCATCTTGGCGGGCCGCTGCCTCACGGGCGGCGCTACAGCCCCTTGCAGAAGCTGGCCTATTTCATCGTCCTGGCCGGGCTCTTCCCGCTGATGATCCTGACCGGGCTGACCATGTCGCCGGGGATGGATGCGGCCTGGCCCTGGCTTCTTGACCTCTTCGGGGGGCGGCAGACGGCGCGCAGCCTGCATTTCCTCGGGATGGCCCTGATCGTGGCCTTCTTCGTCGTCCACATCGTGATGGTACTGGCGGCGGGCCCGCTGAACGAGATGCGATCCATCCTGACCGGCCGCTACAGGATCCGCAGCCAACCCGATGCGACGGAGGAGGAATAGATGAACCGCCGCACCCTTCTGCGCCTTGGCGCCGGTACGCTGGCCACCCTGCCCTTGGCGGGCTGCAAGACCTTCGACTTTTTGTCTACCCCGGACGATCCGGCGCGTGGCGTGCTGATGTCGGCCAACCGCCTGACGGAAGAGGTCCAGAGCCTGTTGCAGGGCCGCGACGCGCTGGCGCGGACCTATACCGAGGCCGACATCCGCCAGCCGATGCGCCCGAACGGCTCCACCCACCCGCAGGCCGCCGACTACATTGCGCTGAGGAAGGGCGGCTTCGCGGAGTACCGGCTGACCCTGGGAGGTGCCGTTTCGACACCGCTCAGCCTGTCGCTGGCGGACCTCAGGCAAATGCCTCAGCAGACGCAGATCACCCGGCACGACTGCGTCGAGGGCTGGTCCTGCATCGCCAAGTGGCAGGGCGTGCGGCTGTCTCACCTTCTCGACCAGGCGGGCGTGAAGCCCTCGGCGCGCTATGCCGTGTTCCACTGCTTCGATGCGCTCACCACCGGGTTGAGCGGGCCGCAGTACTACTACGAGAGCATAGACCTGCGATCGGCGCGGCACCCGCAGACGATCCTTGCATGGTCGATGAACGGCGCGCCCCTGCCGGTCGCCAACGGTGCGCCGCTGCGCCTGCGGGTCGAACGCCAGCTGGGGTACAAGATGGCGAAATACGTCAAGTCGATCACGCTGGTGCCGGATCTCGCGGGTATCCGTGGCGGCAAGGGCGGCTATTGGGAGGATCGCGGTTATGAATGGTATGCCGGTGTCTGAGAGGATGCGCGATCTCGTGAACCTCGCAGGCCGGGTCCTGCTGGCCTTCCTGTTCCTCGCCGGGGCTTTGCAGAAGGTCGTGGACCCGGCGCCAGTGGCGCAGATGATCGGGTGGCTCGGCCTGCCGGGTTGGCTGGTCTGGCCGGTCGCTTTGTTCGATCTCGCCGCGGCGGTGGGGCTGGTGCTGGGGCCGGGTGTCGCGCTCTGGGCCGTGGTGATGGCGGGCTATTGCATCTTCACCAGCTGGTTCCACTGGCAGCTGCGCGCCGACCCCTGGCAGGTGACCATCGTCGTCAAGAACTGGTCGATCGCCGGGGGGCTGCTGGTGCTCGCCGCCGCGGGCCCCGGCCGCTAAGCCCTCGGCCAGGGGGCGCCGACCCGCAGACCCGGCTGAACCCGAGGCCGCTCCGGCGCGTTCCCCCCACGGGCCCCGAAGGCAAAGGTCTCGACCGAAAGGAGACAAGATGCCCGTCCATCTTCACGCGATTTCCACCGCGGTGCCGCCCAACATCCTCGATCAGGCAGAGGTCGCGCGCAATGCCCGCCGTCTGCTCGCGCCCCGTTTCCCGCAGTTCGACCGCGTCGCCGGCGCCTTCGAAAGCGCGGGGATCGCCCGGCGCCATTCGGTCGTGCCGCTCGACTGGTTCGAGGAACCACATGGCTGGGCCGACCGCAACGCCCGCTACATGGAGGGCGCGACGGATCTTTTCGCCGCGGCCGCCGAGACCGCGCTTTCCCGCGCGGGCTGGCACGCGGAAGAGGTGGATTGCGTCGTCACCGTTTCTTCCACCGGCCTCGCGACGCCGACGCTCGAGGCGCAGGCGCTGCGCCGCGTGGGGTTCCGCACCGACATCCTGCGCGTCCCGCTCTTCGGCCTGGGGTGCGCGGGCGGCGTGTCGGGCGCGATCGTGGCGCGGCGCATGGCGCTGTCGCAGCCCGGGGCAAAGGTGCTTATGGTGGTGGTCGAGGCCTGCACGCTGTCGTTTCGCACTGACCGGCTGACCAAGGCCGACATCGTGGCGACCGTCCTTTTCGGCGACGGTGCGGCGGCGCTGTGCCTGTCGACAGATGCGCCCGACGGCCCCGCGATCACGCTGGGCACGCCGCACCAGCATACCTGGCCCGACACCCTGCCGATCATGGGGTGGGAGGTGGAGGACACCGGCCTCGGCGTGATCTTCGACCGCTCGATTCCCGATTTCGTGGGCCAGGAATTCGCCTCGGTCGCCGGGCATGCACTGGAACGTGCCGGCCTGAGCCGCACAGGCGTGGATCGCTTCGTCTGCCACCCCGGCGGCACCCGGGTGATCGAGGCGCTGGAGCAGGTGCTGCACCTCGATCAGGGCAGCCTCGATGCCGAACGGCGGGTGCTGCGCGATCACGGCAACATGTCGGCGCCTACCGTTCTCTTCGTGCTGGAGGAGGTGTTGCGCAGCGGTTGCGAGGGCCACCTGCTTGCCTGCGCGCTCGGCCCCGGGTTCAGCGCGGCCTTCCTTCCCGTCCGGGTCGCCACCAACGCCCGGCAGGCGGCATGAGCGGCGCGGTCAACCCGGCCGCCCTGATCTTCATGGCGGTCGTCATGGCGCAACGCCTGGCCGAGCTTGCCCTCGCCCGGCGCAACACCGCCCGCCTTCTGGCGCAGGGTGCGCACGAGCATGGCGCGGGGCATTACCCGGTGATGGTCGCGCTGCACACGGCGTGGATCCTGGGCCTCGCGTGGTTCGGCCGGGATGCGGCCCTCCACCCCGGCTGGCTGGCCCTCTGGGTGATGCTGCAGGCCTTGCGCGTGTGGATCCTGGCAAGCCTCGGCGCGCGCTGGACCACGCGGATCATCGTTCTCGACGCGCCCCTTGTGCGGCGCGGACCCTACCGGATCCTGCGTCACCCGAACTACGCCCTTGTGGTCGCCGAGATCGCGGTGACCCCGCTGGTGCTCGGCCTGTGGCCCCTGGCCCTGGTCTTCAGCGCCCTGAACGCCGCCATGCTGTGGTGGCGGATCCGGGCCGAGAACGCGGCGCTGCGCCCGGCCCGGGACCGGTGAGCGCGCGGCGATGACAGCACAGCCGGCCACGCGCCCTCGTCCCGGCCGACCGCCCCGCGGAGCGCCTGCGCCCCACTCGGGCGTCCCCTCGGCATCATGGGCCTAACACCGACGCCCATGCGATAGACGCCCGCGAAATTCGCCGTGCTCACGGGGAGAGAGATCTTGCGACATGGCGCGGTAGATGGCGGCCCGACGGAGGGCCCAGCCCCTGACAGGCCCCTTCGTCAATGTCCGAACATCGAGTTCGGAATGAAGGTGGCGATTGCCGGAAACGCGATGATCAGCAGCAGGCCCACGATCATCGACATCAGGAACGGCGTCACCCCGCGGAAGATCGTCATCATCGGCACCTCGGGCGCAACGCCCTTGACCACGAAGACGTTCAGCCCGACGGGCGGCGTGATCAGCCCCATCTCGACCACGATCACCGCGACCACCCCGAACCAGATCGGATCGAAGCCGAGGGTCTGGATGATCGGGAAGACGATCGGGATCGTCACCACCAGCATCGACAGCGAGTCGAGGAACATCCCCAGGACGACATAGCCCAGGATGATGAGGGCGAGCGTGCCGTAGGGGCCAAGGCCCGCCCCGGTCAGCGCCGTGCCCAATGCGTCGGGGATATGGGTCACCGCGAGGAAGGGGTTCAGCACATCCGCCCCGATCACCACCATGTAGAGCATGGCCGAGGTCCGTACCGTCTCGATCAGCGCGGAGGAGAAGCCGCGCAGGCTGAGGCTGCGCAGCGCGAAGGCCAGCAGGATGATCAACCCCGCGCCGATGGCCGATGCCTCGACCGGGGTGAAGATACCCGCGTAGATCCCGCCGATCGACAGCGCGATGATGCCCAGCAGCGGTGCCGAACGGCCGAACAGGACCATCCGGTCGCGCAGGCCCACCTGCGCGCCGCGCGGACCCGCCGCGGGGTTCAGCGTGGCGATCGTTGCGACGGTCGCCATGAACAGG
Source organism: Acidimangrovimonas sediminis (assembly GCF_002871005.1). Classification (GTDB taxonomy): domain Bacteria; phylum Pseudomonadota; class Alphaproteobacteria; order Rhodobacterales; family Rhodobacteraceae; genus Acidimangrovimonas; species Acidimangrovimonas sediminis. The sequence goes on from NZ_PHSN01000014.1 coordinate 37,512, forward strand.
CCCATCAGCAGAAGCCCCGGCAGGATGCCCGCCATGAACAACCGCCCCACCGATTGCTGGGTCAGGATCGCGTAGAGCACGAAGCCGGTGGACGGCGGGATCAGGAAGCCGAGCGTGCCACCCGCGGCAATCGCGCCGGTCGACAGGCCGTCGCCGTAGCCCAGCCGCTTCATCTCGGGGATCGCGACCTTGCCGATGGTGACCGCGGTCGCCACCGAAGATCCCGAAACGGCCGAGAAGACGGCGCAGCCCAGCACCGAGCTTGACGCCAGCCCGCCCCGGAACCGCCCGACCCAGGCGAAGGCCGCATCGTAGAGCGCGCGGCTGAAGCCGGCCTGTGAGGCGACGTTGCCCAGAAGGACGAACATCGGCACGACGATCAGGTCGTAGTTCGATACCGCCTGATAGCTTTGCGTGACCATGACTGCGCTGGCCGCCCGCGCCCCCTGCAGCAGATACATGCCGCCATACCCCACCGCGAGCATGGCAAAGGCCACCGGCGTGCGCAGGATCATCAGCGCGAACAGCGCGACGATGCCGAGTATTCCGATCGTTTCCGGGCTCATGCCGCGCGTCCCCGCATCAAGATGGCAACCAGCTGTGCGGCAAGCACGAGCGCGCTGAGCGCCATGCCCAGGGCAATGGCGGCGTAGAAGGGCCAGAGCGGCAGCGACAGCATGTTGGTCACGTCGCCGAATTCATGCGCCTCCAGCGCCTTGGTGATGGCGCGCCGCACAAGCGCCGACAGGACAAGGATGCTGACGGCGCGCGACAGCAGATCGCCCAGGAAACGCCCGATCCGCCCGATCGCACCATCCAGCACGTCGACGGTGACATGCCCGCCCGACCCGGTGCAATGTGGCAACCCCAGCATCACCAGGGCCACCGCCGTCAGCTGCACGACCTCGTTGAGGCCCAGAAGCGGCCGGCCGAGGAGGTAGCGCGAGACGACGCCCGCGAAGACGATCGCCACCAGCGCCACGAGGATCGCCGCGGCCAGCCCGGCCAGCAGGCGGTTCGCCCGGTCGATAGCACCCAGCCAGAAAGGCCCTTCCATCGCCTGCGCCCCCGCCTACTGGTCGGCTTTCAGCGCGTCGACGATCTTCTGCGCGTCGCCGCCGGTCTTTTTCACCACCTCTTCCGTCACCGGGACCGAAAGCTTGTCGAAGGCCGCGGCCTGGTCGGCGGTGAGGTGGATCACCTCCTTGCCCGGCTCGGCGGCGAAGGACCTGAATCCCGCCTCGGCAACCTTCAACTGGCTTTCCAGCCCATGCATCGCCGCGTCTTTGCCGGCCTCGTCCACCGCCTTCTGCTGATCCGGGGTCAGCCCCGCATAGGCATCCCTGTTTATGATGATGAAGAAGGGCGAGATCGTCGTCTTCATCCCCATCGTGATGTATTTCGACACCTCGTTGAGCTTGAAGGCGTTGACGCCGGTGCCGTCGATCATTGCACCGTCCAGCACGCCGGTCTGCATCGCGTTGTAGATCTGGGTCACCGGCATCGAGACGGGTGAACCGCCCCAAGCCTCGACCATAAGCCCGGTCGCGCGCGAGGGCACGCGGATCTTCATGCCCTTCAGGTCGGCCGGCGAACGTACGGCCTTGTCGCGGGTGAAAAGAACGTTCTCGGCACTCGACCACAGCGCAACCAGGTGGACACGGCGATAATCGTGCTTGAACAGCCCGAGGTTCTTGTAGATGTCCTCTGTCCCGGTCTTTTCCTCAAGGACACCCGGAAGTTCCGACAGCAGCGTCAGCGGGAATTGAGAGGCCGTATAGCCGGGCAGGCTCACGGCGAGATCGGCGACGCCGTCGACGACGCGGTTGTACTGCTGCACCGGACCTGCGCCCAGCTCGCCCCCGTTGTAAAGCTTCACGGTGACCTTGCCGTCGGTAAGCTTGCTGACCTGGTCGGCGAAGGGCTGGAAGGTGCTGCCGACATAAGGGTGGTTGGACGGCATGAAGTTGGCGAAGCTGAGTTCCTTGGCGCTGGCTGCGCCGCCGGTCGCCATCACGGTGCCCAGCACCGCCGCGGCGATGATCTTTCGTGCGAACATGGGTGTCTCCTCTCCCTGACCGGTCCGGGCCGCGGCCCGCGCCGAATGTGGAGGGGAGACTTCACCACCCCGCTCCGCTGCGCCAATAGAAACGGGGGTGCCCACCATAAGATCGGGCTATAGCGACGTGGCCGGAGGCCCCCGGCGGGGCCTCGGCACGCTGGACCGGGGCCGAGGCCGAGGCAGCGCTGGCGGCTGCACCGGCCGGATAGGGAAGGGCGCAGGCAAGCGAACCTGCCTGCGCCCTGCTCTACCGCCAGAATTATCCCGCGACGCTCTCGTCGCGCCGGAGAGACCGCGCGGCGGCGGATCCGCCAGCGCACCGAGAGGCACGACCGGATCCGCGCTCAGCCGATGCCCATCCCGGGAAGCATCACACAGGAAGGGCCGGCCTCAGGCCCGCTCCGCCCGCACCACATCCATGAACATGCGCGCGCGGTCCGGATCGACCGCGTTCCAGGTGTGGCCGTCCACCTTGAGCGAGGAGCCCACGATGCAACCGTCCGCGATCTTCAGCACGTCGGCGACGGTGGCGTGCTTGACCCCGGTGTTGGCCAGCACGGGCGTGTCCGGCAGCGACTTCTTCACCGCCTCGAGATCCGTCATCCGCGCGGCCTCGCCGGTGATCGCGCCCGAGACCAGCACCGCGTCGGGGATCGACGAGAACACCGCCGAACGCGCCCGGTCGGGCAGCGGGCGGGCATCGAGCGAATGCGCGAACTCGGCCGAGACGTTGTTGAGGATCACCAGATCCTTGCGATCGAGGCGGCGTGCCTCGCGCATCGCGCGGCCCGCGTTCGGGGTCCACGGCCCCATGTCCGAGGCATAGGTGCCGGTGAAGATCTCGCGCACGAAGGCGGCGCCGGTCGCCGCAGCCAGTGCCACGGTCGCATCCGGATCCCACAGCACGTTGACACCGAAGGGTTTCTCGATCCGGTCGCGCAGCCGCCCGATGACATGGGCCATCGCCGCGGTGGTGGCCACGTTGACCTCCAGCTCATAGGGACGGTCGTTCTCGTTGCCGAACATCACCGCGTCGACACCGGCGGCCTGCAGCGCATCCAGATCCTTCAGCGCGGCCTGGTAGATCCCTTCGACACCGGCATCGGCATCATACAGCGGGGTGCCGGGCATGGGGTTCAGGTGAACCATCGCGATGACAGGCTTGATCCCCGGGAAAAGCGAGGCGAATTTCATGGTTTGTCTCTCCTTTGTCCCCGGCGGGTGCGGGGGGTCGATGGGAATGGAATGGGTGTCGGGGCGGCCTCAGCTCTTCCTGCGTTCGAGCAGGAAGAAGAAGACCACCGTGATGAGAAGCACGATCAGAAGCAGGATGAAGGCCGCGGCGCTGCCCTCGTTCAGCGCCAGGCCCTTGAAGGCGCGCTGATAGGCGAAATACGACAGGAGCTCGGTCGAGACGCCGGGGCCGCCCCGGGTCAGGATGTAGACCAGGTCATAGGTGCGGAATTCGTTGATCAGCTGGATCACCACCGCGATCATCGCGACCGGGCGCAAGAGCGGCAGGGTGATGTACCAGAACTGTTGCAGCGGGCCCGCCCCGTCGACCTCGGCCGCCTCATAAGGCTCGCGCGGCAGCGAGGCGAGACCGGCGGACAAGAGCAGCACGACGAAGGAGGTCTGCTGCCAGATGTCGATGAAGATCATCGTCTTCAGCGCAAGATGGGGATCGCCGAGCCAGTCGACCGCCGGCAGGCCCAGCGACGTGAGCGTCTGGTTGACGATGCCGAGGTTCGGTTGCAGCAGCATGCGCCAGATCAGCGCCACCGCGACCGGCGCCATCGCCATCGGCAGCGTCAGCACCGCGAAGTAGAGGCCGCGCAGCGCCACCACCTGGCGCAGCATCAGCGCGATCGCGAGACCCACGAGGAATTCGCCGACCACGGCGCCCAGGGCATAGCGCAGCGTCAGGCCGAGCGAGCTCCAGAACAGCGGCTCGGACATGATCTGGAGGAAGTTCCCCACCCCGGTGATGTGCAGCGCCGGGCGCAGCAGCGTCATCGACGACAGCGCCATCGCCAGCGCATAGAGCACCGGCAACCCCATCACGATGGCAAGCATCGTCAGGCCGGGGGCGGCAAATGCCCAGCCCGCGCGGGCGGAATGTGCCATTCTGGTGCTCATCGGGGCGGTCTTTCGGCTGGTCGGAACGGGATCGGGTCGGAAGACCGGGGGCGATGCGGCGGCACCGCCCCCGGGGCGTGCGTGGGATTACTTGTTCATCAGCCCGGTCAGGCCATCGGCCGCGGCGGAGAGCGCGTCAGGCACCGGCTTCTCGCCGCTGGCGGCCAGCGACAGCTGGGTGCCCAGCGTGTCCTCGTACTGCGCGGAATAGGTGAAGATCGGGAAGGACTTGCCGCTTTCCACCACCTTCATCGCCTGCTTGTAGAACGGATATTTCTTCAGCACGGCCGGGTCCTCGTAGACATCGGCGCGCACCGGGGCATGCCCTTCCATCGCGCGGGCCACGGCCACATCCTTGCTTTGCACCCAGGTGATGAACTTCCAGGCGGCGTCCTTCTCGTCCTGGGGGATGTTCTTGGGAATGCCCCAGCCCCAGCCGCCGCTTTCGCCATGCCCGCCGGGCATCACCGACAGCGCGACCTTGCCCGCCACCGACGGGCAGCTCTTGGCGTTGTCGATCTGCGGCAGCATCCACCAGTAGGTGACCATGCTGAACGCCTTGCCCGAGCACATCAGCCGCATCGTGTCGTCCAGCGTGGCCGACAGCGCGCCGGTCTGCGCGGCATGGGTGATCGCATCCTTGTAAAGCGTCAGCGCGGTCTTTCCGGCGTCGGAATTCAGCACCACCTTGTTCTTGCCGTCGAGGTAGGCGCCGCCGGCGGAAAACAGGTAGTTCGAGAATTCCATCGCGTTGGGGTCGCCCTTCTGGCCCTGCATCGCAGCGCCGGCAACCTTGCCCTCGGCCTTCATGAACTTGGCGACCTTGACGTAATCGGCCAGCGTCTTGGGCACCGCCAGCTCCTGCCCCGTCTCCTTCTTGTAGGTCGCCTTCAGTTTCGGATCCTGCAACAAGTCGGTGCGGTAGATCAGGCCCATGGAGTAGTTGTACATCGGGATCAGCGGCATCGAGGCGTCGGTGTCGCCCAAGAGCTTCATCGTCGAGGGGATGAAGACCGAGGTGTCGAAGCCGCTCTTCTTGGCGTAGGGCTTCAGATCCTCCAGCCAGCCCGCGGCGGGGAACTCCCCGGCCCAGAGGAAATCGACCTCGAGCAGGTTGTAATAGCTCTTGCCGCTGACCAGCTGGGGGACCAGCTTGTCGTGCATGTCGCCGTAGCCGACCTTTTCGAACTCCACCTTGATGCCGGTCTGCTTCTCGAACTCGGGCAGCATCTTCTCGATGATGGCCGTCTCGGGCACGTCCTCCATCAACGCGTGCAGGGTGACGCCGTCGGCCAGCGCCGCACCGCCCCACAGGGACGCGGCCGCGCCAAGGGTCAGTGCCGTGATCATCTTCTTCATCGCTTACATCCTCGTCTGTTGGGTTTCGCTGCTCTGCTTTTTTGTTATTTCACCGATCCGAAGGAGAGCCCCTCGACCAGGTATTTCTGAATGAACTTGGCCGCGATCATCAGCGGCAGGATCGCCAGCGAGACGCCCGCCGCGACGTTCGAGATCTGCACCCCGTTCGAGGTCTGAAGGCTGGCCAGCGCGACCGGCACCGTCGCCGTGCTCGATCCGTTGAGGATCAGCGCGAACAGGAATTCGTTCCACGACAGGATGAAGCCCAGCACCGCGGCCGCCATGATCCCCGGCGCGGCCACCGGCAGGACGACGCGCCAGAAGGCGCCCCAGCGGGTCGCGCCGTCGGTCATCGCGGCGCCTTCCAGATCCTCGGGGATCGACTCGAAGAACCCCATCAGGATCCAGATCAGGAACGGCAGGTTGATGGCCGCATAGACGATGGTCAGCCCCAAGAGAGAATTGGTCAGCCCCAGCGTCCGGAACAGCATGAAGGTGGGCAGCGCCAGCGCGACCGGCGGCAGCATCTGACTGGCCAGCGTGGCAAAGCGCGCGATCCGGCCACCGGTGCGAAAGCGCGCGAAGGCATAGCCCGTCATCGCGGCCAACGGCATCGTCAGCACCACCGACAGCCCGGCGACGATCAGCGAATTCAGGTAGTTCCGGCCGAAATCCTTGTCGGCGAACAGCGCACGGTAATTGTCCAGCGTCACCGCGGGCAGGATCGCCGTGCTGTAGCTGTCATGCGCCGGCACCAGCGACGTGCGCAGCACCCACAGGATCGGGAACAGCACAATCACCACCGCCAGGATCAATCCGACATGGGAGACGACCTTGCGCAGCATCGTCAGGCCTCCCGCACCAGCGCTTCGCCATCGGCGGCATCGAACAGGTGCATGTGCGCCAGATCGGCATGCAGCGTGACGGTCTCGCCCAGCTTGGGCAGGAAATGCCGGTCGACCCGCGCGGCGATGCGGTGCCCGCCGCTCTCCACCGCGATCAGGTTCTCGTTGCCGAGCGCCTCCACCGCGGTCACGCTGCCCTCGAACGGAAGGGTGCCGGGCTTCGCCTCGGTGGCGATATCCTCGGCGCGCAGGCCGAACTGCAGCGCCCGCCCCACGCCGGCCCGATAGGCCGCGGCCTCGCGCGCGGGCAACGGCCCGGCGATCGGACCGGCCCCGAGCGCGATGCCCCCGTCCGAAGCAGTCAGTTCCGCCGGGATCAGGTTCATCGCGGGCGAGGCCAGGAATTGCGCGACGAAGGTGTTGCGCGGCCGGGCGTAGACCTCCAGCGGCGGCCCCACCTGCTCGATCCGGCCGTTGCGCATGATGCAGATCCGGTCGCCCATGGTCATCGCCTCGACATGGTCATGCGTGACGAAGACAGTGGTCTTGCCCACGCGGCGGTGCAGCTTGACCAGTTCCTGACGCATCTCGCCGCGCAGCTTGGCGTCGAGGTTCGACAGCGGCTCGTCCATCAGGAACACGTCGGGCTCGCGCACGATCGCCCGCCCCAGCGCGACCCGCTGGCGCTGCCCGCCCGACAGGGCCGAGGGCTTGCGGTCGAGATAGGCCTGCAAGCCCAGAACCTCTGCCGCCTGCGCGATGCGCGCCTCCTGCTCGGCCCGCGGCGTCTTGCGCATCTTCATGCCGAACCGCATGTTCTCGCGCACGCTCATGTGGGGATAAAGGGCGTAGGACTGGAACACCACGGCGACGTTGCGCGCCCGCGGCGCCAGCCGGGTGACGTCGCGACCCGCGATGCTGATCTCACCGCTGGTGGTTTCCTCCAGCCCCGCGATCATCCTCAATGTCGTCGACTTGCCGCATCCGGACGGGCCGAGGAGGACCATGAACTCCCCCTCCTCGATATCGAGGCTGACGTCCTGCACGCCGAAGATGCCCAGACCGTAGTCGCGGCTGATGTTGTTGAGCTTGATAGCTGGCACGGGTCGTATCCGTCGCAAGAAAAGGGATGTGGCTGGGGGCCGTTTCCGGGCGGGCGCGGCCCGGTGTCAGGTCATGTAGACGCCGCCGGTCACGTTGATCGCCTGCCCGGTCATGAAGCGCGCGGCGTCCGAGCACAGGAAGATGACCACGCCGGCCACGTCCTCGGGCGTCTCGATCCGGCCCAGCGGGGTCTGCGAGATGTAATCCTGCGTCACCGCGTCGGGGGTCATGCCGCGTAGCTCGGCCTCCCACGCGATCTCGCGCTCCTGCATCGAGGTGCGCACGAAGCCGGGGCAGACCGCGTTGACGCGGATGCCTGCGGGCGCCAGTTCCCGCGCAAGGCCCTGGGTCCAGCCCACGACGGCGAACTTGCTGGCGGAATAATGCGCCAGCAGCGGCGCCCCCACCTTGGCCGCCAGCGAGGCGGTGTTGACGATGGTGCCCGCACCGCGCGCAAGAAAGTGCCGCGACGCGATCTGGTTGGTCAGGAACACGCCGCGCGCGTTGACGTCCATGTTGAACGCCCAGTCGTCATCGGTCAGATCGACGGCGCGCCGCATGCTCGACACCCCGGCGTTCGCGATGCAGATGTCGACCCCGTCGCCCCGCGCCGCGGCTTCGGCAAAGGCCGCCTCGACCGAGGCGCGGTCGCGCACGTCTACCTGCACCGCGTGATGCCCCTGCCCCAGCTTTTCTGCCGCCGTCCGGGCCGCAGACAGATCCAGATCGGCAACCGTCACCGTCACGCCCTGCGCTGCCAGCGCCCGCGCGATCGCCCAGCCGATTCCACCGGCTGCGCCGGTCACGAAGGCGGACTTGCCCTGAAGGCCCGGATGCTGCTGAAGCGCAAGGTCGTGTTCATTCATGTGCAATTACTCCCAGATTGATCAAAATCAAACACGGTTTTGGAAAACGCACAAGAGTTATGTTTTGAAATGTTCAGTTGAAACCGAGGTGATGTTCTGGTTTGATCGAAGCAGTATTCCGTAGCAAGGGCCGGTTCAAGATGACTGAGACGACGACCGAGGCGCCGCAGGCGCGGCGTGGGCGGACACCCGCGCAGGCCCGGCTGACCGCCATCCTTGCCCGGCTCAACCAGGGCGGGTCCGTCTCGGTCGCGGAGATCGCGGAGGAATTCGGGGTCTCCGACATGACCGTGCGGCGCGATCTGGCCGAGCTGGAGGCGCAGGGCCTGCTGGAGCGCGTGCATGGCGGCGCCGTCAGCCTGCAACACGGGCCGCTGACCGTGATCGACGATGTCGAGCCGCTGTTCGAGGCCCGGCGCCGCCTGAACAGCGACGCCAAGGCGCGCATCGCGCAGGCCGCCGCCGGATTGGTGGCAGAATGCCAGACCGTCGCCTTCGATCTGGGCACCACCGTGCTGGCCGCCGCGCGGGCGCTCCTCTCCGCCGAGCCGCCGGCGGGCATGCGGATCTTTACCAACAGCCTGCGGGTGGCCCAGCTGACCGCCGCCGCCACGGTGCAGACCTACGTGCCCGGCGGCCTGATCCAACCCGGCGAGATGTCGGTGACCGGGCCGGGCGCGATCGAGGATTTCTCGCGCTACTATTTCGACGCCTCGGTGATCGGCGCCTCGGGGCTGACGGCGGATGGCCTTTTCGACTATTCCCCCGAGGAAGCCGCGATGAAGACGGTCTACATCCAGCGCGCCGCGCGCCGGATCCTGCTGCTCGACAGTTCCAAGTTCCGCCGCATGTCGACCGTCCGGGTCGCCGACCTCAAGCGCATCTCGGTGCTGGTGACCGATGCCACCCCGCCGCCTGAACTGACTCAGGCCCTCGATGACGCGGGCGTCTCGATCCTCGTCGCCTGACATTTACAGGATATTCCATGGCTCTCTATCTGGGTCTCGACATCGGGACCACTTCGACGATCGGCCTTCTGATCGAACTGCCCGACCGGATCCTCGCCAAGGCGCAGCGCCCGGTGACCCTGCATTCCGCGCACCCCGGCTGGGCCGAGGAAGACCCCGATCAATGGTGGGCCAATTGCTGCGCGATCATCCCCGAACTCTTGGCGAGCGCGGGGCGCGAAGCGTCGGAGATCGCGGGCATCGCCGTGGCCGGCATGCTGCCCGCGACGATCCTGCTGGATGAAGACGGCAAGCCGTTGCGCCGCTCGATCCAGCAAAGCGACGGGCGCGCCGGGGCCGAGGTCACGCAGATGCGGGCCGAGCTGGACGAAGACGCGTTCCTGGCCAGCGCCGGCAACGGCGTGAACCAGCAACTGGTCGGCGCCAAGATGCGCTGGCTTGCCCGGCATGAGCCCGAGGTGGTGGCAAGGGCCCGCACCCTGCTGGGGTCCTATGACTACATCAACTACCGGCTGACCGGCGTTGCCCGGGTGGAACAGAACTGGGCGCTGGAGGCGGGCATCGTCAACGTCGCCAGCAACCGGATCGACCCGGATCAGGCCGCCCGCACCGGCATCGACCCGGCGCTTCTGCCGCCGCTTGCCCCCTCGTCCGAGGTGATGGGCCACGTCACCGACGCTGCCGCCGCCGAGACCGGCCTTGCGGTGGGCACGCCGGTGTTCGGCGGGGCCGCGGACATGATCGCCTCTTGCCTTGGGGCGGGGGTCGTGGCGAACGGCGACGTGCTGCTGAAATTCGGCGGCGCCGTCGATATCCTGACCGCCACGGACAAGGCGATCCCGGACGGGCGGCTGTTTCTCGACTATCACCTGATCCCGGGGATGTGGATGCCGAACGGCTGCATGTCGACCGGGGGCTCGGTGCTCAACTGGTTCGTCGACACCCTCGCCACCGGGGTCGAGCCCCTGAACGGATCGCGCCACGCGGCGCTGGATGCGATGGCCGCGGCGCGGCCCGCGGGCGCGATGGGCCTGACCTTCCTGCCCTACCTTCTGGGCGAGAAGACGCCGCTGCACGATCCGGCGGCGCGCGGCGCCTTCGAGGGGCTGACGCTGTCGCACGACCTGGGGCACATCTGGCGCGCCGTGCTCGAGGCCTATGCCTACGCGATCCGCCATCACATCGAGACGTTCAACGACATCGGCTATCAGACCACACGGTTCTTCGTCTCGGACGGCGGAGCGAACAGCGATGTCTGGATGGGCATCGTGGCCGACGTCCTGGGCGTCCCCCTGCAACGGCTGGGCGGGCACCCCGGATCATGCCTCGGCGCGGCCTGGGTGGCCGCCGTGGGCTGCGGCGCCGCCACCTGGGAGGGCATCAGCGCCCTGACGCGCCGCGACCCCCCGATCGCGCCGACCGCCGCCAACCGTCAGGTCTACGACACGGGCTATGCCCGGTTCCGCGACCTCTACACCCGGCTCGAGGGGATCCACGCATGACGTTGCGCGCGGTCGCGTGGGACATCGACGGCACGCTGGTCGACAGCGAGCCCCTGCACCATCGCGCGCTGGTGGCCGTCTGCGCCCGCTACGGCCTGACGATCGACCCCGAGGATCAAAGCTTTGTCGGCGTTCACATCGGCGATGTCTGGGCGCGCCTGCGCCACCGCCTTCCCGCCTCCGTCGAACAGGCCCGCTGGCTGGAAGAGCTGCACGCCTATTACGCGGCACAGAGCGACACCCTGCAGCCCATGCCCGGCGCCATCGAGACGATGCACGCGCTGGCGCAGGCGGGCGTGTCGCAGATCTGCGTGTCGAATTCCGTCCGCGCCGTGGTCGACATCAACCTCAGGAGCCTGGGTGTGACGGGGCTTCTGTCCGGATCGCTCAGCCTCGACGACGTGGCCGCGGGCAAGCCCGACCCCCTGCCCTACCGCATGGCCGCCGACCGCCTGGCCCTTCCGCCGGAGGCGGTGCTTGCGGTGGAAGACAGCCTGACCGGCCTGCGCTCCGCCCGCGCCGCCGGGCTCCGCGTCGCGCTGGTGGGCCCCGAGGCCGCGCAGACGAATGACGCGGATTATGCGCTGCGCGCCCTGACCGAGATCCCCGCCCTGCTCGGCGTGCCGACCCCCGCCTGAGGACTCCCCCGGCCTCCGCCCCCCGCGCAAGGAACGCCGGCCGTAGAGTGCCGGCATTTCCAGCAGGTTGACGAAGCCGGCATAGTGCAGCTCGGTTCAAGGCGCATTCTCGAGCAGGCGCGCCAAGGTCGGGTAGTGTGCTTCGCCGCCCATGTCCTTCAACCGCGCAACCCTAGCCTGGAACGGGCCACGCGACAGCCGCTCGGCATGCTCAAGGCTTCCCCGGCTGGAGGAAACCGGAAAGCGCGAAACTCGGCCCCGCCATGTCCCGGCGGCATCTTTCGCGACCGTTGGCCGAACCGGCGGGCAGCCCCCGGATCGGCGGGGCCCGCCCGTCGCATCCTATCCTCTGAACGCGAAGCTCATCCAGATCAGCGCGAGCGTCAGCAGCACACCGGCCACCTCGGGCCAGTTGCCGAACTTCGGCTCCCACCGCGCGTCCGCATCATAGGCGTCGGGGGTGAGCTCTTCCTCGTGCCGGGTCAGGTCGTCCTGGGTCATGGCGGGTTCCCTAGTTGGTCAGCTGCGGTAGCCACAGGGCGATCTCGGGGAAGAACAGCACCAGCAGCAGCCCGATGATCTGCAACCCGATGAAGGGCAGCACGGCGACGAAGATTTCCTGAAGCTCGATGTCCTTGGGCGCAACCGACTTCAGGAAGAAGCAGGCCGGACCGAAGGGCGGCGAAAGGTAGTAGATCTGCAGGTTCATGGCGAAAAGCACGCCGAACCAGACCGGATCGAACCCGAGGTTGATGACCACCGGCACGAAGATCGGAACGGTGATGAAGAGGATCGCGATCCATTCGAGGAAGGTGCCCAGCACCATCACGATCAGCATCATCACGACGATCACCGCCAGCGGCGGAATGTTCAGCGACGACAGCAGCCCGTGCAGGAAATCATCGCCGCCGATGCGGTTGTAGATCCCCACCAGCGAGACCGCGCCGATCACCAGCCAGATGATCGAGCCCACGGTGATGACCGTCTGGCGCATGGCGTCGCGCGCCATGGTCCAGCTCAGCTCCCGCCGCAGGGCCGCGATTACCATGGAGCCGACGGCGCCCACCGCCGCGGCCTCGGTGATCGTGGCGATGCCGGTGTAGATGATGCCCAGCACGACGACGATCAGCAGCCCGGGCAGAACCACGCCCTTGAGGTAGCGCAGGCGCCGGAAGAACGGCAGGCCCGTCTCGGGCACGTCGTAGATCGGCGCGAGGCCGGGGTTCAGCCGCACCCGGATCAGGATGTAGGCGACATAGAGCGATGCCAGCAGAACACCCGGCAGGATCGAGGCCGTGAACAGCTTGGTGATGGAGATCTGCGCGGCCAGTCCGAAGATGATAAGGATGATCGACGGCGGGATCAGCGTGGCCAGCGCGCCCGCGGCACAGATGATGCCGATCGCCAGCTTGCGGTCGTAGCCCAGCCGCAGCATCTGCGGCAGGGCCACGAGGCCGAGGATCACGATCTCGCCCCCCATCACCCCCGACATCGCCGCCAGAAGCACCGCCACGACCGAGGTCTGCACCCCGATGGAGCCATGGAACCGCCCGCCGGCGATCGCCATGGCATCGAAAAGCTCCCGTGCCATGCCGGATCGTTCAAGCACGTTCGCCATGAACACGAAGAAGGGCACCGCGACGAGGTCGTACTTGGAAAACACCTCCGTCACGTTGGCCGAGACGAGGAAGAAGCCCGCGGTGGTGCCGAAATAGAGGATCGCCGTGCCCAGCGAGACGGCAAGCGTGGTGATGCCCAGCGGCACCCCCAGCGCCATCAGCCCCAGAAGCGCCAGGACGATCAGGATCGTGATGAGTTCAATGCCCATGGCGCGGCTCCATCGCGGGCTCGTCGAACCAGCGGATCAGGTTGGCGATCAGTTGACCGAGGTAGAGGAAGCCGCTGACGAGGATCAGCACGTGGAAATAGGCGGGCTGGATCGAGTTCATGGCCGTGCCTGACCGTTCGGGCGAGGCGAACTGGCGCATCGCCGGATCCCAGACCGCCCAGCACAGGGTGGCGATGGTGACGATGGCGATAACAAGCTGCAGCAGCCGGAACCAGCGCCAGACCCGGGGGCCGACCAGCAGCTCCAGCATGGTGATGGCGATGTGGCGGTCGCGCTGGGTGACGTAGCCCACAGCCAGCGCCCAGGCCGAGGCGCAGAGCGTCATCACCACTTCCATCGACCAGTCGCTGGGATCGTTCAGGACATAGCGACGGAACACCTCGATCGCCGAAAGCGCGATGCAGGTGAAATAGAACACGCCGCTGGCCTGGCCGATGAACACGCTTATTCGGTCCATCGCCGCGACGAGGCGCGACAGAAGAGCCTTCATGAGGGCCTCCGCATGGGCTGGGAACGGGTGCTGCATGCAGCGGTCACCCGGGGATCAAGTGGCACGCGGCGCCCCCGTTTCGCGCAGGGGACGCCGCGCCAGGCTCACTTCGGCGCGATGCCGAGCGTCTTCATGTAGGCGAGGTCGGCGTCGAGGACCTTCTGCGCCAGCGCGCTCTTCTTGGCGAAGACCTCCCACTGCCCGCGGGCGACCTTGCGCAGCTCGGCCCGGCTTTCGTCGGACCAGTCGATCAGATGCACCTTGCCGTCGGCCGCGTCCTTCTTGGCGCGGTCGGCGCTTTGCTTGGCCACGTCCTTGGACAGCGCCGCCATCGCGTCGTACCACCAGCTGCGGATCGTCTTCTGGTCGGCGGCCGAGATCTTCTTCCACTTCGCATCCGAGATCGTCAGCTGCATCGAAGGCATCGACGAGATCCCGGGATAGAGCGAATAGGGCGCGACCGCGTGAATGCCGATCTCGGCGTTGTTGATGTAGACCGAGGCGTCGGCCGCATCGACCGTGCCCTTCTGGAGCGCCGAGAACACCTCGGAGAACGGGATCGAGACCGGCACCGCGCCGGCGGCGGCGAAGATCGCGGATTCAAGGCCCTGCGGCGCGCGGATCTTCTTGCCCTTCATCGCGGCGAAATCAGGGATCGCAACACGGGCCGGCAGGGCCTCCTTGCCGTAGGGGCCACAGGCCACGGCCTTCACCTTGCCCGCCCCCTCGACCTTGTCGATCGCCTCCTGCAACAGCTTGGTGCCCTGATCGTCCTTGCAGAAATCCTGCATCTGCTCGGGCGTGTCATAGCCCGAGATCAGATCGCCCAGCAGCGCGAAGGCGGGTTCCTTGCCCGCGAAATAGCTGGTCGAGGTGAAGTCGCCGTCGATCACGCCCATCGCGGTGGCATCCAGCGTCTGGTTGCCCGGAACGACCGACCCGTTCGGCAGCAGCTTCATCTTCACCCGCCCGTCGGTTTCCTTGGCCAGCTTCGGCAGCCAGGTGTCGGTGAAGAACTTCATCGTGAAGTCGTTCGCATTGAACGACGACTGGATCGTCACGGTCATCGCCTGAGCGGCGCCCGCGCTGAGCGCGGCGGCGGCGCAGCCGGCAAGGATGGTGCGAGTTATGCTTTTCATGTTGCCTCCCTGGGTTCTGACGCCACCTCCATGGCGCGCGCCTTGACGACTAATATATTAGTGTATCTCGCGCAAGCTTGCTTTAGGCTGTGTTGAACGACCTCAAACCCGGGATCCGAATTGAATGACCGAGGCACTAAGAAATTCAGGCGTCTTTCCAATGCCTTCGAACAAGTCGCGCCGGATTCCAGTGTCCGAGCAGATCTACCAGTCGTTACGGGCCCGGATCGTTCGCCTCGTGCTGCAACCGGGCGAAAGCCTCAATCGGCAACAGATCGCCGAAGGGTATCGCGTCAGCCAGTCACCGGTGCGCGACGCGTTCCTTAGGCTCGAACAGGAAGGGCTGATCGAGATTTTTCCCCAGTCGCGCACGATCGTCACGCCGATCGACATCCACCATGCGCGCGAGACCCAGTTCCTGCGCCTCGGGCTGGAACTCGAGATCTGCCGCACGCTGGCTGCGAAACGGGATCCGTCGCTTCTGGCCCAGAGCGAACAGATCCTGCTGCGGCAACGGCAGGCGCTGGACATCAACGACCTTGAGCGTTTCGCATCGCTCGACTTCGAGTTCCATCTCTCGCTGTGCGATGCGGTCGGCCATGCCGCATTATGGCACCTGATCTCGGACCGCTCGGGCCATATCGACCGCCTGCGCCAGCTCAACCTGCCCGACCCGGGCAAACCTGCGACCATCCTGAACTGCCACAGCCAGATCCTCGACGGCATCCGCGCCGGGAACCTTGGCGCGACCGAGGCGGCGGTGCGCGAACACCTGTCGGGCACGCTTCAGGCGGTGCGGCAGATCATGGCGCTGCACCCCGGGTATTTTTGACGGAGACGTCGGGCAATCCTTGCCGCTGGCCGGAGATGCGGGGCCACCCTGCCCCACGACCGCACGGCCGCCCCTCTGTCCGCCGTCAGGTCCGGGGCGCCTGCCGCACCGGCAGACGTCCGAAAACCGGTCGTGAACTCCGGGCCTAGGCCAGCTTGGCCAGGACCTTGGCGGTGGCGCCGCTCGCGTCACCAAGCCTGATCTTGCGGTCGCGCACCTCGGCCTCGCGCGCCTTGCCCCGCTCCTGCCGGGCGATCGCCTCCTTCGCCTCGGTCGCGACCTCGCCGCGCGGCAGGACCAGCACACCGCTTTCATCCGCCAGCACCGCGTCGCCCGGCATCACCACCGTGTTGCCGCACGAGACGGGCACGTTGATCGCGCCGCCCAGATCGTAAAGCCGCGTGGTGATGGCCGAGAGGCCGCGGCACCACATCGGGAAGTCGGAGGCGACGATCTCCTCGGCGTCGGTGCAGGGGCCGTCGACCGCAGCCCCGACCGCGCCTGCGGCCTTGGCGGCGACGGTGACACCCCCGCCCCAGCAGGCGTAGCGGTCGTCGTGCAGACGGTCGACGATGACGAAATCGCCGGGCCGCAGCAGGCCCAGAAGGTGATGCAGCAGGGTCGAATCCGGCCCCGGGATGGCGATGGTCACCGCGGTGCCCACCACCCGGCGGCCCGGCAGGATCGGCTGGATCTCGCGCGAGAGAAAGCCGCGCAGGCGCCAGTGGCCCAGCGTCGCCGTCTCGCACTGCCGCAGCAGGTCGAGGTCGGCATCGGGGATCTGGGCGGGCATGTCGTTGATCTGGTAGCTCATGGTATCCTCTGGGAAAGATCAGCGCCCGAAGGCGCGGGCGAAGCCTACGGAACGCTCGACGATCAGCACGATGCCCAGCGAGACCGCGATCAGCAGCACGGCCAGCACGGCGACCATCGGGTCGGTGCGTTCGTCGACGTAGCGATAGATGGCGACCGGCAGCGTGGTCAGCCGGGGCCCCACGATGAAGAGCGACAGCACCACCTCGTCGAAGGACAGGATGGCCGAGATCGCCCCCGCCGCCACCAGCCCCGGCACCAGCCGCGGCAGGGTGATGTAGCGGAAGGTCTGCAAGGGGCGTGCGCCCAGCGTCATCGCCGCCTGCTCGACCTCGGTCCCGAGGTTGCCCAGCGTCGTCTGCAGGATGCGCACGGTGAAGGGCAGCGTCATCACCAGATGCGCCAGCACGAGGCCCGGGTAGGTGGCCGTCAGGTGCAACTGGGTGAAGATCATCAGGATGCCGAGACCCAGCACGATGGTCGGCAGGATCAAAGGCGCCAGCACGAAGCTGCGCAGGAAATCGCGGCCCGCAAAGTTCAGCCGGGTCAGCGCATAGGCCGCCGGAAGCCCGAAGGCGAGGCTCAGCACCATGACGATGGCGGCGATGATCGCGCTGTTGCGGATGCCCGCCATGAAGTTCGCGTTGCCCAGCACCTCGTGATAGTAGCGCAGGCCCCAGCCGTGCGGCGGGAAGTTGAGGTAATCGTCGGTGCTGAACGAGATCAGCAGGACGAGGATCAGCGGCAGGAAGATGAAGGCGAAGACCGCGATCACGTAGAGCCGCCCGAGTTTCGGAAGTAACGACTGCATGTCCGCCCCCTAGCCCAGCCGCTTCACCAGCCGCCCGGCGACCAGAAGCGCGATGAAGAAGATCACCAGCATGACGAAGCTCAGCGCCGCCGCCGTGGGCCAGTCGAGCGAGACCAGCGCCATGTTGTAGACTTCGGTCGCCAGCACGAAGACCCGGCCACCGCCCAGAAGCTCCGGCGTGATGAAGGACGAGACCGACAGCACGAAGCCGATGGTCAGCCCGGCCACGATGGCGGGGGCCGAGAGCGGCAGCGTCACCTTGAGGAACACCGTGGCGGGCGGGGCGCCCAGGCTCATCGCCGCCTCGTCCAGTCGCCGGTCCAGCCGGTCGAGCCCGGCCATCACGGTGAGGAAGATGTAGGGCATGATGCTTTCGGTCAGGCCGATGACCACGCCGGTGTAATTGTTCACCATGCGGATCGGGTCGTGGATCAGGCCCAGCGATTGCAGGAAGGAATTGACGAAGCCGTTGTCGCCCAGCGTCACCATCCAGCCATAGGCGCGCACCACCACCGACACCAGCAGCGGCGAGGTGGCCAGCACCGCCAGCACCGTGCGCCAGCGCGATTCCATCCGAAGAAGCGTCAGCGCCACCGGATAGGCCATTGCGGTCGCCAGCACCGTCGCGGTCATCGACAGCTCCAGCGAGCGCAGCAGCAGGTCGAGGTAGTAGGGATCGGAGAAGACGTCGCGATAGGTGTCGAGGCTGACGGCGGGGATGATCGCGCCGTTGTCCGACTGGTTCAGCGCCATGCGGAACAGCCAGACCAGCGGCCCGATGAAGGAAAAGCACAGCACCAGCAGCACCGGCGCCATCAGGATCCAGGGCGTCAGCGGCCCGCCGGTGCCGGGTTCGCGGAAGGCTGCGGCGGCCCGGCGTTTCGCGGGGGCGGCGGGAACGGCGGTCATGCGGGGAACACCCGGATCGCCTCGGGCCGCCAGGTCAGACCCACGGCCCGGCCCGGACGCGCGCTGTCGTCGCCCGGTCCGCCGGGGCGCAGCTCGGCAAAGATCATCTGGCCCCCCTCCAGCTCCACCTCGATCTCCAGCGCATTGCCCATGAAAGCGCGGCGGTGAACCACGCCCTGAAGGATCCCCTCGTCGGGGGTGCAAAGCTCCACCGCGTGGGGCCGCAGGACGGCGGTGACGTCGGGCCCGGGGGGCAGGTCTGCCGCATGCGGGAGGGCGCGGCCATTCAGCTCCAGCCGCGCCGCGGCGCCGCTGCCGGTTACCCGGCAGTCGAAGCCGTTGGCCCGCCCGATGAAATGCGACACGAAGCGCGAGCCGGGCCGGTCGTAGATCTCTTCCGGCGTGCCCACCTGCTCCAGCTTGCCGCCGTTCATCACCGCGATCCGGTCGCAGAGCGTCAGCGCCTCCTGCTGGTCGTGGGTGACGAACAGCGTGGTGATGCCGGTGCGCATCTGGATATCGCGCAGCTCGAACCGCATCTCGTCGCGCAGCCGCGCGTCGAGGTTCGAAAGCGGCTCGTCCAGCAACAGGATATCGGGGCGGATGACGATGGCGCGGGCGATCGCCACCCGCTGCTGTTGGCCGCCCGACAGCTGCGCGGGCTTGCGGTCCCCCAAACCATCCAGACGGACGGTGCGCAGCGCCTCCTGCACCCGGTCGGCCACCTCCGTGCGACCAAGCTTTCGCAGCCGCAGCCCGAAGGCCACGTTCTGCGCCACGCTCATGTGCGGAAACAGCGCGTAGGACTGGAACACGAGGCCCAGGTTGCGTTCCCACGGGGGCCGGGCGACGATATCGTCCCCGCCCACGAGGATCCGCCCCGAGGTCGGCGCGATCAGCCCGGCCACCATGCGCAGCGTCGTGGTCTTGCCGCAGCCGGAGGGGCCGAGCAGGCCAAGGAACTCGCCCCGCCGGATCCCCAGGTTCAGGCCGTCCACGGCGGGCTTGTCCCCGCCGTAGTCGAAGGTCAGGTTCTCAACCGTGACATGTGCCGTATCGGGCGCCGAAGCGGAAGCCGGGCCAGTGCTGGCGCGCGCGCCATCCTGCATCGTCAGATCACCCCTCATCAGCGCCCGGGCACGATCTTGCGCTGCCAGTCCTTGGTCCACTTGCCCGCGACCGTGGCCTCCCACGCCCAGTCGAAGGGCAGCATCTGGTCAAGCTTGCTGGCCGCGGTCTTGGCCCCCGCCTCGGCCGAGATCTTCGCCTTGGGGTTCACCGGCGCGTAGTACATCGCCTCGGTGAAGGCCTTCTGCGCCTTGGCCGAAAGCGCGTAATCAATGAACGCCTTGGCCGCCGGCGTGTTGGGCGCGCCCTTCACCAGGTTGATCGTGTTGATCTGCAGGACGCTGCCCTCCTTCGGCAGCATGACGCCCAGCTTGTCGGGGTTCTTCTGGGCATAGAACTGCGCCCGCGCGTTCCAGCCGGTCGCCATGTCCAGATCGCCGTTCAGCACCATGGTGTAGCCGTCGGGCTTCGGGTCGAAGGTCTGGACCGAGGGCGACAGCGTGGCGAGCTTGTCGACCGCCTTGCTGACGGATTTTGTGTAATCCTCGCCCAGCGATTTCGCGACGATCGCCAGAAGTGCCGCGCCCTGGATGTTGGGCATCGAGCTTATCCCCAGGCGCCCCTTCAGCTTCTTGTCCCAGAGCGCGTCGATCGAGGTGGGCGGCGTCGGGAACGCCTTCTTGCTGTAGACGAAGACGAGGTTGTCGAAGGTCACGGCGGGGCCGTAGCCTTTCTTGATGATCGCCTGTTTCGACAGCTCGCCGATCACCGGATTCTCGGAAACCGGAAGCTTCGCCAGAAGCCCCTCCTTGTCGCCGATCAGGCTGGTCGAGGCGTCGAAGATCACCACGTCGACCTGCGGCGACCCCTTCTGCGCCCTGAGCGTGCCGAGCATCTGGGCCGAGTTGCCGGTGGTGTAGTATTTCACCGTGACGCCGGGGTGCGCCTTCTCGAAGGGTTTCACCACGGCCTCGGTGTACTTGTCCTGGAAGAGGCCCGAATACGCCATCAGCGTCACGGTGCCCTTCAGGTCGTCAGCCTGCGCCGGGGCGAAGCCGCCCAGCGTGCCCACGGCAAGGGTCAGCGCACCGCCGAGGATCGTGCGGCGGGTGGCGGAATTGCCGGATGTCCGGTGTTTGGTCATGTCGTCTTCCCTGTTGGTCGGGTCTGGCCGAGGCCTCGCTGTCGAGGCTTCTGCCGGCCTTGATGGCCCCAAGTGAGGAAGCCGGGGGTGCTTTCTGTCCAATAGAAAATTCTTCGTTTCCCCATAAAAGTTACGGCGTTGGCAAGCGGCGGAAGCTGGGGTACGGCTGGGTCGATTCTCCGCTTTCCCTCCCCCTTCGACAGGCGCTTCACATGACCCGATCCCCGCTTCCCTTCACCTGCGAGAAGCGCCCCGCGACGGGGGCCGGCGGCATGGTCGTGGCCAACCATCCGCTGGGCGCCGCGGCGGGGGCCGAGCTTCTGGCAGCGGGCGGAAACGCCGTGGATGCGGCGGTTGGCACGCTTCTGGCGCTGACGGTGGTGGAGCCGATGATGGTGGGCATCGCGGGCGGCGGGCTGTCGCACCTGCGGCTGCCCGACGGCCGCCACGTGGTGATCGACGCGCTGGCGACGGCGGCGTCGGGCATGCAACCGGGGATCTACACCCCGATCTCCGACGACCCGCTCAGCTACGACGTGCGCGACCGGCGCAATCTGGTCGGCCCCTCGGCTGTCGCGGTTCCGGGCAACCTTGCGGGCTGGTGCCGCCTGCATGAGCAGTTTGGAAAGCTGCCCTTCGCCGATGTCGTGGCGCCCGCCATCCGACTCGCCCGGCGCGGCTTCCTTGTGACCGACTACCTCTCCGGCGCGATCCGCGAGAACGCGGCCGATCTGTCCGCCGATACGGCGATCTCTTCCGTCCTGATGCCCGGCGGCGCGGTGCCCCGCACCGGCGACCGGCTGACGATGGGCGATTATGCGGAAAGCCTGTCCCTCATTGCAGAGGAGGGCGCGGCGGCGCTGCATGGCGGCGCGCTCGGCGCGGCGCTGGCCGAGAGCATGGCGACGGGCGGCGATGGAGACGGCTGGATCACGCGCGAGGACCTTGCCGCCTACCGGCCCGCGGAACGCGAGGCGCTGCACGGCACCTACCGCGGGTTCGAGATCGTGGGGCCGCCGCCGCCGGCCTCCTCGGGCGTTCACATCCTGCAAATGCTCAACATGCTGGAAGCCTACGACGTGGCGGGGCTGGGCTTCGGCACCGATGCGGGGATCGACCTTCTGGCACAGGTGCTCCAGGTGGCCTTTGCCGACCGCCGCGCGCATTCCGGCGACCCGGCCTTCGTCGACGTGCCGGTGGCGCGGCTGACGTCGAAGGCCTACGCCGCCGAATGCCGGGCCCGGCTGGGCACCTCCGCCCCCCCTGCCCCGGGCTACGAGAGCCGCGACACCACCCATGTCACCGTGGCCGACCGCGACGGCATGATCGTGACCGCGACCCACACCATCAACGGCCTCTTCGGCGCCCGCTACATGGTGCCGGGTACCGGGATCATCCCCAACAACTACATGTCGAATTTCGACCCGCGGCCGGGCCGCGCCCTTTCGGTCGCGCCGGGCAAGCGGGTGCCCACCTCGATGGCCCCGATGATCGCGCTGAAGGACGGGGTGCCCGCCTTCGCGCTGGGGCTGCCGGGCGGCCTGCGCATCTTCCCCTCTGCGCTGCAGGCGATCGTCAACCTGATCGACCACGGCATGAGCCTTCAGGAAGCGGTCGAGGCACCCCGCGTCTGGACCCAGGGCGGAGAGCTGGAGATCGAGAAGACGCTGACCGACCGCGCCCCGGCGCTGGAGGCCGCGGGGCACGAGGTGAAGATCGTCCCCCATATCGGCGGCGGCATGAACGCGATCGGCTTCGGCGCCGACGGCATGATGACCGGGGCCGCCTGCTGGCGCGCCGACGGCACCGTGATGGCGCTTGGCGGCGGGCTGGCGCGACCCGGCGTGCGGTTCTGGCCCGACAAGGCCCCCGAGACGCCCGAGGGCTCCGCCACCCCCGCCGCCAAGGCCTGAGACCGGAGACCCCGCCCGATGACCAGGATCGTGATGCTCGACCCGATGCCCGAGGCGCGGCTGGAGCGTATTCGCCCCTACCTGCCCGAGGGCTGGACCGTCACCACCGCCGCCTCGCGCGCGCCGGCCGACCAGATCGCGGCGCTCGAGGGCGCCAGCTTCGCGATCACCGGCGACGTGCCGGTCAGCGCCGGCATGATGGCGGTGCCGGGGCTGAGGGGCGTCCACAAATGGGGCGTGGGCTATGACAACATAGATTGCGAGGCAGCGCAGTCCCACGGCGTGCGGGTGATGCGCACGACCGGATCGAACGCGGTCGCGGTGGCCGAGACGACACTGGGCTTCATCCTGGCGCTGAACCGCAATATCGTGCGCGGCCATGTCGGCATGCTGGACGGCAAGTGGCTGAAGCAGGACCTCTCGAGCAGCTCGATGCGGCTGTCGGGCAAGACCGTGGGGATCGTCGGGCTGGGCTACATCGGCAAGGCGCTGGCGCGGCTTCTGGCGGGCTTCGGCTGCACCATCCTCTATGCCAAGCGCACCCCGCTGACCCCGGAGGAGGAGGCCGAGCTGGGCGTCCGCTTCGCGCCGCTGGACGACCTGCTTGCGCAATCCGACGTGGTGACGCTGCATTGCGCGCTGAACGACGAGACGCGGGGGCTGATCGACGCGGCGACGCTGGCCCGGATGAAGCAGGGCGCGCTGCTGATCAACGCGGCGCGCGGCGGCGTGGTGGTCGAGGCCGACCTTGCCGCCGCGGTCGTCTCGGGCCACCTCCGCGGCGCCGCGGTCGATGTCTTCGCGACCGAACCGGCAGAGACCGGCAACCCGCTGGTCGGCGTCGACGGGATCATCGTCACCCCGCACGTGGGCGCGATGTCGGCCGATGCCTTCGTCGCCTCGATCACCCGCATGATCGCCAACCTGCGGGCAGTGGATCGTGGCGACGACCCGCCCGCGCTCGACACCGTGGTCTGAGGGCCGCGCCGCCGATCCGTGCGGCATGGCCGCGCCCGGACCCCGGCGAAGACGGCAGGAACACCTGCGATGCAGGCGTCTGTCCGGTGCAAGCCCACGGCAAGCCCACCCCGGTAGCTCCCGCCCCGGCAAACCGAGGTTCTACGGCATACCGGCTGAGGCCCCGGGCGTGACGGGCCAGCGGGCACGGTGGCTGGCGACCGTTCGCCGCGTGGCAAACCTGCCCGGGCGAGTATTGGCCGGGCACGATGGCCCGGAGCGCGCCACCGAGGTGGCGGCCCGGGTGCGGAGTCGTTACGCGAGGCTCTCGATCCGCCGCAGATCCTCCAGCAGGCCGGGGCCGGTGGGCTCCCATCCCAGCACCTCACGCGTCCAGTCGCTCGACGCGAGGATATTGAAACGGGCGAAATGCGCCAGCGGGCCGAAATAGCCCTCGACCTCGGCGTCGTCGAGGGCGTGCACCGGCAGGCCCATGCCCTTCGCCAGCGCCTCGGCCACCTCGACCGCGGGCACGCCGGCCTCGGCCGCGGCGTGATAGACGGCCCCCGGCACGGCCCGTTCCAGCGCAAGGCGGTACACCCGTGCCGCATCGCTGAAATGGGCGGCGGGCCAGAGGTTCGACCCGTCCCCCGCGTAGCCGACAAACCCCTTCTGCCGCGCAACTTGCGCGAAGAAGGTGATCAGTCCGAAATGCGCCGTGTCATGAACCTGCGGCAAGCGGATGATGCCCATGTTGGCCCCGGCCGCCACTGCCTCCTGCGCCGCTTCCTCGCTGGCCGCGCGCGGCATGACATCGCTCCCCGGATGGCTGTCCGTCTCGACCGAGGCCCGGCCCGGCGCGGCGGGAATCCCGCTGGTGACGACCATCGGCCTGCCTGTGCCGGCCAGCGCCTGCCCCATGGCGTGGATCACCTTGCGGTCGTCCTCGCAGTTTTCCCTGAAGCGGGTGAAATCGTGGTTGAAGGCCAGGTGGGCGACGGCGTCGACCTTGGCGCAGGTCCGGGCCATCAGGTCGAGGTCGTTCACGTCGCCCATCAGCACCTCGGCGCCAGTGTCGGCCAGCGCCCCCGCCTTCTCGGCCGAGCGGGCAAGACCGGTCACGCTGTGGCCCGCGGCCAGCAGATCGGCGGTGACGGCGGCCCCGATGAACCCCGTGGCGCCGGTTACGAAGACATGCATGGATCTTCTCCTCATTGCGATATGGACGCTACCTGCGCACGGATGCTATCGTGTTAAAGTAGTGACTTTATCCTGTTATACGGCTTAACAGGCTGGAAGGTGAGCATGGACGGCACATCCCCCCGCAGCCCCGATGGCAAGCAACCCCTCGGCCAGAGCCTGGGCCAGTACCTGAAGGACCGCCGCGCCCGGCTGGACCCGGCTGCCCTCGGCTATCCGGAGGGGCGCCGCCGCACCCCGGGGCTGCGGCGCGAAGAGGTCGCGCAGCGCGCCCATATCTCTCCCGCCTGGTACACCTGGCTGGAACAGGGGCGCGGCGGCGCGCCCTCGGCCGATGTGCTGGACCGGGTGGCGCGGGCGCTGATGCTGACGGATGCCGAGCGTGAGCATCTGTACATGCTGGGCCGGGGGCACCCGCCGGAACGGCACAGCCGCCATGCCGAGGATATCTCGCCTCGGCTGCAACGGGTGCTGGATGCCCTCGACCCCTGCCCCGCGCTGATCCGCAACGTGGCCTTCGACGTGCTGGGCTGGAACCGTGCCGCGACCGTGCTGCTGAGCGACTATGAAAAGGAGCCCCCGGAGGCGCGCAACATCCTGCGGCGGATGTTCCTCGACCCCCGGTCGCGGGAGGCCCAGCACGACTGGCTTTCGGTCGCGCGGTTCATCGTCGCCAGCTTCCGGGCCGAGGCGCTGCAAGCGGCCGGCGATCCGCACGTGCAGGAGCTGCTGGACGAACTGACCCGTGCAAGCCCCGACTTCGCCGCGATCTGGCGCGAGAGCGAGGTCATAGGCCCCTTCGGCGGTGAGAAGGTGCTGCGGCACCCCGTCTTCGGCGACCTGCGGATGGAGTTCTCCTCCTTCGGGGTGGACGGGCGTTCCGACCTGACGCTGCTGATCTTTTCGCCCCTCTCGCCCGAAGACAAGGACCGCTTCCGCGCCGCTGTCGAGGGAGGCGGGCCCGGCGCATAGGACACCCCGTTCAGACCGCAATCAGGGCCGAGGGCCCAAGGACCGGAAGATTTGCGACACCGCCCATGGCAGACGGTGCCTGCCCCCGCAGGCCGCAAGCCCGGGGTGACAGGACGCCGCCGTCCCGGACCATAGGCGACGAATTCAGGTCGTGGCCCCCTGGCCGACCGGGGGCGCGCCGTCCTCCTCGGTCAACACGAATTCGCAGGTGACGCAGACCGGGCACTCCCCCGGGACCAGCCAGCCTTCGAAGATCGCGCCGTCCACATCGACGATCGCGATGCGCAGCCTTGCCGCCCCGACCTCTTCCGCGTTCCCTTCCCCAGCCTCCTGCGGCGCGTCGTAACGCCCGTCGAGGACGAGGAATTCCGACGCGAAGGAATGCATTGGCGGCGCGTCATCAAAGACCGCGCCGTTCAGGCTGCCGATGCCGCGGATCCGGGCGCGCCGCCAGCCTGCCTCGCGGCAGATGGCCGCCAGCGCAGTCGGCACATCGGTGTTGGGCTTCAGCGTGACGGCCAGCGCCCGCGGGCGCGGCGGCGACATGCCCATCGGTTCGGCGGCGAAAAGGCGAAAGCAGGTCTCCGCGTCCTCGCGCGAGACGAAGGCGCCGCCCGTCAGGCCGATGCCCTGCACCGCGATCTCAGCCGCCGCGCGGCTGTCGGGGCAGAGCAGATGCCCCATCTCGACCGGCCCGCCCTCCGCCTGCCAGCTCCCGTGACAATGGACGAAGGGCGCACCTTCGCGCCACCCCACGATCGCGCCCGCCCGCAGCACCGTCGCAGCGGGATGGGCGATGGTCGGCGAATACCACGCGGCATGGCTGTCATCGGGCGACGGAGCGGGCATGACGAAGGCGAACGGGGCAAGCGGCGCCGCCGACATCTCGACATAGGCGCTGTCACAGCCCGCGGCGCGCAGGCCGCGGGCCAGCCCCTCCTCGACCGTCTGGCCCGGTGCGATGGAAAAGCTGATCGGCTGCACCCTGGCCGGTGCCCGGGTGTCACGGTCGGGCGACACCGGGCCGGGGTGGCGGATCTCCGGGTTAAGCGGCATGGCGACGATCCCCTCCCGGCATCACGCGTCCTGCCCGAGGGTCAGCAGCCCCCGCGCCTCGAGCGTCTCGCGCACCAGCTTCTTGGTGATCTTGCCGTAGGCCGACTTGGGCATCTCGTCGAGAAAGAGGATCCGCTTGGGGATCTTGTAACGCGAGACCTTCTCGGCCAGCAGTGCGGCGATTTCCGCCTCCGTCACCGTGGCGCCCGGCTTGGGCACGCAGACCGCGACGCCCACCTCGCCCCATTGCGGATCGGGCACCCCGAACACCGCGACCTCGCTCAAGGCCGGGTGGGTCAGGATCTTTTCCTCGATCTCGCGCGGGTAGATGTTCGAACCGCCCGAGATGTACATGTCCGAGGCACGGCCGGTGATGAACAGAAACCCCTCGGTGTCGAGATGGCCAAGATCCCCGGTGCGGAACCAGCCGTCGCGGAACGATTTCGCATTCGCTTCGGGGTTGCGGTAATAGCCGGCGAAGACCCCCGGGCCGGTCACGCAGATCTCTCCGGTCTCGCCCGCCGGCAGGATCGTGCCGTCCTCGGCCTGGATCGTCACCTCCATCGCGGTACGCTCATAACCACAGGTGCCCGGACGGGCGTCGGCGGTGTCCTCCGGCCGGTGGGCATGCGGGGGCAGCACGGTGATGTTGCCGGTCACCTCGCCCAGCCCGAAATACTGCACGAGGACCGGGCCCAGCTTGGCCAGCGCGCGCTTCTGATCCTCGCGGTACATCGGCGCGCCCGCATAGATCACGTAGCGGATCGAACTTCGGTCATACGCGTCGACCGCCGGATGCTCGATCAGCCGCTTCACGATCGTGGGCACGGTGAACATGGTGGAAACCTTCCACCGCTCCACCAGCGACCAGACCTCGGCCACGTCGAAATTGGCGGCGGCGGGCAGGATCGTCGCCACCCCCGCCGCGACCTGGGTCAGCTGGTGCACCCCCGCGCCGTGCGAAAGCGGCGCCACCACGATCGAACGGTCTTGCCCGGTCAGCCCGGGCATCAGGTCGCACAGATGGTTCGTCACGATATAGGCCATCTGCCCATGGGTCAGGACCGCCGCCTTGGGCCGGCCCGTCGTGCCCGAGGTGAAGAAGAACCAGCAGGGATCGTCGCGGTCCACCGCCGCATCGCCGACCACCGCACCAAGGTGTTCCGCGACCAGCCCGTCGTAATCCGGCCCGAACCCGGCCTGACCGATCGCCACGACGAAGTCCGGCGGAGAGGCCAGCGCGCTGCAGGCGGCGGCATGATCGGGAAAGTCCGCGTTGCAGATCATGCCCTTCGCCCCGCTCGCCTCGCACAGGTAGGCAACCTCGTCCGGGGTCTGGCGATAGTTCGTCGGCACCCAGACCGCACCGAGGCGGAAGCACGCGAACATCGACTCGAACATCTGGTTGCAGTTTTGCGACTGCACCAGGATGCGGTCGCCCTTGCGCACGCCGAACCGGTCGCGCAGGCATGCCGCCATGGCGTTGATGCGACCCTCGAACTCGGCCCAGGTCCAGAGGCTGTCGCCCCAGATCACGGCGGGCTCGCCTGCCTGGCGCCGGGCCGCGCGCGTGACGAAATGCGCAAGGTTCGACACCCGGGTGGAAACCGGGGCAAAGCCCGGATCGAACGCCGTTTCGCGATAACCGGTGGTCATTTCACCCGCTCCAGGATCGAGACGTAGTTGGCCACGGCGGCGCCGCCCATGTTGAAGACACCGGCCATGCCCGCGCCGGGGATCTGCATCGCGCCCGCCTCGCCCATCAGCTGCATCGCCGCCAGAACATGCATCGACACGCCCGTAGCGCCGATCGGGTGGCCCTTGGCCTTCAGCCCGCCCGAGGGGTTCACCGGCAGCTTGCCGCCCTTCTGCGTCAGCCCCTCGCGAAGGATCCGCCCGCCCTGGCCCGGCTCGGCCAGACCCATCGCCTCGTATTCGATCAGCTCGGCGATGGTGAAGCAGTCGTGCGTCTCGACGAAATCCAGATCGTCGAGGGTGACGCCCGCGTCCTCCAGCGCCTTGACCCATGCCCGGCGCGCGCCGTCAAACGCGATCGGGTCGCGGCGGCTCAGCGCCAGCACGTCGTTCTGGTGGCTGCGCGCGCGGAACCCGATGGCGCGCGCAAGACCCGCCGCCGTCTCCTCATCCGCCAGCACCAGCGCCGCGGCACCGTCGGACACCAGAGAGCAATCGGTGCGCCGCAGCGGTTGCGCGACATAGGGGTTCTTGTCGGAAATCGTGTTGCAGAAATCGAAGCCGAAATCCTTCTGCATGTGGGCGTAGGGGTTCACCGCGCCGTTCGCATGGTTCTTGGCCGCGATCATCGCCAGCTCTTCCGACTTGTCCCCGTACCGCTGGAAATAGGTCCGCGCGATGCCGCCGAAGACACCTGCGAAACCGCCGTCGATCTCGGATTCCTCGGGCCGGTAGCAGGCACCGAGAAGGATATCGCCCACCTCTGCCGTGGGGGTGGCCGTCATCTTCTCGGCCCCGACCACAAGGGCGATCCGCCCGCGTCCGCTCTCGATGAAATCCATCGCGCCGTGCAGCGCCGCGGACCCCGTGGCGCAGGCGTTCTCATACCGCGTGGCCGGAGTGGTGGCGAGGCCCTCATGCACCATGCCCACCAGCGCCCCCTGGAAATCCTGCTTGGAGAAGCCGTTGTTCATGACGCCGACGAAAATCCCGTCGACCGCCTCGGCGCCGACGCCCGCGTGATCCAGCGCCTGTGCCACCACCTCGGCCATCAGCGCTTCGGTCGAGGGCGCCTCGGACTTGCCGAACTTGCCATGGTGCCAACCGACGATCTGTGCCTTGCTCATCCTTGTCTCCTCCTGTTTCCAAGGGTTGCCCCGGCGGATGCGCGCGGGGCGAACATGCGTTCCAGCTTCTGTTCGATGCGGGCCTTCTCGGTGCGCATCAGGGTGACCAGCTCGGCCCGCCGCGCGTCGCCCATGCGGCTGTCGATCGCGGCGATCGACAGGGCGCCCGCGACCCGGCCGTCAGGATAATGCACCGCCATGCCGATCGCCCAGGAATTCGCCAGCACCAGACCGGGGTTCAGGGAATGCCCCTCGGCCCGGGCCCGGCACACCTGCTCGTGCAGCACCTCTGCCGTGTATTGCGGGTAGCGCGCCGCAAGCTCCGCGGCATTCTCGGAGATCACCTGCTCGATCTCCTCGTCGGACAGCTCCGCCAGCAGCGCGGCGGAACCCGCGCCGATCCCCAGCGGATGGTGCTCCCCCGCCACCAGCACATGCGTGCGGATCGGAAAACGCCCCTCCTCTCGCTGGAGGCAGACGGAATGGCCCCGCCGCATGACCGAGAAGAAGGCCGTATCCTCGCTGGCATCGGTCAGCCGCCGCAAGCTTTCCCCCGTGATCTCAAGCAGACCATGCCGCCCGGCGGCCAGCGCCCCCATGACGAAGGCCTCCTCGCCCAGGTGATAGCGGCGGCTGGCCTCATCCTGCTCCACCAGCCCCGCGCGGATCAATGCCAGCATCAACCGCCGGACCGTCGGCTTGTTCAGCCCGCTTTCCTGCATCAGCCCCGACAGGCCGATCCCCTCGGCCGCATTGCGCCGGACGACGGCCAGAAGGCCAAGCGCACGGTCCACGCTTTGCGCGCCGGAAAGGGCCTGATCGGTCATGCGAACCTCACGCAGGGATAATTCATAATATGGACCACTTTTCCGAGTCTTTCTTGCATGATCTATTTTTGTGGCGCCAAGGTGACTTTTCAAGCCACAAATCATGGGCAATCATGCGAACAGGAAAAATGTGGATGATCCACATTATGGACCTTGTGGAGGAGAGTTCATGACACATTCCGAGGAGGAGCCCGGGCGCACACCGGCCGGCGGACGCGTGGCGGGGAAGGCGATCCTGATGCTGGGCGGCGGCGCGCCGGCCGAGGGGCTGAACAACGGCAAGGCGGCGGCACTGCTTTACGCACGCGAAGGGGCGCGGCTGGCCATCGCCGACCGCGACCTTGCCGCAGCCGAACGCACCTGCGCCGCGCTTGGAGACGAGGGGTTCGCGGCGACGGCGGTTGAGGCCGACGTGACCGACAGCGACAGCCTGGCCCGGGCCTGCGCCGAGACGCGCGCGCAACTGGGCCGGATCGACATCCTGCACAACAACGTGGGCATCGCGGCGACGGGGGGCCCGGTCGAGACCTCCGAAGACAGCTGGAACCGCGTGATCGCCGTGAACCAGACCGGGGTGTTCCTGGCCTGCAAGCACGCGATTCCCTACATGCTTCAGGGCGGCGGCGGCGCCATCGTCAACATCTCGTCCGCCGCCGCGCTGCGCTGGATCGGCTTTCCCTATGCCGCCTACACCGCATCCAAGGCGGCGGTTCTGGCGCTGACGCAGAACGTCGCGCTGCAATATGCGGGCCAGGGGATCCGCGCCAATTGCGTCCTGCCCGGCCTGATGGACACGCCCATGATCCGTGAGCCGCTGGCCGCAAGCTATGGCGCCGATGTCGAAACGATGCTTGCCAAGCGCAACGCCCAAAGCCCGACCGGCAAGATGGGCGACGCCTGGGATACCGCCTATGCCGCGCTGTTCCTGGCCTCGGACGAGGCGCGCTATGTCAACGGCACGCAGATCATCGTCGACGGCGGGCTGACCCAGCGCTGCGCCTGAGCGACAGGGGCGCGCGCCGCGATCCGTTCGACAAGGTTCCGTCCGGATGTGCCGCGCGCGCCCCATGATCAGACCCTCAGGCCGGCGCTGATGAATCCGCCGTCGACCGCGATGATCTGACCGGTGACGTAGCTGGCAGCGGGCGACAGCAGGAACGCCACCACCTCGGCGATCTCTTCCGGCGTGCCGTAGCGTTGCATCGGCACCCGGTCGTTCCACTGCTTGCGCACCTCGGGGGTGTGGACCTGCCGGGCAAGCGCGGTATCCACCGGCCCCGGCGCCACCGCGTTCACCCGGATGCCCTGCGCGCCCATCTCGGTCGCCATCACCTTCGTCATCTGGTTCACGCCGCCCTTCGAGGCGCCATAGGCGCTGCGCCCGCGGTTGCCGGTCAGGCCCGAGACCGACGAGATGTTGACGATGCTGCCGCCCCGCCCCTCGGCGATCCAGTGCCGCGCGGCGGTGCGCGCGATCAGGAACGACCCGGTCAGGTTCACGTCGAGGATGCGGCGGAACTTCTCGACCGGGGTGTCGATGGCAAGCGTATCGGCCGCGATCCCGGCCGAATTCACGACACCGGCCAGCCGCGCCGTCGCGCAGACCGCCTTGAACGCCGCCTCGACCGCGGCCTCGTCGCTTACGTCGCAGTCGAGCGTATGACCCTCGGGCAGGCCCAGATCGGCCGCGGCCTGCGCCAGACGGTCGGCGCCGAGATCCATGAGGAAGACCTCCCACCCTGCCGCCTTCATCTTCGCCGCGACCGCCAGCCCGATGCCCGAGCCGCCGCCGGTGACGACGACCGCGTCAGCGCCTGCCGAATTTGACATACTTCCTCCTTCGGGTGGCAACGCGGCCCCCGTTCTTCCGATGTTCAGACGTGAGGGATCAGCCTCAGAGGAAGCCGATCGAGAACCACGGCACCGCCGCGATCAGGATGACGCCCAGGATCAGCGCGACGAGATAGCCGACGATCGGGCGCATGCCTTCGTCGGGGTTCACCTTGCCGATGACGCAGGCGGTGTAATAGCCCACGCCGAAGGGTGGGGCGAAAAGGCCGATCCCCATCGAGAGGATGACGACGATGGCGTAGTGCACCTCGTTGATCCCGACCATGTGGGCGATCGGGAACAGGAGCGGCCCGAACAGCACGATGGCGGGGATGCCCTCCAGCACCGATCCCAGCACGATGAACACCACGATGGACATCGCCATGAAGGTGAAGGCGCCCCCCGGCTGCGACGACATGAAGGCCGCCAGCTGGCTGGAAAAACCCGATTGTGTCAGCGCCCAGCCCATGCCCGTGGCCGCCCCGATGATGAACAGGATCGCACCGGAGAGAGAGGCCGTGCCGATCAGGATCGGGTAGATCCGGCGCCAGTCGAATTCGCGGTAGACCAGAAGCCCGATGACGACCGAATAGACGATGCCGATGGTCGACACCTCGGTCGCCGTCGCGATCCCCTCGATCACCGCGGCGCGGATCACGAAGGGCAGGACCAGCGCCGGGATGGCGACGATGAAGCTGCGCGCCAACTGCTTGCGCGGGGCGCGCTTGATCTGCGACATGTCCTCGCCCCGGGTGCGCCACCAGGCGACGCCCGCCAGCGCCAGCGCAAGCACCACCGCAGGGATCAACCCTCCGTCGAACAGGGCCGAGATCGACACCCCCGTGACCGAGCCGATGGTGATCAGCACGAGCGAGGGGGGGATGGTTTCGGACATCGCGCCCGAGGAGGACAGAAGCGCCACCAGTTCACCGGGCTTGGCGCCGCGGCGCTTCATCTCGGGGAACAACACGGGGGCGACGGCGGCCATGTCGGCAGCCTTGGCGCCCGATATGCCCGAGACAAGGAAGATCGCGCCAAGCAGCACGTAGTTCAGCCCGCCCCGCACATGCCCCACGAGATCGGCAAGAAAGCCGACCATGGCGCGGGCCATCCCGGTCATCTCGATCAGGTAGCCCAGCAGCACGAACAGCGGCACGGCCAGCAGGATGAGCGACGACATCCCCCCGTCCATCCGGCCCACGATGATCGACAGCGGGATCTCGGTGGTCAGCGAGAGATAGGCGAAGGTGGCAAGGCCGAAGGCAAAGGCGATCGGCACGCCGGCAAAGATCGCGCCGGCGAGGAAGATCACGAAGAAGATTACCAGGTTCAGGTTTCCGAGCGCCTCGAACACCGGCTTCAGCGCGACCAGCCCGATGCCGATCGCGAAGGTGGCGACGATGGCGCCCAGCACCATGGCCAGGCTGCCCACCTTCAGCATCCTTATGAGCGATATCAGGATCATCAGGACCGAGGCCACCGGCAGGGCCGCCGCACGCCATGCGGCAGAAATGCCCAGACCCGGCGAGGTGATGATGATCTCGTTGATCGCGAAATCGTAGGACGGTTGCAGGATCAGCGCGACGAAGGCCGCCGCCGTCACCACGGCGATGACCTCGGCAAAGGCCTGCCCGCGTGGCGACAGAAGGCCCACCACCGCTGTCATCCGCATGTGCGCGCCGGATCTCAGCGCGATGCAGGTGCCCAGAAGGCCCAGCCACAGGAAGCAAAGCGAGGCCAGCTCATCCGACCAGACCAGCGGGCTGTCCAGCAGGTAGCGCGCGATCACGCCCGCGAACAGCACCACCACCTCGACCAGCACGAGGATGGCGGCCGGGATCTCGATCGCATAACCGACCGCGGAATCGAGGACGCGGAGCCAGGGCGCGTGAACGCCCAGGCCCGCCTTCTCGGCATCGACCGCCAGATCCGCCATCGGCTCAGGACAGCTTGCCGACGGCCTGCTCCAGCAGCCCCCAGGGTTTCTCGCCGAACTTCTTCTTCCACTCGTCGTAGAAGCCAGCCGAGCGCAGCTTGTCGCGGAACGGGCCCGCGTCGGGCGAGTTCAGCGTCATCCCCTCGGTCTTGAGCTTGTCGGCGAGCGAGCCGTTCAGCTTGGCCACGTCGTCGCGCTCCTTCAGCCCGGCGGCGTTGATGTGCTTCGACACCACCGACTGGATGTCCTTGGGCAGCGCGTCCCATTTCTTCTGGTTGGCGAGGAACCAGAAACCATCCCACATGTGGTTGGTCATGGAGCAGTACTTCTGCACCTCGTAAAGCTTGGCGGTCTGGATGATCGCCAGCGGGTTCTCCTGCCCTTCGACCACGCCGGTCTGGAGCGAGGTGTAGACCTCGGAGAAGTTGATCGAGGTGGGCGCGGCGCCGAAGGCCTCGTACATCGAGGTCCAGAGCGGGCTGACCGGCACGCGGATCTTGAAGCCCTCAAGATCCTTGGGCGAGGTGATCGGCTTTGCGCGCGACGTCGTCTCGCGGAAGCCGTTGTCCCAAATCTTCTCCATCGGATGGATCCCGTATTTCGAGATCTCGCCGCGGACATAGGCGCCAAGGTCGCCGTCCATCGTCTTCCACACGGTGCCGTAATCGGGGAAGGCAAAGCCCACGCCGTTGATCGCGGCCACCGGCACCAGCGTCGACAGGATCAGGCCCGACAGCGTGAAGAATTCCACCGCCCCCGCGCGCAGCTGGCTCAGCGTCTCGGTATCTCCGCCCAGCTGGCTGCTGGGGAAGATCTGGATCTTCATGTCGCCATTGGTTTCCTTGGCGATCGCCTCCGCCGCCTCCTTGGCGCGGATGTTGAGCGGGTGGGTCAGCGACAGGTTGTTGGCGAACTTGTAGTTGAAGGTCGCGGCCTCGGCCCGGCGAATCCCCGGCATCGCCAGAACGGCGGCGCCGGACAGCGCGGTGGTGACGAAAGCCCTGCGGGTCTGATTGGTCATGTGCTCCTCCCAAAGACACAAGGGCGGCCGGCCTTTCCCGTCCGCCAGCGCGCAGTCCACAATGTGGAATGGTATCTGCGCAGGTTCCTCCTGCCGACGAGTTAAGGAACCGGGAAACCCTCTGTCAAACGATAAATATGAAAATACGGCAGGAAAGGCAGGAAAATGAAAGGTCCATAATGCGGACCAAATTCACACCCAAGCCGTCGAAAGGGCAGCCAACCCTCCCATGGCGCTCCGGCAAAGTCGGGCGGTTTGCCCTTCCGAAATGAACCGACATGTTCGATGCGGAGCAGTACGACTATCGCATGTGTGACCGCAATCAGACAGAGAGGCGGGCACACATGTTGCCCCAGAGCGAGCAAGAGCAGCGCCGCGTGTCATGGCGCGTGGCCAATTGGTCGCCTGGACACACAGCAGGCTGGATCAACGCCAGCTTCCTGGAACTCCAGGCACGCCACAGACATGGCGAAATCTCGCTTTCGGAGGTTTGGGACGAGCTTCGCCGCCGGCAACGGGCACGCGCGCGGGACGGCTGACCCCGCCTGGCGAAATGCCCGATCCGTCAGGACCCGCGCTTCTTGCGGGTCTTCTTTTCCGGCTCAGGCGTCGTTGTCGCCTCGCGTTCCAGGCGGGCCTGACGCAGGCGGGCGTTCTTCGTGTCCCGCGCCTCGGTCTCGGCATCGAGGATTTCCCAGAATTGCCGGGTCGTCTTGTCGATCTGTGCGCTCGGTCCGGTCGTGGGGTGATCGCGCAGCGTTTCCCTGGTGCTTTTCGCCATTCAGGCGCGGGCCCCGGCCGGAGCTCCGGGTACGCTCGCCCTGAAACCGGCCGTCGTCGCGGCCGAGAGGAACGCTTGCCGTGCAACCGAGACGGGAACGAGGCAATCCATAGCCGCCGCGACCTTGGAAAGCGCGACGTCTCTCGCGCGGTCGGCGACGGGCCACTTCTGCTTCAGCCAGTACTGGGCCTGTTCGATGGTGGAGATCCGCGTGGCCTCGTCTTGTGTCGAGAGGGCCATCGGGGCGCCCCAGTGAATTTCTATCAAGTCATATCCTATCTTGGGTAACATGGTGCAGCGCACCCGCGGGGGGGGGGGCGCTGCGGGGTAACGGCGCCACGGCGCCGTGGGTGCCGGCCTCAGGCCAGCGCGACGTTCGTCGCGGATTCACGGCCATCGCGGCCGGTCTCGACGTCGAAGGTGACTTCCTGGCCATCATCGAGGCCGCGCAGCCCGGCGCGCTCGACCGCGGAAATATGGACGAAGACGTCCTTCAACGCGCCTTCGGGCGAGATGAAGCCGAAGCCTTTTTGGGAGTTGAAGAATTTCACGGTGCCTTTGGCCATCGTGATGTTTCCTTTTGATGGATGCCGCCCGCAGGATGCGGCGGCCCGGCGCACAGTCGACGTAGGATCAACTGGTGCCAGAAGGAAACAGAAGGCCGAATGAGGAAGGTTTGCCTTCAGGACATGGGGCCGCCCCTTCACTTATGCAAGGGTTTTCGCTGTCTTCCGAAGGATAGCAGGCGGAAACGGGGGTGCCGTTGCCACTTGGTCGCGAGGCCCTGCAAAGCATGGATCGCCATCCACGGCACGTCCCCCAAGGTGACATGGATCGTGGCTTATCGCAGTCCGAATTCGCCGAGCGGCCGCCAGAGGCAGAATGATTTTTCGTGTAATTACTGTTGCTTAAATGACCTCCGCGCAATCAGGATGATGTCTTGACCTCCCCTTTCCCATCGGCGGTTTCAATGGCGCGCAGGCGGTCGTTTTCCGCGTCGTGCCAGCCCTTGAAATCGGCGAGCGGGATATCGGCCACGCAATAGCCTGCACCAACCCGGGCGGCGTGAAATCGCAGCCGGAGGGAAATGACGCGCAGACGGCGGATGGCGCGGGAGCATGCATGTTTCACCCCGTGCCCCGTCATTCTGATGCGACCTTGGGGCCCGGACCGGGGGCGAAGTCGCGCGTCGCCGGATCCACGCGGCGGCCGTCACCGAACATGATGCTTTTCGGCGACACACACCGATGCGCCGGACACCTTTCTACCGGCAACTCCCGCCCGCCCCGGAAGGTCGCGCCCCGGGTCAGCCTCCGGGCGCGCCTCGGGCGGATCGCCCGCCCGGACAGCACGACAGATGCCCCTAGCACAGGAGCAACCGGCGGGGCTCCCCAAGCAGCGCTGCATACCGCGACAGAAACCGCGCGGCATCGGCACCGTTCACGACCCGATGGTCGTAACTCAGGTCGAGCGGGCACATCGGCACCGGCACCCATGATCCGTCCTCGTGAACCGGCTGCGTCCGGGTCCGCGTGAGGCCCAGGATCGCCACCTCGGGCGGGTTGACGATCGGCGTGAACCCGTTGCCGCCGATGCCGCCCAGGTTCGAGATCGACATCGAGGCGCCCCCCATCTCCTCCGGGCGGATCTTGCGGGTCTGCGCACGGGCGGCGAGATCGGCAATCTCGGCGGCCAGCGCCCAGAGCCCCTTGTCGCCCGCGTCGCGGATCACCGGCACCATCAGCCCGTGCGGCGTGTCGACTGCGATGCCGATATGGACGTACTCCTTGAGGATCAGCTGCCTTCCATCCGCCGAAAGCGAGCTGTTGAAGCGCGGGAACTGCCGCAGGCAGCGCGCCAGCACGGCCACGTGGAAGGCCAGCGCGGTCAGCTTCGTCCCGCGCACCTGCGCTTCAGGTTTCAGCCGGGCGCGGAAGCTCTCGATCGCGCGCATATCGGCGCAATCGTGGTGCGTGACCTGGGGGATCGCCGCGTTGGCCGCAGACAGGTTCGCCGCCGCCAGCGTGGCAAAACGCGGCAATTCCTCTTCGCGGACAGGGCCATGGGCGGCGTGGTCGACCTCCCAGTAATGGCTGGTGCGAACGCCCGAAGCCGAATCCTGAACCGAAGCCGGCGCCGGGGTCATGCCGGCCGCCGCCTGGTCGACATCCTCGCGCGCCAGTGTCTCGCGACCGCTTTCGCGGGCGAGGCGGGCAAGGTCCACCCCCTTCTGGGCCGCGTAGGACCGGACCGAGGGACTTGCGACATAGCTCATGATCGCCTCCTACCAGCTGGCCGAGATGTATTGGGTTTCCATGAATTCATGCATGCCCTCGTGGCCGCCCTCGCGCCCGAGGCCCGATTGCTTGGTGCCGCCGAAGGGGGCCGCCGGGTCGCTGACGAGACCGCGGTTGAGGCCGACCATGCCGTAGTCGAGCCGCTCGCAGACCTGTAGCCCGCGGCGCATGTCGCGGGTGAAGACATAGGCGACAAGGCCGTATTCCGTGTCGTTGGCGCGCGCGATCACCTCATCCGTGTCGGTGAAGGTCTGGATCGCCGCGACCGGGCCGAAGATCTCGTCGCGGACACAGGCGGCATCGGTGGGCACGCCGCTCAGCACCGTGGGCGGGTAGAAGAAGCCCTTGCCGCCGGGCAGCTCACCGCCAAGGTGCAATGTCGCCCCCTTCGCGACGGTATCCTGAACAAAGCCATGTACCTTGTCGCGGGTATCGGCATTCACCAGCGGCCCGACGTCGATCCCGTTTTCCAGCCCGTCGCCCATCTTCAGCGCGGCCATCTTCTTGGTGAACCGCGCGGTGAAGACCTCGGCCACGCTTTCGTGGACGTAAAAGCGGTTGGCGGCGGTGCAGGCCTCGCCGAGGTTGCGCATCTTGGCCAGCATGGCGCCTTCGACCGCCGCGTCGATGTCCGCATCGTCGAAGACGATCAGCGGGGCGTTGCCGCCCAGCTCCATCGCCGGTTTCAGCACCTGGTCGGCGGCGGCGTGCAAGAGCTTGCGGCCCACGCCGGTCGAGCCGGTGAAGCTTACCACCCGCACCCGCGGATCGTGCAGCAGGTGATCGACCAGTACACCCGTCCGGCGCGAGGGCAGAACGTTCACCACGCCCTTCGGCACACCGGCCTCCTCCAACAGCGGCATCAGCGCGAGCATGGTCAGCGGCGTTTCCGAGGCGGGCTTGATGATCACCGGGCAGCCGGCGGCCAGCGCCGGGGCGATCTTGCGGGTGCCCATGGCGGCCGGATAGTTCCAGGGTGTCACCAGCACCGCGATCCCCGCGGGCTTGTGCTGCACCATGATCCGCGCGCCCGAGGCCGGCGCGCGGGTGATCAGACCGTCGGCACGCACCGCCTCCTCCGCGAACCAGCGGAAGAACTCGGCGGCATAGGTGGCCTCGCCCATCGCGTCGGCGCGGGCCTTGCCGTTCTCCAGCGTGATCAGCCGCGCGAAATGGTCGAGGCGGGCGGTCATCAGCTCCCACGCGCGGCGCAGGATCTCGGATCGTTGGCGCGGGGTCTTTCCGGCCCAGTCTGCAAAGGCGGCTTCGGCGGCATTCAGCGCGGCATCGGCATCGGCGATCTCGGCCGAGGCGACGGAGGCAAGCACCTCCTCGGTCGCCGGGTTGATCACGTCGAAACGCGCGCCCTCGGCCCCCGGGCGAAAGGCGCCGTCGATGTAAAGGTCGGTCTGGTCCATGGGATACTCCGGTGTCAGAGGAGGTGGCGCAGCGGGTCGTTCAGCCGCGCGGCCACCCCGGTCATCAGGTCGAGCGCGGCGGCGGGCGACAGCTGCCCCGCCGCGCATTCGAGGGTGAGGCAAATCCGGTCGTCACCCGTCAGCGTCAGCACCGGCGCCTCCTCGGCGCCCAGCCGCAGGCCGGTCAGGCCACTGCCGCGCAGGTCGCGCAGGATCAGCGCGGGCGCAGCCTTCTCCTGCGGCTGCGGAGCCGAGCCGAGGCCGCCGCGATCCGGGTCGGCATAGCTGCGCCGCTGGCCATGGCGTTCCACTGCGACGATCAGCGACCCCTCCGCATGGGGGCGCAGGGCCCCCGCGGCGAACCCGGCGAGGAGACCCGCGGCATCCACCGGGGCATTCCCTTCGCCTGCGATCCACGCGACGAGTTCGGCGAGGGCCGTGGCCGGTGCCTCGGCAGTCAGGTGCAGGCTGGCAGCCGCCTGTGCCGGGTTCGCCGCCGCCCCCGGAGACGGAAGCGCGCGCAAGGTGTCGAGATCGGCCACATGGAAAGGCTGCGGCACGCCCGCATCACGCAGCCGCGCAAGATCCAGCCCCTCGGCCGCCGCCAGCCGCCGCGCCTTCGGCGAGGCAAGGATACGCCCCCCCTGCGTCGGAACAGCCGCCGGGGCGACCTTTTTCTCGGCCGCGGCGGCGGGCGTCCCGGTCGCGACCGGCTTGGCGGTTTCGGGCATTGGCGACGGCGCGACAGGCGCGCCACCTGTTGCCGCGCTGCGCTGCACCGGGTTCTCCGGCTTCGAAGTCGAGATCACCGCGATGGTCGCGCCCACCGGCACCTCTTCGCCCGCCTCGGCCAGCAGCGCCGCAATGTAGCCATCGGCGCCCGCAGGCACCTCCATCGTGCTCTTGTCGGTCTCGACCTCCAGCAGCACCTCATCGCGGCCCACCGCCTCTCCCGGGGCCTTCAGCCAGGCGACAAGGATCCCGGTATCCTGCGCCATGCCGAGCGCCGGCATGATGATCGCCTCGCCCTCCGGCAAATCGTCCGGCGCGGCCCCGCCCCCGGCAGAAGCGGCCGGGGCGGCGGGAGGGGAGGATGCGCCCTCGCCCGTGCCCCCGGGCCGGTCCGCGATCAGCGCGACCACCTCTCCCACGGGCACGTTCGCCCCGGCCTCGGCGCGGATGTCGGCGAGGAACCCGTCAAACTGGGCCTCCACCTCCATCGTCGCCTTGTCGGTCTCGACCTCCATCAGCGGCTCGCCCGCCTTCACCGCATCGCCCGCGGCCTTCAGCCAGGCGACGATCTGGCCCGTCTCCTGCGCCATGCCGAGGGCGGGCATGATCACCTCATGCGGCATCGGTCATCTCCCCCCGCACGATCCGCCGCGCGGCCTCGGCCACGCGGTCGGGCGTCGGCACGGTCAGATCCTCGAGCGCGGGCGAGAACGGCACCGGCACGTCCATCGCGCCGAAGCGCAGCACCGGCGCGTCGAGATGGTAGAAGGCCTTTTCGCTGATCCGCGCCGCGATCTCGGCGCTGACGCCAAAACTCTGATGGCCCTCGTCGATGACGATGGCGCGGCTGGTCTTGCGCACGCTGTCCAGGATCGTCGCCTCGTCCAGCGGGACGATGGTGCGCGGGTCGATGACCTCGGCACTGATACCATCGCGGGCCAGGACCTCGGCCGCGGCCCGGGCCACCTGCACCATCGACGAGGTGGCGACCAGCGTCAGATCGCGCCCCTCGCGCAGCACCGCGGCCTGGCCGAAGGGGATCAGGTATTCCTCTTCCGGCACCGGGGCCTTGTCGTTGTACATCAGCTTGTCTTCGAAGATCACGACCGGGTTGTTGTCGCGGATCGCGGTCTTCATCAGACCCTTCGCCTCGTAGGCCGAAGAGGGCAAGGCGACCTTGAGCCCCGGGATATGCGCAACCAGCGCATGCAGTGATTGCGAATGCTGCGCCGCCGAACGGCGGGTGGCGCCAAGGTTGGTGCGCAAGACCAGCGGCACGTTCAGCTTGCCGCCGGACATGTAGTGGATCTTGGCCGCCTGATTGCAGAGCTGATCCATGACGAGGAACAGGAAGTCGCCGAACATCAGGTCGACGATGGGGCGCGAACCGGTCATCGCGGCGCCCACGGCAAGCCCCATGAAGCCCGGCTCGGAAATGGGTGTGTCGATGATCCGCTCGGTGCCGAATTCCTCGACCAGACCCGAGAGCACCTTGAACGGCGTGCCGGCCTCGGCCACGTCCTCGCCCATCAGGAAGATGGTGGGATCGCGGCGCATTTCCTCGGCGATGGCCTCGTTCACGGCCCTGGACAGGGTGATTTCACGCATCTCTCTCTCCTCAGGCGGCGGTGTCGGGGGCATAGACGTGCATGTCCACCTCGGCGGCAGGCGGATAGGCCGCGTCCAGCGCATAGGCGACGGCGGCCTCGGCATCGGCCTTCACCGTGTCGCGGATCTCCTGCAGGTCGGCCTCGGTGGCGATCCCCTCCTTCGCCAGCCAGACGCCGAAATTGACGATCGGGTCGCGGTTCTCCTTCCAGATCGTCTCTTCCTCCTTGCTGCGGTAATAGTTGCGGTTGATGTCGCCGACGTGGTGACCGTGATAGCGGTAGGTCTCCAGCTCGATGAAGAACGGGCCCTCGCCCTTGCGCGCCCGGGCGACCAGCTTGGCGGCAAGGTCGTTCACGGCCAGCACGTCCTGCCCGTCGACCTGGTGCGCCTCGATCCCGAAGGCCTCGGCCCGTTTCATCAGCGACCCGGCGGCGATCTCGTCGGTGCGGGTGTATTCGGAATAGCCGTTGTTCTCGCAGGCGTAGATCACCGGCAGCTTCCACAGCGCCGCCATGTTCATCACCTCGTACCAAAGACCCTGCGCCGTCGCCCCGTCACCGAAGAAGCACACCGTCACCTCGTCGGTGCCGCGCAGCCTGGCCGACAGCGCGGCGCCGGTGGCGATGCCCATCGAGCCGCCGACGATGGCGTTGGCGCCAAGGTTGCCGTGGCTCTGGTCGGCGATGTGCATCGAGCCGCCCTTGCCCCGGCAATAGCCCTCTTCCTTGCCCAGGAGCTCGCAGAACATCTGCCTGAACTCCGCCCCCTTGGCGACGCAATGGCCGTGGCCGCGGTGGGTCGAGGTGATCTTGTCGTCGTCCGTCAGCGCCTCGCAGATGCCGACGGCCACCGCCTCCTCGCCGGAATACATGTGGGTCAGCCCCGGCATCCTGGCCGAAAGGTACAGCTGGTTCGCATTGTCCTCGAAGCTGCGGATCCGCACCATCTGGCGATACATCCGCAGGTAGGCCTCGGTATTGGTCTTGCGCTTGGCGGCAGCCATCACGCCCTCCCTGATTTCATCTTGGCAAAAATACTCCCGCCGGAGGCGCGGCCCTTCCGCGAAGGGCCGCGCCCGGGGCAGGTCAGTAGCGCGCGGCGATCGGCAGCTCCTCGGCCGGGAACAGACTGATCACGGTGCAGCCCTTGTCGGTCACCACCACCTCCTCCTCGATCCGAGCGGCGGAATATCCGTCCGCCGCCGGGCAATAGGTCTCCAGCGCGAAGACCATGCCGGTCTGGATCTCCATCGGGTTGTCGAGACTGACCGCGCGGCTGATGATCGGGCGTTCGTGCAGCGCCAGCCCCAGACCGTGGCCGAATTGCAGACCGAAGGCCGAAAGCTCGTCGGGAAAGCCGTATTCTTCGGCCCTGGGCCAGAGCTTTGCCACCTGGTCGGTGGTTACGCCCGGCTTGATCGCCCCGATCGCCGCATCCAGCCATTCGCGCGCCTTGACGTAGGCGTCCCGCTGGGCCGGCGTGGAGCGCCCGATGTTGAAGGTCCGGTAGTAGCAGGTGCGATAGCCCTGATAGCTTTGCAGGATGTCGAAGAAGGCCTGGTCGCCGGGCCGGAACAGCCGGTCGGTGAAATTGTGCGGATGCGGGTTGCAGCGTTCGCCCGAGATCGCGTTGATCGCCTCCACGTCGTCCGAGCCC
This sequence comes from Acidimangrovimonas sediminis, assembly GCF_002871005.1. Taxonomy (GTDB): domain Bacteria; phylum Pseudomonadota; class Alphaproteobacteria; order Rhodobacterales; family Rhodobacteraceae; genus Acidimangrovimonas; species Acidimangrovimonas sediminis. The sequence goes on from NZ_PHSN01000014.1 coordinate 81,079, forward strand.
ATCTCGTAGAGCAGCTTGTTCGACATCGCGACGATGTCGTTCTCGCGCACGCCGGGTTTCAGCTCTTCGTGGATCATGTGATAGACGCCGTCGACCATGCTGGCGGCCTGGTTGAGCAGCTGGATCTCGTCGATGTTCTTGATCTCGCGCGCCGAAAGCATCACCTGCTGGCCATCCACGACGTTCAGCCCCGCCTCCTTGAGTGCGAAGAACATCGCGGTTTCGGCATAATCCACGCCCACCGGCATGTCGGCCATGCCCGCCTTCCTGATCAGTCCCGCGATTTCCTCGGCATAGCGTTTCATCAGGCCGAACGACGGCGGGATCGTTCCGCGCATCCCCACGACGCCCGCCAGCATCCGCTCGGGATCCAGCCAGTCGCAATATTCGCGGTGGTGCACAGCGGCCGAGCCGAAATCCCAGACATAGGGTTCCTCGTCCCCCGCAAGCAGGCAGAACCGGCACATCTTGTCGCGTTCCCACTCGCCGATCTTGGTGCCCGAGATGTAGCGAATGTTGTTGACGTCGAAGAGCAGGAGCGACCCGCAGCCCGACTTCTTCAGCGCGTCCTTGGCGCGGCTCAGGCGGTAGCGGCGCAGGCGGTCGTGATCGACCCGGCGCTCGAAATCGACCGAGGTGTGACCCCAGGCGGGGATGTGCTTTTCCCAGCGCCAGTTGGGGTCTATATCCCCGGGCTGAAGGATGCGGGGGTTGAGGGCTGTCGTGGTCATGCGTCTCCTCCCTGCACCCGCGCGGGGTGCAGCTTGTTCGGGTTGGTTTCGTTGCTTCGTGTCGGTTCAGGCGGCAGCGCGCTCTTGGCCGCGCCCGGTCACTGGATGACCCAGCCGCCGTCGATGTGGATCATCTGGCCGGTCATGTAGTCGCTGTCGTGGCTGGCCAGGAACGCCGCCGTTCCCTTGACGTCGTCGGGATAGGACACCTTCTTCAGCGCGAGGATCTCGGCGATGTCGTCGAAGGCCTGCCCCTCGCGATCCTTGAAGCCGATATCCACCAGGTCCTTGTCGAGCTGCGCCCAGAGCGGCGTCTTGACCACGCCAGGGGCATAGCCGTTCACGGTGATGTTGTGTTCGGCCAGCGCGACCGCACCGCAATGGGTCAGCGCGAGGCAGCCGTATTTCGAGGTGCAGTAGACGGTCACGTCGACCAGCGGCTTGCGCGACGCGACGGAGCCCACGTTGATCAGCTTGTAGACGTGTTCCTGCGGGCCCTGGGCGATCATCTGCCGGGCCACCTCCTGCATGCCCAGCCACATGCCCTTGGTGTTGACCTGCATGATGTGGTCCCAGTTGTCCTCGTCGATATCCATGAAGAACCGGGGCTTGTTGAGGCCAGCGTTGAACACGCCCACGTTGATCGTGCCGAAGGCATCGACCGTGGCCGCGACCGCCTCCGCATTGTCGCGGCGCCTGGTCACGTCCATCCGAACCGCGACCGCGCGGCCGTTGCCGGCGGCGTTGATGCGGTCCGCCACCTCCTGCGCGTGGTCGAGGTCGACATCGCCGAGGCAGACGTTGGCGCCCTGTTCGGCGAAATGCTCGGCGTTGCAGGCGCCCATGCCCTGGGCCGCGCCGGTGATCAGGATATTCTTGCCCTTCAGGCGGTTGGGATCCATCGTCTCCTCCTCAGGATGGTCGGTGTCTCAAGGCGTCCTCGGCCCGGGATTGCGTTCGGGCGAGGGCGGCACGCGGGGTCGTGACCCCGCGCAGCATGTCGTGAAGTTCCTGGCCGCAGATCTCGATCAGGTCGCAGATCCGGGGCACCGGGGGCCGAGGCCAGAATTGCAGCTCGTCGCGCCAGGACATGCCGTCCACGGCCTCGAAGATCGGCGACAGCCGCTGCACCTCGGGGTCGGCGCCGACCGAATAGCGGGGCGCCGTGCGGCTGCCGTTCTGGATGTAGAGCTTCTGCGCCGCGGGTGAGGTGAAGGCGATCAGCGCCTCGGCCGCCGCGGCGCGCCGCTCTGGCGGAAGGTTTGCGGGGATCGCCATGACATAGCCGCCCACCGGCGCGACCGGCGCGCCGCCCGGTCCGGCCGGGTGCGGCAGATAGCCGGTGGTGTCATGCGCGGGCGACCCGGGGTCGAGCTCGAAATACGGCGCGAGAAGGGTATAGCCATAGGCCATCGCCACCCGCCCCGCGGCATAGGGGCGGACACGTTCGTACCACGACATCGACAGGATGTCGGGCGGCGAGTAGTTCATCAGTTCCAGCAGGTACTCCGCCGCGGCCTCGGCCGCCGGCGTGTCGAACTGCGGCACGAAATCGTCGCGGTCCAGGTGGTCCGCGTCGAACCCCCCGGCGATCGGGTCGAGATCGACCACGGGCTGGCCGAAATCGGCGCAGGTCATCATGAAGGTGTGCCCCAGCGCAGTGCCCCGCGCCGCGTTCCAGGCGATGCCGTAGCGACCGTGGGCAGGCGCGTGAAGGCGGCGGGCGGCCTCCAGCACGGCGCCCGTGGTTTTCGGCGGCTCAAGCCCTTCGGCCGCGAACAGATCCTTGCGGTAGAAGAACAATTCGGGTGTCGTCTGGCTGGGCACGCCATAGGGCCGCCCCGCCCAATGCGCCGCGCGCCAGCCCGCGGTATGGAAATCGCCGGGGTCGAGCCGGGCGATATCCATCACCTCGTCCAGCGGCAGGATCAGACCCTTCTTGGCGAACTCGCCGATCCATGGCAGGTCGATGGCGATGATGTCGTAGTGGCTGGCCTTGCGATGCCCGTTGCGCAGCGCCTCCTCGTGAAGCCGGTCGATGGAGAATGCCCGCTGCGAGATGCCGGTGCCGATGATATGCTCGAACTGGCGCTTGAGCGTCTCCATCACCATGAAGGTGGGATCGCCGTGCACCAGCACCCGCACGCCGCCGGGCAATGACAGCGGCTCCGGCAGGACGACCGGCGGCTTGATGCTGCGTCCCTCGCTGTAGGAGCCGCCGAAGTAATAGTCGCGCTCGGCAAGGGGGGCCGCGACGAGATGCTGCCGCGCGAGCCGCTGAATCCGCGTCGAAAGGTGGCTCCAGCTATCAAGCAGCTTTGCGCTGGCATGGAGCGAAAAGGTCTTGCCCGAGGCGGTGCGCGGACGCTGCTCGATCAACCCGGCCTCGGTCATGTCCGCAAGCCTGCGCACCGCGGTCGCATAGGGCACGCCCGACGCCGCGACCAGCGACGACGGGGTCACGGTCTTGCCTTCCAGGTGGTTGCGGACAAGGTGGGATGCCATGGCGAGATACGGGTTCGGAGTTGAGAGATCGAGGGTTTCCCCGACCTCGGTTGCAAAGGCGTCCATGAACGCGATCACCGAGAGCGCGCCGCCGGAGCCGTCATCCGGCTGATGCAGCCCCGGGGTTCTTTCCGGGAGTCCGATCTGGACATTTTTTGCATCTGGGGTGGTCACGTCGGCATTGCGGCTGGCCCGGATTCGGGATCGGTTCGAGTTGGACATGTGTGTCTCCCGGAAGATGTTCAGATTGAGGATGTCCCGCTGCGGGAATAAAATCCATTATGGATAAAAAGATATCCGAAACGGATTTCTTGTGGGGAAGAAACCCGGCGCAGGTATGGGAATGATCTGGCCATCGTCAGCGGATTCGGCCGCCTGGAGGAGGGCGCCACGCCGACGGGCAAAATGCCGGGAACTGGAAAAAAGCAACGGGAGGAACATCATGGATAACAGGCTCAAGGCGCTGATCGCGGGAAGCACCGCGATGGCCGCCGTCGCCCTTGCCGGCGGCGCGTCGGCCGATCAGATGAAGATCGGGATCACGCAGAACAACGTGGGTGTCGACAGCTACCAGACGACCTACGAGAAGGCGTTCATCGCGGCGGCCAAGGCCAATCCGAACGTCGACGTCGTGGTGCTGGACGCCGGGGGCGACGTGGCGCGTCAGATCGCGCAGATCCAGGACCTGATCCAGCAGAAGGTGCAGGCGATCATCATCTGGCCCACCAACGGCAAGGCGGTGGTGCCCGCGGTGAAGAAGGCGCATGACGCCGGGATCCCGGTGGTCATCACCAATTCCAACATCGCCAAGCAGGGCATGCCGTTCATCTCGGCCTTCTCGGGCCCGAACAACATCGAGCAGGGCAAGGAAGCCGCCGACATGATGTGCAAGGCCCTGAACGACAAGGGCCAGATCGTGCAGATCTCGGGCAAGCCCGGCTACACCACGGCGATCGAACGCGAGAAGGGCTTCGAGGACCAGCTCTCCGCCAAGTGCCCCGGGGTGAAGATCCTCGACACCCAGCCCGGCGACTGGAACCGCGAGAAGTCGCAACGCGTGATGGAGGATTTCCTCGTCAAGTATCCCAAGATTGACGGGGTCTATGCGGCCGACGACAACATGGGCGTGGGCGCGCTGAACGCCGCCAAGGCGGCAGGGCGCGCGAAGGACATAAAGTTCGTCGGCGCCACCAACTTCGCCGTCGGCTACGAGGCGATGAAGAAGGGCGAGTATTACGGTTCGGTCTACCAGTCGCCGGTGGACGACGCCGAGAACGCGCTGAAGACCGCGATCGAGGTGATCGAGGGCAAGAAGGTGCCCAAGATGAACTACTTCAAGACGCCCGAGATCACCCAGGCGAACATGGACAAGTTCAAGAAGCCGGTCTTCTGATCGCGACCCCACGGCGATGCGGGCCCCGTGCCGGGCCCGCCCCGCCCATTCCAAGCTTGACGAGGTGATCATGGGACGCGTTTCGGGACGGGTCTGTCTTGTGACCGGCGCTGCGCGGGGCCTTGGCCGGGCGATCGGCGAGGCGTTGCTGGACGAAGGGGCGGACGTCTGTTTTGCCGACATCAACGGCGAAGGGGCGGCCGCCGTCGCAAGACAGAACGCGGCCCGGGCCGAGGCCAGCGGCGGGCGGGTGATGTCGGCGGCGGTCGACGTCACCCGGCGCGATCAGGTCCGGGCGATGATCGGCGCGGTCGCGGAGCGCTTCGGCCGGCTCGACGTGAAGTTCAACAACGCGGGCGTGAACCGCCCGATGAACTTTCTCGACGTGACCGAGGAAAACTGGCGCTTCATCATGGACGTGAACGGGCTGGGCACGCTGATCGGAATGCAGGAGGCCGCGCGGCCGATGATCGCGCAGGGCGGCGGCGGCAAGATCGTCAATACCGCCTCGATCGCCGGGCGGCAGGGCTTCGACAACGTGGCGCCCTATTGCGCGTCGAAATTCGCCGTGGTCTCGCTGACGCAATCGGGCGCGCGCGACCTGGCGCGACACGATATCACGGTTACAGGCTTCGCCCCCGGCGTGGTCGCGACCGAGATGTGGGAAGAGGTCGACCGCGACCTGCTGGAGATCGGCGCGGCCGAGCGGCCGGGACAGGCGATGGAGGATTTTTCCGCCGGGATCCTGCGCGGCCGCGTGGCACGGCCCGAGGACATCACGGGCACGACCACGTTCCTCGCCTCGGCGGCGAGCGATTACATGACCGGTCAGATCGTGATGATCGACGGCGGCATGACGCTGGTCTGACACAGGTCGGGCGACCGGCGGCCCGGGCGGTGCGGGAGGCACCGCAAGGGGCGCAGCAAAGGGAGGCAAGAACGAAATGGCGCAGACACGCCTGGAGAGCGCGCGCATGCCCGGGGCGGAAGACCCGGCGGGGCGGCGCGGCGAAAAGGGAGGCGGCATGGCTGGAAAACGACTGAAGGCGGTCACGGGTGTGCTGGCGCGGCAGGGCATCCTTGTCGCCTTCGCGCTGTTCCTGATCGGCTTCGCGCTGGGGTCGGACAGGTTCCTGAGCGCCGACAACATCTTCTCGGTGATCCGCGCATCGGCGATCATCGGGGTCATGGCGCTGGGGGTCACGGTGGTGGTGATCGGCGGCAATCTCGACCTCAGCGTGGGGTCGATGCTGTCGTTCTCCACCGTGCTGGTGGTCGACCTGCATGACAAGATCGGGCCCGGCCCCGCGATCCTGGTCACGGTGCTGGCGACGCTGTGCCTCGGCGCGGTGAACGGGGTTCTCGTGGGCGTCGCGCGGCTGAACTCGCTGATCGTGACACTGGGGATGCTGTCGGCGATCCAGGGTCTCACGCTGATCTACTCGGGCGGCAAGAACGTCGACATCGCGAACCCGGACGGCACCTGGTTCAGCCTCTTCGGGCGCGGCTACATCGCCGATATCCCGACGCCGATCGTGATCTTCGGCCTTGCCGCGATCGTGTTGCATGTCGCGATGGCCTACACCCCGTTCGGGCGGCGCATCTATGCCACCGGCGGCAACCCGACGGCGGCGGTGTTTTCCGGCATCCGCCGCAGCCGGGTGGTGTTTTCCACCTACCTGATCTCGGCCTTCACCGTGGCGATCGCGGCGGTAATCCTGGGCAGTCGGGTGATGGGGTCGCAAAACAACGTGGGCCAGGGCTACGAGCTTCAGGTGCTGGCCGGGGTGATCCTTGGTGGCACCTCGCTGCTGGGCGGGTCGGGCACGATCTGGAAGACGGTGATCGGCGTGCTGATCCTGGGCTTCATCCAGAACGGCCTGCTGCTTCTGGGCTTTCAATACTACGTGCAGTGGCTGGTGACCTGGGTCGTCATCATCCTCGCGGTCTGGCTGGACATCGCGGCCAAGCGCGGCCGGCTGCTGTCGCCCATCGCGTGACGGAGGGGGAAATGGCACAACGCTTCAAGACATCGCCGCTGGGCTGGCTGGCACGCAACCCGATCTGGGGGTTCATCGTGCTGATCTTCATCTTCTTCAGCTTCGCGAACCCGTATTTCTTCGCGATCCAGAACTTCCAGAACATCCTGGTGCAGACCTCGACCATCGGGTTGATCGCGCTGGGGATGACGCTGGTCATGATCAACGGCAACATCGACCTGAGCGTCGGCGCCGTGGTCGCGCTGGCGGCAAGCCTGTGCATCGACATCCAGGGCTGGGCCGTGTTCGCAAGCTGGGGCAACTGGGCGATCCTGCCCGGCGTCGCGGCGGCGCTGACGGCGGGGGTCGCCCTGGGCGCCCTGAACGGGCTGATCGTGTGGAAGACGGGGGTCGATGCCTTCATCGTCACGCTGGGGGCGATGCTCGGGGTGCGCGGCCTCGTCTTCGTCTACACCAAGGAACAATCGTTCTTCGCGATGAACTTCTCCTTCTCCGATTTCGGGTCGTCGAACCTCGGCCCGCTGCCGACGCTGGCGGTGATCTTCCTGATCTGCGCCGTCGCGGTGCATTTCCTGCTGGCGCGCACGGTCCACGGGCGCAACAGCTATGCGGTGGGCGGCAACCGGTCGGCCGCGGTCAACGCGGGCATCCGGGTCGGCCCGCACATGCTGGTCAACTTCATGATCGTGGGGTTCTTCGCCGCGCTGGCCGGCGTCACGCTGTCCAGCCAGATGGGCGCGGCGACCCCCAACCTCGGCACCAATTACGAGCTGTGGGTGATCACCTCGGTCGTCCTGGGCGGCACCAAGCTGAATGGCGGCTCGGGCGACATCGTTGGCACCATGGGGGGCGTTCTGGCGATCGGCATCCTGCGCAACGGCATGAACCTGATGCAGGTGCCCGCCTTCTATGTGCTGGTCATCCTCGGGATGATCCTGATCGCGGTGCTCCTGCTCGACAAGCAGCTCAACCGAAAGGGCAAGGAGGAAATCCGGTTATGACCGCGCCCGACAAGACACCCGCCCCCGCGCTCCGGCTGGAGGGCATCGTCAAGACCTTCCCCGGCGTCCGCGCCCTCGACGACGTCAGCTTCGAGGTCCGGCACGGAGAGGTGCACGCCCTACTGGGCGAGAACGGCGCCGGCAAGTCGACGCTGATGAAGGTGCTCGCGGGCATGTACCAGCCCGACGAGGGCCGGATCTTCATCGAGGAACGGCCCGTCACCATGCGCTCGCCGCTGGAGGCCAAGGCGCGCGGCGTCGTGCTGATCCACCAGGAACTCAGCCTCGCCGAGGAAATGTCGGTGGCCGAGAACATCTATCTGGGCGAACTGCCGCGCCGGTCCTTCGGGCGGGTCGACTGGAAGACGCTCTATGCCAACGCGCAGGCCATCCTCGACCGGCTGAAATGCGGCTTCGGGCCGAAGGACCGGGTGGGAAGCCTGTCGATCGCCAACCGCCAGATGGTCGAGATCGCCCGCGCGCTGACCGTCGACGCCAAGGCGGTGGTGTTCGACGAACCCACCGCATCGCTCACCGACGCCGAGAAGGTGGTGCTGTTCGACATCATCAACGACCTCAAGGCCCGCGGGGTGGGGATCGTCTACATCTCGCACCGGATGGACGAGATCTTCACGCTGGCCGACCGCATCTCGGTGCTGCGCGACGGGGCCCATCGCGGCACGCTGATCGCGGCCGAGACCGACGAAGACGAGGTGATCCAGTTGATGATCGGCCGCAAGCTGGACCTGTCGCGCCACGAACGCGAGGCGGCGAACCTTGGTGCCGTGGCGCTGCGCGTCGAGGGGCTGTCCTGCGGCTCGCTGTTTGAGGACGTCAGCTTCGAGGTATCCGAGGGCGAGGTGCTGGGCTTCTACGGCCTCGTCGGCGCCGGACGCACCGAGATCGCCGAAACCCTGTTCGGGCTGCGCCAGCCAACCGCAGGCAGCATAAGGATCGGCGACGAGACGGTCTCCGTCACCTCGCCCGCCGATGCGATCGCACGGGGCATCTCGCTGGTGCCCGAAAGCCGCAAGGAGCAGGGGCTGGTGCTTGGCATGAATTGCCGCGACAACATCACCCTGCCGCAGGTCGGCGACCTGACCTCGGGGCCCTTCGTGTCCGACGGGGCGGAGGTGGCGATCTTCGACCAGTACCGCGACCTTCTGAAGATCAAGACGCCAAGCTGGCGGCAGGCGGTGGGCAACCTCTCGGGCGGCAACCAGCAGAAGATCGTGATCGGCAAGTGGCTGGCGATGCGGCCACGCATCCTGATCGTGGACGAGCCGACCCGCGGCATCGACGTGGGGTCGAAATCCGAGATCCACGCGCTGATCCGCGACCTCGCGAAATCAGGGTATGCGGTAATCGTGATCTCGTCCGAAATGCCCGAGGTGCTGCATGTCTCGGACCGGATTGTCGCCATGTACCACGGCAGGATCACGCGCACCTTCGACGTCGACGAGGTGACCGAGGACAATCTCGTCGCCGCGATCTCGGGGATCGGGCAAGACAAGGTGGCGTGATGCCGTGGTCCGCGCCGGGCATGTCGAATCCGGCGCGGGGCGTACGCAGCCATCGGCTGCGTACGATGGTCCGGTGATGCGGACCCGGTCTTCCGGTCCGGACCGGGCCTAACCCTCGCAGGCCGCGGTGATGATGATTTCGACCTTCAGCTCGGGGCGGGCAAGCCTGGACTCGCCGCAGGCGCGTGCGGGCGCCTCGCCCTCGGGCACCCAGGCGTCCCACACCGCGTTCATCGCGTCGAAATCGGACATGTCGGCCAGCCAGACGATCGCCTGCAGGATCCGGTCGCGCGACGAGCCCGCCTTTTCCAGAAGCGCGTCGATGCGCCCGAGGCAATCCTTGGTCTGCGCCGCGACATCGTCGCCCGCGCCGACCTGGCCGCACAGATAGACGACACCGTTGTGCCGCACGATCCGGCTCATCCGCGCGTTGGTTTCGATACGTTCGATCATGATCTGCTTTCCTTGCTGTCGGCGCCCGGGTTCTGGTGTTCCGAAAGTTGCGCCACTTCACTCAACGTCACCGGCTTGATCGGGGGACGCAGCCGGTAATAGCCCGTCGCCTCGGGGTCCGCACCCGTCGCCTGCGAAAGGATCTGGGTCACGGTCAGGCCGCAGTAGCGGCCCTGGCAGGGCCCCATGCCCGCGCGATTGAAGGCCTTCATCTGGTTGGGCCCAAGACAGCCCTGGCGGATCGTCTTGCGCACATCCCCGCCGGTTACCTCTTCGCAGCGGCAGACGATCGTATCGTCGGCAGGGGCAAGCGCCTCTGCCGCGGGGGGAAACGCGAGGTCGAGGAAGGGGCGCACCGCACGTTCGGCGTCCAGCGCCCGGCGGCTGCCCGCGCTGCGCCGGTCGCGTTCGTCTTGCGTGATCCGACCCAGATCGCGGGCGATCTCCGCCGCGGATACCCTGCCCGCGTATTCGGCCGCCTTCGCCCCCGCGATGCCTGCCCCGTCGCCCGCGATGAACACCGCCTCGGCGCTGGAACGGCCCCAGGCGTCGAGAACCGGGGCGAAACAGGCCTGCCCGGCCTCCCAGCGGTGATCGAGGCGCAGCGCCCGGCTGATCTGCACGTTCGGGACGACGCCGTGATGCAGCAGAACCGTGTCGCAGGCGATGAACTGCGCCCCGCCCGCGGAAAAGCGCAGACCGGTTGCCGCCCCCTCGCCCTCGATCGTGATGTCGCGCGCCCGGCGATACCGGCGCACCCCCGCGCGACGCAGCTCGCGCAGCAGGCCGGTGCCCTTCATGAGGGTTCGCCAGCCCCGCAGCGCCTGCGGCAGCGCCCCGAGCGCGCGCCCCAGCCCCCCGGGCGTTTCCACCAACGCCAGTGGCGGCGCCCCGGCACGGACCATCTGCACCGCCACGAGGTAGAGAAGCGGGCCCGAGCCGACCAGCACGGCGCGCCGCGCCACAAGGCCCGATTGCTTGAGCAGGATCTGCCCCGCCCCCGCCGTCATCACGCCAGGCAACGTCCAGCCGGGCAGCGGCATCGGCCGCTCCAGCGCGCCGGTCGCCAGCAGCAGGCGCTTGGCGCTGATCTGCGCTGTCTCCTCGCCCCGGGTATAGGTGACCTCCCCCTCGACCGTCAGGTTCCACACCTTGGCCTGTTCGATATGCGTGACGCCCGGCGCCCGGACCGCACCGGTCAGGCTGGCCCCATGCAGGTAGTCCGCGCCCAGGATCCGCCCGCGCAGGCGGCCGGCCCGGTCGACATCGCGGTAGATCTGCCCGCCGGGGCGCGGCTGCTCGTCCAGCAGCACCACCGACAGACCAAGACCCGCCGCCTCGGCCGCGGCGGCAAGGCCCGCGGGCCCTGCCCCGATGATCGCAAGGTCGCAGCGCGTCATGGCCTCTGCCCCCGTCCCCTTGCGGGAAGGATCACCATTCCCTCGCGGATCTCCGTCATGCAGGCCTGGCAGGTCACGCCGTCGATATCGACCAGGCAATCGAAACAGGCGCCCATCATGCAAAACGGCCCGCGCGGCGCCCCGGACACCGGGGTGGCGCGAAACCGGCGTTCGCCAAGGGACAACAGCGCCGCCGCAAGGTTCGCACCCTCCGGCAGGTCATAGTCCCTGCCGTCGAAACTGATCGTGACATGCCGCACGCCCTCCGGCCGGGCGACAGGCTCAAACGGTAAATCGGTCTTCACTGAACTTCTCCAGGTCGGGGGCGGCGGGCGCCGCTTCCAGCCAGTCGGGCAGGAAGCGGGCGTGGGCGGCGGAAAGGGTGACACCGGAATGGCAGGTCACCATCGCCACACCGGGCAACGTTTGCGATTTCTGGTAGATGGGCAGGCCGTCTGGCGACATGATCCGCAGCGCGGCCCAGGTTCGGACAAGCTGCACCTGCGCAAGCGCGGGAACCACGGCGACGGCGCGCTGCGCAAGCGCCGCGGTGGTCATCACCGTCACCCGATCGTCAAGACCCACCTCTTCCTTGCTGTCGCCGATCTGTATCCCGCCCTCGTCCACCTGACGGACGATCCCCGACGGGCGGTTGAGCAGTCTGGGAAGTTTCTCGGTGATCAGCACCTGGCCCCGCTGCGGACGGATCGGCGCCCTGAAGCCCAGCTTCGGACCCAGATCCATCGCACCCAGACCCGCCGCCAGCACCACCCGGTCACAGGTCAGAACCCGCCCCGAGGCCAGCGTCACGCGCAGCCCCGCGCCCACGTCGGTCACGCTTTCGCCCGTCAGCACCGTCGCCCCGCGCTGGCGCACCGCCTGGGCCAGCGTCCGCAGCAGGCGCAGCGGATTCACGTGCCCGTCCTGATGATGAAGGATGGCGCCGGCCACCCTTGGGCCGACCTCGGGCTCTTCGCGCTGCAGGGCGTTGGCGCCCAGAACCTCGAAGGGATAATCGCCGCCAAGCTGCTCCTTCAGCGCGTCGTACCTGGCGACCTTCGCCGCCAGGCTTTCCTCGCTGAGGTGAAAGTCGAGGCCGCCGTTCTGCTGAAGCTGCAGGTCGTTGCCGGTCTCGCGGCGCAATTCGTCGGCGTAATCGCCCCAGGCCCCGGCCGAGGCCTGTGACCACCGCGCATAATGCGGCGCGCCGATGCCCTTCGACTGAACCCAGACCAGGCCGAAATTGCCGCGGCTGGCCCGGATCGCCCCGTCGCCGCCATCGACCACGGTCACCCTCTTGCCGCGGTTCAGCAGGCCGTAGGCAACCGACAGGCCGACGACACCGCCCCCTATGATAACGTAGTCCGCGTCCATCTTCCGCACTTTCCGATCGGACCGGGCGCCGCGCCCTGCGACGCCCGGCAGATCTGTCTCAGTCCTGCGCTTTTTCCTGGGCCTTGGCCTTGTCGAGGATCTTGCTGCCCCAGTCCTTGCCGATGTCGGTCAGGATGACCGGCCAGACCTCGGCCCGCACCTTCTTCGACATCGCCTCGAGCTGGGCATCGCTCAGATCGACGACCTTGGCGCCCGCTCCCTCCAGCTTCTTGACATTTTTGGCCTGATCGGCCTCGGCCACCGTCCAGCGCTTGGTCTCGAACGTGGTCGCCGCCGTCTGAAGCGCCTTGCGATCCTCGGGCGAAAGCGCATTCAGCGTCTCGTTCGAGATGGTCAGATACCAGACCTCGAAATGGGTATTCGCCGGGATGTAGGTCTTGGTCACGTCGCGGAACGAGGCGTAATACCCCTCGGCGCCCGATCCGATCACGCCATCGACCACGCCGGTCTGCACGGCCGTGTAGGCATCCGAGAACGGGATCGGCGCGGGAATGTAGCCCAGGGCCTGCCCCAGCAACTGAAAGCTCTTGATCCCCGGAACGCGCACCTTGATGCCCTTCTTGACCGAGGGATCCCCGGGCGAGATCGGCGCACGGTTCAGCGCGATGCCACCGAAATACACGGGATAGGCGGCCAGCATCGTGATGTCCTGCTTCTGGAAAAGCTTGGCCATCGTGTCGCGGATCACCCCGCCCGGCCCGTAAACCGCGCGCGCCTGCTTCCAGTTCTCGGCCAGATAGGGGAACGAGCTGATCTGCATCTTGCGGTCGGTGTCGGTGCTGGCGGGCTGCACCGCCATGTCGATCGCGCCGAGCGAGACCCGCTGCTGCACGGTGGTGTAGTTGCCCAGCTCGGACGAAGGGAACAGCTTGATGGTCACGTCGCCATGCGTGCCCGCCTTCACGTCGTCGGCGAAGACCGCCAGTTCCTTGTTGATGGTGGCGTCGGCCGGGCGCACGTCGCTCAGCTTCAGCTCCTTTGCCATGGCGGGTGCCGCGGCGGCGATCAGGGCGGCGATCGCCGCGCCGGTGAACAGATGTTTCAACCTTAGTCTCCCTGTTATTGTCAGTAGCCGAAAAAGCTGGGTAGGAACGTCGAGAGGGCCGGCCAGAAGGAGGTGAGGAACACCACCGGGACATAGCCGGTCACGATCAGGATCATCGCGGGTCGGATCACCTTGGTGACCTTCACCTTGCCGATCCGCGCCCCGAGATAGAGGATCGAGGCATAGGGCGGCGTCACCCCGCCCATCGCGGTGTTGACCCCCATGATCGCGGCGAACTGCACCGGGCTGACCCCGATCGCGTTCATCAGCGGCAGCAGCAGCGGCCCGATCAGGATGATCGCGGTGGCGTCGTTCACCACCATGCCGACGAAGAACAGCAGGAGGTTGACCAGGATCAGCAGGACGATCTTGTTGTGCGTGATCTCGAAGATCGCCCCGACCAGCTTTTGCGGCACGCTTTCGTAGACCAGCATCTGGCTGAAGATCATCGAGAACAGGATCATCATCATGATCGTGCCCACGGCGGTCGCCGCTTCCTTCCCGGCCAGCAGGAAGTTGCTCCAGCGCAGGCCCTTGTAGATCAGAAAGCCCACCGGGATCGAATAGACCACCGCGACGGCGGCGGCCTCGGTCGGGGTCATCACCCCGCCGTAGATCCCGCCGAGGATGATGATCGGCATCATCAGCGCCGGGAAGGCGTTGAAGCCGCGCTTGGCGATCTCGCCCGACAGGTCCGACAGGCTGGGCTTGTCGTCCAGCACCAGCGGAAACTTCCGCGCCATGAAGAGGTTCACGACCGAGAAGTTGAACATGATCAACAGGCCCGGCAGCAGCGTCGACAGGAAGCACGCGAGGATCGAGGTGTCGGTCACCCAGCCGTACAGGATCATCGTCACCGACGGCGGGATCAGCAGGCCCAGGATCGACGAGTTGGCGATCAGCGCGGTGGCGTATTCCCGCGGGTAGCCGCGCTTTTCCATCTCGGGGATCAGCAGTGGCCCGATCGCCGCGATGCCGGTCAGGCCCGAGCCCGAGATCGCCCCGATGACCGCGCAGGACACCGCGGCAACCACCCCCAGCCCGCCCCGGATATGCCCGACGAAGGCGTTGACGAAGCGTAGAAGACTGGCCGCGATGCCGCTTTCGGACATGATCGTTCCGGCCAGCACGAACAGGGGGATGGCCAGCAGGACCGGATTGCCCAGCTGCTGCATCCCCCACAGGATGTTGCCCTTCATGATGACGTCGCCGACGAAGTACATCACCATCAGCGCACCGCCGAAGCAGTAGGGCAGCGGAACCCCCAGGGTCAGCAGCAGCACAAGCGCCGCGATTGCGAGAAGGGCGACCTCAACCATGCTGGGCCTCGTCGGTCATGAGCTCGGGGTGGCGCAGGACGCGGACATGGCGGCCAAGCTGGATCAGGGTGAACAGCATCATCAGCCCCATCCCCAGAACCAGCGAGATGTCGGCATAGAAAGTCGGCAGATACAGCGTCGCGCTGGTGCGCCAGACCCGCCAGGAATATTCGCTGAAGCTCCAGGCCCAGCTCATCAGCCACAGACCGATGATCAGGCTCAGGGCATCGGCCACGATCGCCAGGATCGTGTGCTGCCGCGGCGTCTTGAGAAAGATCTCCAGCACGTTCGCCCGGATGTGCGAGTTTTCCCGCGAGGCATTCACCGATCCCAGGATGTAAAGCCACATCGTGGGATAAAGCATCGCCTCGTCCATCCCCATGACCGGGACCTGAAGGACATAGCGCGTGATGACCTGGACGAACTGTCCGGCGGCGACGGCGCATATCAATGCCGTCAGCACATATTTCGCGACCCGTTCCATGGCGTCTCCCTGCTGCGGACTCTTGCGGTCCGATCCGGAGACTTGACGAAAACTTACCCATAGAGGCAAATTGAAAATATCGCTATATCCATAAATCAATCTTATGGGGAACCATGAACCTGACCGTCCGCCAGCTGGAAACGTTCCGCGAGGTCATGCGCTGCCGCTCCATCTCCGAGGCCGCGCGTAATCTCGGGCGGACGCAGCCCGCCGTGAGCAGCATGATCATGGGGCTGGAGGCAGAGCTGGGCTTTCGGTTGTTCGAACGCACCCCGGGCCGGTTCGAGGAAACGCCCGAGGCGATCTTTTTCGCTGAGGAGACGGAGGCGATCCTGGCCCGCATAGATCGCACGCGGAACAGCCTGCGCAACCTTGCGGCGCATGAGCACGGGCGCATCAGGATCGCCTGCCACCCCGCCGCCGCGGGGATCTTCCTGCCCGGCGTGCTGGCGCAGTTCCTCGCGGACAAGCCGGAGGTCGAGGCCTCGCTGATGATGCGTTCGTCAACGGTGATCGAGGATCTGATCGCCTCGCAGCAGTTCGACGTCGGGTTTGCCGAAACGCCTGCGCCGCGCAGATCGGTGCGCCAGGAGGATTTCGAGTTCGACTATCTCTGCGCTGTCCCGAGGTCCGACCCGCTTGCGGAATGTTCTGCGATCACGCCCGAACATCTCGACGACCGGCCGATGGCGACGCTCTTTGCCGAACACCCGAGCTTTCGCCGCACGCAGGAGGCCTTTGCGATGCGCGGCTGCAGAATTCGCCGCCGCTTCGAGCTGCGCACCTTCCAGCCGGGGCTGAGGCTTGTCGCCGCCCGCCAGTGTTACATGATCTGCGACATGGTCACCGCCTACAGCTATCTGCAAAGCCCGGTGACCGGGCCGGACGTCGTCTTTCGAAGGTTCGCACCCGGAATCTCCAGCGGCCTGTCCATCCTGACCCCCGCCTTGCGCCCGGTCTCTCTGGTCGCGCAGGCCTTCTGCAAGGATCTGTCGCGCGAAGTGCAGGGCCTTTGGCAAGCGATACAGCCGCACCTTCTCGTCTCTTGAGCATCGCGACGGTGTAGAAGCCCGGCGGACGCCCCACCGTGATGTTGCGCGCGCCATTCCCCCGTGCAGCAGCGTGCAATCGGCGTAACAGGGCAATTGCTGCCCCCTGCGCGCTTCTCCCCCCGGGGCCAGATCGCATCGGCCGCGGCCCTGCATGGCGCGGCGAGATCAGGGGCACACGCCGGGCCTGCCGCAAGCATATCGCCGTTTTCCAGCACATCGCCGAGAGCGTGAGGCGCCCGGATCGCGCCTGTCCGACACATTCACAGGCCTCCGCCCTCATGCCCTCCCCTGACACGGCTGCCTTCTCCGGCTGCGTCCAAGCTTGACAGACCCGACCATAACGACCTAGATTACTATTTAGAACGTTATTCTATAATTCAGAACATGTTGGAGGGAGGCTGGCATGGAGCTCAACCGTCTTGCGGAACTTGTCCCGACGGGCGCCTGTCTGGCGCTTCCGGTGGATTATGCCGGTGTTTCCATGGCAATGACGCTGCCGCTGATCCGCCATGGAGGCGACGACCTGCACCTGGTCTGCGTGCCGACCGGCGGCCTGCAGGTCGACATGCTGATCGGCGCGGGCAAGGTCAGGCTGGTGGAAACCAGCGCCGTCTCGCTGGGCGAGGCCGGCGGCGCCCCCTGCTTCAACCGTGCGGTCCGCGACGGCGCGATCGACCTGCGCGACGCCACCTGTCCGGCGATCCACGCGGGCCTGCTGGCGGCGCAGAAAGGCGCGCCCTTTACCGCCATGCGCGGGCTGATCGGCACCGATGTGCTGGCCAACCGGCCCGACTGGAGGGTGATCGACAACCCCTTTGGCACGGGCGGCGATCCGGTCGCCCTGATTCCGCCGATCGTGCCGGACGTGGCGATCTTCCACTGCCCGGTCGCCGACCGGCTGGGCAATGTCTGGATTGGCCGGCGGCGCGAGCTTGCCGCGATGGCCTATGCCGCGAAGCTGACCATCGTCACCGTGGAACGCATCAGCGACCGCCCGCTTCTGGAAACCGAGGAGATGGCCGCCGGCACCCTGCCCGCGCTTTATGTCGACGAGATCGCCGTGGCGCCGAAGGGCGCCCGTCCCTACGGTCTCTGGGGCGAATACGGCCCCGACACGGCAGAGCTCAAGCGCTATGCCGCGGCCGCCCGCAGCACCGAAGGTTTCGCCGATTACATGACTGCGATCGTGGGGGAGATGGCCTGATGTCTTCCGCCCTCACCACGCCCCCCGACGCGCCCCCGAGCACGGCGCCCGCCACACCGCGCGAGACGCTGATCTACACCATTGCCGGCCTGCTGCGCGGGATCCGGCACGTCGCCGTCGGCGCCTCCTCCCCGATCCCGGCCGCGGGCGCAATGCTCTGCCGGGCGCTGGCCGAACGCGACGGCGACCCGCGGGTGCGCTTGTCGATCCTGGGATCCGTCCAGCACAACTTCTTCACCAACGGCTCGGTCGAACTGTTCGATTGCGCGGGCCAGGGCCGGATCGACGCCTTCTTCCTCGGCGGCGGCCAGATCGACGGGCGGGGCAACGTCAACCTCGTCGGGGCGGGCCCCTATCCGCAAAGCAAGGTGCGCTGGCCCGGCTCCTTCGGCTCGGCCTACCTCTATTTCACCGTGCCCCGGGTGATCCTGTTCCGCGAGGAGCACAGCCCCAGGGTGCTGGTCGACAAGGTCGATTTCATCTCGGCCCCGGGCGTCAGCGAAGAAGGCGTCTACCGCACCGGCGGGCCGAAGGCGCTCCTGACCAGCATGGCGCTCTTCGACTTCGATCCCGGGCGGCCCGGCTTCCGCCTGCGCAGCATCCACCCCGGCCACGACCTGTCCGAGGTGCGGGCGGCCACCGGCTTCACCTTCCAGGCCGACGATAGCCCCGCCGTCACCCCGCCGCCCGACGCCGAAACCCTCGCCCTGCTGCGCGGCCGCGTGCTGGGCGAATTGTCCGAGACCTACCCCGCCTTCGCCGACACGCTTCGCGCCGAGACGGCTGAGGCGGGCGCTCTCCAGAAGGAAGAGGCGTTGCACAAATGACCACCGAAACCACCGGCCCCGGCTCCCTTGCAGGTCTGCGCGTGATCGACGCAAGCCGCGTGCTGGGCGGCCCCTATTGCGGCCAGATCCTTGCCGACCACGGCGCCGACGTCATCAAGCTGGAGCCGCCCCAGGGCGACGAGACCCGTGGCTGGGGCCCGCCCTTCCTTGACGAGACGGCAAGCTACTTCCTCGGGCTGAACCGCAACAAGCGCGGCATGACGATCGACCTGTCGCAGGAAGCGGGGCGCGCGCTGCTTTTGCGCCTGCTCGACGGGGCCGACGTCTTCATCGAGAACTTCAAGACCGGCACGCTGGAGAAATGGGGGATCGGCAACGAGGAACTGTCGCGCCGCTTTCCGGAACTAGTGCATTGCCGTGTCTCCGGCTTCGGCGCCGACGGGCCCTATGGCGGGCGGCCGGGCTATGACGCCGCGATCCAGGCCTCCTGCGGGATCATGAGCGTGAACGGAGAGGCTGGAGGCGACCCGCTGCGCGTGGGCCTGCCCGTGGTCGACATGGTGACCGGGCTGAACGCCGCGCTGGGGATCCTCATGGCGCTGAACGAGCGGTCGCGCAGCGGCAAGGGGCAATTCGTCGAAAGCGCGCTTTACGATTGCGGCGTCTCGCTTCTGCACCCGCAGCTGCCGAACTACTACCTGACGGGCAAGCCTGCCGGCCGCCAGGGCAACGCCCATCCAAACATCTGCCCCTACGACGCCTATGCGACGGGAAGCGAGCCGATCTTCCTTGCCGTCGGCAACAACCGCCAGTTCGCCACGCTCTGCGACAAGATCGGCCGGCCGGATCTGCCCGGCGACGCGCGCTTTGCCTCGAACGCCGCGCGCAACGTCAACCGCGACGCGCTGAAGGTGGAGCTGGAAGCCGCCCTTGCCGCCCATGACTGCGCCGCGATCGCCGAGACGCTGATCGCCGCGGGCGTGCCCTGCGGTCAGGTGCGCAGCCTCGACCAGGTGGTCGACGATCCGCACACCCGGCATCGCGGGATGATCGTCGACATCGACGAGTACCGCGGCACGGGCAGCCCGATCAAGCTGTCGCGCACCCCCGCCAGCTATCGCCGGAAACCCCCGCGGCTGGATGAGCACGCGGCAGAGATCCTGCGCGAATTCGGTGCCGACGCCGGCACGCAAGACCCGGCCCGCGAAAGGGCGGAGGAGGAGACGTGATCTTTCAGGACATCAGCGCGCGGGCGCTGCGCATCGGCATCATCGGCGACGGCTTCATGCGCCCGCCGTTCTTCCGCAAGGCGCTGGCCGAGATGCTGGGCGAGCGCCCGGCCGAGTTCACCGAGATGGAGCTTGACTGGCCGCTCCGGCTGAAGACGACCAAGCACGACCCCGACCTGCCGGTGGCCGAGTTCGTGGGCCGCCCCGAGGCGTATTTCGACTTTCTGTCGGGCCTCGACATCCTCGTGACACACCTTGCGCCGATCACCGCGCAAAGCCTTGCCCATGCGCCCGACCTGCGGCTGATCGCGGTGTCCCGCGGCGGCCCGGTGAACATCGAGATGGCAGCGGCGCGCGCGCGCGGGATCGAGGTCATCAACACGCCCGGCCGCAACGCCTCGGCGGTGGCGGAATTCACCGTGGCCGCACTTCTGGCCGAGACCCGCAACCTCGTGCGGGGACACCTGTCGGTGAAAAGCGGCGAATTCCGGCGCGACTTCTACCACAGCGACAATGCCGGGCCCGAACTGTGCGAGCTGACCGTGGGCATCGTGGGGTACGGCGATATCGGCACCCGCGTGGCGCGGCTGCTGGCCCCCTTCGGCTGTCGCATCGTCGTCTCGGACCCGTTCAAGGAACTGACGGATGCCGACCGCGCACTGGGGATCGAGAAGCTGCCCTTCGACGAGCTTGTCGCGACCGCCGACGTCCTGACCCTGCATCCCCGCGTCACGCCCGAGACGGTGGGCATGATCGGCCGCAAGCAGATCGAGGCGATGCAGCCCGGCAGCTACATCGTGAACACCACCCGCGGGCAGGTGCTGGACTATGACGCGCTTTACGACGCGCTGGTCTCGGGCCACCTGCGGGGCGCCGCGCTGGATACCTTCACGCCCGAGCCGCCGCCCCCGGGCATGCCGCTTCTGCAGCTGCCCAATGTCACGCTCTCGCCCCATATCGCGGGCGCGTCGATCTATTCCATCCGCAAGGCCGCCACCATGATCGCAGGCGACATCGGCCGCATCCTGGCCGGCGAGCCGCCGCTCTATCCCGCGAAGTGAGATCCAGAAGATGACCGAAGAACTCCGCCTCCGCACCCTCGTGATCGACAGCTGCCGCCGCATGAACGCGCTCGGCATCAACAAGGGCACCTCCGGCAACATAAGCGTGCGCCATGGCGACGGCTTCCTGATCTCGCCGACCGGCATCCCCTATGACAAGCTGGAGCCCGGGCACGTCGTCCAGATGGGATGGGACGCGACCTATGCGGGCGAGGTCCAGCCCTCCAGCGAATGGCGCTTTCACCGCGACATCCTGAAGGCCCGGCCCGACCTTAACGCCGTGGTCCACACCCATTCGACCAATGCAACCACCGTCTCCATCCTCGAACGCGACATTCCGGCGGTTCACTATGCGATCGCCGGCGCCGGCGGCGACAATATCCGCTGCGCCCCCTACGAGATCTTCGGCAGCCAGGCGCTGGCGAACGTGGTGATCCGGGCGCTCGAGGGGCGCCGGGCCTGCCTGATGGCGCACCACGGGGTGATCGCCGCGCATGTCTCGGTCGAACGCGCGCTGGCGCTGGCCGTCTCGGTCGAGGAGATGGCGACGCTCTACCTCAACTGCCTGCAGACCGGGATCGAGCCGCCGATCCTGTCGGCCGCGCAGATGGCCGATGTGCTGGAACGGTTCAAGACCTATGGCCAGCAGCCGCAGGCCGTGACCGAGGGGCTGCGCCAGGCCTCCTGACCGACAGGGCACCACGATGGACGGGCTCATCCTCTGCGTCGATTCCGGCACCACGTCGGTCAAGGCGGCGGCCTTCGGGCTGGACGGCAGCCTGCGCCATATCGCCGAGGCGCCAAACGACGCGCTGCACCGCACGGGCGCGCGGGTCGAACAGGACATGGCGCGCGCCTCCGAACAGATGTTCGAGGTGCTGCGCGCCACCGTCGCAGCGGCAGGCGGGCGTGTCGAGGGGATCGCCCTGACCGCGCAGGGCGACGGGCTCTGGCCGCTGAACGAGGATCTTGCCCCGGTCGGCCGCGCGCTGACATGGCTGGACGGACGCAGCGGATCGCTGATGGACGAGCCCGGCATGTCCGAGGCGCTTGCCCGGATCGAGGCCGTCACCGGTGCGCGCCCGACGCCGGCATCGGCCAGCCTGCAACTCTTGTGGATGCAGCGCCACGACCCGCCCCGCTTCGCACGGATCCGTCATGCCCTGCGCCTCAAGGAATGGCTGTTCTGCCAGTTGACCGGCGTGCTGATGGCAGAACCGACGGCGCTGTTGAACACCTGGGGCGACTGGCGCACCGGCGCAGTCTCGACCACGCCGGAAGAGGCGTTGGGTCTGATCCGGGGCGCGGCCCTTCTGCCGCCGCTACGGCCCGTGGCCGAGACGGTCACGCCCCTGTCGAAGGCGGCGGCCCGCCGTGCCGGCCTTCCCGCGGGCGTGCCGGTGATCCTGGGACCCGGCGACGTACAGTCGACAGCGCTGGGGCTGGGGGTCGGGCTGCCGGGCGGCGTGGCGCGCTGTTCCATCTTCGGGACCAGCGCGATCCACCTGCGCCGGCTGGACGACCCGGGCCGGATGCGGGCGAAACCCTCGGGCGCGATGATCCAGCCGCTGGCGCTGGGGCCCGGCTACCTGTGCTTTCACCCCAGCTTCAACGGCACCAACCTGTTTCGCCACGTCGCGCAGAACCTCGGCGCAGGGGGCGCGGATCACACCGTGCCGCAGGCGCTCTCTGGTCTTGTCCTTCACCCGTTCTTCGAGCGTGGCGGCGAGCGCGCCCCTGTCACCGACCCGCGGGCCAGCGGCGCGCTTCTTGGCCTGAAGGGCGATACCACACCCGCCCAGATCGCCTGGGCGGCACGCGAAAGCCTCGCCTTCATCGCCCGGATGAGCCACGAGATGATGCGGCCCGGGGGCGAAGGTTCCGGCGCCCCCCTGGCCGAACACCTGACCGAGCCGCTGGCTCTTGGCGGCGGGCTGGCGGCAGACCGCGCCTTTGCCGAATTCCTTGCCACCGTCCTTGGCGCCGAGGTCGAGATCCGTGACGCGGCGCATGTCGGGCTGCGCGGGCTCGGGGCGCTGGCCGCGACCGTGCTGGGCCATTCCACCGAGGGCTGGCAGGCCGGCGCGCGCCGCCGCATTCCGCCCGCCGGAGGCGCCCTCGCCGACTATGCCGCGCGCAAATACGATTGCTTCCGTGTCCTCGTCGACCGGCTCGGCGACAGCTGGGCCGAACTTGCCGAGCTCGGGAAACTCGCCACGAACCTGAACGGGGAAACAGAATGAACGGTGCCGATCTGCTGTGTGACACGCTTCTGGCCAACGATGTCGACGTGTGCTTTGCCAACCCCGGCACGTCCGAGATGCACTTTGTCGCGGCGCTGGACCGCAAGCCCCAGCTGCGCTGCGTGCTGGGGCTGTTCGAGGGGGTGGTGACCGGGGCGGCCGATGGCTATGCCCGGATGGCCGACAAGCCGGCGGCGACGCTCCTGCACACCGGGCCGGGGCTGGCGAACGGGCTGGCGAACCTGCACAACGCGCGGCGCGCCGGCATGCCGGTGGTCAACATCGTGGGCGACCATGCGTCGTACCACCTGCCCTACGACGCGCCGCTGACCTCGGATATTGAGGGGCTAGCCCGGCCGATGTCGCGCTGGGTCGGCCGCGCCACCGGCCCTTCGGACATGAGCGCGAAGGCCGCCGAGGCCATCGCCGCCGCCCGCCATCCCGAAAGCGGCGTGGCGACCCTGATCCTGCCGGCCGATGCGGCCTGGACCGAGGCGGCCCCGCAGGACCCGGTGATCGCCCGGCCCGAGGCCGCCGCCCGCGTCGAGAGTGCCACCGTGGCCACCGCGGCGGCGGCGCTGCGGGAAAATCTGGACGAGACGATCCTGCTGCTGGGCGGCGGGGCGGTGCGTGAGGCGGGTCTGCGCCTTGCCGGGGCGATTGCCGAGGCGACCGGCGTCATCGTGCTGGCGCAGCAGGCCAATGCCCGGATGGCCCGCGGACAGGGCCGGATCGCCCTCGACCGCGCGCCCTATGTCGTCGCGCAGGCGGTCGAACGCTTCGCCCGCACCCGCCGCCTGATCCTTGTCGGGGCGAAAAGCCCGGTCGGGTTCTTTGCCTATCCCGGCCTGCCCAGCTCCCCCCTGCCCGAGGGCTGCGAGGTGATCACGCTGGCGGGCGCCGGCGACGATGCCGAGGCGGCGCTTGCCGATCTGGCCGGGGCCCTCGGCCTGCCGCCCGGTACCGCGCCGCGGATCCCGGCGCGTGAGGCCCCGGCCCTGCCGACCGGCGCGCTGACCCCCGACAGCATCGGCGCCTGTCTTGGTGCGCTGATGCCGGAGCAGGCCATCGTCTGCGACGAGGCGATCACCTCGGGCCGCGGCTTCTACCGTCACACCCAGGCCGCCGCGCCCCACGATTTCCTGCAACTGACCGGCGGCGCCATCGGCGAGGGCCTTCCGATGAGCGTGGGCGCCGCCATCGCCTGCCCGGACCGCAAGGTCATTGCCCTGCAGGCAGACGGCAGCGGGATGTACACGCTGCAGGCGCTCTGGACCATGGCGCGCGAGGGGCTGGACGTGCTGGTCGTGATCTTCGCCAACCGCACCTACAAGATCCTGCACGGCGAGCTGAAGAACGTCGGGGCCGGGGCGCCGGGGCGCAATGCGCGGTCCATGCTGGACCTTGACGCGCCGATCCTCGACTGGGTGTCGCTGGCCCGCGGCATGGGGGTCGAAGCCGCCCGCGCCGAAACCGCCGAGACGTTTGCGGACCTGTTCCGCGCCGCGCGCGACCGCAAGGGGCCGTTCCTGATCGAGGCCCTGATCTGACCATCACCCGAGGGAGTCCGTCACGATGACCGTTACCCGCGTCCCCCACGCAAGCCATTGGGGCACCTACACGATTCTCGTCGAGGACGGCGTCATCACCGGGGTCGAGCCCTTCGCGGGCGATCCCGACCCCTCGCCCATCATCCGCTCTGTCACCGGCTGGACCGATCCCGAACGGCGCATCCTGCACCCCATGGTGCGCGAGGGCTGGCTGAAGGACCGCGTGGCCAGCGACCGGGCGGGACGCGGGCGGGAACGTTTCGTCCCCGTCGACTGGGACACCGCGCTGAGGCTGGTTGCGGAAGAGATCGACCGGGTACGCCATGACCACGGCAACGCCTCGATCTTCGCGGGCTCCTACGGCTGGACCAGCTGCGGACGGTTCCACCACGCCTCGACCCTGCTGAAGCGGGTACTGAACCTCGTCGGCGGCTATACCGGCCATGTCGACACCTATTCCATCGCCGCCGGGCCGGTGATCCTGCGCCATGTGCTGGGGTCGTCGGACGCCTGTGACGGGCGGGCACCGACCTTCGCCGAGATGGCCGACCACACCCGCACGCTCCTGGTTTTCGGCGCGCTCGATCCGCGTACCGCGCAGAACGAGGCCGGCGGGATCGGCCGCCACGCGCTGGCGCGGAACCTGCGCCAGCTGGTCGCGCGCGGGGTGCGCGTCGTCCATCTGTCGCCGCGCCGCGACGACCTGCCCGACTGGGTGGGCGCGGAATGGTGGCCGATCAAGCCCGGCACCGACACCGCCCTGCTGCTTGCGCTGGCGCAAGAGGCGGTGCGCGCCAGCCTGCACGACGCCGCCTTCCTGGCCGAGAAGTGCAGCGGCAGCGCGCTGTTCCTCGACCACCTCGCAGGCGGCAACGACGGGACCGAGAAGACCGCGGACTGGGCCGCGGCGATCACCGGGCTCGATGCCGCGGCGATCCGGGCGCTTGCGCGCGAGATGGCCACCACCCGCAGCTTCGTCACCATGAGCTGGAGCCTGCAGCGCGCCCGCCACGGCGAACAGCCGTTCTGGGCCGCGGTGGCGCTGGCCTCCGTGCTGGGCCAGATCGGCCTGCCGGGGGGCGGCGCGGGCTTCGGCTACGGCTCGCTTGGGGGCGTCGGCGCGCCGGTCCCGCTGACCCGCTCGCCCGCCATGTCGAAACTCGAGGAGGCCTGCCCCGCCTTCATCCCCGTCGCGCGGATCACCGACCTGCTGCTCAACCCCGGGCAGCCCTTCGAATACGAGGGCCGCGCCCACCACTACCCGGACACCCGTCTTGTCTACTGGGCCGGCGGCAACCCGTTCCACCACCACCAGGACCTGAACCGGCTGGAGCGCGGCTGGCAGCGCCCCGAGACGATCATCGTGCAGGATCCGATGTGGACGGCGACCGCGCTCAGGGCCGACATCGTGCTGCCGGCAAGCACCTCGATCGAGCGCAACGACATCGCGGGCAACCGCCGGTCCGACCTGCTGGTCGCGATGCACCGCGCGATCGCCCCGTTGGGCGAGGCGCGGTCGGATTACGAGATCTTCTCGGGCCTGGCCGAACATCTGGGCGTCGCCCCCGCCTTCACCGAGGGCCGCGACGAGATGGGCTGGATCCGTCATCTCTACGACCTGACGCGCGAGGATGCGCGCGATCGGCTGGGGGTCGACCTGCCCGCCTTCGAACACTTCTGGGAGGCCGGACAGGTCGAGATCCCGACCACGGCCGACACCGCCTTCCTGCGCAGCTTCCGCGCCGACCCGCAGGCCGCGCCGCTTCGTACCGAAAGCGGGCGCATCGTGCTGGGCAGCGAAAGCCTTGCCCGCTGGGGCTATGCGGATTGCCTGCCGCACCCGGCCTGGCTCCCGCCCGAGGAATGGCTGAGCCCCGAGGCCGAGGCGCAGGGCTTCTACCACCTGCTGACCCCGCAACCCCAGGGCAAGCTGCACAGCCAGCTGGACGCGGCCGACTACAGCGTCGCGCAAAAGCATGACGGTCGCGAGCGGTTGCGGATGAATGCGGACGACGCCGCGCGGCTCGGGCTGGCAGAGGGGCAGGCGGTGAAGGTGTGGAACGCCCGCGGCGCCTGCCTCGCCGCGGCGGCCCCCAGTGCCGACGTGCGGCCGGGGGTCGTGCTGTTGCCCACGGGCGCCTGGTTCACGCCCGATGGCGACGGGCTGGAGCTGTCGGGCAATCCCAACGTGCTGACCAACGACATTCCCACGTCCGAGCTGGGACAGGGCTGCGCCGCTCAGACCTGCCTTGTGCGGGTCATGCCCTGGAGCGGGAACGCGCCGACCCCCGACCATGCCTATCGTGCAGCGATGGTGGCGCGGGGCGTCGGCAAACTGGCTGCGGAATGACCGTCAAGCCGGCCGCGGAATGACGAAAGGGGCCGGCGGGATCCGGCCCCCTTTTTTTAAACCTGTGAGGGCGATCAGCCCCAGATGTTCGGCATCACGTCGGCCGAGAACCCCGAGACGAAGCTTTTCGCGGTGCCGGTCGCGCCGTCGAAGACCTGCCGCTGCACCCGGCCGATATTGCTGCCGTAGACATGGATCGAGATCGAGACCCGGTCGTCGAAGGCATTGCGGACCTGATGGTAATCGCCAAGGTCGGGCGATACGAGGTCGATATCGCCGGGATCGAGCCGGTCGTCGCCAAGCGCGGCCATCGGCGCGCCCTCCTCCGGCGGCGCGAAGCGGGTCGAAATCTCGGCCCCGCGCAACATTCCGATCATGCCCCAGACCGTGTGGTTGTGGATCGGCGTCTTCTGCCCCGGCCCCCAGACGAAGCTGACGACCGAGAACCGTTCCAGCGGATCGCAATGCAGAAGGTATTGCTGGTAATATTCCGGGTGCGGCCGGGTGAAGGCCTCGGGCAACCAGTCGTCAACCGCGATCAGATCGCCCAGCGGCCCCTTGAGACGGTCGAGGATCATCCCCTCGTCACGCTCCTCGGCAACGGTCGCGGTCGCCGCATCTACGAACTGCCTCAGCTTCCCGGTCATTCCCCGGCCTCCCTCTGACTTTGCAATTCCCGCAGGATCTCGTCGTTGTGCTCCCCCAGCGCGGGGGGCTGGCGCGGGTCGGGCGCGGCATGCCCCGAAATGGTGATCGGCGAGGCGAAGGTGCGCGTCTCGCCCCCGCCGGGCAGCGACAGCGCCCGGACCCAGCCGAAATGCGCGACCTGCGGATCGGCCAGCGCCTCGGAATAGGAATTGATCGGCCCGCAGGGGATGCCGCGTGCCGAGAACAGCGCCAGAAGATCGGCCACCTCCCGCGTCGCGAACTGCGCCTCCAGCGCCTCCTTCAGCGCGACCTGGTTCGCGGCGCGCAGCACCGTCGTCTCGTAATCCGGGTTGGCGAAGAGGTCGGGCCGGTTCAGCGCCTCGCAGACCGATTGCCACAGCTTGTTGTTGCCCGCCGCCATCACGAAATACCCGTCTTGCGCCTTGAACGCCTGATAGGGCGCATTGCGCGGATGGGCGGAACCAAGCTTTTCCGGATCGGCGCCGGTGCCGAAATACTGGCTGGTCTGCAACGCCGCGACCCCCAGCGAAGTGCCGATCATCGGCACGTCGATATGCGCCCCCCGCCCCGTGCGGCGGGCCTCGGGCAGCATCGCGGCGATCGCGTAGGCCGCATAGAGCCCGGCGCAGAAATCCGAGATCGGCACCCCGCATTTCACCGGCGCGCCGCCGGCCTCTCCGGTCACGCTCATGATCCCGGAAACACCCTGGATCGTCAGGTCGAAACCGCCCTGCGCCGCCCGCGGGCCGCTTTGCCCGAAAGCCGAGATCGAGCCGTAGACCAGCGCCGGGCGGATCCGCGACAATGTTTCGAAATCGAGGCCGAGACGCTTCATTACGCCGGGCCGGTTGTTCTCGATCACGATATCGGCCGTCTCGGCCAGTCGCAGCGCCGCGGCACGCCCGGATTCGGACTTGAGGTCGAGCGTGACCGAACGTTTCGACCGGTTCACCGAGGCGAAATTCTCGCTGTAACCGTTGTTGAAGGGCGGCCACTGACGCATCGAATCGCCCGCCTCGCTTTCGATCTTGATCACATCCGCCCCCATGTCCGCGAGCAGCATGCCGCAAAATGGCCCAGCGGCAACCTGGCAGAACTCCAGTACGCGCACCCCCGCCAACGGCAAGCGTGGACTGTCCTTTTCGGCTTCCGGCACCCGATACTCTCCTATCTCTTCAGCTCATTTGCATCCGGCCTTCCGAGGCGGTCAGTCGAACGTTGGAACTCTCGCTGTTCTCTTTTATGGAATTGTGTTCTACGATACAGACCATCCAGAGAGCCTGTCAAGCGGCGAAGCCGCGCGGGCCGCTGCGTGCTGCTGCCAGAAGAAGGAAGACCCGGTTGAACGAGATACGATACGAGGAAGACGGCACCACCGTTCAGGTGGTGCTGGCCCGTCAGAGGGGCGGCAACGCCCTCTCCGCCGAGATCGTCGAGGCGCTGCACGCGGCCCTCGACCGGGTCGAGGCGGGGCCGGCGCGGCGGCTGGTGCTGTCCGCCGAGGGCAAGGGGTTCTGCGCCGGTCTCGACCTGTCGGCGCTGGAGAGCGAGAACGACGCGAGCCTCCTGCACCGGCTGGTGCGGATCGAACTGCTCCTGCAGCGTGTCCACCGGCTGCCGCTGGAAACCGTCGCGCTGGCGCATGGCTTCGTCTACGGCGCGGGGGCCGACCTGTTCGCGGCCTGCCAGCTGCGGATCGCCGATCCCGGCGCCAGCTTCCGCTTTCCGGGGGTACGTTTCGGCATCGCCCTCGGCACCCGCCGGCTGGCGCAGCGGGTGGGCGCCGACCGCGCCCTGGCGCTGCTGCGCGGTGACGGCGCCTTGCCCGCATCCGCGGCGGTCGAGGCGGGGCTGGTGACCGAGATGCTGGCGCGCGACGCCTGGCCCGAACGGCTGGCCGCCCTGCGTGAAGGACCCGCGCCCTTCGACCGCCGGATCACCGGCCACCTCCTCGACCGCGTCGCCGGCGGCTTTGCGGCGGGCGAGGATGGCGATCTCGCCGCCCTGGTGCGCAGCGCCGCGGCGCCCGGGCTGAAGGACCGGATCGCCGCCTACGTGGCGGAGGTCCGGCGCGCCGGTGCCATGGGGGGCGATCCCGCCGGCACCAGGGCCGGCAGCGCGTGACCTGCGCCGCAGGACCGGTTAGATGTTCATATCGGAGGCGGTCTCGGCTAGGCAGGGACAACCGGCCTCCGCATCAGACAGGGCGAAGATGACTGACAAGGCGTTCGTAAAGGGACTGAACCTCATCACTGCGCTGGCGCAAAGCGACCAGCCGCGCGGCATCACCAGCCTTGCCGAGGAACTGGGGATGACCAAGAGCAATGTCCACCGCCTGCTGAACACCCTGCACAGCTACGGCTTCGTCACCCAGGTCGAGGCAAAGGGCTCCTACAAGCTGACCACCAAGCTGTGGGAGCTGGGTTCGAACGTGGTGACACGGTTCGACTTCGTCCAGATCGCCCGGGAACACATGCCCGACCTTGCCGAGAAGGTGGGCGAGACGGTGCACCTGTCCACGCTGGACGGCTACGAGGTGATCTATCTCGACAAGATCGAAAGCCGGCACGCCGTGCGCTCGTACACCCGGATCGGTTCGCGGGCGCCGGCGTGGTGCGTGGCCACCGGCAAGGCGATGCTGGCCTGGCAGCCGGCCGCCGCCATCGCCGGGCTGGAACCCCACCTGACCGCCTTCACCCCCGCCTCGCTGACAACGCTGGCCGAGGTCGAGGCCGAATTCGCGACGATCCGCGAACAGGGATACGCTGTCAACAAGGGCGAATGGCGCGCCGATGTCTCGGGCCTGGCGGCGCCGATCCGCGGCGCCACCGGCGATGTCATCGCGGCGATCGGCATCTCCGGGCCGATGGTGCGGATGAAACCGCGCCAGATGAAGGATTTCGCCCCCGAGGTGGTGAATGTCGCGCGCACGATCTCGCTCGCGCTGGGGCATCGCGACTTCGGCTGATACCTTTCCGCCCCGGATCGGATGCCGGGACGGGGTGGGACGATAACGGAACCGGATGCGGCCGCATCGTGGTGGCCGATCGGGCAGCCGATCAAGCGGCTGAGTACCGAGAACGCGCGCCGATCAGAGCGCCGCGCGCGTCACCAGCTTAACCGACAGGTAGCTCTCGATCGCCTCGGCGCCGCCCTCGCTGCCATAGCCGGAATCCTTGACCCCGCCAAAGGGCAGTTCCGGCAGGGCGATGCCGTGGTGGTTGATCGACACCATCCCCGCCTCCAGTTCCGACGACATCCGGTCGGCTGAAACCTGGCTGCCGGTGTACCCATAGGCCGCGAGGCCGTAGGGCAGCCGGTTCGCCTCGGCGAGCAGGGCGTCGGCACCGTCGATGCGGTTGACGATGGCGACCGGACCGAAGGGTTCCTCGTTCATGATGCGGGCGTCTCGCGGAACGTCGGCCAGCACGGTCGGGGCGTAGAAATAGCCCTTGTTGCCGTGCCGCTGCCCACCGGTCACCAGCCGCGCACCGCGCGCCACCGCATCCTCGACCAGCGCCGAGACCGCAGGCAGGCGCCGGGCATGGGCCAGCGGCCCCATCGTCACGCCCTCCTCCAGCCCGTGGCCCAGGGTCTGCCGCTCCGCCGCCTGGGCAAAGCCCGCGACCACGGCGTCGAACACCGGCCCCTCGGCCAGGATCCGGGTGGGTGCGATGCAGACCTGCCCGGCGTTGCGAAACTTGGTGCCGCCCAGCACCTTCACGGCAAGGTCGACATCGGCATCGCGGAAGACCAGCGCCGGCGCATGGCCGCCCAGCTCCATCGTGATCCGCTTCATGTGCAGCCCGGCAAGCGCAGCCAGTTGCTTGCCGATCTGGGTGGACCCGGTGAACGAGACCTTGCGGATCACCGGATGCGGGATCAGGTAGTCCGAGATTTCCTTGGGGTCGCCGTAGACCAGCGACAGCACGTCCGCCGGCACCCCTCCATCAAGGAAACACCGCACCAGCGCGGCACAGCTTGCCGGCGTATCCTCGGGCCCCTTCAGCACCACCGAGCAGCCAGTGGCCAGTGCGGCCGAAAGCTTCCGCACCGCCTGGTTGATCGGAAAGTTCCACGGCGTGAAGCAGGCCACCGGCCCCACCGGCTCTCGCAGCGAAAGCTGGGTGACATTGGGCGCGCGGGCCGGAATCACCCGGCCGTAGGCGCGTTGAGCCTCGCCCGCGAACCACTCGATGATGTCGGCACCGGCGCGGGTCTCTCCCGTGGCCTCGGCGAGCGGCTTGCCCTGTTCGAGGGTCATGACGCGGGCGATCTCGGGCGCGCGCTCGCGCAGCAGGTCCGCCGCGCGCCGCAGGGTCCGCGCCCGCTCGAAGGCCGAAGTCGCGCGCCAGAGGGCAAAACCGCGTTCCGCCGCGGCAAGCGCGTCATCGAGGTCAGCTTGGCGCGCGACCGGATGGGTGCCGATCTCCTCTTCCGTCGCGGGGTCGACGACGGGGTGGGTCTCGCCCGCGGCGGCAGGGCGCCAGGCGCCGGCGATGTGAAGCAGGACTTGCGGGTACATGGGAATTCCTCGGATATCAGATGTCGGGATCAGAGCGGCTGGCCGGCCACATCGGGCCGCCAGCAGGCGCGCAGGTGGCCGGGGGCGACCTCTTCCAGCGGCGGCGCGGCCTGGGCGCAGCGCGCTTCGGCATGGGGGCAGCGGGTGCGGAAGACACAGCCCGACGGCGGGTTCATCGGGCTCGGTATCTCGCCGGACAGTGTGATCCGCTTGCGATCCGCCCCCGGGTCGGCGGAAGGGATCGAGTCGAGCAGCGCACGGGTATAGGGATGGCGCGGCGCGGCGTAGAGATCGGCGCTGTCGGCGATTTCCATCACCCGCCCGAGATAGAGCACGATCACCCGGTCGCAGATGTATTCCACGACGCCCAGATCATGGGTGATGAACAGCATCGTCAGCCCGAGGCGCAGTTGCAGGTCGCGCAAGAGGTTGATGATCTGCGCCTGCACAGAGACGTCGAGGGCCGAGACCGGCTCATCCGCCACGAGGAATTCGGGCGCCATGGTCAGCGCCCGGGCGATACCGATCCGCTGGCGCTGGCCGCCCGAGAATTCATGCGCGTAGCGGTCGATGGTGTCGGGCGACAGCTCCACCTGACTGAGCGCCGTGCGCGCCCGTTCCAGCCGCTCGGCCCGGGTGCCGATCTTCTGCAGGTCCAGCCCCTCGGTCAGGATCTGGCCGACGGTCATGCGTGGCGACAGGCTGGAGAACGGGTTCTGGAAGATGTATTGCAGCCGCCGCCGTTCCTGCCGCATTGCCCGGCCCTTCAGCGTCATCAGGTCGGTGCCGTCGAAGGTGATACGGCCCGCGGTCGGCTCGATCAGCCGCAGGATGCTGCGCCCGATCGTGGTCTTGCCGGAGCCGCTTTCGCCCACGAGCCCCAGCACCTCGCCGCGGCCGATGGAAAACGAGATATCGTCGAGCGCCCGCACCGGGGTGCCGCCCGGCACCGGGAAATGCTTGCTCAGCCCCTGGACATCCAGCAACGGGCGAGCATCGGAAAGGGGGGAATGCTGGTTCACATCTCGCTCCATCTGATGCAACGGCTGAGGTGGCCGTCGCCGGTGTCCTCCATCGCGGGAACGGCGGCGCGGCAGGCATCGACCGCCAGCGCGCAGCGCGGCGCGAAGGGGCAGCCCGGGGGCCGGTCGGTGATGCTGGGAACCGATCCCTGGATCGTCGGCAGCGCCTGCCCCGCGCGGCGCAATGCCAGCGCGTCGCCCGGCTGCGGCACACAGGTCATCAGGCCCCGGGTGTAGGGGTGGCGGGGATGGCGGAAGACGTCGGCCACCCTGCCCTGTTCGACCACGTGACCCGCGTACATCACCGCCACGCGGTGCGCGATCTCGGCCACCACGCCGAAATTGTGCGTGACGAACAGCATCGCCATGCCGTGGGTCTTCTGCAGATCCTGCAAGAGCCGCAGGATCTGGGCCTGCGTGGTGACATCGAGCGCGGTCGTCGGCTCATCCGCGATCAACAGCACCGGGTCGCAGGCCAGCGCCATCGCGATCGTCGCGCGCTGGCTCATCCCGCCCGAAAGCTCGTGCGGGTACTGGCGTGCCCGGCGCGCGGGATCGGGGATGCCCATCGCCGCGAGCAGCTCCACCACCCTTTCGAAGGCCGCGCGGCGCGACAGGCCAAGGTGCAGGATCAGCGGCTCGGCGATCTGGTCGCCGATCCGGTGCACCGGGTTGAGGCACGACATCGGTTCCTGGAACACCGTGCCGATATGGTTGCCGCGCAGCCGCCGCATCTCTTCCCCGCCGGCCGACACGAGGTCGCGCACGCGCCCCTCGCGGTCGCGGAAACTGACCTCTCCGCCGCCGATCCGGCTGATCGCGCCCGGCAGCAGGCGCAGCACCGAGAGGCTGGTGATCGACTTGCCCGAACCGGACTCTCCCACCAGCGCCAGGGTCTCTCCCGGCGCGATCTCCAGGTCGACGTTCTCGATCGCGGGCATCTCGCGCCGGCCGATCCGGAACACCGTGGTCAACCCGCGGACGCGGAGGGTGGGCTCCGCCGAGGGACCCGATGCAGTCTGCGGCGCCGGCCGCGCCTCTGTCATGTCGGTCATGTGCAGCATGTTGCTCCTCATTCCAGGTCGGCCCGGGGGTCGAAGGCATCGCGCAGCCCGTCGCCGATCAGGTTGATGCAGACCACGGTGAGCACGATCGCCCCACCCGCGAACATCCATTGCCAGGGGTAGGATTGCAGCACGACGGTGCTGCGCGCGGCGTTGAGCATGTTGCCCCAGCTGGCCGCCGGTGGCGGCACGCCGAGGCCGAGGAACGACAGGCCCGCCTCGAGCAGAATGGCGTTCGCCACCTGGAGCGTGGCGTAGACCACGAGGATGTCGATCGTGTTGGGAAGCCCGTGGCGCATCACCAGGTGCCAGGGTCCCGCCCCCGCCCCGCGCGCGAAGATGATGAAATCACGTTCGCGCAGTTCCAGCAGGCGCGACCGGACCATGCGCGACAGAAGCGGCCAGGACAGCAGCGAGATCACCGCGATCGTCGGCACGATCCCCGGCCCGGTGATCGAGGCTAGCACCAGCAGCAGGATCACCGGCGGCAGGGTCATGGCCAGATCGACGACCCGCATGATCGCCGCATCGGCAAAGCGCCCCCCGAACGGGGCGAGTGCGCCGATGAAGAACCCAAGTGCGGTGGACAGCAGCGTCGAGACCCCTGCGACCAGCAGCGATACCCGCCCGCCGGCCAGCAGCCGGGCCAGCACGTCGCGCCCGATGCCGTCGGTGCCCAGCGGATGCCCCGCCCCCGGCGGCTTGTTGATCGCCAGCAGGTCGATCCCGTTCGGATCCTTCCAGACGAAAGGCATCAGAACCACCGCGGCAAGGGTCAGGCCGAAGACCGCGAGGCCGGTCATGGCATAGCGGTTCGCACCGAACCGGCCGAGGGCCCTGACGATCGGACCACGACGCGCGACCTTGCGGCGCGGCGCCGGGGCGATCGCGGTTTCGACGTTCAGATCGGTCATCACGACACCTTCACGCGCGGGTCGATCACCGCGTAGACAAGGTCGGTCGCGATGTTCATCACGATGACCCAGGCGCCGATGACCAGGGTGGACCCCATGATCACCGGATAGTCGCGCAGCTCGACGGCATTGACGAGGAGAAGGCCCATCCCGGGCCAGTTGAAGACGCTCTCGATGAAAATCGCGCCGCCGACCGCGAGGCCGAGGGTCGAGCCGATCAGCGTCACCACCGGCAACAGCGCGTTGCGCACGGCGTGGTGGCTGACGATGCGGTTCTCGCGCACGCCCTTTGCCCGGGCGGTACGGATGTAATCCTGCGTCAGCACCTCGAGCATCGAGGAACGCATGTAGCGCGTCACCAGCGCCGACTGGTAGAAGGCGAGGATCAGCGCGGGCAGGATCAGGTGCGACAGCAGGTCATGCAGGCTGAACGGCATCGCCGGCGTCAGCATCCCGCCCGAGGGCGCCCAGTGCAGCACCACTGAGAAGAGGTAGAGGCCGATCAACGCCGTCAGGAACGCGGGGCTCGAGACGCCCACCGCCGCGACGGCAAGCAGGGTGCCGTCGCGCACCGATCCGCGCTTCACCGCCGAGACGACGCCCGCGATCAAGCCGAAGATTATGGCGATCCCGAAGCCCGAGAGCATCAGCAGAAGCGTCGGCCCGATGCGGCTTCCGATCAGCGCCAGCACCGGCTCGCCGGTGCGTTGCAGCGAGCGGCCGAAATCGCCGTGCAGCACGTCGCGGAGCCAGATCAGGTATTGAACCGGCAGCGGCTTGTCTAGGCCGAGCTCGGCCCTGAGGCGCGCCATGTCGGCGGCCGACATCTTGACCATCGGGTCGATATAGGCGTCGACCGGATCCCCCGGCGCAAGGCGCAGCAAGATGAACACCAGCATGCTCAGCGCGATCAGCATCGCCGCACCGGCCGCCAGCCGCTTGAGGGTATAGCGCAGCATGGCCCCTCCTCCCGTGGCTTGCGTGCCCCGCCTCGGCGGGGCACCCGTTCAGATCAGTTCGCGATGTCCCACTTCTCGGGGTGCGAGGCGTAGGGGCCGCCCCCCGGTGCGGGCATCCAGACGAAATCCTTCAGCTTTGCCGAGGCGACGCCGAACCGGTCGGTGACCCAGAGCGTGGCCCAGGGCAGATCGGTGTTCATCGCCTTGCAGACGTTCTGGAAATCGCTGTCGTACTTGGATCCGTCGGCATCGGACAAAGCGGTGTCGAAGGCCTTGCTGACGCCCGGCAGGTTCACCCTGGTGTAGTTCGATCCGTTCGGCGGGATCTGGCTGGCGTTGAGGCCGATGTTCAGGTTGCTCGGGTCCGGCCCGTTGGTCAGCCCGGCATAGACCAGACCGAACGAATCGTAATCCGGCGTCGTGGCGTAGATCGTCGCGTTGTAGGTGCTCATGTCCACGTCGCGCGGCACGATATTGATGCCGACCTGCGACAGCATCGCCTGCATCGCCCCCAGAACGTTGTCCGACAGCTGGGTGTTGTAATAGGTCAGCACCTTGATCGGCTTCGACCCGTTGATCTTGTCCCAGCCGGCCTCCTTCAGCAGCTGGCGCGCCTTCTCGGGGTCATAGGCATAATCGTTCAGGCCCTTGGGCACGTAGCGGTCGACCACGTAGCCGCAGTTCGCGACCTTCGCCATGCCGCCATAGAGGCTGTCGACGATGGCCTTGCGGTTGATCGCGTACATCACCGCCTGCCGGACCTTCTGGTTGTCCCAGATCTTGGCACCGAAGTTGAAGCCGAGGTAGTTCACCACGAAGGAGTTGCCCTTGATGACGTGGAAGCCCTTGTCGCCCTTGAAGGCGCTCAGGTCGTCGGCATTGACGTAGCTGATCTGGATCTCGCCCGACTTCAGTGCCGAGACCGCCCCCGCCGTGGTCTTGAAGTAGCGGTTGACCACGCGGGCGATCTTCGGCTCGCCCCGCCAGTATTCCTTGAACCGGGAATATTCGACATATTGGTCGGTGACGTACTTGTCGAAGACGAACGGCCCCGTCGCGATCGGATGATCGGTCCAGTAGGGGTTGCGCGGCAGGGTGCTCGGGTCGATCTTCTCCAGCTTGTGCTTGGGCAGCATCATCAGCTTGGTCAGCGTGTCCAGCAGCGACAGGTTCACCTTGCTCAGTTTCAGCACCACGGTGTGGGCATCGGGCGTCTCGACATCGGTGATCGCCGAGAGCCGGTCGACATAGACCGATCCAGACGTCTTGTCTTGCGCAAGCTTCAGCGTGAAGGCCACATCGGCCGAGGTGAAGGGCGTGCCGTCCTGCCACTTCACGTCGGGCTGCAGGGTGATCGTGTAGGTCTTCTTGTCGTCGCTGACGGTGTAGCTTTTCGCAAGCTGGCCGACGATCTGCGACAGCTTGCCATCATAGACGAAGAGCGGCTGGTAGTTCAGCGTCAGCGCCATGTAGCCGGTTGTGGCCATCAGCGGGTTGAAGTTGCCCGGAAAGCCGCCGGGGCCCACGTCGAAGCCGCCTGTCAGCGTCTTGTCCCCGGCCGCCGCCCAGCCCGCCACCGGCGCAAGCCCGGTCAGGGCCAGAGCCGCGGACGTGACCGCCGCCAAAGTCCGATTACCGATTAGTCCCATGTTTTCCTCCCTTTTCGCGCGGCCTCCCCGACCGCAAGCGCGCTGCCATCCTTGCTCCCTTGGCGTTGCGTGTTTCGTATTATGAAACATTGTATTGTATTCTAGAATATACAGCAATCGAGTCACCCGTCAATGCCGCTCTCGCCAAGGTGCGGGGCGCAGGCAGAGGGGCGCGGAAGAACCGGACCCGAAGGGATTAATCGAAGATGCGCCCGCGGTTCAGGATCGCGCGCGGATCGAACGCGGCCTTGAGGCGGCGCATCGCCGCGATCTCGGCGGTGCTGCGGCTGAGGGCCAGCCACGGCTTCTTGTCCACCCCGATGCCATGCTCGGCCGAGATCGACCCGCCATGCGCGGCCACCTGGCGATAGATCGCCTCCGCCGCGGCCGCGCGATCCGCGGTGCGGATGACATAATGCAGGTTGCCGTCACCGATATGCCCGAAGACGAAGAACAGGGTCGCGGGGTCGATCGGCAGAAGTGCCGCACGCGCCGCGGTCAGGAATGCCGCCATGCGCCCCCGCGGCACGCTCACGTCGCATCCGAGGATGCCGTCATGGGCGCGAACGAATTCCGGGCAGGCCTCGCGCAACGCCCAGAGCGCAAGGAATTCGCGCCGCGACTGCGAGACCACCGCGTCGAGGGCAAGCCCCTCTTCCAGCGCCTCCATCAGCACTTCGGCAAGGCGCGCCTCGCCCGCGGCATCGGGGGCCTGCACCTCGCACAGCACGTAGACAGGTGCCCGCGTCGACAGCGGCCGCGGCGTGCCCATATGCGCCAGCGCCCCCTCGAACGCGCCGTCGAGCAACAGCTCGAACGCCGAGAGCGTACTGGGCAACAGCCGTCGCAGCCGATCGTGCAACGCCACCGCCGCCTCGACCGAGGGAACGGCGACAAGGGCGTTCGCCTCGGCCTCGGGTCGGGGATGCAACCGAAGCAGAACCCGGCTGACCACGCCCAGCGTGCCCTCGGATCCGATGAAGAGCTGGCGCAGGTCGTAGCCGGAATTGTCCTTCTCCAGCCCTCGCATCGACGACAGCACCGTGCCGTCCGCCAGCACGGCCTCAAGCCCTGCCACCTGCGCGCGGAACATGCCATAGCGCAGCACCCGGATGCCGCCCGCGTTGGTCGCGACATTGCCGCCGATCGTGGCGCTGCCGCGCGCCCCGATGTCGACGCCGAACATCAGATCCGCCGCTTCGGCCGCCTCCTGCACTGCCTGCAGCGCGACGCCGGCCCCCGCCTCGAGAGTGCCCGCGGCCGCGTCGACCGCACCCAGCGCCGTCAGCCGCTCGGTCGATAGCACCGCTTCGCCGGTGGCGATCCGGTGCGCGCCGGAAAGACCGGTGCGCCCGCCATGGACGACCAGCGGCTGGCCATGCTCCTCGCAAAGTCGCAGCGCGATGGAAAGCTCCCCGGTCGTGCCCGGCCGCAGCAAGAAGCGCGGCGTGGCCGAGAACCGGCCCCGGCGGTCGAACTGATAGCGCGGGTCGATGGCCGCGCCGGTCAGCAATGCCGCCGCGGGCAGCGCCTCGGCAAGACGGCGCAGAAGCGCCGGGTCGGCCGCACCGATATCGGGGGTGTCGAAATGCTCGTTCAAACTGTCCTCCTCCGGGCCGCTGCCCGGCCAGATCCGCCCGTATGTCAGGCGGCATTTCAGGCGGCATTTCAGGCCGCGGGCAGATATCCCAAGGCCGCCGAAACCCGCCGTGCGGCACCGACCACATCGGCGGAAACCGCCTGGATCTGGCTCCGCCCGAGGCGCGTGTCAGGTCCCGACATGCCGATCGCGCCGACCAGCTCTCCCGTCCCCCCGAGGATCGCCGCGGCACAGGCGGCGATGCCCTCGCGCCATTCGCCATGCGGCACCACGGCGTAGCCGCAGCGCCGGACCTCCTCGATGTCGCGCTGCAGATCCTCGATCCGGGTGCGCGTCGCGGGGGTATAGCGCCGCAGTGTCGGCCCGAACTGAAGCATGTAACTGTCTGGCCTCTGAGCCAGCATCGCCTTGCCCGTGGCCACGGTATAGGCCGGCGCCCGCCCCCCCACGCTTGTATGGGCGCGGATGTGCTGCGAGCCCTCGATCTTGTCGACATAGACCACGTCGAGGCCGTCGAGCACCGAGAGGTGGATCGTCTCGCGCGTGGCCTCGGCCAGCGCCTGCATCGCCGGGCGGGCGACCTTGATCAGGTCGAGGCGCCGGATCACCTGGCTTCCCAGCTCCCACACCCGGGTGGTCAGCTCGTAGGCGCTGGTCTCGGGCACCTGCCGGACGTAGCCCAGCGCGCGCAGCGTCGTCACGATGCGGTGGACGTTGCTGCGGGTCAGCTGGGTCTCGGCCGCAAGATCGGTGATGCCGCGGGGGTTGGGGCTTGCGGCAAGGCATTCCATCAGCTGCAATCCCTTGACGAGCGCCTTTTCCATATCCCCTCCATCGCCGCGGCCTTCGCAGCCTCTGCCAGCGGCCAGGCAGGGCCGCACCCCTTGGCGCGGCCCTGCCCGTCCCGTGTCACTTCGCCAGAAGCTCGTTCAGCTTTTCCTGGGCGTAATCCTCGTTCGTCGTCTTGCCGTCGGATGAGGTCGCCCCCCAGTAGTTCGGATCCCACTGGACCGCCTTCTTCACGTTGGCGGGGTTGTTGGCCCAAAGCTTGCTCACGCTCGGGTCGGCCTCGTTGAACACCACCGAGGACGGCAGCGCGACCGGATAGTTCGAGGTCAGCTCCGCCGCGCGCTTGGGATCGAGACGCCAGGACAGCAGCTTCAGCGCATTGTCGTAATGCGGCGCGCCCTTGGGGATCGCGAAGAAGTCGTAGTAGATGAAGGCTTGGTTGTACTCGACCGTGATCGGCGCCCCTTCCGAGGCCATCTTGCCCATGGTGCCGGTGTAGGCCATGCACATGTCGGCCTCGCCGTTGAGCAGAAGTTGTGGCGCCTGCGCCGAGGTCTGCCACCACTTCACCACATAGGGCTTGATCTCGGCCAGCTTCTTCAGCGCCCGCTTCATGTCGATCGGGTAAAGCTTGTCCTTCGGCACCCCGTCGGCCATCAGCGCGGCCTCGAAGTTGAACCGCGGCCAGGCCGGAAGGCAGCGCTTGCCGGGGTATTTCTTGACGTTCCAGAAATCCGCCCAGGTCTTCGGCGGATCCTTCTTGTACTTGTCCTTGTTGTAGACCAGCCCGATGCCGATCACCTGCAACGCCACCCCCTTGGGCCGCTTGAGGTTGTCGGGCATGGCGGCCAGCGTCTTCTGGGCCTCGGGCGAGAGCTTGGAATAGTCGATCTTCGCAAGGCAGCAGTCGCCCAGCAGCTTCACCTCCTGATCGAAGATGAACGACAGGTCCCACTCGGTCTTGCCGGCCCCGACCTGCGCCTTGATGCGCGGGCCGCCGCGGGCCTCCTGCACGGTGACCACCCTGATCCCGGTGGCCTTTTCGAACGGGTCGTACATGATCTTGCGCAGCGCCTTGCCATAGGCCCCGCCCGGATCCTGCATGACGACGATGTTGTCGTCGGCCCGCGCCATCCCGGCCCCCAGCGGCAGCGCGATCACGCCCGCCAGAAGGGCCAGGCGCCCGCACTCCAGTAACTTCCTCATTCTGTCTCTCCTCCTCCGTTGATCTTGTGGCCCTGCGCGTCCTCCAACACGCTCAGGCCGCCTTGCCGCGCATCAGCACCGGCCGGGCGATGAAGATGCCCGCGATCACCAGCAGCACCTCGAGCGTCGAGACGACGGCAAGGATCGGGCTGATCTCGTAGTTCACATCGGCCCAGAGCCTGAGCGGCAGGGTCTTGAGTTCGGGGCTGGTCAGGAACAGCGTCAGGATCAGCTCGTCGAACGAATGCAGAAAGGCGAAGAACGCCGCCGCCGCCATGCCCGGGGCGATCGCCGGCAGCGTCACCTTCAGGAACACCGTGGCGACCGGTGCGCCATGCACCGCCGCCGCCTGTTCCAGCCGCCGGTCGACGCCCTGAAGCGCGGCGGCTATGATGACGATGACGATCGGCATGCCGCAGATCGCATGCGCCGCGGCCAGCCCCACCAGCGATCCCACCAGGTCGAGATGCAGGAACACGCTGTAAAGCGACAGGCCCAGCACCACGGGCGGTACGATGATCGGGCTGACGAGGAACAGCATCACGGCCGACTTCGCCCGGAACCGCCCCCTTACCACCCCGATCGAGGCCATGGTGCCCAGCGTCACCGAGATCACCGCCGAGATGCAGGCGATCTTCACCGAATTGACGAAGGCGCCCATCCATTGCGAGTCGGAAAAGAACTCCTCGTACCATCGCAGCGAAAAGCCGGGCGGCGGGAAGGTCAGGTAACTTGCCTTGCTGAACGAGATGATCATCACCACGATGATCGGCGCGATCAGGGTGACGATCACGAACCCGCCGAGCAGCCGAACCG
Organism: Acidimangrovimonas sediminis; assembly: GCF_002871005.1. Classification (GTDB taxonomy): domain Bacteria; phylum Pseudomonadota; class Alphaproteobacteria; order Rhodobacterales; family Rhodobacteraceae; genus Acidimangrovimonas; species Acidimangrovimonas sediminis. The sequence goes on from NZ_PHSN01000014.1 coordinate 123,018, forward strand.
TCCAGGTACCGGAGGCCGCAGGCAGCCGCCCCAGCAGCCGCAGAGCGGGCCAGCCCAGCCGGTTTGCCGCCGCCCCCGAGGCCAGACCGCTTACCGAAAAGCGCCGACGCGGCCGGGCCGCGGGACCGTGGGCGCCATCGTTCAGCGCGCCGCCGCCCCAGATGAATTCGAACCCTAGGAACTTGCCCGCGATGCCCACCACCAGCAGGGTGATCACCAGAAGCACCACCCCCAGCGCCTGGAGGAAGCCATCACCCGTGGGCGATTCCGCCTGTTGCGCGATGTGCATGGCGAACATCTGGTCGCCGGGCCCGCCCAGCAGGGTCGGCGTGATGAAGAAGCCGATCGAGGTGACGAAGACCAGCAGGAACCCCGCGCCGATCCCCGGAAGGGTCAGCGGCAGCGTCACCCGCCAGAACAGCGCGATCGGCCCTGCCCCGGTGGCGAGGCCCGCACGGTTCAGGTTCGGATCCAGACGGCTGAGGCTGGAATAAATGCTCAGCACCATCATCGGCAGCAGCACGGTCGAGATCCCGAGCAGGACCGAGCCGCGGTTGAACAGAAGCTGCGCCGGCTCGTCCAGCGCGCCCAGCCACATCAGCACCTTGTTGATCGGGCCGTTGCGGCTGAGCAGCACCATCCAGGCGTAGGTGCGGATCAGGATCGAGATGAAATAGGGCAGGATGATCGCCGCCCCGATCAGCACCTTGGTCATCCCCTGCGTCCGATGCATCAAAAGCGCGATCGGGTAGCCAAAGAACAGGCACAGGAAGCCCACGGTGAACGAGATGCGGATCGTCCGGATCAGCGCATCCGAGTAGAGCGAGACCGAGAACACCCGCTCGAAATACCCCCAGACGGTGGGGCCGCTCAGGCTGACCTCGATGAGGTCGATCAGCGGGGTGATGTACATGAAGGCCAGGAACAGCACCGCCGGCGCCAGCAGCACCGCCGGGTTCGACAGGTGCCGCAGGACGCCCGGTGCCGGGCGGCGCCTGCGGGCCGCGGGGTCGGCAAGGCTCATGACAGCACCCAGCAATCGTCGGCGCCCCAGCCGGCCCAGAGCGTGTCGCCCACCGATGGCAGCCGCGCGCACGAGGTGTCGGCGCAGCGGATCAGCAGGTGTTCGCCTGCCTCGGAAACCGCTTCGATCCGCTGGATCTCGCCCAAGAACAGGGCCGAGGTGACGCGCACGGGCAGCCCATCGGCCACCGGCTGGGCGCTGAGCGCGACACGCTCGGGCCGCAGGAGCGCGGTCGCCCGGCCCGCGCTCGCCCCATGTCTGGCGCGGCCGTGGAAGACATGGCCCGATGCGCTGCGCAGGGTCAGCGTCTCGCCCCGCCGCTCGAGGATCTCGGCCTCGATCAGGTTCGATTCCCCCACGAAGGAGGCCACGAACCTGTTCACCGGATGACGGTAAAGCTCCATCGGTTCGGCGATCTGCACCAGCTTGCCGCCGTCGAGCACGGCGATCCGGTCCGACATCGTCAGCGCCTCGCCCTGGTCGTGGGTGACGAACAGGATGGTGCTGCCCAGCGTCTGGTGCAGCTCGCGGATCTCGATCTGGATCTGCTCGCGCAGGCGGCGATCCAGCGCGCTCAGCGGCTCGTCCATCAGCACCACCTTGGGGCGCATGACGATCGCCCGGGCGATGGCGACACGCTGCTGCTGACCGCCGCTCATCTGCGTCGGCAGCTTCGCCGCCTGCTCGCCCAGCCGCATGATCTCCAGCGTCTCGGCAACGCGGCGCTCGGCGGTCGACTGGTCCATCCCCGCCATCCGCAGGGGAAACGCCACGTTCTGCGCCACCGTCATGTTGGGAAAGAGCGCGTAGCTCTGGAACACCATGCCAAAGCCGCGCCGGTGGGTCGGCACATGGTGGATCGGGCGGCCATCGACGAGGATCTCGCCCTCGTCGAGGCCATAGAACCCCGCCAGCATGTTCAACAGGGTCGTCTTGCCGCTGCCCGACGGCCCGAGCAGCGTGATGAACTCTCCCGGCTGCACGTCGAGCGAGATGTCCTCGAGCGCATGGAAGCCGCCGAAATACTTGCCGACACTGCGCAACCGAAGGCTCGACCCGATGGCGTCCCGGTCGACCGCAGCCCCCGATCCGGGCGCCGCGCGACCGACCGGGGTGCCCCGCTCGTCCGTGGACGATGGCATCCGCATCTCTCTCATTCTGTCCTCCCTTGCTATTCTATATTTCAGAACAGCATTCCATAATGCTGAAACCCTGACAGCTTTGTGTCAACACATTTCCGCGCGGCACAGTGACGGGCAGCCCGCGGCATCGTGGTTGACAGGGGGCAGAGACTGGCCCTATCTTCGATTTTTGGAATATAGTTCCATTATTTAGAACATCAGGCCTGTCCGTTCAGATACCGCAGACCGTGAGGCGAAAAGACGGGCAGGATGGCCCGGATCGCAGAGGAAACGGAGCGGCGACTCAGCCAGGACGCCCCCAACGGAGACCCGACATGACCACGCCCGAGATTTCCCGCTTCCCGGTTCCCAAGCTGGCGGATCTGCCCGAAGACATCCGCGCGCGGATCCTCGCCGTCGAGGAAAAGTCCGGGTTCATCCCCAACGTCTTCCTGACCCTTGCCCACCGGCCGGAGGAGTTCCGCGCCTTCTTTGCCTATCACGACGCGCTGATGGACAAGCCGGGAGACCTGACCAAGGCCGAGCGCGAGATGATCGTGGTCGCGACCAGTGCCGCGAACCAGTGCCAGTATTGCGTGATCGCGCATGGTGCGATCCTGAGGGTCCGGGCGAAGAACCCGCTGATCGCCGACCAGATCGCGGCGAACTACCGCAAGGCAGACATCACGCCGAGGCAGAAGGCGATGCTGGATTTCGCCATGAAGGTCTCGGCACGCGCCCAGGAGGTCGGCGAGACCGATTTCGGGGCCCTGGCCGAACATGGCTTCAGCCAGGAAGACATCTGGGACATCGCTGCGATTTCGGCGTTCTTCGGCCTGTCTAACCGGCTTGCCAACGTCACAAGCATGCGCCCGAACGACGAATTCTACATGATCGGGCGGCAGTAACCGGGCCTGACGCCGCCGTGGCTCCGGCCCACAGGGCAGGCAGGTCTCCGGCCGGCGCCGAAGCAAGACCCCCCGTGGCAGGGCCGGCGCGCGCCTCTACGCGCTCAGCACCTTGCGGAAACGGATCATCACCAGCGTCAGGGCGACCACCGACATCACCACGATGGCGGCAAGGTCGCCCGCGACCAGGGTCAGGCCCGAGCCTCGGTAAAGCACCGACTGCGCGAAATCGACGAAATGCGGCGCGGGGCTGATGATGCGCATCGTCCATTGCAGCCATCCGGGCATGGATTCGAGCGGCGTCATCCCGCCGGACAGCAGAAACATGATGACGATGACCGGGATCGCCAGAAGCCCGTATTGCCCCATGTTCTGGGTGAAACTCGCCAGCATCAGCCCGATCGACCCCACCGTGATCACATAGAGCGCCGCCCCGAAGATGTAGAGCGCAAGCGAGCCCGCGATCGGCACGCCCATCGCACCCTCAACCACGACGACGAGGCTTGCCACAGACGCGAAGAGGATCACCATCCCCGTCGCCAGGATCTTCGACAGCACGATCTCATGCGGCCGCACGGGCATGACGAGGACATGCTCGATCGTGCCCCGCTCTCGCTCGCGGATCAGCGAGGCGCCCGAGAGGATCAGCATCAGCACCGTGACGTTGTTCATCAGCTGCATGACCGACCCGAACCAGCTTGCGGTCAGGTTGGGGTTGAAGCGGTTTCGGAACACGACATCGACCCGGTCCGTGCTGGCCTCTCCCGGCGACAGGTAATCCGCGGCCGCCTGTGTCAGCGCCTGGGTCAGATAGGTCGCGCCGTTGCCGGCGAAGGCGACTGCCGTCGCATCGGTCATGATCAGGACCGTGCCGCCATGCCCCGCGCGCATGTCGCGTTCGAGCCCCGGAGGGATCGAGACCACCAGGACATATCGGCCGTCGAGCTGAGCCCTGGCCGCGGCCGCGGGACTGAGCAGGACGGGTGGCTCGAACAGCGGCTCCCGGATCGCGTCGATCAGCCGGTGCGAAAGCTGACTGTGATCCTCGTCCACGACGGCGACCGTCAGGTCGTGCACCTCCGTCGAGGCGGCCTGTGACACCAGCCAGACCGCAACCGAGAAGACATAGACGATCAGGACCAGCATCACCTTGTCGCCGCGGATGGCGCGCAGTTCCTTGACGGTCAGCCGGGCGATATTGAGGAGGCTGCGCAGCATCTCAAGCCTCCTGCTTGCGGGTCGCCAGGATGGCGAGCGCGAGGTAGAGCAGGCAGAAGAAGACGAGCATGAGGATGTTCGCCCCCATCTGCCCCAGCCCGAAACCCTTGAGGAAGACGCCGACCGAGATCGGCTGAAACCATGCCCCGGGGAAGGATTCTCCCAGCACCCTGCCGCTTGTCCCCAGGATCGAGACCGGCACAACGAGCCCGGAGAAGTTCACCGTGGGAATGATCGCCAGCACCGCCGTGCCGAAGACCGCCGAGACCTGGGTCCGGGTGAAGGACGACACGAGAAGTCCGAAACCCGTGGTCGCGATGACGTAGAAGACGGCCGCAAGCCCCAGCCCCGCCAGACTTCCGCTGAGCGGCACGTGGAAGACGGCAAACCCCAGCGCCACGAGGATCCAGAAGTCGATCCAGGCCAGGACGACATAGGGGATCTGCTTGCCGATCAGGAACTCTGTCCGCCGCACCGGGGTGGAGCGGAAATTGGCGATCGTCCCGGTCTCCTTTTCGCGCACGACCGAGATGGCCGACATGATCGCCGGGATCAGCATGAGGATCAGCATCAGCATCGAGGGCACCATCGCATAGGCGCTCTTGAACGCCTGATTGTAGAGGAACCGCGTCTGGATGCCGAGCGTGCCCGGCGTGTTCGCGCCGGTCCTGGGCGCCATCTCCTGTGCGAACTGGGTCAGAAGCCCGAGCGCGTAGCCGCGCGCGGTTTCGGCCCTGAACGGCATCGAACCGTCGACCCAGATCGACACTTCGGGCACTGCGTTGCCGCTTTCCAAGGCCTTGCCGAAGCCGTCCGGGATTTCGATCGCCAGCGCCAGGGACCCCGTGCCCATGCGCCTGTCTAGCTGGGCGGGGGAGGCAAAATCGGCCTTGCGGTCGAATTGCGGGATCGAGCTGAAGGCTTCGATCAGGCTGCGGCTCGCCGGGGTGCGGTCCTGATCGTTGACGGCGAAGCTCAGCTTGTTGACGTCGAAAGAAATGCCGAACCCCATCGTCACGAGCAGGATCACGGGGCCGGCAAGGGCAAAGAACATGCGAATGGGATCGCGGAAAAGTTCCAGGGTCTCTCGCCAGCTGTAGGCCCAGAGCCGGGTGATCGCCTGCGCCGCGGGTCCCTTGGGGTCCGCGCCGGTCGTGGTGCCGGTTGCGGCGCCGGGCGTGGTGCCGGTCGTGCGCCCGGCCGCCGCGCCCTCGGCCGGCGCCTCCTCTTCGAGTCGCGCGACAAAGGCCTCTTCCAGCGTGGCGCCGCCACCGCGCGCCGTGATCTCCGCGGGGGATCCCACCTCGAGGACGCGCCCCGCATGCATCAGCGAGATCCGGTCGCAGCGCTCGGCCTCGTTCATGAAATGGGTCGAGATGAAGATCGTCACCCCGTCGTCGCGCGAGAGCGAGATCAGCTTGCGCCAGAAGGCATCGCGTGCCAGCGGATCGACGCCCGAGGTCGGCTCGTCCAGGATCAGGATGCGCGGCCGGTGAAGCACCGCCACGGCAAGCTGCAACCGCTGCCGGATGCCGAGGGGAAGGCTGTCGGGCATCGCCTTCGCGACATCCTCCAGATCGAATTCGCGCAGGATCGCCGCCACCCGCGCGCCCCGTTCGCCCGCGGGGATCGCGTAAAGCTTGGCGTGCAGCTCCAGATTCTGGCGCACCGTCAGCTCGGCATAAAGCGAAAAGCTTTGCGACATGTAGCCGATGTTGTGGCGCACCTTCATGTCCGAGGCTTCCAGCGCCTCGCCGAACAGCTTCGATCGGCCCTCGGTCGGGTCCAGCAGGCCGGTCAGCATCTTCATCGTGGTCGACTTGCCGCAGCCGTTCGAGCCGAGGAAACCGAAGATCTCTCCCTCGGCGATGGTGAAGCTGACGTTGTCGACCGCGGTGAAATCGCCGAACCTCTTGGTCAGCCCCTCGGCCCGGATCGCGGGCAGGGCGTCGGCGCGGCCGGGCGCGCGCGGGCGCAGCTCGACCCCCACCGCCTCGGCGCCGCCGGGCAGCAGGCTCACGAAAGCGTCCTCCAGCGTGGGGCGCCCGGTCTTGGCGCGCAGATCTTCCGGCGCGCCCGAGGCGATCACCTTGCCGTCGTTCATGGCGACGAGCCAGTCGAAGCGCTCGGCCTCCTCCATGTAGGCGGTGGCGACCATCACGCTCATGTCGCCCAGGCTGGCCCGGATCCGGTCGATCAGCTCCCAGAACTGGCGCCGCGACAACGGATCTACCCCGGTCGTGGGTTCGTCGAGGATCAGCAGGTCGGGGTCGTGGATCAGCGCGGAGCAAAGCGAAAGCTTCTGCTTCATCCCGCCCGAAAGCTTGCCCGCGGGCCGGTCGGGAAACGGCGCAAGGCCGGTCGCCTCCAGCAGCATCTCGATCCGGGCGGCCCGCTCGTCCACCTTCTGCCCGAAGAGCCGGCCGAAGAAATCAAGGTTCTCACGCACGCTGAGCGTGGGATAGAGGTTCCGCCCCAGACCCTGCGGCATGTAGGCGATCCGCGCGCCGAGGGCCGAGCGCGCGCGAGCCGAGGCCATGTCGTGGCCCAGCACCGTCACGCGGCCGGTCTGCAGCCGACGCACCCCTGCGACCAGCCCCAGCAGGGTGGACTTGCCCACCCCGTCGGGGCCGATCAGCCCCACCATCCGTCCCGCGGGGATGTCGAGGGTGACATCCTCGAGGGCCAGCGCCCGATCATAGCGGTGCGACAGGTTTTCAAGCCGGGCGACAGTGTCCATCTCCGATCACCCGGGCAGCTTGACCGCCAGATTGGCCGGCCAAGGCGTGCCCGGACGGGTGCGGACGAAGCCGATGCCCCGCACGCCGGACTTGATCTGAGTCTCGAATTTCGCAAGCAGCGTGCGCGGCACCGAAAGCTTCACCCGGAACACCAGTTCCTCGCGCTGCTCGCCGGTCTCGACACTCTTCGGCGTGAACTGGGACTGGGGCGAGACGAAGGTGACGCGGGCCGGGATCACGTAATCGGGAACCGGGTCGAGGATCAGCCGCGCCTCGTCGCCCGCGCTCAGGGTGCCCGCCACCTTGGCCGGCAGGTAGATGTTCATGTAGACGTTCGACAGATCCAGCATCGTCACGATCGGCGTGCCGGCGGCCACCACCTCTCCCGGCTCGTGCAGGCGATAGAGAACCCGGCCGCGGATCGGCGCCTTGATCGTCAGATCGTCGAGCGCGATCTGCACCTGCTGCTGGTCCGCCTCGGCCGCCGCGATCAGGGCGGAGGCATCGCTGATCTGCGCCTTTGCCATCGCGACCGAGGCCCTGGCACCGTTGAGCGCGTTGGTCGCATCGTCCAGGGCGCTTTGCGGCGCGGTCCCGCTGTCGTGCAGCTTGACGGTGCGCCCATAGGTGGTCTGGGTGACCGACAGCGCACTTTCGGCCTGCATCAGCGACGCCTCGGCCACCGCCTTGGCCGCCCGCGCCCGCAGCACCGACGCCTTGGCCGCATTGAGCTTTGCCGTGGCCTCGGCGGTGCCGAGTTGGGCCACCACCTGGCCCGTTGCCAGAAGATCGCCCTCATGGGCCGGCACGCTCTCGATCCGTCCGGCATATTTGGTCGCGACATCAACGGTCTGCACCTCGATCCGGCCGTTGGAACTGTAGACGCCGCTCTGGTCCTTCGCGAGGCCGAGGCGCGTCAGCAGCTCGTCGAACCTGCTTTCCGCCCGGACCGCGGGCGCCTGCCCCAGAACCGCGGTAAGCACCGCGAGCATCAGGAACGGACGGAAGAATGAGCGACTGGCCAGGCGCATGGCAGATAACCTTTTCCGATTTCGGCGTGCCGCCTTGCACGCGAGACGCGACTCGCGGCGTCAAGGGGCCCGGTTTCACACCTGCGAAATTACCGCCGCTTCGGTGCCAGGTTAAAGACATGCCCGTCACCCGCCGCGAATTACTTTGCGGAAAGCGCGGCTTTGCGGCGCGTTGATGAGGGGCTGGGCGCCGTCCGGGCCGGGAAGCTGCGCCCGTGTCGCCCTCCACCCTGTCGCCCGCCACCCTGACCCTCGCGCGGCGAACCCTTTGCCCTGCGTGCCTGCGACAGGATGGCCCGCGACCGAGATTGGCCGGATATGCCGGATCATTGGCCATTCGGCCGCCGCGCAATCTGCCATCCTCTCCCCGTCAAAAGGGGAAGCGAAAGAGGAAGCGACACGATGACAACACGCCCGACCGAAGGCGGGATCACGCGGAACGCGGTGATCCTGCTGCTGTGCAACATGCTCTTCATCTGTTCGATCTCGATCGACCTCGCGCTGACGGGGATCGTGGGCGCAAGGCTGTCGCCCACCCCCGCGCTCGCCACCTTGCCCTTCGCGCTGATCACCGTGGGCACCGCGCTGACGACCTGGGGCGCCTCGGATCTCATGTCGCGCATCGGACGGCGGGCCGGGTTCATGAGCGGGACGGCGATGGGCGCGGCGGGCGGCCTCGTCTCGGTCTGGTCCGTGCTGCACGCGCAGTTCTGGGGGTTCTGCCTCGGCACCATGATGGTCGGGATCTGGCAGGCCTTCTCGCAGTACTACCGCCTTGCCGCGGCCGACAACGTGGCGGATGCAACCAAGCCGCGAATGATCTCGTGGGTTTTGGCCGGCGGGCTGGGCGCCGCCCTCGCGGGGCCCGCACTCGCGAACTGGAGCAGGGGATGGCTGCACGATCCCGACTTTGCCGGCGCCTATCTCGCGGTGGCCGGGCTTGCCGCGATCTCGCTCATCCTGCTGCTGGTCTACAGGGACAGTGCCGATCTGCCGCAGGCCCGCACCGGCACGCCCGTGCCCTTCGCCGCGCTCTTCGCGCGTCCCGACTATCGGGCGGCGCTTGCCAGTTCGGTCGTCAGCGGGGTCGTGATGATGTTCCTGATGACGGCCGCCCCGATCGCGGCGCTGAAGGCGGGCCTCGGGGTCACGGCAAGCACCAGCGTCATCCAGTGGCACCTGCTTGGCATGTACGGGCCCTCGCTCTTCACCGGGATGCTGATCGGGCGGTTCGGGCTCGGCCCCGTGCTGCAGACGGGCATCGCGATCATGGTGGCCTGCGTGGCAATCGCGATCAGCGCCCCGACGGATCTCGGGTTTCATGCGGCCCTGCTGGCGCTCGGCCTCGGCTGGAACTTCATGTTCGTCTCGGGCACCACGCTCCTCGCGCGGTCGCACACGCCGGAGGAGCGCGCCCGCGCCCAGGGCTTTGCCGAGTTCCTGCGCTATACCGGCACCGCCCTCGGCGCCCTGCTGGCGGGTCCGCTTCTGGAAATCTTCGGCTGGGCCACCCTCAACCTTGCGGTTTTGCCTTTGCTCCTGCTGGCTGCCTGGGTCACTCTCGGCTGGCACAAACGGCAGGCGGTGCTCCCGTGACCGATCCAACACGACCGCATCTCATCGTCTTCCTGATCTCGGACGGCGTGAACATGATCGACCTCGGCGGTCCGATGCAGGCCTTTGCAAGCTGCAATGCCGAGACGCGGGAGCGCAGGTACGACATCGTCACCGCCTCGGCGGCGGGCGGGGCCGTCGGCTCCGCGCCCGGGCTGGAGATCCCGACGGTGGGCATCGGAACGCTGGATCCGGACAGTATCGGCACCCTGATCGTGCCAGGCGGCGGCCGCCTCGGTCAGCCGCCGGACGACAGGCGGTCGGTCGCGTGGCTTGCGGCGAACGGCGGCCGGCTGCGCAGGCTCTGTTCCGTCTGCACCGGGGCTTTCCTGCTTGGCGACGCAGGCCTCCTGTCGGGGCGGCGCGCAACCACGCACTGGCGCTGGACCACGGACCTCCAGCGCCGCTGCCCCGATGCGCGGATCGAGCTTGACCCGATCTACATCGAAGACCGCGGGGTCTGGACCTCGGCCGGCGTCAGCTCCGGGATCGACCTCGCCCTGGCGCTGATCGCGCGGGATCAGGGAAGATCCGTCGCCATGGCGGTGGCGCGCACTCTGGTGGTCTACATGACCCGCTCGGGCGGGCAGGCGCAGTTCAGCGTGCCGCTCAGAGCGCAGGCGGCCGATGGCGTCTTTGGCCAGCTTGACGGATGGATCCTGGAAAACCTGACCGCACCGCTCGACGTGCCCACGCTGGCCGCCCGCATGGGCATGTCCGAACGCACCTTCCGCCGCCGCTACCGCGAGGCCACCGGCCGAAGCCCGGGACAGGCGGTGGAGACCTTCCGGCTGGAGGCCGCGTCGCAGGCCCTGAGCAGCGGCGGCCTGTCGATCAAGCAGATCGCGCGCATGGTCGGGTGCGAGACCGAAGGCAACCTGCTGCGGCTCTTTCGCCGCCACTACGGCATCACGCCAAGCGAATTCCGAAAGCGATTTGCCGAGGACGACGAGGTTTCGCTGCGCGCCGCCCAGTAACCGCCCGCGGCGCCCTTCGGCCCACCACTGGCCCGGAACCCGCAACGGCCTTTCCCGCCACGGCGCTTGACGCCGCCCCTGCATCGGCACAAGACCAGCGCTCGGGGAAAGCGGAAAAGGACAGCAAGATGAAGAACGTGGGTGATATCGTCGAAACCACGGCCTTTGCCCGGGCCAAGGCGTTTCTGAAGGCCGATCACCACCATTTCGTGGATGAGATCATCCACCTGACCGAGATCCCCTCGCCCCCTTTCGGTGAGGCCGAGCGTGCCGCCGAATACGCCCGGATGATGCAGGCCGAGGGGCTGGAAGACGTCACCACGGATGCCGAGGGCAACGTCACCGGCCTGCTGCGCGGGCGCAACAACGGCCAGATGGTGGCGGTCTCGGCCCATCTCGACACCGTCTTTCCCGCGGGCACCGACGTGACCGTGCGCCGCGAGGGGACAAAGCTTTTCGCCCCCGGCATCGGCGACGACACCCGCGGGCTTGCCGTGCTGCTGGCCATGGTGCGCGCCATCAAGGCCGCCGGGATCCGGCCCGAGCAGGACATCCTCTTCGTCGGCGACGTGGGCGAAGAGGGCCTGGGCGACCTGCGCGGCATTCGCTACCTGTTCACGCAAAGCGCGCATCGCGACAAGATCGGCGCATTCTTCTCGATCGACGGCAGCGACACGGCGCGGCTGGTGACCGCCGGCGTGGGATCCTATCGCTACCGGGTCAGCTTCACCGGGCCGGGCGGCCACAGCTACGGCAGCTTCGGCACCGTCAACCCGGCCTGGGCGCTGGGGGATTTCCTGGCCGGCATGGCCCGGATCGAGGTGCCCGCCGACCCCAAGACCACCTTCAGCGCCAGCGTCTTCACCGGCGGCAGCTCGATCAACGCGATCCCCGAGGCGGTGCATGTCGACATCGACCTGCGCTCCGCCGCGCCCGCGGAGCTGGACCGGCTCGACGCCGAGGTGCACGCGCTGGCGAAGGCCTCCGTCGCGGCAGAGAACGCGCGCAACGATACCGCGAACGGAGAAATCTCTGTCACCTTCACCCGGCTCGGCAACCGGCCCGCAGGCCAGCCGCTGGCCGACTGCCCGGTGACGGCGGCCTCGCTCGACGCGATCCGCGCCTTCGGGTTCGAGCCCGCGACCGAGATCTCCTCGACCGACGCCAACATCCCGATCAGCCTGGGCATCCCGGCGGTGGCCTTCGGCAACGGCGGCACCAGCGGCCGGGCGCACAGCCTGGACGAATGGATCGACGTCGAAGAGGAACTGTCGCTGCGCGGCCTCTACGCCGCCCTCGCCGCCGTCCTGGGCGTCGCCGGAATGGCAGAGGACCAAAGCGCGAGGTGACGGGCGCGGCCCCCCGCCGGATGGTTGCAGGGAACAGGAAACCGCGCTCAGGCGCCGGCCCCCGAGGCAATCATCTCGACGCGGAAAGCCGCGAGGGCCCCGCCCTGTCGGACGGCAGCCATGGGAACATTGCGGCCATAAGGACAATGGCCCTCTTTCCCGGACGCTTCATGAATCCGGTGTTTGCTGATGAGCCAGCAGCAGCCATTTTTCGTTGTCTCGAACATAGGTGCTGGCACAGAGAGCGACGTAGGGGGCTTCACCATTCCGCCGGCCAGTCGCCTCATAGGCGAGCACCACCGTTTCGCCGAGACAACTCGCGGTTTCGTCCTGAAAATCGACCGAATTCCACCGCGGTGCCTGCCGCAGCGCCTCAACGATCTGTTCGCCTGCAAGTATTCTGACCGGGGACGGGAAAACCATTCTGGCGCCGGGCGCCATCGAGCTTTCATAGAAGTCCGGCCCATCAAGCCAGAATCTCTTTTCCATTTCCCATAGCGTATCATGATCCACGAGATGCGCCCCCTTGCTCGGACTCTATCTGATCTTTTCAGCGTTTGCATGACGGCGTGCTTCGGGCTCCGGGCGGACCGTTCACGAGGGTCTGGTCGGGACGCCTGGCCTACGACACATCCGGTAAGTGGCTTGGGTGAAGGGCGTAGCCCTCCTTTGCCCGTGTCCGGTCCGGCCGGCCCCGGTCCCCCTCGGGATCGACCCGGAAAAATCGCGGGTTTCGCTCTTGTCCCCGACCCGCTGCCGGGTGTTTCCTGCGACCTCGGGGCCGGACCCCGCGCCCCGCACGAACGGACCAGAGATTGACCCTCCTCCTCGACCGCCGCTATCCGCGCAGCCTTGAGACGCTGACCCGCGACATCCTTGCACGCCACGCGGCGGGCGAGAGGTTCGGCCCGGTCGAGGCCTGGCTCTTCGAGGATGCCGCCGCTCGCCGCGCGGCCGAGGCACGGCTGGCCGCCGCAGGCCTTCACGTCCGGATCCGCAGCGCGCTGAAACCCCTCGTCACCTGGGCGATGGAGGATCTGGACCGCGACGGGCTGACCGGCCTCGACATCCGCTACCCCCGTCACGAAGCGGCACCGGAGCGCCGCTTCCTGCTGGAGGCCTGGCCGCTGGCCGAGATCCTGCCCGGCATCGCGGTGCGGTTCCACCCCGGCCCCGAGGGCGACATGCCCGCCTACCGCGCGACCCTCACGCGCCGCGATGGCAGCACCGAGGACCACGTCATCCTTGCCCCGAACCGCCTTCACCCCGACACTACGGGCGAGACGGCCCTGTCGCCCACCGGCTGGCTGCGCGTGACCGGGCCGGACGGGCAACCGGTCGAGGATCGCGCCCTGACCACCGAGGTGGAGACCCTCCTTGCCGACGGGATCGCGGCCCTGGCCGATCACCCCTGGCCCGCCGAAACCCCGCATTTCGAACGCCTCTCGATCCGGGCCGACCTGCCCCAGGCCGAGACGCCCCTGCCCCACGGGTCAGAGGTGATCAGCCTGCAGGAGGCCCTGCACGAGGAATTCTACTTCGCCACGATCGAGCTGTTGCAACGCCGGGCAGGCCTGGCCCCGGGCGACCGCAGCCATCGCCCCGGCCAGATCGCCCCAGACATCCGCCGCGGGCCCGAGGCCCGGCTGACCATCTCGCTGGAACCGCTGGACGCCTCCGATACGGCCGGCCCCGCACAGGCGCTCGGCACCGCCGGGCGCGCGCTGACGCCCGCGCAGGTCGGCGCCGAGCTTGCGGCGATCACCGGTGCCCCCTTCGGCGCCACGTCCCGCGCGGGGCGGCCTGTCGCGGGGCGCTACCGTGCGGGCCGCGATCCGGCGGTGATCCTCAGCGCCGGGCAGCATGCAAACGAGACCTCGGGCGTGGTCGGCATCCTGCGCGCGGCAAAGATCCTCGACGCAGCGCCCGACAGCCACTTTGCCCTGATCCCGGTGAAGAACCCCGACGGCTATGCCCAGCACCGCGCGCTTACCGCGCAGAACCCCTTTCACATGCACCACGCCGCCCGCTACACCGCGCTCGGCGACGACCTGATGGCGCGCAGCGAGCCGCTTTTCGAACGCGCCGCCATGGCCGAGGCGCAGCGCCTCTCGGGGGCCGATCTGCACATCAACCTGCATGGCTATCCGGCGCATGAATGGATACGGCCGTGGTCGGGCTACCTGCCGCGCGGGTTCGCGGCCTGGACCATTCCGAAGGGGTTCTTCCTGATCCTGCGCCACCGCGCCGACTGGCGGGCGCAAGCCGAGGCGTTCCTTGACGCCACCATCGCGCGGCTCGCGGCCCTGCCCGCGCTGATGGCGTTCAACCGCGCCCAGATCGCGGCCTGCGAGACCTATGCCGGCCCCGGCGGCTTTCGCATGGTGAACGGCTTTCCCTGTCTCGTCTCCGCCGAGGCGGATGCCCCCGCGGGCACCATGCCCCTCCCCGCGATGACCCTGATTACCGAGTTTCCCGACGAGACCATCGAAGGCGACGATTTCCGATTTGCCCATGACATGCAGACCGAGGCCACGCTGGCCGCCTATTCCGCCTACCGGGCAATGGCGGCGCAGCCCTTCCCCGGGGCGCGGGCGATCTAGGCCCGGCCGCACGAGACCGCGCCGGGCGAAAGGCACGAACAGACAACCGGGCGCCCGGCCGGCCCCGGCAAATCCAGACGGAGAGGCCAGATGACACGACGGCTCGATCACGCGAACATGGCGGTTGCAGGCTTCATCGAACCCTGGTCCACCGCATCGGGCACGACCACCGAGGCGTTCCTTTCCGCGGCAACGCCGGATGCCCGCCTGCGTGTGGTCGCGCTGGATCGCGACGCGCCCGAGGATCAGCCCTGGCCCATCCGGCGCCTCGGCGAGGGGCTGCGCCACCGCGACTACAGCCTTGGCGCCTGGCTGGAGCTTCCGGCGGCGGAGGCCGATGGCTGGGGTCTCACCCTCGAAATCCTGCTCACCCGCAACACCGGCACGCGGACCCTCGTCGCGCTGCCGGAAGGCGGTGGCGTGACGGTCACGGACGACGCGCAGCTGACCTTGGTCGGCGCCGACGCCGTGGAGATCGCCCCCGTGGCGCGCGAACGCTGGTATTCCCTGACGCTGGAGGCCACCCCCGGAGAGATCTGCGCAACGCTCTCGCAGCGCGGGGCCGAGGTTGGACGGGCCCGCGCCGCGCGGCCGCCCCGCGCGGCCGGGGCATTGTCGGACCGGCCCACCCTCCGCATCGGCCGCGGCACCACGGCCACGGAGCCGACCGTGAACGCACGTGTCGGGCGGATCACGCGCCACATGGCACAGGCCGGGCAGGCCACAGGGGAAACATGGCATTTCCCGACCCGCGGCCCCGTCCCGCAGATCGCCGAGGCCGGCGGCGGGCCGGCGCTGACGGTGCACGGCCTGCCCACCTTCACCTGCGCCTCGGCGCGGTTCGACGGCACAATCCACGACCCGAGGCTGGAGCCCGCGCATTTCGATGCGATCCACCTGCATGACGACGATTTCGCGGGGTTCGACTGGGAGGCCGATGTCGCGATCGACATCCCCGCCGCCGCGCGCCCCGGCATCTACGGGCTGGAGGTGACGACCGGGGCGGGCACGGAAACGCTGCCCTTCTTCGTCCGCCGCGGGGCCACCGCCGCCGCCGCGCCCCGGCTTGCCTTCCTGGTGCCGACCAACACCTATCTAGCCTATGCCGACGAACGCCTGCCGCCCGACCGTTACCCCTGGACCGGCAGCGACCGGGGGCACCGCTTCGCCGGCGACAACGGCCTGCTCAGCCTCTACGACGTACATTCCGACGACAGCGGGGTCAGCCTGACGTCGTCGCGCCGCCCCATGGCGACGCTGCGCGCGGATTATCACTATCCGCTGTCGGGCGGGCCGCACCTGCTGCCGGTCGACCTGCAACTCTTGCGCCACTATGCCCGCCACGGGATCGAGATCGACATCCTGACCGACCGCGACCTGCACGACGAAGGCGCCGCGGCGCTGGCCCCCTACAGCGGCCTTCTGACCGGCAGCCACCCGGAATACTGGTCCGGCGCGATGATGACGGCGCTCGACGCCTTCCTCGACCGCGGTGGCAACCTGGGCTACCTCGGCGGCAACGGCTTCTACTGGGTCGTCGAGCATCAGGGCCACGTGATGGAGCTGCGCCGCGGCGTCAACGACATCTGGACCGGCCGCCCGGGAGAGCTTCACCTTTCGATGACCGGCCTGCCCGGCGGCGCGTGGGAACATCGGGGAAACCGCAATCCCCAATCCTTCCTCGGCGTGACCTACGCGATCATGAGCTTCGGCCCCTCGCGCCCCTACACCCGCCTGCCGGACAGTTTCGAGGGCCCCCACGCCTGGATCTTCGAGGGCGTCTCCGGCACCGTCTTCGGCGAAGGCGGCACCGTGGGCGGGGCCGCGGCGGGGTATGAGCTCGACTGCGTTCTGCCCTCGGCCGAGACACCGGGCAACCTGGTGCGGCTGGCCGTGGCCGAGGGGTTCGACGACAGTTTCCAGCTGCGCCCGGACCTCTGGCTCGCGGAGGGCGAGGCCGACCGGCAGGCGCATCGCCGGGCCGACATGACGGCCTATCGCCATGCCGGCGGGGGCACCGTGTTCTGCGCCAGCTCGGTCGCGTTCCTGGGCGCGCTGCCCGGGCCCGGCGGCGACAATGCAGTGGGGCGGATCCTGCGCAACCTGGCCCGCGGCTTCGCCGGCTGAGCCGGGTGCTGCCCGCGCACCACCCGCGCCCCAAGCCCGCCCATGTCTATACTTCGACCCGCCGGGCACCCGGCACGGACCGATCCGCCCGCGTCACGCGCCGCGCGTCATTCGGCGCGCCTGCCGTCCTCTCCCGGCGGGGTGAACTGGCTGACGATCTGATGGCTCTCGCCCGGGTAGATCTGGGACACCAGCGTGACCCAGGTGTCCGAGATCTCGGTCCGGCGCGTCACCCGCAGGCAGGCCTCCCCCAGCGCGAGGCCAAGGTTCCGCGCCACCTCCCTGTCGGCATTGATCGCGCTGATCGTATGGCGCCCCAGGGTCCAGGGGATCTGCCGCAGAAGCCACGACCCCGGCACCTCGTGGTTGAAGTCGACGTCCAGCGCGGCCGGGGCCATCTGCGGGTTGATGATCCGCTCCTCCAGGCAGAACGGCGTGGCCCCGGCGAAATGCACCCCTTCCAGCGCCAGAACCTCTCCGACATCGCCATCTGCGATGATCGCGCGGCGCCGCTCGTCCGGGGTCGGCGGGCGCAGCCGCTGCGCCGTCAACGTGAACCGATGTTCCAACCCCAGCGCGCGCACCTCGGCCTCGATATCCGAAATCTCCATGATGGCCGACTGCGCCTTGGGCTGGGCCACGAAGGTGCCAAGCTTGCGCCGCCGGACGAGGTAGCCCTGACGCGTCAACTCGCTCAGCACCTTGTTCATGGTCATGCGCGAGACGCCGTATTCCTCGGCAAGGTTGGTCTCGAAGGGCAGCTGGAACCCGGGGGGCCATTCCTGGGTGACGATCTTCGTCAGAAACCGGTGAAGCAGGGTCTCGTGCAGGGAACGTGTCTTTTCCGGCTTCATCTTGGTCCCGTCAGATTTCATCACGTAGTGTTAGCAACATCGCGTTCCCGACGCCAACGAGGCCGAGATCGGCAGGCCCGGATCCCGGGAAGGGCACCGCGGGCCGCCCCCGCCACCTTGCCCCGCGCACCACAGGATGGCTGCGTTTCCTGCCGCGTCACGGCCATCAGAGCGAAGCCACCATCGTCTTTGCCTAAAATAGTGGCTAACGTCGGATTTACGTACACGCGTCGCGGGAGCGCCGCAATTAAGTATATACAATAGACGGTCCAATTCCTACGGTCGACCCGATTCACCGGGACGCACCGGACGTCAGATGACCCGAAGGCGGGAGGGGCCGCGTGGCCGAACGACCAAGGACATATTGCGCCGGCATCCCGCGGCCGGGCCTTCGCGTCCCGCCACGGCGGCCCGACCACCCGTGCCCCGGTTCCGAGTATCGCGGTTGCCTTCGCGCGCCCGCCGGTATCTGTTCACCTCGTTTCTGAACCTCGCCCATCAATCCACCAACAGGAAGCAGGAAGACAAGAATGAACACGCTCCGCCGCAACATGCTCCGGATCCTTGCCGCAGGGGTCATCGGGGCCGCCACCGTCTCCGCCAACGTCTCCACCGCCAGCGCCGCGGGCCTCACCCTGCCGGCCAAGCCCGAATCCGGCACGCTGAAGATGGGGATCGAACCCTGGCTGGGCTACGGGCCGTGGCAGATCGCCAAGGAAAAGGACTTCTTCAAGAAGAACGGTCTCGACGGCGTCGACATCGTCAACTTCACCGAGGACAAGGACCTGAACGCGGCGCTCGCCTCGGGCAACATCGACGCGGCCAACGTCGCGGCGCATACCGCGATGATCATGGTCGCCGCGGGCCTGCCGGTGAAGGTGGTGCAGATGCTCGACGTCTCGATGACCGCCGACGCGATCATCGCGGGCAAGGGCATCACCTCGATCAAGGATCTGAAGGGCAAGCAGGTGGCCTATGAGCAGGGCACCACCTCGGACCTGCTGCTGAACTACGCGCTGGCCGCCAATGGCATGACGATCAAGGACATCCAGCCGGTGCCGATGCCCGCCGCAAACGCCGGCAGCGCGCTGATCGCCGGCCGCGTTCCGGTCGCCGTGACGTATGAGCCCTACCTGACCACGGCGATGAACCAGAACAAGGACGTGAAGGAGCTGTTCCCCGCCTCGAAGGATCCGGGCCTGATCAGCGACGTGCTGGTGGTGCGCACCGATTACATCAAGTCGCATCCCGGTCAGATCGCCGCCATGCTGAAAAGCTGGGACGACGCGGTGAAGGCCTACCGGGCCGACCCGAAAGAGGGACGCGCCATCATCTCGAAATCCGTCGGCGCCACGCCGGAGGAGCTCGGCACCGCGTTCGACGGGGTGAAGTTCTATGACCTGGCCGAGAACAAGAAGGCCCTCGGCGGCGATTTCGTCAGCAAGACCTACAAGGACATCGAGGCCGCGGCGACCAAGGCGGGCCTGCTGCAGCAGAAGGTGCCCGCCTCCAAGGTGATCGACACCGACTTCGTCAAGGCGGTGAAGTAACGCCCTGACACCCGGCGCGGCGCGGCCCCTGGGGCATGCGCCGCGCCGGCACGATCCGGCGGCCCCTGCCGGGCAGGCGGCGCCACCCCAACCAACGACAATGAGTGACGGATGAACACCCCCCGCAGGCGCCCCCAATCGCGCATCGGCCAGCCGATCTCCCGGCGCAGCTACCTCGCGACAAGCATCCTCGTCTTCGTGGCGATCGGACTGGTCTGGTTCGTGCTGACCACCTCGGGCATCGTCAGCCCGATCTTCCTGCCCTCGCCCGGCAAGGTCGTGTCGCAGCTCTGGACGCTGGCGCTGAACGGCACGCTGTGGGATGATCTCGTGGCCTCGCTCTACCGCATCTTCGTGGGCTTCCTGATCGCCACGGCGGCGGCGATCCCGATCGGGCTGATGATCGGCAACTTCGCCCGCTGGGAGGCCGCTATCGAGCCGCTGGTGGATTTCATCCGCTACATGCCGGTGACCGCCTTCGTGCCGCTGACGATCCTGTGGACCGGCACCGGCGACATGCAGAAATTCACCATCATCTTCATCGGCACCTTCTTCCAGCAGGTCCTGATGGTGATGGATAACGTCAAGCGCGTGCCGCGCGACTTCATCGGACTGGGCCGCACGCTGGACCTTTCGGACATGCAGATCCTGCGCCGCATCGTCCTTCCCAGCGCGATGCCCGGCATCTGGGACACGGTGCGCATCACGCTGGGCTGGTCCTGGACCTGGCTGGTGCTGGCCGAGCTGGTCGCCGCGACCTCGGGCCTCGGCTACCGCATCACCGTCTCGCAGCGCTATTTCCAGACCGGCACGATCATCGGCTACATCCTGCTTCTGGGCTTTCTCGGCCTGATCGCCGACCAGGTGATGAAGGCGCTCGGAAAGCGCCTGTTCCGCCAAGACACCCAGCACTGAGGGGGCCCGACCATGACCGAACCGAAACTGCGCATCCGCGGCCTTGGCAAGACCTTCCACAGCGACAAGCGCACGGTCGAGGCGCTGCGCGGCATCGACCTCGACATCGCGCTGAACGAATTCGTCTGCCTCGTCGGCGCCTCGGGCTGCGGCAAGAGCACGCTTCTGAGCATCGTCGCGGGCCTGCAGGACCATACTGTGGGCGAGATGGCGATCGACGGCGACCCGATCCTCGGCCCCGGCCTCGACCGCGGCGTGGTGTTCCAGTCCTACACCCTGCTGCCCTGGCTGACCGCACAGCAGAACGTCGAATTCGCCCTGCGCGCGGCGGGCAAGGACAGCGCCGCCTGCCGCGCCATCGCGCGCGAGCATCTGGAGCTGGTGAAGCTGGAGAATTTCGCGGGCCACTACCCGGCGGAGCTTTCGGGCGGGATGAAGCAGCGCGTGGCGATCGCGCGCGCGCTGTCCTACCGGCCCAAGATGCTGTTGATGGACGAACCCTTCGGCGCGCTGGACGCGCTGACCCGGCAACAGATGCAAAGCCTGCTGACCCAGATCTGGGAGGAGCACAAGCTGACCGTCCTCTTCGTCACCCACGATGTCGAGGAGGCGGTGTTCCTCGCCGACCGGATCGCGGTGATGGCGCCCTCGCCCGGGCGGATCGTGCAACAGTTCGACGTGGGCCTGGGCCGCCCGCGGCACGAGGACCTGATGGAAACGCCCGAGTTCATGCAGATGCAGCGGCAGGTGCACCGCGCCATCCTCGACGCCGCGCGCCCGCAGGCGGGTGCCGAGGCCTGAACGCCCCCGGCCCCCGTCTGGGCCCCCGGTCTGGGCCCCCGTCTGGGCCCCGATCCGTGCGGAGCGGCTAGAGGAGCGCGGCCAGCGCCGCAAGGAACTGGTCGTTCTCGCACCGCAGGCCGACCGAGACGCGAAGCCACGTCTCGTACCCCGGCTGCTTCCACGGCTTCACGATCACCCCGCCGTCGACCAGCCGGTCGGCCAGCGCCACCGCCGCCTGCCCGGTCTCGACGAACAGGAAGTTCCCCCGCGACGGCAGCACCCGGCAGCCAAGCCGCGTCAGCACCTCGGCCATCCGCGCGCGCTCTGCCGTGACCTCGGCCACGGCGGCCCGCATCGCCCCCTCGTGCGCCAGCGCCGCCAGCGCCCCGGCCTGCGCCGGCGCATTCACGTTGAACGGCGTCCGCACGAGGTTCATGCCCCGCACCAGCTCGGCATCGTTGCTCAGGCCATAGCCGATCCGCAGCCCCGCCATGCCATAGGCCTTGGAGAAGGTGCGCAGGACCAGAAGCGGCTTGTCATGCGACATCAGCCGTGCCGTACCCTCCATGTACCCCGCCCCACGCGCATATTCGACATAGGCCTCGTCGAGGCACAGCACCGCGTCGGGGTGCTGTGCCGCCAGCAGCGCGTCGAGGTCTTCGGGCGAAAGCCACAGACCCGCCGGGTTCATCGGGTTGGCGATCAGGATCAGCCGCACCGGCCGGGCCGCCGCCGACAGCAGCGCGGCCATGTCGATCGCATGATCCGGCGTCAGGCCGATCCGCGTGACGCCCGCCCCCATCATCACCGCGTAATCCTCGTGCAGCGGGAACGAGGGGTAAAGCGTGACGACCTCGTCCCCCGGGCCGAGAAGGCAGCGCGCCAGCACGTTCAGCAGGTCCTCGGACCCGTCGCCGAACAGGATCTGACCCGTGGGCACCCCGGTCCGCGCCGACAGCACCTCGGCCAGCGCCCGCCCGCCCGGATCGGGATAGACATGCGCCTGCCCAAGCGCCGCCGCCATCGCCGCGGCAACCTCGGGCGCGGCGGGATAGGGATTCTCGTTCGATCCCAGCTTGGCGATCGGCCCGCCGCCGCAACGGTCCTTCACATCCGCGAGGGTGAGCCCCGAGTTGTAGCTTGCCAGCGGGGCAAGTTCCGGGCGCAGGCGGGTCTTTGCGGAAAGCATTCGAGTGGACTCCGATTGACGGATGGGGGAAAGTTGTGCCAATC
The DNA here is from genome assembly GCF_002871005.1 of Acidimangrovimonas sediminis. GTDB lineage: Bacteria > Pseudomonadota > Alphaproteobacteria > Rhodobacterales > Rhodobacteraceae > Acidimangrovimonas > Acidimangrovimonas sediminis. The sequence goes on from NZ_PHSN01000014.1 coordinate 145,066, forward strand.
CTATGTATATACTTTATCGCGACAAGGGAAAGCCATGTCCGCCACCCCCGAAACCCCGCCCGCCGCCTTCCTGACGCAGCTCTTCGGGCTTTCGGGCAAGCGGGTGCTGGTGACGGGCGCCAGCCGCGGCATCGGCCGGGCGCTGGCGATCGGCTGCGCCCGCGCGGGCGCCGAGCTGATCGTGACCGCCCGCAGGCGTGACGCGCTGGACGAGACGATCGCCGCGATCGACGCCACGGGCGCACGGGCCACCCCCCTGCCCTTCGACCAGCGCGACATCGCCGCGACCGAAGCCGCGCTGACCGCGCTTTCCGCCCCCGTCGACGTGCTGATCAACAACGCCGGGATCGAGGAGGTCCGCCCCGCGACCGAGATCGACGAGGCGCTGTGGGACCGGATCGTCGACACCAACCTCAAGGGCGCCTTCTTCGTCGCCCGCACCGTGGCGCGCGGCATGCTTGCCCGCGGCGCGGGGGCGATCATCAACCTCGCCTCGCTGACCTCCTTCGTCGGCGTGGGCACCGCGGTGCCCTATTCGGCGTCGAAATCCGGCGTGCTGGGGATGACCCGGGCGCTGGCCGCCGAATGGGCGCCTTCGGGCCTGCGCGTCAACGCCATCGCGCCGGGATACTTCCGCACCGGGCTGACCGACGTGTTCTACCAGGATCCCGCCTGGGTCGACGCGATGACCGCCAAGGTGCCGATGGGGCGCCTCGGCGATCTCGACGACCTGGTGGGCGCCGCGCTCTTCCTCGGCAGCGACGCCGCGCGCTATGTCAACGGCCAGTGCATCGTGATCGACGGGGGATACCTCTCGACCCTCTGACCGCCCCGCCTGTCTACCCTCCCGCGCGCGCGCCGCGCCTCCTCCCTGCCCCGGGTCCTTCAGCCCCCGGATGCCCCTTCAGAAAGGACCCCCAATGACCGACGTCAACGTCAAGATCCTCAGCGAGCTGAGCGCCGAGGCGCGCGCCGCTCTGGTCCAGCGCTCGGAATCGGACCTGTCGTTCTTCCTCGAGAAGGTCGACCCGATCATCGAGGCGGTCCGCACCGAGGGCGACGCGGCGCTGGTCCGCTTCGGGCGGGAGCTTGACCGGGCCGAAGGGTTGACAGCTGGCAACCTCAAGGCCACCGAGGCGGAGTTCGACGCGGCCTTCGACGCGGTCGCCCCCGAGGTGATCGAGGCGATCCGCTTCGGCATCAACAACATCCGCACCTTCCACGAGGAGCAGGCGCCCGAGCCGATGTGGCTCAAGGAGGTCCGCCCCGGCGCCTTCGCGGGCGACCGCTTCACCCCGATCAACTCGGTCGCGCTCTACGTCCCGCGCGGCAAGGGGGCGTTTCCGTCAGTCACGATGATGACCTCGGTACCGGCGGTGGTGGCCGGGGTGCCGAATCTGTCGATCCTCACCCCGCCCGGTCCGGATGGCGGCGTCGATGCGGCCACCCTGGTCGCGGCGCGGCTGGCGGGGGTGGATACCGTCTACAAGGTCGGCGGCGCGCAGGCGGTGGCGGCCGTGGCCTTCGGCACCGAGACGGTGAAGAAGGCGCAAAAGATCGTGGGCCCCGGCAGCCCCTGGGTCGTCGCCGCGAAACGCCGCCTCGGCGGCATCATCGACCCGGGCCTTCCCGCCGGCCCGTCCGAGGTGATGATCCTTGCCGACGACACGGTGCACGGCGGGCTTGCCGCGATGGACCTGCTGATCGAGGCCGAGCACGGCCCCGACAGCTCCGCCTGGCTGGTGACCCCCTCGCGCCGGGTGATGGAGGAGGCTCTGGCCGCCCTGCCCGACCTCTGGTCGAAGATGACGCCCTCGCGCGTGGAATTCTCGCAAAAGGTGCTGGCCGGTCCCTCGGGCGGCATCGCGCTGGCAGCCTCGATGGATGACGCCATCGCCTTCGTCAACGCCTACGCCCCGGAACACCTTGAGATCCTGTCCACCAAGGCCTTCGACTACCTCGGCGAGATCACCGAGGCGGCCGAGATCCTGCTGGGCACCCACACGCCCGTGTCGATCGCCAACTTCGCGCTGGGGCCGAACGCGGTTCTGCCCACCTCGCGCGGGGCCAACACCTACGGGCCGCTGTCGGTAAGCGATTTCGTCCGCCGCAGCTCCATCGGCTACGTCACCGCCAAGGGCTATCCCGAGATGGCGCAGGCGGCGAAGACGCTGGCGGAATACGAGGGCTTCAGCTCGCATGCCAACGCGGTCAGCGACCTGCGCAAGACCTACCTGCCGGAGTAAACCATGCAATCGGTGCGCCTCCACGGCATCGGCGACCTGCGGGTCGAGGATATCGCCGTCCCCGCCGCCCCCGGCCCGGACGAGGCGCTGATCCGCGTCACCATGGCGGGGATCTGCGGCTCCGACCTGCACAACTTCCGCACCGGCGCCTGGATCACCCGCGCGCCCAGCGTCGCCGGGCACGAGTTCACCGGGATCGTCGAAAGCGTGGGGGCGGGCGTCGGCCACGTGGCACCGGGCGACCGGGTGATCGTCGACAGCCGCCATGTCTGCGGCACCTGCCCCGCCTGTCTGTCGGGCCGCGGGCAGGTCTGCGCCAATCTCGGCTTCCTGGGCGAGGTGATCGACGGCGGCTTTGCCGAGGCCACGCTGGTGCCGGGGCGGAACCTTCTGCGCGCGCCCGAGGGCGTTCCCGACCGCCACCTGGCGATGGCCGAACCGCTGGCCGTGGCGCTTCACGCGCTCGACCGGCTGGCGCCGCCCCCGGGGGCGCCCGTGCTGGTCGCGGGTTGCGGCCCGATCGGCGGGCTGGTGGCGCTGCTGGCGGCCGAGGCGGGCCATGCCGTCACCGTTCTCGACACCAACGCCGCGCGCGCCGCGCTGGTGGCAGAGGCGACCGGCGGCCACGTAGCCGACCCCGGGGCCCCGCTCCCCGCCGGGATCGAGCATGCCGTCGACACCACCGGCCATGCCGCGGTGATCGGCAAGCTGGCAGCCGACCTTCCCGGTTGCGGTCGCCTCGCCCTCGTGGGGATCGGCCGCGCGGGCCCGGTCCTCGACCCCCTCGCACTGGTCGAGCGGGAGCTTACCATCCTCGGCTGTCACGCCTTTACCGACGCGGACCTTGCCGGGATCGCCCGGCGCCTGCCCGCGCTCTCTCCCCGCCTCGACCCGTTCATCGCGGCCGAGATCCCGCTCTCCGAGGTGCCCGCCGCCTACGCCCGCCACCTCGCGGGCGAGGTCGGCGGCCTCAAGACCCTGATCCTCTGCCCCCCCGAGGCCCCCGAGACACCATGACTGCCCCCTCCCGGACCGCAAGAATCCGCGCCCTCGCCCGCACCGACCGTCCCGCGGCCGAGGCCGAGCTGGCCGCCTTCATCGCCGAACTTTTCGACATCCCGGTCAGCGACCTCAGGATCAATGTCGACCAGTATTCGCTCAACTCCCTCAACGGCTTCTTCATGTCGGGCAGCGCCGGGCGGTTCTTCAAGTTCCACCAGGAAGAGGGCGAGGAGGCGATGCGCGGCGAATATTACCGCGCCGATATCCTGGCCCGCGCCGGTCTGCCGGTGGATCAGCCGCTGCACATGTCCACCCTTCCGGGAGAGCAGCTTCTGGTCTACGCCAAGCGCGAGGATCCGCGCTTTTCCGACGTGCTCTTCGCCCTCGACCAGCACGACGACCCGGCGGCGACCGAACGCGCGGCCCGGGCCGAGGCCGCGCTGAACGACCATATCCTTGCCTGCGCGCGCGAAAGCCTGACCCCGATCACCCCGGAACAATCGGCGGCGGAACCCGTGCACCGGCTGTTCCACGAACGCCTTGTCGCGCCGGAGACCCGGGCCTATCCCGGCGGGCGGCTGGCAAGTTTCTACGTCGGCAAGGACTTTCTTTTCCCGGGCGGCCTGCGCCTGCACTGGGACCAGCTGAGTACCGCGACGCCGGTGATCAACGGGCTGGAATACCGCCATACCCTGGGCGAGATCTTCGACCGCGCCCACGCCCGCTATGCCCCCGCGCGGCTGGCCGATGCGGGCGGGATCGTGGGCCATGGCGATGCCCACAACGCCAATGTCTGGTACGAGCGCGGGACCGATGGCGACCGCCTGTCGTTCTTCGACCCGGCCTTCGCCGGCGATCACCTGCCCGCGCTGGTGGCCGAGGTGAAATCGACCTTCCACAACATCTTTGCCCATCCCTTCTGGCTTTATAACCCCGAGATGGCGGCCGAACGCTTTGCCGCCCGCGTGGACTATGCCGACGCCCGGTTGACGATCGACACCGACTGGGCGCCCACCCCGGTCCGCCGGCGCCTGCTGGAGATCAAGGTGGCGCATTTCTGGAAACCGTGGCTTGCCCATCTGGCCGCGCAAGGGATGCTGCCCGCGGACTGGGAGGAGGTGATCCGCCTCGGCCTGTTCCTGTCGCCCACGCTGGTGATGAACCTCAACGCGGGCGAAGGGGCCGACCGGCACAACCCGGTTTCGTCGGCGATCGGGTTGTCCGTCGCGCTGGCGGCCGGGTCGCGGCCGGTCGAGGGCGAGGACGATTTCACCCGGATGTTCACCCGAATGGCCCCGATTGCCGCATCGGGGGGCTGAAACGGCCAGATCCGGATCTGTGCGAGATGGCGGATCCTGGCCGCCACCCCGCGCAGCGTGTCCAATATGAGAAGGGCTCCGTGGCGCAGGACCACCGGAAGCTGCACGTCCGCGCGACTATTGTCCTTGGCGACGCCCTTCGGCATGCGGCGCATTTGGCGGCGTGGGAGCAGTGATCTTTCCTGACCGCGGGCGCGCCTATCTCGGAATGGCGGGGTGATCCGGCGGCGGGCGATGCAAAAGCCCCCCCTGTCCGTTCCGGCGACAGGGAGGGTTAGCCCTACGCCGCGACGATGAAAGCCTCGCTTCCCACGGCCTCCAGAAGCGAGGGCGCCCAGCGGACCAGGACATGCCTCAGATGCGCGACCACGGCTTTCTCCGCGCGGAGCCCGTCGCGCGAGGAGAGGTCCTCGAGCAATAGCCGGTGCTCCTCGCCGCTGCCGGGCTTCTGGAAATTGTCCCGCGGAACCTCGACGCCGCCGATCGTGTACCGGTGGATGTGCAGGGAGCATCGCTGAAGGATCGGCGAGAGCAGCTCCATCCCCGCCGCGCGCACAATCCGGTCGTGGAACGAGCGGTCGAGTTCGCTCGTCATGAGATAGTCGCCCGCGTGCTGCGATGCGTCCATCTTCTCGGTGATCTCCTCGAGCATGGCGCGGTGTTCCGCGAGGCCGGTTCGCTGGATCTCGCGCGCAGCGGCGCGTTCGATCGACAGGCGGACCCGCACCATCTGGACCGCTTCGAGCTGGCTGAGCCCTGTGACCCGGGTGCCGCGATACCCCGAACGTTCGACCAGCCCGTCGTCGGCCAGCCGCATCAGCGCCTCGCGGATCGTGCCCTGGCTGCACCGGAACTGCCCGGCCAGCTCCTGTTCGCGCAGCTGAGTCTCGGGCGTGAAGCCGCGGTACAGGATCATGCGTTTGATTACTTCGTAGACGATGTCCGACTTTTTCCCGCCAAAAGATTTGCGGTCGGCGATCACCTCCTCAAAATTGACGCTCTCTTGCATCTCCAGGTTCCTAGCTCGTCGGCATTATCGATATTGATATTCATGCCGTCCGGGGAAGTCCATCCTGACCTGCTCCGGTCGAGAAAGGAATAGGATGACCCTGCTGCGTGTCGAGAAACTGGCGATCGATGTCCTGCGCGACGAAGGCGCCCACCGCCTTGTCCATGATGCGGACTTCACCGTCGCACCGGGCGAAACCCTTGCCATCGTCGGCGAATCCGGATCGGGAAAATCCCTCAGCGCGCTGGCGATCATGGGCCTTCTGGGAGAGGGGCTTCAGGTTGCCACCGGCGCGATCCACTTCGACGGCCACGATCTGCTGGGCCTCGATCCGCGCCGCATGAACGAACTGCGTGGCAGCGACATCGCGATGATCTTCCAGGAGCCGATGACCTCGCTCAACCCCGTGCGCTCCATCGGGCACCAGCTGACCGAGGGAATGCGGCTGAAGCTGGGGCTGAGCCGCAAGGACGCGCAGGCCCGGGCGGTCGAGCTTTTGACCGAGGTCGGAATCTCCGAGCCCGAGCACCGGCTCAGGCAGTATCCGCACCAGCTTTCGGGCGGCATGCGGCAGCGGGTGATGATCGCGATCGCGCTGGCCTGCAAACCCAAGCTGATCCTCGCGGACGAACCGACCACCGCGCTCGACGTGACGATCCAGGCGCAGATCCTTGCACTGACCTCGCGGCTTTGCCGTGATCACGGCGTCGGGCTGGTGCTGATCACCCACAACCTTGGCATCGTTGCGCGCTATGCCCGCAATGTCGCGGTAATGTACGGCGGCCGGGTCGTCGAGCGGGCCAGCGCGCGCGATCTCTATGCCAGGCCGATGCACCCCTATACGCGCGGGCTGCTGTCCTCGGTGCCGCGGCTCGACCTGCCGCGCGACATGCCGCTGACACCGATCCCGGGCGCGCCGCCGGATCCGATGCAGGTGGTGCCCGGCTGCCGCTTTCATCCGCGCTGCGCCATGGCGGACGGGACCTGCGCCGAACGGGTGCCCGCGCTCGAGGCGCATGACGCGCACGAAGTCGCCTGCTGGCATCCCGACCGGTCGGGAAGCCCGATCCGGAAGGCGGTGGCATGACGACCGGCGCGCCGCTTCTCGAACTGCAGGACGTGCACGTCCATTTCGCGATCCGCTCGGGCATCCTGAGACGGGTCACCGGGGCGATCCGCGCCGTCAACGGGGTCAGCCTCTCGATCAGGAAGGGGCAGGCCTTCGGCCTTGTGGGAGAGTCCGGCTGCGGCAAGTCCACCGTCGCCCGCGCGGCGCTCAGGCTCGCGGATGCGACCGCCGGCAGCATCCGCTACAACGGGCAGGATATCACCCGCCTCTCGGGCCCGGCCCTGTCGCTGTTCCGCGGCAAGGTCCAGGCGATCTTTCAGGATCCGTTCTCATCGCTCAACCCGCGCATGACCGCGGGTCAGATCATTGGCGAACCGATCAGCGTGCACGGGCTGAGGCCGGCCTCCGAGGTCAAGGCCGAGGTCGCGCGGCTGCTGGATGTCTGCGGCCTGCCCGCGCGGTTCGCCACGCTGCACCCGCACGAGATGTCGGGCGGTCAGCGCCAGAGGATCGGCATCGCCCGGGCGCTTGCGATGAACCCGGAGCTGATCGTCTGCGATGATCGCGCCATTGATGGAGTGGATGGCTCGATCCAGCGCCTTCAGCCTGGCGGCCTCGGAGACCTCCATGCCGCCATACTTGGCTTTCAGCTTGTAGAACGTCGCCGGGCTGAGGCCATGCCTGCGGCACACCTCAGCCGTGGTCATCCCCGCCTCCTGCTCCTTGATCATTCCGATGATCTGCGTCTCGCTGAAACGGCTTTTCCTCATTCGTCTGCTCCTTCGCGGTTGAGCAGACTCTACATCAGACTGAGGGATCTCGCGGGGGGCAGGTCAAAGAGCATGACCTGCGAGCTCATCAAGAAGACAGGCTACCCCGACCCTTCGCGTCGCAAAGAGGCATGGTCACTCTGGCAACTTCTGAGGGAACGCCTGAGCCTGATGCAGACTGCGGTACTCTGGATCGATGAAGCGCATGACTTGTTCTGTGCCGACCGCAACCTGATCCTGAGGGCAATCAAGACCCTCATGCAGGGCGGCGATGCGATCGTGGTCATCCTGTCTGGAACAGAGGATCTCGCGAAAGTCATCCGCACGGATCCGCAGGTCCAACGTAGGTTTTCCACGACGTTCTGGGCACCACTGGTTGAGGAAATCGACGGACAAGCATTCGAGGAACTGATCGCAGCGTTCTGTGAGCGTGCAGGGCTGGTTCCGACTGCTGAGCGTGATCTCATCGGGAGGCTGTTTCACGCATCCCGTAATCGCTTCGGTCAGGCGATCGAATACATCATCCACGCTATCGAGCAGGCACTCCTTGCCGAAGACGATTATCTCTCGATCGACCATTTCGCCACCGCCTGGCAGATGCTTGAGGGGCGCATCGTTCAAGAGAACATTTTCTGGGCTGATCAGTGGTGGCTGATCACCCCTGACCAAGCGGTCCGCGCAACGGAAATGTTAGGTGGCCTTCTGGCCTTCGGTCCTAACCAGCGTTTCAACGACATGACGCAAGACATGCGGGACGCGGCCGGGCGGGAAGCCTGGAGCATCGTCTCCAGTGGCGACAGCGGAATCCGCGCTACGCTGAAGAGCCTACTTGCCAATACGAGCAACCGGGCCGGCATCGCGAGCCCTCGCAAGGCCTATGGAATGCTCTACAGCTGGCTCTCAGCCAGCAATTTGGCCAAGCACCCTGGCCCAATCCGCGAGCTCGTACGGGAGCAGATCCTCGACACGACGCCCGTGAAAAGAGGTCAGATATTGCTGGGGCGCCCCGTCGATGCTCCCCGCTATGGGACCATTGCGAAGGTAGCGGCCGCAGAACTGCTCCATTCGCCCACGTTGCGTGACATCCTGATCGCAAAGGGCTTGGTGCCCACTGCCCGCAGGAACGTTCCTTGCTGCCAAATCATAGTGACTAATGCGGAAGTCGATCCTATCATCGCGTTCCTTCAGAATTTAGTGCCCACCACGCATCTCCCCGAACTCCTGGGAGCTTCGCAGCCTCTTGTCGACGCCTTGTTCAGTGCTGGCCTACTGCGAAGAATCCGAGATCAGGATATTGTCGGCGAACTGGGACAGGCAGTGGCCCGCGCTGACGTTGAAGAGTTGCTGCTACGATTGGGTAAACGCATCGGAGAAGTCGACGAGGTGCCGCCGCGGCATGTGCCTCTTGAGAAGGCTGCGGAGAAAACCCGCACTCTCCTCGTGGAGATTGTCATGTTTCTCTTCGACGGGCGGCTTCGCCGATGCTGCAGGCTCAGGGGTGGCAGTGGCTTCCACGCGGTTATGGTCGACCCAATCGAAATCAAGCGCGCGCTCGGCGTCCCTCGCCCGGGGATGTCCGCACCGATTGCGTTCTTGATGCTCGGCATCAACCCAGCGGCCGACAAGCGTCTGCTCGAAAGTCACGGAGATGGCCCTCTGCTTCGTGCGAACGACATCGATCGGGACCCTTGGATTTCACCCGATGCTATGGCGGACTTCCGCGAACGGTATGTTACGAAGAAACGGCTTCCGCTCGAAACGGGCCTTCGACAGCACGTCCTCGAAAAAGAAATTCGGGAACGCGGAATAAGACCGATGTACGACCCTCGAGGCGTCGGCTTCACCCTCTACCGACGTTCCGATCTGCCAGACGCCTGGCTCCGCTGACGCTTCCTAACACTTTTTGTCGATGCCGCCCCCGGGCGGCATTTTTTTGAATAAATCGATGGCCAATAGACTCGTGTGAAGTGGTCATTTTCCCCGCCCCAGACAGTTACCATCCAATATAAATCAATAAGTTAAATCTCCGAAGTGGACATTTTTTGTCGGGTCCATCACTGGTCCTGAACGCGCTGCGTACCGCGCTGGCAAAGGTTTGAGCCATGCAGCAGGAGACCTGCCTTCATCTTCCTGCCATGCCGCCGCAGACCCGGCGCCGGAACGCATGGCCTGCCGGGCATGGCGGCTTTGGTGCAGCGCGCGGGGGCGCCGTGACCGCACCCTGCATCATGGGCAGCCCCACGACCGTTCCGGCCCGCGGGACCGTGCGACAGGACCGGGCCACCGCTGCGGTGCGGAAGGTCATGCAGGGCCCTTGGGACGCCCTGCCCCCGATACGGCGGAACGGCGGTCTTCCCGGGCAAGCCCGGGCTGCGGAGGCCGGGGCATGAGCGGCGCCGACAGGAGGCTGGAGGCTGCCGAACGCTGGCTGGACCAGCTCGTCGCCATGCCGACCCCGAGCGGTACGCCGCTTCTGCACCACCAGCAGGTGATCGCGGCGCGGCTGCGCGATGCCGGGGCCGGGGTGCATCTGCCCCCCCGCCGCGACACCCGGTTTCGCCAATCTGATCGCGCATTTCGGCGATGAGAGAGAAGGCGGTACGCTCTGGGCCGGGCATCTTGACGTGGTGCCGGCCGAAGCCGCGGAATGGGCGGGCGATCCCTTCACGCTCAGGCGCGACGGCGCACGGCTGATCGGGCGCGGGACCACGGACATGAAGGGTTTTCTGGCCTGCGTTCTGGCCGTGGCCGAGGCGGGACAGCCGGGATCGCCTCAGAGCGTGGCCATCACCTTCGACGAAGAAACCACCATGGCGGGCGCTGCCTTGTTGCCAGCGCAATGCGCGGCGCTCGGGATCCGGCCGGGGCTGGTCATCGTGGGCGAGCCGACGGATCTGCATCCCTGCTCCGCGCATCCCGGGGTGGTCGACATGGAAAGCCTGTTCATCGGGCGCGCGGGCCATGGTGCGGACCGGCGCGACACCCTGTCCGCCATCGAGGCCGCCAGCCACTTTGTCTGCGACATGTCCGGCGCGCTGCCGGAAACCGCCCGCTTCAACGCCGGGGTGATCGCGGGCGGGACGGCCCGCAATGTGGTGGCAGGCAGTTGCACACTGTCGTGGGAGCTGCGCTTCGAGGATCAGGCCAGCCCCGAGGCGCTGATCGAGGCCGCATGATGCGCGATCTGCAGATGATCCTGCGGCGACTGACCGGCCTGAACATGATCGGCGGCGATATCTGCGAGGTCGTGCCCTCGCTGGACCCCAGCGGCATCACCTGCATCAACGCCGCGAACCTGATGTTCGAACTCGCCTGCCTTTCCGCCGTGGCGATCGAGGCGCGCCGGTGACCTACGTGCCGGACATTCCGGTCGGACACCCCGGCCCGGCGGGCCGACGGCATCCACAAGTCCTTCGGTACCTTCGAGGTGCTCCAGGGCCTGGATCTCGTCGCCCGCCAGGGCTCGGTCACCGGCCTGATCGGGGCGTCCGGATCGGGCAAGAGCACCTTCCTGCGCCGTCTCAATCTGGTTAAGGAGCCCGATCGCGGGACGCTTCGGCTGGAGGGCAGTCAGAACCCGATGGGCCGGCATTCGCGCCGCCGTCGGGAAGACGTGCGCAAGCTGCGCATCCGTGCCGGCATGGGACACGTCATGCTGCCTGCCTATGCCAACGAATTCATCTTCCTGTTCCAGTCGACGTCGCTGGTCAGCCTGGTCACGCTGACCGATCTGACGGGGCTTGCCAGCAAGGTCGCCGCACGGACCTTCCAGTTCTTCGAAATCTGCCCTGCGACGGCAGCGCTTTACCCGCTGTTCGCGGCCATCATCGTCAACCTTTTCGGAAGGCTGGAACGCGGCCTGAACCTACATGTCATTTCGCCCTGCAGCCGGGGCGCTCCGCGAGGGTCGAACGGGCGAATGCCCCCTCACCGCAAATGGGGGTCGTGACTAAACCGCGCTCTTGCCCGGTCCCCGAGGCGCGGCCCCGCGCGCGCCGCGTCCGAGAGGCATGCCATCGAGATACCCCTCGGCCAGCCTGCGCGCCGTCAGGGCGAAGCTGGGGTCGCGCGAATGCTGCGCCGCCACGATTGCCCCGTCGATCAGCACCGCGAAGCTGCGCGCGACCTCCGCCGCATCGGGGGCATCAAGTTCGATCGCCTGCGCCTTCAGCCAGGTCAGCAGGTGTTCCTTGTGCCGCGCCGCCGCCGCCCGCACCGCGTCGTTGCCGGTGTCGAACTCGGCCACCGCATTGATGAACGGACAACCGTAGAAGGCCGGGTCGGCGAACCAGTCGTGCAGCACGTCGAAGACCACCAGAAGCCGCACCCGCGCCGGCCCCTCGATCCGGGCCAGCCTGCCGAAGAACCACCTGCGCCATGTCTCTCCCTCCGCCTCCAGCACGGCGGCGATCAACTCCTCCTTCGAGGTGAAGTGATGGTAGAGCGTGGCCTTGGCGGTTTCGGCCCGGGCGATGATCGTATCGACGCCGGTGGCGGAAAAGCCGTGGTTGCAGAACAGATGAGAGGCCGCCCGCATGATCCTGTCGCGGGCCGACGTGGCGGGCTGCGCGGCAAAGCTCCAGTCGAGCGGGCCGTTGGGGCAGAAGCCCTGCACGCCGTCATCCATCCTGTCATCTCCCCAAGTAACGGTGCCGCCCTTGATCATAGCACTGCCATGATCATCCGAAAAATTCAAGACAGATCTGTTCATATTCTGCCCCACATACTTGGGGGACAGAATCGCCCCAGCACAGTAGATTTGCGACAAATCCGACCGGATACGAGCAGTCTACCACAATAATTGGTGAATTTTTCTGCTGTTTCGAAATCTGGCGGCAGTGGCGGCCGTGATGGTTGACCGATCGCCCTGGGTGCTGCGCTGATAAGACAGACCTGTTCGTCTTATCGGGAGACATCGCATGACTGCGCCCCTGACATTCCGCGGATCTGCCGCCGCCTCCGCACCGCACCTCGCCCAGGGGTCGCCGGCTGCGCGACCGGCGCCTGTGGGGGCGCATGTGGCGATCAAGGGCCTCTCCCACAGCTACCGCAGGCATGACGGCAAGGTGCTCGACGGGATCGACCTCGAGATCCGCGCCGGAGAGATCGTGGCGCTTCTGGGCCGCTCGGGCTGTGGCAAGTCCACCCTGCTGCACATGCTGTCGGGGCTCTCGCACCCTTCGGCGGGCGAGGTGGTGATCAACGGCAAGACGGTACGCGAGCCCTCCCCCAGATGGGTGATGATGTTCCAGGCGCCGTCGCTGTTTCCATGGATGACGGTCGCGCAGAACGCGGCACTCGGGCTGCGCTTTACCCGCCGCACCAAGGAGATCGCGACGCGGATCCCCGAAATCCTCGACCTGGTCGATCTTGGCGCCTTTGCCGACCGCAACGCACAGGATCTTTCGGGCGGGCAGCAGCAGCGCGTGGCCCTGGCCCGGTCGCTTGCGCCGAGGCCGGAGCTTCTCCTGCTCGACGAGCCGTTCTCGGCGCTCGACGCCTTCACCCGGCGCAACCTTCAGAAGGACGTGCGCGACATCGCCCGCGACCTCGGGCTGACGCTGATCCTCGTCACCCACGACGTGGCCGAAGCGGTGCGCATGTCCGACCGGGTGATCGTGCTTGAGGCCAATCCGGGGCGGGTCTCCTGCGACACGCCGATCACGCTCGACGAGGCGGAGCGCGACGGCGGCTCCGACGCGTTCCAGGGCGAACACGCCCGCCTGATGAAGCTTTACGCCAGGGCGGCCGACGATGCGCCCCGCTCCTGACTCTCCTGACCGACCGGACAACCGCGAAAGGCACGCCATGACCGAGACGACCCGCCCCCACGATCACGATCTGCACGGCGCCTGCTGCGGCGGCGAGGACCGCATCGACACCGGTCGCCGCCAGACCATCGACATGCTGGCCAAGGGCGGTCTTGCGGCGCTTCTGGGCGGGGTCGCCGGGGCGCTGCCCCAGGTCGCCCGGGCCGCGGCCGACGACGACGTGGTGCGCATCGGCTATCTGCCGATCACCGATGCCACGCCGCTGCTGGTCGCCCACGCCCAGGGGTATTTCGAAGACGAGGGGCTGAAGGTCGCGAAGCCCACGCTGATCCGAAGCTGGTCGGCCCTGATCGAAGGCTTCGCAGCCGGCAAGTTCAACCTTGTGCACCTGCTCAACCCGATCCCGATCTGGATGCGCTACAACAACAAGTTCCCGGTCAAGGTGATGGGCTGGGCGCATACCAACGGCTCGGCCATCGTGGTGGGCAAGCATACCGATATCGAGGATTTCAAGGGCCTCGGCGGCAAGCAGGTGGCCGTGCCGTTCTGGTATTCGATGCACAACATCGTGCTGCAATACGCCTTGCGCGCAGCCGGCGTAAAGGCCGTGATCAAGCCGCAGGGCGCCAAGCTTGCCCCCGACGAATGCAACCTTCAGGTCCTGCCGCCGCCCGAGATGCCGGCCGCCCTCGCCGCGCGCAAGATCGATGCCTACATCGTTGCCGAGCCGTTCAACGCGCTGGGAGAGCTGAAGGCCGGGGCGCGCATGCTGCGCTTTACCGGCGACATGTGGAAGAACCATCCCTGCTGCGTCATCTGCATGAACGAGCAGCGGGTGAGCGCGAACCCCGAATGGACGCAGAAGGCGATGAACGCCCTCGTCCGGGCCTCGGTCTACGCCAGCCAGAACAAGGAAGCGGTGGCGAAGATGCTGTCGAAGGACGGCAAGGGCTACCTGCCCGCACCGGCCCCGGTGGTGGTGCGCGGCATGACCCTCTATCAGGACCACAAGCCCTATATCGAAAGCGGCGCGATCAAGAACTGGGACGCGTTCCACAACGGCCGCATCGACTTTCAGCCCTGGCCCTATCCCTCGGCGACCAAGTTCATCGTCGAGCAGATGAACAAGACCGTCGTTTCGGGCGATGACAAGTTCCTCGACGGGCTCGACCCCGCGTTCGTCGCCAAGGATCTGGTGAACTACGACCACATCCGCGCGGCCTGCGAGAAGTACCCGGAATGGAAGAAGGATCCCTCGGTCTCGGGCGGCGACAATCCCTATGTCCGCGAAGAGGTGATCAAGCTATGAGCCTTGCCGAACCCTCCGCTGCCCCCTCCGCCGGTTCTGCCGGCAGATCCCGCCCAAGGTCCCTGCCGCGGCTTGGCCATGCCCGAGGGATTGCCAATGCCGCCCTCGGGATCGCCGCGCTCATGGCGCTCTGGTGGCTTGGCGGCTGGGGCATCGCGCATGATCCGGACCTGTCCGCCTTTGCCGATTTCGCGCCGGCGCCGACGCTCACCAGCCTCGTGCAGATGGTCGAGAGCGGGGATGCCGCCCGCATGGCCGGGCCGTCGCTGCAACGGGTGGGGCTGGGCCTTCTGTTCGCCACGCTGGTGGGCGTGCCGGTGGGTATCGTGATCGGACGGATGCCCCGGGTCCACGAGATCTGCAACGTGCCGTTCCAGTTCCTGCGGATGATCTCTCCGCTCAGCTGGATGCCGATCGCGGTGATGGCCTTCGCCACCTGGAACGGCGCGATCGTCTTCCTGATCGCCATGGCCGCGGTCTGGCCGATCCTGTTCTCGACCGCCGGCGGCGTGCGCCGGATCGACCCGGCCTGGCTGAAGGTCGCGCGCAACCTCGGGGCGCGGCCGGTGGCGATGCTGCTCACCGTGATCCTGCCCGCCGTCGCGGTCGACATCCTGCAGGGCATTCGCCTTGCCCTCGGGGTGGCCTGGGTGGTGCTGGTGCCGGCCGAATACCTCGGCGTCACCTCGGGCCTCGGCTACGCGATCAACGATGCGCGCGACACGCTCGACTATGCACGGCTCGGCGCCACGGTGGTGATCATCGGTGTGATCGGCTTCGGCCTCGACGCCGCCGTGGGCCAGCTCGTCAAAAAGTTCAACTGGGTGCGCAGCTCCGCGCACTGACCCTGAAATCCAGACAAACCAGGAGGATATCCCATGTCTGAACCCGCAACCGCCCTGACCGGCTGCCTCGTGCCCGATGGCCTCGACCCGATCGACAAGGGCGGGCTGGAAAAGCTGATCGAGAACGGCAAGGCCAACCCGAAGGCCGTCAAGACGCTGAAGTGCAAGACGGTGGCCGAGGGCCGCTTCCGCCACGCCAACTACATCCGCGACCTCGAGCCCTACATCGTGGACGAGCCCCCCGGGCTTCTGGGCGACGACACCGCGCCGAACCCGTCCGAGGCCTCGCTGGCCGCGCTGGGATCGTGCGTTGCGGTGGGGCTTCATGCCAACGCCATCGCGCGGGGCATCAAGATCCAGTCGCTCGCGATCGAGCTTGAGGGCGACCTCAACATCACCGCCGTCTGGGGTACGGGCGACGTTTCGGAAAAGCCGGTGGGCTTTACCGACGTGCGCCTCAAGGTCGACATGAAGGCCGATTGCCCGCAGGCCGAGATCGACGCGCTGATCGCCCATGTCTGCCAGTGGTCGCCGGTGTTCAACACCTTCAAGCGCCCGGTCAACATGGTCGCCGAAGCGGTCTGAACCGACCGCCCGAAACGCGCCTGAAAAGGGGCCGCGCCCGCAACGGGCGGGCGCGGCCCCCTCCCCACCCCACAGGAGATCGGACATGAACGTCGTGGCCCCCTTCACCCTCTATGATGCCGCCGGGATCGAGCGCGTTTCGGCCCAGATGCTTGCGCCGATGGCACGCAGGATCGACGACGAACGGCACTACGCCGAAGACGTGATGCGCGCCTACGGTGCCGCCGGCGCCTACGCCACCCATCTCGGCGGGGTGCAGGGCGGCGAGGCGGACCTTGGCACCGCGATCCTCGCCATGGCGCGCACCTCGGAGGAATGCCTCTCCACCGGGTTCTGCGTCTGGTGCCAGGACACGCTGGGCTGGTACATCGCCTCCTCCGGCAACGACTTTCTCAAGACCGAGATCCTGCCGCGGGTGGCGCGCGGCGAGGCGCTTGGCGGCACCGGGATGTCGAACCCGATGAAGGCGATGGGAGAGATCGAGCCGATGCGCCTCAAGGGTGAGCGCGTCGACGGCGGGTATCGCATCAGGGGCGTTCTGCCCTGGGTCTCCAACCTGGTCGAAGACGGCTATTTCGGCACCATGTTCCATGTAGCCGAGGAAGGATCGGACAGCCCGCGCCGGGTGATGGCGATCGTCCATGCCGGGTGGGAAGGGATCCGCCTCAAGCTTGACCATGATTTCGTCGCCATGGGCGGCACCGCCACCTGCAACGTGCAGTTCCGCGACGTCTTCGTGCCTGATGCCTATGTGCTGGCCGACCCGGCCCCGGCCTTCGTCCGGCGTATCCGCCCGGGCTTCACCCTCCTGCAATGCGGCATGGCCCTCGGGATCGCCCGCAAGTGCGTCGAGCTGATGCGCCAGGTCGAGGGGCCGCTGGGCCACGTCAACCGCTACCTCGAAAAGCAGCCCGCGGACATCGAGGCCGCGCTGGACAGCCTGACCGCCGAGGTCATGGAGCTTGCCAAGACCCCCTATGACGAGAGCGACGCCTTCTACCTGCGCGTCCTTCGGGCACGCCTCGCAGGCAGCGAGCTGGCGGTCGAGGCGGCACATTGGGCCCAGCTGCATTGCGGCGCCCGCGGCTATGTCAGCCACGGCGCGGCGCAGCGGCGCCTGCGAGAGGCCTATTTCGTCGCCATCGTCACCCCCGCGACCAAGCATCTGCGCAAGCTGATTGCCGAACTCGAGGGCTGAGCGCAGACCGCCTTTTCCCCGCCCCCGGGGGACACGACACACCCCCTGAAACCCGCGGCATGCGGCCCCCGCCGATCCGGTGGGCGGGCCTGACGCGCCCCCGCTTCACCGTACCCACAACCGACACCAGACAACCGACCAGGAGCAACCCAGATGACCACCCGTGCCGAACTCACCGAGAAGATCGTCGCCCACAAGACCTTTCACGATATCAAGTGGTCCGACGTGGCCGATGCGGTGGGCCAGTCGAAGGAATGGACCACCGCCGCCCTCATGGGGCAGATCTCGCTCACCAAGGAGCAGGCCGCCAAGGCCGGCAACGCGCTTGGCCTGAACTTCTCGGACGAGGAGGTCGCACTCCTGATGACCGTGCCCTACCGCGGATCGCTGCCCACCGCCGTGCCGACCGATCCGCTGATCTACCGGCTTTACGAGGTGGTGAACGTCTACGGCACCACGATGAAGGCGCTGATCGAGGAAGAGTTCGGCGACGGCATCATGTCGGCGATTGATTTCACCATGGACATCTCGCGCACCGTCGACCCCAAGGGCGACCGGGTGAAGATCGTCCTCGACGGCAAGTTCCTCGGCTACAAGACCTACTGACGCGGTCGGGGCGGGCCGCATCTGCCGGCCCGCCTGTTCCGGACGGAGACCCCCCATGGATCCCATTGCCATCGTCGGCGCAGGCCAGGCCGGCCTCGCGCTGGCCGCAAAGCTGCGCTCGCTGGGTTGCGAAACGCCAATCCGCCTGATCGGGGCAGAGACCGCGCCGCCCTATCAGCGCCCGCCGCTGTCCAAGAAATACATGCTGGGCGACATGTCACGCGAAAGGCTCTACCTGCGCCCCGAAAGCTTCTATCCCGAGGCCGGGATCGCGCTGGCGACCGGCGCGCCGGTCGCGGCGGTCGAGGCCGCCGCGAAGGTGCTGGTGCTGGCCGACGGCACCCGTCTTGCCTGTTCCGCGATCGCGCTCTGCACCGGGGCCGAACCGATCCGCCTGCCGGAGGCGGCGGGCGGTGGGCTCAATGGGGTCTACACCATGCGCACCCTTGCCGACGCCGAGGCGATGGCGCCGGAGTTCCGGCCCGGCCAGCGGGTGCTGATCGTAGGTGGCGGCTACATCGGACTCGAGGCCGCGGCGGTGGCGGCCGCGCGGGGATTGCAGGTCACGCTGGTCGAGATGGCGCCGCGCCTTCTTGCCCGGGTGGCCTGCGCCGAGACCGCGGAGTGGTTTCGCGCCCTGCACGCGCGCCACGGGGTCGACATCCGCACCGCGACCGGCCTGTCGGAGCTTGTGGGCACAGGGGGCCGCGTCCGCGCGGCGCGGCTGTCGGATGGCAGCGAACTGCCCGTGGATTTCGTGATCGCGGGCATCGGCGTGCGCCCCTCGACGGCGCTGGCCGAGGCCGCCGGCCTTGCGGTTTCCAACGGCATCGCGGTGGATGCGCTGGGGCAGACCTCCGCCCCCGGGATCCATGCCGCGGGCGACTGCACCAGCTTTCCGCATCGGAGCGGGCGGATCCGCCTTGAATCCGTGCCCCACGCCATCGCGCAGGCCGAAACCGTGGCCGCGGCGATGCTCGGCCAAGGGGCGCCCTATGTCGCGCGGCCGTGGTTCTGGTCCGACCAGTACGACGTGAAGCTGCAGATCGCCGGGCTGAACGCCGGCCACGACCGGGTGATCCGCCGCCCCGGCGAAGCGCCGGGCAGCGTCAGCCACTGGTATTTCGCGGGTCCCGCGCTGCTGGCGGTCGACGCGATGAACAACCCGCGCGCCTACATGACCGCCAAGCGGCTGATCGAGACGGGCAGGTCGCCCGACCCCGCCGCGCTGGCCGATGTCTCGGTGCCACTGAAGGCCCTGCCGCTGACCCAGACCGAACCCGCCTGAGGAGCCCCATGCCACGCATCACCTTCGTCACCGCCGACGGGCAGGAGATCACCGCCGACGCCACGCCCGGCCTCTCGCTCATGGAAACCGCCCGCGCGGCGGCGATCCCCGGCATCCTTGCCGAATGCGGCGGCGCCTGCAGCTGCTCGACCTGCCATGTCTACGTCGACCCGAGCTGGTACGACCGCCTTCCAGCGATGAAGGAGATGGAAGCCGACCTGCTGGATTTCGCCTGGGAACCGCACCCTGACCGTTCGCGCCTGTCCTGCCAGATCGACGTCTCCGAAGACATGGATGGCCTGCGCGTCACCTTGCCCGCGCAACAGGGCTGACGTCGGCTTCCTGCGCCCCCGCGGGTCGTTGTTGCTGTAACGGGCTTGCGAGGGCTCGGGTCCTGGCGCGACCGGCGAAAGCTTGGCCGTAGCCGCCACAGGGCTCGTGGCGCCGAGCCCCTTAGTCCCGCTCCGTGCCGCCATGCGCCGCCTCGCGCGGCGAAAGCCCGTAACGGTTGCGGAAGCTGGTGGCGAAATGGCTTGAACTGTTGAAGCCGTGTTCGAGCGCCAGCATCGTGATCGACGACACGTCGCCCCGGAGCAGGCTGTCATAAGCGCGCTGCAGACGGCGGTTGCGCACCCAGGTCGAAACCGTGGTGTCACCCTGACGAAACAGCAGGTGGAGCGAACGCAGCGACATGCCGTTCGCCGTGGCGATGCGCTCGGGCGAGAGCGCGGGATCGAAGAGATGCGCCTCGATCCAGGTCTTGACCGCGCCGAGCCGCGCCGTGGTGACGGCGCTTTCCATCTCCGGCAGGTCATGCGGCCCGGCCTGTAGCGACAATGCGAGGATGTCCATCATCTGCTCGCCCAGCCGGGCCGAAGCGGCGGCGTCAAGATGCGGCCCCTCTGCCGCCAGCAGCGCGCAAAGCTCGACCGCGATCCGCCCCAAGCCGACCGCGGTGTTGATCGGCGCCGAGACCGGGGCCGTGCCCCCGGGAAACCGCAAGGCGAAGCTGTCGCGCGGCAGTTCCAGGTAATAGGCACGGATGTCACCGCCGGTGCGCAGCTCGTATTCCTCGGAGGCGCTGAAAATCGCCCCACGCGCAAGGTTCGAGACATGCGCCTGGCCGCGCTGGCGGACCTCAAGCCTGCCGTGCTGGAGCAGCTGGACGTAGTAGCAATCCTTGTCGAGCTGCGCGAGATGGGTGCGACCGCGCGCGATGCGCTGATCGGCCAGCGCGATATCCGTCAGCACTGTGTCGCCAAAACGCGCCTCGGAGACCGATCCGCGATAGCTCTCGGGCCGGTTCGCGGCGACGTCGACATGGACATAGACGTTGCAGATCGCCTCCTTCCAGGCGGCGTAGCGGTCGGCGGGCTTGTAATCGTCCGTCGAGAAGACACTTCGCATACGCCCCCCAGACCATGACCGGCACCTCGCGCCCGCCCCTCCCCGGGCGGACAGCTTGCGGAAAAGCTAGCCCCGGCTCGGGGGGCTGTCCAGCGCCGGACCGGCGGCTTGCGCGCAGATGAAAGAGTTTTGCGCGCACAGGCAGGACGGCCCCAGGCACCCTGATAGCCTCATTTCCACGACCCCGGGCCCCCTACAGGACCCGCCCTGAGGAGGAGCAGGGAGTACATGCAGAAGACGACAAGACCTGCACGCCTCGTGCAGACGATCGACGACATCCGGGCGATCGAGGCGCTGCCCTACCGCGAACAGGTAAGCGCAAGGAACCTTTACGATCTGTTCAGGGCGACAGCGCGGCATTGCGGGTCGTCGCCGGCGCTGACCGTGCTGCGCGGCCCCGACCCGCGCCGCATCGGCGTCGCCCTCTCGCACGAGGACCTGCTGGAAGAGGTGACGCGGGCGGGCAACCTGTTTCACGCCCTCGGCCTTGCCCGCGGGGCCGGCGTGGCCGCCTTTCTCTCGCCGACACTGCCGGAATTTCCGGCGCTGCTGTTCGGAGCGCAGGTGGCGGGCGTCGCCAGCACGATCAACTACCTTCTCAATCGCGACGCGATCGTCGATCTGCTGACGGCCCAGAAGGCGACGATCCTGGTCGTGCCCGCGCCGGAGCTTGATGCCGATTGCTGGCAGAAGACGGCGGGGATCCTCAAGGCGGTGCCGTCGCTGCGCAAGATCCTGGTGATCGGCGCCGAGGGTGATCTGCCCGAGGGCTACGTTGCCCTCGACCGGGCGATGGCGGGGATCCGGTCGCGGACCCTCGATTTCACCCCGGCGGACGATCCGGACACGGTCTGCGCGCTTTTCCACACCGGGGGCACCACGGGGCGGCCGAAGCTGGTGCAGCTGACGCATGGCAACCAGATCCACGCGGCCTTCGGCTTCGGCCAGGTCTTCGGCTATGACGAGGCCGACGCCGTGGTGAACGGATTTCCATTCTTCCACGTCGGCGGCACGATGACGGCCGGGCTGTCGGTGCTGGCGGCGGGGGCGCACATGATCGTGCCGTCGCCCTACGCCCTGCGCCCGCCCGACGTGGTGCGGAACCTGTGGCAGATCGCCGAGGCCCTCGACGCGACGGTGATCAGTGGTGTGCCGACCTCGATCGGCGCGCTGGCCGGCACATGGACGCCGGGGCGCGACCTCTCGCGCCTTCGCATGGTCGCGACCGGCGGCGCCGGGCTGCCCGCCGCCGTCGGCGCCCGGTTCGAGAAGATCACAGGCCTGCGCATCTTCGAGACCTACGGGATGACCGAGGCCGCGGCCGCCATTGCCTTCAACCCGGGACACGGCACGCCTGTGGCGGGTTCCGTAGGCTTCCGCGCGCCCTTTTCCGAGACGCGCATCCTGCGCATCGCAGATGGCACGACGCCCTGCGGACCCGGCGAGAGCGGCCTTGTCCAGATCCGCGGCCCGCAGGTGTTTCCCGGCTATGTCGAGGCGCGCCACAATGAAGGCGTGCTGGATGCCGAAGGTTGGCTGACCACCGGCGACGTGGGGTATCTGACCGAGGACGAGCGGCTGGTACTGACGGGACGCGAGAAGGACCTGATCGTCCGTAGCGGCCACAATATCGACCCGACCGCGATCGAGGACGTGGCCAATCGCGCCCCGGATGTCGAGATCTCGGCCGCCGTCGGCATGCCCGACCAGTACGCCGGCGAGGTGCCGATCCTCTTCGTCGTCCCGCGGGCGGGCATGACGATCAACCTCGACGCGCTGCAACGGACGCTGGACGAGGGGATTCACGAACGCCCCGCGCGACCCCGGCGAATACTGGTGATCGATGCCCTGCCGGTGACCTCGGTCGGCAAGATCTTCAAGCCCGCCCTGCGCGAGCGCGCCATCGCGGAAAAGCTCCGCCTCGAAGTGGCAGAGCATTGCGGGCCGGACGCCACCCTCGATGTCGTCGTCAGCACCGATGCACAGCGGCGCACGGTGGTGGATGCCATCGTCTCGGGTGCCGAACCCGCGTCCCTTGCGGCATTGTCAGAGGTGCTCGCCCCGCTTCCACAGACCTATCGCGTCGATGCGGCCTGCGTCGGGCTGGAGGTTGCGGGGGGCGTGGCGCTGGTCACGCTCGACCGTCCGGAAAGCCTCAATTCCGCGTCGCGGGCGCTGATGCGGTCGCTGGAGATCCGGCTGCGAGAGGTTGCCGCGCTGCCGGACCTCAGGGCGGTGATCATGACCGGGTCGGGGCGTGCGTTCTGCGCCGGGGGTGACCTGATCGAATTCGACGAGGCGCGGGCGGCGGACGGCAGTGCGCTGATCGACACGCTGGCCTACAACCAGCGCGTCATCTCTATGATTGAGGACCTGCCGGTGCCGGTGATCGGCGCGGCGAACGGCGTCGCGGTTGCCGGCGGGCTGGAGATGCTCCTGTGCTGCGACATGGTGCTGGCCGCCGAGGGGGCACGGTTGGGCGACGGCCACGCCAAATACGGCATCGTTCCGGCCGGTGGTGCCACGCTGCGGCTGGCCGAGCGCATCGGGCGTGCGCGGGCGGCCCAGCTCTTCTTCACCGCGGGGATGATCGATGCCCGCACCGCCTGCGACTGGGGGCTGGTGAACGAGGTGCTGCCCCCCGATCGGCTGATGCCCCGCGCGCGCGAGATCGCGGCACAGATCGCCGCCTGCAGCCCCGAGGTCATTGGCCGCATCAAGCGGCTGACCGCCCCCGCCGCCGCGGCAGAACCGCGGGCGCTGCGCCTGCGCGCGGAGATCGATGAATTCACGGCCCATCTCGGCGGCGCCGACCTTGCCGAGGGCCTGACAGCATTCCGTGAAAAGCGGACCCCGCGCTTTGCACCGCGGGAGGAGAACCATCCGGTCCGGCCGCCGAAGGCCGAGGTCGAATGATGGGACAACGGGAGGAGGAACCCCAGATGAAGAAGGCAATCCGGCGCATGCTTTGCGTCACCGCGCTGACCGCGCTCGCCGCAGGCGCAGCGTCCGCCGATACCCTCAGCTATGCCAGCGGCTGGCCGTCAAGCTCGGCCGCGACGGGCGCGTTCGAGAGCTATGCCAAGGTGATCGACGCGGCCACGGATGGCAAGCTGAAGATGAAGGTGTACTCGCTCAGCCTGCTCAACTTCGCCGAGGCGAATTCCGGGCTGAAGGAGGGCATGGCCGACGCCGCGACCATCCTGACCCCCTATTTCGCGGCCGAGTTTCCCCGCCTCAACATGATGGCCGAGGCCACCCCGATGATGGAGCTCGACGGCTTCGCCTCGCCGAAGTCGTTCATGGCCTTCGCAGGGGCGATGTCGGAATTCGTCATGTTGCACTGCCCGGCTTGCCAGAAGGAAGTGGCCGGCCAGAACCAGGTTTTCATGGGGGCGGCCGTCACCACCTCGTACATCCTGCAATGCATGAAGCCCGCGGCGACGATGGACGATCTGAAGGGCCTGAGGATCCGCACCGCCGGGCCGTACTGGTCGCGCTGGGTCAAGGCGATGGCCGCGGTGCCGGTGACGATCTCGGTCAACGAGACCTTCGAGGCGCTGACTCAGGGCGTTCTCGACTGCACCGCCAGCAACCCGACCGACATGAAGAACTTCCGCTTCATCGAGGCCGTGAAGTACGTCGTGCCGGGGGTGCCGGGCGGACAGTTCCCGCTGCCGACGATGTTCAATCGCGACCGCTGGACCGGGCTGAGCGAGACCGAGCGCGCGGCGGTGATGAAGGCCGGCGCCACCCTCTTCGCCGACATGAACTTCGTCTACTACAACGACGGCATCGCCGCGATGAAGGAGGCGAAGAGCCGTGGCATCAAGGCCGAGACGCCCTCGGCCGATCTGGCCGCCAAGAACCAGGCCTTCATCGACAAGGACCTGAAGGCAGTGGCCGGAAGCTACAAGGAAAAGTACGGCCTGGATGACAGCGACGAGATGCTGACCTCGCTGCGCGGCCTCGTGAAGAAGTGGAGCGGCCTTGTCGACGGGGTGCAGAGCCCCGATGCGCTGGCCAAGGTCTACTGGGACGAGATCTATTCCAAGGTCGACGTGAAGACCTACGGAAGCTGAGACGGCCCCGGGGCCTGCCGCCGTCCTGCCGGGCGGCGCGGGCCCCCTTTGCCCGCCTTTGCCCTCGTACCCCTCGTACCCCGGACAGGGATCCCCATGTCGTTCATAAGCAAAACCGTCGACGCGGTGCTGCGGCTCCTGTCGCTGATAGGGACGCTTTGCGTCGTGCTGATGATGCTGCACGTCACCGCCGACGTCGTGATGCGCTATGCGTTCAACCGCCCGCTGCCCGGGACGCTGAACATCGTCTCGCGCTATTACATGGTCATCATCGTCTTCCTCTCGCTGGCCGTGGCCGAGCGGCAGGACGCGCATATCAGCGTCGAGATCGTCTATGACCTGCTGCCCTCCGGTCTCCGGCGTCTGCTGGCCCCGCTGTCTTGGCTGCTCACGGCCGCCGTCTTTGCCGCGGTGGCGATCCGCACCGGCCAGGTCGCCTGGACCAAGACGCTGATCCGCGCCTCGGTGGACGAGGGCACCTCCGCCATCCCGATCTGGCAAAGCTACTGGCCCGTGGCCATCGGCTCGGCCGTCTTCGCGCTGTTCTGCGCCTACCGCCTTGTGCTGGCGCTGATCGGCCGGGCCGATCCCGGCGCGGTGAAACACGACGATCCCCTGGAGCAAATGAATGAGTGATGTCGCCATCGGCCTTTCGGGGCTTGGAGTGCTCTTCGTGCTGATCATGCTGCGTTTCCCGATCGCGGTCGCGCTGATCGGCGTGTCCTTTGTCGGGCTCTGGCTGATGCGCGGCTGGGGCGTCGCCTGGGGATCGCTCGGCGTCATTCCCTATGAATTCACGGCAAGCTGGGTGCTCAGCTCGATCCCGATGTTCCTTTTCCTCGGCTTCGTCAGCTTTCACACCGAGCTGACCAAGGGCCTGTTTCACGCCGCCCGGGTCTGGACCGCATCCCTGCCCGGGGGGCTGGCGATTGCCTCGGTCTTCGGCTCGGCGGGCTTTGCCGCGGTCTCGGGCTCGTCGCTTGCCTGCTCGGCGGCGATGGGGCGGATCGCGATCCCCGAGATGATCAAGCACAAGTACCACCCGGAGCTGGCAACTGGCACCGTCGCCGTGGCCGGAACCATCGGCGCGATGATACCGCCCTCGATCATCCTGATCCTTTACGGCGTGATCGCCCAGCAATCGGTCGCCAAGCTGTTCCTGGGTGGCATCTCGGCCGGGATCATCACCGCGATCGGCTATGTCCTGGTCGTGCTGATCCGAACCCGGCTGAACCCGTCGCTCGCGCCCGTGCGCGACGAGCGGCTGTCCTTCTCCGACCGGCTGCGCGCGCTGAAGGACACCTGGCCGATCCTGCTGGTGATGATCGGCATCTTCGGCGGGCTTTTCGGCGGCATCTTCACACCGACCGAGGCCGGGGCCGTGGGCGCCTTCCTTGCCTGTCTCATCGCGCTGGTCCGGGGCGACCTGACGCTGGCGCGCCTCACACTTGCCGCGCGCGAGACGCTGACTGCGACCGCCACGCTGATCGTGATCGCCGTGGGGGCAAGCCTGCTGACCCGCTTCCTCGTGCTTTCGGGCGCGGGCGACTACCTGTCCGAGACGATCCTTGCGCTCAGGGCAAGCCCGGCGGTCCTGATGCTGGGCATCGTCATCGTCTACCTGATCCTCGGGATGTTCCTCGAACCGATCGGCTGCATGCTTCTGACGCTGCCGATCATCCTGCCGGTGGTCGATCAGGCGGGGTGGAGCCTTCTGTGGTTCGGCGTCGTGCTGTGCAAGCTTCTGGAGATCGGGATGATCACACCACCGATCGGGATGAACGTCTTCGTCATCAAGGGCGTCGTCGGCGACCTGGTGAAGACCGGCGCGATCTTTCGCGGGGTGCTGTGGTTCCTGGTGATGGACCTGTTCGTCGTCCTGGCACTGTCGATCTGGCCGCAGATCATCCTTGCCCTTCCCGCGTGGTTCGGCTGAGGCGCCCCCGGGCGGGGCATCCCCCGCCCGGTGTGCAGCTCAGAGCACCTCGAACAGCCCGGCGGCGCCCATGCCGCCACCCACGCACATGGTGCAGACAACGTATTTGACGCCGCGCCGCCGCCCCTCGATCAGCGCATGGCCAACCATGCGCGCGCCCGACATGCCATAGGGATGCCCGATGGAAATCGCCCCGCCGTTCACGTTCAGGCGCTCCTCCGGGATCCCCAGCGCGCGCTGGGACGCCAGCACCTGCGAGGCGAAGGCCTCGTTGAGCTCCCACAGACCGATATCATCGACGTTCAGCCCGTGCGCCTTCAGCAGCTTCGGCACGGCAGGCACCGGGCCGATCCCCATCTCGTCGGGCTCGCATCCCGCGACGGCGATGCCGAGGTAACGCCCCAGCGGCGCAAGCCCCCGGCGCGCGGCCTCCGCCTCTTCCATCACGACCGAAGCCGAGGCCCCGTCCGACAGCTGACTGGCATTGCCTGCGGTGATGAACCGCCCCTCGGCCAGCACCTGCCCGTTGGCGAAAACCGGCTTCAGCGCGGCAAGATCCGCAGCGGTGGTGCCGGGCCTGTTGCCCTCATCCCGCATCAGCGTCACCGTCTCGTCGCTGACCGCCCCCGTGGCACGGTCAACGAGTTTCTTCACCGTCTCAAGCCGCACGATCTCATCATCGAAGCGCCCGGCCTCCTGCGCCGCGGCGGTCAGCCGTTGCGATCGCGCGGCGTAGGCATCCTGATCCTCGCGCGAGACATTATAACGCTCGGCCACGTTCTCGGCCGTCTCCAGCATCGACATGTAGAGCGCGGGCTTGTGCGCGACGATCCAAGGGTCGCGGTCGCGGCGGTGTTCGGGTGTCTGGACAAAGCTGATGCTTTCCACCCCGCCGCCGACCACCACATCCATGCCGTCGGCGATCACCTGCTTCGCGGCGATGGCAATCGCCATCATCCCCGAGGCGCATTGCCGGTCGACCGACATCCCGGCGACGCTGACCGGCAGCCCGGCGCGGATCGCCGCCTGCCGGCCGATGTTGTAATCGGTGAACCCCTGCTGCATCGCCGCGCCGACGATGCAATCTTCGACCTCCGCGCCCTCCAGACCGGCGCGGGCGACCGCCTGGCACACGGCGTGACCGATGAGCTCCTGCGGCGGGGTGGCGTTGAAGGCCCCGCGATAAGCCTTGGCAATCGGGGTCCGGGCGGTCGAGACGATGACGGCACTGCGCATGTCGGGCTCCTCACTCTTTCCAGGTAACGGCCAGGTTGCGCGCCGCAGCCGCCATGGCAACATAGCGCCGCGTCTGCGAGAAGGCATCGGCGATGACGTGCTGCCCCCGCGGGTCGCGGATCCGGTCCATCGCGGCAAAAACCGCTTCGGGGGTCAGCTCGGCATCGTCAAGGGCGACGCCCTCCGTCTCGTACACCTTGATCTCGGCAAAGCAGCCGGCGCCGGCGCCCAGCACCATGCCGGTGGGGGCATCCTCAGCCACCAGCGCCAGGAGGCCCGGCGTGATCGTCTCGGGCCCCAGCAGCGACGTGACCTCCTCGGCCAGCAGGCCTTCGGTCATCCGCGTGGCGGCGGTGGGGGCAAGCGTGTTCACCCGGATGTCGGCCCGCGCCCCCTCCTTCGCCAGGACGTTCATCAGACCGAAGACCCCGGCCTTGGCGGCGCCATAGTTCGACTGCCCGAAATTGCCGTACATCCCCGAGGCGGAGGTCGTCATCGCGATCCGCCCGTAGCCTGCGGCCACCATGTAGGGCCAGACCGCGCGGGTGCAGTTGACGCTGCCGAACAGATGCACCTCGACCACGGCGCGGAAATCCTCGGGCGTCATCTTGGCGAAGGTCTTGTCGCGCAGGATGCCCGCGTTGTTCACGAGGACATCGACCGAGCCGAAGGTGTCCATCGCCTCGGCCACCATCGCCTCGACCTCGGCCGCGTCGGCAACATTGGCGCCATTCGCGATGGCCCGCCCGCCCGCGGCCTCGATCTCGGCCACCACTGCCCGGGCCGCGTCCGAGGTTTCACGCCCCCCCTGGGTCGAGACGCCGAGGTCATTGACCACGACGTTCGCACCGCGGGCGGCCAGCCCCAGCGCGTGGCTCCGCCCCAGCCCGGCGCCGGCGCCGGTCACGATGGCCGTGCGTCCGTCGAAACGTATCGTGTTCATCAGTTCTCTCCGAAATAGCCGCGCGTGATCCATTCGGCGACCAGCGCGGGTTTCTCCGATCCCTCGATCTCCACCGTCACCTCGTGGACGGTATCGACGGCGCCCGGCCCCTGCGGGATCACCCCGGCCAGCGCAAAGATGGCCCGGACCCGCGCGCCGGACGGCACCGGCGCGACGAAGCGGACCCGGTTGAAGCCATAGTTCACGACCCGCGTCTCGCCGTCGAAGACGAGCCGGCAATCCGCCAGCATCGCCGACAGCAGCGAAAGCGTCAGGAAGCCGTGCGCGATGGTACCCCCGAACGGCGTCTGCCGCGCCCGGTCGGAATCGACATGAATGAATTGTCGGTCCTCGGTGAGATCGGCGAAGGCGTCGATCCGCCCCTGATCGACCGGAAACCACCGCGACGGGCCTGCCACGCTGCCGATCGGCGTGGCAATCCTGCTCTGTATATCCATTCCGGATCCCTCGTCCGATTACGATCTTGAATCGGTACAAAACACAAAATTGACGCGAAGACGAGGAAAAGTTTCCAATTGGCCGCCCGCAAGATAAGAGAACAGGCACCGGGATTGGCGCACCGCATGCGCCGAAGCAACGAGGCAAGGGCCAATGCAGGAGCGCGCGAAGAGGACACGCCTGAAGATCCTGGACGGCGCGCTCGCGGTGATTGCGCACGAAGGGCTTGCCGGGGTGACGCACAGGGCGGTGGCCGAGGCGGGCGGCGTCAGCCTTGCGGCCACGACCCGGCACTTCGCCACCAAGGAAGACCTTGTCGCCGCACTTTCCGAACGCCTCCGCGAAGATTACCTCGGCAATTTCCATGCGCTGGAGGCGCGCTTGCAGTCGGGTGCGGCGCCGGGGGTTCGCTCGCTTGAAGATCTGGCGCTGAAGGTGGCGCGCAACGCCCTGACCACCGGGCGGGACCGCGCGCTGGTCTGGTGCGAACTGATGTTGCAGGGCGGGCGCAGCGCCGAGGGCCGTCACGAGGCCCGGACCTGGTACACGAGGATCGACGAGGTCTGGGAGACCATCGGCCGCGCGCTGCCCCTCTCACCGAACGGGATGAGCGCGGCCATGGCCGTGGATCTGACTGTCGGGCTTCAGGTCCTGCTGCATCCTCTACGCGCGAGCAGGGATGATTTATCTCGCCTTTTCAAGGGTGAATGTGATGCGCTGTCGCTTGCGGCGCAGCCATCGGCCCGGGTGTCAGGCGATGCGCCCGGCCCGGATGCCACCCCTGGCCAGATCGTCGAGGCGACCATTTCCCTGCTGGTGCGCGAGGGGCCGCAAGGCGTCAGCTACCGGGCGGTCGCCGAGGCCGCGCACCTCTCGCGCAGCGCGCCCGCCTATCACTTCGCGTCGCGGGACGCGCTGCTCGAGACGGCGCAGGCCGCGCTGTTCCGGCGCGCGAAGGCGCGTTATCGCACCGCGCTCCGTGCCTTCGACCTGTCCGAGGGGGACCTCGCCCATCTTGGCGATCTGACCAGCGCCGTCTTCTTCGGCGAGGCGATGCTGCACCATGAGGAGAACCTCGCCTTCTATGCCCTCTGGGTGCGCGCCGCCGAGAACCCGGCGCTTCGCCCCGCCGTCACCGGCGCCCTCGCGGATCAGCAGCGCGCCTGGGCCGCGACCTTGCGGCGCGCGCGCGGATCGCAGCCCCCCGCCCGCGCCCCGCTTTTCATGGAGGCACTTTTCGTCGGCAAGCTGATCCGCGCCATCGCAGCGGGGCGCGAGATCGGACTCATGGCCCATGCGCGGGCGCATTTCGATGCGATCGCTCGCCGCCCCTGATCGGTACGAATCGCCAAAACAACAGCCTTCGCTTGCAAGCACCGCGCGATCTGGTCAAGGTTGCGCGGTGATGTAGGCTGAGGCGGGCATGGGAGGGCCGCGCAATGGACCTGAAGCAGATCCGGTATTTCGTGGGGGCCTGCGAGGAGGGCTCTTTCAGCGCGGCCGCTGAGCGCCTGCATTGCACCGCGTCCGGGGTGAGCCAGCAGATGAGCGCGCTGGAGGACCGGCTGAAGACCCGGCTGTTCGAACGCACGCGGCGCGGCGTCGTGCCCAATGCGGCGGGGCGGATGTTCTACGACAGGTGCCTGGTCATCCTCCGCTCCGTCGCCGAGGCGGAAATCGAGCTCGACGACTTCCATTCCGGACAGAGCGGCTCGGTCTCGGCGGGCTTCGTGCCGGGGCTTGCGAAATCGGTGCTTCCGCAGGTTCTGGCCCGTTTCACACGGGAGTTTCCCCGTGTCGACATCAACATCGGAACCGGAAGCGCCGACAGCCTGCTTGAGCAGCTCGCGGCGGGAGAGCTGGATTTCTATGTCGGCCAGTTCGCCGGTTCGCAGATCGGCCTCAAGGTCATGCCTCTCGGCCGCTTTCCGGTCGCGCTGATCTCGGGCCGGCGCCTCGGGATGACCCCGATGCGCCCCCTTCGGCTCGGCCAGGTCGCGCCGCTGAAGCTGTCGCTGCCAAGCGCGGTGCGCAGCCTGCGCCCGCAGATCGAAAGCGCGATCGCGGCGGGGGAGATCGCGGTGGAGAGGACCCTGACGATCGCGGAACTGACGGCGGTTCTGGAATTCATCGCCCAGACCGACTGGTCCACGATCCTGCCCTTCTGGGTCGGGCTGAAAGAGATCGACAACCGCCTGATCACGGTCAATCCCATCGTCGCCCCGTCGATGAGCCTGGACCTTGCCATGGTTCACACGCTGCGCCAGCCGCTGTCCCGCCCCGCACAGCTGTTCTTCGAGCGGTTCCACGAAGAGCTTGCGCGGAGCGAGGACGATTGGCTGCGCCTGACGGCACAGCCGTAAGGGTGCCTGCAAGCAAGCATTGGAAGACATGAAGGTTGCTGATTTCCCTATGTTTCAGGGGCCCGGCGTGTCCGGGGAGCGGGGGCCATGCTGACGAGGCGCTGCCGCGGTCCACGGGAAGCAAGGAAGGGGAAGACGCCGAGAGGTCGGATGATCGGCTCCACCGCGCGGCCTGACGCTGGACCGGGCACCTGCCCGGCCGCCCCGCCTCGGCCAGCAGGGTGGCCGACTGGTGGCCGGTATGGGGCTCCCGGTGGCCCCAGTCGAGCCTTCAGGAAACGTGAAGGCTGCGATTAGGAAACATAACTAACGGTAACAGCAAGACCCCGCCTATGGTCAATCGCAACAGGCCGGAACGCTCTGTCGGGATTGAGGAGGAGACGATGCTGCCGCTCGAAGGATACAGAGTGCTGGATCTGACGCATGTGCTGGCGGGGCCCTGCGCAACCCACCATCTGAGGTGCCTTGGCGCCGAGGTCATCAAGGTCGAACGCCCGGGCGGCGGCGACCCGATGCGCGCGCTCGACCTGCAACCGGAAGCCGAAGGCGTGCCGCCCGGGTTCCGCGCCCTCAACGTCGGCAAAAGATCCATCGTGGTCGACCTCGCCACCGAGGAGGGCCGCGATACCCTTCTGCGCCTCGCGGCCGACTGCCACGTCTTCGTCGAGAACTTCCGCCCCGGCGTGGTGCGCCGGTTCGGGCTTGGCCCCGAGGACATACGCGCAGTCAGGCCGGACATCGTCTACTGCTCGATCTCGGGCTGGGGCCAGCAGGGGCCGAACGCCGCGCGCGGGGCCTACGACCACGTCGTGCAGGCGGCGACCGGAATGATGGCCCTGCAGGGCAGCGAAGGCGAGGCGCCGACCAAGGTGGGTTTTCCCGTCATCGACATCGCGACCGGGATGAGCGCGGCCGAGGGCATCCTCGCTGCGCTGATGCGGCGCCTGCGCGGCGATGCGGAACCGATCACGCTGGATGTCTCGATGGCGGATTGCGCCTTGTCGCTGATGGCGGGCCAGGTCGCCAGCACGGTGGCGACCGGTCGGGCGCCTCGCCGCGTCGGCAACCGGGGTTTCGTGGGCAGCCCGGGGGCCGAGACCTTCGCCACGTCGGATGGGCATATCTCGGTTGCGGCCAACACGATGGGCCAGTTCGCGGCGCTTTGCCGCCTGCTCGGCCGACCCGATCTTTCTGCCCCGCCCTACCTGCCCGCCGGGCTGCCGAAGGGCGCGTTCCTTGCCGATACGGCGACCGATAGGCTGCGCGGCGAACTGATCGGCGCCTTCGCCGAAATGCGGGCTGCCGAACTGGAGGACGCCCTGAGCGCCGCTGGTGTGCCTGCCGCGCGCGTGCGCGACCTGGGCGAGTTCCTTGCCCACGACTATCCCGGCACCCCGGGGATCGCGGTCGCCGAGGATCCGGTTGCGCTGGGTCCCGCCTTCCGCTGGTCGGGTGCGCCCTGGGCCGCAGGTGGCCCGGCGCCTCGGCTTGGCGAGGGCGGCGCACCGCTGGACGCCCGCCGCCCGCCGTCAGCAGGGGTGAGATCGACCGCCGGCTGAACCGGCGTTTCCCGGGCCGGGAGGAGGGCCGGGAAGGGCCGCGAAAGCCATCGCGGCAAAAGCTGCGCCCGACGGCGCAAGGAGAGGGAGGAGAACAGCTTTGTCTTTGAGGTATCACACGCGCGTGCTCATGGCCGCGCTCGGGCTGGCGCTTGGGGCGGGGCTGACCGTCGCTCCGTCGGACGCGCGCGCCGAAGCGGGGGTGTTTCGCTTTGCCGAGGAGGTCAAGCTTGTCACGCTCGACCCGCAGGTCCACACCGGAGGCGGCATCTCGTATCTGCGGCCGGTCTACGAGACCCTGTTCACGCTTTCGCCGAAGGACGAGGTGCGGCCGTTCCTCGCCACCGCCATCAAGCAGGACGGGTTGAAGGTCACCCTCACGCTGCGCAAGGGCGTCAGCTTCTCGGACGGAACGCCCTTCGACGCGGCGGCAGTGGTGGCCAATATCGAACGGGGGATCCAGAAGGGCGTGCTTGCCGCGCTCAAGCCGGTCGCAGGCGCCGCGGCCAATCCCGACGGTACAGTCAGCATCACGCTCAAGAAGCCCGACCCCTCACTTGCGCGCGACCTGACCTCCGAAGCGGGGATGATGATCAGCCCCAGGGCGCTCAAGGATCCCGCGCTCGACCGCAACCCGGTGGGCACCGGGCCCTACGTCTACGACAAGGCGGCGTCGCGCGAGGGGGTGGTGCGGGTCTATACCCCGAACCCGCATTACTGGGCGCCCAAGGAGATCGGGCTGAAGAAGCTCGAGATCTTCGAGCTGCCAGACGACACCGCGCGGCTCAACGCGCTGAAGACAGGCCAGATCGACATGGGGATCTGGCTGGCCAATCCGCAGGCCGCGATCCTTGACCGGACGCCGGGACTGAAGCTGTTGCGCAATTCGGGCGGCTACACCTATCACCTGATCATCCAGGACCGCGACGGCAAAAAGGTGCCCGCCTTTGCCGACAAGCGCGTGCGGCAGGCGATGAACTATGCGATCAACCGCCCCGCCTACAGCCGGGCGATCGATTTCGGCCTGTCGGTGCCGGCGTTCCAGCCCTTCCCCAAGGGCAGCTGGGTGCATGATCCGAAGCTCGAGAACCGCTACAAGTTCGACCTCGAGAAAGCGAAGGCCCTGATGAAGGCGGCAGGCTATGCCAAGGGCTTCAGCTTCGACATGCCGTCGATCCCGATCTTCCAGTCGCGGCTGGAGGCGATCGCGGGCTTCCTGCGCGACATCGACATCACCATGAACATCGTGCCGGTGGAGCCGGGCACCCTGGCGCGGCGCAGCATGACCACCGACTTTCCGGCGGCGAACCTGGTCTGGAACAGCCAGACCGATCCTTCCTATCTCGGGAGCTGGTACGTCGCGCCGGATGCCTCGTTCAACCCCTACCACGTGACGCCCGACGCCGCACTGGAGACCCTTCTTCAGGACGGCGTCCAGTCCAGCGATCCGAAGGTGCGCGTGCCGGTCTACCACAAGCTGATGGAGGCACTGGAGGATCAATCCTACCTGA
Organism: Acidimangrovimonas sediminis; assembly: GCF_002871005.1. Lineage (GTDB taxonomy): Bacteria > Pseudomonadota > Alphaproteobacteria > Rhodobacterales > Rhodobacteraceae > Acidimangrovimonas > Acidimangrovimonas sediminis. The sequence continues at coordinate 179,579 of NZ_PHSN01000014.1, forward strand.
TCTACGTCACCTCGACGCCGCTGCTCTTCGGGGTGACGCAGGCGGTTGCCGACAATCCGACGGTGAAGCTGCGGCCGGGCGAGGACACACCGTTCTTCCGCGGCATCCGGATGGACAAGTAGGGCGGCCGCAATGCTCAGGTTGATCGTGCAGCGCGTGCTGGCGCTGGTGCCGCTTCTGTTCCTCGTCTCGGTGCTGACCTTCTCGTTCACCTCGCTCCTGCCGGGAGATCCGGCCGACCTGATCGTCGGCCAGCAGGGCACGCCCGAGCAATACGCGCTGGTGCGCCACCGCCTGGGCCTCGACCAGCCGCTGGTGGAACGCTACGCGCATTGGGTCGAACATGCGGCGCGGGGCGATCTGGGAACCTCGTTCTTCAACAGCGTGAAGGTTTCGGACGCGGTGATGCAGCGGCTGCCGGTCACCGCCTCGCTCACGGCGGTGGCGGCGCTGATCGCCATCGCCGTCGGGCTGGCCGCCGGCATCGCCGCAGCTCTCAGGCCCGGGTCCGCGGTCGACCGGATCGCCACCCTGGGCGCGACCTTCGGCCAGGCGATCCCGAACTTCTGGTTCGGGCTGCTGCTCGCCGCGATCTTCGCGGTGGGGCTGCGCTGGTTCCCCGCCACCGGCTTCACGCCGATTTCCACCTCGGTCGGCGGCTGGCTTGCCAGCGTGGCCCTGCCGGCGATCGCACTCGGCTTCGCGTCGAGTGCAGCAATCGCGCGGCAGGTGCGATCGGCGATGGTTGGCGTGTTGCAGCAGGATTACATCCGCGCGGCCCGTGCGCAGGGCCTTTCATCGCGCAGGGTGATCTTTCGCCACGCGCTGAAGAACGCGCTGGTGCCCGTGGTGGCGGTGCTGTCGTTCCAGATCACCGTGCTTCTCGGCGGCGCGCTGATCGTCGAGCAGGTCTTCGCGATCAACGGGCTCGGCACGCTGGCGATCACCGCCGTGCGGCAGCAGGACATCCCGATGATCCAGGGCATCGTGCTGGTCATGGTGGCCATCGTGGTCGTCGTCCAGCTTGCGACCGACCTGCTTTACGGCTTCCTCAATCCCAAGGCCCGCCCGTCATGACCGAGACCGCCGCTTCCGCCCCGAAGACCGTTGCCCGCCGCCCGGCACGGCGTCGCAGGGCCTCTGCCGCCCGGCTTATCGTCTATCCGGCGCTGGGGGTGCTGGCGCTCCTTGTTTTCTTCGCGGTCTTCGCCGACTGGATCACCCCCTACGACCCGCTCAAACAAAGCCTGATGGAGGCCCTTCAGGGGCCGTCCATGCATCATTGGCTGGGGACGGACGACCTGGGCCGCGACGTGCTCAGCCGGCTGATCGTGGGGTGCCGCATCGCGATCATCGCGGCGGCCGAGGCCACCTCGATCGCGATCCTCCTCGGCGTGCCGCTGGGCCTTTTCGTCGGCTACCGCGGCGGCTGGTGGGACTGGTCGGTGATGCGGCTGGTCGAGGCGATCATGTCGATCCCGGGCATCATGGTGGCGATCGTCATCATCGCCATCCTCGGCCCCGGCCTGCACCGCGCGATGATCGCGCTCGGCATCCTGTTCTCCACCTCGTTCCTGCGGCTTGCCCGCGGCGTCGTGCTGAGCGAACGAGAAGAGGTCTATGTCCGCTCGGCCCGGGTGGTCGGCACCGGCGACGCGCGGATCCTGATCCGCCATATCTTTCCCAACGTCGCCCCTCCGCTGATCGTGCAGGCGACGCTGACCGTGGGCGCCGTGCTGCTGGCCGAAGCGGGGCTGAGCTTCATCGGGATCGGCGTGCAGCCGCCCAATGCCAGCTGGGGCACGATGCTGAACACGGCCGCCTCGTACATGCAGCTCGACTGGTTCTTGGCGATCCCGCCCGGGGTTGCACTGGTGTTGACCGTTCTGTCGATCAACCTGCTCGGCGACGTGCTGCGCGACCGGATCGGTCGTGGCATCGCCGTGCCCGCCGCACGACCCAAGGCCCCGAAACGCCCGCCGAAGACGGCGCCCGCAGCCGGCGCGCCGGGACGGCGGCCCAGCCCGGTGCCCGCGCCGGATGCGGTGCTCGATGTTGCGGGCCTCGACGTCGTCGTGACCGCCGGGGCAGGCGATGAGGTTCCGGTGCTGAGCGACCTCGGGTTCTCCGTGCGGAAAGGTGAGACGCTGGGCCTTGTCGGCGAATCCGGCAGCGGCAAGACGATCACCGGCCTCGCGATCCTCAGGCTGATCGGGACGACGGGGCGCATCACCCGCGGCCGGATCACACTCAACGGTCGTGACATCTCGGACCTGAGCGAACGCCAGATGCGCGAGGTGCGCGGCAAGGAGATCGCCGTCGTGTTCCAGGACCCGACCACCAGCCTCAACCCCGCCTTCACCGTGGGCGAGCAGATCGCCGAGATCCTGCGCACCCGCGCAGGCCTGTCGCGCCGGGCCGCCATGGCCCGCGCGGTCGAACTGATCGGCCGCGTCGGCATCCCGAACCCGGCGGAACGTGCCCGGGCCTATCCGCACGAATTGTCGGGCGGGATGGCGCAACGGATTGCCATCGCCCGGGCGCTGAGCTGTAATCCCTCCGTACTGATCGCGGACGAGCCGACGACGGCGCTGGACGTGACGGTGCAACAGGAGATCCTCGACCTCTTCCGCGACCTTCAGGAAGAGTTCGGCATGGCGATCATCTTCGTTACCCACGACCTCGCCGTGGCGGCCGACATCTGCGACCGCATCGCCGTGATGTATGCCGGCGAAATCGTCGAGGAAGCGCCGGTCGACACGCTCTTTTCCGCCCCGCGCCACCCCTACACGGCGGGCCTTCTGGCCGCCTCGCCCCATGGCGCGACCCGTAATCCGCCGCTGCCGACGATCCCCGGAACGGTGCCCCGCCCCGGTGCCTGGCCGGAGGGCTGCCGCTTCGCCCCGCGCTGTCCGCACGCGGCCCCGGCCTGTGACGCCGCCATTCCCCTCGGCGACGGGGGCCACCGGGTGCGCTGCATCCGCGCAGACACGCTCGACCTGAGGAGATCCGCATGACCGACGCCCCGCTTCTCGAGCTGCGTGACCTGAGGGTCAGCTATCGCAAACGCGCGGGCCTCGGGTTGCGCACCACCTCCTTCGACGCGGTGAAGGGCGCGACGCTGACGATCCGCCCGGGCGAGACGCTGGGCCTTGTGGGCGAGTCCGGCTCGGGGAAGTCCTCGATCGCCAATACCGTGCTCGGGCTGATCGCCCCGGCCGCAGGCACGATGCGGTTCCGTGGTACCGACCTCGCGGCGCTGAAGGCGCGCTATCCCTCCGGCCTGCGCAAGGACATTCAGGCGGTGTTCCAGGACCCGTTCTCCTCACTGAACCCCGCGATGACGGTCGAGGACATCGTGACCGAGCCCCTGCGGGTTCACACGAACATGACCCGGGCCGAGCGCCGGGCACGGGCGGTAGACCTGCTGGCAATGGTGTCGCTTTCCGAAGAGCACCTGAACCGCCATCCGCACCAGTTCTCGGGCGGGCAGCGGCAGCGGATCGCGATCGCCTCGGCGCTGGCGCTGGAGCCGAAGCTGGTCGTGCTGGACGAGCCGGTCAGCGCGCTCGACGTCTCCACCCAGAACCAGATCATCAATCTGCTCTACGACAGGCGCGACGCGCTCGGCATCGCCTACCTGCTGATCGCGCACGACCTTGCGCTGGTTCACCACATCTCGGACCGGATCGCGGTGATGTACCTCGGTCATATCGTCGAGGAGGGACCAGCCGACCGGGTCTATACCGCCCCCGCCCATCCCTATACCCGCGCGCTGCTCGATGCGGTGCCCGATCTGGACCCGGCGCAGCAACGCGCGCGCCGTGCCCGCCGCCGCCAGCTTGCGCCGCAGGGGACCCAGCGCCATGCCGAAACGGGCTGTCCCTATTCCAACCGCTGCGCACAGGTGATGCCGCGCTGCCGGTCGGACGCGCCCCCCGCCTATGCCGTGCCGGGGGGCGGCACCGCGCATTGCTTCCTTCTCGACCCGGGCGCAAACGGGGCAGGCCATGCCTCCGACCGAAAGGAGCCCGCGCTGCCATGACCCTGCCGCTCTATGATCCCGCGCCGCAGCGACCTGTCGCCAGCAACACCGCGCTGACGGTCCCCGACCTGCCCGAGGGGATGCACTTCCCGCTCGTCTGCCGCTGGCCCGAGGGCGACGCACCGAAGGGTTACGCGATCTTCTGCCACGGCCTTGGCGCAAGCGGGCGCGACTATGCCAAGCTATCGGAACGCTGGGCACGCGGGGGCTACCTTGTCATCCACCCGACCTTCGCCGACTCGGTCGAGGCGGTCGTCGCAGCCGATCCGGCGCTTGCCCCCGGCGCCGATCTCGAACGCTGGACGGAAGACCCGCGCCTGCGCCAGCGTCTCTACGAGGCCCTGCACAGCGCCCCCTACTGGGTCGACAGGATCCGTATCGTCCGTGGCGTGCTCGACCGGCTGGAAACGATCGTCGCAGCCACGTGCGGGCCACAGGCGGCCCCGCTGCGCGGCGCGATCGCCGGGCATTCCTTTGGCGCCTATACCGCGCAGCTTCTCGCAGGGGCCGAGGTCGACCTGCCCGGCGAAGGACCCGCGCAATTCCGTGAGGGCCGCTTCTCGGCGGCAATCCTGCTCAGCGCGCAGGGCCGCGACCAGCAGGGCCTGCGCGCCGGGTCCTGGGACGGAATAGAGGGGCCGATGCTCAACGTCACCGGCACCCGTGATGGCGGCGCCAAGGGGCAGGACTGGCACTGGAAGACGGAGCCCTACGACCTTGCCCCGCCGGGCGACAAGTACCTGGCCGTGCTCGAGGGCGCAGATCACTTCCTTGGCGGCATAGCCCGGCCCAACCAGAGCCCGGCGCCCGCGCAAGGTGCCGCCGTCCGCGCCCTGACCCTTGCCTTTCTCGACACCTACCTTGCCGATGAGGCCGAGGCGAAAGCCTGGCTCGCCTCGGCCGACGACCAGATGGGGGAATGCGGCCTGATCTTCGCCCGGAAATAGGCGGTGCAGTCCCCGGAGCGCCGCACGGGATACGCGCGGCTCGCCCGCGCGCCCCGTCGGCTCCGATCACCGAACGTGGCGGGTGCCTCCGATGGAGGACTGGGCGCGCGCTTCCGATCGGACCGATCACGAAAACACGCATGATGCCCTCCTGTCGCGTGCCGCGGCCGGGCGATCAGCCGGCCAAGTACGCGGGGTCCGCCAGATCGGCGAGCAGCCCGCGTTCCGTCGGATGCCAGCCCAGGGTTTCGCGGGTCTGCGCGCTGCTGGTCGGCGCATCGAGGCCCACGAAGGGCGCGAACCAGCCGAACTGCGCCTGTGCCTCTTCGGCCGCCACCCCCTTGACCGGCAGATCGAGCTGGCGCCCGATCACCCCCGCAATGTCCTTCAGCATGACACCTTCTTCCGCAACCGCATGAAAGGGGCCCGCCTCGGGCCGGTCAAGCACCATCAGGAACAGGCGCGCGGCATCCCGGCGGTGCACCGCGGGCCAGCGGTTCTGGCCGTCACCGATGTAGGCCGAGACGCCCTTGTCCCGGGCGATCCCCGCCAGGCGCGGCACGAAGCCATGATCCCCCACGCCGTGCACGGAGGGCGCAAGCCGGACCGCGCAGGCCCGGATGCCCCGCGCCCGCAGATCCTCCACCACCGCCTCGGAGGCGCGCGGGAAGCTGTCGGTCACCGGCGGCGCAGCATCTTCTTCCGTCGCCAGACGCCCCGGCGCCAGCAGCGCCACGCCCGAGGTCACGATCAGCGGCTTGTCGGTGTCCTCGAGCGCCGCACCAAGCGTCGCGATCGCGGCCTTGTCCGCCGCGCAATTCTCGGCGAAGCGCGACCAGTCGTGGTTGAAGGCCGTGTGGATCACCGCATCGGCCCTGACCGCCGCCGCATGCAGCACCTCAAGATCCTCCACCGCGCCACGCACGACGGAGGCCCCCGCCGCCGCCAGCGCCCCGGCGCTCTTCTCCGATCGGGCGAGGCCTGTCACCCCATGCCCGGCAGCGATCAATTCCTCGACCACGGCTGATCCGACCCAGCCTGTGGCCCCTGTCACGAAAACACGCATTGCAGATCTCCTTTGGCAATGCACCAAAGATAAAGGCCCGATTTGGGACGAATAACCTTTCTGGGTCCGTATTTGGTATTCATTCGTTCAGATCTGCAGAAGCGTCGCCTGCTGCGATGCCTCGGCTCTACGTCGCGCCTTCCCGTACCGGATCAGCGTCAGCCCGGAAGACCGGCACGACCACCTTCAGGGGCAATCGCGCGCCCCGCCCGGGCGATTCAGCCGACGGATGGCAGACGCGACCCTGGAAACGGGACGGCGGAGAACTATGGTCCAAACCAAGTATCCATTCGTTCAGGGCAGGGATATGGATCCGCTCTCCGACATTCTCTCGCTGCTCAGGCTGCGCAGCTATGTGTCCGGCGGGCTCGATGCCGGTGGCGCGTTCGCCATACAGTTCGACCGGCACGACGGGATCAAGTTTCACGCCGTGGTCGCCGGGACCTGCTGGGTCTCGCTCGAGGACGCGGCCGATCCGGTTCAGATCCACGCGGGTGAATGCTTTCTGCTGCCGCATGGCAAGGCCTTCCGGATCTCGAGCGATCCCATGGTCACGCCGGTCGACCTGCGGCAGATCCTGCCGCCCAGGCCGGACGGGCGGATCATGACCTACAACGGCGGCGGAGACTTCCTGAGCATCGGCGGATACTTCTCCTTGGCCGAGGGTCAGGCGGATCTGCTCTTGGAGACGCTCCCCTCGCTGCTACACATCCGGGATGCGGCCGATGGCGAGATGTTGCGCTGGTGCGTCGAACGACTGCGCAAGGAGATGTCCGACGCCCTGCCCGGCGATTTCGTGGTGGCGCAACAACTGGCCATGATGATCCTCGTGCAGGCGCTGCGTTCGCATCAAGCCCGCAGGCCCGAGGCGGCGACCGGCTGGTTGTTTGCGCTTGCCAACCCACGCTTGCGCGACGCGATCAGCGCGATGCACCGCGCCCCCGGCCACCGCTGGACGGTCGAAACCCTCGCCGCCGAGGCCGCCATGTCGCGCACGGCCTTTGCCCTGCTCTTCAAGCAGGTCGCCGGGGTCTCGCCGATGGCCTATCTGACACGGTGGCGCATGCTGAAGGCCGCCGAAAAGCTGACCGCCTCGCGCCAGTCACTGGCCGAGATCAGTTCCGCCCTGGGTTACGAGTCGGAGAAATCCTTCAGCGCGACCTTCAAGCGCATCATGCTTCGCTCGCCCCGCCAGTATGGTCGCGAGGTCGGGGAATGCGCGTCTCCCCCGGCCACGGCCTTGCCGACCCTCTGACGCGCCAATGCAAGGAGACCACCCATGGGAACGCGGATCCGCCAGGTCCCCTGCCCGACCGACAGCGCGATCTCCGGCTGGCTGCCCGGCGCCGATCTTGCCGATGCCTTCGCCGTCGATCTGACCAGTGCGGATGCGGCGCGCGGCATCGAGGCACTGGCCCGCAGCACCCTCGGCCACCCCGCGCCCTGGATCCGCCTGCTTCTGTCGGTCAGGAACACCGCGATGCGCCCGTTCGGCGTCAAAACCTCGGCGCAGCTACAGCAACAGGCCGAGAGCGCTGGGGCGGAACATATCGACTTCTTCCGGGTCATCGAGAAATCCGGGTCGGAGATGGTGCTGGGCGAGGACGATCGCCACCTCGATTTCCGCGCCTCGCTGCTGCTGCGACCCGCTCGCGACGGCGCGGGGTCGGAACTGGTCGCGACGACCGTGGTGCGGTGCCACAACCTCACCGGGAGGGCCTATTTGTTCGCGATCGCACCCTTTCATCGGCAGGTGATCCGCTCCAATCTCACCGCCGCCGCCGGGCGCGGCTGGAGGTGAGGCGCGCCGCCGCCTGCGACAGCCGGCACCCAGTCGGGCGGCCCGGCGGGGGACTGCGGCCGTCGGGTCACTTTCCGAATCCACGCGCATGGAGCGCGCGCACTCACACACCCCGGCTCACCAGCATCCGGCGAGGCGCCGTCAAATCCGAGGATCCTGATCGAGCGAACCTTTGAGGAGACCGCGAGCAGGGAAACGGCCCCTGCCGCCAGCATGGCTTCTCCTTGCTCAGGACTTCGGGAAAGGCGCCGCCACCAGAGACCACCAGACATCAGGACGCGCAGAGGGCAGGCAAGATGACGCGCCGGTCGCCGCCTGCGCCGTTGTCCCCTTCTCCGGTCACCACCCGCACCGTCAGCGGCAGGCCGTAGGCACGCGTCAGCCGGTCGGCGGTGAGGATCTCCCCCGCGGAGCCGCTCGCACTTATTTCGCCCTCTTCCATGAGGACAAGCCGGTCGGCATAGCGGGCGGCGATGTTCAGGTCGTGAAGGATCACCACGACGCAGCCACCGGCCCGCGCGAAGGCCCGTGCGATCTCCATCACCAGGACCTGGTGGCGGATGTCGAGGCTGGCGATCGGCTCGTCGAGCAGCAGGTAGCGCGCGCCCTCCGGCCCCGTCGCCGACCCGAGCTGGCACAGCACCCGGGCCAAATGCACGCGCTGCACCTCTCCGCCCGACAGCTCGGTCACCAGCCGCCCGCCGAACCCCTCCAGATCGACGGCCGCAAGGGCGCTTTCCGGTCCGGTCCAGGGCGGCACGGCCCGGCCCGCCGTCGGGGCTTCGCTGCCAAGGCGGACGACCTCATGCGCGGTGTAGGAAAACCCCTCCGGCGTGAACTGGGCCAGGACGGCGCGGCGGGTCGCCAGCGCCCGCGCCCCCAGGCGCTGCACTGCCACACCGTCAAGCAGGACCTTGCCCTCATCCGCCGCGCGTTCGCCCGAAAGCAGCCGCAGCATCGTGGTCTTGCCCGCGCCGTTCGGCCCGATCACCACGTTCACGGTGCCCGGGGCAAAACCCGCGCTCAGCCGGCGCACCAATGCGCGGCCCCCAAGGCGCCCTCCGGCGCGGCAGGTGGCATTCCTCAGTTCCAGCATCCGCCCCTAGCCTCCGATCCCGCCGCGCCGCCGCAGCAGAAGCCACAGGAAGAACGGCGCGCCCACCGCCGCCGTGACGATCCCGATCGGCAATTCCGCGGGGGCGACCACGCTGCGCGCCACCATGTCCGCCAGCACCAGCAGCAGCGCCCCGAGCAGAGCCGAGGCCGGCAGCAGGCCGCGGTGATCCGGTCCGATCACCAGCCGCAGAAGGTGCGGCACGACCAGACCGACGAAACCGATCATCCCGCTTGCCGCCACCGCCGCCCCGGTCGACAGCGCCACCAGCACGATCACCCGCCGCTTCAGCCGTTGCACGTCCACCCCCAGGTGATAGGCCTGCGCCTCGCCCAGCGTCACCGCGTTCATCCCGCGCGCAAAGAACGGCGCCGCCACGACCACGGACAGCGTGGCCAGCCCGCAGACTGCCATCGTCCCCCAGGTCGCGCCCCCCAGCCCGCCCATCGACCAGAAGGTGAAGTCGCGCAGCTGGGTATCGTTCGCCTTGTAGATCAGCAGCCCGGACAGGGCGCCCGCCGCCGCCCCGATGGCGATCCCGCCCAGGAGCAGCGTCGCGACCGAGGTCTGTCCGCGCCGCGTCGCGATGGCGTAGAGCAGCAGCGTGTTGACCAGCGCCCCGCCGAAGGCCGCCAGCGGCAGCGCATAGATCTGCAGCAGCGCCTCGGGCAGCGACAGGACGGCGGTGCCCAGCACGATCGTCGCAATCGCCGCCAGCGCGGCGCCAGCCGAAACGCCGATCAAGCCCGGATCGGCCAAGGGGTTACGGAACAGCCCCTGCATCAGAGCGCCCGACGTCGCCAGCCCGGCACCGACCGCCAGCCCCAAGAGCAGCCTTGGCAGGCGGATCTGCCAGATCACCAGGCTGTCGGCGGAGACCGACGCCTGCGGACCCGCACGCAGGACCTCCAGCACCCGCCACGGCGACAGGCCCAGCGGTCCGGTCCCCAGTGCCAGCAGTGCCACCAGCACAAGGCCGCAGGCCAGCGCGATCAGCGCCAGCCGCGCCCTGTCGCGCCGGTCCCCTGCCGCGGGCCGGGGTCGCGCCGGGCGGGGCGGGGCGCCTGTGACGCTGAGGGTCATGGCCGGGCGGCCACGGTCTTTGTGTCCGTCTTGGCCGCGTCGCCGGCAGCAATCCCGCGTCCGGGATAAAGCCTTGCGGCAAGGTCGCGTGCGGCATCGGCGGTGCGCGGGCCAAAGCCCAGCAGATAGAGGCCATCCATGCGGATCAGCGCATGATGTCGCCCGGCCGGCGTGGCCACCAGCGCGGGCGAGGCCAGCACCTGCGCATCCGGCACCGTCGGCCCCGCATGCGACATCATCAGGATCACGTCAGGCTTCATCGCCACCGCGGCCTCGGCCGAGACGGTCTTGTAGCCGGAGACTGACGCGAAGGCATTGATCCCGCCCGCAAGCCGGATGATCGCATCGCCGCCCGTGCCCGCCCCCGCCGCGACCGGGCGGCCGCCGCTCATCGACAGGACGAACAGCACCCGCTTGCGATCGCCGATCCCCGCCAGCCGGGTCTGCAGCCGGGTCAGGCTGGCGGTCACCGCAGCGGCCATGCGCCGCCCGCGTTCCGGCGCGCCGACCGCATCGGCGACCAACGTGATCTTGCGCGCGATGGCGGCCGGGTCGTGCCCCGCCGGAACCTCCACCAGCGGCACGCCCGCCGCCTTCAGAACCGACACCGCGGCGGGCGGGCCCGCGCCTTCCTCCATCAGGATGAGGTCCGGACGCACCGACAGCACCCCCTCGGGCGAGAGGCTGCGCATGTAGCCCACGCTTGCCTTGTCCTTCGCCGCTGCGGGATAGGTGCTGGTCGTATCGACCGCCGCGATGCGGTCCGCCGCCCCGAGCGCATAGAGGATCTCGGTCGTGGCGCCGCCGATCGACACGATCCGGCGGGCGGGGTCGGCCGCCTGCGCGCCCTGCGCGGCAAGTACCAGCGCCCCCATGAACGACAAGGCAAGCACCACCCTGCCGGCCAGTCGCCGGGCATGCGATATCCTTCCGCGCGGGGCGGTTCCGTTATGGTCGATCATCGTGTGAGTCCATCAGATTAATTCCTGACTATATTACTCAGGAATCAACCGGACACAAGCGCCGAGACCGGGCAGCGATGGGAAAAGCGGCCTCGGGCAATGCCTTTGCGGACGAATTCGCCTTGCGCTCGGCCCCCGGGCTGGTGCACCTTCCGGCCCAGCCAATTCCAGCCATTCCCCGACACTCCCGACCGCGACACAGGGCCCGGCAGATGCCCCCCCCTTTTGCGCGGACCGGCATCATGCGGCACGGCAGGCACGCGCCCGAAAGGGCCCACCACCCCGACGCTGGACAGGGCCGGAACCGGACAGGGTGCGCGGGCAAACCCTACACTGCGGCCGGCGGCCCCGTCTCCGGCCCTTTCGAGAGATCCGATGATGACCCCAGACACCCCGTCCCTTCAGGCCACCCCTCGGGGCACCGACGCCCTGCCCCCCCGGTCCGCCCGGCTGCGCGAGGCGACCCATGACAGGCACGCCCTGCTCGACGCCGCGATCATGGCGGCCAGACCTTTCGAGAACACCGCGAACTACAGCCGCTTCCTCAAGGTCCAGAACCGCTTTCACCACGATGTCAGCCCGCTCTACGCCGATCCCGACGTGGCGGCGGTGATCGCGGATCTGGAACATCTCTCGCGCCTCGGGGCCGTGTGCGACGACATGAGGGACCTTGGCGTGGCCGATGACTCCCCGCACGAGGCCCCGGCGGCGCAGGGGCTGGCCCTGCCCGAGGCGCTTGGCTGGCTTTACGTCGTCGAGGGATCGAACCTCGGGGCGGCCTTCCTGCTGAAGGCGGCACGCGGGATCGGGCTGTCGGAAGACCATGGCGCGCGCCACCTTGCCGGGGCGCCGGAAGGCCGCGCGGAACACTGGCGCACGTTCAAGGGTGCCCTGGATGCCGTCCCGCTTTCGCCGACGGAAGAGGCCCGCGCCGTGGACGCGGCACACGCGGCCTTCGCACGTGTCCAGACGCTGGTGGATCGCTACATGGCCTGACGGACGGACGCCCCGGGCCGCGGCCATGGCGGCGGCGAGAGGGATGGCTCAACCGGGCGGCCCGACACATGCAAGGGGGCGGCGATATCCTCGCCGCCCCCGTTTCGTTTTCAGGATGGTCGAAGGTTTCCGCCGGCTCAGAAGGTCTTCGAGAAGGTGATCTTGAACGTTCTCCCGGCCTCGGGGAAGGACGGGCCGGTGGTCGTGTATTGCAGCACGTATTGCTTGTCGAAGACGTTATCGATGCCGAAGTCCGTCCGCAGACCTTCCAGCGGGCCGCTCTTGAACGTGTAGCTGGCGGCAAGGTCGTTCACGCCCCAGCCGGGCTGGTGCAGGCCGTCGAGGGTCTGGCCCGCGCCGGCGCGAAGGGTCCAGCTGACATCCCAGCCCGTGCGTTCCCACCGCTTGCCGAGGGTCAGGGCCAGCTGGTTCATCAGCGCGTATTCGTACTGCTTCCAGTCTGTGCTGTCGTTGCGGTACTTGTCGTCGAACGTCATGGTCAGCGCGGCCCGGCTGTAGAGACCCGAGGCAAGGCCGTAGTTCACCTGCCCCTCCAGCCCCGATGTCGACATCGTCTCGTAGCTGGTGCTGGGATAGGCGGTGTTGTCCCAGATGTCGGTCTTGAACAGCCCGAGAGAGGCCTGCATCCGGTCGTCGGATGCCATCAGGTCGCCGCCCTCGTAGCGCAGGCCGGTTTCCCAGTTGCGCGTCTTGAAGACCTTGTCACCCCAGTAGACACCATCGGCATTCGCATAGCCGGCAAAATCCGGCAGCGTCAGCCCCTCGGAATAGGTGAACGAGGCATAGGCGGTGAAGCCGCGACCCAACCCCTTGTCGACACCCACCCCCAGGCTGCGGGCGGTGGTATCCATGTCGGGCAGGGCGGTGCCGCTGGTGCTGGTCAGGTCGTAGAGGTTCTGCCGCTCGATCCGCCCGCCGACGGAGACATTCAGGTCATGCGCCATCGCCATCTGGTCGATCGCGAACAGGCCGAGGCGGTTGTATTTTCCCGCCCCCGCCACGCCGGTCATGATGCCATCGTGGTTCTGGTGCGACCATTCCAGCCCGGCGCGCAGGGTGTGGCTGATGCCGCCGGTCTGGAACCGCGCGGTGTTTTTGGCCTGCACCGTGTCGGTATAGACCTGATAGGTCCCCGCGAAAGCCGAGGAGATCCGCGACAGCCCGACGATGTCATAGCTCTGGTGCGAGCGGCTGGCCTTCAGCGTGAAGTCGATCAGCGGGTTGTCGGCCGGCTTGTAGCTGTAGGCGAGGCTGACGACATGGCCGTCGCGCGTGCGGTTCACGTTGCCGAAGACGGTCAGCGGCGAGGCCGTCGAATAGGGCACGTTCTGCTGCACACTGCGCGACTTGTCATAGGTCAGAACGATCGCCTGATCATGCGCCGCGCCAAAACGGTAGCGCGCCTTGAGCAGGATCGAAGGCACGTTGTACCCGCCCAGGTCGATCGTGTTTCCGTCGCCATCCGTCTTGTTGCCGGAATAGCTGCGCGCGTAGTTGGCGAGGAAGTCGAAGGAATCGTTCGGCTGCCAGGCAAGCGTGGTCGAGGTCTTCCAGCCCGACCCGTTGGAGCTTGCCCCTGCCACCTGACGCAGCTTGAACCCATGCTGCCCGCCCGTCAGGTCGGCGCCGTTGATCGTGTCCATCGCGATCGTGCCGCCGACGATACCACCGCCGTATTCCAGCGATGCCAGCGGCCCCTTGAGCACGCTGACCGACTTCAGCAGCGACGGATCGACGATCTGCCCGGCGGAGTTCCGGTATAAGTTGCCGCCCGCGATGGAAGTGCCGTCGAGGGCGAATACCACTTGCTGGGAATCCGGCATCGCCGAGTTGCCGCCGAAGTTGCGGATGGTGACGGTGGAGGTGAGCAAGTCGTCCCCTCGGGCGATGTTCACCCCGGGCACGTTGGCCACGGCCTTGGCCACGGTGCCGGCCTGGGAATGGGCAAGCGCGTCGGCGCCGATCGTGCTGGCCGCAGCGGTGCCCGCAGGCGTCGTGTCCTTGGGCCTGGTGACAGTGATCGGGGCCAGGCTGGTCTCCGTGGCATCTTTGCCCGAGGTTTCGGATGTGGTGGCTGAGGCGGCGGCGGAAGCGGCCGTACTGTCCTGCGCCACGACGGGCAGGGCCAGCCCGGGCGACATCAAAACGCCCAAAGCCGTGGTCGCAGCAAGCCGGCGACGGGTATACGTCATGGTCTCTCCTGACCGAGAGGTGTCTCTCTGACAATGTGAAGGGTGCTTGCTGGCAAAACGCTTGCTCGAGGGCGGCGCGTGAGGGGCCTTCCGGCCGGTCGCGTCCTGCGATCGGGCCGCGTGGGTCGAATCGCCTCGTACCGTTCGCTTACAAAGGGACATTCCACCGGCGCCAGCGCGAAAATCGCCCCAGCGCGTCGGCCGCACACGCCGTTGCAAATATGTCGCAAGACATACCCGTTGCATGCTCCCCCTGCCGCATCCGTTGCAGAGCGGTGTGACACCGGTGCCCGGGCCGCCCTTGGGATGAAGGTTCACCCGCGCGGCACCGGGATGCGAAGCGTCGAATTTTACTCTGCCACTTCAAACCGTTACATGGGCATGACCCAGCACCCTCGACAGCCTGCCCCGCGTATTCCGGCGGCGCTCCTGTGGCACATTGGCGTCGCGTTCCGGCACCGCCCGGCCGGACACGCAGCCGTCCTCCCCACCCCGTTTGCGCCGGCATTTCGCAGCGGACCGGTCACCCAAAGGTGATCTTCCGCGGGCGCATTATTCTTGAGCAAAATACTAGGGAATATATTCAGACCAGCGAAGAGGCGCGAAGGTCTTGGCGTCTCGAGGCCTGGACGTCTCCGGGCCGCCCGGACAAAAGGATATGCTCATGTTCCCCTCTGGTTTGCCCAATTCCCGCAAGATGTCGTGCGGTCTTGCCGCCCTGATCGCGCTGTCGCAGGCACCGATGGCGCTGGCCGCCGGCAGCGCCGCGCCGGTCAGCAACGGGGTTTCGAAGGTCGCGATCACGCTGACCGGCAAGGATGGCGGAACCTGCGAACTGGACCATGACAGCGCCAAGGCCGGGCCTATCACCTTCACGGTCACCAACAAGACCGCGACCGCGATCACCGAGGTCGAACTGCAGAGCGACAACCGCATCCTCGGCGAAAAGGAAAACCTCGCGCCCGGGCTTCCGGCCGTCAGTTTCACCCTGACGCTGGGCGGCGGCAAGTATCAGCTTTACTGCCCCGGCGCGTCGAAGGAGATGGTCGCCTTCACCGTGACCGGGAAGGCCGCGGCCAGCCCCAGCGGCACCACCGCGGAACTGCTTCAGAAAGGGGCGGACGGCTATGCCAAGTATGTCGACGGCGTGGTCGATGCGATGGTGACCGCAGTCGACCGGCTGAAATCCGACATCGACGCGGGCGACCTGAAGGCGGCGCGGGCCGAATATCCGCGGGCCCGGCCCTTCTACGAACGGATTGAATCCGACGTCGACGGCTTCATCCTTCCCGGCTTCAAGGCGACGGACAATGCCGGCAACCTCGACTATCTGATCGACATGCGGGCCTCGAACCTCGACCCCAAGGTCGGTTGGCACGGCTTCCACGCGATCGAACGCGACCTGTTCGAAAAGGGCAAGATCACCGACCAGACCAAGGCCACCGCGGCGGAGCTTTCCAAGAACGTGCACCGATTGGACAAGCTGGCGAAGGGGCTCACCTACCGTCCCGAGGACCTGGCGAACGGCGCGGCCGACCTTCTGGAAGAGGTCCAGACCACCAAGATCACCGGCGAGGAAGAGGCCTTCAGCCACTATGACCTCGTCGACTTCGCGGGCAACGTCGAGGGGGCGCAGCAGGCCTTTGCCTATCTTGAGCCGGGTCTGAAGAAGATCGACCCCGCGCTGACCAAGCAGATCGCGGACCGGTTCGCACAGGTGAGCAAACTGCTCGACAGCTACCGCGACAAGGCCGAACCTGGCGGGTACCGGCTTTACACGGCCAAGGTCAAGGCCGCCGACGCCGCCAAGCTCAGCCGCGCGGTCCAGTCGCTGCAGGAGCCCCTGTCCTCGATCGCCGAAAAGGTTGCGACCGCAGACTGAGGCCCCTGGGCAGGGGCATCGACACCCGTCTGATGCCCCTGCCATGCCCCGCCCGCCATGCCCGATCGCCCGCCCTATGCCAGGGATGCCCCCGGGACGACGCCGGGCTGGCCGCGTCGGTCCACGGCCTCGTGAACTGCGACCACGCGGAGTTGACCGGCGCGGCATGGCCTATTGTTGAGAAAACTGATCAACAATAGGCCATCCGGGGCCCCCGAAGCGATGCCCTTCCCGGAGAAAGAGCCGTGCCATGACCCAGATCCCACCTCCCTGCCCCTTCACCCTGCGCCTGCTGACCGCAGGCCCGGCCCGGCGCGGGTGACCGGCGATGCTGGCAACCCTTGTCATCGGCCTGCGCGAAGGGCTTGAGGCGGCGCTGATCGTCGGCATCATCGCCGCGTTCCTGCGCCGCAACGGACGCGACCTGACGGCGATGTGGATCGGCGTGGCGCTGGCGGTGCTGCTTTCGGTCGTGGTCGGCGTCACGCTGGAGCTGGTGGAACGCGCCTTGCCCCAGTCGGACCAGGAGGCGATGGAGACGGTGATCGGCGCCGTCGCGATCTTCTTCGTGACCGGCATGATCGCCTGGATGAACACCCATGCCCGCGACATGAAGCGCGAGCTGGAGGCCGAGGCGGCAGCGGCACTCGGCCGGCGCGGGGCCTCGGCCCTAGCCCTGATGGCCTTTCTGGCGGTGCTGAAGGAGGGGTTCGAGACCTCGGTCTTCCTGCTGGCCACCTTCTCCGCCGCGCAATCGGCAGCCCTTGCCGCCGCCGGCGCGGTGATCGGCATCCTTATGGCGGTGCTGATCGGCTGGGGGATCTACCTTGGCGGGGTCAAGCTGAACCTCGGCAAGTTCTTCCGCGTCACCGGTGGCTTCCTGATCCTCGTGGCGGCGGGGCTGGTCGTGACCTGCCTGCGCACCGCGCACGAGGCCGGCTGGCTGAACGCCGGACAGCAGGCGACGGTGAACCTCTCGTGGCTGGTGGCCCCGGGCACGGTGCGTTCGGCCCTGCTGACGGGCGTGCTTGGCATCCCCGCCGACCCGCGGCTGATCGAGGTTCTGGGCTGGTGCGCCTATCTCATCCCTGTCGCGCTCTGGATCTACTGGCCGCAGCACAGCCGCCCCTCGGCACGCGGCGCGGCGCGACTGAAGCTTGGGCTGGCCGCGGGGCTGGGCGTTGCCGCGCTGGCGTTGGCCATGCTCTTTCCCGCACCCCGAGTGCGCCTTCCGGCCGCGGTGCCAGTGCAATCGGCGGGCAAGGACGCCGGCAACATCAGCCTTGCGCAGGGCCAGACCGAGGGGGATGCCCGGCTCCGCCTGCCCGGCGGCACTGGCAGCACGAGGCTGCCCGCGACCTCGGCCCGGAGCCGTGATTATTCCGGCATCCCCGCAGTGCTGTGGCAGGTAAAGGGCCAGAGGACCCTGACCGACAAGCCCGCGACCCTGACCCTCGACCAGGTCATGGCGCTGTCGGGCGGGCGCATCCCGATCGGCCTCAACCCGGCGGAAAACCCGGGTCCCTTCGACGCGCACTGGACCGAGACACGCCGCCTGACGGTCTGGGAGGCCGGCGGCCACCTGCTTGACGCGCAGTCGCGCAGCCGGGTCATCCTTGCACTCAGCGGCAGCGGTCTGGCCAGCCCGCGCATCCTTCGGCCGCGTGCGGCGGCCGCGTCTGACTGGAAGGTCGATCCGGCCTATGTCAGCGCGGCCGAGGACGCACTGCATGCCACCCGCCGCGCCGCACAGGAACGCCATTTCTGGGCTGGCGTGCTGCCGGTGCTGATGGCCCTGTTCGCCCTGATCCTTGCCACGCTGGGGCTGCGCGCGCTGCTTCGCCTGCACTCCGGCACCGGCACGGGATCTGGCAGCGGCCCGAGCAGGGGCACCGGCGCCGAAGGCCGCGGCTATCGCCACGCCACCTGACCCCGGGCTACCTGCCCGCCCGCCCCGGCCCTGACTTTTCAAGAGGTTCCCCCATGTCATCCGATCCCGAACATGCCCCGAATGCGCGCCTGTCCCGGCGCGGGCTGCTGATGGGGGCCGCGGCCGGCGGTGCCGGGCTGGCGATGACCGGCCCGGCGGGCGCTGCCAGCACCATGGGAACGGCAGACGGCAAGGCCATGCACTCCCCCTCGGTGGTGGGCGATCATGGCCTGCAATACGACTTCTACGGGAAGGGGCCACAGGCAGGCATCATGACCCCGCCGCAGCGCTATGTCTTCTTCATGACCTTCGACCTGACCTCGTCGGTGCCACGGGACCTTCAGGTGCTGCTGGCGCGCTGGTCGGCCGCGATCGCGCAGATGACGAAGGGCGAGACGATCGGACAGGTCGAACCCTCCCGTCCCAACGCCGCGGGCTTCGATACCGGCGAGGCGCTGGGGCTCGGCTCCGCCGGCCTGACCGTGACCGTGGGCATGGGCCCGGGCGTGTTCTCGGAAGCGCGGGGCCTGCAGGACCACCGCCCGCCCCTGCTGCGCCCGCTGAAGCACCTGCCGAGCGACGCGCTGAAACCCGAGCTGACCGGCGGCGACCTGTCGCTTCAGGCCTGCGCCGACGATCCGCAGGTGGCCTATCACGCGGTGCGCGACCTTGCGCGGATCGCCAAGGACACGGGCGCCGCCGCGACGCGCTGGACGGTAATGGGCTTTGGCCGCGCCTCGGCGGGCAAGGACCAGCAGACGCCGCGCAACCTTCTGGGGTTCAAGGACGGCACCCGCAACGTGCGCGGCGCCGAGGCCTTCGACCGTCACGTCTGGGTGCAGGGCGGCGCCGACTGGCAGCGCCACGGCACCTATCAGGTGGTGCGCAAGATCCAGATGCATATCGAGAACTGGGACACCGACCGGATCAGCGACCAGAACGCGGTCTTCGGGCGGCACAAGCTGTCGGGGGCACCGCTGACCGGCACGCAGGAATTCGACACGCCCGACTTTGCCCGCCGCGGCCCCGACGGCGCGCCGGTGATCCCCGCGACCGCGCACATCCGTCTGGCCGCGCACGAGAACAACGGCGGGGTGCAGATCCTGCGCCGTCCGTTCAACTATACCGACGGGATCAACCAGTTCGGCCTGCTCGACGCCGGCCTCCTGTTCATCTCGTACCAGAGCGATCCGGCGCATTTCGAGATGCTGCAAACCAAGCTGGGCGAAGCCGATGCGCTGAACGAATACATCTCGCACATCGGGTCGGGGCTGTTCTTCGTGCCGCCCGCCCCCGAGGAGGGGTCGTACATCGGCGAGGCGATGTTCCGGTCGGCGTGACCGGGCTCTACGTGGCCCCGTAGGGCCGTGAGAGAGCAGAGGCCACCCGGGGACCGGAGGACCTGGCCGCCGCCGTCACCCCGATTTCAGGAGGCAGACGAAGGGGGCGCCCTCCAGGGACACCCCGAGATTTGACCGCAGAGTTCGGGCCCGGCGTTCGTGTAGCGGAAGGGGGGAAGCCGGAACGGATCCGGCGGTTTTCCCGGTGCCATCCCCTCCTCCGGTGTCGCCCATTCAACGGTGCCGGTGATCTGACCGGTCAGTCCTCCCGCAGGACGAGGTTGCCGAACGCGTCCACCGTGGCTGTCTGGCCCGGCAGGATATAGGTCGTGGCATCCAGCTGTTCGACGATCGCAGGCCCCGGGAGGCGCATGCCCGCCCGCAGGTCGCGGCGGTCGTAGACCGGGCAGTCAAGCCATTGCCCCGCCGCATGAACCCTTTGCCTCCCCGTCGGCTCTGGCGTGCTGCCACCGGCAGGCGCCGCGTGGCGGTCGGACGGCTGCCCCAGATGCCCGCGCGCGGAAACCCGGGCAAAGACCAGTTCGACCGGAACCTCGGGCTGATCGAAGGTGTAAAGTTGCCGGTGGGCTGCGTGAAACCCCTCGATCGCCTCGGTCAGAGCCTCGGGCGAGACGTCACGGCCCGGCCACGGCACCGTCAGCTCGAACCCCTGATGCTGATAGCGCATCCCGACGGTCCAGAGGACGCTGCGCCCCTCGGCGGGGATCGACTCGGCATCAAGCCAGCCCTCGGCCCTGGCATCGAGATTGTCGAAGACGGCGGAAAGCCGGTCAAGATCGTAATCCGGGGCGCGCAGGATACAGGTGCGGGTGAAGTCGTTCTTCAGGTCGGAATGCAACAGGCCCATGCTCGACAGCACGCCCGCCTCCGGCGCGATGAGGGCTGCGCGCAGCCCGAGAAGCCGCAACAGGAACCCGCCGTGCAAGGGCCCCGCGCCGCCGAAAGGCACCAGCGCGAAATCGGCCGGGTCGTGGCCGCGTTCGACCGATACGACGCGGATCGCCCCCACCATGTTGTTGTTCGCGATGTCGACAATGCCGCTTGCGGCCTCGAGCACCGTCAGGCCGAGGGGCTCGGCAACGTGGGTGGCGATCGCCTGCTCCGCCGCGGCGCGGTCGAGCTCCATTTCCCCCATCAGAAGGCGCGTGGTCAGGTGCCCGAGAACCAGATGCGCATCGGTGAGGGTGGGTTCCGTCCCGCCGCGGCCATAGCAGACGGGGCCCGGAACGGCGCCGGCGCTGGCCGGGCCCACGGTCAGAACGCCCCCGACCACGCGCGCGATGGAACCGCCCCCCGCGCCGATGGTGTGAATGTCGATCATCGGCAGGCCCAGCGGCCATTCCCCGACCCGCCCCTCGATGGTCAGGGCCGGCTCGGCGCCGTCGATCAGACAGATATCGGCCGAAGTTCCCCCGACGTCGAAGCCGATCAGCTTGTCCTCGCCCGCCTGTCGACCGACCACCGCGGCGCCCACCACCCCCGCGGCCGGCCCGGACAATGCGGTCTGGATCGGCTGGTTGCGGATCGTCGCGGCACTGGTGGCACCGCCGTTGGACTGCATCAGCAGCAGACGCCCGGGAATGCCCTCCGCCTCCAGCCGGTCTTCCAGCCGCGTCACGTAGCCCGAGACCTTGGGCATCACGTAGGCATTGAGCCGCGCGGCCATGCTGCGCTCGAACTCGCGGAAGGCCGGCAGCACCTCGGACGACAGCGAGATCATCGCCTCGGGATATTCCTCGGCGATCAGCGCGCGCGTGCGCTGCTCATGCACCGGATCGGCATAGGAATGCAGATAGCAGACCGCGATCGCCGGGATGCCCTGCCTGCGGATCTCGGCCACCGCGCGCCGCACCGCCGCCTCGTCCAGCGGCTGCAATTCGCGCCCCTCGTGGTCCTATCCGGCCGTCGATCTCGTAGATGCGCTCGGGGGGGACCGGTCGCTCGGGCTTCACCCAGGCGTAGATATTGCCGGTGCGCGGAATGTCGTGCCGGCCGATCTCGATCACGTGGCGAAAGCCGGTGGTCGTCAGCAGGGCACATTCCGCGCCACGCCCTTCGAGGATCGCGTTGGTGGCGACGGTCGTACCGTGAAGGACGTGGCTGACATCCTGCGCGGCAAGCCCTGCCTCATCCAGGATGCGGCGCCCCCCCGGTGAGGAACCCCTGCGACGGGTCCTCGGGCGTCGAGGGGGTCTTGGCCTTGTGGAACAGGCAGCCCTCGCGGACCGGCGCTTGCACTCCCGTGCTGTTTCGCGGGATACCGCCATGGAACGGCTTTCTCCGGGAAGCCACCGACATGCGAAAGCCGAGATGCCCCCGACCGACCGCCTCGAGACCGACTGCTCCAGCTGCGCCGCGCTTTGCTGCGTGATGCTGGCCTTCGACAAGGGCAAGGATTTCGCCTTCGACAAGAACCCCGGAGAGCCGTGCAGGAACCTCTCGGGGCACAGCTGCACGATCCACGACAGCCTGACGCCCAAGGGGTTTCCCGGCTGCGTCGCCTATGATTGCCTCGGCGCCGGCAACCGCGTGGTTCAGGAGGTTTTCGGCGGTCAGTCCTGGCAGCAGGAACCGCGCCTCATTCCGGTGATGATGGAAGCCTTCTCGGCGATGCGCGAGGTTCACAAGCGGATCGACTACCTCCGCGCGGCGGAGATGCTGCCGCTGACACCCCGCGACGAACAGAAGCGCCGGAACTTCCTCGACCACCTCGAGCAACATCGCTGGAGCGGGCCCGAGCTCAACGAATTCGAGTTCGGCCTGGCGCTGGAGATCGACATCTTCTTTCATGAAATCGGCAAGTAGCCGGCCGAGATCACCCGCCGGGCCCTGAGCTGCCAGCGTGGTCCCGGCCGACAGGTCTTTCAAACCACCCCGTGGCGCGATCGGCGGAAACGCCCGGCCGGGCGCCTGACGTCATCCCGTGGCGATCGCCCGGGTCGCGCCGAAGTTTCGTCGGAAATTTAGACGTCAGCAAGGAATCCCCAGCAAAGGCCGCCCATATATTGGGCACAATATGAAATCATCATTTCTTTTGCATAATTTCATGAAATTTTAATTTCATCGCCAAACCAGACCCCGTACACCCCGGTCAACGTCAGAAAGGACAGTTGATCATGGCTCTCACCCCGCCTCGTTCCCTCCGCTCGATCGTCACGGCATCCCTCGTGGCGATGGCGTCCCTGAGCGGGGTCGCAAACGCCGACACGCTTGCCGACATGAAAGCGCGCGGCACGATGATCGTCGGCCTCGACCCGACCTTCGCGCCCTATGAATACACAGACGCAAGCGGCAACATCACCGGCTACGACCCTGCCCTGCTCCGGGCGATCGCCAAGGACCTCGGCCTCAAGGTCGAGTTCCGCAAGATGGCGTTCAGCGGCATCATCCCGGGGCTTGTCGCCGGGTCGTTCGACTTCACCGCGACCGCCCTCAACGTCACAGCAGAGCGCGCCAAGCGCATCTCGTTCACGATCCCGGTCAGCAAGACCGTCAACGCCGTCCTGCGCCGCGTTGGCGATACCAAGGTGAACGGCGACAAGCCGGGCTCGCTGGCGGGCCTGACGGCGGCGGTCAAGCAGACCAGCACGCCCGAGCGCGTGGTGCAGGAAGTCAGCGGCAAGCTGACCGCCGATGGCAAGGCCGCGATCAAGATCCTCAGCGTCGACACCACGGACCAGACCGTCACCGCCCTGGGCACCAAGCGCGCCGATTTCATCGTCGACGACATGAGCGTGCTGGCAAAGGTGATGGCGGAACGTCCCGGCATGTTCGAAGTGGCCGGATCGCTCGGCAAGCCCGCCTACATCTCGTGGGGGGTGCGCAAGAACGACAAGGCGCTGCTCGACACCCTCGACGCCGAACTGGTCAAGTTGAAGAAGAACGGCACGATGGCAAAGCTGCAAAAGCAGTATCTCGGCGTCACCTACACGCTCCCAGAAACCGACTTCATCCCCGCCAACAAGTAAGACCGGCCGTCAAGTAAGACCGGCCGACAAGCAAGACTGGCCGACAAGCAAGACCGCAAGAAAGGCAGGCAAGCGCAAGCTTGCCTGAAGATCCCATGTGCAATCATACCCACCCCGCGGGCGCGACCAACGAAGTCGTCCCCGGCGGCTTCGGACGCGGGTTCGAGGCGAAGGCCGGACAATACATCACCATCGTGGATCTGCACGGTGAACAGGCCGGCGATTTCGTGGCACTGTCCCTTGCCGATCTCGACGAGGTCCTGTCGCCCACCCATACCCGGCGCACCAACCGCTCGATCTACTTCCGCAAGGGCGACTGCCTGATCTCGTCGGAGAACAGGCCTATGTTCGAGGTGGTCGAGGATACCGTCGGCATCCATGACGCGAACGTCCCGGCCTGCGACCCGACCCGCTACGCGGTGGACTTCGGCGTGCCCGGCCACCGCAACTGCCTGGAAAACATGTACGAGCCGCTGAAACGCTACGGCATCGACATCCTGCAGGTGCCGGAGCCGTTCAACTTCTTCCAGAACGGGCCGGTGTCCGAGGACGGAAAGATGGGCGTCACGGACCCGATCAGCCGGGCCGGCGACTACCTCGTGCTCAAGGCGCTGATGGATGTCGCCTGCGCCCTGTCGCCCTGCCCGCAGGACATCATTCCCGGCAACGGCCTCGTCGTGACCGACATGCGCTATGTGGTGACCGACAGCGCCCCGACTGCCCATGACCTGGAGGCGTTCAAATGCCGCTGATGATGATCACCCCGACCGACGCCGATCTTCCGCCCGAGAGCGCGGTCGTCATCCCCCATGGCACGGTTGCGGCCATCCCCGTGAAACAGGGGCAGCTGATGACGATCACCGATATCGAGGGCGGGCGCCCGGTTCAGCTTTATGCCTATACCGACGCCTCGACCGACGAGTTCCTGTCGCCCCATCATACCCGCGTGTTCTCGAACTCCTACCGGCTGAACCAGGGGATGCGGATGGTGACGAACCGCCGCCGGCCGCTGATGGTTCTGGGCAAGGACACGGGCCGCAAGCACGATCTGCTGATGCCGGGGGCGACGCGTTCCGGCCTGGCCGAGGTCGGCCTGGCATCCGAAGCCTGCGAGCGCGAGGCGTTTCGCGCGGCCGTCGCCGAGGCGGGGCTGGAGCCTGCGAAATTTCCCGACCCCATCAACCTGTTCCTCGATGTCTCGATCGACACCACGGGGGCGATCGCGCCGCATGACCTCAGCCATCCCGCGGGTACCCACGTGACCTGCCGGGTGGTGATCGACTGCCTGTTGTTCGTCGGCGCCTGCGCGTCGGATCTTCCGATCCGGCAGAACGCGGGGCCGGTGAAGGTCGAAATCCGCAACCAGCTCTGAAGATGTCCGAACTCTCCAACCTTCTGCCGGCATTGCCCGAACTTGCCAGGGGCTTCGCGATCACCATCGCCCTGAGCCTCTGCGCCATGGTGGTCAGCTGGGTGGTTGGGGCAATCGTCCTGGTGGTGCGGCTGTCGCCGGTCGCACCGCTGCGGATCCTCGCGACGATCTTCATCAGCTTCATGCGCGGCACCCCCGCGCTGGTGCAGCTTTTCCTGATCTTCTTCACCCTGCCGATGATCGGCATAAAGGTGCCCCCTTTCGTGGCCGCCTCGATCACGCTCGGGCTCAACTCCAGCGCCTATGTCGCCGAGATCCTGCGCGGCGGCCTGGGGTCGCTGCACCCCGGTCAGGCAGAGGCGGCCGAGGCGCTCGGCATGCGGAGCTGGCGCATCTGGACCCGCGTCCTGCTGCCGCAGGCCGTCCGCGTCAGCCTGCCGTCGATCACCAACGAACTGACGCTTCTGGTCAAGACGACCCCCCTCGCCTCGGTCGTGGCGGTGACGGAACTGTCCTTTGCCGGGCAGATCATCATCGCGCGGACCTTCCAGCCCACCGCCGTGCTGCTGAGCATCGCCGCGGCCTTCCTGGTCCTGAACCTCATCCTGACCTCGCTGGCCGGACTTCTGGAAAGGCGCTTCGACATCGCCGGAGATCGCCGATGAACTTCTCCCACGATCTGATGACCTACGCCGTGCCGGTGCTGACCAAGGGGGCGCTGTCCACGCTGAAGCTGGGGCTGCTTATCTCCGTCGCGTCGCTGGTCTTCGGTGTCATTCTCAGCTTCGGGCTTGCCGCGCCGAACCGGGTGCTGCGCAGGCTGTCGCGCGGGCTGATCGCCGCGATGCGGGGCATCCCGCCCCTCATCCTGATCCTGATCGCCTTCTACGTCCTGCCCGATCTCGGGGTGATGCTGTCGCCGATCGCGGCCGGGTGCGGCGCGCTGATCGTCTATTTCTCCGCCTATGTCGCCGTGGCGGTCCGTGGCGCGCTTGACGCGGTGCCGGCCGGACAGATCGAGGCGGCGCTGAGCATCGGCATGACCTCTCGCGCACGGATGCTGCGCGTCATCGTGCCCCTTGCCTGGCCGATCCTGCTGCCGGCCCTCTGCGGCCTGCTGATCGGCCTCTTCAAGGAAACCGCCCTTCTGTCGATCATCTCCGTGCCGGAACTGACCTTCGAAACCAAGCAGGCGGTGGCGCGCACCTACGCCCCGTTCGAGATCTACGCGATGGCCGCCCTGCTTTACTGGGCGTGGTCGGCGCTTCTCGAAACGCTGTCGCGCAAGCTTGAAGCCATCGCCAATCGACACAAGAACCCCGGCACCCGGCGGCGCCAAGGAGCATCGTCATGACGATTCCCGCCCTGCGCACCGAGGCGCTGCGCAAATCCTTCAACGGGGTCGAGGTGCTGCACGGCATCGACCTGAGCATAATGCCGGGAGAAACCGTCTGCATCGTGGGCGCGTCCGGCTCCGGCAAATCCACCTTCCTGCGCTGCCTGAACTGGCTGTCGCCGGCGTCCAGCGGCCATGTCTACCTCAACGGCGAGCTGATCGGCGTGCGCGAGACCGCCGGCGGCAGCGTCGTGCCCCTGGCGCACAAGCAGTTGCAGGAGCAACGCCAGCGGATCGGCATGGTGTTCCAGTCCTTCAACCTCTGGCCCCACCGCACCGCCCTCGAGAATGTCATGGAGGGCCCGCGCATCGTCCTGAACCAACCCGGGGCACAGGCCCGCGCCACGGCCGAACGGCTGCTGGAACGGGTGGGCCTGGCCGAGCGTCGCGATTTCTATCCCGCGCAGCTTTCCGGCGGCCAGCAGCAGCGCGTCGCCATTGCCCGCGCCCTGGCGATGAAACCCGAGGTGATCCTCTTCGACGAGCCCACAAGCGCGCTCGACCCGGAGCTGGTGGGCGAAGTTCTGGCAGTGATGAAGGAACTCGCATCCGAAGACACGACGATGGTCGTCGTGACCCATGAGATCGGTTTCGCCGTCGAGGTCGCCGACCGGCTGATCCTGATGGACGGCGGCCAGATCATCGAGGACGCCCCGCCCCGCCAATTCATCGAGGCCCCGCGCGAGGAACGCTCGCGCCGGT
This sequence comes from Acidimangrovimonas sediminis, assembly GCF_002871005.1. Taxonomy (GTDB): domain Bacteria; phylum Pseudomonadota; class Alphaproteobacteria; order Rhodobacterales; family Rhodobacteraceae; genus Acidimangrovimonas; species Acidimangrovimonas sediminis. Next base: position 206,417 of record NZ_PHSN01000014.1, read on the forward strand.
TCCTCGATCAGGTCCTCAGCCGCGGCCTCGCGCCGGTGCACACCATCCACACTTCAGAATAGGAGCCAGGCCCTTGGCACTGACAACGATCCCCGCCCGCCACGGAAAGGCGCTGCGCCTGCGGCGCAACCAGGCCGTCAAGCTGGTCAACGTTCACGGAACGCAGGTCGTCGACTGCTGGGCCTGGAATGCCGCCGACATGCACGAACACATGTCGATGGAGGCGACCCGCGTCTGGAACCAGCGCCTCAACCCCGAGGTCGGCGACAGCTTCGTCACCAATTTCCGCAACCCTATCCTGACCCTCGTCGAAGACACCTCGCCCGGCGTCCATGACACCTTCATGGCGGCCTGCGACTGCCAGCGGTACGCGCGGCTGGGCGTGACCGAATACCATCGGAACTGTCTCGACAACATGTACGAGGCGGTGCGCGACCTCGGGCTTGAGCCTGCGCAGCCCATCCTGGCGTCTTTCAACGTTTTCATGAACATCGCCGTACAAGCCGACGGGCGCACCCTCGCCACCAAACCCACGGTGACCCGCCCGGGCGATTACATCACCCTCAAGGCCGAGATGGATTGCGTCGTTGCATTCTCCGCCTGTCCGCAGGACATTGTCTCGATCCAGGGGCAGGGCGACAACACGCCGAAGGACGCCGCGTTCGAGGTGCTCGACAGCGGTTTCCCGGATCTTCCGCCCTCGTCGACCTGGGTGCCGGTTACGAAGGGTCCGCAAGGTTGAATACACCCCCAGTCGCGTCGCTCGAAGATCGCATCCGTGCGAGCTTTTCTGACCTTCCGCCCAATGAGCAACGGCTGGCCGAGACCATCCTGAGCTTTCCGGGCGACATGGCCAGCTATTCGGCGGCCGAACTGGCAAAGCTGGCCAACGTATCACCCGCGACGGCCAGCCGCTTCTTCAAGCGCATCGGCTACAAGAGCTTTGCCGAGGCACGCCAGGATGTGCGCGCGGCGCAACGCTGGGGCGTGCCGTTCTACATGCAGACCCGCCAGGCCGAGGGCCGCGGTGTGCTCGAGACCCTGCGCCAGCATCTGGATTTCGAGACCGCGAACCTCAACCACACCTTCCAGCAGATGAGCGAGGAGGACCTTCTCGGTGCCGTCTCCGCGCTGGAGGGGGCGGCGCGCATCAAGTGCCTCGGTTTCCGCACCAGCGCCATGGTCGCGGGTTACGCCGCATGGCTGTTGGCGCAACTGCGCGGGAACGTCAGCGTCATCGGCAAGGGAAGCGACACCCTGTCAGAGCATCTTGTGGCGCTCGGCCCCGGCGACCTGGTGCTGGCGGTGGGCCTGCGCCGCCGGCTTCCCGTGTTCGCCCGTTCGCTGAAGGCCGCCCGCGAGCGTGGAGCGAAGGTGCTTCTGATCACCGAACCCACCGCCCAGAGCGCGGTTCAGCACGCCGATATCGTGCTGCGCGTCGATGTCCGCAGCGCGTCTTTGTTCGACAGCGACGCGACGGCCTACAGCCTGGTTCATCTGGTAAGTATCCTGCTGGCCTCACGCCTTGGAAAGGCGGGACGGGACAGGATGCGTGCGATCTCGGACCTTCATACCGAACTCGGGGAATTCTAGCGGCCAGCGCACGGGGGCAAGGCAGAGAAAACGCTGGCGTCGGACGGTCCGGCTTTCGGGAGGCGGGCGCCTTGTCGGCGAAACCTGAGATCTCTGCGGCAGGGGCTGAGTGCGTCAGGTCCACACGTTGCTGCCTTCGGGATTGATCGGACACAAGCGCGGACCGGTCCGCGGTTCAGCGTGCGACCAGCTTGTCCACTACCGTGTCCGTTGCACCGGCTCAGTCAGGGTGCTGGCGCGCCCTGCGGTCCTTCAGCTTGTTCAGGGGGCCGCGGAAGGTCTGGACGGTCAGCCCGATCAGGTGCCGGGCATAGATCCGGCGGGGGCGCGACTGGGGCCAGCTTCGCGCGCCTTCCTCCGGCGCGGCAAGGGTTCGTGCGAACGCCTCGCCCAGGGCGGCCGAGGTGGGCACGCCGCGCCCGGTGTAGCCGGTCAGCGCCCACAATCCGTCGTCGAGGGACAGGATCCCCGGGCGCTTCGTCGGCGCCGCGGCGATGGTGCCGCGCCACATGTGTTCCCACCGCAGCCCCTCCAGCACCGGGTAGAGCCCGGCAAGCCGACGGGTCATGAAGGCGCCGGTATAGGCGAAGTCCCGGCCCCGACGGGCCTCGACCAGGCCGCCGGTGATGATCCGGCCCGCGGCATCGACGCGAAAGAACATCGGGTCGTTGTGGGTGTCGCCAAAGTTCATCCCCGAAGGCATCACCTGCGCGCGCTGTTCGGGTGTCAGGGGGGCGCTGGCCACGGCGTAGGAGGACAGCGGCACGAAGCTGCGGACCACGCCTTGCGGGGCACCGTGGCCGGAATAGGCGTTGGTCGCGAAGCCGGCGACCGGTGCCGCGATCTCGCCCGCGGGGGTGCTGAGGCGCCATTGCCCGTCGCGGCGGCTGATCCCGGTCACCGGAGAGGCGGTGAAGATCTCGACCCCGGCGGCCCGCGCCGCCGCCGCAAGGCCACGCACATAGGCCAGCGGATTGACGTGGCCGCCATCCGAATGGACCCAGCCACCGAGGAAACGGTCGTTCCCGGTCGCTTCGGCCACGGCGTCGCGGCCGAGAAAGGCCCCCGACTTGCCCCAGCCGGCATAGAGCTTGTGCTGGGCCCGCATCCGTTCCAGCCCCGCCGCGTTGTGGGCGGCGGCCAGCGTGCCTTTCTGCACCGGCTCGCAGGCGATGCCGTGACGCGCGATCATGTCGAAGACCCGGCGCCCGGCATTCAGCAGCAGGTCGAACCCCTCCGGCGGCAGGATCCGGGGATCGAGATAGCCGAAGACGGGGATGCACTGGCCGTGGTTGCGCCCCGATCCGCCACTGCCGATCTCCGCGGCCTCCACCACCGCGACGCGCAGGCCGCGTTCGGCAAGCGACAGCGCCGCGATCAGCCCGGTGAAGCCCGCGCCGACGATCGCCACATCGACCCGCCGCGCACCGTCCAGCGGCACGGTCGGGGGCGCGGGCGGCGCGCTCAGGATGTAGGGCGGTTCGGTCGGGTCTAAGGTCATGCCTGCACCCCGTCGCAGGCCAGCGCCTGCAATGCCCCGGAAAGCCGATCCGCCCAGGCCTCCTGCCCTTCCGCAGTCTCCAACAGATCGTTGGAGACCTCGAAGCCACAGGCAGGCAGGCCCGACCCGAAGGTGTGCCGGTCGAGCGTGTAGGCGCCGTCACGCCCGGAATAGGGGGCGTTGTCACCCAGCGTCAGGCTGCTTTCCCGGCCCAGATGCGACAGCAGCGCACGGGACATGCGCGCATCATCGTGCCAGATCGTGCCACCGTCCCAGGGCCGGCGCGCCCCGTCGAAGACCCGGGTGCAGCTGTGCAGCGCAAAGAAGATCGGGGCGGCGTGGCGGGCCGTCACCCGCGCCAGCATCCGCCCCACGGCCTCCTGATACGGCCAGAACACCTGTTCCTGCCGCGCCAGCCGGTGTTCCGGAGCCAGGGCGGCATTGCCGGCAATCTGCTGCCCCTCGACCTGCATGAGGATCGAGCGCGGGTCGTCGATCCAGCGGTTCACGTCGATCACCAGACGACTGACCGGACACAGCACCATCGGCACGTCAAGGCGCGCGGCGATGCGATGCGCCAGCGCGGTCACGCCAAGGTCGCAGTAATGGTGCGTGTCGCACCATTCCGGCGCCAGCCCGAGGGAGCCGAGCGCGGCCGGCGCCTCGGTGCCGGCGTGATCGACCACGATCAGCCCGGGAAAGCGGCCTTCGGGATTGAGGAGGATCGGGGCGGGGATCATGCGTCGTCATCCTTTCGGGCACCAAGGCCGCGCAGCTCTTCGATCCGGGCGAAGCGGTCGCGCACCTCTTCGCGGCGCAGCTCGACCACGGCGGCGATCAGCGCCTCGATCTGCGCGGTGGGCACCACGCGCGACCCGAAGGGCGAGGCCGAGGCGTCCGGCGAGGTCAGGATCGCGTCGGCATGTTCCGCGATCGGCGAGCGCCAGATATCGGTCATGAGGCAAAGCTTCGCCCCCGACCGCTTGGCCTCGGCCGCGAAGGTCAGAAGCTCCTCCTGGTAACGGCGGTAGTCGAACACGACGATCAGATCGCGCGCCCCGATGTCCAGAAGGATGTCGTAGGCGAACCCAAGCTGTTGCTGCAGCAGCGTCACCCCCGGGCGGATCTGTCCAAGGTGGGTCGCCAGCCGCTGCGCAAGGTTCTGGCTATAGCGCCCGCCCAGCACCTTCACGTTCATCCGTGGATCGGCCAGCAGCCGGGCGATCGCGTCGAATTCCTGCGGCACGGTCTGGTCCGCCGCGGTGCGCAGCGCGTCGGCCTGCATCAGAAGCGTGCGGCGATAGACATGATCCGCGCCCTCCTCGGCGGGGTCGCGGGTCATCTGCTGCAGGGGCGAGCCAAGCCTGCGCTCGACGTCCTGCAAGACCTCGGCCTGGAAATCGGCGAAGCGGGCAAAGCCCAGCTTGGCCACGAAGCGCAGCACCGTAGGCGCGCTGACCTTGGCCCGCAGCGCGATCGCCTCGACCGTGCCAAGCGCAGCCGTGGGATAGGCACCGATCAGCGCGGCGGCAACCTTGCGCTCGGCCGCCGAGACCGCGCCGGCCTTGATCCTGCTCGTCAGGCTTTCCGTCATGAATTGTATTCTTTGTTACTTATTGACTCGTTTATCATCATATGTACCATCTATTACATAAGCGTCGCCACAACGAAAGAGCCAAAGCGACCGCCACCGCACCTCCAGCCCGCGCCCCGGACAGCGATGGACGCGCAGGGAAAGAACCAATGCAACAGGGACCAGACCGATGAAACCTCTCCTCCTTCTCGCAAGCGCCGCCTTGGCGGCCGCGCCGCTCGCCGCGATGGCCGCACGTGGCAGCGACGGCGACGTCAAGGTGCTGTACTGGCAGGCCGCCTCGACGCTGAACCCCTATCTGTCGGGCATCGGCAAGGAGGTGGACGCCGCCGCCCCGGTACTGGAACCGCTTGCGCGGTTCGACAATAGCGGCAAGCTGGTGCCGTGGCTGGCCGAAAGCATCCCGACGGTGGAAAATGGCGGCATCGCCAAGGACCTGATGCACGTGACCTGGGTGCTGAAGAAGGGGATCCTTTGGTCGGACGGCACACCGCTGACGGCGCATGACGTTGTCTTCACCTGGAAATACTGCACCGCCCCGGGCGCGGGCTGCGCCTCCTCGGACATGTTCGAAGGGATCAAGGACGTGGTGGCGAAGGACGACCGCACGGTCGAGATCAGCTACGACAAGCCCAAGCCTTACCCCTATACCGCCTTCGTCAGCTCGGAATCGCCCATCCTTCAGGAAAGGCAGTTCAAGGATTGCCTCGGCGCCAAGATCGTCTCGTGCACGGCGCAGAACTTTCACCCGATCGGCACCGGCCCCTTCGTCGTCGACGAGTTCAAGCCGAACGACGTGATTACCTATTCCGCGAACCCGCATTTCCGCGACCCGAACAAGCCCGCCTTCGCGCACCTGACGATAAAGGGCGGCGGCAACCCGAACACTTCGGCGCTCGCGGTATTGAAAACCGGCGAGTTCGACTTTGGCTGGAACCTGCAACTTCCGCCCAAGCTGCTGAAATCCATGGAGACCGGCGGCAAGGGCGAGGTGGTGACCGACTTCGCGACCGGGGTGGAGTTCCTGTTCCTGAACCAGACCAACCCCGACCCGTCGCTGGGCGACAAGCGGTCGACGGTGGCGGGCGGCCCGCATCCGTTCCTGACAGACCCGCGCGTGGGCCAGGCGCTGTCGCTGGCGATCGACCGCAAGAAGATGGCAACCATCCTTTATGGCGATGCGGGCAAACCCGGCTGCAACGTCATTCCGGCGCCCGACATGTACCGCTCCAGCGCCAACGACGCCTGCGTCGACCAGAACATCGCGAAGGCGAAGCAACTGCTGGACGCGGCGGGGTGGAAGCCCGGTCCCGACGGCATCCGCGAGAAGGACGGCAAGAAGCTTTCGATCCTGTTCCAGACCTCGACCAACTCGGTCCGGCAGTCCGAGCAGGCGATGATCAAGCAGTGGTGGCATGAGATCGGCGTCGCGACGACCCTGCGCAACATCAACGCCTCGGTGTTCTTCGGCGGTGACGTGGGCAGCCCCGACACCCGGCAGAAGTTCTACGCCGATGTCGAGATGTACACCGACAACACCAAGGGCGAGGATCCGGAAAGCTATCTGGCGAAATGGACCTGCAAGCAGATCCCCGGGCCCAAGACCCAATGGCAGGGCAACGACATCCAGCGCTTCTGCTCCAAGGACTACGACAAGCTGTCGGCGGAGCTGTCGCAGGCGGCCTCGTTGAAGACGCGGGGGGACATCGTGAAGCAGATGAACGACCTGCTGGTGCAGTCCTACACGATCATCCCTCTGGTCCACCGGGGCGACGTTTCCGGCAAGTCGAAGACCCTGGCCGGGGTCAAGATGAACGGCTGGGACAGCACGCTGTGGAACGTCATGAACTGGCACCGGGTGAAGGGCTGACGCATCGTGGCTGCGGCCGGCCAAAGGGACGGCCGCATCTCCGCTCAGTCCGCTCTGGATACAGATCTCCTCGGTGGGGATCGGGGGCGATGATGAACCAGCGGCCGTGACGTGCGGTCTTGGATCACGGCTTCGCCAGGCGTGATCCGGGCTATCGGGCAGCGCCGGTTCGAAGAACCGTCAGCCGGCGCCGGGTTCGTTCGGGACCGGCCCGGGACCGGGCGGGCCACCTGCGAGCCTTGCGCGACGACCGCGTGAAGATGCGCAGATGTCCATGGCGCCGGAATGAGCTGGTCCCCGGACCTCGCGGAGAAGACGGGCGTTGGTCAGGCACTGGCCGGAGGGCAGGGCCAATCGCGAAAGCCCCTTCCCGGTGCGACCTCCGTCGCACCTCAGAAGGGTCGCAAGCTCCGGCATCGACGGGACGTCGGCGGCGACATCGACCCGATCGCGCTTGCCGCTGATGGGCCGTATTTGCATCGGCCCCGGCCAGGTTCACCTCGGGACCCGGGCAAGCGGAACAGGTCAACGTGACAACACCGCCTGCTTCGACAAAAGCGGCGCCTGCCGCTCAACAGCTATTTCAGCGATCCGTCAGATCGAACTCCGGCAGACGGAATGGGTCGGCGCCCGCGGCCTCCGCATCCAGCTTCCTTACGTCGACGAGACAGGATTGCGCGCCGCAGCCCTGGCTCAGCCCCGATGCCCCGCGATCCGCAGTCAGCGCGTTCGGATTGCCGTGCCGTTCGTGGCCGGTCGCCGGATCCGGGTCATACCACGCCCCGGTCGACAGCTTCACGACGCCCGGCATCACCTCGGGCGTCACCCGCACGATAGAGACACACAGCCCCCGTCCGTTCCAGATCTCGACCGCGTCGCCATGCTGCAGCCCGCGCGCACTGGCGTCCTGGGGATGCATCGACACCGGCTCCCGCCCGGCGATCTTGCCCGCGACGCTGTGGGGCGAGGCATCAAGCTGGCTGTGCAGCCGCCGGACCGGCTGGTCCGAGATCAGATGTAGCGGAAATTCCTGCGCGCGAGGCCCCGACAACGCCTCGTCCGGGGCAAACCACGCAGGATGCCCCTTGCAATCGGCCAAGCCGAAGCCGTCGATCCGGTCGGAGAAGATCTCGATCCGACCCGAGGGCGTGGGAAGCGGCGCGCCCTCCGGGTCGGCGCGGAACGCTTGCAGCATCACGCGCCGCTCGTCCCGGTCGGAAAGATCGAGAATACCCTCCTGAAGGAATGCATCATACTCCGGCATCGCGATGCCCTGGGCCTGCCAGCGGCGGCGGGTCTCGTCGTAGAGATGGCGCAGCCACTCGGCGCTGCTGCGCCCCTCGGCAAAGGCATCTTCCACCCCCATGACGCGGGCGACGCGGCGGAAGATCTCGTGATCGTCCAGCGCCCCGGCCAGCGGCGGCTGCACCTGGCGAGAGGCAACGAGCACCCCTTCCAGCGTGGCATAGGAAAGATCCTCGCGCTCCAGCGGCGTGGTCGCGGGAAGGACGATATCCGCGCGCCGCGCGGTGGGCGTCCAGAACGGCTCGTTCACGATGATCGTCTCGGGCTTCTGCCAGGCCCGCTCCAGCCGCCCGAGGTCCTGATGATGGTGGAACGGGTTGCCTCCTGCCCACCAGACCAGCCGGATATCGGGATAGGTCAGCCGCGCCCCGTCATAGGTGAACGCCGCGCCCGGGTTCAGCAGCATGTCGGCAATCCTCGCCACCGGGATGAAGTCGGCAACGGGGTTCACCCCCTGCGACAGCGTCGGCCCGGACAGGGCGACATGCGGGCTGCCGATGGAGTTCTCCGCCCCGTATCCAAGCCCGAAGCCACCGCCCGGCAGGCCGATCTGCCCGAGGATCGCGGCAAGGACGATGGTCATCCAGAACGGCTGTTCCCCGTGCTCGGCCCTTTGCAGGGCCCAGGCGCAGTTGATCATGGTCCGATGCGCAGTCATTTCCTGCGCCAGCGTGCGGATCCGCGCGGCCGGCACGCCGCTGATCTCCGCGGCCCAATCCGCGGTCTTGGCGCAGCCGTCGGTCGCGCCCTGCAGATAGGGCAGGAAGCGGTCCCACCCGGTACAACACCGGGACAGGAATTCGCGATCCTCGGCCCCTGCCGCGACGATCTCGTGGGCCAGCGCCAGCATGACGGCCGTGTCGGTGCCCGGGCGGATCGGGATCCACTCCACCGGCCCGCCGGTGTCGAGGTTGTCGGCCACCGGCGAGAAGTTCACGAACCGCGTGCCGGAGGCTGCCATGTTGCGCAGCCCCTCACGGCAGCGGTGGCGCGCCGCACCGCCCGACGCCACCTGCGTGTTCTTGGCGGGTACGCCGCCGAAGCTCACGAACAGCGTGCAGTGATCGGCCAGCACGTCCCACGAGGTATGCTGCTTGAACAGGTCCGTGAGCGGCGCGACGACATGGGGCAGCAGCGTGTGCCCCGCCCCAAGCGAATAGCTTGTCTTGTGCGCGACAAAGCCCCCGACACAGTTGAGAAAGCGCTTCAGCTGGCTTTGCGCATGGTGAAAACGCCCGGCGGAGGCCCAGCCATAGGACCCGCCGAAGATCGCGCGGTTGCCGTGCGTGGCACGCACCCGGGTCAGTTCGGCGGCGACATGGCCGACCGCCTCGTCCCACGACACCTCGACGAAGGAATCGCGCCCGCGCAAGTCGCCGCGCCCGCCCGGCCCGCCCTCCAGCCACGACCGCCGGATCGCGGGGCGGCGAACGCGCAGCGCGGCCAGCTCCGGCGCCATCTGGTGCAGGCCGATGGGCGAGGCGTCGGGATCCTTGCGGAAGGGGCGAAGCTTCGGCGCATTGTCGGATCCGTGGATCTCGTAGATGCCCCAGTGCGCCGCGGAATATCGCATGCCCGTGTCCTTCTGTCGTTCGTCGCGGTTTCCCGGGCCGTCGCCCGGCTGTCAGAATCCGGCGATCATCCTGTTCTTCGACCCGTCGGAAAAGCGTGAAAAGCGGAAGGGCGCCGGATCGACGCAAGGCGTTTCGCCGGTGACGATCTGCGCCATCAGCCGCCCTGCCCCGGGCCCGATCCCGAAGCCGTGGCCGGAAAATCCGGTCGCGATGTGGAACCCCGGGGCCGCGTCGGCGGCCGAGATCACCGGAACTGCATCGGGCGTCACGTCCATGCAGCCGGCCCAGACCTGCGCAATCCGCGCGCCCTCGAGCGCGGGAAAGCGCTTGCGGGCATGGGCGAACGCCGTTTCCGCGATGCGCCGTACCGGCTTCGGGTCGAGCGTGCGGTGGTATTCGAACGGGCTGGTATCGGACAGGGCCCAGCGGCGGGGCCGCGCGATCTGATGCAGCATCTCGGCCTCGAGACGGAACCGGAGCGAGCGCCACTCCGCCCCCAGCGCATGCAGGTAGGCAGGCGCAAGGCGAAAGCTGTCGGGCACGATGTCGACGGTATTGTAGGTGCCCGACGCGATGGTGACCCCCCCGTCCATCCGCCGGCGCAACGAGAATTCCCCGGTCCAGAGGGCCTGCTCCGGCCCGCCCGCTACCGGCGTCGTCCGAAGCGCCGTGTTGATCACCCCGAGTTGCGGCAGCTCCAGCCCGGCGTTCCCGGCAAACAGCCGCGACCACATGCCCCCAGCCAGCACGACGCTGCCGCAGGCGATCGGGCCGCGCTCCGTCACCACGCCGCAGACGGCGCCCGCGGCGGTCTCGATCCCGCGCACGGCGCAATCGGCCAGCAGGACGCCGCCCAGTTCCTGGAACTTCGCCACGATCGCGCGGGCGGCCAGTTGCGGTTCGGCCCGGCCATCGTCGGCGGTATAGAGCGCGCCGCGCGCGGCCACGCCGTTCCCCGGCATGAGGCGATCGAACTCGGCCCGGTCGACCATCCTGCTCTCGATCTCGTAGGGGCGCAGTTCCTCGTTCCAGCGCTCGTAGCGGGCGTAAACCTCGTCGTCCTTGCAGGCGAAGAGGATCCCGGAACGGCGGTAGCCCGTCTCATGTCCGGTACGCGCGTTCAGCCCGGGCCAGAGACGCGTTGCCACGGCCATCAGCGGAATTTCCCGCGGATCGCGCCGCGAGATCCGCACCCAGCCCCAGTTGCGCGAGCTCTGCTCCTGCGAGACGCCCCCCTTGTCGCACAGTGCGACGCGCAGACCGCGCTCGGCCAGTTCCAGCGCCGTCGAGGCGCCGATGATCCCTGCGCCGATGATGACGGCATCGACACGTGGCGGCAGGGTTTCTTCGCCCAGCAACGGGGCAACGCGGGGTCCGGGCATCTCGGGATCTGCTTTCAGGAATGGGGGAACAGGTCAGCTTGCAGAGGCGGTGGCCGCCTCCATCGCCCGCATCGCGCGAAGCACCACGTCGGAGCCGTCCTCGATCGCGTGACAGATGGCAAGGTTCGCTGCCTCGCCATCCGCCGCCTCGAGCGCCTTGATCAGGTCCTCGTAGTTGCGGTGGCCGGTGAAATCGTTGTGATGCTGCGGGAAGAGATAGTTGAACCCCGGGCCCGACTTCAGCCAGAGCGTCTCTATCACCTGCTGCAGGTGGGGCATCTTGGCACATTCGTAAAGTGCGAAGCGGAACTGCCGGTTGCAGCGCAGCGCGTGGTGCGGGTCGTCCTTGCCGCGGGCGGCAATGTACTCGGCCAGCAGCACGCGCATCTGCGCGATCTCGGGCGCGGTGATCTTCTGCGCCGCCTCGCGCGCGGCCAGCCCCTCCACCGCCTTGCGGATCTGCGCCAGTTCGATCAGCTCGCCCTCGGTCAGCCGGGGCACGCGGAAGGACTGGGCGGGCTCGGCCCGCAGCGCGCCCGAGGCCACCAGCCGCACCAGCGCCTCGCGTACCGGGGTGATCGAGGTGCCCAGCGTCTCGGCCAGATCGCGCGTCACAAGCCGCGTGCCCGGCTCCAGCCGCCCCTCGATCAGCGCATCGCGCAGTTCCCCCTCGACCTGCTCAACAAGACTGCGGCGTTGTGTCGTCTGTATCCCGAAGCTCACGCTCTCACTCCCCTCCCACCACGTTCGCGCACCACGATCAGCATAATGCACGGGGCGCGGCAATGCGCCTTGACCGGAAAAATATATGATATATCGTCCAAGGACCAGCAAAAGATGACCGGCACCAAGAATGCAGAAATCCGCACACACCCCGGCTCGCAACAGGGATAAGATCATGAAAGTTTCCGCAGCCTTCGCCCTAACCGTCGCCCTTGTGGCGACCGCCCCCGCCGCCTGGTCGCAGGAGGCCAAGGACCAGCTCGTGATCGCGCGCGCCGCCGGCACGACGGCAATGGATCCGGGCTTTCTGCGCGAATCGGCGACCATCGTCGACAACATCTTCGACACGATGGTCGAGCGCGATTCCCAGATGAAGCTTGAGCCGGGCCTTGCCCTGTCCTGGAAATCGATCAACCCGACGACCTGGGAATTCAAGCTGCGCCCGGGGGTGAAGTTCACCGACGGCGAGCCGGTCAATGCCGAGGCGGTCAAGTTCAGCCTCGACCGCGTGCTGAACCCCGACAACCACGCGCCGACGATCTCGTACATCCGCACCATTTCCAAGGTGGAAGTGGTCGATCCCATGACGGTGCGCATCACCACCAGCGGCCCCGATCCGCTGCTGCCGACCCGGATGAGCCGCTATCCGGCCTATATCGTTCCGCCGAAATATCTGAAGGAACACGGCCGCGACTATTTCGCCAGCCATCCGGTCGGTTCGGGCCCCTACGAGCTTGAGAAATTCGTGCCCGGCCAGTCGGTCGAGCTGAAGGCGAACGACGATTACTGGCGCGGCGCACCGTCGATCAAGACCGTCACCTTCAAGACCATCCCCGACGCGACCGCACGGACCACCGCGCTGCTGAACGGCGAGGCCGACATCATCGAGGATCTTCCCGTCAACCTCGTGCCGATGGTCCAGGCAAGCCCGAACGATCAGGTCGTCGACGTCAAGAACGGCGGGCTGACGATCTACCTGGGCCTCGTCATGTCGCAAAAGCCGCTGGACAACCTGAAGGTCCGGCAGGCGCTGAACATGGCGATCGACCGCAAGACCATCGTCAACGACATCCTGCACGGGATGGCCACGGTCTCGGGCACGCAGGTCGGCAAGTTCGACTTCGGTTACACCGATATCCCGGCACCGAAATACGACCCGGCCGCGGCCAAGAAGCTGCTGGCCGAAGCGGGCTATCCGAACGGCTTCACGATCACGCTGGAATCGACCCACCGCTATCTGAACGACGATGCCGTCGCGACCGCCATCGCGCAGATGTTCGGAGACATCGGGGTGAAGGTGAAGCAGAAGGTCCTCGACTGGTCGGTCTATCTGCAGGAAGTGCCGCGCAAGGGGCCGATCTTCATGCTGGGCTGGGGCTCGACCCAGACGCTGGACGCCGACGCCGCGATCTACCCGATCATGCACAGCGGCGAGCCCTACTCCACCGCCTCGATCCCCGAGCTTGACAAGCTGCTCGACAAGAGCCGCAAGATCGTCGACCCGTCCAAGCGCGCCGAGGTGCTCAAGCAGGTGCAGGAACTGGCCGCCAAGGACGTTCCGCTGATCACCCTCTACCAGCAGGACGCGGTCTACGGGAAGGCGAAGGACGTCGTGTTCTCCGGCCGCGCCGACGCCCGGATCCCGGTCTACACCATCAAGAAGCAATGATCCGACGCCGCGGAAACATCCTGATGCAGGCGGACCTCATCGTCGCCTGCATCCTCCTCGTGGTGGCCTTCGGCACCTGCATCTTGGTGCCGCTGTTCTGGCCGCTCGATCCGGTGCGCGGGGTCTTCTCCGCCACCTTCAAGCCGCCGATGAGCTTCGCCGGAGGGCATCTGCATCCGCTGGGCACCGATCAGCTCGGGCGTGACCTGCTGGCCCGGCTGGGGCTGGGCACGGCGATCTCGCTCGGTATCGTCTTCGTGGCCTCGGTGATCTCGGCGGTGCTGGGCACCGTGCTGGGCATGATCGCGGGCTATTTCGGCGGCTGGGTCGATGCGCTGATCATGCGCCTCGTCGACATGCAGCTGGCCATTCCCTTCATCCTGCTGATCCTGCTGATCGTGGCGGTGATCGGGCCGTCGCTGATGAACCTGATCGTGGTGCTGGGCATCACCGGCTGGGCGATCTACGCCCGGGTGGCCCGCGCCCGCACGCTGGAAGTGCGCGAGCTGGAATACATCGAATCCGCCCGCGCCATCGGGCAGCGCAAGCTGTTCATCCTGTTCCGCCACGTGCTGCCGAACATCCTGGTGCCGCAGACCGTGCTGCTGACGCTCGACCTGCCCCGCCTGATCATCCTCGAGGCCTCGGTGGGCTTTCTGGGGCTTGGCGTGCAACCGCCCACGCCCACCCTCGGCGGGCTGATCGGCGAAGGCCGCAGCTTCATGCTCATCGCCAACTGGCTGGTGCTGTACCCCGGGCTGATGATCGCCGCGCTGGTGATCGCCTGCAACCTGCTGGGCGACTGGCTGGTGCGGCGCAACGACCTGCGGGAGCTTTGACCCGTGCTGCGCTATCTTCTCATCCGCGCGGGCCAGGGCCTTCTTGTCCTCTTCGGGGTCTCCGCCATCGTCTTCTTCTCGCTGTTCCTCACCGGCGACCCGGCGGCGGTGATGATGCCGCCCGACGCGACCACGGCCGAGATCGCCTCGTTCCGCCACGCCATGGGCTTCGACCAGCCGATCTGGATCCAGTACCTGCGCTTTCTGGGCCATGCGCTGACCGGTCATTTCGGTGACTCGCTGCGCTACCAGCAGCCCGCCCTGTCGCTGCTTCTGCAACGCATCCCCGCGACTGCACTGCTGGCGCTGACCGCGCTGGCGTGGAGTTCGCTGTTCGGCTTTGTCTTCGGCATCATCGCGGCGCTGCGCCAGAACTCGGCGCTGGATCTCACCATCCGGGTGGTATCGCTGCTGGGCCAGGCCGTGCCGGTGTTCTGGCTGGGCCTCCTGATGATCATCGTCTTCTCGCTGCGCCACCACTGGCTGCCGTCAAGCGGGATGGGCACGGCGGCCCAGCTGGTGATGCCCTCGCTGTCCTTGGGCGCCTATTACTTCGCCGCGATCACGCGCCTTGTCCGCGCAAGCCTGATCGAGGCGCTGGGGCAGGATTACGTCCGCACGGCCCGCGCCAAGGGGCTGAGCGAATGGCGCATCACCGTGCGCCACGCGCTGCGCAACGCGCTGATCCCCGTGGTCACGGTGCAGGGGATGTACTTCGCATCGCTCATGGGCGGCGCGCTGATCACCGAGATCATCTTTGCCTGGCCCGGCGTCGGGCGGCTGGCGGTCGAGGCGATCCAGACGCGTGACTTCACCGTGGTGCAGGCGACGGTGCTGTTCTCGGCGCTGCTCTTCGTCGTGGTGAACTTCCTCGTCGACATCGCCTACGTCTGGCTGAACCCGAGGATCCGGCTGTGAGCCCCGATTACGCCGCGCTGGTCGAGGGGATGCGCCGGCTCACGCTCGACTGGTGCGCGATCCCCTCGCATGCCGGAAACCCGGAGGCACTTGCCCGCCAGGCCGAGGCGCTGCGCCACTGGCTGGTGACGGAGCTGGGCGCGACCATCGTCACGATGGAAGGCGAGGCGGGCGCGCCGCCGGTGATCCACGCAAGGCTCGACCTTGGCGCGGCGCGGACCGTGGTCCTCTACAACATGTACGACGTGATGCCGGCCACGGATGCGGGCTGGACCCGCCCGCCCTTCACGGGGGGCGAGGCTGCGCTGCCCGGGATCGCCCGCGCGCTGGTGGCGCGGGGGGCCGAGAACAACAAGGGCCCGATGGCCGGGATGCTGGTCGTCCTGAAGGCGCTGCGCGACGCGGGCCAGCTGCGCTGCAACGTCGAGATCCTCCTCGACGGGCAGGAAGAGACGGGAAGCGGTGGGCTGCGCGCCTACCTCGCCCGGCCCGACTGCCCGCTGCGCCCCGCGGCTGCCGCGCTGTTCCCGTCGTTCTGCGAATATGGCGGCGGGCCGGTGCGGATGTATCTTGGTTTTTCCGGCATCGCGCGGGGGCATGTCGTGGCACGGCACGGCGACTGGGGCGGGCCGGCAAACCCGATCCATTCCAGCAACGCCCCCTGGATCGCCAACCCCGCAAGCCGGCTGGTCGCGGCCCTCTCGCGCTTCGGCCAGAACCCCACCGGCGAGATCGGCACGATCGCCTTTCCGTCCGATGCCGCGACCATCCTCTCGGATCTGGCGCGGGGCTTCGACCCCGCGGCCGAGCTGCGCTTTCGAAACACCCGCAGGTTCACGCTTGAAGGCGACGCCGAGACGCTGCTGCGCCACGTGCTGACCACGGCGACGGCCACGCTTTCCAGCCTGTCGACGGATCCGCCGGATGCCGAGGGCGTCATCCCCACCGCGGCCCGCGCGCGATTTGCCCTGCGCACGCCGCCCGGGCTGGACCCGCGCGCGCTGCTGGACGACTACGCGATGGACCTGAAGGCCGAGGGCCTGGAGGGCGTGACCATCGCCGTCGACGATGCCTACCCCGGCCACCGCTTCCCGCCCACCGCCCCCGGCGTGGCCGAGCTGCGCCACGCCTACGAGATCGCCCCCGCGGCGCCGCAGATCTGGCCCTGGGCGATCGGCGCCGCGCCCGCCTATGCCTTTGCCCCCCATGCCGAAAGCTTCCTGATCGCCGGTCTCGGCCGCGGCGGGAATGCGCATGGCCCCGACGAATTTCTCGACCTCGACACCTGCGAACGCTTCCTCGCCTCCCTCGGCCGCTGGCTGATCGCGATGGGCGCATGACTTCCCCTGAAAGGACCCAAGATGAAGCTTGATGACATCCCCCGCGTCTCCCTCGGTTTCGCCCCCACGCCGGTCGAGGCACTGCCCAAGCTGGGCGGGGAGCTCGGCGTCTCGCTGTCGATCAAGCGCGACGACTTCACCGGCTTCGGCGGCGGCGGCAACAAGGTGCGCAAGCTGGAATTCCTGATGGCCGACGCGGTGGCGCAGGGTGTGAAAGTGCTGATCACCACCGGCGGCCACCAGTCGAACCATGCCCGCATGGTCGCGGCCGCGGCGCGCAAGTTCGGCATGCACCCGGTCCTCGTGCTGCGCGGCAACCCGCCCACGCAGTACCAGGGCAACCTGCTGCTCGACCGGCTGTTCGGGGCGGAGCTGGAATTCCTCGATCCCGACGCGTATTTCGACCTGATCGGCCCGCGGATGCAGGCCCATGCCGATGCCGCCGAGGCGCGGGGCGAAAAGGCCTATATCATCCCCGTCGGCGGCGCCACGCCGCTGGGTGCGCTTGGCTACGTCGCCGCCGCGCGCGAGCTGGCCCAGCAATATGACGAAGCCGGCCGCAAGGCGCCGGATTACATCGTGCTGCCGGTGGGGTCGGGCGGCACGCTCGCAGGCCTCACCATCGGCGTCAGCCACTACTGGCCCGACACCAAGATCATCGGCGTCGCCGTTTCGGGCAGCGCCGTGCCCTTCCCCGAGCGTATCGCGCCGATGTCCAACGCGGCGGCCAAGCTGATCGCGGTGGACCGCGAATGGGCGCCCGAGGAGATCCGCGTCGAGACCGGCCATGTCGGCCCCGCCTATGGCGTCCCGAGCGAGGCGGGCAACGCCGCCATCCACCGCGCCGCACGGGCCGAGGGCCTGCTGCTCGATCCGGTCTATACCGGCAAGGCGATGGGCGGGCTGATCGACCTTGTCGAGACCGGCGAGATCGAGAAGGGCTCGGACGTGCTGTTCCTGCATTGCGGCGGGTCCCCGGCGCTCTTCCCCTTCGCCGACGTGCTGGCCGGAGCCTGACCCGTGCCCTCGTACCGGATCGGATGCGATGTCGGCGGCACCTTCACCGACCTTTGCGTGGTGGAGGCTGCCAGCGGCGACTCGGTCTTCGTGAAGATCCCCACGACCGTGGGGCATCAGGCGACCGCCGTTCTGGAGGCCACGCGCCTCGCGCTTGACGAGGCGGCGCTCGACAGCGGTCAGGTCGGCTCCTTCGCGCATGGCACGACGGTGGCGACGAACGCGCTGATCGAGCGCAAGGGGGCGAAGACGGCCTTCATCGTCACCGAGGGCTTCCGCGATCTGATGCAGATCGCGCGGCAGACCCGTCCGGACCTGTACGATGCCCATGCCAGACGCGCGGCGCCGCTGGCGCCCCGCGACCTCAGCTTCGAACTGCCCGAGCGGATCGACGCCGAGGGCCGGGTGGTGCGCCCGCTGGACGAGGACGCGCTGGAAGAGATCGCCAGGGCGCTGAAGGCGGAAGCAGTGCAATCCGTCGCGGTCGTGCTGCTGCATTCCTACGCCAACCCGGTTCATGAGCGGCAGGCGGGCGAGATCCTCGCGCGGTTGCTGCCGGGGGTGGATATCTCGCTCTCGGTCGATGTCCTGCCGCAGCCGGGCGAATTCGAGCGCGCCTCGACCACACTGATCAACGCCTATGTCATGCCGCCGCTGCGCAGCTATCTGGAACGCCTCAGCGAGGGCCTGGCCGAGGCGGGCTTTGCCGAGCCGCCGGCGATCATGCAATCGAACGGCGGGCTGATGAGCGCGGCCGTCGCGGGGGCCGCGAAAAGCGTGCACACTTGCCTGTCCGGCCCCGCCGCGGGCCTTTCGGGTGCGCGCGCCTTCGCGGCGGCGGCACAATACGCCAACGTCGTCACCGTCGACATGGGCGGCACCAGCTTCGACATCGGGCTGATCCGCGACGGCAAGGTCGTGACCCGCCACGAGGGCGAGATCGAGGGCCTGCCGGTCCGCGTGCCGATGTTCGACATCATCACGCTTGGCGCGGGCGGCGGCTCGATTGCCGGGGTCGACGCCGAGGGCGTGCTGCGCGTCGGCCCGGAAAGCGCGGGCGCAACGCCGGGGCCCGCCTCCTACGGCAAGGGCGGCACCCGCCCCACCGTGACCGATGCAAACGTCGTGCTGGGCAAGCTGCGCGACGGCCGGCCGCTGGGTGGCGGGTTGAAGATCTCGCGCGAGGCCGCCGAGACCGCGATCCGCACCCATGTGGCCGACCCGCTGGGCCTGGATACCGACCGCGCCGCCGAAGGGGTGATCGAGGTGGTGAACGCGGCCATGATGCGCGGCATTCGCCGGGTCACGGTGGAACGCGGCTTCGACCCGCGCGACTTCGCGCTCTTCGCCTTCGGGGGCGCCGGGCCGTTCCATGCGATCGACCTTGCCCAGGCGCTGGGGATGAAGACGGTGATCATCCCGCCCTCACCCGGCCTGCTCTGCGCCATCGGCCTGCTGCTATCGCCCTGGCGGCACGACGAAAGCGTGACGGTGGAACGCCCGATCGGCGACCTGAGCCGGGCCGAGACCGACGCCCTGCTTGCGCCCCTGACCGCAGGGATCGCCCGGCAGGCCGCGGAGGAACTGATCACGGCCACGGAGGTCACGACGCTCTGTACCGCCGACCTGCGCTATGCCGGTCAGGGCCGGTCGCTGCGCGTGACGTTCGATGCCGCGGCCCCCGATGCCGCGGTCGAGGCCTTCCACGCCCTGCACCAGCAGACCTACGGCTACGCCCGACGCGACCAGACGGTGGAACTGGCCGCGCTGCATGTCACGGGCGAGGGCCCCGCGCCCTCTGCCGTGCTGCCGCGCCCGAAAACCGTGGCCGGCAATCCGGTGGTGGGCGAGGCCTCGGTCCGGCTGGACGGCCAGCGCCTGACCGTTCCGGTCGTTGACCGCGTCCGGCTGGCGCCGGGCAGCCGCATCACCGGGCCGGCACTTCTAGAACAGCAGGATTCGACGCTTCTCCTTGGGTATCAAGAGGCGCGCATCGATTCCGTCGGCAACCTGATCATTGAGCTGGAGACATGATGTCGGATCCCGTTCTCGCCGAGGTGGCCCGGCACGGCCTGCAGGCCGTGGCCGAGGAGATGGGCGCAGCCCTGATCAACACCGCGCATTCGATCAACATCCGCGACCGGCGCGATTTCTCCTGCGGGGTGTTCACCACCCGAGGGCAGCTTGCCGCGCAGGCCGAACATATTCCGGTGCATCTCGGCCTCCTTGCCGGGGTGATCGAACGGGTCGAAGCGCGGCTTGGCCACCCGGTCCCGGCGGGGCAGATGCTGGTGACCAATGACCCCTGGCTGACCGGGTCGCACCTGCCCGACGTGGTGGTGCTGGCGCCGGTGGATCACGGTGGGACCCGGCTGGGCTATGTCGCGAACATGGCCCACCAGCTTGACGTGGGCGGCAGTGCGCCCGGCTCGCTCTCGCTCAACGTGGCCGAGGTCTATACGGAAGGGCTGCGGATCCCGCCCCTCGTCATCCTCACCAACGGCGAGATCGACCCGTCGGTGGTCGAACTTTTCCGCATCAACAGCCGCACCCCCGAGATGGTGGTGGGCGACCTGCTGGCACAGGTGGCGGCGAACACCACCGGCGCGGCGCGCCTGATCGAGCTGTCCGACCGTCTGGGCCGTGAAAAATTGGGCGGCGCCGCGGCCTTCCTGGCCGATGCCACCCGCCGGCGGCTGGAGCGCAGGCTGTCGACGCTGGAGGGCCGCGCCGCCACATTCATCGACACGCTGGAATGGAACGCCCCCGATGGCACGCCGCAGGATCTGGAGATCCGCGTCGCCCTGTCGGTCACGGGCGGCCGGCTGATCGCCGATTTCACCGGCACCTCGGCACAGGTGCGCGGCCCGATCAACGCGGTGCGTCCGCTGACCATGAGTTGCCTGCTCTATACCGTAAAGGCGATGCTGGACCCCGGGCTTGCCTCGAACGCGGGCCTCTTCGGCGCGGTCGACCTGATCACCGAACCCGGCAGTCTTGTCGATGCCGCGGTGCCCGCGGCGGTGGCGCTCTGTACCTCGATCACCAGCATGCGGATCACCGACGCGCTGATGGGGGCGTTCAACCAGCTGGTGCCCGAGGCGGCGATGGCAGCCTCGACCGGGTCGATGAACGCGCTGATCATCGGGGGGCGCGACGATGGCCACGGCCAGGCCTTTTCCTATGTCGAGACCTATGCCGGCGGTCAGGGCGGCCTGTCCGGTGCGGACGGCGCCGACGGGGTGCATTGCCACATGACCAACACCGCGAACTCGCCGGTCGAGGCGATGGAGCGGAACTATCCGATGACCGTGCTGCGTTACGGGCTCCTGCCCGGCACCGGCGGCGCGGGGCAATACCGCGGCGGACACGGCATCACCCGGGTGGTGCGGCTCGACCAGCCCGCGACGGTGACCGTCCACCTCGACCGGACGCGGCACCGGCCCTGGGGCAGTGGCGCCGGCGCGCCGGGGTCGATGGCCAGCATTCGCCTGCGCCACGGCGACACCGATGAAGCCATCGGCGGCAAGAGCACGGTCGACGTGCCCGCAGGCACCATCGTCGAGCTGTGCACCGCCGGCGGGGGTGGCTGGGGCCCCGTTGCCGAACGGACCGAAGCCGCGGCCAGCCGCGACGCCCGCCTCGGCCTGACGCCCGGCAAGACCGCGTAGGAGGCGACCATGACGCGCAGCATGCTCTGGCTGAACGAGACCGACCTGCGCGCGGCGGGGGCGGCGGATCACCTGCGCGCCCGCGCCGATATCGAGGAGGCGCTGCGCCTGCATGCCGCCGGCGCCGCCGAGATGGTGCCAGAGAACGTGCTGCCCACCGGACCGGACCCGCGCGAAAAGGCCTATGGCCTGCCCGCGCGGCTGGAGGGAGAGTATGGCGTCGCCGGCCTGAAGTGGACGATGCACCGCGCCGCGGCCGATCCGTCGTTGCCCGCGAACAGCAGCCTGACGCTTCTGAACCGGCTGGAGGACGGCCAGCCCGAGGCGATCCTGGAAAGCGGTTTCCTTACCTGCATGCGCACCGCAGCGGTGACGGGCCTCGCGCTCAGCCGCTTCGCCCCGTTGGCACCACGCCGGATCGCGCTGCTTGGCGCGGGGGCGCAGGCGCGCGGCCACCTCGACATGCTGGCCGCGCTGTTCCCCGAGGCGCAGGTCACCGTCTGGAACAGGACAACGGAGCGGGCCCACGCAATGGCCGGGCGCCACCCCGGCACAGCGGTTTCGGAAGCCCTCGACGACGCGGTTGCCGATGTCGATGCGATCCTGAGCTGCACCTCGGCACCGGAACCGATCCTTGATGCGCGCGCGGTGCGCCCGGGCCGGCTGATCGCCCAGATCGGGTTCAACGAGGTGTCCTTCGATGCGATCGAGGCCACTGACGATGTCTGCGTCGATGCCTGGGGCGATTTCGCGGATCGCAGCGCGAAAAGCCTGTTCCGGCTTTACCGCGCCGGGCGGTTCTCCGCCGACAGGATCGCCGCCGACCTGAGCGATCCCGCCTGCGCGACCTGGCGGCCGGACCCCGCGCGGTCGGTTTTTTTCTCGAGCTTCGGGCTGAACATCTTCGACATCGCGCTTGCCGCACGACTGGTCCGGGACGCGCGCGCGCTCGGGCTGGGGCAGGCCCTTCCCCTCGCTGCCGGACAGGAGTGACCCATGACCTTTCTCGCCACCCCCGACACCATCGCGCCCGACGCCATCCTCGTCGACACGAGGCCCGTCGCCGACTGGCAGCGCGATGCCATCCCCGGCGCGATCTCGGTCAATGTCTACGACTACTTCATCGCACGCACCGATGAGGCCGGGCTGCGCGACATGGCCGGTGCGGTCGCCGGGGCCTGGCAAGCCGCGGGCCTCGACGGCACGCGCGAGGTGGTCTTCTACGAAGAGGAAACCGGGATGCGGTCACCCCGCGGGCTGTGGTTTCACGAGCTGATCGGGCTGCGCGGCGGGCGGATCCTCGATGGCGGCCTTGCCGCTTGGCGCGCCGCAGGCCGCACCACCGCCCCCGGCGCGGGGATCGAGGTCGCGGTCAGCGCGGAGCGGCAGGCGCCCTGCCCCGAAGGCTGGGCCCCCGCCCTGACGGTCACGACCGCGGATGTCCTTCACGCCGCCGAGACCGGGCTGCAGATCTTCGACGTGCGCCGGCGGGGGGAGTTCGAGGGCAGCTATGTCCACGACTGCTGCGACCATGGCGGGCACGTACCCGGCGCCCTGTTCATGTTCTACGAGGACATGTTGTCGGGCGGCCGCTACCTGCCCGGGCCGGAGATCTTAGCTCGCGCCCGCGATGCCGGCCTCGACCCCGCGCGCCGCGTCGCGCTTTACTGCCACCGTGGCGCACGGGCCGCGACGGCGCTTTACGGGCTGCGGCTGGCGGGGTTCACCGACCTCGCGATCCACGTTGGATCCTGGCACGAGTGGGCCTCGGACCCCGAGCTGCCTTACGAGGTCGGGGCCTGAGAGGGCCGATACCCGGCAAGACCCACGCCTGAACCTGCCGGCCCCCGCGACGGGGGCCCGCGCGGGCTCAGGCGTCGCCGTCGCCCAGCGGGTGCAGACAGGCCGCCGCATGGCCCGGCCCGAAGCCCCGCATCGCGGGCACATCCCGCGCACATTCCGCCGTCGCCCGCGGGCATCGCGTGCGAAACACGCAGCCCGAGGGTGGATTGATCGGCGAGGGGATATCGCCGCCCAGCACAATGCGTTCCCGCCGGCGGTCGGGATCGGGCACCGGGATCGCGGACAGAAGCGCCCGGGTATAGGGGTGGCGCGGCTGGCGGAACACCTCGGCCGCGGGGCCCTCTTCCATCACCTGGCCTAGGTAGAGGATCAGCACCCGGTCGGCGATCTGGCGCACCAACGCGAGGTCATGGGTGATGAAGACCATCGACAGGCCCAGATCCGCCCGCAGATCCTGCAGCAGGCCGACCACCTGCGCCCGGATCGACACGTCGAGGGCCGAGACCGCCTCATCCGCGACGATCACCTCGGGCTCCAGCGCAAGCGCGCGGGCGATGGCGATCCGCTGACGCTGACCACCCGAGAAATCCGCAGGCCGCCGCGCCGCCGCCGTCGCGGGCAACCCCACGGTATCGAGCAGCCGCGCCACGCGCTCGGCAACCTGGTCCTTCGGCACGATCGCGTGCAGGCGCAGCGGCTCCGCCAGGATCTGGCCGATCGTCATCTTCGGATCGAGACTGGCGAACGGATCCTGGAACACGATCTGCAACCTGCGGCGCAGGTCGAAAAGGCGCTTCTCCGGCAGGCCGATCAGCTCCGTCCCCTCGAAGGTCACGCTGCCCGAAGTGGGGGGCACCAGCTGCATCAGGCAGCGCCCGAGGGTGGTCTTGCCCGATCCGCTTTCGCCGACCAGCGCCAGCACCTCGCCGCGTGCGAGATCGAAACTGACCCCGTCGACCGCCCGCACCTTCTGGCCGTGGCGGGCGCCGAAGGCGGTGCGCACCGGGTAATGCTTCACCAAGTCGCGCACCTTCAGGATCGCCGGGCGCTCCGCATGCTCGGGGTCCGGCACCAGATCGGGGCGCGCGGCCTGATCGGGCAGCGCCTGCCAGCGCAGGCAGCGCACCGAATGACCGGGCGCCACCTCTTCCAGCGCGGGAAGGGCCGCGGCGCAGACCTCGGTCGCGGCGGCACAGCGCGGGGCGAAGCTGCAGCCCGGCGGCATGTCGCGCGGCGCCGGCACGTTGCCGGGGATCGCCTGCAATCGCGCGACCCGCCCATCCTCGCGCGGGAGCGCGGCAAGCAGACCGCGGGTATAGGGCATGCGCGGGTTCTGCAGCACCTCGCGCACCGGCCCTTCCTCGACCACCCGGCCGGCGTACATCACGCAGACCCGATCGGCGATCTCGGCCACGACGCCAAGGTCATGGGTGATGAAGAGAACCCCCATGCCGCGGCTGTCGCGCAGCCCCCGGATCAGGTCGAGCACCTGCGCCTGCACCGTCGAATCCAGCGCCGTCGTCGGTTCGTCCGCGATCAGGAACTCGGGGTTCGCCGCGATCGCGGTGGCGATCATCACCCGTTGCCGCATGCCGCCCGAAAGCTGGTGCACGAACTGGTCAGCCCGGCGCGGCGCATCGGCGATGCCCACCTCGCCCAGCAGGCGGATCGTCTCGCGCCGCGCCTCGGCCCAGCCCATGCCGGAATGCCGCACAAGGCTTTCCGAGATCTGCTCCGACACCTTGAGCACGGGGTTGAGCGCGGTCATCGGCTCCTGAAAGATCACGCCGATGCGCTTGCCGCGCGCCGTATCGAACGCGTCGGGCCCCTGCCCCGCAAGCGCGGTTCCACCCAGCGTGATGCGCCCGGCCGTTCGCTGCGCCCCGGGCGGCAGCAGACCCGCGATGGAAAGAGCCGTCATCGACTTGCCCGACCCGCTTTCGCCGACCAGGCAGACGATCTCGCCCCGCCCGACGGACAGGCCCACTTCGCGCAGGATCGGCACCGGCCCCTCGCGGCCGGCAAAGCCGACCGAAAGGGCGTCGACGCGCAGCAATTCCTCCGTCGCGGATGACGGCACGGGCGAATTCAGGGGGCGAGCGGCGGTCAATAGCAGTCCTCTACAGTCCAGTTGACGGGGATTTCCGAGATGCTGGCCGTTGCCGGCAATTCCAGGACGAGACGGACGATCCGGGCAACATCGGAGGGCTGGGTCAGATCCTCCGGCGGGATCGAGGCTCCGGCCGCCATCTCGGTCGCGACGAAACCGGGGCAGATCGCGGTGGAGCGCACACCGCTTTCCTTGCCGCATTGTCTGAGGCCATGGGCAAGACCAACGGCCGCGAATTTCGACAGGGCGTAAAAGCTCGACCCCGGCGACTTCGCGCGCTTGCCCGACAGCGAGGCGATCGTGACGATCTTGCCCCGCCGAGCGGCCAGTTCCGGCCAGATCGCCCGGGTAAGGCGAAGCGGCGCCTTGACGTTCACCCCGAAGAGCGCGTCGAATTCGGCGTCGTCGGCTTCCAGCAGGGTCTTGCGGCTGTGGATCCCCGCATTGTGAACCACCGCGTCGATCCGGCCGAACCGCGCGAGGGTCGCCTGCGCCCAAGCGACCTCCGACCCCGGTTCCAGGGCGTCGTAATGCCGGGTCAGAACAGCCGGTCCCGCAGGCTGGGTGATTGGCGAGCGCGCGCCGAGGCTGAGCGCCCAGCCCGCGGAATGCAGCTCATGCGCGATCGCGGCACCGATGCCGCGCGACGCTCCGCTGATCATGACGACTGGCTGCAACCCGTTCTCCCGGCTTGATCGTGGCCTACCATGATATATGATATATCTCAATCTCTATCACGGTAGCGCCCGACGGATCGAGACGAAATACTGCGTCATGCCTACCAATGCGCCGGGGCGGTGCCGGGCGTCCCGCCTTGGGCGCACCGCGCCACGCCTTTGGCGCCCCGGATCGGCCCCGGATCGTCCATGTCCCGCGCCACTTCGGGGCTTCGTCGCAGGGTTTCCAGTTCACCCTGGGGTGACGCACGGGGGCAGCTCTGCTGATGCCGCGCCTCCTGACCTTGCGGATTCACGGCCTGAATCCTGCTCGTGCAGAGTTCCGGAACGCGGCGCCGGCAAAAACCGCTGGCCCGCATGACGATCCGCGGATCGCAGACAGGTCAACAGGC
Source organism: Acidimangrovimonas sediminis (assembly GCF_002871005.1). Classification (GTDB taxonomy): domain Bacteria; phylum Pseudomonadota; class Alphaproteobacteria; order Rhodobacterales; family Rhodobacteraceae; genus Acidimangrovimonas; species Acidimangrovimonas sediminis. Next base: position 232,395 of record NZ_PHSN01000014.1, read on the forward strand.
CCGACGCCTCGCCTCTTGCTGGCGTGGATGCCCCTGGCATTCCGGCGATGTTGCATGAGGATTTCAGGCGTGCCGCCATTGGCACCCACCGCCCGGCAGAGCCGACGGATTTCGGTTCCGATCTGATCTGAAGTGGCCGGGGCGGTCAGGCCTGCGCCGGCTGAGAAACGCGGTAGATCTCTTCAAGCGACATCGCCCGCGACTGGTCGATCTGCATCGGAGCGGCATGGCCGAATGCGCCCGGGCGCGTGCAGGTCATCGCCGCTTCAATTGCCGCGGCGCGCAACAGAACCTCGGTCGATTCCCCCTTGAGCAGCCCCACGAGCACCCGCGCGATGAAGGTATCGCCCGCACCGAGGCTGTCGTGCAGATCGGTCGGCTGGGCGGGCACCTGGCAAAGACCTTCGCCGTTCAGCATCAGCTCCCCTTCGCCACCCCGGGTCACGAGGACGTTCTCGGCCCCGTGCGCCCGGACGGAGCGCGCAAGGCCCAGCGCCTCTGCCTGGTCCAGCTCGCCGCCGGAGAAGGACATCAGGAAGCAGAAGGGGGCGACACGCGCGATCCGCTCCGGATCGCGGACGGTGGCCATGTCGTAGGTAAACCCCTGCCGGCATCTGGATGAAGAGGTTGCGGTCGTGTCCGCCGGCCTCAAGCAGGAGGACCCGGCAATCGGGATCTTCGGAAAGCCGGTCCGCCAGCACGCAACCCGCCGATCCCGCGCCGACGACGATGTAGTCGTAGTTCCCTGCCTGGTCCATATCGGCCCCTATACTTTCACCCGGGCGGCGGCGGGGTCGTACATCGGCTTGAGCGAGGCCTCGGCCAGTATCCGTGTGCCCATCACGTCGATCTCGTAGCGCGAGGCCAGCACCTCGGCCGCGCTTTCGCCCGCGCACGGGACATAGCCCATGCCGATCGCGCCCCCCAGCGTGTGGCCATAGGCGCCCGAGCTGAGATAGCCCACGATCTCGCCATCGCGCAGGATTGGCTCGTGGTGGAACAGAAGCGGCTCGGGATCGGTCAGGCGGAACTGCACGAGGCGCCGCGCGGGTCCGGTTTCCTTGCGGGCGAGTACCGCCGCGCGGCCGATGAAATCGGGCTTTGCCGTGCGCACCGCAAAACCCAGCCCGGCGTCGATCACGTGGTCCTCGCAGGTGATGTCGTGGCCGAAGTGGCGGAAGGCCTTCTCGATCCGGCAGCTGTCCATCATGTGCATGCCGCACAGGGAAAGGCCCACGCCCTGCCCCGCCTCCCACAGCACCTCGAACACATGGCCCGCCATGTCGGAGGAGACGTAGATCTCCCACCCCAGCTCGCCGACGTAGCTGACGCGGTGGGCCCGGGCCAGCGCCATGCCGATCTCGATTTCCTGCGCGGTGCCGAAGGGGTTCACCGCATTGCCGAAATCCGCGGGCGAGACGCGCGAGAGCAACGCGCGGCTCTCCGGCCCCATCACCGCCAGCACCGCCTCGCCCGCGGTGACGTCGATGATGACCACGCTGTAGCCGCCGCTGTGGCGGCGCATCCAGGTCTCGTCGGCCAGCCGCGTGGCGGCGGGCGTCACCACCAGATAGGCGGTTTCCGACAGCCGGGTCACGGTTACGTCCGCTTCGATCCCGCCACGCGGGTTCAGGAACTGGGTGTAGACGATGCGGCCCACCGGCACGGCCATCTCGTTGCCGCAGATGTGGTTGAGAAACGCCTCCGCCCCCGGCCCCTCGACCCGCAGCTTGCCGAAGGAGGACATGTCGTACATGCCCACCCCTTCGCGCACCGCCCGGTGTTCGGCCGCCGAATTCTCGAACCAGTTCTGTCGCTTCCAGCTGTAGCGATAGGCGCCCTCCTGCCCGGGGGCCGCAAACCAGTTCGCCCGTTCCCAGCCCGCCACCTCGCCGAAGACCGCGCCGCGTTCGGCCAGATGGGCGTGGAGCGGCGAGCGGCGCACCCCGCGCGCCGTGGCCTTCTGGCGGAACGGGAAATGGTCGGCATAGAGCAGGCCCAGCGTCTCTTTCGAGCGTTCGAACAGGTAGTGCCGGTTGCCCTGGAACGGCTGCATCCGCGCGATGTCGACATCGCCGAGGTCAAAGGGTTTTTCGCCATCCTCCATCCACTGTGCCAGCGCCATCCCCGCACCGCCAGCCGACTGGATACCGATGGAGTTGAACCCGGCGGCGACCCAGATGTTGTCAGCCTCGGGCGCGAGGCCCAGGTGATAGGCATCATCAGGGGTAAAGCTTTCGGGGCCATTGAAGAAGGTGTGGATCCCCGTCTCGGCCAGCATCGGCATGCGGGCGCAGGCGGCCTCCAGAATCGGTTCGAAATGGGCAAAATCCTCGGGCAGCTGGTCGAATTCGAAACTCTCGGGGATGCCCGTCCTTCCCCAGGGCTTGGCCCGCGGCTCGAACGCGCCGAGCAGGATCTTGCCCGCGTCCTCCTTGTAATAGGCGCATTCGTCGGGCACGCGCAGAACAGGCAGCCGTGCCAGACCCGCGATGGCCTCGGTCACGACGTAGAAGTGCTCGCAGGCATGCAGCGGCACGTTCACCCCCGCCATGCGGCCGACCTCGTGGCCCCACATGCCCGCACAATTGACGATCGCGTCGCAGGCGACATGGCCCCGGCTGCCGTCTTCGCCGGTCCAGTCCACCCCGGTCACACGCCGCCCGTCCCGGGCGATCGCGGTGACCTTCGCGCCCTCGACGATGGTCGCGCCCTTCTGCCGCGCGCCCTTGGCCAGGGCCAGCGCGATGTTGGCAGGGTCGGCCTGCCCGTCGGTCGGCAGCCACACCCCGCCGGTCACCCCCGCGAGGTTCAGGTGCGGATAGCGCGCGCCCACCTCGGCGGGCGACAACTCCTCCACCGGCACACCGAAGGCCCGCGCCATCGCGGCCTGGCGATAAAGCTCCTCCAGCCGCTCGGCCGTCAGCGCGGCCGAGATCGAACCGCATTGCCGGAACCCGGTGGCGACCCCGGTCTCGCCCTCGATCCGCGTGTAAAGCTCGGCCGAGTAGCGCGCGAGGCGGGTCATGTTGGCCGAGGACCGAAGCTGCCCGATCAAGCCCGCCGCGTGCCATGTCGTGCCCGAGGTCAGGCGCTTGCGTTCCAGCAGGACGATGTCGTTCCAGCCGAGGCTGGCAAGGTGGTAGGCGACCGAACAGCCGATGACGCCGCCACCGATGATGACGACGCGGGCATGGTTGGGGATCTCTGGCATCTCGTGCTCTCCATCGCCGCGGGGCCGCGGGCTGCCCCGGCACCCTGCCACCGCCGTGCGCAGGGAAAACGTCAGTTTGCGTCACGAAAGCCGCGGTTCTCATCGCCCGGCAGGAAACGCCCGGGCAAACCACGGGCGAGACAGAGTTCCTCGACGCGGTTCCCCGGTGGCCAGAAGAGGCTGTCGAGGGGGGGGGCGGCTACCTATTGCGGCTTCTGCGACTTCCACGGCTGCGGCAACTTCTCCAAATCCTCGTCGCAGGCCTGCATCCTGCCGGTGCTGATGCGCCGCAAGAACTTCACCCTGCTGACCGAGACCGAGGTGCTGCACGGCGTGAAGGCCAAGGACGGCAAGACCCTGACCGGCGTGCGCTGCATCACCGGCGACGGCGAAGAGGTGTTCCAACCGGCCGACGTGGTGATCTTCACCGCCTACCAGATGGACAACGTGCGCCTGATGCTGCTGTCCCAGGTCGGGACGCCCTACGATCCGTCGACGGGCGAAGGCACGATCGGGCGGAACTACAACTACCAGACCTGTTCGTCGATGACCGGCTTCTTCGACGACAGCCACATGAACCCGTTCATCGGGGCCGGTGCTCTGGGTGTGCAGATCGACGACTTCAACGGTGACAACTTCGACCACTCCGGCCTCGATTTCATCGGCGGCGCGGGGATCATGGGCTATTCGACTGACGGCCGCCCGATCGCGCACATGAACAGCCTGCGCGGCGGGGCGAAACGCTGGGGTTCCGAGTGGAAGAAGGCGTATGCGCGCGATTATTCGACCGCGGGCAACATCTTCTGCCAGGGCACCTCGATGCCGACGCGCGGCAACTACCTGTCGCTCGACCCCAATTACAAGGACCGCCACGGCCAGCCGCTCCTGCGCGTCACCTTCGACTGGGCCGAGAACGGCCGCAAGATGACCAACTACGTCACCGACAAGGCCAAGGAGATCATGGTCAACGCGGGCGGCAAGGACATCAACCTCGAGCGTCAGACCGACACGAGCTGGAACCCCTACAAGCAGGATAGCTCTCACACCATCGGCGGTGCGGTGATCGGCGACGACCCGACCCGCTCGGCGCTGAACACCTACCTGCAAAGCTGGGATTGCCACAACCTCTTCGTGGTTGGCGCCTCGGCCTTCCCCAACAACGGCGGCTACAACCCGACCGTGACCGTGGGCGCCCTGGCCATCCGTGCCGCCGAGGCGATTCACAAGACCTACATGTCGAACCCCGGCGCACTGGTGAAAGGCTGACCCGATGGCAAACTGGAAGAAGACCGGCACCGGCGTCGGCGCGCTCGTCGTCCTCGGTGTCCTGGTCGCCGGTGTCTGGGCCTAAGGATCTGAAATCCGTCGCGACCTACCTGAAGTCGCCTCCGGCGGCGCAGGTCACGCAGGTCTCGGCCATGTCCGCTGATGGCGCGGGCCTCAAGGCAGGCAAGCAGACCTTCGAGGTCAGCTGCTCGGCCTGTCATGGGACCAAGGGCGAGGGCATCGCCGAGGGCGTTCCGGCCTTTGCCGGCAACAGCCAGATCCGCGATCAGCAGGCTGACCGCGACGCCTACCAGCGCGGCGAGGACATTGCCGACCACCGCCGACCAGGGTTGCGCCAGCGGGCTGTTCGTCACCGCGAAAAGCAGCACCGAGGTCGCCCCGAAGGGCGCGACAAGGTAAAGCCCGAGAGTCGGGTCAACCGCCGGGGACAGCACGAACAGGCCAGTGAGGCCCAGCCCGACAAGGGCGCCGACCCCGGCCCGGATTGAACCGCTCCGGGTTTGCCGGGGCATGCGCGACCGCGGGCCCGAGAGAACGAAGGCAGCTCATGATCCCGGACCTCCGATGATGTCCCTGGGCCCGCGCGGCGCGACGCGGCAACCGGCTGTCATGAGGGCGAAAGCCCGAAATCCATTGGCGCCAGCGCCATATCCGCGACCGAATAGGTGTCGAGCACGTCGAGGAATGCCTTGCGCGCCTCGGCAAGCGGCGAGATCAGGCGGCAGCATTTGGTAATCGTGCAGGCATTCCCCGCCCGCATGCATTCGACCAGGCCGAAATCCGTCTCCATGCGGCGGACGATCGCGCCCACGCCGATGTCCTCGGGCGCACGCGAGAGATTGAGCCCCCCTGACCGGCCACGTTGCGCGGTCAGGAAGGCGCCCTGCGTCAGCGCGTTCACCACCTTCATCACCGTGCTGCGGGGCACGCCGTAGGCTTCGACCACCTGGTCGATCGTGAAGCGTCGATCCCCCACGGACGCAGCATAGATCATGACCCGCAGGGCCACGTCCGTCGTGTCGTTCAACCGCATTCCAGTTCCCTTCTGCCGCCGCCCCGAGGGCAGGACGCGATGTCGCAGGCAATTAACATACGAATCGTTAGCATCTTATCGGCGGCAAGTATAGGTACGCAACGCCGGCATCTTTAACTCAGGAGGCACCCATGCCCAAGCCGCTTACCGAAGAAACCCTTGCCATCATCGAGGCGACCGCGCCGGTGGTGGCAGCACATGTCGACCGGATCGTGCCCTGCATGTACGGCAGGTTGCTGGCCGATCCGGAGATCCGCGCGCTCTTCAACATGTCGCACCAGCACGGCAACTCGCCCCAGCACAAGGCGCTTGCCGGGGCGCTGGTGGCCTATGCCACGCACATCCGCAATCCTGGCGTCCTGGCCGGCGCGCTGGAACGGATCGCCCAGAAACATGCGGGCCTGCAGATCCTGCCCGAGCACTATCCGCACGTCGCCAGCGCGCTTCTCGGCGCGGTTGCCGAAGTGCTGGGCAAGGCCGCAACGCCCGAGATCCTTGCGGCCTGGGGCGAGGCCTACTGGTTTCTGGCCGACACGCTGATCGCGCGCGAGGAAGAGATCTATGCAGGCTCCGAGGCCCGCGACGGCGGCTGGCGCGGGTGGCGGCGCTTTCGGATCGCGGCCAAGGTGCCGGAGACGCCCGAGATCGTTTCCTTCACCCTCCGCCCGGTCGACGGCGGGCCGGTCCTGCGGCATCGTCCCGGCCAGTATCTGAGCTTCCGCTTCACCCCGGCGGAAGGTGAGGAATACCGCCGCAACTACTCGATCTCCTCGGCGCCAGACGGCGAGAGCTACCGCATCACCGTGAAACGTGAGCCGGGCGGGCGGATCTCGACCTGGCTGCACGACGAGGTCGAGGTGGGCGCCGAGGTCGACGTCGCCGCGCCGGCGGGCGAATTCTTTCTCGATCCCACCGACAAGCGGGAGGTCGTGCTGCTGTCGGGCGGGGTCGGTCTTACGCCGATGATCTCGATGCTGGAAAGCTACGGTGGCGGTGATCTTCGTATCGTCTACGTCCATGCCACCCGCAACGGCGCGCATCACGCGATGCGCGAGACACCGGCGGCCCGGGCGAGCGAAAGCCACGTCTTCTATGAGGAGCCCTCGGAAAGCGACCTGTGTGATGGCGTCCGTGCCGGGCGCATCGACCCGACCTGGCTGGTCGAGATCAGCGACCCGTCGCATGCCGATTACTTCGTCTGCGGGCCGGTCGGCTTCATGCAGGAGATGGTGGCGGGGTTGAAGGCCGCGAATGTGCCCGAGGCGCGCATTCATCACGAGTTCTTCGGCCCGGCCTCCGCAAGCATCGGCTGACCCGAGCGCCGCGGACACGGCGGAGTTCCCGAATGTCGGGAATTCCGCCTGCAGAGAGCGTGCGATGGGCCGAAGACCGGGAAACGACATGAGTTCAGCGATCTTGGCGTTTAGCTGCTCGATCCTGCCGTCGTTCCCGCTACCGCCGTGTCATCCGGTGCAGGCTGAACCCGAGGATCGCGATGCACCCGAGGATCAGCAGAAAGGCGGCGGGCAGCGGGGCCACGCTCCCCGACTTCGCCAGGGCCGCCAGCACCGCGATCAGAACGACCAGTTGCAGCGCGAGGCTGCCATCGTCGACGAACAGGCCATAGAGTTCCTTGAGGATCGAAGACATCAGCTGCATCAGGCGGCCTCCTGCCGGGCGCGGACGCCGCGCATGATCGTGACGGCGGAGAGCGAGACCGCCAGCAGCACCAGAAAGATCCCGAGGATCGACAGGTCCGCACCGGGCCAGGGCGCGCCCATGCCCTCGCCCGTCCAGAAGATGCCGAAGGCGCTCAACATCAGCCCCACGGTGAATTTAAGCGTGTTCTCTGGCACTTGCGAAAGCGGCTTGTGGACCAGCGCACCGAGGATCAGCACCGCGAGTGCGGCAGCCAAGGCCCCGAGGGCCGCGATCCCTGTCATCCGGTGCGCGGTGCCCACGGCGATCACGATGAAAACCACCTCGATCCCTTCCAGCAGCACGGCCTTGAACGCGGCCATCCCGGCCAGCCAGTCGGCCCGTGCCTCCCCCGCCTGACGTTTCAGGGCATCGGTCTCGCGCGCGAAGGCCGCGGCCTCGTCATGCAGCGCGATGTAGCCCGCGGCACGGCCGATCGCCTTCCTGAGCCAACGCATGCCGAACAGGATCAGCATCGAACCGATCACGAATTGCATCAGACCAAGCGGGATCAGCGCGAAGAGCGGGCCAAATATGGCCACCAGCACGGCCAGAAGCGCCAGCGCGGCAAATGTGCCGATCAGCGCCGGGCGCCAGCTACGGGTCAGCGCGACCGCCAGCACGATGGTGAAAGCCTCGACGACCTCGACCGTGGAGGCCAGGAACGAGGCGGTCAGTGTGGGCAGGATCGACGGGATGTCCATGGGTGTCCTTTCCGTTGGACGTGGCAGGCGCGGGCAATACGCGACATCGCGCGGGCGGCAGCGAGAAGGTGATCAGATCGCCGGCCAGCGCGTGACTTGGCCAGTCGAGACGGAGCAGCCCGCCGCCAGTCTTGACCAGTAGCCGCCAGCAGCGGCCATGAAAGGCCGCATTCAGAACGCGGCCCCGGATCCGCGTGGCGGGATGCGCTTCGGCGGGCCGGACGTCCTCGGGCCGGACCACCAGCACGGCGGCACCATCCGCGACGGACCCGTCCGTCAGAAGTGCTGTCTCTCCGCCCGCGGGAACGAAGCGGCCGCCGCACCCCTCTCCCGCCATCAGGCTGAACCCGCCGATGAAGCCAGCGACAAAGGGGTCTGCGGGCGCGTCGTAAAGGCGCTGCGGCGTGTCGAACTGGGCGATCTCGCCCGCCCGCATCACCGCGATCCGGTCCGACATCGCCATCGCCTCGCCCTGATCATGGGTGACGTAAACGACGGTGATCCCTTCGCGGCGCACGAGGCTCATCATCTCGGTGCGCATGTCCTCGCGCAATGCCGCGTCGAGGTTCGAGAGCGGTTCGTCGAACAGCATCAGCGCGGGCCGCGCGGCAAGGCAGCGGGCGATCGCCACGCGCTGCTGCTGACCGCCCGACAGGTCCTGCGGGCGGCGGTCGCGGAACGGCGACATCCGTGTCGCGCCCAGTGCGTGGTCGATCCGGGCCCGGGCCTCGGCCGCGGGCAGACGCTGCGGCCTGAGACCGAAGGCAAGGTTCTCCGCGACGCTCATGTGCGGCCAGAGCGCGTAGTCCTGGAACACCATGCCGATCCGGCGCCTCTCGGCCGGGATATTGAGGGCGGGCGACCAGACGACGCGCTCGCCCAACGCGATCTCCCCCGCGTCGGGATCCATCAGCCCCGCGATCATCCGCAGTAGCGTGGTCTTGCCCGACCCCGAGGCACCCAGGAGCGAGACCACCTCGGCCGGTTTCACGGCAAGGTCGAGCCCCTTCAGGATCTGCTTGCCGCCAAGCGTCTTGGCGATGGATCTGCAGGTCAACGCCTGGGTCATGAGCGGTCTCCTGTCCCGCGGCCGAAGGTTAGCTGTCGGCGCAGGATAATCCAGAGGGTTCCGGCGACGCCGCCCGCCGCCAGCATCGAGATCAACGACAGCGCCGAGGCGAGCCCGTCTTCGTCATGATCGAAGAGATTGACGACGAGGGGCGGCAGCGGGCTGCCCTTCAGCGGTATCAGGAGCTGCGAGATAGGCAGTTCGAAGATCGTGCGGATGAAGGTGAGCAGGAACGCGGTCAGAACCGCCAGCAGGATCAGCGGCAGCGTCACCCGCATCAGCCGCGCCATCGGGCCGTGGCCCGACAGCCGCGCGGCGGCGTCGAGGCTGGGCGAGAGCTGTCCCAGCGCGGTGAGGATCACGATCAGGCAATAGGGCAACGACGCGGCAATGTAGCCGGTGACCAGCAGCGAGGGCCGGCCGTAATGCGGGAGCGGCCAGCCGGTGAAGCCCGGGAGCCGGTTCCACACGAGGATGTAGCCAAAGCCCAGCACGATCCCGGGGATCGCCACCGTGCCGATCGCAAGGCCGAGAACCGCGCCGCGCAGCCCCGTGCCCGCCGCCTCGACCCTTGCGGCGAGGATCAGCGCGATCAGGCTTGCGGCCAGCGCCGTGACCAGCGCGTAGCCGAAGGAGTCGAGGAAGGCGGCGTTCGCATCGGTGCCATAGCTCAGGACGGCGGTGAGGTTCGCGGTGGTGAAGTTCGCCACCGCCAGCCCGTTGCCCAGCGTCGCGGTGAAGGCCCGCCCCGCGATCGCCGCCAGCGGCAGCCAGAGCGCGAGGGTCGCCACCACCAGCGCGATACCGGCGACCGGCCAGCGCCACGGCCCGCGCGACGGCGGCCTCGCACTGCGCGACCGGCCCGAGATCAGCCGCGCCTGCCCCTGGCGCCGCAGCATCCGGTCGGCGAAGACCGCTGCAAGGATCAGGCACAAGAGGATCAGCGCCTGCGCGCCCGCGGCGGGAAAGTCGATCGGATAGTCGGCGACGGCGGTATAGATCCCGTAGGTGAGCAGGCCAAAGCGGGCCTGATGCGCGATCGTCGCGGCGAGGCCGAAGTCCGACAGCACCTCGGCGAAGGTGGCGATAAGGCTCAGCGCCAGCGCAGGGGCGAGGAGCGGCAGGGTGACCTTGCGAAAGATCGCGAAGGGCGAATTGCCCGAAAGCCGCGCGGCCTCCTCCAACTCGCCACCAAAACCTGCGAGCGCGGCACCGACGATGAAGGCGGGCAGTGGAAACAGGCTCAGCGTATGAACGAAGACCAGCCCGCCCAGGCTGAAGAATCCGCGGGCCGTGTCGGGCGGGATCACCCCCAGTTGCACGAGGTAGCCCCCTGGCATCATCAGAAGCACCCAGGCCAGCGCCTTGAGGTATGAGGGCATCAGAAACACCAGCCACGGCACTGGCACGATCAGCCATCTCAACGGCAGGGCGAAACGCACGGTCAGGATCGCATAACCCGCCCCCAATGCGGTAGAGGTCAACGCGGCAACCATACCCAGTTCCAGCGAATGCAGCAGCGATTGCAGGGCCCATCTTGTGCTGAGCGCGTGGATCAGTGGCGCAGGGTTGAAGGCGAAGCTGGGGTTGCGCAGCGCAAAGAGGTCGGGAAACACCGACTGGCCGATGACGGTGGCCAGTGGCAGGCCGATCAGCAACAGGAAAACGGCGAGGATCGGCAGGGTCGCCCCTGCCGCCCGCCAGCGCGCGCCGCCCCGGCGCCGCAGGGTCGGCGCGGCGGAGGCTCCGCCCGCCGCGCCAAGTGTCTCGGTCACGCGCATGCCATTACCGAACGAAGGTGTCGCGGTACCATTGTTTCCACGCGGTCTCGTGCGCGGCCGCGGCCTTGTCGTCCAGCTGGATGAAGTTGATGTCGGTCGGACGGTCGCCCTTGGCCTTGATGCCCTTCACCACCGGGATGTAGTACATGTCGGTATCATCCCCGCCCGACTGCGCCGCCTGGCCTTCCTTCGAGAAGACGAAGGCTATGAACTTCTCGACCTCTGCCATGTGCTTGGACTTGGCCGAGATCGCCAGCCCCTCGGGCAATGCGACCGACCCTTCCTTGGGATAGATCACCTGCACCGGCTCGCCCTTGCGCATCTTGGCGATGATCGAGCTGTCCTGGTTGATGCCGATCTTGGCATCGCCGGTCAGGATCGCCTTGTTGATCTTGCCACCCGACGAAAAGCTCGCCAGCGACTTCGAAGTCAGCACCTCCTGCAAAAGCTTCTTGCCACCTTCAACCCCATTGGTCTGAAAGAGACCCGCAAGCCACTGGTAGGCCGGGCCCGAGAAGTTCGGGTCCTTCGCGGCGACCGCCCCCTTGAACCTGGCGAGATCGGCCCAGCCGTGCGGCCAGTCGGCCTTGGCGACCTTCTTGCTGCCCACTTCGATCGCGGTGGTCGAGGCACCGGTCGGGATGAAAGCGTGGTTCGCCGGGATCAGGCTTTCGCCCAGCTTGGTGAAGGGCACCTGCTTGAGGATCTTTTCCGGCACCGGCCGGACTACCCCGTTTTCAAGCATCCGCGTCAGCACGGCCGAACCGTCGACCCAGACCACGTCGAACTGCGGGTTGTCGCCCTCGGCCGCGATCTTGCCCAAGAGCTCTCCGGTGGATCCGGGCTGTACCACATCGACCTTGATCCCGGTCTTCTTGGTGAAGGCCGCGGCCACGTCCTTGGCGAAGTCTAGCTTGTCGTACATCACGATGTCGGCCATCGCCGGCAGTGCGGCGGCACTGGCCAGCACGGTCGCCAGCGCGGTGATCTTCCAGGTCTTCATCCTTTTCTCCCTTTTCCGGAGGTTTGGCTTGGGTTGGAAACTTTCGGCGCCGCCCGCAGGGCGACAGGTGCGTCGGCGGGCGCGGCAGGCACCGAGCGGTGGACGCCGCGCTTGATCCAGTCGCGATCCAGGCGGCCACGCAGTCGCCCCACCGTGTCGAGCCCCGCGATTGCGCGGTCGCGGTCCTGTGCAGCAAGGCCAAGGATCAGCGCCTCGATCAGCACCATGGTCGCACCGTGCATCGACAGATGTTCCGATCTGCCACGCGGGACGGCGAGCATCTCGACCACCCGGTCGCCCACCTGCGGCCCAAGACTGTCCGAGATCAGAACGACCTTGGCGCCGCGTTCCGACGCACGATCCAGCACGACTTCGACCTCGCGATAGATCGGCGCATAGGCCAGCATCACGACGACGTCGCCCGGCGCGAGCCAGGCCAGGCGGTCGGCCAGGGCGATCCCGGGGCTGCTGAGGGTATGGCTGCGCAACCCGATGCGGTTGAACTGCAACGCCGCATAATCGGCGATCGCGCCAGAGGGACCGATGCCGAAAACATACCGCATGGGCGCCGCCGCGATCAGGTCGAGCACCCGGGCGAACGCCGCGGCCGTCTCTGGCCGCGTCAGTGCCCCGAGCGCCGCGGTATGCAGCGAAAGGACATGATCGAGGATCGCCGCAGGTCCCTCGCCCGCCGCGTCCAGCGTGCGCGAAAGGAGGCGTGCTGGCGAAGCCGCCCCGGTCAGTTCGGCCAGAATGTCCTCGCGCATCTCGGAGAGGCCCGCATAGCCCAGCGAGCGTGCCGTGCGTACGACGGTGGCATCGCTGGCCCCCGCCGCCTCGGCGATCTGCGCGGCCGAACTCAGCACGACCGCCTCCTTCTGCGCGGCGAAGAAGAGCGCCATCCGCGCCTCGGCCGGGGGCAGTTGCGGCGCCGCCGTCTCGACCCGCAGGTCAAAGCCGATGCGTGCTCCACTGTCCCTGCCCATGATGACCCCCGGAAGAATTCGCTACCGGGAACGTGCATAGGAAGCGATCACGACAGCCAGGTAACGGTGTCGATCACGGCTTCGTGGCACCGGGGTTCCATCGGGTCGGCGCATGCGGCGATGCGAGATCCGGTTCGTCCCGCGCAACGACAGCGCGGGTACCGGCAAACCCCGCCAATATCTTCAAGGCTTTCCGTGACGCGGGGGCAGCCGGCCTGTCCGCCCTGCTTCTCGACCGTCTTGACTTCTAAATCAAGATTGTATGCACTTATGAAAAATAGCCGTGATGATTCGCTGATTTACAGGGAATTACGCCAGAACTTCCGAAGAAATGCATACAATGCTGTTGGATGGCGCAAATCGAGAGGACATGCAGCAGAGCGTCTACGAAGCGCTCAAGAAAGGCATTTCGTCCGCACGCTACGCTCCCGGCGCGCACCTCAGGGAGATTCACATTGCAGAGGAACTCGGCGTCAGCCGCACCCCGGTGCGCGAAGCCATCCGCCGGCTCGGCGGCGAAGGCTGGGTCGAGCTGCTGCCGAACCGGGGTGCGCGGGTTACCCAGTGGTCGATGCGCGATATCGAGGAGATCTTCGAGGCGCGGGCGCTGATCGAGCCCTGGCTCGCTGGTCAGGCTGCCTTGCGCGCGACGCCCGCTCAGATCGACGAGCTCGAGGCGCTCGCCCTCAAGATGCAGGACATGTTTCACGCCGAAGGCGCAGCGGCGATCGTGGATCGTTGGTTCGAGGCAAACAAGGCGTTCCATGATCAGATCGCCGCGGCCGCAGGCAATCGCCGACTCGAGCAATCTCTCGCTGCAATCAAGGACGTTCCGCTGATCCGCTGGACCTTCGCCACCTTCGGGGACGGAGACCATATGCGCAGCATACGCGAACATCTGGAGCTGGTTCAGGCCCTGCGGACGGGCGAGCGCGCCTGGGCCGAAGCGATCATGCGGTGCCACATCCTGGCCGCCCGTACCTCCGTGGTGCGCCGCGCGGAACATCCCGAACCAGAGACGGAGACCTGACTGGCCGCCCTCGCGGCCGGGAGGGGCGGCGGGGGCGGCTACATCGCGAACAGAGGAGGATTCGCAATGACCCTGGCCGTGAACGCCGGGCCGAGACTTGATCGGCTTCCGACAACTTCATTCCACCGCCGATTGCTCTGGCTGATCGGCGCGGGAATGTTCCTCGACAGCTTCGACATCTACCTCGCCGGCGGGGTCCTCGGGGCGCTGAACCAGCAGGGCTGGTCCAACATCCACCTGACCGCGGCGTTCCTGTCGGCGACCTTCTTCGGCATGCTGATCGGCGCCTTCGCCGCGGGGTTTCTGGGCGATGCCAAGGGACGCAAGTTCACCTACCAGTTCAACCTGATGATCTTCGGTCTCGCCTCGCTCGCAGGTGCCCTTGCGCCGAACATGTGGTTTCTGATCGTCGCGCGCTTCTTCATGGGGCTGGGCCTCGGGGCGGAGATCGTGATCGGATACAGCTCGATCGGCGAGTTCATTCCGCCGAAGGTACGCGGCAAGTGGTCGTCCTACCTGTCCCTGATAACGAACTCGGCGCTCTTCGTCTCGACCGCACTCGGCTACCTGATCATCCCGACGATCGGCTGGCGCGCGATGTTCGCGATCGTCGGCGTCGGTGCGCTGGTGATCTGGTACCTGCGCAAGGCGATGCCGGAATCGCCCCGCTGGCTGGAATCGCAGGGGCGTACCGAGGACGCCAATACCTTGATGGACGAGATCGAGCGGGAATGCGCTGGCGGCGGCAGCCTTCCCCCGGTGCAAACGCCCGTCGGATCGGCCGTGTCCGAGGGAAGCTTCTGGTCGCTGTTCCGGCCGCCGCTTCTGTCCCGCACGCTGGTGTCGATCTGGCTTCAGGTCGTGATCAACTTCGTGATCTACGGCTTCATCGTCTGGATCCCGACCTTCCTGATCGCGCAGGGCCTGCCGCTGCGGTCGTCGCTGGGGTATACGACGCTGATGTCCCTCGGTGGGCCGGCGGGCGCCTTTCTCGGTGTCGTACTGGCCGACCGGATCGGGCGCCGCAACGGACTGGTCTGCGTGGCCATCGTGGCGGCTGTGCTGGGCTGGCTCTACGGACACGCGAGCGGCATGACCGAAGCCACGGTCTACGGCTTCCTTTTGTTCAGCTGCACCTACCTGATGGTGGCGCTCGGCATTGCGACCTACATCCCCGAGATGTTCGGCACGGCGGTCCGGATGCGCGCCGCCGGGATCTCCGGTGCGGCAGGCCGGGTCGCCGGGATCATCGCGCCGCAAGCGGTTGTAGCCGTCTATGCCGGCGGCAACACGGCGGGTGTGCTGGCCATGGTGACCGCGATGCTCATCTCGATGGCGGTCGTCATCGCGGTCGCGGGGACCGAGACCAATCACCGAACGCTGGAAGACATCGACACCGGCACTCCCGACGCGGTGCCGCAGGGGCGCAGCCGCCCGGAAAACATCTGACACGACAATCCACGATCCGAGGACACCAACAATGACCGACCACGCTTTTGAACCCGCCACCTCGGCGCGCAAGGCGCTGCGCCGCAAGCTTGCCGGCGATACGCTTGTCGTCGCGCCGGGGGTCTTCGACATGATCTCGGTGAAGATGGCAGACCAGATGGGCTTTGACTGCCTCTACATGACCGGCTTCGGCACCGTCGCTTCCTACCTCGGGGTGCCCGATGCAGGTCTTGCCAGCTATACCGACATGGTGAACCGCGTCACCACCTTCTGTGGTGGCGCGCAAACGCCGATCATCTGCGACGGCGACACCGGTTACGGGGGCCTCTTGAACGTGGCCCATACCGTGCGCGGATACGAGCGCGCGGGTGCCGCCGGCATCCAGCTCGAGGACCAGGAATTCCCCAAGAAGTGCGGTCATACACCCGGCCGCCGGGTGATCGAGACCGACGACATGGTGCGCAAGATCAAGGTCGCGGTGGAAACGCGCGAGGATCCGGATTTCCTGATCGTCGCGCGGACCGACGCGCGCACCTCGCTCGGGCTCGACAATGCCCTGCGCCGGGCCGAGGCCTACGGCAAGGCGGGGGCGGACGTGCTGTTCGTGGAATCTCCGGAGAGTGAGGAGGAGCTGGAGACGATCGGCGCCCGCTTCGATCTCCCGCTCCTGTGCAACATCGTCGAGGGCGGGCGTACGCCGCAGCTGTCGCCGGACCGGCTTCAGGCGCTCGGTTTCTCGCTGGCGATTTACCCGGGGTCCGGTTTCTGCGCCGTCGCCGAGGCCCTGCGTCGGGTCTACACGGATGTTAAGGCGCGGCGCGGCACCCTTGAGGCAGGCGACGCGCTCTATCCCTTTGACAAGATGTGCGACCTGATGGGATTTCCCGCCGTGTGGCAGTTCGACAAGGATCACGCGTCGTAGGATGGACTGAAGGAGGGACAGCAGGATGGTGCTGCACTTCGCAGCTTGTCGAGGGCGCGCAAATTTCGCCTCGGCTGTCTCACAATCTTCGTATTCAGGTCAAAGGCCGACCGGACTTGCCCGGTTTTCTGGAGAGCGTTTATCTCACTCCACGGCCCCTTCGCTCGAATGCGGTGGGGCCCAGGAAGCCAAGCGGTGAATGCTGCCTGACGGGATTATATGACCTGCCACGGGTCTTTCACCCAGCTGCAACCGGAGCCCGGTTGGTATTGATCCGCATCCCAACGTTGGACCGCCCGGAGGCAGAGTTTTCCGGCTTCGCTCAGGGTGACGGGCAATTGCGGTGATCAGGACCCGCGCGCAGTCAGCGGGGGTCTGGTAGTTCAAGCCCGAGTGTGGGCGTTCGGTATTGTCGTCGGCAGCCCAGGCGACGATCACGATCCGCGCGTAAGCCAGATTGTGGAACACTGTCTCGTTGAGATGGCGTAATCGGGGCTTCGCTCCCGGTCCTGCCGGTGATCTCCTT
>NZ_PHSN01000015.1 GCF_002871005.1 Acidimangrovimonas sediminis
AGAATGGCCGCGTAAATTCTACGTCCGAGCACCCGTAAAAACGGGGGGATTACCGATCATCCAGAGGTGCATCCGAGGCAGTGGGGGCGCCGCCAGAGCGCGCTGGACAGCAGAAAGCTACGTGCTGACCCGGGATGCGCTTCTGCGCCTCTGGCACGCTCAAACTGGCGTGCCAGCTCCCGCCGAACTTCTGCGCCTGCCGCCCCGCTTCATCCGCCCTGCAATCAATATCAACGGATAGGACGGTCTCATGCCCTCGTTGACGCCTCATGAATTTTGTCACGTGCACCCGGTTGCACCGCCCAGCGCCGATGCTTTGTGGAAAGCTGAGCAGGGGCATGCACACAGCGTCTTTACCGAGAAAAAGGCGCGCATCACGAAAGCGGTTGCGAGCGGAAAAAACGCCAAAGTCAAAGGCGCGGTACGGGAGTTCTTGCGCTGTGATCAGGTCAGGTTGAGCGCATCGTTGCGGGCGCTGGGCGGGACGCCCGAGCGTGAGGCGGCGATGCTCCTACGCGACCACGTGCACGCGTGGAAGCGCGACTATGCACCGATAGGCTGGGGATTTCACGCCAAGAGCACCGTGGGTGTCAGACCGATTTGCAAGCGCATGCCGCTCGATCTGAAAGCGGTCCATCACATGCTGGCGGCAGCTCTCGAAGCGCAGTTCGCGCCTAGCGTTCCGCTATATGGCGTTCGGGGACATAGCCGCGACGATGCTGCCCGCGCCCTGAAGGAGCTTCAGGCATCCGGTTTTCCCTATCTCGCAAAGACAGATATCCGGGACTGCTTTCAGCAGGTGAACCCGGATGCGCTGTATCGACTGCCCTTGCCAAAGGAGGTGATCAAACATGCCCTAGATACTCGAAACCTAGTGTTTGAGGAACTGGGAGGACAGCAGGCCAATGGGGCTTCTTTCGCTGTACTCTCCTCTCAGACACAGATGATGTCGCACGTTGCGAACGGGCCACGGGGACTGATGCAGGGCTCCCCGGCTTCGGGGGTCATCTTGGCGTGGATGCTGAACGACATCCCCGCTGGGACAGATCAGGCAGTTCTGCTGTGCAACGACAATATTGTCGTTGCGGCAGCGGAGAGCGCCGCAAGCCGGGAGATGGTAGACACCCTTTTCGCCTATTTCAGGCGGCATCCCGCAGGCCCGTTCGCGTTGTTCCATCCGGTCTATGCGGATAATGCACCGCTAGAATTCCTGGGATATCTCTTTGATCCGGAGCGAGGAGATATCGGCATAGCGGAAAAGGGGCGCGCGAAGCTCGACCGCCGCCTTGATGAAGCCGACGAGGCGGATACTGCTGAGTTACATCGGCGCGTGATGCGCTACCGGGACGTTCTGGCGATGCCCGGCGTGATACGACCTCCGTCCCCCTTCACAGACTGCTATCCTGTCGAGCACTGGCGTGCTCTACGGGATTTCAGAAGCGGTTTTTCTGCGGCTGACACAAACGGGGATGAATTGGCGTTCTACCTCGCCATGACCGCGGACACCGCTGAGCGGAGGGGCGAGGCGCATGTCGCGCGCCTGCACCATCATCTTTTTGCGGGCCGTGACACGTTCGAGGGGACGCTTATCCGTGGCATCCTCAATCACCATCCCAGACGAGGGAAGGCGCAATGAGCGCCGGGCTCCTTGTGGCCGCGGGCCTCTATGTTGTCGCGGGCAGATTTTGGTGGCGTCGCGTGATTGTCGCCGGACCGGTTCGTGGAAGCTCTGAGCTTTGGCGCGCTGATCTCGCGGGGGCAGAGGCTCGCGGCGAGTTCTCAGTGTTCATCGTCAAGGCCGCTTTCATCCTGCTCTGGCCCGTCGCGTTGGGCTGGGGATGGCTGGCCGCCCAAACCGGCGGCGACCCATAGCGGAGCTCGCCTTTCTCTTTCCTTTGCAACGGGTTGCAACCGAAAAATCTGCGCCGAATGTCGGGTAATGATAGGCTGGCGAAAATGACCACAATCAAACTGAGCGAAGCCTCATGACCAGTAATCACCCACACGACGAAGCCGCGAATTCCCCTCGCACACAACCGCGTCGGCACCGCGGCCGTGTTCGTTCGGAAGAACAATGGGAAAGCATCAAGCCTGTTCTCCATGAGATGCTGATGGCTGGAAAGCCGCTCGGATTTATCGCGAACGTATTCGACAAGGATGAGCAAACCATCCGCCGCTGGCGCAATCGAATGTACGAGGATATGAGGGAGGAGGAGAAGACTAAGGAGCCCCGCGACTATGCCATGGAGGTGATGGGCGGGCTTCGTGCGGCGGCAGGGGAGGCATGGCTCACCTATCGCGGCGCCGATAACACCAAGGCGAAGGTTTCTGCGCTGGGCCTGTACCTCAAGGCGGTCGACCAGCAGCACCAGTTCAACCAGTCGGTCGGGGTGTATGGTCAGAAGGGGGCATTGCCGCTGCATCCTGCGCAGTCGGGTGAGATAGAAGATAGGAGTATCGGTGCGCTCGCAGCGATCATCAAAGATTTCGTTTGTCACCTACAGGGAGAGGTCGAGGGAGAGGGTGTGGTACAAATGGTACAGGCTCAAGCTGACATAGGTAGCGGCAATGAGGTAAGCTCCTGATGCAGAGAATGGATTAAGCGTCCGCATGCACCGAAGGCGCGAGGGACGCGCGCACTAAACGGGCATCGGTCGCGATGCCATCTGCTAATTAATAGCTTGCGCCACCAAATATTGGAAATGGAATGACTTTATCATTCTGCATCTCAGAAAAAGTGGTCCACTCTATGGGTGGAGGTAGGGAGAGCGCTATGTCAGCCTCAAAGTCTATTTTCGCAAGTCAGGCTGACCGAGTCTTTTGAATAAGCCGTTTATTTCTGTGCGAATGGATGATCGATGTTCGTGAACATAATTCCTTGAAAGAGCCAGAAAGATATCTCGCTCCCGCCTAAGCAGGCTGCACTGTGCCCTTAACTGATTTTCTTCAGAGGCACTGCTAATTTCATTAATAATATCGTTGGCTCGATCAAAATATTCATTAAGCTTAGTGATGAGAAGTGGCGCAATATTTTCTTTAGAGCTGCTGAGAAGTGCGTCAAGCGCAAAGAACCAATCGGAGTGCTCATTGCGCTGTATAGCGCTTATCATGGCAGCTCTTCCACCAACGCTCGTGGCTGACGTTGCGGTACGGGCGATGTCGTCTATAATTTGATCTAAAGGTTCTAGTCGTGCAGCAAATGGGGCGCCAAAAACGTAGTCAAAGCCAGATCTTGCGTCTGCGTCAGATCTAATTCGCTCCTCGATTGAGCGAGAACGATGCCAGGTCCAAACTGCTACGATGATCGACGCAACAGCAAGGAGGTCTTTAAAGGACCACCTGCCGACGGGCGCTCCGTCGAAAAAGTTAACTGAAAAACTACACCAAGCTCTGGCGGCTTGAAGTGGCGTTTCGTATTCCAACGTCAACCCAACGCTTCTGCTGCTCGTTTACAATAAAGTGGTACTTCTTCAAAAAAGCATCCTTGCCATGAAGGGCAGCAATACTTTGCGAGAAAAGACCTTGGAAGAACGATGGCGAGATGGTGTCTACATACTCTGGGATACGCACTTCGACAGTTCCAGGCTGGCCGTCGATACTGTCTAGGCAAAAATGTTGACGAGCGGCAATGCCCCGCTCTTTACCAGACAGGTTGCGGATGTGCTTGGTGCCGGTGACGGCGTTCAGATCAATCGTCATCTCTTGCATCTTCTTCCTCCCAAGCATCATCAAGAACGAAGCGAGCAGTAATCATAGTGCCGGGGAAAGCGTGTGGCAGGTCCATTACGAAGTCGTTACTCGGGGGCGCGGTAACAAGGTTGGGTTCATTGAACCACTGTAGGCGTCTCCCATCCCCACTCTCGACACCTCGGGAGAACGGATGAGCGAAGCGTATGTACGACTTTCCCGAGAGGATTGCTACTGTCGTCTGCAAGATTCCGGCGGGTTGCCGCCCAACCTCGTTTGCGAACTCAACAATATCCATCATTCCGGTGCCTCCACTTGGGCTCCCACAGCCTTGCTCAACGCGCGAGATGCCGTCTTGCAGGGCGAAGACCGTTGACAATGTATCTTGACTGATTCTGGAGCTTCTGTGGAGGTCTTGATACTTCTTAAGTTGCCCAAGAATGTGTTCGGGCCCAGATTTTATGGTGTCTGAAATGGTTAGCCCTAAGTTCATAAGCCCTAAGTGGCAGACGTGTGTGGTCCGAACCTTCCCGTCGACCTCCGACTGGCGGCGCGCCATGAAACCAGCTGTCACCCACTCACCATCGCCCTGAACTCTTCCATGGCGTTCCGCGTTGTTGAGAGCTTCCGTGATGACTGTCTTCAGGGCACTGGCGCCTGCGACTGTCAACTCTTCCGAAGGACTTAACGTTCCAAGCCATTCGTTCACGCTTGCAACGGTTTGGTCTGCGACGCGTTCAACAGTAGAGGACTGCATTGCAACTGATGCGTTGGGAGAGCTTGAGCCACCTCTTCTGCGACGATGCAGCGGCAGTGGCCAGATGTCATCGCTACTGAGTTTTGGGAGCCCACCAATTCTGAGAAAATCCATCAGGTCTACGGCTGCAAGAACTTTTTGAGTTGATGGCCTGATTGATCCTCCCAAAATTACTGGGGTCATTCTCTCGCGAAGAGAGCCAAGCAGCAAAAAGGGACCAATGTCGAGGACCTGTCTATCTTCAAAGTTTATTCTGAAACCCCGAGACTTGCACTCTGCATCGACTATTTTCCAAAATAGCCGCATCGTCTCAATCGGATTGTCAATAAATGAAAAATCTTTGCAATCTATATCAGCTGTCTTGCCTTTTCTTCGATGAAGAGGCAGCCAGTTCTTCTTTCGATCCGGACTAACGCTGGAGATATTCTCGCAGTCAAGAAATCTATAGGACAACGCCTTCTTCGAGTACGGGATACGCTTCTCGTTACGACGTCTAATAATGAGTTTTCGGCGAATACTTCTGGCTCTTTTGCCGCTTCCAGAAGATTTTCTCTCTCTGCGCGCAACCATTCTAAGAAGGTCGTCAAAGTTGCTTTCGTCAAGAGACTGAAGATCTTCCTTGCTAAGGGACGCGGTGCTTTCCGGCCAGAAATCTACCCATGTTTTGCGTGTCAACTAATGTCTGCCCGGAACTGCCGCAACAAATGACCTTTAGGTCTGGATTAGTAAGAACATCCTCGGGCATGGGTGTCTAGCTCAACCTCGCTGTAACATGGGCAAGGAGCGTTTTGTGCGAGACCCGCCATCTTTCCCGACGACGTTCAAGTAAGGAGCAAAGCTTAGCTTTTCTGACCAGCGCTAGCGCGCCCGCTTCTGCCGCTTCACCGCTCGCCTACCCAAAAATAGTGCCCAGAGCAACAATGTAGACGAGGCAGCGACGAAGCTGGCGATATCAATCGCAAACACGGCGACGTTAGCACGTCAGGGCGTCAACATCTGTGTGTTGGTGTAAATGATGGTGCGAAACTTATTGAATTAGAAATCCAAATAAATTTCAGAGGCTTAACGGCCTGATTTGGTGGAGTCGAGGGGGATCGAACCCCTGACCTCGTCATTGCGAACGACGCGCTCTCCCAACTGAGCTACGACCCCAACGGCGCGCTATGTGACGCATGCGCCGGAGGATGTCAAGCACCTCTCTTCGGCCACCCGCCCGGAACGGTTCCGCCGTTCCCGCGGCGACGGGATGCGCCGCGCACACGGGGTCCACCCGCACTCAATCGCCCAGCATGGCGACCACGGCGCGCAGGTCGGTTGCGAACGCCTCGCGCGCCTCCGCCCGCCGGGCCGGATCGGGCTGGCGCAGCAGATGCGCGGGGTGAAGCGTGATCAGCACCGGCCCACCGTCCCTCGCCGTCTCCACCCGCCCCCGCCGCGCAAGGATCCCCTCGCCCCGGCCGGTCAGCGCCAGCGCCGCGGTCGCCCCCATCGCAAGCGTCAGGCGCGGTGCCACCGCCCGGCGCTCGAACTCCAGCCACCAGCGGCAGGCCTGTACCTCGCCGCCATCGGGCCGGCGATGCAGCCGCCGCTTGCCGCGCGGGGCGAACTTGAAATGCTTCACCGCATTGGTGACATAGGCCGCCGCGCGGTCCAGCCCCGCCTCCCTGGCGCAGGTGTCGAACATCTGCCCCGCCGGCCCCACGAAGGGCCGCCCCGCCAGATCCTCGGCATCGCCCGGCTGCTCGCCCACCACCATCAGGCCGCCGGCGGACCCCTCCCCCGCGATTCCCTGCGTCGCGCACGCACCCAGCGGGCAACGCCGGCAAGCGTCGAGCGCGGGTTTCAGCGTCTCAAGCGTCAGGTCGGGCAGCGCGGGACGCGACGGCACGATCCGGGCGGCGCGGGCGGGCGCGAAGGTCGGCGCCGCCTCCTGCATCGCCAGCGCACGCGCCGGGGCCTCGCGGATCAGCCCGGGGATCAGCCGCGCCTCGGGCAGATGCTGCCAGAACTTCTTCGGCATCTCCGACCGCATCGCCCGGGGCATCAGCCGCGCCGGGTTGAAGATGTTGGCGAAATAGGTGCGCCACAGCTCCTCTGTCGCGTCTTCGGGCGGCGGGCGCGTGTCGCCGGTCTCCTCGATCCGAAGCCCCCCCGCGGTGAAGCGCGCGGTCAGCACCGGCGTGGCGATCACCCAATCCATGTCGCCGAAGCGCCTGGCAAAGAAGGGGGCGGCGGCCTCCACGACCGGATGGTCGGGCTCGTACCACGCGGCAAAGGCCCGGCGCTCCGCCCCCGGCTCGGTCACCTCGCGAAAGCGCACGAAGGCATGCATCTTGTGGATGTCGCGCCGAACCGCCTTTTCCTGCTGCAACAGCCGGCGCAATGCCGGGTCCGACCGGTCGCCCCAGCGCAGGTCCCCCGCCGCCAGGCGGAGGAGAAGGGCATAGGCGCGGGCGAACCGCTCCGGGTCGGAATGGCACAGCGCGGCCTCCAGGCTGGCCACCGCCACCCGCGGCAGGCGTACTGCGCGGGGCTCTCCCGTGGCGGCAGGGGCGGGCGCGCCGGCAAAGAGATCGGGCGCCTCTGCGCCCACCTGCCACAGCACCGCATCGGCCGGCACACCGCGACCGGCCAGCCCGCGCGCGGCGTCGCGCCAGGCGGCGACGGTGCCGATCCGGGGCAGCACCACCCGCTCCATCAGAACAGGCTGAGCTGTTCCGCCGACGGGGCGAAACGGGCGCGCAGGCTCTCGGCATCGAGGCGCGCACCGGGGGACCAGCCCGGCAGGGTGACGAAGGGGCGGGCATGCTTCATCACGCAGCCGATCGCGACCAGGTCCTCGTAGCGCAGCGTCCGGTGGCGCCGCGCCGCGAGGATGCGTTCGACCGACCGGCTGCCGAAGCCCGGCACCCGCAGCAGCATCTCGCGCGGCGCGCGGTTTACCTCCACCGGGAAGGCCGCGCGATGCGCCAGCGCCCAGGCAAGCTTGGGGTCGAGGGTAAGGTCGAGCATCCCCGAGGGTGGCGCGATCTCGTTCGCCGCGAAGCCGTAGAAACGCATCAGCCAGTCAGCCTGGTAAAGCCGGTGCTCGCGCATCAGCGGCGGGCGGATCAGCGGCAGCGCCCGGGAACTGTCGGGGATCGGGGAGAAGGCGGAGTAATACACCCGGCCCAGCCGGTAGCCGGCATAAAGCCCGGCCGAGGTGGCGAGGATCTCGGAATCCTTGGCCGCATCCGCGCCGACGATCATCTGCGTCGACTGCCCCGCGGGGGCAAAGCGCGCCGGGCGGGTGCCGCGCAGCGTCCGGTCCTTTGCCGCCTCGCGCCGGGCACGGACATCGGCCATGGCGCGGCGGATGCTCTGCGCCGACTTCTCGGGGGCGAGGGCGCCCAGCGCCGTCTCGGTCGGCAGCTCGACGTTGATCGACAGCCGGTCGGCCCAGCGCCCGGCTTCCTCGATCAGCTCCGGTGCGGCGTCGGGGATGGTCTTGAGGTGGATATAGCCGCGAAAATTCTCCTGCACCCGCAGGGTCCGCGCGATCCGCACCATGTCGCCCATGGTCTCGTCGGGCGAGCGGATGATGCCCGACGACAGGAACAGCCCCTCGATATAGTTTCGGCGGTAGAACTCGACCGTGAGCCTGACCACCTCCTCGACCGAGAACCGCGCCCGCTCCACCCGGCTGGAGGCACGGTTCACGCAATAGGCGCAATCGTAGATGCAGAAGTTGGTCATCAGGATCTTGAGGAGCGAGATGCAGCGCCCGTCCGGAGCGTAGGAATGGCAGATGCCGGCCCCCCCGGACGACCCGAGACCGGCCTTCCCGCCCGGGCCTCTCCCCGTGCCCGTATCTGTGTCCGTACCTGTGCCCCTACCTGTGGACGTCCGCCGCTCCCCCCCGGAAGAGGCACAGGACGCATCGTATTTCGCCGCGTCGGCGAGAATCGCGAGCTTGTCGGAGAGGCTGCGCTTGACCATTTGTTCACTATATGTTCGCACTCATCACCAATCAAGCGCGATACGCGACCGCGGGCGTGGCGGCCCCGATCAATCCCCGGCGGGTGCCGCGGGGCCCTCCCCTTTCCTTTCATTGTTCTCCAAATACGCAAGCAACTGCCCCCCGGTGCGCGGCCCGTATGCAGGCCAATGCCCGCCCGAAAGCGCCGCCGTCAGGCAGGCATCTTCGCCTTCTGGCGGACGAAGGCCTCGATCTCGGCCGCCGGACGCGCGCCGGAAAGATGCGCGGCGGCGCGGCCGTTCTGGAACAGGATCAGCGCCGGAATGCCGCGGATGTTGTAGCGCTCCGCCGCCTTGGGGTGGTCCTGCGTGTCGATCTTGGCCAGGCGGGCCTGAGGGCTGAGCGCCTGCGCCGCCTTGAGGAACTCGGGCGCCATCATCCGGCAGGGGCCGCACCAGGGCGCCCAGAAATCGACCAGAAGCGGAACCTCGTCGGTCTTCGCGGCTTTCTCCAGCGTCTTCACGTCGAGGGCGCGCACCTTGCCATCGTTCAGCCGTGCGCCGCAGGTGCCGCATTTCGGGCCGGAGCCCAGCTTTTCGGCCGGCACGCGATTCACCGTGCCGCAGTCGAGACAGGTCATCTTCAGGGCGTTCGCCATGGAACGTCTCCCATGCTATCGGGTTAGATCTGGATATGTGGCGCGCACCGGACCGGTGCAAGCCCGGCATCCTTTTGTCGCAGGAACCGCCCGGGGAGGCGCCATGATCTCGAAACGACTCTGGCACCTCTTGCGCCTGATGCGCGAATTGTGGGTGCGCACGGTGATCCTGGCCGCGATGGCGGTGGTGGCCGCGGCGCTGGCCTCGGTGCTGTCGCCGCTGATCCCCGAGGACCTTGCCAAGAGCTTCGGCAAGGACGCGGCGCTGTCGGTCCTCAACATCATCGCCAACTCGATGCTGACGGTCACGACCTTCTCGCTGACGATCATGGTGAGCGCCTATCAGTGGGCCTCGAGCCAGAGCACGCCGCGGGCGCAGCGGGTCCTGCTCGAGGACACGACGACGCACACGGTGCTGGCAACCTTCCTCGGCGCCTTCATCTTCGCGCTCCTGTCGATCATCCTGTTGCGCGCGCATCTCTATGGCGAACGCGCGGCGGTCGTGGTCTTCGGCTTTACCGTGGGCGTGGTGGTGATGGTCGTCCTCGCCATGCTGCGCTGGATCGAGCACCTGTCGCGGCTGGGCTCGATGGACGACACGCTGGAACAGATCGAAGGCCGCGCCCGTGACGCGCTGGAGATCCGGCGCGACCGGCCCAGCCTGGGCGCCCGCCCGATGAGTGCCGCGCATCACATCCCCGCCGGCGGCACCAAGGTGCGGGCCGGGCGCGGCGGCTATATCCAGTTCATCGACACCGGTGCGATCAATGCCTGCGCCGAGACGGCCGAGGCGGAGTTCTACGTGACCGTGCTGCCGGGCGACCATGTCACCGCCGGATCGGCGCTTGGCTACGCGATCGGCGGCGACGCCGATTACCATTCCAAGATCAACGCGGCTATCCACATCGGCGACTTGCGCACCCCCGATCAGGATCCACGCTTCGGCCTGCTGGTTCTCAGCGAGATCGCCTCGCGCGCGCTGTCGCCGGGGATCAACGACCCGGGCACCGCGATCGACGTGGCCTTCCGGCTGGAACGCCTGCTGCTGGATCACGCCCGGCCCGGCCCGACGGCACGCGAGGTGCGCTATCCCCGGGTTCATTCGCGGGTGCTGACGGATGCCCATCTCGTGCGCGACGCCTTCGGGGCGCTCTGCCGCGACGGGGCGCCGCTGATCGAGGTGGCGGTCAGGGTGCAACACGCGCTCAAGGAACTGCGCGAGCGCGGCGCCCCCGAGATGGCCGCCGCTGCCGAAGACATGGCGCGCTCCGCCCTTGCCTATGGCGAGGCGCTGCTGCCGCTCGATGAAGAGAAGGAAAAGCTGCGCCAGATCTCGGGGATCCCGGCAGAGGGGTGACACAGCCCTGACACCGCCCTGATACGGCCCTGTCGCGGCCAATGTCGCCGGGCGGGTCAGCGCAGCAACGATTGCCATATCGCCTGGGGCGACCAGCCCCGGGCAGCGCCCGACCCTCCCCCTGGGAGGGCGCATGTCAACGTCACCGCGCGCTCACACGCCGGAGGTTTGCGGCACGATACAGCGACGCCCACCAATGCAAGGCAGCGCCCACCCGCGGGTCGGGCGCTGCCCTTCTCTCATTATGGCGTTGGCGCCCTACTCCGCCGCCTCGGCGTAGCTTTCCAGCGGCGGGCAGATGCACACGAGGTTGCGGTCGCCATAGACGTTGTCGACCCGGCCCACCGGCGGCCAGTACTTGTCGACCCGGAACGCGCCGGGCGGGAAGCAGCCCTGCTCGCGCGGGTAGGGCCGGTCCCAGTCGGCGACCAGATCCTCGACCGTGTGGGGGGCATGCTTCAGCGGGTTCGACTGCGGATCGATCTCGCCCGTCTCAACCGCGCGGATCTCCTCGCGGATCGACAGGAGCGCGGTGACGAAACGGTCGATCTCGGCCTTGGTCTCGCTCTCGGTCGGTTCCACCATCAGCGTGCCCGAGACCGGCCAGCTCATCGTGGGCGCATGGAAGCCGTTGTCGATCAGCCGCTTCGCGATGTCGTCCACGGTGATCCCCGCCTCGGCGAAGGGCCTCGTGTCGAGGATGCATTCATGTGCCACCCGTCCGCGGTTGCCCATGAACAGCACCTCGTAGGCGCCCGACAGACGCGCCGCGATGTAGTTGGCGTTCAGGATCGCCACCCGCGTCGCCTGAGTCAGCCCCGGCCCGCCCATCATCAGGCAATAGGCCCAGCTGATCAGCAGGATCGAGGCCGATCCATAGGGCGCCGCACTCACCGGCCCGGCCACGCCGCCGCCCAGCGGGTTGCCCGGCAGGTAGGGGGCAAGGTGTTCGCGCACGCCGATCGGCCCCATGCCCGGGCCGCCACCGCCATGCGGGATGGCAAAGGTCTTGTGCAGGTTCAGGTGGCTCACGTCGCCGCCGATCTCGCCCGGCTTCACCAGACCCACCAGCGCGTTCATGTTGGCACCGTCAATATAGACCTGCCCGCCGTGGTCATGGGTGATCTTGCAGACCTCGCGCACGGTCTCCTCGAACACGCCATGGGTCGAGGGATAGGTGATCATGCAGGCGGCCAGCCGGTCGCCTGCGGCCTCGGCCTTGGCGCGGAAATCGTCAAGGTCGATGTCGCCGTTGGGGGCCGAATTCACCACCTTCACCTCCATCCCCGCCATCTGGGCCGAGGCGGGGTTGGTGCCATGCGCCGACATCGGGATCAGGCAGACCTTGCGGTGATCGTCACCCTGCGCGCGGTGATAGGCGAGGATCGTAAGAAGCCCCGCGTACTCCCCCTGCGCGCCGGAATTCGGCTGCATGGAAAACGCGTCGTAGCCGGTGATCTCGCACAGCTTTTCCGACAGGTCCGCGATCGCCTCGTGGTAGCCCGCGGCCTGATCGGCGGGGGCAAAGGGATGCAGCGCGCCGAACTCCGGCCATGTCAGCGGCATCATCTCGGCCGCCGCATTGAGCTTCATCGTGCACGATCCCAGCGGGATCATCGCGCGGTCCAGTGCAAGGTCACGGTCCGAAAGACGGCGCATGTAGCGCATCATCTCGCTTTCCGCGCGGTTCATGTGGAAGACCGGGTGGGTGAGGTAGTCGGTCGCCCGCACCATCTCCTCGGGAAAGCCCAGTTCTGCCCGATGCGGCGGCACGCCGTCGATCCCGAAGGCGGCAAGGATGCGGATCAGCACCTTCTCGTCGCAGACCTCATCAAGGCTGATGCCCACGCGGTCCGACCCGATCTTGCGGAAGTTCAGACCCTCCTGCCGGGCGGCGGCAAGAATGCCCGCCTGCCCCACGCCGACCTCGACCGTGATCGTGTCGAAGAAGGCATCGGGTGCCACCTTGGCGCCCGCGGCCTTCAGCGCATGGGCCAGTCGCTGAGTCAGGAAATGCACCCGCTCGGCTATGGCACGCAGGCCCTGCGGCCCGTGGAAGACGGCGTAGAACGAGGCCATCACCGCCAAGAGCGCCTGCGCGGTACAGACGTTCGACGTGGCCTTTTCGCGGCGAATATGCTGCTCGCGGGTCTGCAGCGACAGGCGGTAGGCCCGCCCGCCGCGCGCATCGACCGACACGCCGACGATCCGGCCCGGCATCGCGCGCTTCATCTCGTCGCGGCAGGACATGAAGGCGGCATGCGGCCCGCCATACCCCATCGGCACGCCAAAGCGCTGCGACGAGCCCACGGCGATGTCCGCCCCCATCGCGCCCGGCTCCTTGAGCATGCACAGCGCCAGCAGGTCGGTCGCGACGATGGCTACCGCCTTGGCGTCATGCAGCGCGGCGATCTGGTCGGTGAAGTCGGTCACGTGGCCATAGGTGCCGGGATACTGGAACAGCGCACCGAAGACATCGCCCGCCACCATGTCGGCCGGGTCGCCCACGGTGATCTCGATCCCCAGCGGCTCGGCCCGGGTCCGCACCACCTCGATCGTCTGGGGATGGCAGCCGCGGTCGATGAAAAAGCCCTTGGCCTTCGACTTCGACACGCGCTCGGCCATCGCCATCGCCTCGGCCGCCGCCGTCGCCTCGTCCAGCAGCGAGGCGTTCGCCACCGGCAGACCTGTCAGGTCCGACACCATGGTCTGGTAGTTCAGAAGCGCCTCAAGACGGCCCTGCGCGATCTCGGGCTGGTAGGGGGTGTAGGCGGTGTACCAGGCCGGGTTTTCCAAGATGTTGCGCTGGATCGCGGGGGGCGTCACGGTGCCGTAATAGCCCTGCCCGATCAGGCTGTTCATCACGCGGTTCTTTGCCGCCACCTCGCGCATGCGTTTCAGCAGCGCATATTCCGACAGCGGCGCCCAGGACAGCGCGCTTTCCTGCCGGATGGATTTCGGCACCGTCTGGTCGATCAGCGCGTCCAGGGTGGGGGCACCCACGGCCTGCAACATCTCCTCCATCTCCGACGGAGACGGGCCGATGTGGCGGCGGTTGGCGAAATCGTAAGGGTCGTAGGTCGAGGGCGTATAGGTCATCAGGATTCTCGGTTGTGCATCACGACGTTGACGAGGTGGCCTTCTGGGTCACGCAGGTAGAAGCGCCTCACGCCCCAGGGTTCGGTGACCGGGCCATGAGCGATCTCGGCCCCGAGGGCGTGGGCGCGTTCGAGGTAAGGGGCGATGTCGTCCACCTCGATCGACAGCAGGGGCAGCGGCGTGCCCGCGCCGCCCTCGGAGGCAAGCGACAGCTGGATCGGGGCGGGCGCGCCGCCCCCCGCCCCGTCCTCAGGCCCGCCCCCTGCCCCGGGCCGGACGCCCAGGGTGGTGATGAAGTCGAGCTCCATCAGCGTGTCGAGGCCGAAGAGATCGCGGTAGAAGGCGGCGAGGCCCGCGGGCGCCTCCGCCTTCAGGTTTGCCACGATCCGGCGGATCGTCATCCGATCAGGGCCTTGTAGGCGTCCTCGTCCATGAAGCCGTCGAGGACGGAACGATCCTTGAGCGTCATCTTGAAGAACCAGGCGCCGCCCAGCGGATCCTCGTTCACCAGCGCCGGGTTGTCGGCGAGGCCCTCGTTCACCTCGGTGATCGTGCCGTCGGCGGGAGCGAGGATGTCGGACGCCGCCTTGACGCTTTCGATCACCGCAACCTCGTCACCCTTCGACACCTCGCCGCCGGCCTCGGGCAGTTCGACGAAGACGACGTCGCCCAGCTGGGTCGCGGCGTGTTCGGTGATGCCCACGGTGACGACATCGCCGTCAAGCTTCAGCCATTCATGATCTTCGGTATATTTCATAAGGATCCTCAGCGTTTGTAGGTGGAGGGTCGGAAGGGAAGCTCGGTGACGCGGGCAGGCAGGCGTTTGCCGCGCACCTCGCCGTAGACGACGGTTCCGGGGGTGGCGAGGCCCGCGGGCAGGTAGCCCATGGCGACAGGCGCCTGAAGCGTGGGGCCAAAGCCGCCCGAGGTGATCTGCCCCACGGCCTCGCCCCCTTCGGCGCCCGCGAAAAGCTGGACACCTTCGCGCATCGGCGCCCGGCCCTCCGGCAGCAGGCCGACGCGCTTGCGCGCGGCCCCCTCGGTCAGTTCGGACAGGATGCGACCTGCGCCAGGAAAGCCGCCCTCGCGCGCGCCACCGGTGCGGCGCGCCTTCTGGATCGCCCAGGCAAGATCGGCTTCGATGGGAGAGGTCGAGCGGTCGATATCATGGCCGTAGAGGCAGAGCCCGGCCTCCAGGCGCAGCGAATCCCGGGCGCCAAGGCCGATCGGCTCCACCGGCTCCATCGCCAGCAGTGCCTCGGCGAAGGCCACCGCCTGCGCGTCGGGAACCGAGATCTCGTACCCGTCCTCGCCGGTGTAGCCCGAGCGCGAGATCCACAGATCCACCCCCTGCCACGCCATCACCGCGACATCCATGAAGCGCATGGCAGTAACAGCCGGCACCAGCGATTCCAGCGCCGCCTCGGCCGCCGGCCCCTGCAGCGCGATCAGCGCGCGGTCGGTCACCTCCTCGACCACGCAGGCGCCGGTCAGGTGGCTGCGCATGTGGGCGATGTCCTGGTCCTTGCAGGCGGCGTTGACCACGACGAAAAGGTGATCGCCCCGGTTCGCGACCATCAGGTCGTCAAGGATCCCGCCCTCGGCATCGGTGAAGAGCGCATAGCGCTGCCGCCCTTCTTTCAGGTCCATCAGATTCACCGGCACCAGGCTTTCCAGCGCCTGCGCCGCATCGACGGCCCGGCCCGACGGCGCCCGCAGGATCACCTGCCCCATGTGGCTGACATCGAACAGCCCCGCCGCGGCGCGGGTGTGAAGGTGTTCCTTCAAGACCCCCAGCGGATATTGCACCGGCATCTCGTAGCCCGCGAAGGGCACCATCCTGGCACCAAGGCCTACGTGCAGGTCATAAAGAACCGTGCGTTTCAGGTCGGACATGCCGCTCCCCCATTCCTCGCCGGTTCCCCGGCACCGCCCGGACGGGCCACGCCCGCCGGATTCGATGCCCCCTCTGTCCCTTGTGCCTGAGATCGTTATCCCTTCGGCGCCCCGATTTTGCGGGGTCTCTCCAGAGTGCTGCGTCGAACGGGTCCCTTGCGCCTGAGAGTTTACCGGGGCGGTTGCTCCTTCGGCACCGGACCTGTAGGCCCGGATTCTCCCTGTCCGACAAATCCCCGATAGCCCGGGGCGCGCCGAGGCACAAGGGGGTTGCGGCGGATACGACCATTTGGCAAGCCTTCGCGACATGACCGACCCTGCGAATGACTTCTTTTTCGGCTACGGCTCGCTCGTCAACCGCGCGACCCATGCCTACCCCGAGGCCCACCCCGCCCGCGTCACCGGCTGGCGCCGGGTCTGGCGCCATACCTCGCGGCGCGAGCTCGCCTTCCTTTCCGTCGAACCGGTGGAGGGGGCGGAGATCGAGGGCCTCGTCGCCGCGGTGCCCGGGGCCGACTGGGCCGCGCTCGACCTGCGCGAGGCGGCCTATGACCGGCACCCGGTGCCCGCCGCGCAGATCGACCACCCCGTCGCGCGCCCGATCGCGGTGCAGATCTACGCCGTGCCGCCCGCCCCTGCGCCGGAAGACGCGGGGGACACGACAGCCCCGGCGGCCCCGGCGGACAGGCCACTGCCGATCCTGCTAAGCTATCTCGACGTGGTGGTGCAGGGGTTCCTGCGCGAGTTCGGCGCCGACGGCGTGGCACGCTTCTTCGCCACCACCTCCGGGTGGGAGGCGCCGGTCCTCGATGACCGCGCGGCCCCGCGCTACCCCCGCGCACAGATCCTCGACCCCGGCGAGATCCGCCTCGTCGACGGCCACCTCGCGGCGCTTGGCGTCACCCGGATCGCGGGCTGAGACACGTCCCTCCCGTCATCCGCCACCTCTCAGGCGCCGTACGTCAGACCCGGCCCACCATGCCCCGGGTGCGGTCGCGGATGACGGCGCGGGCAAGGGCCATCGCGGCCAGGCCGAAGACGATGCCGCCGGCGGCCTGCCCGATGAACACCCCAGCCGCGCCCATCGCCGGCGACAGCAGCATCACCGGCAGGATCGTCCCAAGCGTGTTGCGCCCCCAGTTCACCAACGTCGACACCAAGGGCCGGCCAAGGTTGTTGCAGGCCGCGTTCGACACGAAGATCACCCCGTTGAACCAGAAGAGTAGCGCCAGCGGCCCGCAGAACAGGTAGACGAGGCTGCGCGTCAACCCCTGCGCCTGGAACAGGTCAGCGATCGGTGCGCGCAGCACATAAAGCAGCACCGACACCGATACCGTGTAGAGCGCGGCAAAGATCAGCCCGTCGCGATAGGCGCGCGCGACCCGCGCGCCCTGCCGCGCGCCGTAGTTCTGGCCGATCACCGGCCCCACGGCACCCGACAGCGCGAAGAGCACGGCAAAGGCGATCGGCGCGGTGCGGGTGATGATCGCCATCGCCGCCACCGCCTCGGGCCCGTATGCTGCCATCGCGCGGGTGACATAGGCCTGCCCGACCGGTGCCGCCATCTGCGTCATCAGCGCCGGCCCCGCGATCGCCAGCACCGGCCGCAGGTCCGCCCCGATCTGCGCCACCGAAGGCCGCGCCAGCCCGCGATGCACCCGGTGCACCACGCTCAGCGCGACCCCCGCCATGACGACGCGCGCGATCGCCGAAGCGATGGCCGCCCCCTCCAGGCCCCAGCCGAGGCCGAAGATGAACACCGGGTCCAGGACCGCGTTCACCACCGCCGCCACCATCTGCACCAGCATCGCGCGCCGCGCATCGCCATGCGCCCGCAACACCGCCCCCGCCGCCATCGCCACGATCAGGAACGGCATCGACGGCACAAGGATCGACAGATAGGCGACCGCATGGGCGCGCACCGCCCCCGAGGCGCCGAGCCAGCCCATGATCCGCCAGAGGTTGATCGTCACCAGAGCGGCCGCCGCCACGCCGACCACCGCGCCATGGATCAGCGCGCTGGTGGCCTTCCGCCGCGCCTCCTCCTCCTCGTCCGCACCCAGCGCGCGCGCCACCAGCGCCGAGGTGGCGATCGCCATGCCGATGCCGATCGAGGTGGTGAAGAACAGGACGGCCGCGGTATAGCCAAGCGCCGCCGTCAGCGCGGCGTCCCCCAGCATCGCGATGAACAGGATATCCACGAAATCGACAAGGAAGACCGCGATCAGCCCGACCGAGGACGACAGCGCCATCACCGAGACATGGCGAAAGAGGTTCCCCTCCAGAAACCGCGCGCGCCGCCCCGCCATGCCTCCCCCCTCTCCGGCCAATTCATCTTGGCGGAAATACTCTCGGGGGGTGAATGGCCCGGCACGGGCCAGAGGGGGCAGACGGCCCCCCTGCCCGCCCGCCGGACGTCCCCGCCTCAGCCCTTGGCGCGGATCTTCTGCAGAAGCGGCATCACGTCCGCCATCTCCGGCCCGAAGGCCTGACCCGTCAGCGCCTTCCTGAGCGGCATGAACAGGCCCTTGCCCTTGCGCCCGGTCTTTTCCTTCACCGCGGCGGTCCATTCGCCCCAGGTCTCGGGGCCATAGGGCTGCGGCGGCAGAAGCGCCAGCGCCTCGGCCACGAACGCGCGGTCCTCCTCGGCCACGTCGGGTTCGGCCCCGTCGCGGAACAGCGTCCACCAGTCGCCGAGATCGTCGAGCACGGTGATGTTGTGGCTCGCCACGCGCCAGAAGGTCTCGGCCAGCTCATCCGGCACGCCGAGGGCCGCGATCCGCTCCTGCACCGCCGTGAACGGCAGCGCCTGCACGTAGGCGCGGGTCAGCGGGAACAGGTCTTCGGCGTCGAACTTGGTCGGCGCCGCGCCGAAGGTGGAGATGTCGAAGCCCGCGATCAGCTCGTCCATCGACGAGAACAGCTCGACCGGCTGCGACGATCCGAGCCGCGCCATAAGCGACAGAAGCGCCATCGGCTGCACCCCCCGCGCGCGAAGGTCGCGCAGCGACAGCGTGCCGAGTCGCTTCGACAGCGCCTCGCCCTGCGGGCCGGTCAGCAGCGAGTGGTGCGCGAAGGTCGGCGGCGTGCCGCCCAGCGCGCGGATGATCTGGATCTGAGTCGCGGTGTTGGTCACGTGGTCGGCGCCGCGCACGATATGGGTCACACCCATGTCGGTGTCGTCGACCGAGGAGGCGAAGGTATAGAGTACCTGCCCGTCGGCGCGGATCAGCACCGGATCCGACACGCTGGCCGCGTCGATCGAAATGTCGCCGAGGATGCCGTCGGGCCACTCGATCCGCTCGTGTTCCAGCAGGAAGCGCCAGTAGCCGGCGCGCCCCTCCTCGACAAGCTTCGCTTTCTCCTCGTCGCTCAGGCCCAGCCCGGCACGGTCGTAGACCGGCGGCTTGCCCATGTTGAGCTGTTTCTTGCGCTTGAGGTCCAGCTCGGTCGGGGTCTCGAACACCTCGTAGAGGCGGC
Organism: Acidimangrovimonas sediminis; assembly: GCF_002871005.1. Taxonomy (GTDB): domain Bacteria; phylum Pseudomonadota; class Alphaproteobacteria; order Rhodobacterales; family Rhodobacteraceae; genus Acidimangrovimonas; species Acidimangrovimonas sediminis. Next base: position 18,893 of record NZ_PHSN01000015.1, read on the forward strand.
CCGCGCGGCGCAACTCATCCGCCGCCTCGGCGTAGCGGTCGAGCCTGGCCGACTGCTTCTCGATCCGGTCCCAGGTCAGGCCCAGCCACTCGAGATCCTCCAGGATGCCGTCCGCGTATTCCTGCTTCGAACGTTCCTGGTCGGTGTCGTCGAGGCGCAGGATGAAGGTCCCGCCGGCCTTGCGGGCGATCAGGAAGTTCATCAGCGCGGTGCGCAGGTTTCCGACATGGATGTAGCCGGTGGGCGAGGGTGCGAAACGGGTGACGGTCATGGGTCTCTCCTGTTGGGGTTGCTCTTTCACACCGGCGCGCTTTTGTCCATATGAGGGGCATCCGGAGATGGGAACCCCGCCATGCCGCCAGAGCAAGAGCTCCCCGAAGACGCCGATTCCTCCCGGGACGCCGACTCCACCGGCTGGGCCGAGGTCGCGGCGCCCGATGCCGAGGTGATCGAGGCGTTGGCCCGCGCCGCGGTCGCGGCCCTTCCCGCGCCCTACCGCGCGGCGGCGGCCGGGCTGTCGCTCAGGGTGGTCGACCTCGCGCCCGACCACATTCTCGACGCCCTGAAGATCGACGATCCCTACGACCTGACCGGGCTTTACGATGGCATCCCGCTGACCGAGGCCTCGGTCGCCGACCAGCCGCAGGGGCCGCAGGGGATCTGGCTGTTCCGCCGCGCCATCCTCGACGAATGGGTGGCCCGGGGCGACGTGGCGCTGGGGGATCTGGTGGCCAACGTGATGGTGCATGAGCTTGCGCATCACTTCGGCTGGACTGACGCCCAGATCGCCGCGATCGACCGCTGGTGGGAATAGCGCGCGTCGGGCATCCGGCGCCAGTGTGGCCGTGCGCCTGACCTCCTGTGCACCTATGGCGGCACGGAGAGTATCGGCGCAAGAAAGCAGGCCAAGCGGACACAAACGCCCTGTCGGCGGTTCCCTGGCACCCTCCTGAACACGGGATGCCTCCGTGCACCCTGCAACCCCCTCCCCCCTCGCGCCCCGTTTGCACCGGCAAGCCCCGCCTGACCGGGTCGCCCTTGTGGAGCCGGGCGCCATGGAAGGCCCCGGCGCGGGCCGGCATCCGCCGGCAGAGAGTGATCCGCCGCTTCGAATCGTCCGTAGACATGCTATCCTTTCGGATAGGATGCATTCAGGGAGCTGAAGAGATGACCGATCTGACACGCCGCGCGGCCTTCCGCGCCGCCGCCCTTCTGCCCTTCGCCGGCGCCGCCGCGACCGGAGCGCTGAGCGCCGCCCCCGCCCGGGCCGCCGCCCCGATGCAGGCCACCGACCGACCGCCCTACCACCGCTTCAAGCTGGGCCACTACGAGGTGACGACGCTGCTGGCGGGCACCCGCCCGGTGCCGGATCCGCACAAGATCTTCGGCCTGACCACCCCGGACGATACGTTCGCTGCGGTCTCGAAGGCGGCCTTCCTGCCGACCGACGTCGCGCAGTTCTTCTTCACCCCGACGCTGGTGAACACGGGCAAGGAGCTGGTCCTGTTCGACACCGGCGTGGCCCCCGGCGGGATCACCGCGGCGCTGACCGCCGCAGGCTACCAGCCCGAGCAGGTGGACATCGTGGTGATCACCCACATGCATGGCGACCATATCGGCGGACTGATGGCCGACGGCACGCCCACCTTCGCCAATGCGCGCTACGTCACCGGGCGGCAGGAATACGACCACTGGGCCGCCGCCGGCAACAAGCTGTTCGACAGCAACATGAAGCCGCTGGCAGAGAAGACGACCTTCCTCGAGGACGGCAAGGACGCAGCGCCGGGCATGACGGCAGTCCTGGCGCCCGGACACACGCCGGGGCACATGGCCTACCACCTGGAAAGCGAAGGCAGGTCGCTGATGCTGATCGCGGACACGGCGAACCACTACGTCTGGTCGCTGGCCTATCCCGACTGGGAGGTGAAATTCGACGCCGACAAGGCGATGGCCGCCCGGACGCGGCACAAGCTTCTGGGTCAACTTGCCGCCGATCGTACCCCATTCATCGGCTACCACATGCCCTTCCCGGCGCTCGGCTACGTCGAGACTGCAAGTGGAGGCGAGGCGGCGTTTCACTACGTCCCCGCCTCCTACCAGATGATGCTCGAGAGCTGAGGAGACGGCCGCGCGTAGGCGGTGACGGCTCACTCTCCCGCGCATCCGCGGGGGTTTCCCCCCGCACCTACCGCATCCGCGGGGGTTTCACACCCCCGCACCCACCGCATCCGCGGGGGTTTCACACCCCCGCACCCCCGTGGGATATTTCCACTCAGAAG
>NZ_PHSN01000016.1 GCF_002871005.1 Acidimangrovimonas sediminis
TTCTTCCCTTTCTGCTCGAAAATATCCCGGGGGGTGCAGGGGGCAGCGCCCCCGCCGCCGACATCTCCGTCCTGCGCAGGGGCCGGGGCTGTTCTCCCCGACGCGGGCGGGGTCAAAAGCCGCGCTGCGCGAGCCAGACCGAATGGCGGTCGCAGTCCGCGTCCTCGGCCAGGTAGCCGCGCAGGTTCAGCCCGTTGTCCGTCAGGAGCGACGCGTATTCCCCGGCGGCGAGGCTGGCGTGATAGACGGCCTCTTCGCCCACCCTGCCCCAGGCCTCACCCGCCGCGGGGCCGGAGGTGAAGAGGAGGCGCCCGCCGGGCGACAGGTGGCGCGCGAAGATGGGGAACATCTGCCGCTGAGCCGCGGGCGAGAGGTGGAAGAAGCTGTCCCAGGCGACGATCAGGTCGAACTGCCGCCCGAGCGAGAGGGTCCGCATGTCGGCCCGGATCCATTCGGCCTGCGGGAAACGGTCCCGCGCGAGCGCCAGCATCTCATCGGCCACGTCCGCCCCGGTCAGCGCGTAGCCCTGCGCGATCAGCCAGCTCGCGATCGGCTCCCCCGCGCCGCAGCCAAGGTCGAGAGCCTGCGCGCCGGGCGCAAGGCCCTCCGTCGCCCGGAGGAGCCAGCCCTTTTCAAAGAAGCTGCGGGCGCGGTCCGTGTCCCAGCGCATGGCCTGGCGGCGATAGGTATCCGGGATCGCATCGGGGCCTGGGAAGCTGCCGACCGGCTCCGCCATTCGCCTCAGCCTTCGATGGGCGGGCCGGCAAGGGCCTCGACCAGCGCGGTGAAGTGGTCGCCCCGCTTCTCGAAGTTCGGATATTGGTCGAAGCTGGCCGCGGCGGGGGCGAGGAGCACCGTCTCGCCCGGCTGTGCCTCGGCGGCGGCGCGGGTGACGGCGGCCTCCATCGTTTCGCAGATCTCCTGCGGGGTTTCGCCGATCTGGAGCGCGAAGTCGCGCGCCGAGTGGCCGATCAGGTAGGCCTTGACCACCGATCCGAGGAACGGCGTCAGCGCCCCGATCCCGCCGTCCTTGCCCAGGCCCCCGGCGATCCAGCGGATCTTCGGGAAGGCCTGCAGCGCCTTGGCCGCGCTGTCGACGTTGGTGGCCTTCGAGTCGTTCACGAAGCGCACCCCGCCGCGTTCGGCCACGAGTTGAGAGCGGTGCGGCAGGCCGGCGAAGGAATGCAGCGCCTCCTCGATCAGCTTCGGCGCAAGGCCGAGGGGGCGGACGGCGGCATAGGCCGCACAGGCGTTCTGGTGGTTGTGCGCGCCGGGCAGGCCCGCGATGCCCCGCAGGTCGATGGAGGCCACCTGCCGCGACTTGCGCCACTCGGACAGAAAGCCCTTGCGCGCAAAGACCGACCAGCCCGGGGTTTCCAGTTTCGTCCCCGAGGAGATCCGGATCACCCGGTCGTCCCCCGGGCCGACGGAAAGCTGGTTGGCGAGGAAGCGCCCCTCGACCTCGTCCACGCCGATCACCGCGCGGTCCGGCCCGCCCTCGGCAAACAGCCGGCGCTTGGCCGCGAAATACCCGCCAAGCCCGCCGTGCCGGTCGAGGTGGTCGGGCGAGAGATTGGTGAAGATCGCGATGTCCGGGGTCAGGGCCCGCGCCAGGTCGGTCTGGTAGGAACTGAGCTCCAGCACCACCACCGCACCGTCGCCCGGCGGGTCGATGTCGAGAACGCCGCGGCCGATGTTGCCGGCCATCTGCACGGGTTTGCCCGCAACCTCGAGGATATGGTGGATCAGCGCGGTCGTCGTCGACTTGCCGTTGGAGCCGGTCACCGCGATCACCTTGGGCGGCTGATCGAACTTGTTCCACTCGGGCGTCGCCAGCGAGGCGAAGAACAGGCCGATGTCGTTGTCGACCGGCACGCCCTCGGCTAGCGCCTTGGCGACGATCGGGTTCGGCGCGGGGTAGAGGTGGGGAATGCCGGGGCTGACGATCAGCGCGGCCACACCTTCCAGGCCTCGTGCGCGCGACAGATCTTCGGGGGCAAAGCCCGCAGCCTCGGCCTTTTCGCGCGCTTCGGGGCTGTCATCCCAGACGACGGGGGTCGCCCCGCCCTCGGCCAGCGCCCGCGCCGTGGCAAGGCCCGAGCGTCCGAGCCCGAGAACCGCCACCTTCTGCCCCTGGTAACCCCTGACCGGAATCATCCGCACCCCCTGGTTCGTCCGCCTGGTTAGGCGCGGACCTTGCCCCTTTCTTCGGCAGCTGTTCAAGGGGCCGACATTCGAAACCCTCTCCGCGCCGCCCTCCACCAGGCGGAGGGGCAGCCACCCCGCGCACCGGCGCGCGGCCCGCCGCAGCCCGGGATCGGCGCATGTTACGGAGGTCTCGCGCCCCTGTGACAAGATTTGGGGAACCCGAGGGAACCCACCCCGCCCGCACGGCTTGCCGGATGGGGTCCGGAGGTCTAAGGGCATGGGCAAACCGAAGAGGGGAAGACCCATGCCAAGACGGGGCGACGCAACGCTGGAAGAGCGCGACAAGGCCAAGCGGGTAAGCGGGCTGAGGGGCCTCGGCCCGTTCCTCAGGCCGTATCGCGGCATGGCTTTCCTCGTGCTCGTGGCGCTTGTCGTCACCGCCGGGATCTCTCTCATCCTGCCGCTTGCGGTGCGCCGGGTGATCGACGGCTTCGGCCATTCCTCTGCCGCGCTGCTCGACCAGTATTTCCTCGCGGCGCTCGGCATCGCGGCGGCTCTCGCGCTCGGGACCGGGGCACGCTACTACCTCGTGACCCGGCTGGGGGAGCGCGTGGTCGCCGACATCCGCCGGGCGCTGTTCGACAAGGTCGTGGGGCTGTCGCCCGCCTTCTTCGAGAGCATCATGACCGGCGAGGTGCTCAGCCGCCTGACCACCGACACCACGCTGATCCTGTCGGTCATCGGCTCGTCGGTGTCGGTCGCACTGCGCAACGTGCTGCTGCTGGTCGGCGGCCTTGCCCTGATGCTTTATACCAGCGCCAAGCTGACCGGCCTCGTGCTGCTGATCGTACCGGTGGTGATCATCCCGATCATCGTGCTGGGCCGGCGGCTGCGGGGGCTGAGCCGCGAGAACCAGGACTGGATCGCGCAATCCTCGGGCAACGCGTCCGAGGCGCTGCTGTCGGCCCAGACGGTGCAGGCCTTCACCCACGAGGACCAGAGCCGGGCGGAGTTCGCCCGGGTCACCGAGGCGTCCTACCTTTCAGCCAAGCGCCGGATCGGCGTGCGCGCGGCGCTGACCATGATCGTGATCTTCCTCGTCTTCGCGGGCGTGGTGGGCGTTCTGTGGATCGGCGTGCGCGACGTCCGCGCGGGCGACATGAGCGTGGGCGCCCTCATTCAGTTCGTGATCTACGCCGTGATGGTCTCCGGCTCCGTCGGCGCGCTGTCGGAGATCTGGGGCGAGCTGCTGCGCGCCGCCGGGGCGACCGAGCGGCTGGTGGAGCTGCTGAACGCGACCGACAACGTGTCGGACCCGGCGCAGCCGAAGGCCCTGCCGCAGCCGGCGAAAGGGGCGATCGGCTTCGACGGCGTCACCTTCCACTACCCGACCCGGCCCGAGAAATCGGCGTTGGAGGGGATCGACCTGGCCGTCGCCCCGGGCGAGACGATCGCACTGGTGGGGCCCTCGGGGGCGGGCAAGACCACGGTGATCCAGCTGCTGCTGCGGTTCTACGACCCGGCCAGCGGGGCGGTGACGATCGACGGGATGGACCTGCGCGAGATGGCGCGGTCGGATTTCCGCCGCTCGATCGCGCTGGTGCCGCAGGACCCGGTGATCTTCGCGACCTCGGCGCGCGAGAACATCCGCTTCGGCCGGCCCGAGGCATCGGATGCCGAGGTCGAGGCCGCCGCCCGCGCCGCCAACGCGCACGACTTCATCAGCGCGCTTCCCGGCGGCTACGAGGCCCAGGTCGGCGAGCGCGGCGTGATGCTGTCGGGCGGCCAGAAGCAGCGGATTGCCATCGCCCGCGCGATCCTGCGCGACGCGCCGATCCTGTTGCTGGACGAGGCCACCTCGGCGCTGGACGCGGAAAGCGAGCGGCTGGTGCAGAACGCGGTCGACGAACTTGCCAAGACCCGCACCACGCTGATCGTCGCGCACCGACTGGCGACGGTGAAGAAGGCCGACCGGATCGTCGTCTTCGACGAGGGCCGGATCGTCGCCACCGGCACCCACGATGCCCTGGTGGCCGAGGGCGGTCTTTACGCCCGCCTCGCCCGGCTTCAGTTCACCGAGGGCGTCGCGGCGGAGTAGGCCCCGCGCCGCCCGCGCGGGGGCGCCCGGCAGCGCCTGACCGGTCACGCGCGCCCGCTCTGACGTTGCGTTTCCGCGCGCCGCGCGGCCTTGCGCCCCTTCGCCAAAAGTCCCAACTTGCCCGCCAAGGGGACCCGTAAAGGGCCGGAGGAGACGCCATGAACACCTATGCCAACGCCGCGGACCGCGACGCCATCGAGGCCGAGTGCCCGTGGGAAGCGCGCGACGTGCCGCGCACCATGCACCGCTTCATCTCGGCCACCGCCGACCTTTACGGCAGCAGCCCCGCGCTGTCGTTCCAGCTGTTCTCGGGCGCCGAGGATCCTGCGGAGACGCTGACATGGACCCAGCTGCTGGCCCGCGTGACCAAGGCCGCGAACATGCTGCGTGCGCTCGGGGTCGGGCCGAATGACGTGGTGGCCTTCGTCCTGCCCAATGCCACCGACACCGCGGTGACGTTGCTGGCCGGAATGGTTGCGGGGATCGTCAACCCGATCAACCCGCTGCTCGACGGCGAACAGATCGGCGCCATCCTGCGTGAGACGAACGCCAAGGTCGTGGTCTCGCTCAAGGCCTTCCCCAAGACCGACATCGCCCAGAAGGTGGCCGAGGCCGTGGCGCTGGCGCCGAATGTCGAGACGGTGGTCGAGGTCGACCTGTTGCAGCACCGCACCGGCATCAAGAAGCTGATCGTGCCGCTGATCCGCCCGAAGGTGGCGGTGAAGCACAAGGCGCGCGTCCTCGATTTCACCCGCGAATGCGACCGCCAGCCCGCCGACCGCCTGACCTTCGACGACCCCGAGGAAGACCGCGTCGCCGCCTATTTCCACACCGGCGGCACCACCGGCATGCCGAAGGTGGCCCAGCACCGCGTCTCTGGGATGGTCTACAACGGCTGGCTCGGCGCGCGGATGCTGTTCCGGCCCAGCGACAAGGTGCTTTGCCCGCTGCCGATGTTCCACGTCTTCGCCGCCTACCCGGTGATGATGTCGGTGATCGCCTCGGGCGCCCATGTCATCCTGCCCACCCCCGCCGGCTATCGCGGCGACGGCGTGATGGACAATTTCTGGAAGCTGGTGGAGCGCTGGAAGATCACCTACCTGATCACCGTGCCGACCGCGATCTCGGCGCTGATGCAGCGCAAGGTCGATGCCGACGTCTCCTCGCTCCGCTATGCCTTCTCCGGCTCCGCCCCCCTGCCGGTGGAGCTTTACCGCCGGTTCGAGAAGGCCACCGGCCTGACGATCTGCGAAGGCTATGGCCTGACTGAGGCGACTTGCCTCGTGTCCATCAACCCACCGGACGGGGAGAAGAAGATCGGGTCCGTCGGCCTGCCCTTCCCCTATACCGACGTGCGCATCCTGCAATGTGACGAGACAGGCCACGTGCTGAAGCAATGCGGTACCGACGAAGTGGGCGAGATCTGCGTGAAGAACCCCGGCGTCGTCACCGGCCACACCTACACCGAGGAGGCCAAGAACCGTGGCCTGTTTGCCGATGGCGAGTGGCTGCGCACCGGCGACCTCGGGCGGCTGGATCCCGATGGCTACCTGTTCATCACCGGCCGCGCCAAGGACATCATCATCCGCGGCGGCCATAACATCGACCCGGCCGAGATCGAGGAAGCGCTGATGGGCCACGAGCAGGTCGCCTTTGCCGGCGCCATCGGCCAGCCCGACGCCCATTCCGGCGAGGTGCCCTGCGTCTATGTCGAACTGACCGACGGCGCCGGCGTGACGGTCGAGGAGCTGATGACTTACGCGCGCGAAAACATCCACGAGCGCGCCGCCATCCCGCGCCATCTCGAGATCCTGCCGGAGCTGCCCAAGACGGCGGTCGGCAAGGTGTTCAAGCCGGATCTGAGGAAACGCGCAATCAAGCGGGTCTACGACGCGGCGCTGGCCGAGAGTGGCGTGGCGGCCGAAGTGGCCGAGGTGGTAGAGGACAAGAAGCGCGGCCTGGTCGCGCGGCTGCACAAGACCGGCAAGGTTGATCCTGCCGCCGCGACACAAGCCCTGGGGGCGCACACCCGCCCCTGGGAATGGGCGGACTGAGGCGACACGCGGCGTGATGCCCTATTTGGCATCACACCGTGATCGCGAAACATCACAAACCCTTGATCGACCTCCGGGCTTGCCCCAAGCTGGACGCGTTGTTTCAGCGCCGTTCCGGGGAGGTTTTCGATGAAATCCATTTCATGCGCAGTCGCATTGTCCGCGCTGTCCGCGCTGGCACCGGCCCGTGCCGACGCCGCGATCACCTCGAAGGTGATTTATTCCTATCGTGACTGGGAGGTCCGCCTGGTCAATTACGACAACAGGAACCTGCGCTGCCAGGCCCGGGTCTCGCGCAACGGCTACAGCTTCTCGCTCTATGCCAGCCCGGGCAGCGGGGTCAGGATGCAGTTCTATTCGACCGGCTGGGCCTTCGGCGACCCCCACCGCGGCAACCTCAAGCTCAGGATCGGCGGCTACCCATCCTGGCGGCTGTCGAACGCCGAACTCTACAAGCACTCGGTGCTGTTCAACCTGCCAGGCGGAAGCAAGGGGTCCAAGTTCCTGATGGAGGTCTCGAACGGGTCCACCCTGACGCTCTACAACGACAGGGGCAGCCATGTGCACACCTATTCGCTGTCCGGTTCGCGCGCCTCGATGGACGCGCTGATCAAGTGCGTCAGGGCCCTGCGCCAGGGCGGCAGCCGCTCCAGCAACCCGTTCGACTGAACAGCACCAGCGCCGCGCACCGCAGCACAGCCCCGCCCTCCGGGGGAGGGCCGCGCTCAGCCGACGGCCACCTCGACCAGCTTCGGGCCGCGGATCGCGCGGCTGCGCACCAGCACGTCGCCAAGCGCCTCGGGATCCGGCGCAATCCGCTCATAGGGCAGGCCGCAGGCGCGGGCGAGGTCGGCAAAGCCGGGCGGCGTCGGATCGCAGCCCAGCACCTCGACGCCTGCCCCCTCCATCGCCTCGGCGATCTCGCGGTAGCCCCCGTTGTTCCAGACCAGGAAGGTGACATCGACCCCCTCGTCGCGCGCGGTCATGAGCTCGGCCAGGCTGAACTGCAGCCCGCCATCGCCGGTAAGGCAAACCACCGGCGCCTCGGGCGCGGCCAGGGCTGCACCGATCGCCGCGGGGGCGCCGTAGCCCAGTGCGCCGTAGCCGGTGGCGGCGTTGAACCAGCCGCAGGGCCGGTCGTGGTCGTAGTAAAGGTTGCCTGCGTAGACCGGCTGGGTGCTGTCGCCCACCACGATCGCCCCTGGCAGGGCGCCGCGCAGCGCATCGAGCATCGCGACCATGGCGCGATAGCCCTCGCCGATCTCCTCCCAGGCCGCGGCGCGCGCGGCGCCGGCACGCGCGGCGCCGCCGCCCTCCACCCCGCTTTCCCGCGCCACCACAGAATCGAGGAGCGCAGCGAGGAGACGCCCCGCATCCCCCTTGAGCGCCACCGCAGCGGGGTGGCGGCCAAGCTGGTCCGCATCCGCGTCGATCCGGATCATGCCCGAAAGGTCGGGCAGTCCACCGCGCACGTACATGTCGTAATCGGTGGGGCCGAACTCGGTGCCGACCGCCAGCACCTGGTCGGCATCGGCGATCAGCGCGCGGACGGCCGTGAGCGAGGGGCTGGCCGGCACGCCCAGGGGGTGGCCATGCATCACGCCCCGCGCATTCGCCGTCATCACCACCGGCGCGTCCAGCGCCTCGGCCAGCGCGGTCAGCGCGCTCCCCGCCCGCTTGGCCCCGCCGCCCGCCAGGATCACCGGGCGCCGCGCCGCCGCCAGCCGTTCCCGCGCGGCCGAGAGGTCCGGCAGAGGCGGCTCGACCGGCGGGACCGGCGCGGGCAGCGCGGCAGCGGGGGCGGGCATCACGTCGAGCGGCACCTGCAGGTGCGCGGGGCCGCCCCGCCCCGCCATCGCGGCGAACGCACGGTCGAGCGCGGGCCCCACCGTCTCGCCCGAGGCGATCTCCTCGGCATGCAGCGCGACCGAGGCCATCGTGGCCAGCTGGTCGGGCAGCTCGTGCAGATGGCCGAGGCCGCGGCCCTGCACCGCCCGGGGGTTCACGCCGCTGACCACCAGCATCGGCACGGAATCGGCCCGCGCCTGCGCCATCGGCGTCAGCATGTTCGTCGCCCCCGGCCCTGTGATCACGAATGCGAGACCCGGCCGGCCGGAAACCCGTGCATATCCGTCGGCGGCAAAGCCCGCGGCCTGTTCGTGGCGCACCGTCACGTGGCGCAGGCCCGAGCCGGGCAGCGCGCGGTAAAGTTCAACGGTATGAACGCCCGGGATGCCGAAGACCACCGAAACGCCCCGCGCCTCCAGCCCCGCGACCAGCGCCGCACCTACAGTCTGCATGTCCGTTTCTCCCTCGTTTCCGGGCGCTCTCCCCGCTGCCGCCGTTCATAAAGCGCAAAAAATTTGCGCTTGCACTTCATTCAGGCAGAATGGTTTAGTCAGTGCTATTCCACAACGGAGACGATGCTGCATGACGGCTGCCACGGCCCAGGACGCCCCGCAAGAGCGAAACGGCACGGCAAGACCGGGCAGCAGAGCGGAAGCGATCCGCATCGACAATCTGCACAAGTCCTTTGGCGATCTCGAGGTTCTCAAGGGGGTCTCGCTGACCGCGCACGAAGGTGACGTGGTGTCGATCATCGGCGGGTCCGGCTCGGGCAAGTCGACCACGCTGCGCTGCATCAACTTTCTCGAGACGCCGACCTCCGGCAAGATCGTGATCGGCGGGGAAGAGGTGCAGATGCGGGCCGACGGCACGCCCGCCTCGCGGCGCCAGATCGAACATATCCGCCAGCGGTTGGGCATGGTGTTCCAATCGTTCAACCTGTGGTCCCACAAGACAGTGATGGAAAACCTTATCGAGGTGCCCGTCCACGTCCTCAAGGTGCCCAAGGCCGAGGCCATAGCGCGGGCCGAGAAGCTGCTTGCCCGGGTCGGTCTGTCGGACAAGGCCGATGTCTACCCCGCCTTCATGTCGGGCGGCCAGCAGCAGCGCGCCGCGATCGCGCGCGCGCTGGCGATCGAGCCGCGGGCGATGCTTTTCGACGAACCCACCAGCGCGCTCGACCCCGAACTCGTGGGCGAAGTGCTGGGGGTGATCCGCGACCTCGCCGCCGAGGGCCGCACCATGCTGATGGTCACCCACGAGATGAAGTTCGCCCGCGAGGTGTCGGACCACGTGATCTACCTCTACAACGGACGCGTGGAGGAGGAGGGGCCGCCGGAACAGTTGTTCGGCGACCCGAAATCGGATCGCCTGAAACAGTTCCTGCGCACGGTCGGCTGACCGGCCGGGGGCCCTTCGGGCATCCGCAAACATTCAAGACAAGACTGACCAACAGAGAGGAAAAACATGAAAATCAAATCCCTCGTCATCGCAGGCGTCGCCGTCCTCGGCTTCGCCGGCATGGTTCAGGCCAAAGAGATCAAGGTGGGCGTCGCCTCCGAGCCCTACCCCCCGTTCTCGACGCTGGACTCGTCGGGCCACTGGCAAGGCTGGGAAGTCGACCTGATGAAGGCGATCTGCAAGGATCAGAAGCTTGATTGCGTGATCAAGGCGGTGGCCTGGGACGGCATCATCCCGGCGCTCAAGGCCGGCCAGATCGACGTCATCATGGCCTCGATGTCGATCACCGCCAAGCGCGCCAAGGTCATCGACTTCTCGGACAAGTACTACGAGACCCCGGCCTCGGTCGTCGCCCCGAAGAGCGCGACCTTCAAGGCCACGCCTGAATCGATGAAGGGCAAGGTCATCGGTGTCGAGGTCGGCTCCACCAACCAGGCCTATGCCAAGAAGTTCTTTGCCAAGACCGCGACGCTGAAGACCTACCAGACCCAGGACCAGGCCGACCAGGACCTTGCCGCGGGCCGCATCGACGCCACCATCGCCGACAAGATGGCGCTTGAGGGCTTCCTCGCCACCTCGCAGGGCAAGTCGTGCTGCAAGATGATCGGCGACCTGCCCTATGACAACGAAACCCTGGGCAAGGGCATCGGCGCCGGCTTCCGCAAGAGCGACACCAAGCTGCGCGAAGAGTTCAACAAGGGGATCAAGGACGTGCGCGCCAACGGCGAGTACGACAAGATCACCAAGAAATACTTCGACTTCGACATCTACGGCAGCTGAGGCCGGACGATGAACTGGTTGCTCGGACTTTTCGAACCGGGCCACGCGTTGGGCCTTCTGGCCCTGGACCCTCCCGGCTGGGGGGGTCCGCTACTGGAGGGCCTCCTGCACACGCTGGAGGTCGCCGCGGGGGCCTATATCGTCGGGACCCTGCTGGGGGTTCTTGGCGCATTCGGCAAGCTGTACGGCGGGCCGCTGGTCAAGGACATCGCGGCGATCTACACGACCGCGGTGCGGGCGATCCCCGAACTCATCGAGATCCTCATCCTCTACTATCTCGTGCCGGACATGGTGAACAAGGTGCTGCTCAGCCTTGGCCGTGACCGCATCGACCTGCCGCCGATGCTGGTCGGCACGATCGTGCTGGGCTTCGTCCTCGGCGCCTACATGACCGAGGTGCTGCGCGGCGCGATCCTTGCCGTCCCGCATGGCCAGATCGAGGCCGGCCGCGCCTATGGCATGACGCCGCTGCAGATCGCCTGGCGCATCACACTGCCGCAGATGCTGGCCAACGCCCTGCCGGGCATGGCGAACCTGTGGCTGAACCTGACCAAGGATACCGCCCTTCTGGCCGTGATCGGCTTCAACGAGCTGACCGAGACCTCGCTTCAGGCCGGCGGCACGACCAAGGCATTCATGCTGTTCTTCACCGCGGCGGGCGTCCTCTACATGCTCATCTCGGTCCTCTCCGGCCGGCTCTTCGCGCTGGCCGAACGCCGGGCGCGGCGCGGCCAGCCAAGCCTGCGCGGAGGCGGCGTATGAAAGCCCTCGTCCGATCCATGATGGTGCCGCACCGGATCGTTCTGCTGCTGATCGGGGTGGCGATCTTCGGCTGGGCGATCTACGCGCTCGACTGGAGCTGGCTGCCCGAGTACATCCAGAACGGCCTGCTGCTGAAGGGGCTGTGGACCACGATCTACATGCTGGTGATCAGCTGGGCGGTGGGCCTGTTCCTGGCGATCTGGCTGGGCCTCGCGCAAGCGGCGGGGCCCTGGTACCTGGCGCTGCCGGCCAAGGGCTTCTGCTCGGTGATCCGGGGTACGCCGCTCCTGCTGCAACTGTGGTTCTTCTATTACGGGCTGGGCTCGATCTTCCCGCACTTCCCCTCGATCCGGGAAAGCTGGGCATGGGAGTACCTGCGGCAGGCCTGGCCCTACGCCTTGTTCTCGCTGACCCTCAGTTTCGCGGGCTACGAGGGCGAGGTGATGCGCGGCGCCTTCCTCGGTGTGCCGAAGGGCCAGCTGGAGGCCGCACGGGCCTACGGCATGCCGCGGTTCACGATCCTGCGGCGGATCTGGCTGCCGCAGGCGGTTCGCCGGGTGCTGCCGACCATGGGCGGCGAGACCGTGCTGCAGCTGAAGTCGACGCCGCTGATCGCGACGATCACCGTGCTCGACCTCTACCAGGCCAGCCTGCAGATCCGGCAGGACACCTACATCATCTACGAACCCCTGCTTCTGCTCGCCGTGATCTACCTGATCGTCACCGGGATCATCGTGGCCCTCTTCCACCTCGTGGAACGGCAGGTGCCCTCCAAGCGCAGCTGACGCTGACAGGCCGGGCCGGGGGGCGCGCTCAGCGCCCCGGCCCGCGCTCGAACCGCCGGTCAGGCACCAGCCACAGCGCCGCGACCACGACCACCCCGATCAGCGCGGCGTAGCCCGAGACGAAGGCCACCGGCAGCGCCACGAGGTAGACCAGCACCGACACGACCTCCTTTCCCGACCGTCCGGCAGACATGGCGAAGACCGAGTCATGCGCATGTTCGGCCACCAGCAGCCGCTCCAGCACACCATAGGCGGCGCCACACATGAAAAGATCGAAGATATAGACCGCGACGGGCCAGGCGGCGAAATGGTTCTCGCCCATGAAACCGGTGGCGAAGGGCATCAGCGACAGCCAGAACAACAGGTGCAGGTTGGCCCAGAGCACCCGCCCGCTGACACGCTCCACCCGGTGAAACATGTTGTGGTGGTTGTTCCAGTAGATGCCGATATGCGCGAAGGACAGGACATAGGCCAGGAACACCGGCCAGAGCGGCGCCAGCGCCGACAGGTCCTCACCCTCCGGCACCTTGAGCTCCAGCACCATGATCGTGATGATGATCGCGAGAACACCATCCGAGAACGCCTCGACCCTTGTCTTCTTCACCCTACCCTCATGACATCGGGCGACAGCGCCGCCAGCTCTGGAAATCATCGCCGGTCAGGACTTCGACCTCGTCCTCGGACAGAAGCCGCATCTCGATCCGCGTGCCCGCCCCCGGTTCGTCCGCGGGCGCGGTATAGGCAAAGAAATGTCGGCTGTACTCCCCTGTCAAGCGACGACCGCCCGGGGTCACGATCCTTGGCCCGTCGATGGTCAGGGCCCGCGCGCTGCCCGGCTGGCACCAGTCGCCGTCGATCCGGTCGGCCAGCGCCGGCCCGGCCACCAGTGCGGCCGCCGCCGCGAGTATCGAAAGCCGGCACCGCATCGCGCCCTCCTTCGCGCAGGCCACCCTGTCTCTCGCACACAGCGTATCACGGCACGGACCAAATTCCTTAACAAGGAATTTGCAAAACTCTTCGGAAGAGTTTTGGCGCCCGGCCGGACCCGAGCCGCCTACTCCCGCGCGCGCAGCACCTGCGCCGGCCGCGCCGCCAGCGGCCGGAGCGCGAACACCAGCCCCGACAGCAGCACCGCCGCGATACCGCCCAGCACGATCGCCAGCGCGGGCCCGACCTCCAGCGTGAAAGGCGCATCCATCACGAAGCGCATCACCGCCCAGGCCCCGAGGCTGCCGGCGGCCAGCGCCACCACGCCCGCCGCCGCGCCGAGGATCGCGGCGCGCAGCGCAAAACTTGCAAGGATGCGCGCGCGGCTCGCCCCCAGCGTCTTGAGCACCGCCGCCTCGTAGATCCGCGCCCGCTCGCCCGCCGCCGCGGCACCGATCAGCACCACGATCCCGGTCAGCAGCGTCGCTCCCGCCGCGGCCGAGGTCGCCCGGGCGATCGCACCCAACGCGTCGGTCACCTTGCCGATCGCCTCTGTCACGCGGATCCCGGTAATGTTGGGAAAGGCCTCGCCGACCCGTCGCAGGATGCCGCTTTCGGCCTCCGGCCCGGTGCCCGGCGCGGTATAGACCGTGGCGATGGAGCTGTGCGGCGCGCCGGCCACGGCGGCCGGATCCATCGACAGCACGAACCCGATCCCGCCCGAGGCGAAATCGACGTCGCGGAAACTGGTGATCGTCGCGGTGATGTCGCGGCCGAGGATGTTGACGGTCATCGTGTCGCCGAGGTGCAGCCCCATCTCCTGCGCCTCCTTGGCGGCAAAGCTGATCTGTGGCGGGCCCTTGTAATCTGCGGGCCACCAGGTGCCCGCGGTGATCTTCGTCCCCCGCGGGGGGCTGGCCGAGAAGGTGACGCCGCGGTCGCCCTTCACCACCCAGCTGTCGCCCGCCACCTCGCGGGCGGGCCGCCCGTTGATCCGCGTGATGATGCCGCGCAGCATCGGCGCGGTCTCGACCCGGGTCACGCTTGGGCTGTCCTTCGCGGTCTTGAGAAAGCCCGGAAGCTGGTCGGGCTGGATGTCGATGAAGAAGTAGGACGGCGCGCGTTTCGGAAGGTCGGTGTCGATCGCGCGGCGCAGGTTGCCGTCGATCTGCCCCACCGCCGCCAGCACCGAAAGCCCCAGCCCCAGCGACAGGATGACCGAGGCCGCCTCGCCCCCGCCGCCACGCCCCGGCCCGCCGATCGCCCCCAGCGCGAGGCGCAGCGCGGTGCGGCCCCGGAACATCCGCGCCCGGCTCAGCCTGCGCGCGAGCCGCCGCAGGCCCCAGGCGGCCAGCCACAGCACCTCGAGCGCGGCGACGATCCCCATCGCGGCCCAGAGCGTCAGCGCCGCGAGGCCCGAGAACAGCGCCGCCGCCGCCACCAGCGCCGCCGCCGTAAGCCCCAGCGCCAGGACGGTGCCCGGCCCGGGCACCGCCGCCGTGCCATCGTCGCGGTAAAGCGCGGCGGCCCGGGTAGCCCTGGCGCGCGCCAGCGGCCAGAGCGTGAACAGAAGCGCCGCCAGCGCACCGTAGAGCGCCGCCTCCATCAGCGGCGCGGGATAGAGCGCGAAGGAAGAGGGGAACGGCAGCAGCGCCGCGATCACCGGGGCAAGCACCATCGGCACCGCCGCCCCCAGCGCCACGCCAAGCACGATCCCCAGCGCCGTGAGGGCCGCGATCTGCATCAGGTAGACCGCGGTGATCAGCCGCCCGTCCGCCCCCAGCGTCTTCAGCGTGGCGATGGTCGCGGTCCGGCCCTCGACATAGGCCCGCACGGCGGCCGAGATCCCCACCCCGCCGACCGCCAGCCCCGCCAGCCCCACCAGGACGAGGAACGACCCGATCCGCTGCACGAAGGTGTCGATCCCCGGCGTTGCCCGGCGCCGGTCGGTCCAGCGCATGCCGCTATCGCGAAACCGCTTTTCCGCCAGCGCCTTGAGGGCAGGCAGGCTTTCGCCGGGCGGCAGCATCAGCCGGTACTTGGTATCGAAAAGCGTGCCGGCGGCGAGGAGCCCCGAGGCCCTGAGGGCCGAGGTCGCGACGAGGGTGCGCGGCCCGAGCGTCAGCCCCGCCGTCGCGCTGTCGGGCTCTGCCGCAAGCACCGCCATCAGCCTGAATTCCGTGTCGCCCAGCCGGAACGTCGCGCCCGGCTTCAGCCCCAGCCGGTCGACCAGCGCCCGCTCCATCACCGCGCCGGGCAGGCCACCGGACCCCGCCAGCGCCTTCCCGAGCGGTATCGCGGGCGAAAGCGCCACCTTGCCGGTCAGGGGATAGGCATCGTCCACCCCCTTCACCTGGGTCAGCGCCCTGTCCTGCCCCACCACGGCCATCGATCGGAATTCGACCACCTGCGAAACCTTGTCGGCATGGCTGGCCATGAAGGCGCGTTCGGTGTCGTTGGCGAAGCGGTAGGTGAATTCCATCTGCGCGTCGCCGCCAAGCAGCACCGCGCCCTGCCCGGTCAGCCCGGCCTCGATCGCCGAACGGACCATGCCGACCCCGGCGATCGCGGCCACCCCCAGCGCGAGGCAGGCAAGGAAGACGCGAAATCCCCGCAGCCCTCCCCGCAGCTCACGGCGCGCAAGGCGCGCGGCAAGGCGCAGTCTCACGGTCTGCCCCCGGCAGCGGCAGAGGGGCGCGCGCCGTTTTCGGCATTCGCCTCAGTCTCTGGCCCAGTCTCGGCCCCCGTCTCCCTCTCCGTTTCCGGCACGACGATCCGGCCGTCGGCCAACTGCACCACCCGGTCGCAACGGGCGGCCAGTTCGGGTGCGTGGGTCACCATCACCAGCGTCGCGCCATGGCTTTCGCGAAGGTCGAAAAGCAGCTCCATGATCTGCGCCCCGGTGGCCCCGTCGAGGTTCCCCGTCGGCTCGTCCGCCAACAGGATCGCGGGCCGTGTCACCACCGCGCGGGCCAGCGCCACGCGCTGCTGCTCGCCACCCGAAAGCTGCCCCGGGTAGTGCCCTGCGCGGTGCGCCAGACCGACCGCGCCCAGCTCGGCCTCGGCCCGGTCAAAGGCATCGGCGGCGCCGGCAAGTTCCAGCGGCACCGCGACGTTCTCCAGCGCGGTCATCGTGGGGATCAGGTGGAAGGATTGGAACACCACCCCCATATTCCCCCTGCGGAAGCGTGCCAGCCCGTCCTCGTTCATTGCCCCGAGGTCGTGGCCCAGCGCCTCGACCCGCCCCCCGGTGGCGCGTTCCAGCCCACCCATGAGCATGAGGAGTGACGACTTGCCCGATCCCGACGGCCCCACCAGCCCCAGCGTCTCGCCCCGCGTCACCTCGAGGTCGATGCCGCGCAGGATTTCCACCGGTCCGGTGTTGCCGTCGAGCGTGAGACGCGCGTCGGCGAGGCGCAGGATCGGGTCGGTCATCGGGATGTTCCGGTCGCTGAAAGGGTCGGGAAGGGCGCGGGGTCGTGCAGGTCTTACAGGGGGATATGGGGTGCCGGCGGGTCTGCGCAAGTTCGCACTGGCCGTCCTGCTCTCGCTGAGCGCGGCGGGCGGCATGACGGCAGCGGTCGCCCTGCCTGCCGCCGCGCAGGACAAGGTGATCGCCTTTGGCGACAGCCTGACCCAGGGCTACGGTCTACCCGACGGCGACGGCTTCGTGCCCCAGCTTCAGGCATGGCTCAAGGCGCAGGGCCATGACGTCGCGCTGGTCAATGCCGGGGTCTCGGGCGACACCACGGCGGGCGGACGCGCCCGGATCGACTGGACGCTGGGAACGCCCGCACAGGCGGTGATCGTGGAGTTGGGCGCCAACGACATGCTGCGCGGGCTTCCCGTGGCGCAGATGAAGGCCAATCTCGACGCGATCCTCGGCGCGATCTCTGCAAGGGGGCTGCCGATCCTGCTGATCGGCGTGCAGGCGCCGGGGAATTATGGCGCAGATTACGCAAAGGCCTTCGACGCGGTCTACCCGGCGCTGGCCGCAAAGTACCATACCCTGCTGATCCCCGATTTCTTCGCCGCGCTGAAGGCGAAGGGCGAGACCCCGGCCCATATGCAGAAGTACATGCAGGGCGACGGGCTGCATCCATCGCCCGAGGGCGTGAAGCTGATCGTGGCCGCGATCGGGCCGAAGGTCGAGGACCTGCTGGCCGAGGCGAAGTGATGCCCGCCCCGTAGGCTGCGTTCAAACGCACCCTCCCCTGCGCCGCGCCCCCGCTTGACCCGCCCCCGCCCCCGGTCCATCAACACCGGGATGGCGGAGGAGAGCGCGGCATGGACCTGATTGCAGAGCTGACAGCGGAGCTTGGCGCCGCCCATGTCCTGACCGGTGAGGATGCCGCACGTTTCGGCCGCGACTGGCCGGGAAAATACCACTGGACCCCGCTGGCCGTCGTCCGCCCCGGCTCCACCGACGAGGTTGCCACCGTCCTGCGCCTCGCCCATGCCGCGAAGGTGCCGGTTGTCCCGGTCTCGGGCAACACCGGCCTTGCTGGCGGCGCCCGCGCCGAGGGCCTGCTGATGGTCTCGACCGAACGCCTGAACCGGATCCGCGAGATCCGCCCCGCCGCCCGCAGCGCCGTGGTCGAGGCTGGCGTGATCCTGTCGACCCTGCATGCCGCGGTGGAGGAACACGACCTCGCCTTCCCGCTGTTCTTCGGCGCGCGGGGGTCGGCGATGATCGGGGGCGTCCTGTCGACCAACGCGGGCGGCTCGAACGTGCTGCGCTACGGCAACACCCGCGCGCTGGTTCTCGGGATCGAGGTGGTCCTTGCCGACGGCCGGGTGATGGATCTAATGAGCGCGCTGCACAAGGACAACACCGGGCTCGATCTGCGCGACCTGTTCATCGGCGCCGAGGGCACGCTGGGGATCATCACTGCCGCAGTGGTGAAGCTGGTGCCCAAGCCGCGCGCCCATGCCACCGCGATGGTTTCGGCCCCCGACCTGCCCGCCGCACTCGACCTGCTGAACCGGCTGCAAGAGGCCACGGGCGGCGCGGTCGAGGCGTTCGAATACATGCCGCGCAGCTATACCGAGCACCTCCACCGCCTGCACCCCGAGCTACGGCCTCTCTTCGCCGAAACCCCCGAGGTCTCGATCCTGATCGAGGTCGGCGCGACCGCCCCCCGCGACGTGACGCCCGGCCCCGACGGCGCGATTCCCGTGACGGCGCTGCTGGAAGAGACGCTGGCCGAGATGATCGAGGCGGGCCTCGTCGCCGATGCGGTGGTGGCCAGTTCCGAAGCCCAGCGTCGCGATCTCTGGGCCCGGCGCGAGGCCGCGGCCGAGGTTCAGCTTACCCGCCACCCGCTGGTCGACACCGACATCGCCGTGCCGCTCGACCGAGTGGCCAGCTTTCTCGAGACGATCCACGCCCGCCTGCCCGCGCTGGACGCCGGCGCCGAAACGCTGACGGTCTGCCACCTCGGCGACGGCAACCTGCATTTCACCATCTACCCGACCCGGGACGATGCCGACCTGATGGACAGGATGCGCGACGCGGTGGAGGACGTGGTGGCCGATCTTGGCGGCAGCTTCTCGGCAGAGCACGGCATCGGGACGTCCAAGCTCAACACCATGCGGCGGCGCAAGGATCCTGTCGCGCTCGACGTCATGCGCGCGATCAAGGCGGCGCTCGACCCCTCGGGACAGATGAACCCCGGCAAGCTGATCCCCCCCGATTGACCCTGCCCGGCGGATCCCCCGCAGCCGTTCCTGCCCGATAGATCCTGCGCGACCGAGACGCCCGAACGGCCCCCTCCGGCCGACTCGGCCACGGCCCGCGTGCACCGCCAACAGCGCCCGCCCCTTGCCACGGCGCGCCCCGACGCTAGGCTCTGCCGCCAACCGCGAGGGAGACGAGAATGACCGAGACCATGCAACGCATCGTTCTGGCCAGCCGGCCGGACGCGAAACCCGAACCCGCGAACTTCCGCCTCGAAGAGGTGCCGATGCCGATCCCCGGCGAGGGAGAATTCCTCGCCCGCACGATCTGGCTCTCGCTCGACCCCTACATGCGCGGCCGGATGTCGGCAGCCAAGAGCTACGCCAAGCCGGTCGAGATCGGCGAGACGATGACGGCGCAGGTGGTGGCCGAGGTGGTCGCATCGCACCACCCCGACTACGCGCCCGGCGACATCGTGATCGCGCCCTTCGGCTGGGCCTCGCACGGCATCTCCGACGGCACGATGATCGAGAAGATCGACGGCGACGCCGCCCCGCTCTCGGCCTATCTCGGCGTGCTCGGCATGCCCGGCACGACCGCCTGGGTGGGGCTGAACGACATCGCCGCGGCACAGCCGGGCGAGACGATCGTCGTCTCCGCCGCCACCGGCGCGGTCGGCTCGCTGGTCGGCCAGCTTGCCAAGCTCAAGGGCATGCGCGTGATCGGCGTCGCCGGCGGGGCCGAGAAATGCGCCTACGCGGTCGAGGAACTGGGCTTCGACACCTGCCTCGACCACCGCGCGCTCGACAAGGCCGAACTGACCGAGGCGATCGCCAAGGCCGCGCCCGACGGCGTGCATGTCTATTTCGAGAATGTCGGCGGCAAGACGCTGGAGGCCACGCTGCCGAACATGCGCGACTTCGGCCGGATCGCGATCTGCGGCATGATCGCCTGGTACTCGGGCGCCGATAATCCCGCCCCCGCCCCGGTCGTCTGGGGCGCCATACTGCGCCAGAAACTGCGCGTGCAGGGCTTCATCGTCTTCGATCACTGGAACCGCCGCCCGGCCTTCCTCGAAGAGGTCGCGCCGCTGGTGAAGGCCGGCAAGATCACCTTCCGCGAGACGGTGGAAGACGGCCTCCAAAACGCCCCCGCCGCCTTCCTGCGCCTGCTCGAAGGCGGGAATTTCGGCAAGCAACTGGTGCGGGTCGGCGCAGACCCGGCCTAGGTGCGAACGGACAGGCCGGGGGTTTCACACCCCCGGACCCCCGTGGGATATTTTCGCTCAGAAGAAAGGCCGTAACGCCTCTGATCTTCTTCTGAGCGGAAAGTATCCCGGGGGGTCACAGGGGGGCAGCGCCCCCCTCGAAGGAAACGTCTTGCGCGCCCTGGCGCGCGCCTCAGGATCGCCAGTCGAAGAAACCCTTCGGCGCCTGATCCAGAAGCTCGCGGGCAAGGTCGGTTCCCATGATGGCCGCTTCGGAGACCGGGCCGCGGCGCGCGCCCGCGATGACCTCGGAGCCGTCCGGTCGCAGGATCTCGCCGCGGAGCCAGAGTTCCGTGCCTTTCAGGAGCGCGAGCCCCGCGATCGGTGTCTCGCAGGAGCCGTCGAGTGTGGCGAGGAAGGCGCGTTCGGCCGCGAGGCGTTCGGCCGTGGGGATGTCGTGGATCGCGGCGACGAGGTCGGCGGTCGCGGTGTCCTCCGTGCGCCGTTCGATCCCGATCGCGCCCTGGGCGACGGCGGGGAGCATCTCCTCCGGCGCGATCGCGGAGCGGGCGACGGAGGCGAGGTCGAGGCGGTTCAGCCCCGCCATCGCGAGAAAGGTCGCTCTGGCCACGCCCTCGTCGAGCTTGCGCATCCGGGTCTGCACGTTGCCGCGGAATTCCACCAGCTTCAGGTCGGGTCGGCGCGCGGCGAGCTGCGCCCGGCGGCGCAGGCTGGACGATCCCACCACCGCGCCCTCGGGCAGCTCGGCGATCCCGGCCGCGGAGGGCGAGACGAAGGCGTCGCGCGGATCCTCACGCGGCAGCAGGCCGTCGAGGACGAGGCCCGGCGGCTGCTCCGTCGGCATGTCCTTCATCGAATGCACCGCGATGTCGATCCGGCCCGAGGTCAGCGCCTCCTCGATCTCCTTGGTGAAGAGCCCCTTGTTGCCGATTTCCTTCAGCGCGCGGTCGGCCGCGATCATCGCGCGGTCGTCTCCGGTTGTGTGGATGACCACGACCTCGAACGCCTCGGACGGCAGATCGTGCGCCGCCATCAGTCGGTCGCGCGTCTCGTGGGCCTGTGCCAGCGCCAGCGGCGAGCCGCGGGTGCCGATACGGAGGGGCTTTGCGGGGGTCGGGAATGCACGGGTCATGCCTTCCTCTACCCCCGGCCAAACGGCCTGACAATGGCCTCGGGGATGGGGCCTGCGACGGCCTGCGCCTTGACACCGCGCGCCGGAGCGTCAAGGCAGGGCCGCGCGGTATCGGAGGCGGTGATGACGGCAAGCAAGGACAAGACCCTTCTCAGGGCGCTGGCGGGCGAGACCCAGGCGGTGCCGCCGGTCTGGCTCATGCGGCAGGCCGGGCGCTACCTGCCGGAGTATCGCGCCACGCGGGCGAAGGCGGGCGATTTCCTGTCTCTTTGCTACAACCCCGAGCTTGCCGCCGAGGTCACGCTGCAGCCGATCCGCCGCTACGGCTTCGACGCGGCGATCCTGTTTGCCGATATCCTTCTGCTGCCGCAGGCCCTCGGGGCCGACCTGTGGTTCGTCACCGGCGAAGGGCCGCGGCTGTCGACCCTCACCGATGCGGCGGGTCTCCGGGCGCTGAAGGGGCGCGACGACATCCACGAGACGCTGGCGCCGATCTACGAGACCGTCGGGATCCTTGCGCGGGAACTGCCGCGCGAGACCACACTGATCGGCTTTGCCGGCGCGCCCTGGACGGTGGCCACCTACATGATCGCGGGCCGCGGGACCAAGGACCAGGGGCCGGCGCATGCGCTCAAGGATACGGACCGGGCAACCTTTGCCGCGCTGATCGACCTGCTGACCGAGGCGACGGTGGAATACCTCTCGAAGCAGGTCGAGGCCGGGGCCGAGGTGGTCAAGCTCTTCGACAGCTGGGCCGGCAGCCTGAAGGGGCAGGATTTCGACGATTTCTGCCTCGAGCCCGCAAAACGGATCATCGCCGCCCTCAAGGCCCGCCACCCCGGCCTGCCGGTGATCGCCTTCCCGCGTGAGGCGGGGGAGCGGTATGTCGGCTTCGCCCGCGCCACGGGGGCCGATTGCGTGGCGCTGGACAATTCGGTCGAGGCCGGATGGGCGGCGGAAAAGGTCCAGGTGGACGGCTGCGTGCAGGGCAACCTCGATCCGAAGCTGATGGTCACCGGCGGCGAGGCCCTCGCCCGGGAGACTCGGCGGATCCGAGATGCCTTTTCCAAGGGGCCGCACATCTTCAACCTCGGCCATGGCATCACCCCGGACGCCGACCCCGAGAATGTGCATGTCATGCTTCAGGCGCTCCGGGGCTGAGGCCGCGCGGAACCCGGTGCAGGTTTGCGTATTTCGGGAACAATGAAGGACAAGTTCCTTTCATTGTTCCGCAAATACGCGTCTCGGCCGACAGGCACCCCGCGCGCGGTCAGGCGGGCAGCACAACGCCCGACGGAGCGGCCCCGACGGAGCGGCATCGCGCAGAAAACCCGCAGTCGCATGAATTTTCAGCGCGTTTCAGACTTTCCTTTTCTCCTTCGGTCAGTATAGTGCGACGCCATGACACGGGATTTTCATATCGCATCGCAGACGGGGGCCACCGGCGCCTTTCCGTTGCGCGCGCTGTCCCGCGGGATTCTGCTTCTCCTTAGCCGCCTCTGAGCGTGCCCGTTCACCGGCGCGCCGCTCAGGGGTGACCAGCGCCGGGATCGCAGACGAGAACCAGACACGAAGAGACCCATCATGACCGACAAGACCGAACAGGACCGCGTCCTGATCTTCGACACCACCCTGCGTGACGGCGAGCAGAGCCCCGGCGCGACCATGACCCATGACGAGAAGCTGGAGATCGCCTCCATGCTCGACGAGATGGGGGTGGACATCATCGAGGCGGGCTTCCCCATCGCCTCGGAAGGGGATTTCGAGGCGGTGCGCGACATCGCCAAGCTGGCCAGGACCTCGGTGATCTGCGGGTTGAGCCGGGCCAACTTCAAGGACATCGACCGCAACTGGGAGGCGGTCAAGCACGCCAGGCGCCCGAGGATCCATACCTTCATCGGCACCTCGCCGCTGCACCGGGCGATCCCGAACCTGACGCAGGACGAGATGGCGCAGCTGATCCACGAGACGGTGACCCATGCGCGCAACCTTTGCGACGACGTGCAATGGTCGCCGATGGACGCGACGCGGACCGAGCATGACTATCTCTGCCGGGTGGTCGAGATCGCGATCAAGGCGGGCGCCACGACGATCAACATCCCCGATACCGTGGGCTATACCGCACCGCGCGAATCTGCCGACCTGATCCGCATGCTGATCGAGAAGGTCCCCGGCGCCGACGAGATCATCTTTGCCACCCATTGCCACAACGACCTGGGCATGGCGACGGCGAACTCGCTGGCCGCGGTCGAGGCCGGCGCGCGGCAGATCGAGTGCACGATCAACGGGCTGGGCGAACGCGCCGGCAACACCGCGCTGGAAGAGGTGGTGATGGCGCTCAAGGTGCGCAACGACATCATGCCCTACCAGACCGGGATCGACACGCGGCGCATCATGAACATCTCGCGCCGGGTGGCGCAGGTGTCGGGGTTCGCCGTGCAGTACAACAAGGCGATCGTCGGCAAGAACGCCTTCGCGCACGAATCGGGCATCCACCAGGACGGGATGCTGAAGAACCCGCTGAACTTCGAGATCATGCGCCCCGAGGACGTGGGCCTGGCCGAGACCAACCTGGTGATGGGCAAGCACTCGGGCCGGGCCGCGCTGCGCGCCAAGCTGCGCGACCTGGGCTACGAGCTGGCCGACAACCAGCTGGCCGACGTCTTCGTGCGTTTCAAGGCCCTGGCCGACCGCAAGAAGGAGGTCTACGACGACGACCTCGTCGCGCTGATGCAGGACCAGACCTCGCCCGAGGACGACCGTATCGTGCTGAAATCGCTGAAGGTCGTCTGCGGCACCGAGGGTCCGCAGACCGCCGACATGACCCTGGCCATCGACGGGCGGGAGCAGTCGGTGCACGCCACCGGCGACGGCCCGGTCGACGCCACCTTCAACGCGGTGAAGTCGCTGGTGCCGCACAACGCCCGCCTCGCCCTCTACCAGGTGCATGCGGTGACCGAGGGCACCGACGCCCAGGCCACCGTCAGCGTGCGAATGGAGGAGGACGGCTACATCGGCACCGGACAGGCCTCGGATACCGACACGGTGGTGGCCAGCGCCAAGGCCTATGTGAATGCGCTCAACCGTCTCGTGCAGCGCCGCAAGAAGACCAAGCCCGAGGCGGAGGTGAAGTCCGCCTCGTGAGCGGGACGTGAGGCGGGCGTGAGCCCGCGGTGAGCGGCCCGGGCGCGGGTTTCCTCCGCCCGGGTCAAATCCGCGTCAGGCGGCCCTCACAGCGGCGTTGCCGCGCAATTTTGCGCCGAGGCAACCCCCTCTGCCCTCTTTCCCTCAAGGCGTTGCCCGGCTACAAGATCGACGGCCCGCGACAGGGGAGTCGCGGGCTGCAGCTTATTCGGGCACACTTTTTCGGGCACAAGGGGCACCCCCAGCATGGCAGGCTTTTCGGGCATCTTCTCGTCGGACATGGCGATCGACCTCGGGACGGCGAACACGCTCGTCTACGTCAAGGGGCGGGGGATCATCCTGAACGAGCCGTCGGTGGTGGCCTACCACGTCAAGGACGGGAAGAAGCAGGTGCTGGCCGTCGGCGAGGACGCCAAGATGATGCTTGGCCGGACCCCCGGCTCGATCGAGGCAATCCGCCCGATGCGCGATGGCGTGATCGCCGATTTCGACGTCGCCGAGGAGATGATCAAGCATTTCATGCGCAAGGTGCACAAGCGCACGACCTTTTCGAAGCCGAAGGTCATCGTCTGTGTGCCCCACGGCGCGACCCCGGTTGAGAAACGCGCGATCCGCCAGTCGGTGCTGTCCGCGGGCGCCCGCCGCGCCGGCCTCATCGCCGAACCCATTGCCGCGGCCATCGGCGCCGGCATGCCGATCACCGATCCCACGGGGTCGATGGTGGTCGACATCGGCGGCGGCACGACCGAGGTGGCCGTGCTGTCGCTGGGTGACATCGTCTATGCCCGGTCGGTCCGCGTCGGCGGCGACCGAATGGACGAGGCGATCATCTCCTACCTGCGCCGCCAGCAGAACCTGCTGATCGGCGAATCTACCGCCGAGCGGATCAAGACCCAGATCGGCACGGCCCGCATGCCCGACGACGGCCGCGGTGCGGCGATCCAGATCCGGGGCCGCGACCTTCTGAACGGCGTGCCGAAGGAGACCGAGATCAACCAGGCGCAGGTCGCCGAGGCGCTGGCCGAGCCGGTGCAGCAGATCTGCGAGGCGGTGATGATCGCGCTCGAGGCCACCCCGCCCGACCTGGCGGCCGACATCGTCGACCGTGGCGTGATGCTCACGGGCGGCGGCGCACTGCTGGGTGAGCTGGACCTCGCGCTGCGCGAGCAGACGGGGCTTTCGATCTCGGTCGCGGACGAGTCGCTGAACTGTGTCGCGCTCGGGACCGGCAAGGCGCTGGAATATGAAAAGCAGCTGCGCCACGTTATAGATTACGACAGCTGACACGCCGCTTGTCGCGGTGTGGGTGAAGTGGGGCAGTCGTGGCGAAGGACCGCAACGGTAGCGATGAATTTGTCCGGCCGATCAGGCGTATCCTGATCGGGTTCCTGGTGTTCATCCTGGTGGCATTGTTCGCGCTCTGGCGCATCGACAGCCCGCGCGTGGAACGCTTTCGCGCGGCGCTGGTCGACCGGGTCGTGCCGAACTTCAGCTGGGCGCTGGTGCCGGTGACCAGGCTGGCCGGCATGGCGAACAACTTCGAATCCTACACCCGGATCTACGAACAGAATCAGGAGCTTCGGCGCGAGCTGCAGCAGATGAAGGCCTGGAAGGAAGCGGCCCTTCAGCTGGAGCAGAAGAACGCCAAGCTGCTGGATCTGAACCAGGTGCGGATCGACCCGCAGCTGACCAAGGTGACAGGGCAAGTGCTGGCCGACAGCGGATCTCCTTTCCGGCAGTCGGTGCTTCTGAACGTGGGCGCCCGCGACGGAATCGTCGACGGCTGGGCGGTGATGGACGGGCTGGGCCTCGTCGGGCGGATCTCGGGCGTGGGGCGGACCACCAGCCGGGTGATCCTGCTCACCGATTCCAACAGTCGCATCCCGGTGACGATCCAGCCCTCGGGCCAGCATGCGCTCGTGGCGGGCGACAATACCGCCGTGCCGCCGCTGGAATTCCTCGAACACCCCGAACTGGTGCGCCCCGGCGACCGGGTGGTCAGCTCCGGCGACGGCGGGATCTTTCCCGCCGGCCTTCTGGTCGGGCAGGTCGTGCAGGGCGCCGACCACCGGCTGCGGGTGCGGCTGGCCGCCGATTACGAACGTCTCGACTATCTGCGCGTCCTGCGCAGCCATGCCACGCCGAAGGTCAACGACCCGGGTAGTCTGATCGCACCGCCCGGCGGGCCGGAGGGCAGCGGCGCAGGCCAGCCCGTCCCGGGCACGGCGGGCGACGACACCAAAGCGCCCAAGCCGGCCAAGGGCGGCACTTCCGGGGGCGCGTCGGGCGGCAGCTCGGGGAGCAGCGGCAATGGCTGAGTCGCAGGCCCGGATCCGCTGGGCCTACCGGGGCCTCTACGTCGCACTGGCGGGGTTTCTGATCTTCCTGCGCCTCCTGCCGATCGACAGTGCGCCGGTGAAGTGGCCGGGGCCCGACCTCCTGCTGGGCTTCACCTTCGCCTGGGTGCTGAGACGGCCCGACTACGTTCCTGCCCTGCTGATCGCGATGGTGGTGCTGCTCGAGGATTTCCTGACCATGCGGCCGCCGGGCCTCTGGGCGGTGATCGTGCTTCTGGGGGCGGAATTCCTTCGCGGGCGCGTCGTGTTCCTTCGTGAGGTGGGATTCCTCGCCGAATGGCTTATGGTGGCGATCGTCATGCTTGCCTGCTTCGCCGCCTACCGCTTCGCCTTCGCCGCGGCCTTCCTGCCCTTGCCGGACTTTGCACCGGCCTTCGCCCGGGCGGCCGGAACGGTGCTGGCCTATCCGTTGGTGGTGGCGCTGACCGCGCTGGCACTGGGGCTGCGCAAGGCGCAGCCGGGAGAAGTCGACAGCCTGGGGAAACGGCTATGAAACGCACGCCGCGCGATACCGACGGAAGCCACCGCAAGGTGAGCCGCCGCGCGCTCCTCATGGGGGGGGCGCAGCTGGCCGTGGTGGCAGGCCTTGGCCTGAGGATGCGCTACATGCAGGTCGTCGAGTCCGGCAAGTACCGCATGCTGGCAGACGAGAACCGGATCAACATCCGGCTGATCCCGCCGGCGCGCGGGCTGATCTTCGACCGCAACGGCATCCTGCTGGCCGGGAACGAGCAGAATTATTCTGTTGTGATCGTGCGCGAGGACGCGGGCGACAATGTGCACGACGTCCTTGCCCGCCTGAAGGACCTGATCCCGATCACCGACGAGGATGTCGAGAACACGATCAAGGAGATGAAGCGGCGCAGCCCCTTCGTGCCGATCACCGTGGCCGACCGGCTAAGCTGGGAGGACCTGTCGCGCGTCGCGGTGAACGGCCCGGCGCTGCCGGGGATCTCGCCCTCGGTCGGGCTGTCGCGGCACTATCCGCTGGACACCGACCTTGCCCATGTCGTGGGCTACGTGGGCCCGGTGTCGGAACGCGACCTGAAATCGCTGGACGACCCCGACCCGGTGCTGCAGATCCCCGATTTCCAGATCGGCAAGACCGGGGTCGAGCAGAAGCTAGAGGACGACCTGCGCGGCAAGGCCGGAACCAAGCGGATCGAGGTGAACGCCGTCGGCCGCGTGATGCGAGAGCTTGACCGCGTGCCGCCGGTCACCGGCAGGAACGTGCAGCTGACGATCGACGCGGCGCTGCAGGATTACCTGCACGCGCGGCTGGGGGGAGAGGCCGCCTCGGCCGTAGTGATGGACGTCACCAACGGCGACCTGCTGGCGATCGGCTCGTCGCCGTCGTTCGACCCGAACCTGTTCGTGCGGGGTATTTCCTACAAGGATTACAACGCGCTGATGCACAATGACCACCGGCCGCTGGTGGACAAGTCGGTGGCGGGCACCTACCCGCCCGGATCGACCTTCAAGATCGTCACCGGCTCGGCCGCGCTGCATGCCGGCAAGCTCAACACCAACGAGACGATCTACTGCCCGGGTTACATCGAACTGGGCAACCGCCGGTTCCATTGCTGGAAACACTCGGGCCACGGCCACCTGAACCTGCGCGGCGCGCTGGAACAATCCTGCGACGTCTTCTTCTACGAGGTGGCACAGCGCGTCGGCATCGACGCCATGAGCGCGATGGCCCATGAGCTGGGCGTCGGCGTGCGCCACGACCTGCCGATGTCGGCGATCGCCGAGGGGTTGGCACCGACGAAGGAGTGGAAGCGCCGGGTGCACAAGCAGGACTGGCTGATCGGCGACACCGTCAACGCGGCCATCGGGCAGGGCTTTGTCCTGGCCTCGCCGCTGCAGCTGGCGGTAATGGCGGCGCGGATGGCCACCGGCACCGCGCTGCAGCCCCGCCTCGTCCGGTCGGTCGACAGCATCGACCAGCCCCGCACCCCTGCTCCGCCGCTGGGGCTGCACCCCTTCGCGCTGGACGGCATCCGGTCGGGGCTGTTTTCCGTCGTCAACGGCAGCCACGGCACCGCCCGCACCGCGCGGATCGAGACGGACGGCATGACCATGGCCGGCAAGACCGGATCGAGCCAGGTCTGGAGCATCACGGCCGCCGACCGCGCCCGGGGCGTGATCAAGAACGAGGACCTGCCGTGGAACCGCCGCGACCACGGGCTGTTCGTGGCTTACGCGCCCTATGACAACCCGCGCTACGCCCTGTCGGTGGTGATCGAGCATTCCGGCGGCTCGCACCCCGCCGCGCTGATGGCACGCGACATCATGCTCCAGACGCTCTATGGCGGCACGCCGCCGCTGACGGCCTATCCAAGCTTTCAGCGCAAGGATATCGAGGCACAGCAGAATTCGCTGCAGCTACGCGACCTCGCCGCGCCGACGACCCCGGCGCGGGCGCGGACCTGACGGAGGCGCGGGGCGATGAGCTATCTCGAGTATTCGGTCAAGACGATCCCCTCCGGCCTGAAGAAGGTGCTCTACGTCAACTGGGCACTCGTCATCCTTCTGAGCGCGGTCTGCGGTGTGGGCTTTCTCATGCTCTACTCGGTCGCCGGGGGCTCGATGCAGCCCTGGGCCGAACCGCAGGTGGAACGCTTCGCGCTGGGGCTGGTGGTGATGTTCGGCATCGCCTTCACCCCGATCTGGTTCTGGCGCAACATGGCGGGGGTGGCCTATCTCGGCTCGCTCGGGCTGCTGCTGCTGGTAGAGCTGATCGGCACCGTCGGCATGGGCGCGCAACGCTGGATCGACATCGGCTTCATGCGGTTGCAGCCGTCGGAGGTGATGAAGATCTCGCTGGTGATGCTGCTGGCGGCCTATTACGACTGGCTGCCGCCCAAGAAGGTCTCGCGGCCGTTCTGGGTGCTCGTGCCGGTGGTTCTCATCCTTGTCCCGACCGCACTGGTGCTCAAGCAGCCCGACCTCGGCACGGCGATTCTGCTGCTTCTGGGCGGCGGGGTGGTGATGTTCGTGGCCGGCGTCTCGATCTGGTATTTCGTGGTCGTCGCGGGCATGGGGGCGGGCCTTGTCACGCTGGTGATGATGTCGCGCGGCAAGCCGTGGCAGCTTCTGAAGGACTACCAGTTCAAGCGCATCGACATCTTCCTCGATCCCGGGTCGGACCCGCTGGGCGCGGGCTATCACATCACCCAGGCCAAGATCGCGCTGGGATCTGGCGGCTGGACCGGGCGCGGCTACCTCCAGGGCACCCAGTCGCGGCTGAATTTCCTGCCCGAGAAGCACACCGATTTCATCTTCACCACGCTGGGCGAGGAATTCGGCTTTCTCGGGGCCTTCTCGCTTCTGGTGCTTTACGTGCTGGTGGTGGCGTTCTGCGTCTCGGCCGCGATGCAGACCAAAGACCGGTTCTCGCAGCTGCTGATCCTGGGCGTGGCGGCGACGTTCTTCTTCTACTTCGCGGTCAACATGGCGATGGTGATGGGGCTGGCGCCGGTGGTGGGGGTACCGCTGCCGCTGGTGTCCTACGGCGGGTCGGCGATGCTGGTGCTGCTGGCGGCCTTCGGACTGGTGCAGAGCGCGCATATCCACAAGCCGCGCGGTCGTTAGGCCATGCGCGGGACGGATGCGGACGGTCGGGTGCCTCCGGGACTCTGCCGTCTGCGTTGGGGCAAGCCCCGGCGCACCCCCCGTTCGTAAGGGGGACACATCCGCGCAAACACCTTTCTTGCGGGGGTTTCACACCCCCGCACCCCCGTGGGATATTTCCGCTCAGAAGAAGAGAGGAATAGCAGATGTCCGTGAACGTGTATTTCGCCGCCGGGGCGGCACATTGGCCAGCCTACCGCGCACCGCTGGAGCAGGCGCTGGCCGAGGCCGGGGTCGAGGCGGTGCTGAGCGACAGTGTCGACCGGCCCGAGGAGGTGGATTACATCGTCTTCTCGCCGGGCGGGGAGATCTCCGATTTCGGGCCTTACCGCAACGCGAAGGCGGTGCTGAACCTTTGGGCCGGGGTCGAGAACATCGTGGGCAATGCGACCCTGACCCAGCCGCTGTGCCGCATGGTCGACCCGGCAATGACCGAGGGCATGGTGGAATGGGTCGTGGGCCAGGTGCTGCGGCACCACCTGGGAACCGACCTGCACGTGCTGAACCAGGACGGGATCTGGCGCCATGACCGGGCGGTGCCGCCGATCGCGCGGGAGCGGCCGGTCGCGATGCTGGGCCTTGGCGCGCTGGGGCAGGCCTGCGGGCAGGCGCTGGCGGCGCTGAACTTTCCCGTCACCGGGTGGAGCCGGTCGCAGAAGGAGGTGCCGGGGATCCGCTGCCTTTCCGGGCGGGCGGGCCTCGACGAGGCGCTGAGCGGGGCACAGATCGCCGTGCTGCTGGTGCCGCTGACGGCCGAGACGGAGAACCTGCTCGACGCCCGGCGGATCGCGCTCATGGCGCCCGGCGCCTTTGTCGTGAACCCGGGCCGGGGGCCCCTGATCGACGACGCGGCCCTGATCGCGGCGCTGGACGGCGGGCAGCTGGCGCATGCCACCCTCGACGTCTTCCGCGAGGAGCCGCTACCGCCCGCGCATCCGTTCTGGGCGCATCCGAAGGTGACGGTGACACCGCATGTGGCCTCGGAAACCCGGCCAGCGACCGCTGCACGGGTCATCGCCGAGAACATCCGCCGCGGCGAGACCGGCGCGCCCTTCCTGCACCAGGTCGACCGCACACGGGGATATTGAGGCGGCGCGTCGCCCCCATCGCGCCCCCCGTTCGCATCTGCGCGGAGGGCGCTCGGGCGCCCTTCCCTCTCCCCTGCCGCTGTGCCACCATCCGCCGGGTTCGGGGCAGGCATAGGGACGGATATGGCGGGAAACCTGAGCTTCGACGCGCTGCGCGCGGCCGCGGCCGATGGCACGATCGACACGGTGATTGCGGCGGGGATCGACATGCAGGGCCGCCTCATGGGCAAGCGCTTTCACGCCGCGCACTTCCTCGACAGCGCCCATGCCGAGAGCCATTGCTGCAACTACCTGCTGGCAACCGACCTGGAGATGGCGACTGTTCAGGGCTATGCCTCGACCAACTGGGACAGCGGCTATGGCGATTACGTGCTGCGCCCGGACATGGCCACGCTCCGGCGCATTCCCTGGCTGGAGGGGACCGCGCTGGTAATCTGCGACATGCTGGGTCCGGATCACACCGAGGTGCCGCAGGGCCCGCGCGCCATGCTCAAGGCGCAGGTCGCCCGGGCCGAGGCCATGGGCTACACCCCGATGATGGCAAGCGAGCTTGAATTCTTTCTGTTCTCGCAAAGCTACGACGCCCTGCGCGAGGCCGACTGGCAGCATCCGCGTACCCTGGGCGGGCAGAACATCGACTATTCGGTCTTCGGCACCACCAAGGAAGAGGACGTCATGCGCGCGATCCGCAACGGTCTCTACGGGGCCGGGGTCGCGGTGGAATGTTCCAAAGGCGAGGCCGAGATCGGGCAGGAGGAGCTCAACACCCGGTATTCCGACGCGCTCGACGCGGCGGACATGCATGCGCTGACCAAGAACGCCTGCAAGGAGATCGCCTTTCTCAAGGGCCGGTCGCTGACCTTCATGGCCAAGTACCGCCACGACCGCGCGGGATCGTCGAGCCATGTACACCAGTCGCTGTGGAAGGACGGAGCACCCGCCTTCCTCGACCCCGGGGCCGCGCACGGGATGTCGGCGCTGATGCGGTCCTACGTGGCGGGGCAGCTGAAATACGCGCGTGAGGTGACATGTTTCCTCGCCCCCTACGTCAACAGCTACAAGCGCTTCACCGAGGGGCTGTTTGCACCCACCAAGGCGGTCTGGAGCCTCGACAACCGTACCGCCGGCTTCCGGGTCTGCGGCGAGGGCACCAGGGGGGTGCGGATCGAGTGCCGGATCGGCGGCGCCGACCTCAACCCCTATCTCGCGATGGCGGCGCTTCTGGCCGCGGGGCTTGCGGGGATTGAGGAGGGGCTGAAGCTGGGACCGCCCGCGACCGGCGACATCTACAAGGCCGAGGGCGTGACGGAGGTGCCGCGTACCCTGGGCGAGGCGGCGGCGGCGCTGGAGGGGTCGGTGATGCTGCGCGCAGCCTTTGGCGATGCCGTGGTCGACCACTACACCCGCGCAGCGCGCTGGGAGATCGAGGAGCAGAACCGCGTGGTGACCGACTGGGAACGCCGCCGTGGGCTGGAACTGGCATGATCCGCGCCATCGACCACGTCGTCCTGACGGTCCGCGACCCGGATGAAGCGGCGGCGTTCTATGCCCGCGTCCTGGGGATGGAGCCGGTCACGTTCGGCGCGGGCCGCCGGGCGCTGCGCTTCGGCGCGCAGAAGATCAACCTGCAAAGCCTCGGGCAGGAAACCCGCAACCACGCCTGCATCGGATCGGGCGACCTGTGCCTTCTGACCGACCTGTCGCCCGGGGACGTCGTGACACGGCTGACCGCCGAGGGGGTTGCCGGGATCGAGGGGCCGGTGACGCGGTCGGGCGCGCGGGGACCGATCACCTCGGTCTATTTCACCGACCCCGACGGCAACCTGATCGAGATTTCCAGCTACACCGCGCCCGGGGACCACGGCCCCGACGGCGGCAAGACGGCCTAGCGCCAGCCCGCGCGGGACATCCCGCGTGAGGCAATGCGGGGGGCGCCCTGCCCGCCCGGCCCGCGCGCCCTTGCCGGACGAACGGCCCGCTGCGGGGCAAATTCTGTCACCGCGCGCACTTGCCTCCGCTCGGCCCGCCCGGCCGCCGGGGAGCAGCTGGCGACGTGCCCCCATCATGACCCCGTCATGGACCCCTTCGCAGGCCCCGCGCCGTGTTCGCCCTTGGCGTGCAGAGCCCCCGCGGCCTTGCACCCAAAGCCCCGAGGGGCTACCCCTCTGCCTGACCATGACTTCAGACTCGCGGTGCCGGAACCTCCGGTCCGCCTCAACGAAACTTGGAGATTTTCCATGGCCCGACCCAAGATCGCCCTCATCGGCGCCGGCCAGATCGGTGGCACGCTCGCCCATCTCGCCGCGATCAAGGAACTGGGCGACGTCGTTCTTTTCGACATCGCCGAAGGCACCCCGCAGGGCAAGGCGCTGGACATCGCGGAATCGGGCCCGGCGGAGGGCTTCGACGCCCAGCTCAGGGGCACCAACGACTATGCCGACATTGCGGGGGCCGACGTCTGCATCGTCACCGCCGGCGTGCCCCGCAAGCCGGGGATGAGCCGCGACGACCTGCTGGGCATCAACCTCAAGGTCATGAAGTCCGTGGGCGAAGGCATCCGCGAACACGCGCCGAACGCCTTCGTCATCTGCATCACCAACCCGCTGGACGCCATGGTCTGGGCGCTGCGCGAATTCTCGGGCCTGCCGCACCAGAAGGTCTGCGGCATGGCGGGCGTCCTCGACAGTGCGCGCTTCCGCCACTTCCTGTCGCTGGAATTCGGCGTCTCGGTCAAGGACGTATCGGCCTTCGTCCTCGGTGGACACGGCGACAGCATGGTGCCGCTGAAGCGGTATTCGACGGTCGGCGGCATCCCCCTGCCCGACCTGGTGGAGATGGGCTGGACCAGCAAGGAAAAGCTCGACGCGATCATCCAGCGCACCCGCGACGGCGGAGCGGAGATCGTGGGCCTGCTGAAGACCGGGTCGGCCTTCTACGCGCCCGCGACCAGCGCGATCGAGATGGCCGAGGCCTACCTCAAGGATCAGAAGCGGGTGCTGCCCTGCGCCGCCTGGGTCGACAACGCGCTGGGGCTCAACGGTCTCTACGTGGGGGTGCCCACGGTGATCGGCGCCAAGGGGATCGAGCGAGTTCTCGACATCAAGCTCGACAAGGAAGAGAAGGCGATGTTCCAGAAATCCGTCGCCTCGGTACAGAGCCTCGTCGATGCCTGCAAGGCGATCGACCCGGCGCTCGGCTAGGCCGGATCGCCCTGCCCCGATGCCGCCCCGCGGGCCGGCATCGCCCGAAACCGACACGCCGCCCCGCACCGGAGGGCGGCGTTTCGCTTTCTGCACCCGGCCGAGTCGGCCTTCGGCGGGGCGACTCGGCCGCGACACCCCGTCGCAGGGGTTAACGACTCCCTGCTTGTGATCACGCCCTGGAAAACTGTGATCACAAAACCCGCGAATTTCAGCCGAAACCCGGAAATCACGCAGGAATTTCTTTCCCCACGGTTTTCGATATGCCATGCGGGCCCAAATTCCACGACAGACGGGACGAGTTCATGAACATCCATGAATACCAAGCCAAGGCCCTCCTCCGCGACTACGGCGCTCCGGTGTCCGACGGACGGGTCGTTCTCAAGGCCGACGAGGCCAAGACGGCGGCGGGCGAACTCGACGGTCCGCTCTGGGTCGTGAAGGCGCAGATCCATGCCGGCGGCCGCGGCAAGGGCCACTTCAAGGAGGCCGAAGCCGGCGACAAGGGCGGCGTGCGCCTTGCCAAGTCGGTCGAAGAGGCCGAGGCGATGGCCAAGCAGATGCTGGGCCGCACCCTCGTGACGCACCAGACCGGTCCGGCCGGCAAGCAGGTGAACCGCATCTACATCGAGGCCGGTTCGGGCATCGAGCGCGAGCTGTACCTCGCCCTCCTCGTCGATCGCGTGACCAGCCGCGTGTCCTTCGTCTGCTCGACCGAGGGCGGCATGGACATCGAGGAAGTCGCAGCCTCGACCCCGGAAAAGATCCTGTCCTTCTCGGTCGATCCGGCCACCGGATACCAGCCGTTCCACGGCCGCCGCGTCGCGTTCGAGCTGGGACTCAAGGGCGCCCAGGTCAAGCAATGCGTCGCGCTGATGGGCACGCTCTACAAGGTCTTCATGGACAAGGACATGGAGATGCTGGAGATCAACCCGCTGATCATCTCGGACGGCGGTGAGCTCAAGGTGCTGGACGCCAAGTTCGGCTTCGACAACAACGCGATGTACCGCCACGCCGACATCGCCGCGCTGCGCGACGAGACCGAAGAGGACCCCAAGGAACTCGCGGCCTCGAAATACGACCTGAACTACATCGCGCTGGACGGCGAGATCGGTTGCATGGTCAACGGTGCGGGCCTGGCGATGGCCACGATGGACATCATCAAGCTGTTCGGTGCGGAACCGGCCAACTTCCTCGACGTCGGCGGCGGCGCCACGAAGGAGAAAGTGACCGAGGCGTTCAAGATCATCACCTCGGACAAGAACGTCAAAGGCATCCTCGTCAACATCTTCGGCGGCATCATGCGCTGCGACATCATCGCCGAGGGCGTCATCGCCGCGGTGAAGGAAGTGGGCCTGCAGGTTCCGCTGGTCGTGCGCCTCGAGGGAACCAACGTGGAGCTCGGCAAGGAGATCATCTCCAACTCCGGCCTCAACGTGATCGCCGCAGACGACCTTTCGGACGCAGCGCAGAAAATCGTGAAAGCCGTGAAGGGCTAATCCTCAAGATATGGTATGAGTGTGCACCTGTAGTGCAATGAAAGGGGATTAGGGAATGAGGAAACACCTTCCGAAAGCGGCGCTGATCGGGTTCGTCGGCTGCCTGGCACTTGCCGGGTGCGGCGAACAGGTCAAGGTCGTGGATCACGAGGTTGCGGGCACGACGGACTGCCCGAACATGGATCCGGTCGCGCAGAAGTACATGCATGGCACGCCCAGCGTGCCGGTGCGCTGCGAGCCGCAGAAGGTGAACTACTGGGATCCGACGGTCACCACGACCGGAGGTCATTCGACGCCCACGGCGGCCGACGCCACCAAGACGACGGGCTGAGACGAACCCCATGGCGCGGCGGCCGGGCTGAGCCGCCGCGCCACGACCGCCCTGCCCCCCCGCCGGTCGAAACGGCGGCAGGAAGAATTTTGCAGCCAAGTGAATACAGGCGCCCCCGGGTGCCGACCCCAAGGACCAAGCAGGAGGGCCAGATGGCCGTACTCGTCGACAAGAACACCCGCGTGATCTGCCAGGGCATCACCGGCAGCCAGGGCACCTTCCACACCGAACAGGCGATCGCCTACGGCACCCAGATGGTCGGCGGCGTGACCCCGGGCAAGGGCGGCCAGAGCCACCTCGACCTGCCGGTCTTCGACTCGGTCCACGAGGCCGTCGCCAAGACCGAGGCCAACGCCTCGGTGATCTACGTTCCCCCGCCCTTCGCCGCGGATTCGATCCTCGAGGCGATCGACGCCGAGATCGAGCTGATCGTCTGCATCACCGAAGGTATCCCGGTGCTCGACATGATGCGCGTGAAGCGCGCGCTGAACGGGTCGAAATCGCGCCTGATCGGGCCGAACTGCCCCGGCATCATGACCCCCGGCGAATGCAAGATCGGCATCATGCCGGGCAGCATCTTCAGCCGCGGCTCGGTCGGCGTCGTGTCGCGTTCGGGCACCCTGACCTACGAGGCGGTCAAGCAGACCACCGACGTGGGCCTGGGCCAATCGTCGGCCGTGGGCATCGGCGGCGACCCGATCAAGGGGATGGAGCACCTCGACGTGCTCGAGATGTTCCTTGCCGATGACGAGACCCAGTCGATCATCATGATCGGCGAGATCGGCGGTTCGGCCGAAGAAGAGGCCGCGCAGTTCCTCAAGGACGAGGCCAAGAAGGGCCGCAAGAAGCCGGTCGCCGGTTTCATCGCGGGCCGCACCGCCCCTCCCGGCCGCCGCATGGGCCATGCCGGCGCCATCGTTTCGGGCGGCAAGGGCGACGCGGAATCGAAGATCGAGGCCATGAAATCGGCTGGCATCGTCGTGGCCGACAGCCCGGCGACCCTGGGCGAGGCCGTGCTGAAAGCGATCAAGGGGTAACGACCATGCGACCGGCGGCAGCCAGCGCTCTGCCCGTGACCCGACAGCGCCGCGCACCGCGGCCTGCCGGTGCGCGCTGCGCGGCTGCCCCGGTTCCGCATTTCGTGCCGAAGACCCTTGTTTCATCCGCCGCCGGCCCCGCCGCGGCGGATTTTTCCCCTCGGGCCGGGTCACTGGCGACGCGGCCCGATCGCCATGTTTTCCGACCCCTCGCGCTGACCGTGCGCCCCGGGCCAGACCGGACGCAGGCTGGCAGCCCGTGCCCGAGCACCTATCTAGACGGTCAAACCCAGTGAGGTGACACCATGACCGAGCAATCCCCCAACGAACAATTCCGCTCCTCGTCCTTCCTCGACGGGGCGAACGCCGATTACATCGACCAGCTCGAGGCGCGCTATGTCGCCGACCCGAACAGCGTCGACCCCGAATGGGCCGCGTTCTTCGCCGCGATCGGCGATGCCGGCACCGACGCCAAGCAGGCCGCCGCTGGCCCGAGCTGGGCGCGCACCGATTGGCCCCCTGCCCCGCAGGACGAGCTGACCTCGGCCCTGACCGGCGAATGGCCCGCGACCGAGATGAAGGATGCGGGCAAGAAGATCTCGAAGGAGGCGCAGAAGGCCGGCGTCAGCCTGACCGACGATCAGGTCCAGCGCGCCGTGCTGGATTCGATCCGCGCGCTGATGCTGATCCGCGCCTATCGGATCCGCGGCCACCTTGCCGCAGACCTCGACCCGCTGCGGATGCACGAGGAGAGCAAGTTCCCCGAGCTCGACCCGAAATCCTACGGCTTCACCGAGGCCGACATGGACCGGCCGATCTTCATCGACAACGTGCTGGGGATGCAGTTGGCGTCGATGCGCCAGATCGTCGACATCGTGAAGCGCACCTATTGCGGCACTTTCGCGCTGCAGTACATGCACATCTCGAACCCCGAGGAATCGAGCTGGCTGAAAGAGCGGATCGAAGGCTACGGCAAGGAGATCAGCTTTACCCGTGAGGGCCGCCGCGCGATCCTCAACAAGCTGGTCGAGGCCGAGGGCTTCGAGAAGTTCCTGCACGTCAAGTACATGGGCACCAAGCGCTTCGGCCTCGACGGCGGCGAAAGCCTGATCCCGGCGATGGAGCAGATCATCAAGCGCGGCGGCGCGCTGGGTGTGAAGGAGGTCGTCGTGGGCATGCCCCACCGCGGGCGCCTGTCGGTCCTGTCGAACGTGATGATGAAGCCCTACCGGGCGATCTTCAACGAATTCCAGGGCGGCAGCTTCAAGCCCGAGGACGTGGACGGTTCGGGTGACGTGAAATACCACCTTGGCGCCTCGTCCGACCGCACCTTCGACGGCAACACCGTCCACCTTTCGCTGACCGCGAACCCCTCGCACCTCGAGGCTGTGAACCCGGTCGTGCTGGGCAAGGCGCGCGCCAAGCAGTCGCAGCTGAACGACCCGACCCGCAGCCAGGTGCTGCCGATCCTGCTGCACGGCGACGCGGCCTTCGCGGGCCAGGGCGTGGTGGCGGAATGCTTCGGCATGACCGGCCTTGTCGGGCATCGCACCGGCGGGACGATCCACATCGTCGTGAACAACCAGATCGGCTTCACCACGGCGCCGCACTTCTCGCGCTCGTCGCCCTACCCGACCGACATCGCCCTGATGGTCGAGGCGCCGATCTTCCACGTCAACGGGGATGACCCCGAGGCCGTGGTGCATGCCGCCAAGGTCGCGACGGAATTCCGCCAGAAGTTCCACAAGGACGTGGTCATCGACATCTTCTGCTATCGCCGCTTCGGTCACAACGAAGGCGACGAGCCGATGTTCACCAACCCGATCATGTACACCAAGATCAAGAAGCAGAAGACCACGCTTCAGCTGTACACCGACCGGCTGGTCAAGGACGGCCTGATCCCCGAGGGCGAGAT
Source organism: Acidimangrovimonas sediminis (assembly GCF_002871005.1). Classification (GTDB taxonomy): domain Bacteria; phylum Pseudomonadota; class Alphaproteobacteria; order Rhodobacterales; family Rhodobacteraceae; genus Acidimangrovimonas; species Acidimangrovimonas sediminis. The sequence goes on from NZ_PHSN01000016.1 coordinate 39,108, forward strand.
CGAGGACATGAAGGCCGCGTTCCAGGCCCATCTGAACGAGGAATTCGAGGCCGGCAAGGAATACAAGCCGAACAAGGCCGACTGGCTGGACGGCCGCTGGTCGGGCATCGACCGCGAGGGGGCCGAGTACCAGGCCGGCCAGACCGCGATTTCGCCCGACACGATGGCCGATGTCGGCGCCGCGCTGACCCGGGTTCCGGACGGCTTCCACCTGCACAAGACGGTGGGGCGCCTGCTCGACTCGAAGAAGAAGATGTTCGAGGAAGGCAAGGGCTTCGACTGGGCGACCGCCGAGGCGCTGGCCTTCGGCAGCCTCGTGACCGAGGGCTTCCCGGTGCGCCTGGCGGGCCAGGACAGCGGCCGCGGCACCTTCTCGCAGCGCCACTCGGCCCTGATCGACCAGGAAACGGAAGAGCGTTTCTACCCGCTCAACAACATCCGCGAAGGTCAGGCGCGCTATGACGCGATCGACTCGATGCTGTCGGAATACGCGGTGCTGGGCTTCGAGTACGGCTATTCGCTGGCCGAACCCAACGCGCTGGTGATGTGGGAGGCCCAGTTCGGCGACTTCGCCAACGGCGCCCAGATCATGTTCGACCAGTTCATCTCGTCGGGCGAGCGCAAGTGGCTCCGGATGTCGGGCCTCGTGATGCTGCTGCCACACGGGTTCGAAGGCCAGGGCCCCGAGCACTCCTCGGCGCGGCTGGAACGGTTCCTGCAGATGTCGGCGGAAGACAACTGGATCGTCGCCAACTGCTCGACGCCCGCGAACTACTTCCACATCCTGCGCCGCCAGCTGCACCGCAGCTTCCGCAAGCCGCTGGTCCTGATGACGCCGAAATCGCTTCTGCGTCACCCGATGTGCATCTCGGATGCCGACGACTTCACCACCGGCTCGCATTTCCACCGCGTGCTGTGGGACGACGCCGAAAAGGGCCATTCGGACACCCAGCTGGTCGCCGACGACAAGATCAAGCGCGTCGTCATGTGTTCGGGCAAGGTCTACTACGACCTTCTCGCGCAGCGCGACGAGCGGGGCCTCGACGATGTCTATCTGATGCGGGTCGAACAGTTCTATCCCTTCCCGGCGCTGGCGCTGGTGAAGGAGCTCGAGCGGTTCAAGCAGGCCGAGATCGTCTGGTGCCAGGAAGAGCCGAAGAACCAGGGTGCCTGGAGCTTCATGGAACCGAACATCGAATGGGTGCTGACCCGGATCGGGGCGAAGCATTCGCGGCCCCGCTACGTCGGCCGTGCCGCGTCGGCCTCGCCGGCGACCGGTCTGGCCAGCCAGCACAAGAAACAGCAGGAAGCGCTCGTCAACGAAGCGCTGACGATCGAAGGATAAACAGATATGTCTACGGAAGTGCGTGTTCCCACGCTGGGTGAAAGCGTCTCGGAAGCCACCGTCGCCACCTGGTTCAAGAAGCCCGGCGACAGCGTCGCGGTCGACGAGATGCTGTGCGAACTGGAAACCGACAAGGTGACCGTCGAGGTTCCCAGCCCGGTTTCCGGCATCCTTGACGAGATCGTCGCGAACGAAGGCGACACGGTCGGCGTGAACGCCCTGCTCGCCCAGGTCGCCGAGGCCGGCGCCGCCGGGTCGGAAGAGACCAAGCCGCGCAAGTCGGCGGACGAGGCGCCCAAGGCCGCCGAGGCCGCCGAGGGCGGCGAGGGCAAATCGGTCGACGTCATGGTGCCGACCCTGGGCGAGAGCGTGAGCGAAGCCACCGTCGCCACCTGGTTCAAGAAGGAAGGCGACACCGTCGCGCAGGACGAGATGCTGTGCGAGCTTGAGACCGACAAGGTCTCGGTCGAGGTTCCCTCGCCCGCCGCCGGTGTGCTGGGCAAGATCCTCGCCGGTGAAGGCGAGACGGTGTCTGCCGGCGGCAAGCTGGCGGTGCTGTCCTCGGGCGGTGCCGTGACGCCGTCGTCGGAAGGTGCGGCCCCCGCGTCTTCCCCCGCTCAGGCCGAGGCGCCCGCCGCCTCGGGCAAGAAGGACGTGGAGGATGCGCCCTCGGCCAAGAAGGCGATGGCCGATGCCGGCCTGAACCGTGACCAGGTGCAGGGCACCGGCCGCGACGGCCGGGTGATGAAGGAAGACGTGGCCAAGGCGATCGCCGCCGGAACCTCGGCGTCGAAGACCGCCAGCGCCCCGGCGCCGGCGCAGCGCGCCCCCGTGCCGGCCGACGACGCCGCCCGCGAGGAGCGGGTCAAGATGACCCGCCTGCGCCAGACCATCGCCCGCCGCCTGAAGGACGCGCAGAACACTGCCGCGATGCTGACGACCTACAACGAGGTCGACATGCAGGCGATCATGGACCTGCGCAACGAGTACAAGGGTATCTTCGAGAAGAAGCACGGGGTGAAGCTGGGCTTCATGTCCTTCTTCGTGAAGGCCTGCTGCCACGCGCTGAAGGAGGTTCCCGACGTCAATGCCGAGATCGACGGCACCGAGGTGATCTACAAGAACTACGTCCACATGGGCGTGGCCGTGGGCACGCCCTCGGGCCTTGTCGTGCCGGTGGTGCGTGACGCCGACCAGATGTCCTTTGCCGCGATCGAGAAGAAGATCGCCGAGCTTGGCACCCGGGCGCGCGACGGCAAGCTGTCGATGGCCGAGATGCAGGGCGGTTCGTTCACCATCTCGAACGGCGGCGTCTACGGGTCGCTGATGTCCTCGCCGATCCTGAACCCGCCGCAGTCGGGCATCCTGGGCATGCACAAGATCCAGGAACGCCCGATGGTCGTCGGCGGCCAGATCGTCATCCGCCCGATGATGTACCTCGCGCTCAGCTACGATCACCGCATCGTCGACGGCAAGGGCGCGGTGACCTTCCTCGTCCGCGTCAAGGAAGCGCTCGAGGATCCGCGCCGCCTGCTGATGGATCTGTAATCCCGCGGATCCTTTCAACACAGCCCCGGCCTTCCTGGGCCGGGGCCCCAACCAGGGCCCGAGACAATGACACCGGAACTCACCGCCCTCGCCGTCGCGATCCTGGTCCACATGGCGCTGATCGGCCTCTTCGCCTATCGCGCCAATCGCGAAATCGGCACGAAATATACCACCAGCCCGCGTGACGACGCGCCCCAGCGGCCGCTCTCGATCGTCACCGGCAGGCTGCAACGCGCGGTCTCGAACTCCTTCGAAAGCCTGATCATGTTCGCGCCCGCCGCGCTGATGGTCGGCCTCACGCACCAGTCGAACGGCTGGACCGCCTTCCTCGCCTGGATCTTCGTCCTCGCGCGGATCGCCTATATCCCTGCCTATGCCACCGGCCTCGCCCCCGGGCGCTCGGGGATCTGGGGCCTGGGCTTCCTCGCCACCCTGCTCCTCGTCATCGCCGCCCTCGTCTGACGCGGTGCTTCATCTTGGCGAACATAGGCCCGGGGGCAAACCGGCCGCAGGCCAGAAGCGGGCGACGCGCCCCGTCGCCAACGGTTCCGCCGCCGCGCCCTTCGCGCTAGGCTGATCCGGCACCGCAGGAGACAGAGCCATGGCCCTGATCACGAACGAGCTCAACATCCTCGCCCTCTACGGGCTGTTCCTCGCGCTCCTGATCCTGTTGCAGGTCAGCGGCGCGGCGGGCCAGCTGGGCATGGGGTACCTGCTGTCCTCGCGCGATGAGGGCCGCACCCTCGACGGCCTGACCGGTCGGCTTGAGCGGGCGATCGCCAATTCCGTCGTCGCGATGGCGCTCTTTGCCCCCGCCGTGCTGATCCTCTCGGCCGAGGCGGATTTCAGCGGCGCCACCCTGATGTGCGCCCAGATCTTCCTGATCGCGCGGGTGCTCTACGTGCCCGCCTATGTCTTCAACATCGTCGGCATCCGCACGCTGCTCTGGCTCGTGGCCTTTGCCTGCACCGTGGCCCTCTACCTGCTCTGATCCCGATGTTCCGCACCGCCCGACAGACCGCTCTCGCAACCGAAGGACTGGCCCTTGCCGGGATCCTTTCGGCGCTTGGCGCGATCGGCCTGGGCAGCCGGGCCGCGGGGGCGGCGCTCGCGCTCGGGCTGTTTGCCGTGGCGTGTTACCTCGGGGCGCTCGGGGCGCTGCGCCACCTCGCCCACCTGCAGGAGGTCGCGCCGGGTGAGTTTCCGCGCTCGCTGACGATCTCGATCGTGGCCGGGCTCGCCTTCGTCGGCGCGATCTACCACCTGCCCGGGCTCATGCCCCTCTTCGGCGACGTGCATGTCGCCATCGACCACCTGGTCCCGCTCTGGGTCGACCATGTGCTGGCACTGGCGCCGGGCGTGGCGCTGCTTCTGCTCGCCGCCTGGCTGCGCCGGCAGCAGCCCGGCACCTGGGCGATGCAGGAAGGCGGGCATCTCAAGATCTCCCGGCCGCGCGGTGCCGCGCGGGCCGGGCGCAAGCTCAAGAAATCCAAAGGAGGCCTGAATGGCTAGCTATGATGTCATCGTGATCGGAGGCGGCCCGGGCGGCTATGTCTGTGCCATCCGCTGTGCGCAACTGGGTCTGAAGACCGCCTGCGTCGAGGGCCGCGACGCCCTGGGCGGCACCTGCCTGAACGTCGGCTGCATCCCGTCCAAGGCGCTCTTGCACGCATCGCACATGCTGCACGAGGCCGAGCACAACTTTGCCACCCTCGGCCTGAAGGGCAAGGCGCCCTCGGTCGACTGGAAACAGATGCTCGCCTACAAGGACGACACGATCGGCCAGAACACCAAGGGCATCGAGTTCCTGTTCAAGAAGAACAAGATCGACTGGATCAAGGGCTGGGCCTCGGTCCCCGAGGCCGGCAAGGTCAAGGTCGGCGACGAGGTGCACGAGGCCAAGAACATCGTTCTGGCCTCGGGCTCGGAACCCGCGCCGCTGAAGGGTGTCGAAGTCGACGAGAAGGTGATCGTCACCTCAACCGGCGCCCTGTCGCTGTCCAAGCCGCCGAAGGAGATGGTGGTGATCGGCGGCGGCGTCATCGGGCTGGAACTCGGCTCGGTCTACGCCCGTCTCGGCGCCAAGGTCACCGTGGTCGAATTCCTCGACGCGATCGTGCCGGGTGCGGATGCCGAAGTCGCCCGTACCTTCCAGCGCCTGCTGAAGAAGCAGGGGATCGAGTTCGTGACGGGCGCAGCGGTGCAATCCGCCGTGGTCGAGAAGGGCAAGGCCAAGGTCGTCTACAAGCTGAAGAAGGACGAGAGCGAGGTCACGCTGAGTGCCGATGCCGTGCTGCTGGCCACCGGCCGCCGCCCGTTCACCGAAGGGCTGGGCCTCGACAAGCTGGGCGTCAAGCTGACCCAGCGCGGCCAGATCGAGACCGATGCCTCCTGGCAGACCTCGGTCAAGGGCGTCTACGCCATCGGCGACGTGATCCAGGGCCCGATGCTCGCCCACAAGGCCGAGGACGAGGGCATGGCTGTGGCCGAGGTGATCGCGGGCCAGCACGGCCACGTCAACTACTCGGTCATCCCGGGCGTGATCTACACCGCCCCCGAGGTCGCGTGGGTCGGCCAGACCGAGGAGCAGCTCAAGGCCGAGGGCCGCGCCTACAAGGCGGGCAAGTTCTCTTACATGGGCAATGCGCGCGCCAAGGCGGTGATGCAGGCCGACGGCTTCGTCAAGATCCTGGCGGACAAGGAAACCGACCGGATCCTCGGCGTGCACATCATCGGCCCGGCGGCGGGCGAGCTGATCCACGAGGCCTGCGTCGCGATGGAATTCGGCGCGGCGGCCGAGGATTTGGCGCGCACCTGCCACGCCCACCCGACCTTCTCGGAAGCGGTGCGCGAGGCAGCCCTGGCCTGCGGCGACGGCCCGATCCACTCGTAAGCAGGCCTCCCGCGAAACCCTGGGGCGCCCGGAAACAACCCGGGCGCCCTTCTTCATGGCGCACTGGAGGGCCTCCCCAACGCCGCAACATCCCCCGCGGCAGCCGCGCCAACAGAGGCCCGAAAGCCTCCCCCACCTTTCTTCTGAGTCCAAATATCCCGGGGGTGCAGGGGGCAGCGCCCCCGCCACCGACCTCGACACCCCGAGACTCCACCTAAGCCTCGCGCTCCGAGGCCGTGCCGACCCAGGGCCGCGCCGCGGCCCGAAGGCCCGGCCCGCGTCGCCGTGCTACTTCTTCCGCCCGAAGTTCCGCCGCCACCAGTTGCGCGCGTCCACCTTCGCGGTCTCGGCCCGGGCCTCGGTGCGGTCCAGCCGCTCCTGCCCGCCGGCGATCAGCGGGTCGAGCGTGCGCTCGCGGAACCGTACCCACATGCGCCACAAAAAGAAGACGATCAGCGCCAGCACCGCCAGGATGACGATGTTGAGCCAAGGGAAGATCGACACGTCGGGCCCGGCGACCTGCTTCACGCCGATGGCGTTCGGATAGATCGACAGGAACGGGATGCGCCAGCCGTACTTGGTGACCACCACCCATTTCGGGCTGTCGCTGCTCGACTTCAGCGCCGAGGCCTTGGCCTGCAGGTTCGAGCTGTCATACTTGAAATAGGGTGGCCAGATCCAGCCGGTGTCCTCGTTGCGGTAGACGATCACCTTGCCGCTCGGATAGACCGCCTCGATGAAGCGGATATCGCGGCTGTCCTTGGCTTCCTTGGTGCCGGCATCGGGCGAGGCGTAGAAGAACCTGTTCAGGCTGCCCAGCGTCGTCACCCGGTTGTAGCTGTTGGTGATCCGCACCACGTCATGCTGCGGCAGGGTATAGTCGAGGAACAGCCCGATCACCACCGCGACGAAGGCGATGAAGCCCCATTTCAACTTGCTAGCCATCCCCATCCTTCCTGTCCGCCCGTCCCGGGCCGGCCGCTACTGGCGGTTCACGAAATAGGCGATCACCGCGACCGCCACGATCGGCACGACATAGACACCCAGGATCAGCCTGCGCCTCAGCGACCCGTGGTATTCCTTCATGCCCGACTCGATATATTCATCGCGGGCGTCGCCCTCCAGCCCCGGGTACTGCTCCTCCCAGTCGCGTTCCAGCCGCTCGCGCGCGACCGACCGGAAATAGGCGGCGATCAGCAGGTAGAGCACGGTGAGCACCGCAAGCCCGAGGACGACGGCGCGCACGAAGCCCATCAGCGCCCCCCGCCGGCGCGCAGGGTCGCGGCAAGCACGACCACCGGCGCCCAGAGCAGGCCCGCCATCAGGCCCAGCCAGAGAAAATGCCACAGCGCCGCCATCGGTTCCGCCGCGATGGCACCGGCGACGCGGGGCGCCTCGATCACGTAGAGCACGGCGAAATACCCGCCCGAGACGATCAGCATCGCGACCGACGACAGCGCGATGTTGGTCGAGCGCGCGCGCAGGTCGTGGCCCAGCCTGCGCGCCAGCCAGATCGGCACCATGGCCGCGATCAGCACCAGCGCCGCGACCGGCACCAGGATCGCCAGGCCGCCCCGGATCATCTCGGCATTGTCCATCTTTCCCCTCCGCCGGTGCTGTCTCGGCCCAGTGTAACCCAGAAGCCCCGCGGTCCGACACCGCCAATCGTGCTGGGCAATCGTCTTGTGGGGCAATCGTGCGGGCGCACTTCCCCGGCCCAATGTCCCATCTGCGGCACCCGGACGGCTCCGCCTCAGGCGCGCCAGAACCGCGGCACGAAGAGGACGAAGACCGACAGCATCTCCAGCCGCCCGCCCAGCATGCCGAAGGCCATCAGCCACTTGGCCGAGGGCGGAAAGCCGTCCATCGCGCCGGTGGGCCCCACCCCGGGCCCGAAGGCCGGCCCGATGTTGAAGACCGAGGTCCAGGCCGCCGTCACCGCGGTCTCGGAATTCAGCCCGATGAACGACAGCCCCACGGCGACCACGCCGAAGGTCACTACGAAGGCAGTGAACAGCACGATGACCGAATTGATCACGTCCTCGCCCACCGGCCGCCCCTCCAGGCGCACAGGCAGCACGGCGTTGGGCCTCAGGATCCGGCGGATCTGGGTCCGGACCGCCTCGAACAGGATCAGGAAGCGGAACACCTTGATCGAGCAGCCGGTCGACGCGGTGCAACCGCCGATCATGCCCACCGTGAACACCACGATGAACGGGAACGGCCCCCACTGGCCGATATCGACGGAGGTGTAGCCGGTCCCCGAGAAGATCGTCACGACGTTGAAGGTGGTTTCGCGCAGCGTCGCGAACAGCGGCGCGCCCCGGTCCCAGACCTCGTAGACGGTGATGGCGGCGATCGCATAGGCAGCCCAGCGCAGGTAGGCGCGCACCTGCACGTCGCGCCACAGCGGCCGCCAGTTGCCTGTGCTCAGCTGCACGAAGCGGATGAACGGCATCGAGGCCAGCAGCATGAAGGCCGCCGACGCATATTCGATCGGCCCGGCGTAGGCCGCGAAACTGCCGTCGGAATTGGCGAAACCGCCGGTCGAGACGGTAGTCAAAGCATGCACCATCGCGTCGAAGCCCCCCATGCCGAGCGCGAAATAGGTCGTGGCGCAACCCAGCGTGAGCATCAGGTACACGCGGATCAGCCCGTTCGAGATGTCCAGCGCCCGGGGCAGGATCTTTCCCAGCGTGTCAAAGCTTTCGGAGCGGAAATACTGCATGCCCCCGACCTTCATCACCGGCAGGAAGACCATGGCCACGATGACGATCCCGAGGCCCCCCAACCATTGCAGCAGGCCGCGCCACAGCAGGGTTCCTGCGGGCAGGTGATCGAGGTCGGTGAACACGGTCGAGCCGGTGGTCGTCAGCCCTGACATCGCCTCGAAATAGGCGTCCGTCAGGCTGGCATGCGGCGCGCCCAGCATGAAGGGGATCGCGCCGAAAAGCGGCAGCAGGGCCCATGTGCCGGTGGTCAGCAGAAAGCTTTGCTGGATCGTCAGGCCATGGCGCACCCCGCTCTGACAGGCAAGTGCAAGGCTGCCGCCCGCAAGCCCGGTGAGGGCCGCAGCGCCAAGGAAGACGGGCCAGTGGCCCTCCCCTTCCCACAGGTCGGCGGCAAAGGGCAAAAGCATCGTCGCCCCGAGGGCGGCGACGAGCAGGCCGATCACATATCCGACAGGGCGCAAATCCGACATGACCGCCGAGGCTTGGCCCGCGCGGGTGCCCCTGTCAAGCGCGCCGCACATGGATGCTTCCCCACCCCCGCCGCCATTGCGCGCGGACCGCGGGCCGAAGCGACGAGAAGGTACGGGCCGGGGCGGCGGAGGCCGGGGAGGAGTTCCCGCCCCCTGCGCCTCAGCCCTCGCGATGCAGCGACGCGAAGAGCCGCGGCTCCAGCCCGCCCGAAGCGAAGGTCGGGCCCTGGGTCAGCACGCTGACCGCGTCGTGGTTGTGCAGGCTTTCCTGATGGCTCGCCGCGACCCGGAAATCCCCGATCCGCGGATCGGCCTCGAGCGCTTCGGCAAAGAGCCGCGCCGCGTCCTCGACGAAGATCGGGTTCGACGCGTTCAGCTCGGCGAAGGCCTGTTCGTCCTCGCGCTTCACCATGACCTGCGTTTCGGTCGGTACCGCGCGGCGGCACATCTCGACCAGTTCCTCGATCGCCAGGGGCGCCTCCCCCAGCGCGACCGAGATCCGCGCGACCGACCGCTGCGAATGCGGCGTGGCCAGCCGCCCCCGGGTGGCGCGGGCATGTTCGGCCAGTTCCAGCGAGCAGGGGCAGGTCGAGCTGTAGACATAGTCGAGGTGCATCGCAGCGATCCGCGCGCCACCCTCCTCGGCGAGTTCCAGCGTGACGTCGTAGTATTGCCACCCGGTCAGGCCCGAGCGCAGCGACGGCACCTGCATCGGGTAGGAGAACCGCAGCGCAAGCCGCGCGTCCAGGCTGTCGAGGTCGCGCTTGTAGGCGTCGAGCGCGGCCCGCGCCACGTCGAGGCCCGCGTGATCCTCGGCCAGCGCGTAGAAGCTGCGCAGGATCCGCGACATGTTGATGCCCTTCTTGTCCGCCTCGAGGCTGACCGTACCGGTCACCGAGGTCTCGAGCATCAGCGTCTCGCCCGACCGCGTGACGTGGCGCAGGGGCAGGCGGAAATTCGAGATGCCCACGTGCTGGATCCGCCGGTGCGCCCCGCGGATCAGGCTTTCGGGGCCGTTCTGCAGGTCCGGCAGGCTGTCGCGATAGGCCTCGGTCACCGTGAAATTGTCGTCGTATCGGCGCGCGGGGGCATCGGCAGGAAGATCGGCGGCGGTGTCGGCAGGGGCCTCTGCCCCTGCGCCCGCATCCCCGCCCAGCCGGGCGATTTCGGCGGCAAGGGCCGCGCGGGCCGCCTCGGGGTCGGCCGCGGCCCAGCGGCGCAGCACGGCGAGGGCATCGAGCGTGAGCTCGTCACCAAGTTTCGGCTCGTCAATCCGGATGTTCATCGCGCGTCCTCTCCCGGCCGTTCCCATGTCAAAGCCGACCCTTCAAGATGGGGTCCCGGGCGGGGAGTTTCCACCCGCCCGGAAGAACTACGCCCGAACCCGCGCGACGGATCACCGCGGATCAGGCGACGGAAAGCGCGTGCAGGAGGTCGGCGATCAGATCGCTTTCGTCCTCCAGCCCGATCGACAGCCGGACGAGACCGGGGGTGATGCCCAGCTCGGCCTTCTTCTCGTCCGTCAGGCGCTGGTGCGTCGTCGTCGCCGGATGGGTCGCGATCGACTTGGCATCGCCGAGGTTGTTCGAGATCACGAAGACCTCCAGCGCGTTGAGAAAGCGGAACGCCGCCTCCTTGCCGGCCGCGATGTCGATCGTCACCACGGTGCCGCCCGATCCGGTCTGTTCCATCGCCAGCTTGTGCTGCGGATGGCTTTCCAGCCCCGGGAAGATCACCCGCGACAGCTTATCGTGGCCTTCCAGCGCCTTGGCCACAGCCAGCGCGCTGTCGGCCATCGCCCGGCAGCGCAGGTCCAGCGTCTGCATGCCGTTCAGCATCAACCAGGCGTTGAACGGGCTCATCGAGCCGCCGGTGTGCTTCATGTAGGTCTCGACGGTCTTGCGGATCATCTCCTCGGTGCCGCAGATCACGCCCCCCAGCGCCCGGCCCTGGCCGTCGATGTGCTTGGTGGTGGAATAGACGATCAGGTCGGCGCCCAGCTCCACCGCGCGCGAGAAGATCGGCGTGGCGAAGACGTTGTCGACCACCACGGTCGCGCCCACGGCATGGGCGATCTCGGCCACACCCTTGATGTCGACGACTTCCAGCGTCGGGTTGGACACGCTTTCCAGGAAGACCACCTTGGTGTCGGGCCGGACCGCCGCGCGCCAGGCGTCCAGGTCGGTGCCGTCGATGAACGTCACCTCGACCCCGTAGCGCCCCAGCACCTCTTCGAGCACGTAGGTGCACGAGCCGAACAGCGCCTTGGCCGAGACCACGTGATCCCCCGCCCTCAGGAGCGAGGTCAGCGCGCCCGAGACGGCGGCCATGCCCGAAGCGGTGGCAAAGGCGGCCTCGGTGCCCTCGACCGCGGCGATCCGGTCCTCGAACATGCGCACGGTGGGGTTGCCGTAGCGGGCGTAGATGAACTCGTCATCCTCGGTCTTGATGAAGCGCGCCTCGGCCTGTTCGGCGCTGTCGTAGGCGAAGCCCTGGGTCAGGAAGATCGCCTCGGCCATCTCGCCCCAGCCCGACCGCCTGGTGCCCGCGTGGACCAGTTTCGTGCGCCGTTTCCAGTTGTCCGTCATCGCGCGCCTCCTTATGCGCATCAAAAAACCCCCGGCCGAAAAAAGGCCCGGGGGTGTTCGGAAACGCGCCGTGCCCTCTTTAGCGGCTTCTTTAACGTGGCCCGCAATCCGGTGAACAAATCGCCACGGGGTCCGCGATACGCCTGCCGGGCCCGGGCGTCAAGGCACAGGGCATCTCGGTGAAAGGCATCTCGGTGCAGGGCATCACGACCTCCGGCGCAGAAACGGGCACAGAAACGGGCGCCGCCGCGGGGCGGTTGGGACGGAGTGCGTATTTGGAGAACAATGAAAAGGGAAAGGCGCCGCGTTTGCGGGCAGCGCGGTGGCGCGGCCCGATGCCGGGGGGCATGCCGGGCGCAGGGGCCATTGCGGGCGCCCGCACGCGGGGCTAGCCTCGCGCCATGTCCCATGACGACGCCCTCCGCTCCGCCATCGAAAGCCGCCGTGACGCGCTGATCGCGCTGACGCAGTCGCTTGTCCGCATTCCCACGCTGAACCCGCCGGGACGGCATTACCACGACATCTGCGTCGCCTTGCGCGACTATCTCGAACCGCTGGGGTTCGACTGCCGGATGATCCGGGCCGAGGGTGCGCCCGCCGACAGCGACAAGTACCCGCGCTGGAACCTCGTGGCGCGGCGCGACGGCAGCAGGCCCGGCGAGTGCGTGCATTTCAACGGCCACCACGACGTGGTCGAGGTGGGGCACGGCTGGACCACCGACCCGTTCGGCGCCGAGCTGAAGGACGGCCGGATCTATGGCCGCGGCACCTGCGACATGAAGGGCGGCATCGCGGCATCGGTGATCGCGGCCGAGGCCTTCATCGCCACATGCCCCGACTATGCCGGCGCGATCGAGATCAGCGCCACGGCGGACGAGGAATCGGGCGGCTTCGGCGGCGTGGCCTATCTTGCCGAAAAGGGGTTCTTCGCACCCGAGCGCGTGCAGCACGTGATCATCCCCGAGCCCCTGCACAAGGACCGGATCTGCCTTGGCCACCGCGGCGTCTGGTGGGCCGAGATCGAGACCAAGGGGCGGATCGCCCATGGCTCCATGCCCTTCCTCGGCGACAGCGCGATCCGCCACATGGGCGCGGTGCTGCACGAGATAGAGGAGGTGCTCTACCCCATCCTCGCCACCAAGCGCACCGAGATGCCGGTGATCCCCGAGGGGGCGCGGCAATCGACGCTGAACATCAACTCTGTCCATGGCGGAGAGCCGGAGCAGGAAGAGGATTACACCGGCCTTCCCGCCCCCTGCGTGGCCGACCGCTGCCGCATCGTGCTCGACCGGCGCTTCCTGATCGAAGAGGATCTCGCGGAGGTGAAATCCGAGGTGACGCGCCTGCTGGAACGGGTGAAGGCGGCGCGGCCGACGTTCGACTACGAGATCCGCGATCTGTTCGAGGTGATCCCCTCGATGACCGACAAGGACGCGCCGGTCGTCCGCTCGGTCGCCCGCGCGATCGAGACCGTGCTGGAGCGCGAGGCGGGATATGTCGTCTCGCCCGGGACCTACGATCAGAAGCACATCGATCGGATCGGCAAGCTGAAGAACTGCATCGCCTACGGGCCCGGGGTCCTCGACCTTGCGCATCAGCCGGACGAATGGATCGGGGTGGACGACATGCTCGATTCCGCCCGCGTCATGGCGCTGACGCTGGCGGAACTTCTGCTGGACAAGTGACGATTCGGGGGCGGCCTGGGCGCGGGGCTCAGGGCGCTGCGATGAATTCCTCGCCCGCGTAGCCCTGCAGGTAGAGCAGCGCGGTCAGGTCGCCGTGGTTGACGCGGATGTCGCATTGCGCGGCGACCGAGGGCTTGGCGTGCAGCGCGACGCCGGTGCCCGCGCGGTGCAGCATCGCCAGGTCGTTCGCGCCGTCACCGACCGCGATCACGGCGTCCTCGGGGATGCCCAGCCGGTCGCAGACCTCGGAGAGCCGCGCGACCTTGGCCTCGCGCCCCAGGATCGGCTCGGCCACCGTACCGGCAAGCCGCCCACCCTCGACCTGCAGGGTGTTGGCGTGGTCCTCATCGAACCCTAGGTAGGCCGCGACCGCCTCGGTAAACGCGGTGAACCCGCCGGACACCAGCACCGCGTAGCCGCCGTTCGCCTTCATCGTGCCCACCAGCTTGCGCCCGCCCGAAGCGAAGGTGATCCGCTCGGCCAGCACCTTGGCGATCGCCTCGGCGGGCAGGCCCTTGAGCAGCGCCACGCGCTCGCGCAGCGCGGCCTCGAAGTCGAGCTCACCGTTCATCGCCCGCGCGGTGATGCTGGCCACGAATTCGCCCGCGCCCGCCTCGGCGGCCAGCTCGTCGATGCATTCCTGCCCGATCATCGTCGAATCCATGTCGGCCAGAAGCACCCGCTTGCGCCGCCCCTCCTCCGGCTGGACCGCGATGTCGAAGCCCTGGGTCTGCAGCGCCTGCCAAACCCGCCAGAAATCGCCCGGCACTGTCTCGACCCCGAACTCGGCGGCCAGCCCCTCATCGAGCCAGCGCAGATCGCCCCCGCCCCAGCGGGCGCGAATCGGATCTGCGACAGCCGCGGTCAGGTCGGCGCGGTCAGGATGGGCGAGAAGGGTGACGATCTGCATATGGCCTCCGGACTTGAGCAGGCAAGTCGCATTCTTGCGCTCAGGCGGCGCAATAGCGCAATAATCCCTCTTGCACCAGAGCACGGCCGGGCGTATCTCCGGCAGCGGGACACCCCTCCCCAACGAGGGGCGTATATCTGTAAGGATACTATCGATGAATACCCCGCAACCGGCCGCGCGGCCGGCCAATTCGCGCTTCTCTTCTGGTCCCTGCGCCAAGATCCCCCAATATTCGCTGGACATGCTCGCCGACGCGCCCCTGGGCCGGTCGCACCGCGCTGCCGTCGGCAAGGCCAAGCTGAAGGCCGCGATCGACCAGACGCGCGAGATCCTAGGCGTTCCCGACGATTACCGCATCGGCATCGTGCCGGCCTCGGACACCGGCGCCGTCGAGATGGCGCTGTGGTCGATGCTCGGCGCACGCAAGGCGACCATGCTGGCCTGGGAAAGCTTCGGCGCCGGCTGGGTCACTGACGTGGTCAAGCAGCTCAAGATCGACGCCGAGGTGAAGACCGCCGAGTACGGCGAGATCGTCGACTTCGGGACGGTCGATTTCGACACCGACGTGGTGTTCACCTGGAACGGCACCACCTCGGGCGTGCGGGTGCCGAACGGCGAGGCGATCCCGGCGGACCGTGCAGGCCTCACCATCTGCGACGCGACCAGCGCGGCCTTCGCGATGGACCTGCCGTGGGACAAGCTCGACGTCGTCACCTTCTCCTGGCAGAAGGTGCTGGGTGGCGAGGCGGCGCACGGGATGCTGATCCTGTCCCCCCGTGCGGTCGAACGGCTGGAAAGCTACACTCCCGCCTGGCCGCTGCCAAAGATCTTCCGCATGACCAAGGGTGGCAAGCTGAACGAAGGCATCTTCAAGGGCGAGACGATCAACACGCCCTCGATGCTGGCGGTCGAGGATTACCTCGTGTCGCTGAACTGGGCCAAGTCGATCGGCGGCCTTGCCGGGCTGGTCCAGCGCGCCAAGGACAATGCCGATGCGGTCGCCGCCTTCGTGGCACAGCATGACTGGATCGAGAACCTGGCGGTGGATCCGGCGACGGCCTCGACCACCTCCGTCTGCCTAAAGTTCACCGATGCGCGCATCGCCGATGGCGCGGCCTTCGCCAAGGCGGTGGCCAAGCGGCTGGAACAGGAAGGCGTGGCGCTGGATGCGGGATCTTACCGCGATGCGCCTCCGGGCCTGAGGATCTGGTGCGGCTCGACGGTCGAGACCTCGGACGTCAAGGCGCTGATGCCCTGGATCGAATGGGCGTTCGACGCCGAGATCGCGGCGCTGACGCAAGCGGCCTGACCGGCGCGCGGGGTGCGTTGAAACGCACCCTGCCCATGCGACCCGCAGGGTGCGTTCAAACGCGCCCTCCCTCCCCCCAATTCCATCGCAAAGGAGCCTGACATGGCCCCCAAGGTTCTCGTTTCCGACAAGCTTTCCGAAACCGCCGTGCAAATCTTCCGCGACCGCGGCATCGAGGTCGATTTCGAACCCAACCTCGGCAAGGACAAGGACCGTCTGGCCGAGGTGATCGGCCAGTACGACGGCCTCGCCATCCGTTCGGCCACCAAGGTGACCGAGAAGATCCTCGCCGAGGCGACCAACCTCAAGGTCATCGGCCGGGCGGGTATCGGCGTCGACAACGTCGACATCCCCGCCGCATCCAAGAAGGGCGTGATCGTCATGAACACCCCCTTCGGCAACTCGATCACCACGGCCGAGCATGCCATCGCCATGATGTTCGCCGTCGCCCGCCAGCTGCCCGAGGCCTCGGCCTCGACCCATGCCGGCAAGTGGGAAAAGACGAAATTCATGGGGGTCGAGCTGTTCAACAAGACGCTCGGCGTGATCGGTGCCGGCAACATCGGCTCGATCGTCTGCGACCGCGCGCTTGGCCTCCACATGAAGGTGGTGGCCTACGACCCCTTCCTGTCGGAAGAGCGTGCCAAGCAGATCGGCGTGACCAAGGTGGAGCTGGATGAACTGCTGGCGCGTGCCGATTTCATCACCATGCACGTGCCGCTGACCGACAAGACCCGCAACATCCTGTCGCGCGAGAATCTCGCCAAGACCAAGAAGGGCGTGCGGATCATCAACTGCGCCCGCGGCGGCCTGATCGATGAGGAGGCGCTGGCCGAGGCGCTGCAATCGGGCCATGTCGCCGGGGCCGCGCTCGATGTCTTCGCGGTGGAACCCGCGACCGAGAACGTCCTGTTCTCGCTGCCGAACGTGGTGGTCACGCCGCACCTCGGCGCCTCGACCACCGAGGCGCAGGAGAACGTGGCGCTGCAGGTGGCCGAGCAGATGTCGGACTACCTGCTGACCGGCGCCGTGCAGAACGCGCTCAACATGCCGTCGGTCACGGCGGAAGAGGCGGCCGTGATGGGCCCGTGGCTGAAGCTTGCCGACCATCTGGGCACCTTCATCGGCCAGATGACGGACGAGCCGATCACCGCGATCAACGTGCTCTACGACGGTACGGTGGCCGAGATGAACCTGGCCGCGCTGAACTGCGGCGTGATCGCCGGGATCATGAAGGCCACCAACCCCGACGTGAACATGGTCTCGGCCCCGATCGTCGCCAAGGAGCGCGGGATCAAGGTCTCGACCACGAACCAGGGCAAGTCGGGCGTGTTTGACGCCTACATCAAGGTGACCGTCGTCACGAAGGAGCGCGAGCGTTCCATCGGCGGCACGGTGTTCTCGGACGGCAAGCCGCGGTTCATCCAGATCAAGGGCATCAACATCGACGCCGAGGTGGTGCCGCACATGCTCTACACCACCAACAAGGACGTCCCGGGCATCATCGGCACGCTGGGCGGCACGCTGGGCCAGGGTGGCGTCAACATCGCCAACTTCACGCTGGGCCGGTCAGCCGTCGGCGCCGACGCGATCGCGCTTCTCGCCCTCGACGGCCCGCTGCCGGCCGAGGTGAAGGCCGCGCTCGAAGGCACCGGTCTGTTCCAGCAGGTCCGCCCGCTGGAATTCGACGCGGCCTGAGCCTGACGACCCTCCGGCCGGCGCCTTCCGGGGCGCCGGCCGGTCCTGCTGCTACCTCTGCGAGAGGCCCGCGAGGGGCCCGCCCCCTGCCCTGACGTGCCCCCTGTTCCTTCCCGACCCGCCCCTGTAGCGTCGCGCCCGGGGAGCGGACGACAAGGAAGACGGATCACATGACCCTCCGCAGCTACGCGATCGGCGACATCCACGGCCAGCTCGGGCTTCTGAAGCAGGCGCATCAGCGGATCGCCGAAGACCGCGCCCGGACCGGGGATGCGGACGCGCCGGTTGTCCATCTCGGCGACCTCGTGGACCGTGGCCCCGACAGTGCGGGCGTCATCGCCCTGCTGGTGGAGGGCATCGCCGCGGGCCGCCCCTGGATCGCGCTCAAGGGCAACCACGACCGGATGTTCGCGCTCTACCTCGACACCCCGGCAGAGCACGACCCGATGCTGCGCGCCGATTACGATTACGTCCACCCCAAGATCGGCGGGATCGAGACTCTGGCCTCCTACGGCGTGGCCGAACCGACGGCCCGCCCGGCGCTGGAGGTCCACGCAGACGCGATCGACCGGGTGCCCGCGAACCACCGGGCCTTCCTGTCGGCGCTGCCCGATCATCACCGCCGCGGCGAGGTCTTCTTTGCCCATGCCGGCATCCGCCCGGGCGTTCCGCTCGACGATCAGGTCGAAGACGACCTGATCTGGATCCGGGGGCTGTTCCACCAGGACCGGCGCGACCACGGGGCGCTGATCGTGCATGGCCACACGCCCGTGGAGGCCGCCACCCACTACGGCAACCGCGTCAACCTCGACTCCGGCGCGGCCTTCGGCGGCCCGCTGAGCGCCGTTGTGATCGAAGGGCGGGACGTCTTCCTGCTGACGGACGACGGGCGCCGGAAGCTGGAACCGCAGGGCTGACATCGCCCCCCTGCGCGCCCCCCCGCGGAAGGGCGGGGGCACATCCCCCGCCGGTTGCGACGCCGGCCGTTACTTGATGCGCTGCCCGTTGGCGAGGATCTGGCCGTCCTTCTTGACCTCGATCTTCGAGGTCATGGTGTCCGGCCCGTCGCCGGGCTTGGCGAAGAGACCCAGCATCATCTTGGTGCCCGCCGCCTGATCCTCGGGGACGAAGCCCATCTTCACCAGGTTGTCGATCAGCTCCATCCCGCCCTTCAGCGTCAGGTCCACCGACCCTTCGGGCACCGGCTGCGGCCCCATCGAATTGTCGAAGGTGAAGGCGCCCGTGCCCGACAAGTCGGCCCCCGCGGCCGCGACATGAACCTTCCTGATATCGACCGAGTCGATCTGGCCCGGAGGATCCATCGGCGCGGTCGCCGTCTCGGTGCCGAACAGGTCGCGCGCCAGCGTGACCATCCCGCCAAGGTCCACCTCCAGCTCGGCCGGATCGTGGGGCAGCACGTTGCCGGGGTCGATCATCGACCAGATCTCGTCGCTCGGCTTCACGCCGCCAAGCGCGAGCATGAGCGAGAACGGCTGTTTCGCATCGTCCTTCATCAGCGGCAGCACCATGTCGAAGGCGGTCTTCGCCAGCGCCAGGCTGACCTTGGGCACCGGCATCTCGCTGCCCGACAGCGTCAGGTCGCTGGCGCCGCTCGACGTGCCGTAATGCATGCGCTCCTTGCTCAGCCCGACGGTCAGCTTGCCGTCGGCGACCGATCCGTTGCCCTGGGTCTGCTTGCCGTTCTCGTCGACCGCGAAGTCGTAGGTCATCGACCCCACGCCCATCTTCGCATCGACCGTGGCCCCGGCCTTGAGGGCGGCATCCATCATATTCATGGAGGTGCCCTTGATCATCGTCGACTCGGACGAACCGCCGAGATCCTTGGCCTCGGCGTTGAAGGTCAGCGTGCCCCCGCCCGCTCCGGTGCCCGCACCGGCGCCCGTGTCGCCACCCTTGTCCTCGGGCTTCGTGGCCGACAATGCGACCGTCAGGTGCCGGGCCGCGAAGGTCGAGGACACGTGCATCGTGTCGCTTCCCTTGATCGCATAGCTCGCCTTCAGCGCGGTCAACTTGCCCGACGCCTTCAGATCCGCCCTCCTTCCGTCGGCCTCGACGTTCGGCAGGTCGAACGTTATCTCGGGCGCGTCGATGTCGTAGCGCGTGTCGCCGGGGCTGCCGGTGGCGGTGATCTTCAGGCCCTGCTGGTGGATGTTCAGGGTCATGTGCATCGACTTGCCGTCGTCGCCCTCGGCGTCGAACACCACCGGGTAATCCGGCGACATGGTGATCTGAACCGAACCGTCGCCCATTTCCCTGAGGTCGACCTCGTCCAGCGTACCGGTGAAGCTGGCGCCGCTGTCGTGTTCGGCCACGGTCTTCACACCCTTCAGACGCAGGGTGTCACCCTTCTTGTCCTGGCTGGTGGCGGTGATGGTCTGCCCGCCGTTCGCGGCCACCTCCTTCCACTGATCCCAGACCTGTTCCGCGGTGACGTCCGCCCGGGCCGCAGTCGCGGCGAAGAGCGCGGCCACGGCCACCGTTCCGGCGAGAATGCGCATCTGTCCCAAAACCTTTTCCTTTCGGATGAAATCGACTTTGGCGCGACTCTCGTTTGCACCGCCGCCCCGGTCAAGGGCAGGTTTCGGGGGACAGGTCTCAAGGGGCAGGATCGCGCCCGGTCCGCGCCGGGCAGAAGGCCGCCCCACACACCCGCGCACCCCACACCGGCGCGCCCCGGGGGGTTCCGGGTCGCGGGGCGATCAGCTAAGGGAAGGAGAGGGAGCGCGCAGTCAAGGAGAGACAGCATGGACATGACCGGCAAGGTGGTGGCGATCACCGGCGCAAGCCGCGGCATCGGAGCCGCTGCGGCCCGCGAATTCGCGTCGGCGGGGGCCCGTGTCGGCCTGATGGCGCGCTCCGAGGCCGAGATCGGCGCGCTGGCCGCCGAGATCGGCGAGGCCGCCATCGCGCTGACCTGCGACGTGGCCAGCCAGGCCTCGGTTTCCGGCGCGATCCAGCGGCTGGAAGGGGCGTTCGGTCCGGTCGACGTCTTGATCAACAACGCCGGCATGATCGACCCGATCGCCCCGCTGAGCCGGGTCGACCCGGCGGAGTGGAGCCGCGCGATCGACGTGAACCTGAAGGGCGTCTTCCACGGCATGCGTGCGGTCCTGCCCGGCATGACCCAGCGGCGGGCCGGCACCATCCTCACGGTAAGCTCCGGCGCGGCGCACAACCCCCTGGAAGGCTGGTCGGCCTATTGCAGCGCCAAGGCCGGCGCCGCGATGCTGACCCGCGTGGCGCATCACGAGGCGGGCGCGGCGGGCCTGCGCATCATGGGCCTGTCGCCGGGCACGGTGGCGACCGAGATGCAGGTCAAGATCAAGGCGTCGGGCATAAACCCGGTCAGCCAGCTCGACCCCGCCGTTCACATCCCTGCCGACTGGCCGGCGAAGGCGCTGCTCTGGATGTGTTCGGCCGATGCCGACGATTTCCTCGGCGAAGAGATCGCACTCCGGGACGAGGCGATCCGCCGCCGCATCGGACTGATCCAGTGATCCGGACCCGGGTCGGCGACGGCGCAACCGGCGGGTCCGCCAAGGGGCCCGGACACGGCCCGGAGAGCGGCCTCCGGACACTGATCATCGACCGGCCCGACAAGGCGAATTCCCTGACCCCCGACATGCTCGCGGCCCTGTCGCGCGAGGTCGAGCGCGCTGCGGACGAAGATGTCCGGGTGCTGGTGCTGACCGGGACCGGCAAGGTGTTCTCGGCCGGCGCCGACCTCGACGCGGCCCGCGCGGGGCTTGCCACCGATCCGGTCTGGGAACGGCTCTCCGGCGCGATCGTCGCCCTGCCCTGCCTGACGATCGCCGCGCTCAACGGCACCGCCGCCGGCGGCGCTTTGGGGATGGTGCTGGCCTGCGACCTGCGGGTGGCGGTGCCGGCAGCCAAGATCTTCTACCCGGTGATGAAGCTCGGCTTCCTCCCGCAACCCTCGGATCCCGGCCGCCTTTCCGCGCTGGTGGGGCCGGCGCGCGCCAAGATGATCCTGATGGCCGGCGCGAAGATCGGCGCCGAGGAGGCCGCCGCCTGGGGCCTGATCGACCGCGTCGTCCCGCCCGAGGCGCTGGACGAGACGGTCGCAACCCTCGCGGCCGACGCGCTGGGGGCTGGTCCGGCCCATGTCGCGGCGATCAAGCGGATGATCGGGTAACCCCCATGACCGAGGCCGCCTACACTCCGCCAGACGAACCGCTGCGCATCCTGCACCACGACCACCACCTCCTGGTGCTCGACAAACCGCCAGGCCTCCTGTCGGTCCCGGGCAAGGGGCCGGAGCTTGCGGATTGCCTGATCAGCCGGGCACAGGCGGCCTTTCCCGAGGCGCTGCTGGTCCACCGCCTCGACCGCGACACCTCGGGCGTCATGGTCTTCGCGCTGACCAAGCAGGCCCAGCGCGACCTCTCGCTGCAATTCGAGCAGCGCCGAACCAAGAAGATCTATGTCGCCCGCCTCTGGGGCGCGCTCGCGGAAAGGACCGGCACGGTCGACCTGCCCCTGATCGTCGACTGGCCGAACCGCCCGCTCCAGCACGTCAACCACGAGAGCGGAAAGCCCGCGGTCACCGATTGGCGCGTCCTGCGCCGCGACGAGGGCCCGGAGGGCCCCACCACCCGCGTCCGGCTGATGCCCCGCACCGGCCGCAGCCACCAGCTGCGCGTCCACATGAAGGAACTGGGCCACCCGATCCTCGGCGATCCGTTCTACGCCGAAGGCCCCGCCCGCGACTTCCCCCGCCTGATGCTGCATGCCGAGAGCCTGCGGGTGAATCATCCCGACGGCGGCCGGGGCGAGACCTTCAAGGCGCCCTGCCCGTTCTGACCATCTGCCCGCTCCGACCTGCCCTATTGATCCAGCGGCGCGCGCCAGGGCGCGCAAGTTTCTACTTCGGTGGGGGCGCTGCCCCCACACCCCCGGGATACTTGTCCTCAGAAGAAAGGAGAGACTCTTCCGTCTTCTTCTGAGCGGAAATATCCCGCTGGGGGTGTGGGGGGCGCGAAGCCCCCCACCGCAGGAAAAGGCGTGCGAAGCGCCGCTTATTCGGCGGCTTCGACACCCCAGCCCGAGATCGCCTTGACCTCGAGGAATTCCTCGATGCCCCAGGTGCCCCCTTCCCGCGCACGGCCCGAGGATTTCACGCCGCCGAAGGGTGCGCCCGCGCCGCGCGGCTGGCCGTTCATCTCGACCATGCCCGACCGCAGGGCCCGCGCCATGCGGTTGCGTTTTGCCGGATCTTCGGATTGGACGTAGTTGGTCAGGCCGTAGGCGGTGTCGTTGGCGATGCGCACTGCCTCTTCCTCGGTCTCGAAGGGGATCATCGACAGGACGGGGCCGAAGATCTCTTCGCGCTCAATGGTCATGCCGGGGGTGACGTCGGCAAAGACCGTGGGTCGGACGAAGTAGCCGCGGTTCAGGCCTTCGGGGCGGCCGGTGCCGCCGGCGACGAGGCGGGCGCCCTCGTCGATGCCCTTCTGGATCAGTGCCTGGATCTTGTCGTACTGGGTCTCGTTCACCACGGGGCCGATGTGGCGGCCCTCCTCGTGCGCGGAGGCCACGGCGGTCTTTTCCGCGACCTCGCGGGCGATCTCGACGGCCTGGTCGTAGATCGGGCGTTCGACCAGCATCCGGGTTGGCGCGTTGCAGCTTTGGCCGGAGTTGTTGAAACAGTGCAGCACGCCGCGCTTCACCGCCTTCTCGTCGGCATCGGCAAAGACCACGTTGGCCCCCTTGCCGCCCAGTTCCAGGCACACCCGCTTCAGCGTCTCGGCCGCGGCGACCGAGATCGCCTTGCCCGCCCGGGTGGAGCCGGTGAAGGAGATCATCTCGACATCCGGGTGGGTCGACAGCTGCGTCCCCACCCCCGCGCCGTCGCCATTCACGAGGTTGAAGACGCCCTTCGGCACCCCCGCCTCGTCAAGGATCTCGGCAAACAGCAGCGACGAGAGCGGCGCCACCTCAGAGGGTTTCAGCACCATGGTACAGCCCGCCAGAAGCGCCGGGATCACCTTCAGCGTGACCTGGTTCATCGGCCAGTTCCACGGCGTGATCAGGCCGACGACGCCGATCGGTTCCAGCGCGATCCGGTCGTTGGGGGCATGGGGGCCCAGCGGTCGGATGAACTCGATCTGGTCCATCGCGCGGATGAAGTTCTTGATGTGGAAGGCGCCGGCGGTCACCTGGCTGCTGCGCGCAAGATCGATCGGCGCGCCCATCTCGAGGCTGATCGCCTGCGCCATCTCCTCGGCGCGGGCGGTGTAGACCTCGAGGATCTTCTTCACGATCCCGAGGCGCTCGGCCGGCGGCAGCGCCGACCAAGGGCCGAAGGCGCGCTTGGCCGCGGCGACGGCGGCGTCGGTATCGGCCTTGTCGCCCAGCGAGATCACCGCACAGGGCTCTTCGGTCGAGGGGTCGATGACATCGAAATCGCGTTGCGCGGCCGGCGCAACCCAGGCGCCGTCGATGTAGAAATCGGTCTTGCGGATCATGGCAAACCTCCGGTGACGATCGTGCGGCACCCTGCCACCGGGGCGGGCCGCCCGCAAGTGGCCGTGCCCGGCACCTGTCCATTCCACCTGTCCTCCGCCGCCTCTCCTCCGCCGCCTCTCCTCCGCCATGCCCGCACACCCGCGTGCCCCCCCGCCCCGCGTCGCGCCGCCTTTGACATGGCCTGATACGCTGCCCATTGCCGCGCCCGTCACTAAGGTCGCTCACAGGCTCCTTCGGCCCCCGGCACGCGCCGGGGGGTGCAAAGCGCATCGAAGCGGCCTATCTCTGGCCCGTGACATTCGAACCGACGTGACCTTACGAAGCAAAAGGATCTCAGATGGGACTGCGCATCAACGACACCGCCCCCGATTTCAAGGCCGACTCGACCGCCGGCGAAATCTCGTTCCACGACTGGGTTGGCGACAGCTATGCCATCCTGTTCTCGCACCCGAAGGATTTTACCCCGGTCTGCACGACGGAATTCGGCGCCGTGGCCCAGCTCGCCCCCGAGTTCGAGAAGCGCAACACCAAGGTGATGGGCGTCTCGGTCGACTCGGTCGAGGAGCACAAGAAGTGGAAGGCCGACATCGAGAAGGTGGCGGGCGCGCCTGCCAGCTTCCCGATCATCGACGACACCTCGCTGACCGTGGCCAAGGCCTATGACATGCTGCCCGCCGACGCCTACCTGCCCGACGGGCGGACCCCGGCCGACAGCGCGACCGTGCGCACCGTGTT
The DNA here is from genome assembly GCF_002871005.1 of Acidimangrovimonas sediminis. Classification (GTDB taxonomy): domain Bacteria; phylum Pseudomonadota; class Alphaproteobacteria; order Rhodobacterales; family Rhodobacteraceae; genus Acidimangrovimonas; species Acidimangrovimonas sediminis. Next base: position 63,531 of record NZ_PHSN01000016.1, read on the forward strand.
CATCATCGGCCCGGACAAGAAGGTGCGGCTGACGATGACCTACCCGATGTCGGTGGGCCGCAACTTCGCCGAGGTGCTGCGCGCGCTGGACGCGGTGCAGGCGACCGACGGCGTGCCCTTCGCCACCCCGGCCAACTGGGTTCCGGGGCAGGACGTCATCGTCGCGCTCTCGGTCTCGACCGAGGATGCGAAGGCGAAATACGGCGATGTCGACGTGAAGCTGCCCTACCTGCGCACGGTGAAGGCGCCGAAGTAAACCGCGCGTAAGCGTGCCGGACGAAGGGCGGGGGGCCACGGCCTCCCGCTCGCCCGCTGCCTTTCATTGTTCCTCAAATACGCAAGCAGCCTTGCCACCTGCCTATGCCCTCGGGAGTGCGGGGCCCTCGGGATTGCGGGCGCCCGGGAACCGAACCCCGGGGGCCGCGTCAGCGCGCGCCGTAGTAGAGGCCCACCACGTGCTCCGCCTCGGCGAAGAACAGCCAGCGCGCCGCGAAGGCGCCCGTGAGGTGCAGGACCACCGCCAGCGCGATCGCCCAGAGGCTCCCCCCCGGCGCGATCAGCAGCACCAGCGCCGGCAGCAGCGCCGCGAAGACCACGGCGATCACCCGAAGCTTCTGCGCATGCCTGCGGCCCACCACGTGGATCATCTCGCGCATCAGGTAGTTCGTCCCCGTATGCGGCCCCTCGTAAAGCCGCACCTTGCCGATCCGACCCAGCCCCGTCGCGCTCTCCAGGGTGGATCCGCTCTCGGCAAGCCGCCGGTCCCCCAGCACGAAGCTCGCGGCCAGCACCGCCGCAAGCGCAAGGCACAGCACGATCGCGGGCCATTTCAGCCCGGCCAGAATCGCGCCCCCGGTCAGGGCGAAGCCGAGGAACATCACCGGCGTGATCCAGAGGTTCCAGCGTGGCACGGTCCTGAGCTGGGTGTAGATCATCGAGGTGCAATAGACCGTGGCCAGCGCCAGAGCGGCCCCGGGCAGGCCGAAGGTGGCGCTGGGAAACCGCAGGAAGATCGCCGTCAGCGCGACCGGCGCCAGCACGACAAGGGTGATCACCGCGGCCCAGCCCTCGCGGCTGAGCCACGAACTGCGCCATTGCGAGAAGGCGCGCCAGGCGTTCCGCGGATTCTGCAGGTGCAGGGTCGAGGCCATCAGCCCCGCCACGGCGAAGGCATAGCCAAGCGCCCAGACCCAGAAGGCCGTGGCGCCCACCGGGGCGGCCAGGCCCAGACCGAGATAGGCGAGGAAGCCGAACCCCAGCCCGGACAGCACGGTGAAGACGATGACGGAGGGCGCGGGATGCATCAGAGCTTCTCCAGCAGGCGGTCGAGCCAGCCGGCGATGCCGGTGGCCTTCACATCGGCAAGGGCGGCCAGCGGCGCCTCGGCCGGGCGGTCCTTGGGCCGGGGCGGCAGGTACTTGTTCACGGGCCTGGTGCCTTGTTCGGGCATCAGGTCCATGCCGCCGCGGTCGGCCACCAGCTGGCTGACCGCGCTATCGGGGTCGCCCAGGTCGCCGAAGTGGCGCGCGCCCGAGGGGCAGGTGCGCACGCAGGCCGGCACACGGTCCACCTCGGGCAGGTTCTCGTTGTAGATCCGGTCGACGCAGAGCGTGCATTTCTTCATCACGCCCGCCGCCATGTCCATTTCCCGCGCGCCGTAGGGGCAGGCCCATGCACAGAGGCCGCAGCCCATGCAGGCATCCTCGTTCACCAGAACGATCCCGTCCTCGGCCCGCTTGTAGCTGGCCCCGGTGGGGCAGACGGTGACGCAGGGGGCGTCCTCGCAATGCAGGCAGGATTTGGGGAAGTGGATGGTCTGGGAGCAGCCGCCGTCAGAGGGCTGCACCTCGTAGGAATGCACGCGGTTGAGGAAGGTGCCCGAGGGATCCTCGCCATAGGCGTCGATATCGCTGAGCGGCGCGCCGTAATTCTCGGTGTTCCAGCCCTTGCAGGCGGTGACGCAGGCGTGGCAGCCGACGCAGATGTCGAGGTCGATGACCAGCCCGAGCTTCTTTTGCGTGTTGGTCGGCAGTTCCGTCATTCCTCGGCCCCCCAGCGGCGGTTCTCGGGTGCCGGCGGCACCGGCGACTTGATCGGCGGAAAGCCCGGTTCCGCCTGTGCCCGCGCGGCGACCCGCTCGATCTTCACCCGCAGATCGAACCACGCGGCCTGCCCCGTGACGGGGTCGGAATTCGACCAGCGCAGCCCGTCGCCCCTGGGCGGCATCAGCTCCCCGATCACGTGGTTCAGAAGAAAGCCCTTGGTCGCCTCCGGCGCGTTCTCGTCCAGCGCCCAGGCGCCCTTGCGCTTGCCGATGGCGTTCCAGGTCCAGACGGTGTTGGGGTTCAGACCCGCCATATGCGCGACCGGCACCACGATCTCGCCATGCGGCGAGGTCACGCGCGCCCAGTCGCCATCGCGGAACCCGTGCTTTTGCCACAAGGCCGTCGGCAGGTAGAGCGGGTTGCGCCCGTGGATCTGCCGAAGCCAGGCGTTCTGGCTGCCCCAGCTGTGATACATCGCCATCGGCCGCTGGGTCAGGGCGTGAACGTCATATTCCTCCGTTCCCGCATCCCCCAGCGGCGCGTACCAGGTGGGCAGCGGATCCATCACCACCCTGAGCCGGTCGCGCAGATGCTCGGGCGGCTGACGGTCGCCGTGACCTTCCGCCGCCAGCTGGAAACGGCGCATCGGTTCGGAATAGATCGGAAAGAGATAGGGCGCCGGCGCATCGTAAAGGCCGATCTTCACCGCCCAGTCCTGGTAGGTCGCGTTCCACGGTTTGAAGAACTCCGCCTCTTCCGGGACGTGCGCGGTGAAGAACGCGCCGTTCTCGATGTATTTCTGCATCTGCTCGGGGTTCGGCGCGCCCCGCCCCACGCCGTCGCCATTGCCGCGGAAACCCATCAGCGGGCCGACCCCGGGGCGGCGTTCGTGGTTCACGATGTAATCGGCGTAATCCTTGTACCTGGCGCTGCCGTCCTCGTTGACGAACCCCGGTAGCCCCAGCCGTGCGCCAAGGTCGATGATCACCGACTGAAAGCCCCGCACGTTGCGGTCCGGCTCCACCACCGGCCAGCGGATCGCATCCGCCGCCGCGTCCGGTTCGCAGATCGGCCGGTCGAGCAGCGAGATGCAATCGTGCCGCTCAAGGTAGGTCGTATCTGGCAGGATCAGGTCGGCATAGGCGACCATCTCGGACGAATAGGCATCGGAATAGATGATCCGCGGGATCACGTAGTCGCCGCTCTCGTCGGTGTCCGTCAGCATGTCGATCACGGCGCGGGTGTTCATCGACGAGTTCCACGCCATGTTCGCCATATAGAGGAACAGCGTGTCGATCCTGTACGGGTCGCCCGCATGGGCGTTCGAGATCACCATGTGCATCAACCCATGCGCCGACAGCGGGTTCTCCCACGAGAACGCCTTGTCGATCCGCGCGGGGCTGCCGTCGTCCTTGAGCGCCAGATGCTCGGGCCCCAGCGGATAGCCCAGGTGCGGGCCGTTCAGCGGCTTGCCCGGGGTGACGCCGCAATGCGGGCGGGGATGGGCCTCGACCGGCTTCGGATAGGGCGGCTTCATCCGCCAGCCGCCCGGCACCTCGACCGAGCCCAGAAGCACCTGCAGCATGTGCAGCGCGCGGGCGGTCTGGAACCCGTTGGAATGCGCAGAGATCCCGCGCATGGAATGGAACGAGACCGGGCGGCCCACCATCTTGTCATGCCGGTCACCGCGGAAGTCGGTCCAGGCGCGGTCAATCACGATCGCCTCGTCGAAGGCCACGCGGGCAAGCTCCGCCGCCAGCCCCTTGATCCGCTCGGCCGCGATGCCCACACGCTCGGCCACCGCCTCAGGGGCGTAGCTGTCCGACAGGTATTTCTCGGCCATCAGCTGGAAGGCCGTGACGTTGCCTTCGTGCCGCGCACCAAGGTCGGGCTGCACGCCGGGCGTGTCGAAGGCCACAGGCTTGCCGGTCCGCTTGTCGATGACCAGCTGCTTGCCGTTCGCGTCGCGCAGCAGGAGGCCCTTCTCCGGCCCCTCCGCGCCGTTCACCAGACAGGGCGCGTTGGTGAACCGCGCGAGATAATCGAGGTCGATCTTGCCGGCCTTCAGAAGCTCATGCACCAGCGACAGGATCAGGAGGCCGTCCGACCCCGGCGTCACCCCATACCAATCGTCGGCCACGGCGTTGTAACCCGAGCGGATGGGGTTCACGCCCACCACCTTGCCGCCCCGCGACTTGAGCTTGCCGATCCCCATCTTGATCGGGTTCGAATCGTGATCCTCGGCCACACCGAACAGAACGAACAGCTTCGTCCGCTCCCAGTCCGGCGATCCGAATTCCCAGAAAGCGCCGCCGATCGTGTAGATCCCGCCCGCCGCCATGTTGACCGAACAGAACCCGCCATGCGCGGCATAGTTCGGCGTGCCATAGGCCTGCGCCCAGAACCCTGTCAGGCTTTGCGACTGGTCGCGCCCGGTGAAGAACGCCATCTTCTCGGGGTCGGTCTCGCGCAGCGGCTTGAGCCAGCTCACCGCCAGCTCCATCGCCTCGTCCCACGAGATTTCCTGAAACTCCCCCGAACCGCGTGGCCCCACCCGCTTCATCGGCGCGCGCAGGCGCGAGGGCGCGGTGACCTGCATGATGCCCGACGACCCCTTGGCGCAGAGGACGCCCTTGTTCACCGGGTGATCGCGGTTGCCCTCGATATAGGCGACGCGGCCGTCCTTCATGTGCACGTTGATGCCGCAGCGGCAGGCACACATGTAGCACGTCGTCTTGCGAACCTCGTCCGATACGCGTGGCGAAGTGTCCAGCGCCGGCTGTCGATACGTCATGGTAAGCTGGCCTCCCCCGGCATCACATGCATGCGTCGGAATATCATAATCAGTAAACTTTCCCGAGGCCAAGCGCCGTCACGACGCTGTGTTCGGCTTTTTATGCGCCGGCGGCCGGGCGATCCGCCTCGATGCGGCCCTCGTGGCGCAAGCGCGGCTTGACCGCGCCCCAGCTTTGTCTAGGTTGCGCGCAACCCCAGCGCAATAGGAGCATGGCAATGACGCAACGCCTTCACCTCGTCTTCGGCGGCGAGCTGGTGAACCCTTCGAAATCGGTCTTCAAGGACGTGTCGAAGATCCACATCGTCGGCATGTACCCGGATTACAAATCTGCTCACAAGGCGTGGCAGGCCGAGGCGCAGCGCACCGTGGACGATGCGCACACCCGTTACTTCATCGCCCATATCCATCGTCTGCGCGACGAGGAAACCCCGCACAGCCCGACCGAAGAGCTGGGCGCGTAAGGCCCTCTCGGAATGGCATTCCCGGTCGGCCTCGGGCTCTATCTGCTGGCGACGGCGCGGCGCAGCCGCGCGGGGGCCGGCGGTGACGGCCCAAGACCCGGCCGGCCGTCGGGCCCGCTGATCTGGTTCCCGCTGGAAACGGGCGCCGACGGCGGGGCCTCGGGCGCACCACCCGGCCTGCCCGAACTCCTCCACCACATACGCGACTCCGCCCGTGCGCCCGAGGTGCTGGTCACCCGCGTGATGCCCGAGCCTGCCCCGGCACAGCGGGAGCATGGCACCGAAGGCGCCGGCGCGGCGGATCTGCCCGAAGACATCTGGCAGGTTCCCGCTCCGCCGCCGACCCTGCCCGACATCCGCGCCTTCCTGCGGCACTGGCGGCCCGACCTGATCGTGCTGACCGGCGACGCCCTGCCCGCGGCGCTGATCCACGAGGCGGGGCGCGCCGGCATACCCGTCCACTGGATCGACGCGCGCCCGCCCCGGGCCGGGCATCCGCGGCGCTTTCCCGGCGTCCTCCCCACGCTGCTGCAAAGCCTGTCGCTGATCACCGCGCCCGACGCCGGCAGCGCCCGGGCCCTGCGCCGCCTCGGCGCGCCACAAAGCCGGATGACGATCGGCGGTGCGTTGCACGAGGCGCCGGTCGTGCTGCCCCATGTGGAGGCCGAGCGCGAGGCGCTTGCACTTCTGGCGAAGACCCGACCGATCTGGCTTGCCGCCTGCCTGCCCCAAGCCGAGGAGGCCGCGGTGATCGAGGCGCACCGGCTGGCGCTGCGCCGGGCGCATCGATTGCTGCTGATCGTGGTACCGCGGGATCCATCCCGTGCCGACACGCTGATCCGCAAGATGGAAATCGCTGAGGGCTGGACCGTCGCCCGGCGATCCTCCGACGAGGAACCCGAAGAGGAGGTGCAGGCCTATGTCGCCGATACCGAGGGCGAGATGGGCCTGTGGTACCGCCTTGCGCCGATCACCTACCTCGGCGGCAGCCTGAGCGAGGGGGTCATACGATCCCCGCTGGAGCCCGCGGCGCTCGGCTCCGCCATCGTGCACGGGCCGGAGGCGGGGCGCCACGGCGCGGCGCTGTCCCGGCTGGCCGCGGCGCGCGCCGCCCGCGCGGTGCAACGCGCGCAGGAACTGGGCGAGGCCGTGAGCGACCTGATCGCACCGGATCGCGCGGCGGCCCTGGCCCACAACGCGTGGGAGGCCTCGACCGCCGGGGCCGAAGTGGCAGACCGGCTTGCCGCCTCGATCCTCGGCGCGCTTCCCGCGCAGCAAACGGACAGCCCCGACGCGGAACCCGCCCCGAAAGCCGACCTAAACCCCCAGACGGGGCCGGAGCCCACCGGGGCCGCACCCTCGAAGGATCGGGGCTGATGCGCGCGCCCGCCTTCTGGGATGCCCCCCACCCGACCGTGGCGGCCCGCCTGCTATCGCCGCTTGGCGCGCTCTATGCCCGGGCCACGGCGCGCCGGTTGGCGGGGGGCACGCCGCTGCACGCCGGCGTTCCGGTGATCTGCATCGGCAATCTCAACGCCGGGGGAACCGGCAAGACGCCCACCGCGATCGACCTGCTGCAACGCCTCGCTGCCCGGGGGGTGGAGGCCCATGCCGTATCACGCGGATACGGCGGACAGCTCGAGGGGCCGGTGCAGGTGGATCCGCGCACCCACACCGCGGCCGATGTCGGGGACGAGCCGCTGCTGCTTGCCGCCTTCGCCCCGGCCTGGGTCGCGCGGGACCGCGCCGCCGGGGTGCGCGCGGCGGTGGCGGCCGGGGCGCAGGCGATCGTGCTCGACGACGGCTTCCAGAACCCGGCGGTCGCCAAGGACCTGTCGCTGATCGTGGTCGATGCCGCGCGCGGCTTCGGCAACGGGCTGTGCCTGCCGGCCGGCCCACTGCGCGAACCGGTGGCGGCCGGGCTTGCCCGCGCCAACCTCGTGCTGTCCATCGGGCCGCCCGAGGCGCAGGCGCGCTTTGCCGGGCGCTGGGGCGAGCGGATCGGCCTGCCCCACCTTCGCGGCGCGCTGGCACCGCTGGAAACCGGCATGGACTGGCACGATCAGCCGGTCCTCGCTTTCGCCGGGATCGGCCACCCCGAGAAGTTCTTCCTCACCCTGCAGGCACTTGGCGCGCGGACGGTGCGGACCGAGGCGCTGGCCGACCACCAGCCGCTGACCGAGGCGCTGATGACCCGGCTCGAACGCGACGCCGAGGCCGCGGGGGCGCAGCTTGTCACCACCGAGAAGGACGCCGTGCGCCTGCCGGACAGCTTTCGCGCCAAGGTGCTGACAGTGCCCGTGCGGCTGGCGATCGAGGATGCCACGCCGCTGGAAACTGCGCTGGACGGGCTGTTCGGCCCCGGCCGCTGAGACGCCTCCGGATCCCGCGCGCCACGGCCCCTCTGCGCAGATCACCCCGCCGGGGATGACGGAAACCGGCGCAGGCGGTCAGCCGAGGGCCGCAACGCGGTCGTGGGCGGGACAGGTAACGACGTGGTCGTTGACCATGCCCACGGCCTCCATGAAGGCATAGGTGATGACCGGGCCGCAGAAGCGGAACCCCTCGGCCTTCAGATCCTTCGAGATTCGGGCCGACAGATCGGTCTGCGGGGGCACGTCGGATTGCGCGGCAAACCGGTTCTGGATCGGGGCGCCGCCGACACGCGACCACAGGAAGCTGTCGAACCCCTCGCGCGCCTCGATCCGCTGCCAGGCGCGGGCATTGCCAATCGCCGCCTCGATCTTGGCGCGCGACCGCACGATACCCGGATCGGCCAGCAGGCGCTGCACCTCGGCCTCGCCCCAATCGGCAACGACGTTCGGATCGAACCCCTCGAAGGCGTCGCGGAAGGCGGGGCGTTTGCGTAGGATGGTGATCCAAGACAGGCCGGCCTGGAACCCGTCGAGAATCAGCTTCTCCCAAAGCGCCCGGCTATCCCATTCCGGCACGCCCCACTCGGTGTCGTGATAGGCGACGTACAGCGGATCCTGCCCGCACCAGCTACAGCGCTCGGTCATTGCCTCCCCTTCCGTTTTCCTTGCAATGGCGGAGGTTAGACGGGCCCATAGAATTTTAACAGCGTTGTCTTAAAATGCGTAGCTTAACCGCATGTTTACGGATCGCCCCCGATAACCGAATCCGAGTGAAAGGAGCGACGGGATGACCGAGGCGGGGGAACTCATCATCGGCGGCGGGTCGGGCGTGGCATCGGGGCAGGCCCAACCTGACGCGCGTGGCCCGGCGGCGGACGGCATGGACAGCCCGCTGGCCGCCGCGGTGACCGAACGCGACGCCGAGACGTTGCAGATGGTACGGCGCGCGCTTGGCGACCGGCATGTGCTGCTGGCCTTCCAGCCGGTGGTGATGGCGCGCGACACAGGGCGCACTGCGTTTCACGAAGGACTGATCCGCATCCTCGACGACGGCGGCCGGGTGATCCCCGCGCGCGATTTCATCAGCGCAGTCGAGACCTGCGAACTGGGCCGCCGGATCGACACGCTCGCCCTCGAGATGGGGCTTGCCGCGCTGCACAGGACGCCGACCTTGCGCCTGTCGGTGAACATGTCGGCGCGGTCGATCGGCTACCCGCCGTGGAAAAGCACGCTGCTCGGCGCGCTTGCCGCCGATTCGACGGTGGGGGAGCGGCTGATCCTCGAGATCACCGAAAGCTCCGCCATGGTCATGCCCGACCTGGTTTCCGTCTTCATGCAGGAGATGCAGCGCCTGGGGATCTCGTTCGGGCTGGACGATTTCGGCGCGGGCTACACCGCGCTGCGTCACTTCAAGGAATTCTACTTCGACATCCTGAAGATCGACGGCCAGTTCGTGCGCGGCGTCCATGCCGATGCGGACAACCAGGTGCTGGTTTCGGCAATGATCGCGATCGGGCGGCATTTCGACATGTTCACCGTCGCCGAATGCGTCGAGGATGCGCGCGATGCCGAATTTCTGATACGCGCCGGGGTGGATTGCCTACAGGGCTATCTTTACGGCGCGCCCAGCACGAAGCCACCGCACGCCGCGCAGATGGATCGCCGCGCCCTTCGCGCCTGACACGCGCGGCCGCTGTGCCCGCCGTTCCGGCAAGCGACCTGTCGGGGCCGGCCGGAGTTCGCCCGCAGGGACGATTGCACTCCGATTCGCGCCCGTTTTCGTTGCATGTGTGTCCGCAAAGGCCTACCTCTGCTGCAGAGCGGCGCGCCCGCCCCCTTGCGACGGCGCGCCGAGGACCGGCCATCGAAAGGATTGCCCATGACCAATGTCGTTATCGTCTCGGCCGCGCGCACGGCTGTCGGCTCTTTCAACGGATCCTTCGCCAACACCCCGGCGCATGAGCTGGGCGCCACCGTGCTCGAAGCCCTGGTAGCCCGCGCGGGGATCGACAAGTCCGACGTGTCCGAAACCATCCTTGGGCAGGTGCTGACCGCGGGTCAGGGCCAGAACCCGGCGCGTCAGGCGCATATCAACGCCGGCCTTCCGATCGAAAGCGCTGCCTGGGGCATCAACCAGGTTTGCGGCTCGGGCCTGCGGGCCGTCGCGCTTGGTGCGCAGCACATCCTGCTGGGCGACGCCAAGGTGGTGGCCGCCGGCGGGCAGGAAAGCATGAGCCTGTCGCCCCACGTCGCGAACCTGCGCGCCGGGCACAAGATGGGCGACATGAAATTTATCGATTCGATGATCAAGGACGGGCTGTGGGACGCCTTCAACGGCTACCACATGGGGCAGACGGCCGAGAACGTCGCGAACCAGTTCCAGATCGGGCGTGAACAGCAGGACGAGTTTGCGCTGGCCAGCCAGAACAAGGCCGAGGCGGCGCAGAAGGCCGGCAAGTTCGCCGACGAGATCACGCCCTTCACGGTCAAGACCCGCAAGGGCGAAACCGTGGTGGACCAGGACGAATACATCCGTCACGGCGCGACGATCGAGGGGATGCAGAAGCTGCGCCCGGCCTTCGCCAAGGACGGCTCTGTCACCGCGGGCAATGCCAGCGGCATCAACGACGGCGCGGCCGGCGTGCTGCTGATGTCGGCCGAGGAGGCGGAGAAGCGCGGGCTGGAACCGCTGGCGCGGATCGCGAGCTATGCCACCGCCGGCGTCGACCCCAAGATCATGGGCACGGGCCCGATCCCGGCCAGCCGCAAGGCGCTGGAAAAGGCGGGCTGGAAGGCCTCGGATCTCGACCTCGTCGAGGCGAACGAGGCTTTTGCCGCCCAGGCCTGTGCAGTGAACAAGGACATGGGCTGGGACCCGTCGATCGTGAACGTGAATGGCGGCGCGATCGCCATCGGTCACCCGATCGGCGCCTCGGGCGCGCGCATCCTGAACACCCTGCTGTTCGAGATGAAGCGCCGCGACGCCAAGAAGGGCCTTGCCACGCTGTGCATCGGCGGCGGCATGGGTGTGGCGATGTGCCTCACGCGGGCGTGATCGGAAAGACACGGTACGCCGCCCCATAAGCACCCGCCATACGCGCAACTTAATTGCGCGTATGTCCATTTTTGAGTAACACCCTTTCCAGCAAGTCAGAAGTGCGGGAGGAATCATGTCGAGAGTTGCGATCGTCACCGGCGGCAGCCGGGGCATCGGTGCGGCCATATCGGTGGCGCTGAGAGACGCGGGTTACAAGGTTGCCGCCAACTATGCCGGCAACGACGCGGCCGCTTCGAAATTCACCGAAGAGACCGGGATCAAGACCTACAAGTGGAACGTCGCCGATTACGAAGCCTCGAAGGCAGGTCTGGCGCAGGTCGAGGCCGATCTCGGCCCGATCGACGTGGTCGTCGCCAATGCCGGGATCACCCGCGACGCCCCGTTCCACAAGATGACGCCCGAGCAATGGCACCAAGTGGTCGACACCAACCTGACCGGCGTGTTCAACACCGTGCACCCGGTCTGGCCGGGCATGCGCGAACGCAAGTTCGGCCGCGTCGTCGTGATCTCATCGATCAACGGCCAGAAAGGGCAGTTCGGCCAGGTGAACTACGCGGCGACCAAGGCGGGGGATCTCGGGATCGTCAAGAGCCTTGCACAGGAAGGTGCACGCTTCGGAATCACCGCGAACGCGATTTGCCCGGGCTACATCGCGACCGAGATGGTGATGGCGGTGCCGGAGAAGGTGCGCGAGTCGATCATCGCGCAAATTCCGACCGGCCGACTTGGCCGCCCCGAAGAGATTGCGCGCTGTGTGGTCTTCCTCGTCTCGGACGACGCGGAATTCACCAACGGATCGACCATTACCGCGAATGGCGGCCAGTTCTTCGTCTGACGGCAAAGGCCCCGCAACTGACAAGGCCAGCGTGCCGAACGGGTCCAAAGGCCTCGCCCCCCGGCGGGGCCTTTGTTATTGCAGGATGGGCTATGCGAAGTATCGTGCTTTTACGCGCGATACAGGGCCGTCGCCCACACAGGAAACGGGGGCGGGTACATCCTGCTCCCGCCGACGCCCCAGCACCACGGCGCCCGCCAAGAACGCGTGGCCCGGGGGCACGCTGGCCTAGGACTGGCTAAGCCGTTGAATTTCCTCTTTCAGCCGGAGTTTCTGCTTCTTCATCTCAGCGATCGTGAGCCCGTCGGTCGCGGGGTTTCGCTGCGCCTGTTCCACCTTGTCGGAAAGATTCTGGTGCTTGCGCCGCAGCTCCTGCAGGTGGGACGTCATCGACATGGTCTTCCTCCTCTGCTGAATGGAACAGTTTGATGACAGCACGTTTGCCGAGTCGTGTCATCCCTCTGTCCCGGTCACGCGCCATCACCGCCATTGGACCCGCCAAAAGTTGCCGAAACCTTAAGGGCGGATGAGCGTGGCGCCCAGGCAAGCGGCGCGCCCTCGCGCAGGATCGCCTCGGCCGCATCCGTGTGCCCACTTCCCTGCCCGCCGTCATGCCCGCTGCCGGCGTGCAGGATGAAGGGCGCCAGCATCCGGAACGCCCCGCGCCCGCCCTTGCGCGCCCGCAGCAGGATGCGCCCGGCCGGCCGCCCGGCACGCGGCGCCAGTGGCAGAAGATCGATGCTGCCCAGCCGCCCGTCGCAGGCCGCCAGAAGATCGGGCAGCCGCTCGGCCAGCTGGATCGCGACCAGCCAGCCGCCGGGCCGCAGTCGGCGGGTCGCGGCGTCGATCCACACCGACAGCGGCGTCGCCTCGCGCAGCCCGGTCTCTCGCCCGGCGTCCCGCGCCGGCGTGCCGCCGCCCGCCGGATACCAGGGCGGGTTCAGGATGACGTGATCGAAGTGTCGTGCGCGCAGGGCCCCGGGCAGCGCTGACACGTCGCCCTCGAGCACCTCGAGCGGGCTTCCGTTCATCGCCGCGTTGCGCCGCGCCAGCCCGGCATAGGCGGGCTGCAGTTCCAGCCCCGTCAGAGCGACGCCCGGAACCCGCGCGCCGAGGCAAAGCGAGGCCACTCCCGCGCCGCAGCCCAGCTCCAGCACCGCGGCACCCGGCGTGGCCGCGCAGGCCGCGGCCAGCAGCACGGGATCGGTCGCCGCCCGGTAGCCCGCGCGCGGTTGCACGATGCGCAGCCGCCCGCCAAGGAACCCGTCCTCGGAAAGCTCTGCCTCGGCGAACCCGCCGTCAGCGCCCGGGGTCGATGTCATTGTCGCGCAGGATGCTGGTGGCGCGGAAGTGATCCGCCTCGCGCACCATCAGCCGCCGCGGCAATATGCCGACCGACCCTTCGAGTACGCTCATGTTTACGTCGAGCGGAAAGGCGTCTATACCCTCGCCTTGCAGAAGCGCCGTGGCGAAGGCGATGATCGTCGGATCGGTCGTGCGCAGAAGCTCTTTCATGACCCGCGAGTTAAGTCCAATCGCCGGTCAATGTCGAGAACATGTGGGGCAACCATGGGGCTGATGGAATCCGCCGACAAACCGCAGGACCGGCTGGCCCGCGCGCTGGCCGAGGACATGGCGGGGGTGAACGCGCTGATCCGCGACCGGATGGCCAGTGAACATGCGCCGCGCATCCCCGAGGTGACGGCGCACCTGGTCGAGGCCGGGGGCAAGCGCCTGCGCCCGATGATGACGCTGGCGGCCGCGCGGCTCTGCGGCTACGCCGGCCCCTACCACATTCACCTTGCCGCGACGGTGGAGTTCATCCACACCGCCACGCTGCTGCACGACGACGTCGTCGACGAAAGCAAGCAGCGCCGCGGGCGGCCCACGGCGAACCTTCTGTGGGACAACAAATCCTCGGTGCTGGTGGGCGACTACCTCTTCGCGCGGTCGTTTCAGCTGATGACCGACAGCGGCAACATGCGCGTGCTGTCGATCCTGTCGAACGCCTCCGCGGTGATCGCCGAGGGCGAGGTGCTGCAGCTCACCGCGGCGCAGGACCTGAAGACCGACGAAGGGATCTACCTTCAGGTGATCCGCGGCAAGACGGCGGCGCTGTTTGCCGCGGCGACCGAAGTCGGCGGCGTGATCGCCGGCGCGCCCGATGATCAGGTCGCGGCGCTTCACGCCTATGGTGACGCGCTCGGCATCGCCTTCCAGATCGTCGACGACCTGCTCGACTACGGCGGCACCAGCGCGGTGATCGGCAAGAATGTGGGCGACGACTTCCGCGAGCGCAAGCTGACCCTGCCGGTGATCAAGGCCGTGGCCGCCGCCGATGCCGAGGAACGCGCCTTCTGGTCGCGGGTGATCGAGAAGGGCGACCAGCGCGAAGGCGACCTCGAGCAGGCGATGGCCCTGATGGCGCGTCACGGCACGCTCGAGGCCACCCGCGCCGAGGCGCTCTCCTGGGCCAACCGCGCCAAGGACGCGCTCACCCCCCTGCCCCGCCACGAGCTGCGCGACATGCTGCGCGATCTGGCCGATTACGTCGTCGAACGGGTCGCCTGACGGGGATTCTGACAGAGCGGGCCGCAACCGGCCCCTCCTTCTTCTGAGCGGAAATATCCTCGGGGAGCGCGAGGGGCAGACGGCCCCTCGCTCCTGTCCCCGCCGCCCGCTCAGCCCTTCGAATAATCGCGCGCGCCGAAGATCGCGCTGCCCACCCGAACATGCGTGGCGCCATGGGCGATGGCTGTCTCGAAATCGGCGCTCATCCCCATCGACAGGCCGCTCAGACCGTTGCGCTCGGCGATCCCCGCGAGGGCGGCGAAATGGGGGGCCGGGTCGGCGCCGTCCGGGGGGATGCACATCAGCCCCTCCAGCGCCAGGTCGCGTGCGCGGCATTCGGCGATGAAGGCATCCGCGTCGGCCGGCAGAACGCCCGCCTTCTGCGGCTCCTCCCCGGTGTTGACCTGCACGAAAAGCTCCGGGCAGGTGCCGCGTTCCTGCGCGATGCCGGCCAGCTTCTTCGCGAGCGAGGCGCGGTCCAGCGTGTGGATCGCGTCGAACAGCTCAGCCGCCTGCCGGGCCTTGTTCGATTGCAGCGGGCCGATCATGTGCACGGACACGCCCTCGTACCGGGCGCGGAAGGCCGGCCATTTTCCGGCGGCCTCCTGCACGTAATTCTCGCCGAAAAGCCGGTGCCCCGCCTCCAGCACCGCCTCGACCCGTTCGTCGGGCTGCACCTTCGACACCGCGATCAGCCGGACCGAACCCTCGGCCCTGCCCGCCTTCGCCTCTGCCGCGCGCACGCGGTCCATGATCTCGGAAAGTCCCATTCCGCCTCCGTCCGTCAGGCCGCCAAAAGGCCATAGACCCGCCGGAAAGAAAAGAGTGGAGGCGCAAAAGAAAAGAGCGGGCCGAAGCCCGCTCTTCCCTGAACCGAGGTTCTGTTCTGGATCAGAACGAGAACTTCACGCCGAAGTCGGCTTGGGTCGAGGTGTCGCGCAGTTTGGCGACCGAACCCAGCAGCGTCGCGCCGCCGAGGTCGTAGCTCATGCCCAGGCCGTAGCCGGTGGTGTCGGCGTCGACGTTGTCCTTGGTCACATAGGCCTGGAGGCCGATGCCGTTGACCAGGGTGGTGTTGCCGAACAGGGTGTACTGGTTGCCCAGACCCGCGGTCTTGTTGCCGGCCTGGATGCCGATGGTCGACTTGCCGAACGAGTACTGGAACGAAGCGAACGAGGCGCTGCCGTCGGTGGCGAAGCCCGGGTTCTTCACGTAGCCCACGCCCATGGCGAAAGCGCCCATGGTGTAGTCGATCGCGATCGCTTTCTCGTCGTCCTGGGTCGGGTTCGACTTCAGGGTCTGGTCCGGGGTGACGTACGAGATGTTCACGGTCAGGCCGTTGGCGGCGTAGGTGGCGAGGACGCCGACCTGGTTGCCGTTCGAGTAGGCCGAGGAACCGTAGCCCCAGAAGCCCGTGCCGGCGATGACTTCCTGGTCACCCCAGCCGAGCAGACCGAGGTCGCCGTTGTAGTAAACGTTGTCGGCGTCGATGGCGTCCGAAACGTTACCCACTTGCAGGGTGAACGGGCCCGATTTCGCCCAGAAGGTCGCGGCGTTGTTGGTCATCGCCTGCGAACGCGACGAACCCACGATGGTGCCCTGGTCGCCCTGGATGCGGAACTTCGCACCGAACTCGACGCCCGAGTCGGTCGTCTTGGTCGCGGCGATGTTCAGACGGAAGCGCGACGTGATGTTCGCTTTCTTGTTACCGTCGCCCGGCTTGTTGTTGTACACGACGCCGAAACGGCCATAGCCCGAGAAGGACACGCCGTCCGCGGCGGCGGCGCCGGCGGTCAGCGCGACAGCAGCCGTGGCAAGGAGGATCTTTTTCATGGTTTCCCTCGTTGTCTCAAAAGGTGCGGCCCAACTCGGGACATTCCAAATTGGGTATGGCCCTATTTCCCGTTTCCCCCCTTTCAATGCAAGGTGAACTCCCCGGGCATCCAGAAACCCCGGAAAATTGGTGCAGCTTTGCCACAGTGGCTTCACCGCCCCGCCACGCTGCTGCCGTACTCGCGTGAAAGGCCCTTTCGCGTGCGCTGCAAAAGCCTTGTTCCCCTCGGGATGCTCGGCTAGACAGGCCGAAACGGAAAGGGGCAGGCAGTATGAGCTTGGCACGCATTCTCCGCGCGGGGGTCCTGGGCGGCCTGGTCGCAACTGTGGCGGCCTGCGGCGGAATCAGCAGCGGCAACCTGTTCGGCAAGCCGAACCCGCAGCGGGTTCAGGCGACCGAGGCGAACCCGACCGATCCGGCCGGGCTGACCGCCAAGGAAAAGATCAACAACCGGTCTTCGATCTGGGACGTCTTCGGCAAGAAGAAGAACCCCAACACCTCGATCGAGGTGAACAAGTATATCTGGAATGCCGCGCTCGACGTGCTGAACTTCCTGCCCGTCGAATCGGTCGATCCGTTCTCGGGCGTGATCATCACCGGCTACGGCACTCCGCCCGGCGGCGGCCGCGCCTACCGCGCGACGGTCTACGTGCAGGACCCGGCACTCGACGCGCGCTCGCTGCATGTCGCGCTGGCCACCCGGTCGGGCCCGGTCAGCGCCGCGACCCAGCGCGCGGTCGAGGATGCGATCCTGACCCGCGCCCGCCAGCTGCGCATCGCCGACGGCAAGCTCTGACGCCCCGGACCGGCGGCCTATCATGGCCGCCGTCTTGCACCGGGCTGCCCCCCCCCCCCGACGCCCTCGCAGCCACGCGCGAGGGCGTTTTCATTTCCGAATGCCGGCGCCCCGGGCCAGACCGCTACCTTCGCGGAGCGATCGCCCCGAACACCGCAGAGAGAAGAAGACACAGCCCCGCCGCCAGCGCCGCGGCCACGATCGTCACCCCGGCCATCAGGTTACCCGCCAGGATTGGCGCCAGGGCGGAGCCGAAGATCGTTCCGAACGGGTTGTGCCCGGTCGCGGCCCCAGCCGACTGCCCCGAGCGCATCGCAAGCACGGCCAGCGGGAGTGCGCCCAGACCAAGCGACAGGCCCAGAACGGCAAAGCCCCGACTGGCCCGGACGACCGGCCCGGCGCCGCGCGCGATCAGGCCCTGACCCAGCACCATGGCGGCCATCGCGGCGACAAGCGCCCCCATGCCCGACAGCACCGGGTCCAGCCCCGCGCCGATCCCGAGCGCAAGCGCCACGCGCCCCCACCACAGGCCAAGCGCCACCGTGAAGACCAGTGTCACCGAAAGCGCCGCCGCCATCGGCCGACCTCAGATCGCCTGGCCGCGCAGAAGCCGCGGCACCTCGCCCGACAGCCCCGCGGCCTCGCGGATGAAGCGCCGGCGCAGCCCCGGCAGCGCGCTCACCGCGCCCAACCCCAGGTCGCGCACCCCGCGCAGCAGCGGGTTGTCGTTGGAAAACACCCGGTTCACCGTGTCCATCCCCAGCGCCAGCAGTGTCGAATCGAACCGACGCCAGCGCTGGTAACGTTCCAGCACGTCGAGCGCGCCGATATCCTCGCCCCGCCGCTGCGCCTCGACCAGCACCTCGGCCAGCGCGCCCACGTCGCGCAGCCCCAGGTTCAGCCCCTGCCCGGCGATCGGATGCACCCCGTGCGCGGCATCGCCCACCAGCGCCAGCCGCGGCGCGACATAGGAATTCGCCAGCGTCAGGCTCAGCGGATAGGTATAGCGCTTGCCGACCAGCCGGATCCCGCCCAAGTAATCGCCGACCCTCAGCCGCAGCGCCTCCAGATACGCCGTGTCATCCAGCGACTGGATCGCCTTCGCCGTCTCGTCCCGCTCCGACCAGACGATCGCGGTACGGTTGCCCGGCAGCGGCAGCATCGCCAGCGGCCCCGACGGCATGAAGAACTGCTGCGCGATGCCGTGATGCGGCAGGTCATGCTCGATCGCGCAGACCAGCGCGGTCTGGCCATAGCCCCAACCGGTGCGGCGAATCCCCGCCCGCACCGCGGTGCCCGAGGCCCGCCCGTCGCACCCCGCCAGCACCCGCCCGCGCACCGCGCGACCCGAGGCCAGCGTCACCCGCGCCTCGCCCGCGTCGATTTCCTGCGCGACGACGGTTTCGCCCGACAGCCGGGTGATCCCCGGCTCGGCCGCCATCGCCTCGATCAGCGCCCCGCGCAGGAACCGGTCCTCGAGCATGAAGCCCATCGGCCCCTCCTCGATCTCGCCCGACTCGAAATGCAGGAACAGCGGTGCGGGGCCTTCGCCCGCGCGCCCGTCCGAGGCCTTTACCTCGTTGATCGGCTGCGCCCTGTCGGCAACCCGCGACCAGAGCCCCAGCACCGCCAGCATGCGCTGCGATGCCAGCGCGAGCGCGTAGGCCCGGCCGTCGAAATCCTCGGCCGCCCGCGCGGCCTCCGGCAGCGCGTCGATCACCACCGTGCGCAGCCCCGACTGCGCCAGCGCCAGTGCCAGCGCCGGCCCGTTCAGCCCGCCGCCGACGACGATGACGTCGTGAAGCCCGTCCTCGTTGGATCCGTCCATCAGATGCCTCCTTGCCCCTTCCCCGTCATCTCGGCCCGAATGCGCCGGGGGGTGCCGGGGACCGCGGTTTTTGGAATGCGACCCCAACAATGTGGTCGCCGCAATTTGGTCCCCCGAATGGGGCCCCGCAATGTTGCCGCAACTATGCCCCCTTCACCGGGATTGTCCATCCGCGCCCCTGCGGCTACCGTCGCGCCGAACAGGCGAAAGGGCAGAGCATGGAAGACTGGCTTCGGATGAGCGCATCGGATCTCGGGCGCGGGATCGGCGCGGGGCGCATCGACCCGGTCGCACTGACCCAGGCCTTCCTCGACGCGATCGCGGCCCACCCTGACAGCGACAGGATCTATGCCCGCGTCACCGCGCCGCGGGCGCTGGCCGAGGCCGGCGCCGCCCGCGCGCGGGCCGTCGCGGGCCAGCGTACCGGCTTGCTCGACGGCGTGCCGATCTCGTGGAAGGATCTCTTCGACAGTGCCGGCGTCGCCACCGAGGCAGGATCCGCCCTGCTCGAGGGCCGCACCCCGAAGGCCGACGCCCGCGTGCTCTCGGTGGCGACGCTGGGCGGCTCGGTCTGCCTCGGCAAGACCCACATGTCGGAACTCGCCTTCTCGGGCCTCGGGCTGAACCCGGTCACCGCCACGCCGCCCTGCATCAACGACCCCGCGGCCGTGCCCGGCGGATCCTCGTCCGGCGCCGCCGCCTCGGTGGCCTTCGGGCTCGCGGCCGCGGCGATCGGCTCGGACACCGGCGGATCGGTACGCATCCCCGCCGCCTGGAACGACCTCGTGGGCCTCAAGACCGGCCATGGCCGCGTCAGCCTCGACGGCGTCGTGCCGCTGTGCGAGACCTTCGACACCGTGGGCCCGCTGACCCGCACGGTCGAGGACGCGGCCGAGGTGCTCGCGCTGATCGAGGGCGGGGCGCCCGCAGATCTGAAGGGCGCCACCCTCTCGGGCGCCCGCCTCGCGATCCTCGACACCGTGGCGCTCGACGACCTGCGCGCCGAACCGGCGAAAGGCTTCGAAACCGCCTGCGACCGGCTCGCCCGCGCGGGGGCCACGATCGACCGGATCCAGGCGCCCGAGGTGGCCGAGGCGATGGGCCTCGCCGGCGCGCTCTTCACCGCCGAGGCCTATGGCATCTGGTCCGAGGTGATCGAGGCGGCGCCGGACAAGATGTTCGCGCGCATCCTCGAACGCTTCCGCGGCGGCGCAGACACCGCGGCGGCGGATTACGTCGCCGGCTGGCGCCGCCTGCGCACCCTGCGCGCGGCCTGGACCGCCCGGGTCGCCGGCTACGACGCGATCATCCTGCCAAGCGCCCCGAACCTCCCGCCCGAGGCCGCAAGGCTGATGACCGACGACCGCTATTATGTCACCGAGAACCTGCTGACCCTGCGCAACACCCGGATCGGCAACCTGATGGGCAGCGCCGGCCTGACGCTCCCCACCGGGGTACCCTCGACCGGCATCCAGTTCCTCGGCCTGCCGATGAGCGAGGAACGCCTCCTCCGACTCGGCGCCGCCGCCGAAAGGGCGCTGCCCGGCTGACGCGGGCCCGGCGCACACCCTGCTCTTCTTCTGAGCGGAAATATCCCGGGGGTGCAGGGGGCAGCGCCCCCGCCGGCCCTGCCATCGCCGCCCGAATCACCCGCTCGGCGAAAAAGCCACAATCAAGTCATATAACTGCCCGGAACCGGGGCGTTTTTCTGGACCCCGCGCGCGGGAGCCGGTACATTGAACTCTGAAACGGGGCGAGATGATCCCGGTCACGAGGCAGCACATGGCATTTCCAGAGCGGTTTTCGAACCTGCCTGATTACGCATTCCCGCGTCTTAGGACGCTTCTCGACTCGCACCAGCCGGGCGGGCCGCAGATCGCCATGACGATCGGAGAGCCGCGGCATGCGCAGCCGCCCTTCGTGGGCGAGGTGCTCGCGGCCAACCTCGAGGGTTTCGGCAAGTATCCCCCGAACGACGGCACGCCGGAGCTTCTGTCAGCGATCACCGGGTGGATCGGGCGCCGCTTCGGCACGCTCCTCGATCCCGCCAGCCAGGTGATGACGCTGAACGGCACCCGCGAGGGGCTGTTCAACGCGGCCCTCGCGCTCTGCCCCGAGACCAAGGGCGGCAAGACCCCGGCGGTGCTGCTGCCGAACCCGTTCTACGGGGTCTACGCGTTCTCGGCGCTGGCGCTGGGGGCCGAGCCCGTCTACCTGCCCGCGACCGCGGCGACCGGCTTCCTTCCCGACTACGCGGGCCTGCCCGCCGAGGTGCTGGACCGCACCGCGATCGCCTATCTCTGCACGCCCTCGAATCCGCAGGGCGCGGTGGCCTCGCCCGAATACCTCGCCGACCTTTTGGATCTCGCGGAGAAGCACGACTTCATCGTCTTCGCCGACGAATGCTATTCCGAGATCTGGCGGACCGCGCCGCCGACCGGCGCGCTGTCGGTGGCCCGCGCGCGCGGTGCCGACCCCGAGCGGCTGTTCGTCTTCCACTCGCTGTCGAAGCGGTCGAACCTGCCCGGGCTGCGGTCGGGTTTCGTGGCTGGCGGCGCGAAGGGCATGGTGCAGATCAAGCGCGTGCGCGCCTATTCCGGCGCGCCCCTGCCCCTGCCGCTGCAGCGGGTGGCCGAGCGGGCCTGGGGCGACGAGACCCATGTCGAGGCCTCGCGCGCGATCTACCAGGAGAAGTTCCGTGTCGCGGACCGGGTCTTCGCGGGCGTCCAGGGTTACCAGGGGCCCGAAGGCGGCTTCTTCCTCTGGCTGCCGGTCGACGACGGCGAGGCCGCGGCGCTCAGGCTCTGGCAGGAGACCGGCGTGCGGGTCCTGCCGGGCGCCTATCTCGCGCGCGAGGTGGGCGGCGAGAACCCCGGCAAGGGATACATCCGGGTCGCGATGGTGGCCCCAACAGACGAAATGCAGCGCGGACTGACCCTCCTCCGCGACTGCCTCTACGGGTAAGGTGAGGACAGGCATGGCTTCCTATCAGATCAGACAGCGCGATCCGCTTCTCGACCAGAAGATGCAGGCGATCCTCGAAAGACGCGGCCGCGAACTGGTCGGCGTCGGCATGGTGTTCGTGGCGTTCCTGATGGCGCTCATCCTCGGTTCCTATGCCGCAGGCGATCCGGGCTGGATGGCCGCGACCGACGGGCCGACGCAGAACCTTCTGGGCCGGTTCGGCGCCACCATCGCCTCGCCGCTGGTGATCATCGCCGGCCGGGGGGCCTGGGGGATCGTCGTCGTGCTGGCGGTCTGGGGGCTGCGCTTCATCCTGCACCGCGGATCGGACCGGGCGCTGAACCGGGTGATCTTCGCCCCGATCGCCGTGGCGGTTCTGTCGGTCTATGCCTCGACCCTCGCGCCCGGCGCCGACTGGCACCACAGCTTTGGCCTTGGCGGCCTGTTCGGCGATACCGTGCTGGGCGCGGTGCTGGGCCTCGTGCCGTTCGGCGCGGCCTTCGGGCTGAAGCTGATGTCGCTGATCAGCGCTGCCGGGGTGATCGTGCTGGGCCTCTTCGTCACCGGCTTCGACCGGTCCGAAGTGAAGGTTCTGACCCGCTTCCTGCTGCTCGGCGTGGTCCTTCTCTATGCCGGGATCCTCAGGGCGATGGGCCGCACCGCCTCGGGCAGCGCGGGTTTTGCCGTCGCCGCCGCGCAGCGCCGCCGCGACCGCCGTGCCGAGGCGGCGGAGGAACGCGCGAACGCGCCGCGTGGCCGAGCCGCGCGCCAGGCCGCCGGCGAAACCTCACTGCGCCCCGAACCGATGGTCGTGGGCACCCGCGCCGCCGGTTCTCCGCTGCGCCGCCTCGTCGAGGCCCGCGAGGAGGAGCAGGACGAGCTGATCGACGATACCGCGCAAGACGACTGGGCCCCCGAGGACTATGCGCCCCGCAGCCCGGCCCCCCGTGGTCAGGCTCCCCGCCCCCATGCCACCGCGCCCGAGGAGGCCGCACCGCAGGCCGGGTCGCAGAAGGGGTCGTTCCTGTCGCGCATGCCGGGCCTCGTGAAGCGCGCCCCCGCGCCCGAGCCGGAGCTGGTGGCGCATAATGCCGACTGGGACGGTGACGCGCCCAGCGAGGATCGCATCCGCGCCCGCATCACCAGCGCGATCCACGCCCGGTCACAAGCCCGCCCCGAGCCGGTCGCACCGGTGCGCGAAGAACCGGCCGTGACGATCCCCGAGGACGTCGCGCCGCGGTTCCGCCTGCCGCGTTTTGGCGCCGGCAAGGCCAATCGCGCCGAATCCCGGGCCGAACCGCCGCTGACCTCCGCCGGCCGGGCCGAGCCCCCGGTGACCGCGGCGACCGCCGCCGCCGCCGCACCCGCGGCCTCTTCCGCCGTCAGCCGCGCGGTTGGCGCCGCCCTTGCGCGTGGCCCGAAGCAGCGCCCTGGCCCCGCCCCCATGGCCGTCGACGTCGAGATCCCCGAAGGCGATTACCTCCCCGAGGACCACGGCGCCTACGACACCGCCGCGCGCCCGGATTATGCCACCCTCGGCTATGACGCGCAGGGGTATGACACCCAGACATATAACGCGCAGGGGTACGACGACCGCGGCCACCACGAATACGCCGCCGAGGACGCCGAGATGGCCCGGGGCGCGGCCCCCTCCCCTGCCGTCGTCCATGCCGACGAGGAGGATTACCCCTACGGCATCGGCGACCAGTCGGACGAACCCTATGACGACGGCTACGACGCGGCCAGCTTCGACGCGGGCTACGACCCGTCGACGCAGGCGCCCACGCCGGTTGCCGCCCCGCGCGTGCCCGCGCCCGAGCCCAAGCGCGTGGTCCAGCACGCCCTGCGCAAGCCCGCCCCGCCCTCGCGGCAGGCGGTTGCCGAGGCCCAGCCCACGCTGCGGTTCGAGGAAAGCCGGCACCCGGCCTACGAGCATCCGCCGCTCAGCCTGCTGACCAACCCCGCCGAGATCGAGCGTCATCACCTCTCGGACGAGGCGCTCGAGGAAAACGCGCGGATGCTGGAAACCGTGCTCGACGATTACGGCGTGAAGGGCGAGATCGTCAGCGTCCGCCCCGGCCCCGTGGTCACGATGTACGAGCTTGAACCGGCGCCGGGCCTCAAGGCCAGCCGCGTGATCGGTCTGGCCGACGACATCGCGCGGTCGATGTCGGCGCTGTCGGCGCGGGTTTCCACCGTGCCGGGCCGCTCGGTCATCGGGATCGAACTGCCCAACGCCAACCGCGAGAAGGTGGTGCTGCGCGAGATCCTCGCCAGCCGCGATTTCGGCGACAGCCACCTGCGGCTGCCGCTGGCGCTTGGCAAGGACATCGGCGGCGGATCGGTCGTGGCCAACCTCGCCAAGATGCCCCACCTGCTGATCGCCGGGACCACCGGCTCGGGCAAGTCGGTGGCGATCAACACGATGATCCTGTCGCTCCTCTACAAGCTGACGCCCGAGGAATGCCGGCTGATCATGATCGACCCGAAGATGCTGGAACTGTCGGTCTACGACGGCATCCCGCACCTTCTGTCGCCGGTCGTGACCGACCCCAAGAAGGCTGTCGTCGCCCTCAAGTGGGTCGTGGGCGAGATGGAAGAGCGCTACCGCAAGATGTCCAAGATGGGCGTGCGCAACATCGAGGGTTACAACGGCCGCGTGAAAGAGGCGCTGGACCGTGGCGAGATGTTCAAGCGCACGATCCAGACCGGGTTCGACGAGGACACGGGCGAGCCGGTGTTCGAGACCGAGGAGTTCCAGCCGAAATCCTTCCCCTACATCGTCGTCATCGTCGACGAGATGGCCGATTTGATGATGGTCGCGGGGAAAGAGATCGAGGCCTGCATCCAGCGTCTTGCCCAGATGGCGCGGGCGTCGGGCATCCACCTGATCATGGCGACGCAGCGGCCCTCGGTCGACGTCATCACCGGCACGATCAAGGCGAACTTCCCCACCCGGATCTCGTTCCAGGTGACCTCCAAGATCGACAGCCGCACCATCCTGGGCGAACAGGGCGCGGAACAGCTGCTGGGCATGGGCGACATGCTCTACATGGCCGGCGGCTCGCGCATCACCCGCGTCCACGGGCCCTTCGTCAGCGACGAGGAAGTCGAGGACATCGTCAACCACCTGAAAAGCTTCGGCCCGCCGGAATACATGTCGGGCGTGGTCGAGGGGCCGGAGGACGACAAGGCCGACGACATCGACGCGGTGCTGGGCCTCGGCGGCAATACCGACAGCGAGGATGCGCTGTACGATCAGGCGGTCGCGGTGGTGCTCAAGGATCGCAAGGTGTCCACCTCCTACATCCAGCGCAAGCTGGCGATCGGCTACAACAAGGCCGCGCGCCTGGTGGAGCAGATGGAGGAGAACGGCCTCGTCAGCCCCGCGAACCACGTGGGCAAGCGCGAGATCCTGGTACCGGAACAGTAACCGCCCTCCCCTGCCGGAGCGTGACACGCCGGGGCCTTCGGGCCCCGGTTTTCTTTTGCGCGGGTCAACCGGCGCGATCCTGCGGGGTACGCCCGTTCGCCCCCGACCCACGACCTCCCGACCCACGACCTCCCGACCCACGACCTCCCGACCCACGACCTCCCGGCCCGCGACCTTCCCGGCCCTTGAACCAACGGCGCGCCCGTGCGTTAAGCCGGGATGGGCCACCTTCCGGCCCGACCCACGAGGATGACGCCGCGTGACCACCGACATCGCCGTCCTGATCGCCTGCGCCCTCGTCGGGGCCGTCTTCGCCTTTCCCCGCATCGCCCGCTGTCAGCTCTGGCGCGCCTCGATCACGCCACTCGCATCGATCATCGGGTCGGGCTTCCTCGTCCTCGGGCCGATCCTGATGGACAAGTTCGGCTGGGCCGCGCCTTTCGTCATGGCCGCGCTCTGCCTCGGCGCCTGGGCCTTCGGGGCGGCGATCCGCTTCAACATGGCCGACGGCGCCGAGGAGAACGCGAACCAGACCCGCGCCGAGAACTGGGTCGATACCGCCTCGCAATGGGCGCTGGCCTTCGCCTACGTGATCTCGGTCGCCTATTACCTCAACCTGTTCGGCGGCTTCGCCGTCTCGCTCACCCCGGTCGATGGTGACATCGCCGCCCATGTGGTGACCACCGCGGTCTTCGCCCTGATCCTCGGCGTGGGCTTCACCCGCGGGTTCAAGTGGCTGGAATGGATGGAATACGGCTCCGTCTCGGTGAAGCTCGCGATCATCGCGGGCCTGCTGGTCGGGCTTGGCTTCTTCTTCGGTGACAAGATCTCGGCCGACGCCCTGACCTTCGAGACGCCGCAGATCGGCGGCTGGCAGGCGATCGCCCTCGGCTTCGGCCTGATCGTCACGGTGCAGGGGTTCGAGACGTCGCGCTACCTGGGCGACAGCTATGACCGCAAGATGCGCATCCGGTCGATGCGGATCGCGCAGATCGTCGCGGCGGTGATCTACATGATCTACATCCTGCTTATGGCCTATGCCTTCAAGGCCGACAGCGTGCCGTTGAAGGAAACCGCGATCATCGACCTGATGAAGCAGGTCTCGCCCCTCCTGCCGGTCCTGCTGGTGGTTGCCGCGCTCAGCGCGCAGTTCTCGGCGGCGGTGGCCGATACCGGCGGCGCCGGCGGCCTGGTGGAGGAGCTGACGCGGCGGCGGCTGACCCCGCGCAAGGCCTATGCCGTGCTGGGGGTGCTGGGGATCGCGCTGACCTGGACGACCGACATCTTCCAGATCATCGCCTATGCCTCGCGCGCCTTTGCCGCCTACTACGCGCTGCAGGCGGCGATCGCCGCGATGCGGGCGCGGCGCCGGCACGACGGCCTTCTGACCGGGGTCTTCGCGGGGCTGGCCGTGCTGGGGACGGCGATCGTGATCTTCGGCACCCCGGCCGAGGGGGGCTAGACCACCGGCGCCCTGGACCATCGGCGCCCTAGACCGCGCGCACCCGCGGCGCGCCGGCCGTCACAGTGCCGATCAGCGCGGCCGCCACGCCGGCCTCGCGCAGCGCCGTCAGCATCGCATCCGCCTCCGCCCCGGGCACCGCGGCCAGAAGGCCGCCCGCCGTCTGCGGATCGAACAGAAGGTCCGCTTCCGGCCCCTCGGGCAGCGTCATCCGCGCCGCCACCGCCGCCCGGTTCGCCGGGTAGAGGGTCGAGCGGTGCCCGGCGCGCGCCAGCGCCACCGCGCCCTCAAGGAAGGGAATCGCGCCCAGCTCCAGCTCCGCCGCGCAGCCCGAGGCGTCGAGCATCTCGACAAGGTGACCGGCAAGGCCGAAACCGGTGACGTCGGTCATCGCATGGGCCACCGGCGACAGGATCCCGGCCTCGGTCGACAAGGGCCGTTGCTGGCTGGCGAAGCACCCCGCCACCGCACGACCGAGCGACAGGCCGGGGACAGAGGCGCGGGCCATCTCGGCCGCAAGGATCGTGCCGGTGCCCAGCGGCTTGGTCAGGATCAGCCGATCGCCCGGCTGCGCACCGCCCTTGGCCGTCGCCCGGGGCGCAAGTCCAGTGATGGTGAAGCCCAGCGTCAGCTCCGACCCGACCGAGGTGTGGCCGCCCACCAGATCGGCCCCCGCAGCGCGGAAGACGGCGCCCGCGGCCTCCATCACCTCGGCCAGCGTGCGGGCCTGCAAGGCCGGCGAAAGCCGCGGCAGCGTGATCTGCGCCAGCGCCGCCTGCGGCGCGGCCCCCATCGCCCAGATGTCCCCCAGGGCATGGGTGGCCGCGATCCGCGCCATCAGCCACGGGTCTTCGGTGAACGCCCGCAGGTGGTCGGTGGTGATCACCTGAACGCCCGCACCATGGGCCAGCACCGCCGCATCGTCGCCCGGCCCCGACAGCGTATCCGCCCGCTGCGGCGCGGGCATTCCCGACAGCGCCGCGCGAAGCGCCCCGGGGCCCACCTTGGCGCCGCAGCCACCGCACAGCGGCTTGCCCCCCGCCAGTTCCTCGGCCACCCCGGCGGCGACCTCGGGCGGCAGGGGCGCGGCGGGCATCTGCGGCAGATCGAGGAACCGGCGCATGAACTTGCGGTCGATCCGGTTCTTCCAGTGCCAGAGCCAGCGACCGTTCAGACGCAGCCCCCCCTTGTCGGCCACCGCGCCCTTGAAGCCGGTGGAGACGAGCTTGAGATAATCCTTCTGCGGCTGGTAGGCGCGCATCCGCCCCACCCCCAGCGCCGCGCGCAGGTTGTCATAGAGGAACGGCGCCTCGCGCACGGCAAAGACACCGGCCTTGGGGCGCGGCGCATGGGTCAGGTGGGCGCAATCCCCCGCGGCGAAGACAGCCGGATCAGACAGGCTTTGCAGCGTCGGGCCGACATCGACATGACCATCGGTCAGTTGCAGCCCGGTCGCGGCCAGCCACGGCTGCGGCCGCGCCCCGGCCGCGCCCAGCAGGAACCCGGCGGCCAGAAGCCGGCCGTCCGACAGACGCAGGCCCTCTGCCGCAGCCTCTGTCGCCGTGGCACCGGTCAGAACCTCGACCCCGGCGCGCCGCAGGTGGGCCAGAAGGCGCTGCCGTGCGCCCGGGCCGATGTTGGGCAGCGCCTCGGCCGCGCGCTCGACGATGGTCACCGACGGTGTGACACCGGCCTTGCGCAGCCGGTGCGCCGAGGCAAGCGCAAGCTCCACCCCCGCGATCCCGCTGCCCAGCACGACCACCACTGGCGCGGCCTCGCCCCGGGCGGCAGCCTCGACGAAGGCCTCCCACCGGGCGGCGTAATCATCCATCGGCTTGGCCGGGGCACCGTGGAGGGCGAACCCCGCAAGGTCGGGCATCTCGGTGGTGATCCCGATGTCGAGCGAGGCCACGTCATAGGCCACCGGCGGCCGGCCCGGCACGGCGACCGTGCGCGCGGCAAGGTCCATCCCCTCGGCCCGGCCGAGGATCACCCGCGCCCCGGCGTGGCGCGCAAGGCGCACGAGGTCGATCTCCAGCTCCTCGCGCCGGTAGTGACCCGCGATATGGCCGGGCAGCATGCCGGAATAGGGCGCGGTCGGGTGCGGGTTGATCAGGGTCACCCGCACCCCCGGCAGCGGTTTCATCCCCCAGCGGCGCAGCACCAGGGCATGGGCATGCCCGCCACCGATCAGCACGAGGTCGCGCGTGGCCGGGATCTGGACCTGCATCAGATCAGGTCCCGGATCCGGTCGGCGAGATCGGGCAACGCCGCCTCCGACAGGTCCTCCGCCATCACCGTGCGCCCGGCCTCGCCCGCCGTGCGGGCGCGCTGCCGGTTGTAGCGCGGGTCGTAGTGCATCTCCATCAACTCGGCGGCCAGCGGCTCGAACGTGCCCGCCTCGGCGTAGCCGTGCCACCGCTCGATCGCCTCGCCCGGTTGCATCGGGCGCAGCTTGTCGATGACGTCGTGCAGCGCGGCGATATCGGCGGTCAGGTCGGCATAGGCCCGGGCGAGATAGGCCGCCCGCGCGGAAAGCGGGGCCGAGACGTGGATCCGCGGCGCATCGCACATCGCACGCCACAGCTTCGGCGGAAGGCGCAGATCGCCCACCTTGCTCGATTCCGCCTCCACCACCACCGGTCGGGCCGGGTCGAGCGCCGCGATCTCCATCGCCAGCGCCGTCTCGAACCCTTTCTGTGCTGGCTGCCCACCGGCCCGGTGACCGAAAAGCGACCCGCGGTGATTGGCCAGGCCTTCGAGGTCGATCACCTGCACGCCCCGGGCGCGCAGGAGGTGCAGAAGGTCGGTCTTGGCGGTGCCGGTGTTGCCGTCGAGCACGATGACCGGTGCCGGGAACGGCGTCTCGTAGAGCGCCTTGACCACCAAACCGCGAAACGCCTTGTACCCGCCCTGCACCGTTTCCGCGCGCCAGCCGATCTGCCCCAGGATCATCGCGAAAGAGCCCGAGCGCTGCCCCCCGCGCCAGCAATAGACCAGCGGGCGCCAGCCGCCATCCATGTCGGCGAGCGGCCCCTGGATATGCGCCGCCGCATTCTTTGCCACCAGCGCGGCCCCGATCTTGCGCGCCTTGAAGGGGCTGTCCTGCTTGTAGATCGTGCCGACGCGGGCGCGTTCCTCGTCATCCAGCACGGGAAGCGAGATTGCGCCGGGAACATGGTCTTCGGCGAATTCGGAGGGCGAGCGCACGTCGATCACGCTGTCGAAGCCAAGCGCGGCGATGTCGGAGAGGGAGGTCAGGGTCACGGCCATCCGCTTGGCTTAGCGCGGTAGCCGCAGGCTGGAAAGGGGGCGCAGACGGGCACCCCCCCGCTGTACCGGGAAGGAGAGGAGGCCGGAGCGTGGCGCGCGCCGCCCCCGCCGTATCTACGGGCCGGGAGGAAGGGCCGGTCAGGCGGCCTGTGCGGCGGTCAGGGATTGCAGCGCGATATCCTCCGGGCCGAGGCCGCCGGCAGAGAGGACCTCGGCCAGGCGCAGGCCGTCGAGCGTGACGTAGACCGAGCCGGGCGTTTCTCCCGGTTCGACGCCGACGCGCGGATCGGGATGCGCGGCAGGATCGTAGACGACGACCAGCCGATCCTCGGCCGCGTCGTAGTCATGGATCATGGCGGGGCCGGCCGGCGCCGCGGGATCGGCATCCCCGCTTTCGCCAAGCAAGAAGGTATCGGCCCCCGCGCCCCCGGTCGCGTGATCCAGCGCGCCGAGCGCAATCACGTCCGCCCCGTCGCCGCCATTCAGGTAATCGGGGCCATCGGCGGCAAAGACGTCGCCCATGGTGCCGCCGATCATCAGGTCATCGCCCAGCCCTCCGTCAAGCGTGTCCTCACCCGTGCCCCCAACCAGCAGGTCGTCACCCTCGCACCCCTGAAGGGCGTCGGCCCCTGCGCCGCCGTACAATGCATCTGCCCCCGCGCCACCGATCAGCGTGTCATCGCCATTGCCAGCGACGAGCGTGTCGTCGCCGTTCTGACCGCAAAGCAGATCGGCATCGGAATTGCCGCGCAGGAGGTCGGCGCCGTCACCGCCAAGCAGGGTATCGTTCCCGGCGTCGCCTTCCAGCGTATCCGCGCCGCCCTCGCCCGCCAGCCAGTCGTTGCCGTTCTCGCCGGCCAGGCTGTCGTCGCCGTCGCGGCCGTTGATCTGGTCGAAACCGTCGCCGCCCAGGATCGTGTCGTTCCCGGCCTCACCCGACAGGATATCGTCGCCGGAACCGCCCCGGAGGGAAAACCCGGCGATCCGGGTTGCGTCCGCGTCCGGCATGGCATCCCTGCCTTGCGTAGCATCCCCGACCGTGGGCTCCCCGCTCGTAGGCTCCTGGGCCGCGCTGTCTTCGGCGGGGGGAGCCGCGGTCACGGGATCTGCGGCGGCCAGCTCTTCGGTGCCGGCCCCCTCGTCCTGCACGGTGGCATCCCCCGACGCGACCGCCATGTCCAGCAGATCGCCGTTCCCGCCGTCGGGTGCGATCTGTGCCCCGGTGTCTGCCGCGCCGTCCTCGTCCGAAGGCTCCTCCGTCTCGCGCCCCGACAACGTCAGGTCGGCAAAGACGCCCATCGCCACCATTCCAAGCAAACCCGCCAGCCCCAGCATACCCACACCTCCACTGCGCCACCCCTGACGCGTTAACCATGAAACCCGGTAAACACCTGATCCTGAAGGGCTTTCATGGCAGAGGATCCGGGCAGGAAGAGGGCGCGGCCAGAGAAAAATGCCGTGCATTTTAGCCATTGCCGCGGCGAACCGTGCCGAAACCCGCGCCGCGGTCTTCGGGGAAGGAACCCCGCCACGCAGGGGCGGCACCGCCGCAGCGCAGACAGGGCTTTCCTTTCACGGCGATTCCGCCTATACGCCCCCGATCCGCGCAGCCCGTCGGGCGGCGGACCACCCTCCAAGGGCCCTGCTGGACGACATCCCGGCTTGCGCCATCACCCTTTTTTCCAAGGAGACCCCGATGTCGATCACGGTTGAAGAAAAGACCCGCCTGATCAAGGAATTCGGCACCAAGGAAGGCGACACCGGTTCGCCCGAGGTGCAGGTCGCGATCCTCACCTCGCGGATCACCACGCTGACCGAGCACTTCAAGTCGCACAAGAAGGACAACCACTCGCGCCGCGGGCTGCTGATGATGGTTGCCCAACGCCGCAAGCTGCTCGACTATCTCAAGGCGAAGGACGAGGGCCGTTACCTCGACCTGATCGGCAAGCTCGGCATCCGCCGCTGAGCCTGTCCCGCCAGGGAAACCGCAAGCGCCCGTTCCGCAAGGAGCGGGCGTTTTGCATATCAGGGCGCCGTGTCTTGCCCCGTGCGAATTTTCGACGAAAATTCTCGGTCGCAGTCAGGGCAGTCATGGTCAGGGCTGTCGCAATCAGAGCAACCGGCGGATCGGCCCGCGCTGACAGATAACGACGAACTGTCCTCCGCATTCGAGCAGCGAGAACCCGCGCTCCGCGACTGCGCCGATGAAACGCTCGCGCCCGATCTCGTGCTCGACCCACGCCACCGAGCGACGGATCACGCCGCCGCGCGCGACCGCCTTGGCCGAGAACAGGTGATCGAGCCAGCGCTCGGTGTCGTCTGCGGTCGCCATATCCATGTCCCGATCCCACCGCAGCAGGGTTAAGCGGCCCTTAACGCCCGAACACACGCCTTTCCATCGGGGTGATTTTCCTGTAAGGCCCCCCAATCTGAGACGTGACGCCTACCAGCCCCCGGGCGCGTGCAACGAAGGATAGGGGGCGGCGGCAATGGGGCCGCCAGAACCAACGGGAGACCCGGCAGGGGCCGGGAGGGCTCCCAGACAGGATACGACAGATGTTCAACGAAGTGAAAAAATCCATCCAGTGGGGCGAGGAGACGCTCACGCTGGAAACCGGCAAGGTTGCCCGTCAGGCCGACGGTTCCGTCATCGCCACGCTGGGCGAGACCTCCGTCATGGCCAACGTGACCTTCGCCAAGGCGCCGAAGCCCGGGCAGGACTTCTTCCCGCTGACGGTGCACTACCAGGAGAAATACTACGCCGCGGGCAAGGTGCCCGGCGGCTTCTTCAAGCGCGAAGCCCGGCCGTCCGAGAAGGAAACGCTGACCGCGCGCCTGATCGACCGTCCGTGCCGCCCGCTGTTCGTCGAAGGCTTCAAGAACGAAGTCCTGGTGATGTGCACCGTGCTCTCGCATGACCTCGTGAACGAGCCCGACATCGTGGCGATGATCGCCGCCTCGGCCGCGCTGACGATCTCGGGCGTGCCGTTCATGGGCCCGATCGCCGGCGCCCGCGTCGGCTTCGTCGACGGCGACTACGTGCTGAACCCCGAAGTCGACGACATGACCAAGCTGCGCGACAACCCCGAGCAGCGCCTCGACCTCGTCGTCGCGGGCACCAAGGACGCCGTCATGATGGTGGAGTCCGAGGCCTACGAGCTGACCGAGGCCGAGATGCTGGGCGCGGTGAAGTTCGGCCACGAGCAGATGCAGCCGGTGATCGATCTTATCATCGACCTGGCCGAAGCCGCTGCGAAACCGCCGTTCGACTTCCAGCCGCCGCAATACGGCGACCTCTACGCCAAGGTGAAGGCCGCGGGCGAAGAGCAGATGCGCGCCGCGTTTGCCATCAAGGACAAGCAGGAACGCACCAACGCGATCTCGGCTGCCCGTGACGCGGTCAAGGCGACGCTGAGCGAGGAAGAGCTCGAGAACCCGAACCTCGGCTCGGCCTTCAAGAAGCTGGAAAGCTCGATCCTGCGCGGCGACATCATCGCCGGCGGCGCCCGCATCGACGGCCGCGACCGCACCACCGTGCGCCCGATCGTGTCCGAGGTGGGCCTGCTGCCGCGCACCCACGGCTCGTCGCTGTTCACCCGGGGCGAGACGCAGGCGCTGGTCGTGACCACGCTGGGCACCGGCGAAGATGAGCAGATCATCGACGCGCTGCACGGCAACTTCCGCTCCAACTTCCTGCTGCACTACAACTTCCCGCCCTACTCGGTCGGCGAAGTCGGCCGCGTGGGCAGCCCGGGCCGCCGCGAGATCGGCCACGGCAAGCTGGCGTGGCGCGCGCTGCAGGCGGTTCTGCCGGCTGCGACCGACTTCCCCTATACCATCCGCCTCGTGTCGGAGATCACGGAATCGAACGGCTCGTCCTCGATGGCCACGGTCTGCGGTTCGTCGCTGGCGATGATGGATGCGGGCGTGCCGCTGAAGGCGCCGGTCGCCGGTGTGGCCATGGGCCTGATCCTGGAAGATGACGGCAAGTACGCGGTCCTGACCGACATCCTGGGCGACGAGGATCACCTCGGCGACATGGACTTCAAGGTTGCGGGCACGTCGGACGGCATCACCTCGCTGCAGATGGACATCAAGGTCGCGGGCATCACGCCCGAGATCATGGAGCAGGCGCTTGCGCAGGCGAAAGATGGCCGGATGCACATCCTCGGCGAGATGTCCAAGTCGATCACCTCGGCGGGCGAATTCTCGGCCCATGCGCCGCGGATCGAGACGATGCAGATCCCGACCGACAAGATCCGTGAAGTGATCGGCTCGGGCGGCAAGGTGATCCGCGAGATCGTGGAAACCTCCGGCGCCAAGGTCGACATCAACGACGACGGCGTGATCAAGATCGCCTCGGCCAACGGCGAGGCCATCCAGAAGGCCTATGACATGATCTACTCGATCGTGGCGGAGCCCGAGGAAGGCAAGATCTACACCGGCAAGGTCGTGAAGCTCGTCGATTTCGGCGCCTTCGTGAACTTCTTCGGCAAGCGCGACGGCCTCGTGCACGTCAGCCAGATCGCCAACAAGCGTCTGAACCACCCGTCCGACCTGCTGAAGGAAGGCCAGGAGGTGAAGGTCAAGCTTCTCGGCTTTGACGATCGCGGCAAGGTGCGCCTTGGCATGAAGATGGTCGACCAGGAAACCGGCGAGGAAATCGCGCCGGAAGCCAAGAAGGAAGATGCCGAGTAATCAGGCGGTCCTTCTTCTGAAGGATCGGGGCCCCGGCGGCGACGCCGGGGCCCTTTTCTTTGCGGCGCCGGGATGTTTGTGGTCCTGTGACGCAGATCCGGATTGCGGCGGGCGCGGGAAAGGGCGGGGATGAACGGAGCGACGGAGAGGATGGATGCCCTTGTCATCGGCGCCGGTCCCGCCGGGCTGATGGCAGCTGAGGAGATGGCGCGGGCGGGCCTTGCCGTGACTGTGGCCGAGGCGATGCCCAGCCCGGGGCGCAAGCTTCTCATGGCCGGAAAATCCGGGCTGAACCTGACCAAGGACGCGCCACGGGAGGCTTTCCTCTCCGCCTATGCCGAGGCCGAGACCTGGCTTGCACCGATGCTGATGGCCTTCGGTCCCGCGCAGGTCTGCGACTGGGCCGAGGGGTTGGGGCAGGAGGTCTTTGCCGGGTCGTCGGGCCGGGTGTTTCCGCGGGCGATGAAGGCCTCGCCATTGCTCCGTGCCTGGCTGGCGCGGCTGGAGGGGCTGGGCGTCACACTTCGGCGGCGCTGGCGCTGGACCGGGTTCGAGAATGACGATTTCGCCTTCGAGACACCCGGCGGGCGGCAGGTGCTGCGCCCTGCCCGCGTGATCCTGGCGCTGGGGGGTGCGAGCTGGTCACGCCTCGGGTCCGATGGCGCCTGGGCGCCCTGGCTGGCCGCGCGCGGGGTCGGCATCGCGCCGTTCCTGCCCGCCAACATGGGGTTCGGGGTGGCGTGGTCGGGCCATATGGCGCGGCACTTCGGTCAGCCGGTGAAGGGCGCCGTGCTGAGCGCGGGGGCGGTGCGGGTCAGGGCGGAATGCGTGATCTCGGCCCGCGGGGTCGAGGGCGGCGGGATCTACGCCCTGTCGCGCGCGTTGCGTGACGGCGCGCCGCTGGTCTTCGACCTCGCCCCCGACCGCGACGTGGACGACGTCGCCCGGAAGCTGGCCGGCCGGGGCAAGGAGAGCGTCACGAACCGGCTGCGCAAGGCGGGGCTCGGGCCGGTGCAGATCGCCCTCATGCAGGAATGTGCACGGCCCTTGCCAGCGGATCCCGCGGCGCTGGCCGCGCGGATCAAAGCGCTGACCCTGCCGCTGACCGGCCCGCGCCCGCTGGACGAGGCGATCTCCACCGCCGGGGGGATCGCGCGGACCGCTTTGACCGACCGGCTGGAGCTGCGCGCGCTGCCGGGGGTGTTCGTCGCGGGTGAGATGCTGGACTGGGAGGCGCCGACGGGCGGCTACCTGCTCACGGCCTGCCTTGCCACCGGACGCTGGGCCGGCCGGGCGGCTGCGGAACTGTAACAGCCCGGGCCGCTGATGCCCGCGGGGCCCGCGCCTCGTCGAGGCCTTCGGCGCTCCTCGTCCCGCCGCAGAGACGACGCGCGCCCGAAGGGGGCAAGGAGGCGCGCGCCTGATGGGCGCCTGTCACTCGGGCTGCAGCATCTTCCCCAGGCGCCGCCCGCCGAGGATGTGGATGTGCAGGTGCGGCACCTCCTGCACCCCGTGCGCCCCGGCGTTGGAGATGGCGCGGAAGCCCTGCCCCTCGTCCAGCGTGACGCCCGTCATCTCGCAGACCTTGCCCACGGCGCGGGTGAAGTCGAGGATCTCGGCATCGGAGGCCTCACGCGCGAAATGGTCGTAGCTCACGTATGGCCCCTTCGGGATCACCAGCACGTGCACCGGTGCCTGCGGCCCGATGTCGTGAAAGGCGAGGCTGTGCTCGGTCTCCAGCACCG
Organism: Acidimangrovimonas sediminis; assembly: GCF_002871005.1. Taxonomy (GTDB): domain Bacteria; phylum Pseudomonadota; class Alphaproteobacteria; order Rhodobacterales; family Rhodobacteraceae; genus Acidimangrovimonas; species Acidimangrovimonas sediminis. Next base: position 99,706 of record NZ_PHSN01000016.1, read on the forward strand.
TCTTGTTGGGGATCTCGCCGCGCAGGATCTTCGCGAAGATGTTCTGGTCGTCGTAGGTATAGGGCATCTTTTCCTCAGTCCACGAAAAGGTATTCGGTCGCCGCGATCTCACGCGCCTTGTGTTCCGACACATCGAGGAACTGTGCAAGCGGATAGGTATTCTCGTCGACCGAGGCGCTCTCGCGCAGGCGCTGGTATCCGCCGAAGGCCGCATCGCGGATCCGGTCGCTTTCGAACTTCACGTCGTAGCGCACCGTGGGCAGCAGCCGCGCCAGCGTGTCGGGCGGCGTGCGCTCGCCCGCAAGACCGATGCGGCGTGCGTGGCCGATCAGGTAGTCGTCGGAAAAGTCGCACTCGATCTCCAGCAGGCGCGTGGTCGAGCGGTCGGCGTAGAAATCCTGCATCAGGTCGAGGTTCGCCGTATCCATGCAGATGATCAGGCGATTGGTCTCGTAATAGTCGAACAGCATCCGCACCAGCGCGCGGCGGTGGCGGGTGCGTTTCTCCAGCGTCGTCTCGATCCCGCCGAGGTCGGGAAGCGGGGTGGTCTCCTCGTTGAACAGATAGTCGATCGCGGGAAGGTTGGTGACCTGCCGCACCCGTTCCACCAGCCGCTTGGCGACGTGCCACTTCTTGCAGGTCACGATCATCAACTCGCGCTCGCGCCCGAGGCTGGCCTCGGTCTCCCAGAAGCGGGGGGCGAAGCGTCGCCCGATCCGGCCCCTGCCGGTGAGGAACTTGAACAGGTCCCGCCCCTCGTTCGAGATCGGGAAATATACCCCCTTGGTGGCGTAGAGACGGCCCAGCCGCGCCTTCAGCTCCGTCGCGTCGGGCGAGACCTTGCGCGCGAACAGGTAATCCTGGCTGAGCAGCAGGTCGAAATGATCGTTGTAGAAGGTCACCGGCATGCCATAGTCGGTGAACAGCAGGAACGTCAGCGTGCGCGACCGGATCTCGGGCTCCGGCACCAGATGGCGCACGAGCGTCTGAAAGAAGGTCTCGTCCGGGATCCAGGTGGTGCGGAAGAAGCGCACGACGTCGGGCCGGTCGCGCAGGAAGGACAGGATCCATTCCACGGTGCGGCGGCGCAGGCACCACCACTGGCTGCCGATCTGCACCTCGATATCGGCGGGGATGGCGCGCTTCAGCCCCAGCTTCCGCTGCGCCTCCAGCACCTTGTAGAACAGCCACTTGTGCTTGCGCTCGTTCAGCAGGTGGCGATAGATCAGCCGGTCCTCCTTCATCCCGGTCTTGATCCAGTCCGAGGTGAAGAAGTCGTAGCTCTCGATGTAATCGACATCTTCGCGGTCAAGGAAGTCATGGGCATATTCGGCCGACTTGATGACCATGCAATCGCCCGAGAGCATATAGAAATGCGTGGCGCGCGGGAACGCCTCGACCGCCGATTCGACCGCGTTCAGCGTCGCCTGCACGAGGCTCCACTCCCCCCAGCCGCATTTCACCCGCTTGCGGGCGAAGGTGACCGAAGGGTTGTCCTTCAGCGCGGCACGGATCTTCGCGAAATCCTCGCGCGCGGCGCGGGCGTCGAAATGGATCGCCATGTAGTCGCCGGCCGCCGTCAGACGCTCCGCCTGGGCGATTACCCCCTCGGGGTCCTTGTGACACAGCAAGATGAAGGCGATTCTCGACATCGCGTTGTGACTGCCCGCTCCCGGTTGCCGGCCTCGCGCCCTATTCTTTCCTTAAAATAGCTTCATCAAGCGTTGAAAAGACAGAACTTGTTTGCTTTTTTGTGAACCAATTGTCCGGGCGCGTGGCCAGCATGGCCCCGACCACGGGCATCGGAGGCAGAGACATATGGGTTTCCCAGGAACCTGGATGACCGAGAGCGAAAGCGTCGTCTATCGGGTGGTGCCCAAGTGCGCCTGCTCGTCGATCGGTCAGATCATGTACTACTCGGATCACGGGCGTTTCTTCGACGGCGACATCCACGACTCGACCGAGGGGCTGCACAAATGGGCCCAGGAGGAGAGCCAGCCGCTGATCACCGCCAACGTGAAACGGCACGGGTCCTATGCCTTCACCTGCGTGCGCAACCCCTACACCCGGATCCTGTCGTCCTTCTTCGACAAGATCTGCGGCATCCAGCGCAATGGCCGGCGTTACCGCGGCAAGCTGGTGCCGATGCTGGTGCAGAAATACGGGATCGAGGTGGGCGACCCCGAGACCGGGTTCGAATTCGACCAGATCGCCAGCTTCCGCCGCTTCCTGCTGTTCGCGCGCGACACCATCCGCTGGAAGAAACCGATGGAGCCCGACATCCACTGGTCGGCCATGTCGGGGCACATCTCCACCTTCATCCTGAACGGCGGGCGCTACGACCACATCTTCTTCACCGAGAAGTTCGACGAGGGGATGCAGGTCGTGCTCGACCATATCGAGACGCCGGTCGCGGTGGATCTCAAGCAGGTCCCGCGGTTCAACGAGAGCGAGGGCCACGGCCCCAGGCGCGCCCACCCGGTCGAGGCCTATTTCGATGACCTGTCGATGCACCTCGTCTACGAGATCTACAAACGCGACTTCGAGCTCTTCAAGTATGATTTCGAGAACCCGGCGAACAAGATGCCACGGGGCGAGGTCGACCTCGACGAGGTCCACGCCAAGCTGGGATCGTAACACCGGCGGCGGAGCGAGCGGCAGAGGACGCGCCGGCGGGGGGTTTCCACCCCCGCACCCCCGGAGGATATTTTCACTCAGAAGAAAGCGGGACGGATCGCAACGCCCCGCGGCGGTCTGAACCGCGCGGGGCGCCTTCTCCTGAGGCGGTCATCGGCTTCCCAGCCTGTACCGCGCCGACAAGTCTGCGCGGGCACGGTTAAGAAAGCCTGAATTTCCGTTCTTCTGAGCGGAAATATCCCGGGGGGTGCAGGGGGGCAGCGCCCCCCGCCCTGCCCGTGCCGCACGCGCCTAGATCAGGCCCTTCTCACGGAACGATGCCTGCATATCGGCTTCGGGCCGGGCGCCGAAGTGACCGATCACCTCGGCCGCCGCGGCCACGCCCATCCGGCCGCAGGTCTCCAGCGACTGGCCCGTGGCCAGGCCGTAGAGGAAGCCCGCCGCGAACTGGTCACCCGCGCCGGTCGCATCGACCGGCGTCACCGGCGTCACCGGGACCGAGACCTCCTCGTCGCCGCGCACCAGCACCACGTCATGGCCCGAGCGGGTGCAGACGATCAGGCCGCTTTCCTGCGCGGCCTGTTCCAGCGCTGCGCTCAGGTCGGTCTCGTAGAGCGCCTCCCACTCGTGCTGGTTGCCGATGACGAAGTCGAGGTCGCGCACCAGGCGGCGGAAATCCTCGCGGTGCCGGGTCACGCAGAACGGGTCGGACAGGGCGATGCCCGCCTTGCCGCCCGCCGCATGGCAGATCTCGACCGCGCGTTCGAAGGCCTGCTTGCCCTTCGGCTTGTCGTAGAGATAGCCCTCGAGGAACAGGATCTCGGTCTGCCCCGCGACCTCTTCGGGGACGTCGTCCGACCCAAGCTCGGCGCCGATGCCGAGGTAGGTGTTCATCGACCGCTCGCCATCCGGCGTCACGAAGATCATCGAGCGCGAGGTCGGCAGCTCGCCCTCGGCCACCGGCGGGTTGACGAAGGCGGTGCCGCCCTTCTCCATCCCCTCGGCATAGAACCGGCCCAGTTCATCGTCGCGCACCCGGCCGATGAAGGCAGTAGCGAGGCCGAGGCTGCCGATCCCCGCCAATGTGTTCGCGACCGAGCCGCCGGGCGCCTGGGTGCGCTGGTCCATCGCGTCGTAGAGAAGCTCGCCCCGGTCGCGTTCGATCAGCTGCATCACGCCCTTGTCGATGCCCATCCGGGACAGGAAGCCGTCGTCGCACTGGGTCAGGACATCGACGATCGCGTTGCCGATGCCGACCACCTTGTAGGTCTTGGTCACGTTGTCTTCTCCTCGTAGGGACAGAGGTCGCGGATCAGGCAATCCGGGCAGCGCGGCTTGCGCGCCGTGCAGATGTAGCGCCCGTGCAGGATCAGCCAGTGATGCGCGTGTTGCTGGAATTCGGCGGGGATATTGTCCTCGATCGCCCTCTCGACGATCTCCACCGTCTTGCCCGGCGCGATGCCGGTGCGGTTGCCGACGCGGAAGATGTGTGTATCGACCGCCTGCGCCGGCTGGCGGAACCACATGTTCAGGACCACGTTCGCGGTCTTGCGCCCCACCCCTGGCAGCGCCTGCAGCGCCGCGCGGGACGAAGGCACCTCGCCACCGTATTCCTCGACGAGGATCCGGCTGAGCTTGATGACGTTCTTCGCCTTCTGGCGATAGAGGCCGATCGTCTTGATGTGTTCGGTCAGCCCCTCTTCGCCCAGGGCCAGCATCTTCTCGGGCGTGTCGGCGACCTCGAAGAGGCCGCGCGTCGCACGGTTCACCCCGGCATCGGTGGCCTGCGCCGAAAGGGCGACGGCGACCAGCAGGGTGAATGCGTTGAGATGCTCCAGCTCGCCCTTCGGTTCGGGTTCCGCCGCCTGGAAGCGGGCAAAGATCTCGCGGATCGTATGGTAGGGCAGCTGCTTGGCCATCCCGGACGGTATGCAACGCCGCCCCGCGGGGGGCAAGGGTGCGCACAGCATCCTGCGCCCTCCAGGCATGCCCGGTGCCTGTTAACCGGGCATTTCCCAATGCTGGTGCATGGTCCACCCGGAAGTGGAGGGTGCCATGGTCTACATCTACACGGCGGATGCCCCGGTGTTCGACGGCGCCGGTCACATCACCTTGCGTGCGGATTACGACCCGCAGCTGCACCGTGCCGCGCTTGTCATTTCCGACGGCGATCTGGTCTTTGACGGCGACATCAGCGACCGACACATCGGCAACGACGCGAACCAAACCGGCGCGCTCCATGACCTGCAGGGGGCGCTGATCGTCTCCGGCCCGGTCTATTCCGACGGCTACAGCCTTCTGCGCGCGCCCGACGGTATCCTGATCCGGGCGGACCTGGTGAAATTCGGCGGCGGGGCGCAGGACGACATCCTCTACGGTTACGCCATGTCGACCCCGCTGGAGGCCGGGGTCACCTACACGATGATCGAAAGCGGCGACACCGGCAAGGTGGCCAAGGTCGACGTGGACAACCGCACCACCGACGATATCTTCACCTCTGTCCCGTGCATCGCCGCCGGCACCTCGGTGATGACATCCGAGGGCATGGTGCCGGTGGACTGGCTGCGCCCCGGCGACCGGCTGTTGACACGAGATCGGGGGTTCCAGCCATTGCTGTGGGTCGGCCGGCTAGACCCCGACGAGGCCGGAGGCGGAACGGGGCGGGCGATTTTGATCGCCGCGGGGGCGCTGGGGGCCGAGATGCCCACCGCGCCGCTTCGCGTGTCGCCACATCACCGGGTCCTGGTCAGCGATACGCAGCTGCAGCTTTGCTTCGGGCACGATGCGATGTTCTGCGCGGCGGATTTCCTGACCCACCTGCCCGGCATCGCGGCCGAGACCGAGGGGCCGGCGCCGGTCTATTACCGCCTGCTCCTCCCTCGGCACGAAGCGATCCTGGCCGAGGGCACGTGGGCCGAGTCGCTGTTCCTCGGCGACCTGGTGCAGGAAGTGATCGCCCCCGACACGCTGGCCGCACTGTCGGAGCGGCTCGACCTCACGCAAGGCGCGCACCGGCACACCGCCTACCCCTGCCTGAAGCGATGGGAGGCGGCCCTGATCCGCCCACCCGTCGGCGCGACACCGGCAGAGGACGACGGCGAGGCCCAAGGGCCGCTGCGAGCCCGGGCCTGAGGCCACTCCCGGCCCCAGCCATCCCTCCCCGGCCCTCCCTGCCCCCCCGGGAAGAACCACTTCAGGCCAAATGCGCAGGAAGCGGGTCGCGAAGACGGCCTCGCCCGCCTATCTTCGGAGCATGCAGACAGGAACCCCCGCCATGCTCGACCAGACCGAAAGCCCCGCCTATCACTACCGGGTCATCGCCCGGGCGCTCGAAGAGATCGACTCGGGCGGCGCGCAGATGCCGCTGGAGGATCTGGCCGCCCGGATGGGGATGAGCGCGGCGCATTTCCAGCGGGTGTTTTCGCGCTGGGTTGGCGTGTCGCCCAAGCGCTATCAGCAATACCTGACGCTCGACCTCTCGCGCCGGCTTCTGGCCGAGCGGCATACCGTCCTCGACACGGCGCTGGCGGCCGGGCTGTCCGGTGGCGGGCGCCTGCACGACCTGTTCCTGCGCTGGGAGGCGATGAGCCCCGGCGATTATGCCCGCGGCGGTGACGGGCTGACGATCCGGTGGGGCTGGTTCGACAGCGCCTTCGGCCCCGCGCTGGCGATGGGCACGGACAAGGGGCTGTGCGGCATCGGCTTTGCCGGGGAAACCGGGCCCGAAGCCACCATGGCCGATTTGCGCGCCCGCTGGCCGCGCGCGGCCTATGTCGAGGATGCGGCGCGCCTCGCCCCCTGGGCCGAGGCCGCGCTTGGCGGCCGGCGCGACCGGACCGCGCTCCACCTGATCGGCGCGCCGTTCCAGATCAAGGTGTGGGAAGCGTTGCTGACCATTCCCGCGGGCCATGTCACCACCTACTCCGACATCGCCAGCGCCATCGGCCACCCGAAGGCCGTGCGCGCGGTGGGTACCGCGGTCGGGCGCAATCCGCTGTCGTGGCTGATCCCCTGCCACCGCGCGCTCAGGCGGTCCGGCGGGCTTGGCGGCTATCACTGGGGGCTACCGGTCAAGCGCGCGATGCTGGCTTGGGAATACGCCCGCAGCGAGGGTGGCGCGGCGATGCCGGGCGATGCCGCCTGAACCACGCGCAAGTGATGCGCGATTTGCTGCCGATCGGCGCGTGGAACCTTCGCCGGGGCGGATCCTTGGGCTATCCATGGGGCACGCATAACCACCCGATGGGGGACAAGATGAATTTCCGAATTTCCGCGCTGTTGCTGGCCACCGCAGGCACGCTGGCCCTTAGCGGCTGCGAGCAGCCGAACCCGAACGCCTACCCGAACGACCCGAACGCCCGCGCCAAGAACGGTGCGATCGCGGGAGCCATCGCGGGCGCCGGCGCCGGGCTGATCTTCGGCAAGGGCGACCGCGCGGCACAGGCCGTCGCCGGCGCTGCTCTGGGGGCCGCCGTCGGCGGTGCCGTCGGCCATTCGCTCGACCAGCAAGCCGCGGACCTGCGCCGCCAGATCGGCGACGGGCGGATCTCGGTCACCAATACCGGCAACACGCTGGTGGTGAACATGCCGCAGGACATCCTCTTCGCCACCGACAGCGACCACGTGCGCCCCGCGCTCCGCAACGAGCTGAGCGGTGTCGCGCAGAACCTGTCGAGCTATCCCGACAGCACGGTGCAGGTCGTGGGCCACACCGACAACACGGGAACGGCCAGCTACAACCAGAACCTGTCCGAACGCCGCGCCGGCGCGGTCGCGGGCATCCTGATCGGCGACGGCGTCGCACCGCAGCGGATCCAGGCCATCGGCCGGGGCGAGGATCAGCCCATCGCGACCAACCAGACCAGCGAGGGCCGCGCCCGCAACCGCCGGGTCGAGATTATCATCATTCCGAACCGCTGATCCCGCACCGGGCAGCAAGATCGCAAAGGCCGGGCCGCAGCGCCCGGCCTTTCGCGCTTCGGTCCTTCCTTCGTGCCCGGATATCCCTGCCAAGGGCGCAGGCTGCACCGCCGGACCGCCGGGCCGCTTGCACCCCGCCCCGGCTGGTCATATCTCTTGACCAATTCCGGAGATCCCCATGCCATTCACCAAGGTCCAGCCCGAGAAGCTGTCGCAAACCGTCGTCCGCCAGATCGAACTCCTGATCCTGCGCGGCGTACTGCGTCCGGGCGAGCGCCTGCCGTCGGAACGCGACCTGGCCGAGAAGCTGGGCGTCTCGCGCCCCAGCCTGCGCGAGGCGTTGTCGGAACTGCAGGCGCGGGGCCTTCTGGCGACGCGGGCCGGTGCCGGCGTTTACGTGGCCGAGGTGCTGGGCTCGGCCTTCGCGCCAGCGCTCGTGCAGCTCTTCGCGGCGCATGACGAGGCGGTGTTCGACTACATCGCCTTCCGCCGCGACATGGAGGGGCTGGCCGCCGAACGCGCGGCGCGGATGGGCACCGATACCGACCTGCAGGTGATCGCCGCCATTCTCGGGCGGATGGAGACGGCCCATGCGAAACGCGATGCCTCGGACGAGGCCGCGCTCGACGCGCAGTTCCACATGGCGGTGATCGAGGCCAGCCACAACGTCGTCATGCTGCACATGATGCGGTCGATGTACGACCTTCTGCGCGAGGGCGTCTTCTACAACCGCCAGATGATGTTCCGCCAGCGCACGACCCGGGGTGACCTGCTGGACCAGCACAGGGCGATCAACATCGCGCTGCAGGCCCGCGATCCCGAGGCCGCCCGCGCGGCCGTTGCCCGCCACATGGATTACGTCGAAGCCGCGTTGAGGGCCGAGAAGCGCGCGGCGGCGCAGGAAGAGGTTGCGCGCCAACGCCTGGAACATAACGCCGAAAAGTCTTGACCAAGACTTCTGCAAATTCCTTTCGAAGGAATTCGGCCCAGCCCCGCGCCGAAACGACAAAGCCCGACCACTGGGGCCGGGCTTTGCCTGAATCTGGAACCGAAGCTCAGTTCAGCCGGGTCTCGACCTCACCGATCGCGCTGTCGATCATCTGATCGGCGCTTTCGGGCGTCATCTGCTTGGCCATCACGTCGCCCGCGGCCGCCACGGCCACGGCGATCGCACGGTCGCGCACTTCCTTGATCGCGGCTTGCTCGGCCGAGGCGATCTGGTCCTCGGCGGCGGCAAGACGCCGCGCGATCGAGGCCTTGAGATCTTCCTTGGCCTGCTCGGCCGCGGCGGTCGCCTCTTCCTTGGCCTGGGCGACGATGCGCTCGGCCTGGGCCATCACTTCCTTCTGACGCCGCTCGTACGAGGCCAGGATGGTCTGGGCCTCCTCGCGCAGCGCCCGGGCCTCGTCAAGGTCGCGCTTGATCTGCGCGGCGCGCTTGTCGAGCATCCCGCCCAGCATCTTCGGGACGCCGGCATAGACCAGCACCCCGACGAAGATGAGGAAGCCGATGATGATGATCAGGATCGGGTTCCCGAGCGAGAAGAACGGCCCGTGGTGTTCGCCGCCCGGCCCGCCCTCGGCGAGCGCCGGACCAGCCGCGAGCAGAAGCGCGGGAAGCGCGGTCATGCTGAGGAACTTGCTCATCGCCCTACCCTTTCAGCCGCTGGTTGACCGCGGCGGTAACGCTGCGCGCGTCGGCCTTGCCACCCAGAGCCGCGACCAGCTCCTTGGCGGTGTCCTTGGCGACCTCGGTCACGCTTTCGACCGCGCTGGCGCGGATCTCGGCGATCCGGCCCTCGGCCTCGGCCTGCTTCGCCGCGATCTCGGCATCGGCCTCGGCCATCGCGGCATCGAGGTCAGCCTGGATCTCGGCCCGGGCCTCGCCGACGATGCGCGACGCCTCGGAGCGGGCATCGGCCAGCGCCTGGTTGTAGGCCTTCTCGGCCTCCTGCGCCTTCATCTTCAGCTCTTCCGCCGCGGCGATGTCGTTGGTGATCGTGCCCTTGCGCTCGGCCAGGACGGCACCGATGCGCGGCAGCGCGATACGGCTGAGCATCAGGTAGATGATAACCAGCGCCACCGCGAGCCAGAAGATCTGGTTCGGGTAGGTCGCAAAGTCGAGCTGCGGCATCGCCGCGCCCTCGGTCGCGAGCGTCGGCGCGTCCGCGGCGTGCTGGCTTACCGCTGCTGCTGCTGTAGACATGACGTCCTCCTGTTCCCTGCTGTCCCGGCCGGGCGATCAGACGCCCGGCCCCCCCGAAGGAGAGTTGGCGGGGTCGCGGAAATCAGAGGGCGAACATCAGCAGAAGCGCGACGAGGAACGAGAAGATCCCGAAGGCTTCGGCGAAGGCGATGCCGATGAAGAGCATGGCGGTCTGACCCGGAGCGGCCGACGGGTTGCGCAGCGCGCCCGACAGGAAGTTGCCCACGATATTGCCAACGCCGATCGCGGCGCCGCCCATGCCGACGCAGGCCAGACCGGCGCCGATGTAGAGACCCATTTGAACGATATCGCCAGTCATTGCAGTTCTCCTTAGGATTGGAATGGCTTTGAATTTCGGTGTTCGGTGCGTCGCCGTCAGTGGTGCGGGTGCAGCGCATCCTTGAGGTAGACGACGGTAAGGATGGTGAAGACGTAGGCCTGCACGAAGGCGACCAGCAGCTCCAGCGCGTACATCGCGGCGATGCCGATGACCGACAGCGGCGAGATCAGCGCGATCGCGGCGAAGGCCGCGAAGACCTCGAGCACGGCGTGGCCGGCCATCATGTTGCCGCCAAGACGAATGGAGTGGCTGACCGGACGCACGAAGTACGAGATCACCTCGATCAGCGCCAGGAACGGGCGCAGCGGCAGCGGCGCGGCGGTGACCCAGAACAGCCCGAGGAAGCCAAGGCCGTGGCGCACGAAGCCGATGATCGTGACCGAGAAGAAGACCAGAAGCGCCAGCGTGCCGGTGATGGCAAAGTGCGAGGTGGTCGCGAACGACGCCGGGATCAGCGACAGCATGTTGGCGAAGACGACGAACATGAAGATCGTCATCACGTAGGGGAAGAACTTCAGCCCGTCCTTGCCCGCGATGTCCTCGACCATCTTGTAGACGAAGCCATAGGCGACCTCGGCCACCGACTGGGCACGCGACGGGATCACCGCGCGGCCGCGCGAGCCGACGACCAGCAGCAGGAACACGCCGAGGATCGCGATCGCCATCCACAGCGTCTGGTTCGTGGGGGTGTACCAATGGATGGTGTCGCCGCCGAAGAGCGGCTTCATCGCGAACTGCGCCATCGGGTGGATCGCGAGGCTGGACCCCTGTTCCGCTGCCATTCTAGTCCCTTTCGCCACCGGCGGGGTTGCCCGCCTCTGCCTTGTCGGCGGATGTCTCCGCCTCTCTGTCCTGGGCGGGTTGCCCCGCCTGCTTCTGCAGCTCCTTGGCGGTGCGCAACATCACGTTCACCCCGGCCCCGAAGCCCAGCAATATGAACAGCACCAGAAACCACGGGCGGGTGCCGAACCAGGCGTCGACCGTGTATCCGATGCCGAAGCCGATCGCGAGACCGGCCACAAGCTCCGTCACCATCCGCCAGGCATAGTTCGCCTGGCTCAGGTTCGTTTCCACCCGGGGCTTCGGTTTTGGCGCCGCCGTCTTCCGCACCGCCGCGATCCGCTCCTCGAGGCGTTTCAGACGGTCTTCTTCGGCTGGATCCGCCACGTTTTCGAACCCCCGGGTCAATCGCGAAGGAACCTACGGAGAGGGGGGGCGCGAGTCAATCCTTCACGAACCCGCGATTTCCGAAAAATAGCATTTGTTTTCAATGGTCTTCTCATGTGCAATCCGCCCTGCGACACCCTGCCGGGGAGGAATTCGCCCCGCCCCCATATTCAACCAATCGGTTGACGATTTTCGCGCGCCCGGGCAAGGGTTGGGCCATGAACGCCCGCATCGACGCCCACGGCGCCCAACTCGACCAGGTCTTCGCCGCGCTCGCCGATCCCACGCGGCGGGCGATCCTGACCATGCTGCTCGAGGACGACATGGCCGTCACCGACGTGGCCGAGCCGTTCGAGATGTCCCTCGCCGCGATCTCCAAGCATCTGACGATCCTCGCCGCGGCCGGGCTGATCGCACAGGAAAAGCGCGGGCGGGTGAAGTGGTGCAAGCTCGACCCGGATGCCCTGCGCGCGGCCTCGGTCTGGATGCAGGGTTTCGGGCAGTTCGAGCCGGTGAACCTCGACGCCTTCGAACGCTTCCTTGCGGCCGAGCTGGACGACGGATCCGCCACGGCGGATGCCGCCCCCTCCCCCGGGGCCGAGCAGATCCCCGACGGTCATTGACCGTTTCGTAAGGATTCTCGGCGAAAGTCCGGCTCCGAAAGGAACGGAAGGCATGCAGGGGTTCGCAGCGACCACGCTTTTTCTGGCCACCCTGTCCCTGGCCCCCGCCGCGCTTGCGCTGCGGCCCGTGCAGGGTGACGGGCCGGTGGTGGTGATCGGGCCACCCTGGCGCGACCTGTCCGCGATCGTCGGCCGTGCCGGCGCGCGCGAGATCGGGCCGGTCAGGGCACCCTTCGCGGTGCTCGCCTGGGCCGAGGATCCGGACGTCAGGGCCCGGTTGCCCGCCACGCTCCGGGCCGCCGGCGCGTGGGTGGTCGCGGATGCCGCCTTCCTGTCGCAGATATGTGGAGCAGAGAATGAACAGTCAGACTGACGCCTTCGAGGTGGAGCGCCACCGCGCCGCCCGTTCCATCGCGTGGCTCTCCCTCGTCGCGGGGCCGCTGAACATCGCAGTCGCCTGGTGGATCGGTGCGGCCTTCCTGATCGCGGCGATCGGCGGTGCGCTCTTCAGCCTCGTGGCGGTCTGGGTGCTGACCGGCCGACGGGCCGAGGAACGGATCTTCGCCGCACAGGCGCTGACCGGTCAGACCATCGTGCTGAACGCCGCGCTGATGGGCAACCCGATGCAGATCGACGCCCACATGGTCTATTTCGCAAGCCTCGCGATCATCGTCTCGATGGCCGGGCTGCGACCCGTGCTGATTGCTGCCGCCACGATCGCGGTGCATCACCTGACGCTGACCTTCCTGATGCCCGCGCTGGTCTATCCGACCACGGACCTGCTGTTCAACGTCGGCCGCACCGCATTCCATGCCGTCGTCGTGGTGGCGGAGACGATCGCCCTCGGCTGGGCGATCTCGTCGCGGCTGCGGCTGCAGGACCTCTCTGTCGCGCACCAGCGGCAGGCCGAGGAGGCGCTGGCGGGGGCCGAGGCCGCGCTGGCCGATGCCGAGGCCGATAAGCGCCGCGCGGTGGCGGCCGAAACCGAGGCCAAGGCCGCGCTCAAGGCCGCCGCCGACGCGCGCCGCGACACCGAGCGCGCCCATGCCGAGGCCAGCCAGGGCGCCGCTGCCCGCCTGAAGGAACAGGAGGCGCAGGCGCGCGCGATGGAAGCCCGCGAAAGGGCGTTGGTGGACCTGCTCGACACTTTCCGCGATGCGCTCGGGCGGATGGCCCAGGGCGACCTGTCGACCCGCATCACGGCCGCCCTGGCCTCCGAGTTCGAGGACCTGCGACGCAACTACAACGACGCGATGCAGCGCCTCGAGGATGCGATGACCAACGTCGCGCAGGAAGCGGAATCGATCCGCAGCCAGTCGCGCGAAATCAACCTGTCGGCCAACGACCTGTCGGACCGGACCGAACGCCAGGCCGGCACGCTGACCGATGTCAGCGCCTCGATCGACCAGTTGGCCAAGGCCGTCCGCGCGGTCGCCGATGACACCGGCAGCGCCCGTCAACGGGCCGAAAGCACCCGGGCCGAAGCCGACAAGGGCAAGGAGATCATGACCCGGGCCGTCGCCGCGATGGAGGGGATCCACAAATCCTCGGGCGAGGTGCAGAAGATCACCTCGGTGATCGACGACATCGCCTTCCAGACCAACCTCCTTGCGCTGAACGCGGGGGTCGAAGCCGCCCGGGCAGGCGAGGCCGGGCGCGGCTTTGCCGTGGTCGCCTCGGAGGTTCGCGCGCTGGCGCAGCGCTCTTCAGAAGCGGCGCGCGAGATCAACGAGCTGATCTCCTCCTCGGTCACCGGCATCGCCAACGGCGCCAAGCTGGTGAACCAGACCGGCGAGGCGCTGGCCGGGATCAACGCCGCCGTACAGCAGATCGCCGAGGCGATGGCCTCCATTACCACCGCCACCGAGGAACAATCGGCCGGCGTGGCCGAGGTGAACCAGTCGATCGCCGAACTGGAGGCTGTGACCCAGAAGAATGCCGCCATGTTCGAGGAAACCACCGCGGCCAACTCGATGCTGGCGCAAAGCACCGAACGGCTGACCGCCCTGGTCGACCAGTTCCGCTGCGGCGGCACGGTAAAGCCCCCTGCCCCGGTGGCGCTGCCCCGCGCCTCGTGACCCGCGCCTTGTGACCCGCACGTCCGGGTCGGCAGCCCCCCCTGAGAAACGCGCAAGGCCCCGACGGATCCGCCGGGGCCTTGCGTCGCGGTCATGGTGCCGGGGTCAGCGGCTCAGGCCGCCATGCAACGTCGGCACGTCGAGCGCGCTGAACCCGTAGTGACGCAGCCACCGCAGGTCGCTCTCGAAGAAGGCGCGCAGATCGGGGATGCCGTATTTCAGCATCGCGATCCGGTCGATCCCCATGCCGAAGGCAAAGCCCTGCCACTGGTCGGGGTCCACCCCCGCCGCCGCCAGCACCTTGGGGTGCACCATGCCGGACCCCAGAACCTCCATCCAGCCGTCGCCTTCGCCGATACGCAATTGGCCGTCGACCCAGGAACACTGGATGTCGACCTCGGCCGAAGGCTCGGTGAAGGGAAAGTGCGAGGCGCGGAAACGGGTCGCAACCTTGACGCCGAAGAAGGCCGAGAAGAATTCCTCCAGCACCCACTTGAGGTTCGCCATCGACAGGTCGCGGTCGATCGCCAGCCCCTCGACCTGATGGAACATCGGCGCGTGAGTCTGGTCCATGTCCATGCGGTAGACGCGGCCGGGCGCGATCACCCGGATCGGCGCGCCGGCTTCGGTCATCGCGCGGATCTGCACCGGCGAGGTGTGGGTGCGAAGCACGTGCGGCGGACGCTCGTCACCCTCGGCCCGCGCCATGAAGAAGGTGTCATGCTCCTGCCGCGCCGGATGTTCGGGCGGGATGTTGAGGGCGTCGAAATTGTACCAGTCGGTCTCGATCTGCGGCCCCTCGGCCACGGCAAAGCCCATGTCGGCGAAGATCGCGGTCAGCTCCGCGGTCACCTGGCTCACGGGGTGGATCGTGCCGGCGGCGCGGGGCCGGCCCGGCAGGGTCACGTCCAGCCACTCGGCCTTCAGTCGCTCGTCAAGCGCGGCATCGGCCAGCGCGGCCTTCTTGGCACGCAGCGCGGCGTCGATCTCGTCCTTCAGCGCATTGAGCGCGGGGCCCGCGGTCTTGCGCTCTTCCGGGCTCATCTTGCCCAGCTCGCGCATCTTCAGGCTGACCTCGCCCTTCTTGCCCAGCGCGGCAAGGCGCAGCTCCTCCAACCCGGCTTCATCCGCCGCGTCGGAAATGCGGGTCAGGTAGCCCGCCTTGAGGGTGTCCAGTCCGTCCATCGGAGCCTCCGGCAATTCCGGCTCGTGCCTAGCCTCAGGGGCAGTCGAATGCAAGCGGCGGCACCCTCCTCGAGCATCAGGTTTCTCGCCCTCGGCCGGGCGGACGACGAGAAGCGCAGCGCAGGAGGAGGCGCGCAACGCAAAACCCCGCGCACCGTCAGGTACGCGGGGCCGGTCTCACTGTCCCTGAAACCTTGTCTTGTCGCCCGTTCAGGCTGCCGCAGCGGCCTTGGCCTGCTCGACGATGGCGCCGAAGGCTTCGGGCTCATGCACGGCGAGATCGGCGAGGACTTTACGGTCGACTTCGATCCCGGCTTTCGCCAGGCCATTGACGAAGCGCGAATAGGTCATCTCGGCATCCGCGGCGCGCACGGCGGCGTTGATCCGCTGGATCCACAGGGCGCGGAAGTTGCGCTTGCGGGTCTTGCGGTCGCGGGTGGCGTATTGGTTCGCCTTGTCCACGGCCTGGGTGGCGGTGCGGAAGTTGGTGCCGCGGGCGGCGTAGTAGCCTTTCGCCTTCTTGATCACCTTGCGGTGGGCGGCGTGGGTGACTTTCCCGGATTTGACGCGAGCCATTGTCCAGCCTCCTCAGCGGTCGTAGGGCATGAATTTCTTGACGATCTTGGTATCCGGTTCGGACAGAACCATGGTACCGCGGGCGTCACGGATGAACTTCGTCGTACGTTTGATCATGCCGTGGCGCTTGCCGGCCTGGGCCGACTTGATCTTGCCGGAGGCCGTCGTCGAGAAGCGCTTCTTGGCGCTGGACTTGGTCTTCATCTTGGGCATTTCGCTCTCCATCTTTCAGGCGTTTACGCGCGACTCGGCATGCCGTTTGGCCGGTCCCGCGGTTCGAGCGGGCCGTATAGGCGGCCCGGCCCGGTCTGGCAAGGGAAAAGTCTCCCCCGTGGGTGGCTTCCGCGAGTGGCTTCCATGGGTCAGCTTCCGTGCGTCAGCTGGCCGATCACCCGGTAGACCACGTTGGGGATACCCTCAAAGGTGTAGCCCCCCGGCTTGCGGGTGACCGCGACGACCACGAGGACGCCCGCGACCAGCAGCATGATCGCGGCTGCACGGGGCGGCCGCCCGTCCACGAAGGCGCTCAGGATCGCCGGAATCGCCAGGGCCCCGACAAGGAGGCCGATGACGAAGATCAGGTCGGTGTCCACGCGCCGTCCCTCCGCGGTTGCGAAGGGCCGATTATTCGGGATCGCTGCGATAAATCAAGCGCTCTTCACAGGGGGCGACGCGCAGGATGTTGGTCGACCCCTCGACGTTGAAGGGCACGCCCGCAACCACGAGGATCTGGTCCTTCTCGGTCGCGAACTTGTATTCCAGCACCGCCCGCACGGCCGAGATCACCGCGCCCTTGAAGCGGTCCTGCGCCTCGGTCATCACGCAATGCGTCCCCCAGGTGAGGCAGAGCCGCCGCGCCGTCTCCGGCAGCGGCGTCAGCGCGATGATCGGCACCGGCGGGCGTTCGCGCGCGGTCAGCGACGCGGTGGTGCCCGACTGGGTAAAGCAGCAGATCGCGCGGATCGAGGTGGTCTCGGCGATGTCGCGGGCCGCCGAGACGATGCCATGGGCGATCGTTGTACGGTCGATCCGGCGCGAGCTTTCGATGATCTCGCGGTAGGTCGGATCGCTTTCCACCTCCATCGCGACGGCGTTCATCGTCTTCACCGCCTCGACCGGATAATTCCCTGCCGCGGATTCGGCCGAGAGCATGACGGCATCGGCGCCCTCGTAGATCGCGGCCGCCACGTCGGACACCTCAGCCCGGGTGGGCATCGGCGATTCGATCATGCTTTCCAGCATCTGGGTTGCGACGATCACCGGCTTGCCGGCAGCCCGCGAAGCGCGCACCAGCTGTTTCTGGATCGGCGGCACGTTCTGCACCGGCAGTTCCACGCCCAGGTCGCCGCGCGCCACCATGATCCCGTCCGAGGCCGCGAGGATCTCGTTGAAGGTGCGGATCGCGGCGGGCTTCTCGATCTTCGACATGATCGCCGCGCGGCCCTTGGCCAGCGCCCGGCCCTCCTCGACGTCGGCGGCGCGCTGCACGAAGCTCAGCGCCAGCCAGTCGACGCCCAGCTCGCAGGCGAATTCCAGGTCAGTGCGGTCCTTGTCCGACAGCGCCGCCAACGGCAGCACCACGTCGGGCACGTTCACGCCCTTGCGGTTGGAGATCGTCCCCCCCACCGTCACCACGCAATTGGCGAAGTCGGGGCCGCATTCCTCGACCTTGAGGCGGATCTTGCCGTCGTTTACCAGCAGCGTCGAGCCGGGCTCGAGCGCGGCGAAGATCTCCTTGTGGGGCAGCTGAACGCGATGTTCGTCGCCCTCGGCCGGGTCGAGATCGAGGCGGAACTTGTTGCCCTCCTCAAGATCCGCGGCGCCGGCGACGAAAGTGCCAACGCGCAGCTTCGGCCCCTGCAGGTCGGCAAGGATGGCGATCGGGCGCCCGGTATCCTTCTCGATCTGCCGGATGATGCGATGGCGCGCGGCGATATCCTCGTGGGTGCCGTGGCTCATGTTCAGGCGGAACACGTCCGCGCCGGCCTCGAAAAGCGCACGGATGGTTTCGTAATCGTCGGAAGCGGGGCCAAGGGTGGCCACGATCTTCACGTTGCGAAGGCGTCTCATATGATGGTTCCCTGCTGTCCGGTCCTGCCGCGCCGGTCGGGTCCCTGTATGGCGGAAATGCCGCGAGGTGGCAACAAAGCGCTCCCGGGGACCGGCCCGCCCCCGGGTATGTTACCGCTACCATAAAATCAAGCCCGGGCATGCAGGCGGCGTGCATCGGTGTTGCCCCCCGTGTCGGGCGCCCTGCCCGGCCTGGCGGCAGCGGCGGAACCGGTACCGGCCCGTCACCAGGCCTTGCGCCCGATTGTCGGCGGACGGGGCGGGCGCCCTCCCCCACTGGCACATCCCGGGATTTCGGCGTATGCCCGCGCCCCTGAATGGCAGCCGTACTGCAAGGGGAAAGCGATGAATTACCGGCCCTTCGAGATCGTGGGCGAGGACCGCCCGGGCCGCTGGTTGATCACCTGCGACCATGCCGCGAACACGGTGCCCGATTTTGTCGCCGGCGGCGATCTGGGGATCGCGCCCGAGGATATGGCGCGCCACATCGCCTATGACGTCGGCGCCGCTGGCGTCACCCGCGCGCTGGCGGAGGCGCTGGATTGTCCCGCCGTCCTGTCGAATTTCTCGCGCCTCGTGATCGACCCGAACCGCGGCGAGGACGACCCGACGCTGGTGATGCAGCTCTATGACGGGACGATCATCCCCGCCAACCGCGCCGCCACCGAGGCGGAGGTGGAGGAACGCCTCGAGCGGCTCTACCGCCCTTACCATGCGGCCTATGAACGCCTTGCGTCGCGGCCCGGCACGGTGATCGTGGCTATCCACAGCTTCACCCCGCAGCTCAAGGGCCGGCCGCCGCGCCCGTGGGAGGTGGCCGTGCTCTACTCCCACCGCGACGAACGCTTCTCGCGTCCGCTGATCGAGGCATTGCGGTCCGGCGGCACGCTCTGCGTCGGCGACAACGAGCCCTACAGCGGCCACCTGCCGGGGGATTCCATCGACCGCCACGCCCTGACGCCGGACCGGCCCAATACCCTGATCGAGGTGCGCAACGACCTGATCCGCAACGATGCGGACCAGCAGGCCTGGGGCCGACGCCTGGCGCCCGTACTGGAGGCGGTGCTTGACGCAGCGCGGGTCGGGGGCCAGTTCTAGACTTGGGACGTACCCGCGCCGGAAGGAGGCCCGCCATGGACAAGATCGACGCCGCCACGCAGACTGAGCTTGAGGCCGCGGCCTTCCGCGCGCTGCGCGAGCACCTGATGGACAAGCGGCCCGAGGTGCAGAACATCGACCTGATGAACCTAGCAGGCTTCTGCCGCAACTGCCTGAGCCGCTGGTATCAGGAGGCCGCCAACGCCCGCGGCATCGAGATGTCGAAGGACGAGGCGCGAGAGGTCTTCTACGGCATGCCCTACGACACCTGGCGCGCGCAGAACCAGACCGAGGCCGACGGCACCAAGCAGGAGGCCTTTGCGAAGGCCTTCCGCGAGAACGTGGGCGACGCGCCCAAAGGCTGAGGCCCCGCGCGGCGTGGAGTGCAAGACCCTCGGCCGGATCCGGGAGCTCCTTTCCGCGGCGGCGCGTCGCTGCCGCCACGAAACAGCGCGGGATCGACCCGTTTCGTGTTAAGGTGAAGCGACTCTCCGGGGGAGCGGGACATGAGCGCAACGCCACGCACCAGCTATAGCCGCGCCGAGAGGGTGAGCGACGCGATCGTGCATATCTCGGGCGTGGCCGCGATGGCCGTGGCGGTGCCCGTGCTGATCGGCCTGACGATCTGGCGCGGCGCGGATCCGCTGACGATCACGGCGGTCGCGATCTACGGGACGACGCTTCTTGCGATGCTGGGGTTCTCGGCGCTTTACAACACGCTGGGACAACGGCGCTGGCATGGATTGCTGCGCCGGCTCGACCATTCCGCGATCTACGCCAAGATCGCCGGCACCTACACGCCCTTCACCCTGATCCCCGGCACCCATGGCGGCCTTCTGGCCGCGCTGTGGATCACCGCCGCGGCGGGCATGGTACTGAAACTGATCTCGCCCGGCCGGCTGCGCTGGCTGGCACTGGCGCTCTACCTCGGGATGGGCTGGGCCGGGATTGCGGCGGGCGGAGCACTGCTGGCCCCGCTGTCACCCGCCGTCATCGCCCTGATCATCATCGGCGGGGCGACCTATACCGCCGGCGTGGTCTTCTACCTGGTCGAGCGGATGCCGTTCCACTACACGCTCTGGCACGTCTTCGTGCTGGCGGCGAGCGCGGTGTTCTACGCCGCCGTCACCACACTGGTGGTTCAGAGCACGGCATGAGGCGCCTTCAGGGTGCGATTGATCGCACCCGCAGGGCGCAGGGCAGGTAGAGCTAGGGTGCGATCAATCGCACCCTAGCTTCGCGGTCTTCAGATCACTGCCCTCAGATCGCGGTCTTCAGGCTCTCGTCGATGTAGATCTCGCGCAGCCGCGCCGCGATCGGGCCCGGCTTGCCGCTGCCCACCGCCGTGCCGTCGACCTCGACCACCGGCATCACGAAGGCCGAAGCCGAGGTGAAGAACGCCTCGTCCGCCGCCTTGGCCTCGTCGATGGTGAAGGCACGCTCCTCCACTTCCATCTGCGCCTCGCGGGCGAACCGCAGAACGGCGGCCCGGGTGATGCCGTGCAGGATGTCGTTCGACAGGTTGCGGGTGATGATCTTGCCGCCCTTGACGATGTAGGCGTTGTTCGACGTGCCCTCGGTCACCTTGCCGTCCTCGACCATCCAGGCGTCGTCCGCGCCGGCCTGCTTGGCCATCATCTTGGCCATGGACGGGTAGAGCAGTTGCACCGTCTTGATGTCACGCCGGCCCCAGCGGATATCTTCGAGCGAGATCACCCTGATCCCGGTCTTCGCCGTCGGGTTGTCGGCCAGCCCCGGCTTCGACTGGGTAAAGAGCACGAGCGTCGGCTTCACGTCCGGCCCCGGGAAGGCGAAGTCGCGGTCGCCCGGGTTGCCGCGGGTGACCTGCAGGTAGATCATGCCCTCGTCGATCGCGTTCTTCGCCACCAGTTCGCGGTGAATCGCCAGCAGCTCTTCCTCGGTGCAGGGCGACGCCATGTCCAGTTCGGACAGCGAACGTTTCAGCCGCGCGGCATGTCCCGCGAAATCCAGCAGCTTGCCGCCAAGGACCGAGGTCACCTCGTAGACCGCGTCGGCCATCAGGAAGCCGCGGTCGAAGATCGAGACCTTGGCCTCTTCCTCGGGCATGTACTGGCCGTTGACATAGACAATGCGGCTCATTCTTTCGGTCCCTTCCAGATCAGATCCATTGCCGGGCGGTGCCCGGTCCGTGATGTCGCGCCATCAGCCCCAGAGCGCCGCCGGCGGCGGATGCACCCCCGCCGCGTCGTAATTGAGCGGCGCGGGGCGGTCTTCGGCCAGCAGCAGCGGCCCGTCAAGATCGACGTAATCGGCACCCTGCGCCAGCAGCACCGCCGGCGCCATCGCCAGCGATGAGCCCACCATGCAGCCGACGAAGATGCCATAGCCCTGTGCCCGGGCAAGATCGCGCATCGCCAGCGCCTCGGTCAGGCCACCGGTCTTGTCGAGCTTGATGTTGACCATGTCGTACTTGCCCGCCAGGTCGGCCAGCGTGGCGCGGTCATGGGCGCTCTCGTCGGCGCAGATCGGGACGGGGCGGTCGATCTCGGCCAGCGCCTCGTCGGCGCCGGCGGGCAGCGGCTGTTCGACCAGCGCGACGCCAAGACGTTCGAGATGCGGCACGAGATCGGCGTAGATCTCGGTCGTCCAGCCCTCGTTCGCGTCGATGATGATGCGGGCATTCGGCGCGCCCGCGCGCACGGCGGCAAGGCGGTGCAGGTCGTCCGGCGTGCCAAGCTTGATCTTAAGCAGCGGCCGGTGGGCGTTCTTCGCCGCCTCCGCGCGCATCTTGTCCGGATCGTCGAGCGACAGCGTGTAGGCGGTGATCATCGGTTGCGGCGCGGGCAGGCCCGCAAGGTCCCACACCCGTTTGCCGGCGCGCTTGGCCTCCCAGTCCCACAGGGCGCAATCGACCGCGTTGCGCGCGGCCCCGGCGTGCAGAGCCTGCTGAAGCTCCATCCGGTCGATGCCCGCGGGCAGGCCCTCGATTTCGGCGGTGACGCTTTCCAGCGTCTCGTTGTAGCGCGCATAGGGCACGCATTCGCCCTGCCCCACGATCCCGTCACGCTCGATCCGGACGGTGAGAACCTTCGCCTCGGTGCGCGATCCGCGCGAGATGGTGACGGCCTGGGCAAGGCGGAAGGTGTCGGCGGTGACGGTCAGGGTCATGGTCTACTCCGGTATCACCCCGGCGCCCGCCGGTGCCCCGTCGTCGCGACGACGAGACGCCGGAAGGCGCGCGAGGAGGGTCTCAGATCGCGGCCAGCGCGTCGACCAGCCGGCCCGCACCATGGCGGAACGGATCGACGGCGGGAAGCCCCATCCGGCTCTCGACCTCCGCGAGGTAGGTCTTGGCCTCCTCCTCGCTCATGTGCTGGGTATTGACCGAAATGCCCACCACCTTGCACGCCGGGTTGGCGACCTTGGCCAGTTCCAGCGCCACGTCGCGCAGCGCTTCCAGCGTCGGCAGCTTGTAACCCGGCAGGCCGCGCATGTGATCGCGCGTCGGCTCGTGGCACAGGATCAGCGCATCCGGCTGGCCGCCATGCACAAGCGCCATGGTCACGCCGGAATACGAGACGTGGAACAGGCTGCCCTGCCCCTCGATCAGGTCCCAGTGGTCGGCGTCATTGTCGGGCGTCAGCCACTCGATCGAGCCGGCCATGAAGTCGGCGATCACGGCGTCCAGCGGCACGCCCTCGCCGGTGATCAGGATGCCGGTCTGGCCGGTCGCGCGGAACGACGACTTCATGCCGCGGGCCCGCATCTCCTTGTCCATCGCCAGCGCGGTGTACATCTTGCCGACCGAGCAGTCGGTGCCGACGGCCAGGCAGCGCTTGCCCGTCCGCTTCTCGCCGTTGGCGATCGGGTATTTCACGCTGGGCACCCGCACGTCGTGCAGGGTGCGGCCGTTGGCCTTGGCGGTGCTCACCAGGTCGGCCTCGTCGCGCAGCAGGTTGTGCAGGCCCGATGCCAGGTCGAAGCCGACCTCCAGCGCCTCGCGCAGGACCTGCTTCCATTTCTCCGAGATCACGCCCCCACGGTTCGCCACGCCGATCACCAGCGTCCGTGCGCCCTTGGCATAGGCCTCTTCCAGCGTCATGTCGGGCAGCTTCATGTCGGCCTTGCAGCCGTCCATGCGGAACTGACCCAGCGCGTATTCGGGGCGCCAGTCCTTGATGCCCTGCGCGACCTTCGCGGCAAGCCCGTCCGGCGCGTCGCCGAGGAAGAGAAGATAGGGGGTCTCGATCATGTATGGCCTCCTGTTGCGTTGGCGGAAGAATGCGTCAGCATTTTCAGAATGTCTTGGGTTTGTCGGCGCAGCTCAGGGCGAACGGCGGAAAGATCGTGCGCCATGCGGGCATTTTGTCGAAGATTTGTGCGACCTCTCCGCCACGCGGGCACGAGTCGTGCCGCAGCGCGGCAGGATTGCTGCGTCGCAACGGGGCGCTTGCACCACCGCGCGCAACATTCTATCACGCAATGCAGTTCCAGAGAAATTTCCTTGCCAAGAGGTCCCGATGAGCTTCCGCATCCAGCCCCAACCCCCTGCCCGTCCGAACCGCTGCCAGCTGTTCGGCCCCGGCTCGCGTCCGGCGATCTTCGAGAAGATGGCGGCATCGGCGGCTGACGTGATCAATCTCGACCTCGAGGATTCGGTGTCTCCCTCTGACAAGGATAGCGCGCGGGCCAACATTATCGAGGCGACGCGCGACATCGACTGGGGGGCGAAGACGCTCAGCGTGCGGATCAACGGCCTCGATACGCCGTATTGGTACCGCGACGTGGTGGACCTGCTGGAAAAGGCGGGGCCCCGGCTCGACATGATCATGATCCCCAAGGTGGGCTGCGCGGCCGATGTCTATGCCGTCGACGCGCTCGCCACGGCGGTGGAGCGGGCCACGGGCCGGGAAACGCCCATCGCCTTCGAGGTGATCATCGAATCCGCCGCCGGCATCGCCCATGTCGAGGAGATCGCCGCCGCCTCGCCCCGGCTGGAGGCGATGAGCCTCGGCGCGGCGGATTTTGCGGCCTCGATGGGGATGCAGACCACCGGCATCGGCGGGACGCAGGAGAATTACTACATGCTGCATGACGGGGCGAAGCACTGGTCCGACCCCTGGCATTGGGCCCAGGCCGCGATCGTCGCCGCCTGCCGAACCCATGGCGTGCTGCCGGTCGACGGCCCCTTCGGAGACTTCTCGGACGACGCGGGCTTCCGCGCACAGGCCTTCCGCTCGGCCACGCTGGGCATGGTCGGCAAATGGGCGATCCATCCCAAGCAGGTGGCGCTTGCCAACGAGGTGTTCACCCCGTCCGAGGCCGCAGTCGCCGAGGCGCGGGAGATTCTCGCCGCCATGGAAGAAGCCAAGGCCCGGGGCGAGGGTGCGACCGTCTACAATGGTCGCCTCGTCGACATCGCCTCGATCAAGCAGGCCGAGGTGGTGGTGCGTCAGGCCGAAATGATTGCAGCAAAATAAAGGGCATGGCGGGGTGCACGTGAAAATTGTGTTAACGTAGCGAAACCAGGTGTTGACGCACGGCATCAAAATTGTGCAAGTCTTGTGAATGC
This sequence comes from Acidimangrovimonas sediminis, assembly GCF_002871005.1. GTDB lineage: Bacteria > Pseudomonadota > Alphaproteobacteria > Rhodobacterales > Rhodobacteraceae > Acidimangrovimonas > Acidimangrovimonas sediminis. Next base: position 124,159 of record NZ_PHSN01000016.1, read on the forward strand.
GCGCGCCAAATTGCCGCATCCATCGAATCCCGGTCCGAGGGAGAGGAGGCCCGAGGACTCGTGGGAGGAGAGCACGCCCCGGGTAATTCCGGGGCGTCGCTCCTTTCCGGGGCCGGATCTGCGACGCGTAGCGCCGGTGCCCCCTGATCGGGCAACGCTATCGTGATCGCCCCGGCCGCACCGGCGCTGACCTGCCCTCGCCCGGACCGACCCACAACCCACACGTGCAGACCAGTCCGCATCCCGCGCCGTGGGCGCGCGTGCGCCCCGTCCCGCCTGGCCCGGGCGGCGCCCGGTGGCCCTTCTGCATCGCACCTCACTTCCGTCACGATACCTGCGGGGCGCGCCCCCGAAACGCCGCCGCAGCGTTCCCGGCGTTGCAAATGCTGGCCGCGGCGGTCATATAGCCCAGACGCCAAGGAAGCCGGGAGTGGAGCCGGGCATGAACTACCTCGAATTCGAGAAACCGCTTGCCGAGATCGAGGGCAAGGCAGAAGAACTGCGGGCGATGGCCCGCACCAACGACGGCATGGACGTCGAGAAGGAAGCCGCCGCGCTGGACAAGAAGGCGGCGGCGCTGCTTTCCGAGATCTACAAGGGGCTGACACCATGGCAGAAATGCCAGGTCGCGCGGCACCCCGAACGGCCCCATTGCCGCGACTACATCGAGGCGCTGTTCACCGAATTCACACCGCTCGCCGGCGATCGGAACTTTGCCGACGATCACGCGGTGATGGGCGGGCTCGCCCGATTCGACGACATGCCGGTGGTGGTGATCGGGCACGAGAAGGGCAACGACACCAAGAGCCGGATCGAACGGAATTTCGGCATGGCGCGGCCTGAAGGGTACCGCAAGGCGATCCGCCTGATGGACCTGGCGCACCGCTTCGGTCTGCCGGTGGTGACGCTGGTCGACACGCCCGGCGCCTACCCCGGCAAGGGCGCCGAGGAGCGCGGCCAGTCCGAGGCGATCGCGCGGTCGACCGCCAAGTGCCTCGAGATCGGCGTGCCGCTGGTGTCGGTCGTGATCGGCGAAGGCGGATCGGGCGGCGCGGTTGCCTTCGCCACGGCGAACAAGGTGCTGATGCTGGAGCATTCGATCTATTCGGTGATCTCGCCCGAGGGCTGCGCCTCGATCCTGTGGAAGGACGCCGAGAAGATGCGCGAGGCTGCCGAAGCGCTGCGGCTGACGGCGCAGGACCTTCTGAAGCTGGGCGTCATCGACCAGGTGATCGCGGAACCCAAGGGCGGCGCACAGCGCGACCCGCAGGCGGCGATCGCGGCGGTGGGCAAGGCGATCGGCGGGGTTCTCAAGGACCTCAAGGGCAAGAAGCCCGAGAAGCTGGTCAAGGACCGCCGGCAGAAATATCTCGACATGGGATCCAAGGGGCTGGCGGCCTGACCGCCCGCTTCCCGGCCCGCGGCCCTTGTGACCGCGGGCACATCCCCTGTGCAGCGCCGCCCGATGGGGCCGAGCGCGGCTTGGGGCGGGATCCCGTGCGACGGGCGGAGAACTCCCAACCCTTTAACTTATAGAGATTTTTCGCCGAAAAATCGTATCCGGCCTTGATCCGCCGGGTGTGGCTACCGCGTGCGGCGCAGGGGCCTCCTGTATCTCCGGCCCCTTTAAAACTAAACCGTTCAGTTCTATTTCCTCGTCACACGCCAAGCGAGGGTGCGGCAGGCTGCCGCATCCGATGGCGCCCCAGACAGGCGGCCGCACAGCGGTGCGGGCCGCGGACCGCAGGAGACGAGAGATGTACATGAACAAACCCACGCTGCTTCTGGCCGTTGCGCTGGCCGTCGCGCCACTGGCCATCGCAGCCGAGGCGGCCGTGCTTTCGGGCGAACAGAAGGTGCTGGCCAGCGGGAGCTACCCCCTCACGCCGGCCGGCTGGTCGACGGTGCAGACCAACGACTTGTCGGGACACCGCACCGCGATGACCGACTGGCAGGTCGGGGTGCAGATGGTCGCCCCGGCGCCGTCCGTCGGCACGGCGAATACTGGTCAGGCCAAGCACTGACACGCGGCCACCGCGACATGCGAAAGGGCCGGCGGAATGACCGCCGGCCCTTCGCTATTCCGGGGGACGGATCAGGCTGCCCTGCGTTCCGCCACGATCTTGGCCGCGTCCGCCACCGGCAGGTTCAGCGCGGCGCCCACCGCAGCATAGGTCAGCTGACCGGCGTGGGTGTTGAGGCCCGCCAGCAGGTGCCGGTCGTCGGCGCAGGCCTGGCGCCAGCCCTTGTTCGCGAGCGCCATGAGGAACGGCATCGTGGCGTTGCCCAGAGCGATGGTCGAGGTACGCGCCACCGCGCCCGGCATGTTGGCGACGCAATAGTGCATCACGCCGTCGACTTCGTAGATCGGATCCTGGTGGGTCGTGGCGTGAGAGGTCTCGAAACAGCCGCCCTGGTCGATCGCCACGTCGACGATCGCCGCGCCCGGCTTCATCGTCGACAGCTGCGCCCGCGTCACCAGCTTCGGCGCCGCGGCGCCGGGGATCAGCACCGCGCCGATCACCAGATCCGCCTCGGCGACCAGCTCGGCGGTGTCGCCGGCGCTGGCATAGCGGGTGCGGAACGCCCCGGCGAAGGTATCGTCGAGGTAGCGCAGCCGCGGCAGCGAGCGGTCGAGAACGGTCACCTCCGCCCCCATCCCCGCCGCGATCCGTGCGGCGTGGGTTCCGACGACGCCGCCGCCGATCACCACCACCCTGGCCGGGGCGACGCCGGGCACACCGCCCAGCAGGACGCCGCGCCCGCCGTTGGCCTTCTGCAGCGTCCAGGCGCCGACCTGCGGCGCCAGCCGCCCCGCGACCTCGGACATCGGCGCGAGGAGGGGCAGCCCGCCGCGATCGTCGGTCACCGTCTCGTAGGCGATCGCGGTGACGCCAGAGGCGAGCAGGTCCCGGGTCTGCTCCGGGTCCGGCGCGAGGTGGAGATAGGTGAACAGAAGCTGGCCTTCGCGCAGCCGCTTGCGTTCCTCCGCCTGCGGCTCCTTCACCTTGACGATCATCTCGGAGGCCGCGAAGACCTCCTCGGCGGTGTCGGCGATCCGGGCGCCGACGGCCGCGTAATCGGCATCGGAAAAGCCCGCGCCGACGCCGGCCCCGGCCTCGACCAGCACCTCGTGGCCGGCCGCGACGGCCTCATGCGCGGCGTGGGGTGTCATGCCCACGCGGAATTCCTGCGGTTTGATCTCTTTCGGACAACCGATCTTCATGTCGCAACTCCCTCATGTGTCTCCCATGTCTCATGCTGCGCCCGAACGCGTGCCATTGCTTTGAAAAAAGCGGTGGCGAAGGCGGATGGATTACGTAGGATGTCGCGCCGAAATTGACTTTCATCGAAGAAGATTGCGCCCACATGACGATCGACGCGACCGACCGCCGTATCCTGACAGCCCTGCAACGCGATGGCCGGATGACCAATGCCGAGCTCAGCGAACAGGTGAACCTGTCGCCTTCGGCCTGTCACCGGCGGGTGCAGCGGCTGGAAAGCGAGGGGCTGATCCGCGGCTATGTCGCGCTGCTGGACGAGCGGCGGATGGGCCGGCCAACCACCGTCTTCGTCGAGATCACGCTGTCGGGGCAGGCCGACGACGTGCTCGACGCGTTCGAACGGCAGGTGGCCCGGATCCCCGACCTGCTGGAATGCCACCTCATGGCGGGGACGGCGGATTACCTGCTGAAGATCCTGGCACAGGACACCGAGGATTTCGCCCGCATCCACCGGCAATACCTGTCGCGCCTGCCCGGGGTGTCGCAGATGCATTCGTCATTCGCCCTGCGCACCGTGTTCCGCACCACGGCTATCCCGGTGGACTGAGGCGCGCGCCGGGCGGTCAGAGCACGCCGCGAAGGCCGCCCCAAAGTGCGGCCAGCGTGAGGAGCAGGGCCACGGCGACCGCGGTCCAGCGCCAGCCACCCGCCTGGGGGCTGCGCCACGCGGCCATCACGACCGCCCGCGTCACGGCGGCCCAGTAGAGGCCGACGACGACCAGAAGCGCCGAGAACACGGGCAGGCCCGCCGCGGGATCCACCCCTTTCGACAGCATCGCCAGAAGCACCATGGCCGGCACCACCACGAGGAGCGGGCCGAACATCCCGGTCCAGAAACTGTCGGCAAGGCTCAGCCTGCCCCGGAACAGCCGGGCGAACCATCGCGGGGTGAAGTAGCGGCCACGCTCGGCCAGGGTGCGGTCGATCTCCTGTGCAAGCCTCGGGTCCATCGCGTCGTTTTCCCTCCGGCCGGGCACTCAGGCGGCGCGGGCGCCCTGCTCCTCGGCCCGGCGCTTGCGCAGGGCGTCGGCGATCCACAGCCGCGACAGCCCATGGTAGAGCGGCTGCGGTGACAGCATGCGCGACACGCCATAGCCGATCATCGCCGAGGCCATCACCGGCACCACGTTATCATGGTTTCCCGTCATCTCGACGATGATGACGAAAGCCGTCATCGGTGCCTGCACCACCCCGGCAAAATACCCCGCCATGCCAAGGACGGCGGCAAGGCTGGCGCTTCCCCCCAGCAGATAGCCAAGCGTGGAACCCATCCCCGCCCCGACCGCCAGCGACGGCGCGAAGAGGCCGCCGGGAATGCCAGACACGGTCGAGGCGACGGTGGCGACGAACTTCGCAAGGAAGTAGGTCGGGTCGAGGACATGCCCCTCGATGGCGAAACGCGCCTGCTCGTATCCGGTGCCGAAGGTGTCGCCGTGGTAGGCGACGCCGGTCAGCGCCAGCACGAGCCCCGCGAGGAAGGCCACCACCAGCACCCGGCGCCGTGGGGTGATCGAGCGCCAGCGGCGGATCCGGTTGGTCAGCGACAGCACGAGCTTGGAGAACGCCCCGCCCAATACGCCGCCGACCACGCCGCAAGCGATCACCAGCGGCCAGTCTCCGGGGAATTGCGCCGTCGCGTTGGTGAAGCCGAAATAGGTGTAATTGCCGACGATGGCGAGCGAGGCGATACCGGCGATGATCACCGTCGACAGCACCACCCCGTTGGTCCGCGCCTGGTAGGAGCGGCTCATCTCCTCGATGGCGAAGACGATACCGGCGAGTGGCGTGTTGAAGGCGGCCGCGATGCCCGCGGCGGATCCCGCAAGGATCAGGCCGCGCGCCTGTGCCATGCCGCCGATCCGACCCGCCAGCAGCATCAGCGCGGCGCCCACCTGCACGGTCGGCCCTTCGCGCCCGATCGAGGCACCGGAAGCCAGCCCGGCAAGCGTCAGGGCGATCTTGCCGAAGACGATACGCATCGTCAGGTAACGGGCCCGGTCGGTATCGTCGCGCATGTGACGGATGGCGATCGCCTGCGGGATGCCCGACCCCTGCGAGCCGGGAAAGAACCGATCCGCCAACCAGGCGCAGAGCACGAAGCCAAGCGGGGTGATGATCAGCGGAAGCCAGCCCCGCCCTCCGCCGCCGATGACCGCGTGAAACAGAATCTGCGCCTCGTCGGCCAGCCGGGCGAAGGCCGCGCTGACCGCGCCGATGGCAAGGGCGCCGATCCAGAAGACGAGGCGTGATTTCCACTGCCGCTTCGAAGTCACCATCGCCCGGGATCTGCGCACCCAGCCAATCCGTGACGCCCTCGGCGCTTTCATCCCGCTTCTCCCGGCTTCGAGTAATCCGATAGCCGGCGAAATCAAGCCCGGCGCTGTCATGCGGATGAACCTTTGCCTCGCCCCGCGCAAGCCCTGCTCACGCGCCGGTGATGAATGCTGCACCGCGAATGCAGGAAAGCCCCGAAAGCGCGACAATCCGCCGCGGGCGGGGCCCGTCTCCGTGATCGGATGAAACATGGGGCGCGCGGGGCCCGGGCGAGGCTGGGGTGCGTTAAAACCCACCCTGCACGCAGCGCCTATTCCGACGTCATGCTGCGGCGCAAAGAAAAACCCCCGCGGCGGGCGCCCCGGGGGTCGTTCTTCACTGCGTCCAAGGCTCAGGCCTCAGAGCAGACCTTCACGCTGCGCCTTCTTGCGCGCGAGTTTACGCGCACGGCGGATCGCTTCGGCTTGCTCACGGGCACGCTTGACCGACGGCTTCTCGAAATGCTGCTTGAGCTTCATTTCACGGAAGACGCCTTCACGCTGGAGCTTCTTCTTCAGGGCCCGAAGGGCCTGATCGACGTTGTTGTCGCGAACGCTAACCTGCATGTGGTTTTCACCACCTTTCTAAGTTTGAGTTGCATGGAAAATGCAGGAGGTGGCCGTATAGCAAAGCCACCCTAGTTTGTCTACTGTCCGAACGAGAGAGCCAAGGGAGGGCAAGATGGACGAGAGCGAGACCGATACCGCCGGCACCACGCGCGAGGATCCCGCCGAGGCGATCCTTGACGCGGCCTTGATCAACGTGCCCTTCGACGGCTGGTCCGAGACCACGCTGCGCAACGCCGCGCGCGATGCCGGGTACGATCTGGCCACCGCCCGCGCCCTTTATCCGCGCGGGGCTGTGGACCTTGCACTTGCCTTCCACCGTCGCGGCGATGCCGAGATGGTGCGGCGCCTGAACGAGGCCGATCTCGGCGCGCTGAGGTTCCGCGACCGGATCGCCGCCGCCGTGCGCTTTCGCCTCGAGGCGGTCGAGGACCGCGAGCTGGTACAGCGCGGCTCCACCCTCTTCGCGCTGCCGCAACACGCGGCGGACGGGGCCAAGGCGATCTGGGGCACCGCCGACCTGATCTGGCGCACGCTGGGCGACAGTTCGGACGATTTCAACTGGTACACCAAGCGCGCCACCCTCTCCGGCGTCTACGGCTCGACCGTGCTCTACTGGCTGGGCGACACGTCCGAGGGGCACGCGGCCACCTGGGAATTCCTCGACCGGCGGATCGACGACGTGATGCGGGTCGAGAAGGTCAAGGCCCAGGTCCGCGACAACCCGGTTCTGGGCCGCGCCTTCGCCCTGCCGATGCGGATGCTGGGCCGGATCCGGCCGCCGCGCGGCGTGCCCGCCGACCTGCCCGGACAGATCACCCCCCGCGGCTGACCGCCTTCCCCATCACACCGCAGACATTCCACCATTCCGACCGAGGACGAGTCCCATGACCCTGCCCGCGACCATGCGCGCGATCGAGATCGCACAACCCGGCGGCCCCGAAGTGCTGACCCCCACCGAGGTTCCGGTGCCCCAACCCGGCCCGGGCCAGATCGTGATCGCCCTGGATTATGCCGGGGTGAACCGGCCCGACGCCCTGCAGCGCGCCGGCAACTACGCCCCGCCACCCACCGCCTCGCCGCTGCCCGGGCTCGAGGGCGCGGGCCGCGTCGCCGCGGTCGGCGAAGGCGTCAGCCGCTGGTCCGTTGGCGACCAGGTCTGCGCGCTGCTGCCCGGGGGCGGCTATGCCGAATACGTCGTCACCCCGGCCGCGCACGCGCTGCCCATCCCCGCCGGCATGGGCATGCGCGAGGCCGCCTGCCTGCCCGAAACCTTCTTCACCGTGTTTTCCAACGTGTTCCAGCGCGGCGCCCTGAAGGCAGGAGAACGGTTTCTCGTCCACGGCGGTTCGTCGGGGATCGGGACCACCGCGATCCAGCTGGCCAGGGCCTTCGGCGCCCGGGTCTTCGCGACCGCCGGGTCCGAGGACAAATGCGCCGCCTGCCTGCGGCTGGGCGCCGAGCGTGCGATCAACTACCGCGAGGAGGATTTCGTCGAGGTGCTGAAAGCCGAAGGCGGCGCCGACCTGATCCTCGACATGGTCGGCGGCGACTACATTCCGCGCAACGTGCGGGCCCTGGCCGATGACGGGCGCCTGGTGCAGATCGCCTTCCTGTCGGGCCCGAAGGCGGAGCTGAACTTTTCCGCCGTGATGCGGCGGCGGCTGACGATCACCGGCTCGACGCTGCGCCCGCAATCCGACCTTGCCAAGGCACGGATCGCCGAGGGCCTCGAGGCACAGGTCTGGCCGCTTCTGGCCTCGGGCGCGGTGGCGCCGGTGATGGACAGCGAATACCCGATGGACAAAGCCAGCGAGGCCCATGCCCGCATGGAAAGCTCGGGCCATATCGGGAAGATCGTGCTGAAGATTCGCTGACAACATCGCAAAATCGGCTGCCTCGGGGTGTATCGGCCCGCGCTTGTTGCCATATGTTTGGGCAGGACGCGCACCGATCAGGAGGCAGCCGATGAACGTATCCGGCAATTTCGAGATCCTCGCGGGGTTTCCCGCGGACGTCGTGGCGATCGAGGCTCGGGGAAAGATCACCCGGGCCGATTACGAGGAGGTGCTGATCCCGGCGATCGCCCGGGTGGTGGCGGCCGAGGGCCGCGCCAAGCTCCTTTATGTCCTGGGCGAGGGCTTCGAGGGCCTTACCGCGGGCGCGGCCTGGGACGATGCCAAGCTGGGCATCCTGCACATGGGCGAGTTCGCGAAGGTGGCGGTGGTCACCGATGTCGAATGGATCCGGTTGGGCGTGAAGATGTTCGCGCCGATGCTGCGCCCGCCCGTGCACCTGTTCCACCTGTCCGAGATGGAGGCCGCGCGGAGCTGGATCCGGAACGACCACCCCGAACCGCCCCACGTGGCCGAAGTGGCCGCGGACCACAAGCTGCCGACCCTCGAAGACAAGATGTAGGCCACGCGCCGCAATCGCGACACTGCCGCCGCCAAGAAGTTCAGATCCCGCGCCCTGATCCCCAAGGCGCTGCCATTGAGCGCGACTGCCACCAGAAGAGCCACCAGCCCGGCGACTCATGGCGCGGCGGAACGCTCAAGGCTGGGGACCGCGCCAGCGGGGCCTCGTTCAGGGCATCGGGCTCAGGGCGCGGCGCTCAGCCTGCAGATCTCAGGGCATGCCGTCCATCAGGGCACCGGTCGCCGCGCAATCGCGCACGACATCGGCGCCGCAGGGCCGCGGGCGAAGCGACTTTGTGAGACAGATCCGTACCTCGTCGATCCGCCCCGCCTCGCAGGTCACCGTGACCATGTCGGCCGACAGGCCCTTGTTCGCCTCGAGGAAGGCCTGCTCCACGACCGCCGCGGGAAGCTTCACGTCGCGGTGGAGTTTCTTGAAGACCTGCGGGATGGCGATGCTGTCGAAAGCCTTGCGCGCCGCCTCGTAGTAGCGCGCGGCCGAAAGGCCGGTGCAGCGGCCGTGCTTCTTCCACTCGTGCCAGGCAAGGCCCGGCGTGCCGGTGATGTCGGCCATCGCCGCGGTCTGGGCGCGCGTGGGGTCGCGCTGGCTCGTGCGGCAGAAGCTGGGATAGCCGCGGTCGTTCTGCGGCCAAAGCCCATGCAGGGTGAAGCCGAAGCCCGGCCGCGCGGAACATTGCGGCGAATGCCGGGCGTCGCCGGTCAGCGCGCACCATGTCGGCGACCACGACAACGACAGCACGTAATAATCGAACCGGCCCGCACGGTCGCCCCCGGCGGCGGCGCGCAGCGGGGCCCCGAGGACAAGCGCCAAGGCGAGGGGGAGGGCGATCGCGACAACGGGAACGAAGTGGAGAGCTGGCGCAAGGATCCGCGCGCTGCGCCCCATGCGGCAGGGCCTGCCGGAAGCGTGGCGCATTTTCTCTTCCCTCCCGCGACTAGGGGCATTATATACCCTGCAACTTCCCCGGACATCGAGGACACGCGGACCGAAGAAGGCCGCAGCCGTTTTCCGGCCCGGGAGAGATTTGTAAAGGAGTGGCGGAGATGAACAAGCCCCTGATGCCGAAGGCCACCGCCGTCTGGCTGGTCGACAACACCACGCTGAGCTTCAAGCAGATCGCCGATTTCTGCGGCATGCATGAGCTTGAGATCCAGGGCATCGCAGACGGCGACGTCGCGGCCGGCGTGAAGGGCTTCGACCCGGTCGCGAACAACCAGCTCGACCAGATCGAGATCGACCGGGCCGAGAAGGACCCGATGATCAAGCTGAAGCTGAAGTTCAACCCGGCTTCGGTCGGCGAGGAAAAGCGCCGCGGCCCGCGCTACACCCCCCTGTCGAAGCGGCAGGATCGCCCGGCCTCGATCCTCTGGCTGGTCAAGTTCCACCCGGAACTCAGCGACGGCCAGATCGGCAAGCTGGTCGGCACGACCAAGCCGACGATCCAGTCGATCCGCGAGCGGACCCACTGGAACATCGCCAACATCCAGCCGATCGACCCGGTCGCGCTTGGCCTTTGCAAGCAGACCGAGCTTGACGCGGCGGTGCAGCAGGCAGCGCGCAAGAAGGCGGCCGAGGGTTCGGTCATGACCGACGACGAGCGCCGGAAGCTGGTGTCGACCGAACAGTCGCTGGGCATGGCGCCGGAACCCAAGATCCCGGCGGCGATCGCGGGGCTCGAGACCTTCACCCTCTCCGGCAACGACGAGGAAGAGGAAGAGAAGAAAAGCCCGGCCGATTTCTCGGACGCGGACAGCTTCTTCAACCTGCCCGGTGGCGACGACGACGAAGACGAGGACGATTGATCCCTCGCCCCCGGGCGCCTGCATGCGCCCCCACAGAATGACAACGTCCTCGCAGAGACCTGCGGGGGCGTTTTTCATTGGGTCTGAGGGGGGGGGGGCGCTACCACATGGTCCTTGCGGCGCGGCCGGGCCATTCCGCGTCATAGGTGGCGCCGTCGAAACCGCCCTCCGTCATCTCGCGCAGCAGGTCGCCCATGCTGGGCAGGTCGCGCGACTCGTCCCCCGAGGTCCAGAGCCGGGCGCGCAGCGGGGCGCGCGCACATTGGGCATAGACCTCGGCGATCTCGATCACCACGACGGTTCTGGGCACCTTGCCCTGCCGCGCGAAGCGGGCGCAAAGGTCGGCATCGGCGCTCACCCGGGCGCGGCCGTTGACGCGGATCACGTTGTTCGACCCAGGCACGAGGAACAGTAGCGACACGCGCGGATCGCGGACGATGTTGCGCAGGCTGTCGATCCGGTCGTTGCCGCGCCAGTCGGGCAGTGCGAGCATGCGCGGGTCCAGCTCGGTCACCACCGGGCCGTCGTCGCCGCGCGGGCTGCAATCGGTGCCCTCGGGCCCGACGGTGCTGAGCAGGCAGAACCGCGACCGCGCGATCCACGTCCGGTACCCCGGTGTCAGCCGGTCCGCCACCTTGGCGGTCGCGGCCTCGGTCGGGGTGCCGTAAAGCGCCTCGAGCGCGGCGATATCCTCGATGAAGGTCATGCCTTCACCGCTTGGGCACGGGCGGCGGGGGCGTCGAACCCGGCCTCGGCCATCAGCCGGTCGGAGGCCTCCTCGATCACCGATTCGAGTTCGGCCATGAAGGCGGGCACCGCCTTGCCCGGCGCGATCGGGTCGAGGAATTCGACCACCGCAAGACCGCGGCGGCGCAGGATGCCGTGACGCGGCCAGAACACGCCGACATTGGTCGCCGCCGGCACGCAAGTCTGGCCGAGCTGGCTGTAAAGCAGCCCGGCGCCCACCTTGTAGGGCTTGGCCGCACCGGGCGCGACCCGCGTGCCCTGCGGGTAGATGATTAGCTGGCCGGCATCGACCGTGCCCTTCTTCACGCCGTCCATCATCCCCTTGATCGCCATGCCCCGCTTGCCGCGGTCGACCGGCACGCAGCCGATCTTGAGCGCGTACCAGCCGAGGATCGGCGCCCAGAGCAGCTCCTTCTTCATGATGAACTTGGGCCGGGGCGTGGCGTCGACCAGCAGGATGATGTCAAAGAACGACTGGTGCTTGGACACGATCAGCGCCTCGTCGCGCGGCGCCGTGCCGCGCACCTCGGAGCGGAGCCCCACCAGCACGCGAGCCGAGAACCTGACCCAGCGGGTATAGGCATGCACCGCCCAGAAGGCGGCCTCGCGGCGGAACAGGACGACCGGAGTGTAGACGATCGCAAGGATGGCCATGGCGGCGTACATCTGGACGATGAACACCAGCGACAGGATCCATTGCAGCGGCAGCGGCATCAGCTGAGCCCCCTCAAGGTGCGGAACGCCGCGAACCGGGTCGCGGCAAAAGCGACGATGGCGGCCAGCGGCGGGATGAGCAAGGGCCAGAGCCAGCCGATCCCGGCAAACCCCAGCCCGGTGAGAAAGCCGCCCTCGGGCGCCGCGGCGGGCATGACCGCGATCGCCAGCATGCCCAGCCCGGTGCCGGCGACCGCGCCACCCAGCGCGCGCAGGGTGAAGCGGCGGACAAAGGCGCGGGCGATGTAGCTGTCACGCGCCCCGATCAGGCGCAGCACCCGGATGACCTGCGCGTTGGCGGCCAGCGCGGCATTGGCAGCCAGCGTGATCATCGCCGCCGTGGCGCCCGTCAGCAGCGCGATCGAGATCAGCCCGAGAAGGCGCAGCCGCTCTGCCGCGCGCACCAGCGGACGGCGCCAGCGTGCGTGATCGTCCAGCACCGCGCCCGGCGCCTCGGCGCTCAGCCGCTGGCGCAGGCCCTCGGCGTCAAAGCCCTTGCCGGTTTCCTGCACGTCGATCAGTTGCGGGATCGGCAGTTCGCCCAGCGGCAGGCCGGGGCCGAACCACGGGGTCAGCAGCTTCTTCTCGGCCTCCTTGGTAAGGGCGTTGGCAGAGGCGACACCGGGGGTCTCGGACAGGATCTTCAGCACCGCGCGGGTCTGCGTCTCCATCTGTCCGGGCGGGGCGGAAATGCGGATCGTCGCGCTGTCGGCCAGCGCCGCGGCCCAGCGGTCGGCCAGCCGCCCCGAGGCCAGCGACAGCGCCAGCGCGAAAACCGCGAGGAAGGCCATCGCGCCCGCGGTGAACCCGGTCAGCCGCGCGATCACGCCGGTCGGCGGCACCACGCGCCCGGCCTGCATGTCGCCGGTAATGAGCTTGGGCAGCTTCACAGATCGCTCCCCGCCAGGTGCAGGCGCCGGTTGCGGATCCGCAGGACGCGCGCGGCCACCTGCGCCTTGGCATTGCGGATCAGGTTGAGGTCATGCGTGGCGATCAGGATGGTCTTGCCCATCCGGTTGAGTTCGATGAGCAATTGCAGCAGCCGCTGGGACATGTCCCAGTCGACGTTCCCCGTAGGTTCGTCCGCCAGAATGACGTCGGGGCCCATGATGATCGCCCGGGCCAGGGCCGCACGCTGACGCTCGCCGCCGGAAAGCTCTGGCGGGCGGTGGCCCGCCAGCGATTTCAGCCCGACCCAGTTGAGCAGATCCTCGACATCGGTATCGGTCACCGCGCGTCCCGAAACGGTAAGCGGCAGCGCGACGTTCTCGGCCAGCGGCAGGTGATCGAGGAACTGGCAATCCTGGTGCACCACGCCGATCCTGCGGCGCATCCGCGCAACCTCGTCGCGCGACAGCGTCTTGACGTCGGCCTCGAACACGTTGACCCGCCCGGCGGTCGCCAGAAGTTCGCCGTAGCAAAGTTTGAGGAACGTCGTCTTGCCCGCCCCTGACGGCCCGGTGAGAAAATGGAACGACCCCGGCGCGAGGGTAAGCGTCATCTCCGACAGGAGTTCCCCCCCGCCGTAATTGTAGGCCACGTTCTGGAACTCGATCACCCGGCCCCGCCCCTTGGTCCTGCTGCCCCTCGGCCCTCTTGCGCGGCGCCGGTGCCGCGGGCGCCGAATCCGCGCCGGCAGCATCGCCCACGAAGACGGCGGTTTCAATCACCGAGACCACAGCGCGGGGCGCACAATATCACAAAAGCTTGGAGAAAGCTTAACGGCTTGCTACAAGATCAAGAGGGCACCCATATATTCCAGGCATGACGGGTGCGATAACGAGGGCAGGCATATGCGGCTGACGTGTCCGAATTGCGACGCGCAATACGAGGTCGACGATACGGCCATTCCCGATGGCGGGCGCGACGTTCAGTGTTCGAATTGCGGCCATGCCTGGTTTCAGCTTCATCCCGATGTCGAGGAGCAGTTACGCGACGAGGCCCGCGCCTTCGGCGATGCCGGGGTCGAGGCCCCCGCCCCTTCCCCTGCCGCCCCTTCTCCCACCGCCTCTTCCCCTGTCGCACCGGAACCGACGGAGATCACGGCAGCGATCCCAGAATCCAGCGCCGAACCCGCCCCCGCGATCGGGGCCTATGACGACGCGGAGACGACGGATGCGCCCCCCGCCGCGCCTGCGGAACCCGCGGCGGCCTCAGTCACTGCCGGCCTCGGGTCGATCCGCCCGCCGGTGCCAGAGGATGACGTCTACGACGACGATGATGATACGGCCCCGCTTGCCGCGCCGCGGCCTGCCGCATCGCCGCGCCAGATCGACGACGGTCTGAAGCAACTCCTGCGCGAGGAAGCCCAGCGAGAGAGCACCGCGCGCAAGGCCGAGGCCACGCCGATTGAATCCCAGCCCGATCTCGGCCTCGACGATTCCGCGCCCCGCCCGGCGCCCTCTCGCCCCGCCCGGCCGGAATCCGAAACCGGCAACCGCATCGAGAAGGTGATGGCCGAGGAGAAGGCCGCCGCCGCAAGAAGCCGCGCCACCATCGCCGCGGCCTCGACCGGCGACGTGGCCTCGGGTCCGCGCCGCGACCTGCTGCCGGACATCGAGGAGATCAACTCCACCCTGCGCGCCAGCACCGAGCGCGAGCGCACAGGCCCCGGCGCCAGCACCGAGGCCGAGACCCCGGCCGAGCAACGCCGCAACTTCCGCCGCGGCTTTCTGGTCGTGCTACTGATCGCGGTGATCCTGGCGCTCATCTACCTCTACGCGCCGAAGATCGCGCAGCGGGTGCCGGCGCTTTCCGGGCCGCTGCAGACCTATGTGCATACGGTCGACAAGGGGCGGATCTGGATGGACCGGATGATGACCCGGGCGACCCACGCGATCCAGGGCAAGCCCGCCGGCGGCAGCGCCCCGTCGAACTGATCGCGGCCTGATCGCTGCGGGCCTCCGCGTCTGGCCCCGCGTCTGGCCAGAGCGCTGCGGGAAGAGGTCCGCGCCCCGGGCGGCAGCCGTCAGTAAGGCTCCAGCAGCCGCTTCAGGTAGTCACGCTCCTGCTCGGGGCGGCTCATGTCGCCCGACCGCTTGCGCAGCTCCTTCAGTATCTCCTCGGCGCGGCGGTAGATGTCTTCGCCCTGCAGGATGTCCTGGTTGGTGCCCATGCGGCCCACGGTGCCGGTCTCGCGGCCCAGCGGATCGCGCGACCCGCTCTGTGCCTGCTGGCCCTGCTGCCCGCGCTGCCCCGGGGCCTGCCGCTGGTTGTCGGCCATGGCGCGGCCAAGGTTGCGCATCCCTTCACGCAGCGCGTCCATCGCCTGAGCCTGCTTGTCGAGCGCGCCGTTGAGATCGCCATCGCGCAGCGCCTGCTCGGCCCCCTCCATCGCCCGGCCGGCCCGGCCCAACGCCTCGCGCCCGGCCTTGCCGTCTGGCGTGCCCGCCCCGGGAAGGCCCTGCTGCCCCTGACGGTCGAGCTGATCGCGCAGCGCCTTCTGACGCTCGGCCAGCGACCGGCGCTCGGCATCGCCGTTCTGCCTCTGGCCCTGGCCCGGCTGCTGCTCTTGCTGACCTTGGCCCTGCTGACCCTGGCCCTGCTGACCCTGGCCCATCTGGCCCTGACCCTGCTGACCCGGCTCGGTGCCCTGCTGCCCCTGCTGGGCGCCCTTCTGCATGTCCTGGAACGCCTGGTCCGAGAGGTTCTGCTGCTTGCGCAGGGTGTCGGCGAGGCCCTGCATCTGGCCCTGCCCGGGGATCTGTTCGCCGCCCTGGCCCTGCGTGACCCGCAGGTTCTGCATCATCTGCGACAGCTGATCGAGAAGCTGCTGCGCCTCGGCCATCCGCCCCTCGTTCATCAGCTGCTGCAGGCGGTTCAGCATCTGCTGCAGCTGATCACCGGTGATCTTCCGGCTGTTGCCGTTGTCGGCATTCTGCTGGTCGGGGGTCTTCTGCTGCTGCTCGGCCAACTGACGGATGTAATTCTGCATGGCGTCATTCAGATCGCCCATCAGCTTCTTCACCTCATCGGGGCTCGCCCCCCTGCGGATCGCTTCGGACAGCCGGTCCTGCGCCTGCCGCAAGCGCGCCAGCGCATTGGCCAGCGTCCCGTCCTCGAGCAGCACCGCGACGTCCCAGAGCGCATTCGCCACCTCGTCGCGCACGCTGTCGGTCAGCGACTTGTCCTCCACCGCCGCATCCAGCCGGCGCATGGCGATCCGCAGCAACAGATACGCGCGCTCGTTCTTGATGAAGCCCTCCGGCTGCCACGTCACGGCGCGCAGCACCTCGACGGTGCGCGCGGCGTTGGCCTTCGACCACAGCAGATCGCGCCGCATCTCGATCACCGCCGCCGCCAGCGGATCGAAGAACCGCCGGCCCGGCAGGTCCATCACCCGCGGCGGGGTCGAGGTGACATGCCCCGCCGCATCCTCGACCGTCAGCACCATCTTCACCGGCAGGTTGGCCCAGGCGTTCTTGGCAAGGTTCTCCGTCAGGGTCTCGGTGAAGGACTTGCGGCTTCCCGAGATCGGCATCGGCAGGGTCAGCACGATCGGATCGCGATGCTCCGGCGCGACCTTGAGGCCATAGCGCCGGTCGACCGCGGCAAGGTCGAGGGTGATCGTGGCATGGCCCTTGACGATGCCGTAATCGTCGCTGGCGCGGAACGGCTGCTGCATCTCGCCGCCGGCCTTGCGTTGGGCGACCCCGGCAAAGTCCACCTTGGGCGCCTCGTCCGGCGTCACCTCGATCTGCCAGCTGCGCCCGCCCTGCCCCGAGACGGCCAGGTCGCCACTGTGGCTGGCGGTGAAGCGGATCGCGCCGTCATCCGCGGCCTGCCCGTCCCCGGCCTGTCCGTCCGCTTCCTTCCCGCCCGTCGGCGCCGTGCCTGTGCCTGTGCCCGTGGTGCCTGCGTCGGACAGGGTCTGGCTCACCGTCACCGTTCCGGGTGCGCCGTAGAGGCGCAACTGCACCTTCGATCCCTGCGGCACGGCGAAGCCATCCCGGTCGATCTCGTTGAGATAGAGTGCGGGCTTCCCGGTATAGAGCGGCGGCTGGATCCAGCCCTCCCACGCCGGGCCCGCGGCGATGGCGGCCCCCTTGGTGGGCACCGGTGCGGCCGGCAAGGTGAAGAGAAGGCGCTGCGGCACCCCGAAAATCAACGCAAGGACGAAGGCGGTGGCGGCAACGTGGCGCAGGCCGAACGGATCGCGCGCGGCGATCCTGAGGTCCGGCGCCACCGTGCGCGCGGCCTGCGCCCGGTCTGCCATGCGCCCCATGTGGGCCCGCCACACGGCCGAGGATTGGTCATCCTCGGCGCCGATCGCCTGCGCATCGGCAAGCGCGGCGAAGGGACGGCCCGGAAGGCTGGCATCCAGCCGCGCCAGAGCCTCGCCGCGCCGCGGCCGCCGGAACCGCCAGCCGCCCCATGCGGCAAAGACCGCCATGGCCGCAAGGCAGAGCCCGACGATCCAGTGCAGCACCTGCGGCGACAGGACCTGGCCCAGCCCCAGCATCAGCGCCGCGACCAGCGCCAGCCCGATCGTCCAGACCGGCCAGAACGCGCGGGTGATACGCTCCGCCCAGATCCCCGCAAGCGTCAGCCTCAGCGGCCAGCGCGCACGGCGAAGCGCGGCAGCATAGGCGCGGGCCGCCGGGTCCGTCGGCGCGTCCCGGGGATCTGCGCCCTCGCCGGGTGTCTGGGGGTCGTCGCTCATGCGCTCCTTCCGGCGGATCGTCGTTGCCGGGCAGGGCGCCCGGCGATCACATCCATGTGGGGATGGTATCGCGGGCGATCATTTCTTCAAAGCTCGGCCTTGCCCTTACCAGCGCGAATTGGCCGTCTTTCACAAGAACTTCGGGAATGAGCGGGCGCGAGTTGTATTCCGACGCCATCGTCGCACCGTAGGCCCCGGCCGAGCGGAAGGCGACAAGGTCGCCCGGCCCCACCGGCGGCAGCTTGCGGCCCTTGGCGAAGGTGTCGCCCGATTCGCAGACCGGCCCGACGATGTCGTAGACATGTGGCTCCACCCCCGGCTCGGGCTCGATCACCGGAACGATGTCGTGATGCGCGCCGTACATCGCCGGACGCACGAGATCGTTCATCGCGGCGTCGAGGATCAGGAAATCCCGCCCCTCGCCCGATTTCACATAGATCACCTCGGACACCAGGATCCCGGCGTTGCCGGCGATCAGGCGGCCCGGCTCGATCTCGATCTCGCAGCCCAGATGGCCCAGCTTCTCCTTCACCAGCGCACCGTATTCGATCGGCAGCGGCGGGGCGGAGTTCGACCGCTCATAAGGAATGCCGAGCCCCCCGCCCAGATCCAGCCGGCGGATCGTGTGGCCATCGGCACGCAGCGCCGCGGTCAGGGCCGCGACCTTGTCGAAGGCAAGGCCGTAAGGCTCCAGCTCCGTCAACTGGCTGCCGATGTGAACGTCGATCCCCACCACCTCCAGCCCCGGCAGGGCGGCGGCGCGGGCATAGACCTCCCGCGCGCGGGATATCGGGATGCCGAACTTGTTCTCGGACTTGCCGGTGGCGATCTTCTCATGCGTCTTGGCGTCGACGTCGGGGTTCACCCGCACAGTCACCGGCGCCACCTTGCCGAGCGAGAGCGCGACCTCGTTCAGCACCTCCATCTCGGGTTCGGATTCGAGGTTGAACTGACGGATCCCGCCCTCCAGCGCCGCCCGCATCTCGGCGCGCGTCTTGCCAACGCCGGAAAACACGATCCGCTCGCCCGGGAAGCCCGCGGCAACGGCCCGCGCGTATTCCCCGCCCGACACCACGTCGGCCCCGGCGCCCAGCTCCGCCATCAGCTTCAGCACGGCCTGGTTCGAGTTCGCCTTCATGGCGTAGCACACCAGGTGATCGGTGCCGGCCAGCGCCTCATCGAACAGGCGGAAGTGGCGGGTCAGCGTGGCCGTGGAATAGCAATAGAACGGCGTGCCGACCTCGGCCGCGATTTCGGTCAGGGGAACATCTTCGGCGTGCAACACGCCGTCGCGATAGAGAAAGTGATCCATGTGCTGCTGATAGCACCGGCAGGGCGCTTTGCAAGGCCCGTCACTCGGGCAGCTTGTAGAGCGTCGCCTTCTTGTGCGCGATGATCGCCTCGTTACGGGCGGCCACCCGGTCCATCCGGGCCTTGATGTCGGGCGACAGGATGCCCTTGCGGTGCGCCATCTGATAGAACTCATGCCCCGGGTTGCAGTTGCTCTCGACCAGCACGCCGCCATCGGGTCCGATTGCCACGTCCCAGCCGATCAGCCCGTTGATCGGAAAGACGGCGTGGGCATTGCAGACGGTTTCGACGATCCGGTCCCAGTTCGGCACGCGGAAGCCGACGATCGGCAGGCCCGACACCGGGTGCGTGTCGATCTCGTGCGAGTCCGGGCCATGGCCGGCATAGCATTTCTCGATCACCCCGCTGGTCGCATCGAGCCGCGCGATCATGCTTCCGTGCTGCCAGAAATTGTCCGACATCGCCTTGGGCGAGGCGATCTTCCAGATCGCGTAAAGCGGCTTCGGCGCGTGGTCCTCGATCACCGTGACGATGCGCAGGCAGCTCAGCCCGCGACCGGCGATGGCGGTCACCTCCGGATGCTGCTCCACCACGTCCTGGAACAGGTAGCCCTCCGGGAAGTCGCGCACGATCTCCTCGGCCAGCGCCACAAGCGGCACGCAACGCCCGTCCCCGAGCGAGAGCATCCCGCTGTCACGGTCGATCGCGTCGATCCAGACCGAGCCGAGCGCATGGGTGCCGTCGGTCGGCTTGCCGAATAGCGGGTAGGTCGCGGTGTCGCGCAGGAAGGCCGCGACCCCTTCCGCATCGCGCAGGACCGGGGTCTCGCCGAACCAGCGCTCGCGGCTCAGCAGCGCCTGTGTGCGTGTCGTGGGCAGGCCGAACTGGCGCCAGAGCGCGGTCGAGGCCGCCTTGTCGCCGAGAAAGCCGCGCATCCGCGTCAGCCCCTCGGGCGCCATGCGCTGGTTCAGCACCCAGTTCGCCTTTGCGCCGACGAA
Source organism: Acidimangrovimonas sediminis (assembly GCF_002871005.1). Classification (GTDB taxonomy): domain Bacteria; phylum Pseudomonadota; class Alphaproteobacteria; order Rhodobacterales; family Rhodobacteraceae; genus Acidimangrovimonas; species Acidimangrovimonas sediminis. Next base: position 143,995 of record NZ_PHSN01000016.1, read on the forward strand.
CTGGCGCTTTTCTTCCAGCGTAAGATCGCTGCGATAGAGGTGCAGGCCGAAATATTCCTGCTGGGTGACGCCCCGGCGCCTTGCGACGAGGCGGATGATCTCGCGGAAGATGTGACCCGGGCTCACGCCGGCCTTCTCCGCTGCCTTGCGCACCAGCGTCGCGATCACCGGCGGCTTGGCGGTGCGTCGGTCGGTCAGAATCTTGGCGTCGGCCACCACTTCTGTCTGAATCATGGTCAGTCCCCACATATCCACAAGCACTGTTTCGCCAGCGGATACAGGCGGATTTGGGCAATACCGTGGCGAAACGGGGCCTCTGAAAGGTGATTTACGGGCCGCATGACGCAGGCCTCAGGTCACGGGCCGCGTCCTCAGGAACAGGTAGAGGGGCAAGCCACAGGACAGGCCGATCAGGAAGGTCGCGGGGATCGCCACCAGCGCGATCCAGTTGCGCCGCACCAGCGTCTCCGCCAGCACCCAGAGCGTGAGCGCGAGCGCGGCGATCGTCAGGTCCCACATCAGTCCGGTGGTCGCGGCATTGGCGTGCCAGGCGGTGACCAGCCCGGGAAGGTCAACGCCGTGGTCCGCGAACCATGCCAGGTAGAAGCGCATCGGTTGCACCGCGCCCCAGACCGCGAGGGCCAGATAGGCGAGGCGCAGCGCCGACATCAGAGCTTCGACACCACGCCGACCCGGGCATCGCCCGAGATCGACAGCGACGACGAGCCATCGCGCGACGTGACGGTGTTGTCGGGCTTGGCCGGCGGCGGGGTCGGCGCGCCATCGGCGCCACAGGCGGCGACGAGGGCGGCAAGGCCAAGGGTGGCGGCGAGGCGGATCATTTCAGGATCTCCTTCCAGCGGGCAGTCTGGGCCCGGACGTTGTCGGGCGCGGTGCCGCCGTAGGAGCGCCGGCTGGCCACCGAATTGTGGACGCCAAGCACCGAATAGAGATCCTGCGTGATCCCCTCGTGCCCGGTCTGCAGCTCCTTCAGCGACAGATCGGCAAGGTCGCAGCCCTTCTTTTCCGCCAGTGCCACCAGTGAACCGGTCACGTGGTGCGCGTCGCGGAACGGCAGGCCCAGCTCCCGCACCAGCCAGTCGGCAAGGTCCGTGGCGGTCGAGAAGCCCGCCCCTGCCGCCTCTTCCAGGATCTTCCGGTTGCCGTGCATGTCGCGCACCATCCCGGTCATCGCGGCCAGTCCCAGCATCAGGTTGTCGGCGGCGTCGAAGACCTGTTCCTTGTCTTCCTGCATGTCCTTGGAATAGGCCAGCGGCAGCCCCTTCATCACGGTGAAGAGGGCAACGGTCGCCCCAAGGATCCGGCCCACCTTGGCGCGCAGAAGCTCCGCCGCGTCAGGGTTGCGCTTTTGCGGCATGATCGACGAGCCGGTCGAGAAACCGTCCGACAGCCGCACGAAGCGGAACTGCGCCGAGGACCAGATCACCAGTTCCTCGGCGAAGCGCGACAGGTGCATGGCGCAGATCGAGGCGGCGGAGAGGAACTCCAGCGCGAAATCGCGGTCGGCCACGGCGTCGAGCGAATTGGCGGACGGCCGGTCGAAGCCAAGCGCCTCGGCCGTGGCATGGCGGTCGATCGGGAAAGAGGTGCCGGCCAGCGCGGCCGCGCCGAGCGGGCATTCGTTCATCCGCGCGCGGGCGTCGCGGAAGCGGCCGGCGTCGCGGCCCAGCATCTCGACATAGGCCAGCATGTGGTGGCCCCATGTCACGGGCTGGGCGCTTTGCAGGTGGGTGAAACCTGGCATGACCCAGTCGGCCCCGGCCTCGGCCTGCGCAAGAAAGGCCTTCTGCAACGCCTCGATCCCGCCGATGGCCGCGTCGATCTGGTCACGCACCCAGAGCCGGAAGTCAGTCGCCACCTGGTCGTTGCGCGACCGCGCGGTGTGCAGCCGGCCCGCCGGTTCGCCGATGATCTCCTTCAGCCGGGCCTCCACGTTCATGTGGATGTCCTCGAGGTCGGTGCGGAAGGCGAAGTCGCCCGCCTCGATCTCTGACAAGACCGTGAGCAGGCCTTCCCCGATCGCCTCGGCATCCTTATCCCCGATGATGCCCTGGGCGGCGAGCATCGCCGCATGGGCGCGCGAGCCGCGGATGTCCTGGGCGTAGAGCCGTTTGTCGTAACCGATCGAGGCGTTGATCGCCTCCATGATCGCGTCGGGACCAGCGGCGAAACGCCCGCCCCACATGGTGTTTGCAGCTGTCGTGTTATCGGTCATTGTCGGCAGGGTCCGCTTCGGGTCGGAGAGAGCATGAAGAATATCCGTATCGCCGTCCTGTACACGGCCCTCGCGCTTGGTGCAAATGCCCTGGCCGTGCTGCCCGCCGCCGCCGCGATGGCCCCCGCCGTCGCAAGCGCCGACGGGTTGCGCGCAGGCGACATGAAGAAACTGTCGCTGCATGCCGATCCGAAACCGGTGCCCGACATCGCCTTCCAGGACGCCGACGGCAAGCCGCACAAGCTTTCGGAATACCGCGGAAAGCTGGTCCTCGTGAACTTCTGGGCAACCTGGTGCGCGCCCTGCCGGGTCGAGATGCCGACCCTCGACAAGCTGCAGGCCGAGATGGGCGACCGGCTTACGGTGCTGCCGATCGCCACGATCCGCAACACGCTGCCCGCGGTGCAGCGGTTCTTCAAGAGCGACAAGATCGAACACCTGCCCATCCTGATCGACCCGCAGGCAGCGCTGGCGCACAAGATGGGGGTCATGGGGCTGCCCGTCACCCTCATACTGAACGCGCAGGGCGAGGAGATCGGGCGGTTGATCGGCGAGGCGGACTGGTCCGGCGACGACGCAAGGGCCGTGCTGGGCGCGCTGATCGGCGCGGACGGGTGACGCCAGGAGCCAAGAGTTTTAGATAAAACTCTTGGCAAATTTCTTGGAAGAAATTTGGATGGCGCTCAGGCGGGACGGCGGGTCTTCTGTGCCAGCGCCACGCCGCCGACGACCAGCACCAGCGCCGCGGCGTGGTAGGGTTTCAGCCGCTCGCCCAGCACCAGCACCGACAGGATCGCCCCGAAGACCGGCACGAAGTTCATGAAGAGCCCCGCCCGGTTCGACCCGATCAGGCGGTTCCCCGCGGCAAAGGACATCTGCGCGACAAGGCTGGGGAAAATCCCGGTGAAAAGCGCGATGGCCAGCCCGGCCGTGTCGGGCCCATGGGCCGCGCCCGTCGCGATCTCGAACCCCGAAAACGGCAGCGAGGTGATCAGCGCCGCGACCGACAGCACGATCATGAAGCTCAGCAGGTGGATCTCGGGCATCCAGCGCAACGAGACGGAATAGAGTCCGTAGAACGTCGTCGCCAGGAGCATCAGCGCGTCGCCGTGGTTGAGATGCAGGTTCAGAAGCACCCCCAGGCTGCCCTGCGCCGCGACGGTCAGCACACCGGCAAGCGTCAGCGCGAAGCCCGCGAACTGGGCCGCGGAAACGCGGGTGCGGAACAGCACGAAATTGGCCAGGAAGATCACCAGCGGCATCCCGGCCTGGATGATCAGCATGTTGAGCGCGGTGGTATAGCGCGCCGAGGTGTAGAAGGTCGCGTTGAAGAGGGTGAAGCCCACGGTGCCCATCGCCGCCAGCATCGGCAGGTGGCGGCGCACCACCGGCCAGTCGTGCCGCAACCGCCGGTGACCGACAAGGCCCACGGCGACCACCGCGATGGCCCAGCGCAGCGTGGTCAACACGAAGGGGCTGACATGCCCCACGGCAAGCCGCCCGGCGACGGCGTTCGAGGCCCAGACAAGCGCGGTCAAGAGCAGGAAGACATAGGCGCGGGTGATCATGACTGGGCCCCTCCCCGGCCCGACAACCGCGCGACCCTAACGGCGGGGGGCGGCGGGGACAATGGGGGCCGGTCCGTCCATCAACGGGGCATCAGGGCGGCAGCAGGGGCCCGTCAGCGCCACTTCACCCCGAGCCTCTTTCGGCACGAGCGAAGGAGCGGGTCCGTCCGGTCAACAGGGCGTCGGGGCGGCGGCAGGGGGCTGTATCAACCCTCCACCCCAGGTTGCATTTCGGCATGAAAGCCGGGGCCGGTCCGTTAGGCCAACGGAGCGGCAGGGCGGCAGGGGGCAGTCTGCCCCTGCACCCCCGGCGCATGTCGGCCCGAACGAAAGAGCCGGTCTCGCGGTCGGGGCGGAACGGCACCTCCGCTCAGTGCGGGGCTCCGTCTGCCGGGTCGTGGGGCCGGCAAGGGGGGCGTCAGCGCCTTCCCTCGCGCAGCCAGGCGGCGAGGGCAAAGAGCGAGGCGATCAGCAGGAAGGCCCAGGCCGGCAGGAACGGTGTCACCCGCAGGTCCTTGGTGATATAGGCGTGGCGCGGGGTGATCCCGATCCAGCCGCGGCCGGCGGCGGCGCGACCCTCCGCCACCGTGCGCACGTCGGGCACGCCATCCTCGACCCGAAGCACCCCGCCGCGGTGGATGGCGGCATAGGGCGCCAGCCGGTCGGGCGTGGCGATGGTCTGTTCGAATTCCTTCGGCGCCGAGGGGCCGACCGCGATCACCGCGGTCTTGTCGCCCTGCTTCAGGCGATAAAGCCCCATGTCCGGCGCCGTCCAGGTGGCGGTGAAACGGCCCGGCTCGGTCTCGGTCAGCGGCACCTCGACGGTCTTGTCGTCGGGGCCGGTGATCGAGACCTTGTCATGCCCCTCGCTCAGCGAGCGGCGGGTGATGGTGATGGTCTGGCCCTCGGCGCTGGCGGTCAGGGCCTCTTCCTCGAGGTCCGGCTCCTTCATCATCCAGTGCGCGAGGCGGCGCAGCAGTTCGAGCTGCGGCCCCCCGCCCTCGTAACCGCGCGACCAGAGCCAGGCCTCGTCCGACGATAGCAGCGCCACGCGCCCCTTGCCCTCGCGCTTGAGCACGAGGAGCGGGTCGCCGTCGATGCCGGACATCAGCACCTGCCCGCCGCGGTTCTTCACCTCGACCTGGCGGAACCAGCGGCCCCAGCCGGGCCCCTTCTCGCCCGGCTTCGGCTTCGGCCCGAAAGCCGCGAGCCCCTCGGTCACCGGGTGGCGATCGCCAAGCTTGGTGATCTCGGGCTTGAAGCCCCCGACGAGGACCTGGGAGGTGGGCACCACGGGCAGGATGTCGCCCAGAGGCGAACGCCAGAGGCTGTCGGCCGAGCCGAACTCGGGCCCGGCCGAGACCAGCACCGCACCGCCGTTCTCGACATATTGCTTGACGTTGTCGAGATAGGCCGATGGCAGGATGCCGCGGCGGCGGTAGCGGTCGAAGATGATCAGGTCGAATTCCTTGATCTTCTCGACGAAAAGCTCCCGCGTGGGGAAGGCGATCAGGGACAGCTCGCTCACCGGAACGCCGTCCTGCTTTTCCGGCGGGCGCAAAATGGTGAAGTGCACGAGATCGACCGAACTGTCGGATTTCAGCAGGTTGCGCCAGACCCGTTCGCCGGTATGCGGCTCTCCCGACACCAGCAGCACGCGCAGCCGGTCGCGCACCCCGTTCATCTGGACGACGGCGGAGTTGTTGCGGTCGGTCAGCTCGCCCGTCTCGGTGGGCACGGTGAATTGCAGCACGTTCATCCCGCCGTGCGGCAGGGTGACAGGCAGTTGCAGATCCTTGCCAACGGGAACGGTGAAAGTCTGTGGCGGCTTGCCGTCGATCGCGATCTTCAGGCTGGCGGTGGCGGGAATATCGGCGGGCACCTGCCCTTCGTCCTGCACCCGGAGGGTCAGCTTGACCGGCTCGCCCATGATGGCGAAGGCGGGGGCGTCCTTGACGATCAGCCGGCGGTCCCAGTCGCTGCGGTGGCCGGTCAGCACGACGTTCACCGGCGCCGGCATGTCGGGCGCGCGCGCCATATCGTGCACCTGCCCGTCGGTCACGAGGATGGCGCCGGCGACCCGGGCGCGGGGTTCCTCGGCCAGCGCGTCCGATAGTGCGCCCATCAGAAGGGTGCCGCCATCGCCCGGCGCGTCGCCCAGGGTGACCTGACGCACCTCGGTGTTGGGAAGGCGCTGCAACTCGTCCTTGAGGTCTGTGACCGCCCGCTCCATCTGCGCGGGGCGGTCGCCGATCTTCTGGCTGGCGGAATGGTCGCTGACCAGCAGCACGATGTTGGACAGCGGCTGGCGGTCCTCGGTCTGGAGCGCGGGATTGGCGAGCGCCAGCAGCAGCACCGCCGCGGTCAGCCCGCGCAGCCACCACCCCGACAGGCCGCGCCAGAAGGCCAGCACCACGGCCAGCACCGCCACCGCGATGGCAAGCCAGAGCACGGGCCATGGCACCATGGGCGCGAAGATGATCTGGCCCCAACTCAATTCCCCAGCCTTTCCAGAAGCGCCGGAACGTGGACCTGGTCGGACTTATAGTTGCCGGTCAGCACGTACATGATCAGGTTGACGCCGAAGCGGTAGGCGATCTCGCGCTGGCGCTCACCGGCATAGCCGGAGCCCACCGGCAACAGCGGCTGGCCCTGCCCGTTCACCGCCCAGGCCGCGGCCCAGTCGTTCGCGCCGATCACCACCGGCGTCACCCCGTCGTTGAGGTTGCGAAACGGCATCCCCTCGACCTTCTTGGCATCCGGCGGCGCGGCCTCGACCCATGTCGTGCCGCCGGTGTAGCGGCCGGGGAAATCCTGGATCAGATAGAAGGCGCGGGTCAGCACGTGGTCCTTGGGCACCGGCGAGAGTGGCGGAATGTCGAGGCCAAGCGCGATCTGGCGCAGGCGGTGGGCGTTCGGCGTTTCCTGTCCGCCGATGGCCAGGTCGGCATCCTGGGTGTCGAAGACGATCATCCCGCCGGTGCGCAGATATTCATTCAGCTTGGCATAGGCCTTCTGCGACGGGATCGGCTCATCCGCCGTCACCGGCCAGTAGAGAAAGGGGAAGAAGGCGAGCGTATCGGTCTCGACGTTCACGCCCATCGGTTTTTTCGGCTCGACCGAGGTGCGCGCGGTCAGCACGTCCGAGAGGCCCTGAAGACCGGCCTGCGCGATGCGGTCGACCTGCGCGTCGCCGGTCAGCACATGGGCAAGGACAACACCGGACGTCGCCTGAATCGCGAACTGGTCGCCGGGCTTCGGGTCGTTGCCTGCGGGCGCCGCGGATTCGTTTGCGGCTTGGCCCGGCGCCTGCTGTGCCGTCTGGCCGGCCCCGCCGGGGGCGGCCTCGGCCTGTGCCCGCGCGGGTGCCGGGGCCAGCGCCAGCCCGAGCCCCAGCGCCAGAAACATGGCGGCCGTGGTCGTGGCCCCCGAGGAGGGCCGGCGCATCCGCCCGGACAGGATGAGCGACGCGATCAAATCGGCCAGCAGGAGGATCAGCGCCGCGCCGATGAACCAGCCGGTCAGCAGCGTCTCGCGCGCCATGGCCAGCCCCTCGACCGGAACGCCGGCGGGCCAGCTGGCCGCCTTGAGCGTCGCATCGGGGCCGGTCACGTTGAGCGCGAGCCTGCGGTCCTCGCTTCGATAAAGGCCCGGGGGAGTCTTCGGCCCGGCCGCCGCTGCGACCAGCGTCTCGCCCGGAACCCCCGCCATCTGGCCCGCGTCGCGCGTCCGCCCGAAAGCGTCAAGCAGCTTGTCCGGCACCCAGGTCGTGCCCGCCATCTCCTTCGCGGTGGGGCGTTCGGGGCGGGTGGAGACCGCCAGCCGGTCCAGCATCTGCACGAAAAGCCCCGAGAGCGGCAGCGTCGACCATTCGGCATTCGCGGTGACGTGGAACAGCACCACCTGCCCCTGCCCCAGCGCCTTGCGCGTCACCAGCGGCGTGCCGTCGGCAAGCGAGGCGATGGTGTGCTGGGCAAGGTCCGGGTCGGGCTGGGCCAGCACCTGCGCGTTCACCGTCACGTCGTCGGGGATCTTCAGGCCGTAGAAGGGCGAGCCCTTGGTGAAGGGGCGCAGCTTTTTCGGTTGGCCCCAGCTCATCGCGCCGCCCACAGTGCGCCCGCCGATCCGCAGGCGCACTGGCATCAGCGGATCCTCGTGATCGCGCGAGACGTCGCTAGCGGCCAGCCGGGGCCCGGCAAAGCGCAGAAGCAGGCCGCCCTTGCGCGTCCACTTCTCCAGATCCTCCTTTTCCTGCGGCGAAAGCTTGGCCACGTCGGCAAGGATGATCACGTCTGGCGCGGCAAGCAGGATGTCGTCGAAACTGCCCTCGACAAGGTCGGCCGTGGGTTTCAGCGCCTCGCGCAGGTAATAGAGCGGCGACAGAAGCTGCAGCCCCTCGCGGTCGCGCGGCCCCAGCAGTGCCACCTTGCGGCGCTTCAGCGCGTCGTCGGTCAGGCTGATCGCTCCGGCCGAATGCGCGCCCTCGATCTCGAACCGGTTGATGCGGTTGCGAAGTTCCGGCGGCAGGGTCAGCCTGGCCTCCGCTTCGGTCTTGCTCGGCGCGAAACGCGCCTTGACCTGGGCCAGCGCGCGCTCGGCCCCATCCGGACCGGTGCCGCGGGCGATGATGGTCTGCGTCACCTCGGGCCCGGGATCGGCACGCAACGCGCCCAGCTCGATCGCGCCGTCGCGGAACTTCGGCGGGCGCAGCGCGTAGACCGGGCGCGGGCTTTCGAACACCCGCACCGCCCCGTGCGACTGCAATGCCTTCAGCAGCGCCGACCGCCCGTCACGGTCGAGCCCGTCCGACAGCCAGTAGGTATCGAACGACCCGCGCAGGGAGGCCGCCCAGTGCGCAACGGTCTGTGTATCCGGTCCCCAGGGCTTGGGTTGCAGGCTGGGCAGGCGCGCCTCCCACCCCTTCGCCTCGGTGAAGCGCGGGGTGCCGTCGCCGTCGCGCGGCACCTTCGGCAGATCGGTGAGCGAGATGATCGCCACCGGCCGCCCGGCGCGCCCCGCCTCCTCCAGCAGGCCCGAGATCCGGTCGGACCGCCGCTGCCAATCGCGGGCCGAGGCCCAGCTGCCGTCGGTGAGAATAAGCAGCGGTCCATGGCCCGGCGGCTCCACCTTCGGGTTCAGGACCGGCCCCGCGAAGGCCACGATCGCCGCCGCCAGCGCCAGCATGCGGATGAGCAGCAGCCACCACGGCGTTCGTTCCGTCTCGATCCGCGCATCGGTCAGGCCGAGAAGCAGCGCAACCCCCGGAAACCGCCGCCGGACCGGCGCGGGCGGCACGGCGCGCAGGATCACCCAGAGGATCGGCAGCGCCAGAAGACCCAGCAGCAGCCAGGGCGTGGTGAAGCCGAGAGGCCCCAGCATCCACATCAGCGCGCGCCCTCCAGCACCTGGTAAAGCCACAGGAGCGGCGTCAGCGCCGCCTCGCCGGTGTGATGGCAGCTGTAGTGCCAGCCGGTGGCCCGGGCGAGACCCGCAAGCCGATCCTTGCGCTCGGCCAGCCGTTCCAGGTACCGGTCGCGCAGATCGCCCGCACGCTTCGTCTCGTGCCGGAGCGCGCCGGACATGGAGGTGAAGATCGTCCGCCCGTCGAAGGGAAAGGCCTCCTCCACCGGGTCGAGCACCTGCACCAGCGCGCCGCGCACGCCACGGTCGGCGGCAGCCGTCAGCGCGGCCTCGACCCGCGCGGGGTCGCCCAGGAAATCCGACAGGAACACCGCCCGGCTGCGCGGCGGCAGGTCGCGCGCCCCGGGGGCGCCGTAATCCTCTTCGCCCTCGCCCTCCAGCCCCAGCGTCAGGCGCAGCAGCTGCATCCGCCCCGCTCCGGGCGCCAGCGGCGGCTGGGCAAGGCCCACGCGCTCCCCCGCCCGGATCAGCAATACGGCGGCCGCCAGCGCCAAGAGCTTCGCGCGGTCGCCCTTGGGCGCGCGCGTCTTGTCACCGCTGAAGGTCATCGAACGGCCGGGATCGACCCAGAACACCACCGATTGCGCCGCCTGCCATTCCTTCTCGCGCACGTAATGGGCGTCGGACCGGGCCGAGCGGCGCCAGTCGATCATCCGGGCCTCGTCGCCTGGCGTGGCGGGGCGGTATTGCCAGAATTCGTCGCCCATGCCGGCACGGCGGCGGCCATGTTCGCCCGGCATGATCGAGGCCGCCAGATGCTCGGCCTCGGCCAGCAGCGGCGGCAAGGCGCCGCCGAGGGTCTCGGCCCGGCCACGAAGCTGGGCAGAGGCGGCGGCATCGCTCACGCCGCGGCCCCGATCCGCGTGACCTGCGCAGTGACGCTGTCGATCACGCCGCCCAAGGTCTCGCCCCGGGCCCGCGCCGCGAAGGAAAGCGCCATGCGGTGGCTGAGCACCGGGCGCGCCATCGCCGCGACATCCTCGGCGTTGGGGGCAAGCCGGCCCTCCAGCAGGGCACGCGCCCGCACCGTCAGCATCAACGCCTGCGCGGCACGCGGACCTGGGCCCCAGGCCACCGACTCCGCCACCCGCTTGGTCGCCTCCGGCTCGCCCGGGCGGCAGGCGCGCACGAGGTCGAGGATCATCTCGACCACCGCCTCGCCCACCGGCATCCGGCGGAGCACGATCTGCGCGGCCAGCAATTCCTCGGCGGTGAACACGGCTTCCGACCTGGCCTCTTCCACCCCGGTGGTGGCGATCAGGATGTCACGCTCGGTCCGGCGCTCGGGGTACGGCACGTCGACCTGCACGAGAAAGCGGTCAAGCTGGGCCTCGGGCAGCGGGTAGGTGCCCTCCTGCTCGATCGGGTTCTGTGTGGCCAGCACGTGGAAGGGCTTGCCCAGCGGCCGGTGCTGCCCTGCGATCGTCACCTCGCGCTCCTGCATCGCCTGCAGAAGGGCGGATTGCGTGCGGGGCGAAGCGCGGTTGATCTCATCCGCCATCAGAAGCTGACAGAACACCGGTCCCTCGAGGAAACGGAACGCGCGGGACCCGTCGGCGGCGGTTTCCAACACCTCCGATCCCAGAATGTCGGCCGGCATCAGGTCGGGGGTGAACTGGATGCGGTTTCCCTTCAGCCCCATGACGGTAGAGAGCGTGTCCACGAGCCGCGTCTTGCCCAGCCCCGGCAGACCGATCAGCAGCGCATGCCCGCCGCAAAGCAGAGCCGAAAGCACGAGACCGACCACCCGGTCCTGCCCGATGAACCGCTTGTCGACGGCGGCCCGGGCATGGGCGAGGCGGTCGCCCAACGCCTCGATTTCGGCGACGAGTGCGGTGTCCTCGGCCATGACATCCCTCCGTGAGACTCTATATGGAACATTAGACTTTAGAATAGCGTGGGGCACAAATGACAAAAGGGGCGGAAGAAAAGAACATGCCCGGTGCGTCGGCGGAAAGCCTCGCATCGGCTGCGGGCAAGGCAGCGAAGAAAGGCCCGCCGCCGGTCCACCTGTGGAATCCGCCGTTCTGCGGCGACCTCGACATGCGGATCGCGCGCGACGGGACGTGGTACTACCTCGGCACCCCGATCGGACGGCACGGGCTGGTGAAGCTGTTCTCGTCGATCTTGCGCAAGGACGGCAACGACTACTTCCTCGTCACACCGGTCGAGAAGGTCGGGATCACCGTCGAGGACGCCCCCTTCGTCGCGGTCGACGTGGAGGCGGAGGGCACCGGGCGCGACCAGCGGCTGACCTTCACCACCCATGTCGAGGACCGCGTGACGGCAGGCCCCGACCACCCGATCCGCGTGGTCCGAGATCCCGAGACAGGGGAGCCTTCGCCCTATGTGCTGGTACGCGCCAACCTCGAGGCGCTGATCGACCGCAAGAGCTTTTACCGGCTTGTCGACCTGGGCACGCACGAGGAACGGGCAGGTGAAAGCTGGTTCGGGCTGTGGTCGGGCGGGGAATTCTTTCCCGTCATCCCCTCCGCGGAGCTTGCCTGATCCGGCGGCGCGCGCCCCCGGCGCGCAAGGCATTTGCTTCGGTGGGGGCGCAGCCCCCACACCCCCGGAGTATTGCTGGCAAGAAAGAAGCAAGGGCTACCTCACCCCGGATCTTTCTTGTGGAAATACTCCGCGGGGGTCCGGGGGCGCGAAGCCCCCGGCCTTGACTATTCCAGCCCTGCGATGATGGCGCGGAGCGTCGCGATACCCTCGCCCTTCTCCGACGAGGTCACGACGATCTCAGGGTACGCCGCGGGATGTTTCGCCAGCGCCGCGCGGGTCTGGTCAAGGGTCCTGGCAAGGCCGCCGGAGCCCATCTTGTCGGCCTTGGTCATTACCACCTGGAAGGTCACGGCGGCGCGGTCGAGAAGCTCCATGATCTCCTGGTCGACCTTCTTCACGCCATGACGCGCGTCGATCAGCACGAAGGCGCGCCGCAGCGTAACGCGGCCCGCGAGGTAGGATTTCAGCAGCGCCTGCCATTTCGCCACCACCGCCACCGGCGCGTTGGCGAAGCCATAGCCCGGCAGATCGACGAGGTAGCCCTGTTCTCCCAGCGCGAAGAAGTTGATCTCCTGCGTGCGGCCCGGGGTGTTCGAGGCGCGCGCGATTCCCTTGCGCCCGGTCAGCGCGTTGATCAGGCTGGATTTGCCGACGTTCGAGCGCCCGGCGAAGCAGACTTCGATCCGGTCGGGAGGCGGCAGGCCATCCATCGCGACCACGCCCTTGACGAAATCCACGGGCCCGGCGAACAGCAGTCGGCCGGCCTCGCGGGCGTCGTCTTCGGGTTCCTCGGCCAGCGGGAAGGGCAGCATCAGAGCACCTCGACCTTGTCGCCACGGGCGATCCGGCCGCCCTTGGTCACGATGGCGTAAAGGCCCATCTCCTGTCCCTGTCCGATCGCGCGCAGGCCGCCCAATGTGTCGGCGTCGACCTTGCCCGTGGCGGGGTTCGCCGTGGTCGCCCTGCAGCGCGTGATGCGTTCCTCGATCTTCAGCTCGGCCTCGCCGATCCGCAGGGTCCGGCCCGGCCAATCGACCTCGACCCACGCCTCGAGCCCGTCGAGCCAGAGATTGCCACGCCAGCGGTGAAGATCGAGATCCTGGCCGAGATGCGCCCCCAGCGCCCGGTTCGACGCCATGTTCAGTACGGCGACCGAGGGGAAATCGCTGTCGGTCATCCCACGCCCCGGGGCCCGCACGATGGCGGCGGAGGCCGCGCGGTTCGCTGGCATCAGCGGCGCCACCCAGTCGAGGAAGGCCGCGGTGTCCGCGTCGGGGTCGATCTCAAGCGCCGGGCGGTCTGGATGGGTCAGCGTGAGCCGCCCCGTCCCCTCGTCCAGCGCGGCCGAGATCGCCATCAGCGCAGGGGCCTTGGCCCCGCGCGAGAAATTGGCGCAATGGGCCCAGCCGCCCTCCGCCGGCAGTTTCGCCGCCTCGTGCGCGACGGCCCAGTGCCTGTCCCAAGGCAGGCAGGCGCCTTCCGAAAGGCAAACGGACGCGAGTTCCTCGCGTCCGTGGGCCTTGATCGGGTGGCGGAAGATATGGGCGAGCGTGGCGCTCATTTCCCCTCCGCCTTCTTCTTGCGATTGAAGCCCGATCTGATGTTGCCGAACACGTCGGGCTTCGCCCCGTGGCTGCGCATGATGATGTACTGCTGGGTGAAGGTGATCGTGTTGTTGGTGATCCAGTAGAGCACGAGGCCCGACGGGAACGACCCGAGCATGAACATGAACACCCAGGGCATCCAGGCAAAGATCATCTTCTGCGTCGGATCCGCGGGGGCCGGGTTCAGCTTCTGCTGCAGCCACATCGAGATGCCGAGCAGGATCGGCAGCACCCCGAGCGAGATGATGTGGATCGGCGAATCCACCGGCGGCACGTTCCAGGGCAGCAGCCCGAAGAGGTTCAGGATCGACGAGGGATCGGGCGACGAGAGGTCGCGGATCCAGCCGATGAAGGCGGCGTGGCGCAGTTCGATCGTGACGTAGATCACCTTGTAGAGCGAGAAGAAGATCGGGATCTGGATCAGGATCGGCAGGCAGCCCGCGGCGGGGTTCACCTTCTTCTCCTTGTAGAGACCCATCATCTCCTTCTGCAGCTTGGCGCGGTCGTCGCCGGCCTTCTCCTTCAGCTTCTCGATCTCGGGCTGAAGCTCCTTCATCCGGGCCATCGAGACGTAGGATTTGTAGGCCAGCGGGAAGACGATGATCTTCAGCGTCACGGTCAAGAGGATGATCGCCAGGCCCATGTTGCCGACGATGCCGTGGATGAAGTGCAGCACCAGGAAGATCGGCTTGGTCAGGAAGAAGAACCAGCCCCAGTCGATCGCGTCGATGAAGCGCGGCACGCCCTGCTTCTCGTAGCCCTTGAGGATGTCGTAGACCTTGGCGCCGGCGAACAGCCGGGTGGTGGTCTCGACCGATTTGCCCGGCGCGACCGACTGCGTGGGTTCCTGCACGCTGACCTGGTAGATGTCGCTGCCGTTCACATATTGCGCGGTCTGGGTGGCCTTCTTGCCCTGGTCGGGCACCAGTGCGGTCATGAAGTATTTCGAGGTGATCCCGGTCCAGCCGGTCGAGGCGCCGGGGATCTGCTTGACGTGATCGCCCACGCCGTTCACCGCCCCGGCCTTGCTCAGATCCTTGTAGGACATTTCCTCGAGCTTGCCGTCGGCCATCTGGTAGGCGCCCTCGAAGAGCAGATAGTACATCTTGCCCTTGGGGATGCCGTGGCGGGCGACGATGCCGTAGGGCGCCAGCCGCGCCGCGGCGGTGCCGGTGTTCACGACCTTCTGGGTCACGGTGAACATGTACTTGTCGTCGATCGCCAGCGTCCGCTCGAACGTCAGGCCCTTGTCGTTCTTCCAGGTCATGGTGACCGGATGGCCGGGGCTCAGCGTGGCGCCAGCCGGGGCGGTCCAGACGGTGTTCGGGCCGGGAACATCGGCGCCGGTCAGGCCGTTGCCCGGGGCCCAGCCGTAGACCGCGTAATAGGGATCGGGGCTGCCGGCGGGGCTCAGCAGTTCGACCAGCGGCGAATTCTTGTCGACGGTCTCGCGATAATCCTTGAGCTTGAGCGAGTCGATACGCCCGCCCAGTGTCGAGATGGAACCCTCGAGCGTCGGCGTCTCGATCTTGATCCGCGGCAGCTTGGCAACCCGGTCGGCGACCGAGGCGGCGGCATCAGTGCCGCTGCCCGCCTGGGGCGCGGGCGCGCTGGTGCCGGTCTCGGCGGGCTGGGTTGCGGCCGCCCCATCCGACTTGGCCGTCGACTGGTCGTTCCCGGCGGCGGTCTGCGTGGCTGTCCCCTTGTCCTGCGCCGTCTTCGACGGCTCGGGCTGAGGGAACAACCAGAACCAGGCGAGGATCACCAGCAGGCTGAGCGCCGTCGCGAGAATGAGGTTCTTGTTCTGATCGTCCATAGGGGGCCCGACACCTGTCCTGTCTGAAGGTCAGCCGTGGTTCAACAGATGCGGGGCCCAAAGGTCAAGCGGTTTTGGCTCACTTCTCGTGCCCGCCCACGCACGAACCACCCCCGAAGACCGTGCCCAGCCCCGCTGACGCGCCGCGCCGCCCTTTCTTCTGAGTGGAAATATCCCACGGGGGTGCGGGGGTGTGAAACCCCCGCAGACTCGGCGGGTGCGGGGGTGTGAAACCCTGCAGATTCGGCGGATACGGGGGTGTGACCCCACATGGCGACCGCGGATGCCGGGGTCGCCCGCCCTGGGGCGCGGCCCTACCCCGCCCGCTTGCCCAGCGTCGGTGTCGCCGCCATCTGCCGCGCGCGGTGGCGGCCGATCCAGGTCGCCGTGATCTCGCGGCGCATCGGCCGGGCGATGCCGAAGCCCTGCACGTGGCCGCAGCCCAGCTGCGCCAGCATCGCATGTTCGCCCGTGCTTTCCACCCCTTCGGCAAGCGTCTCCAGCCCCAGCCGCTCCGCCATCGACAGGATCGCCGCGACCATGCGCTGCTGACCCGGATCCTCGTCCAAGCGGGTGACGAAGCTGCGATCGATCTTGATGCGCCCGACGCCGAACCGCCGGACCGCCGCGATCGAGGCATGGCCGGTCCCGAAATCGTCGAGGTCGATGCCACAGCCCATCTTCGAAAGCTCCGCCAGGTTGCGCACCACCACGTCGTTGTCGGTGGTCGCGACCACGGTCTCCAGCACCTCGACGACCAGCCGGTCCGGAGACAGGCCGAACCGGTCCAGCTCCCACTTCAGGCGCTCGGGCAGGCGCGGGTTCGACAGTTCCTCTTGCGAGAAGTTGATCGAGACGTTCGGCACATCGAGCCCCGAGGCATCCCAGTCCGACAACGCGGTCAGCGCACCATAGAGAACGACCTCGCCCAGCCGCTCGCTCAGCCCGGCCTCGTGCACCAGCGGCAGGAACTCGGCCGGGGGAACCATTCCGCGCTGCGGATGCTCCCAGCGCGCCAGCGCCTCGAAGCCCGAGATCTTACCGGTGTCGGTCGACACCTGCGGCTGGAAGAACGGCTGGATCTGGCCACGATCGAGCGCCTCCGCGAGGTCGTCGCGCAGGCTGGCGCGATCGTCGCTGGCGCGCTGCATCGCCGGCGACCAGGCGCGAATCGCCCCCGGCCCGTTGCCCAGCGCCTCGGCCGCCGCGATCTCGGCGGCATCCAGAAGACTACGGCCCCGGGCATCGGTCAGGCGCGACGCCTGGCAGAAGCCGATCGAGGCGGTGGCGTAGATCCGCAACGCGTCGATGGCGATCGGCGCGGCCAGCGCCTGCTGCAAGCGCGCCGCAAGCTGCAGCACCGATTCCAGGTCGGCCCGCCCCACCGGGGCCAGCGCCACGGCGAAGCTGTCGCCCTCGAGCCGGGCCACCACGTCGCCCGGGCGCAGCACGTCCTGCAGCCGCTCGGCAGAGCGGCGCAGCACCTCGGCCCGCGCGGCATGGCCATGGTGATCGGCCAGAACCCGGGCGTCGTCGAGATGCACCACCAGACAGGCCGAGGTCTTGCCCACCGCGCTGCCCCCCGCAAGGATCGAATCGAGGGTCGCCACCAGCCCCTCGCGCAGGATCAGCCCGGTCTCGCCGTCCTGCGCGGCGCCGGCGGGCGGCTGCGCGTCGACCCCGAACGCACCGGCCATCAGATACAGGAGCGGCAGGCCCAGCGCCGCCAGAACGAGGTGATGTTCGCCCCCCAGCCAGAAGGCCGCCAGCGTCACCGCCGGCAGGAAGGCCAGGTTCTCGGGCCGGCGCAGGCGCTGCGCCCAGCGGTAAAGGAACATCGCGGCCCGCGGCCCGAATTCTTCCGTCATCTCGTCACCCCGTCCTTGCGGGCGCACCCCTTGCCGCCCGGAACAGGGGCAAGCTACGGGGCGGGGCTGAGAGCTTTCTTAATCCCGGTCGGAAAGTTGCGGCGGATTTTCGGGAAAATCCGCTTGTGCCGGGGCGGCGGCGGCCGGGTCCCGCATCAGGCCGGCGAAGTCGAACAGCCCGGGGTCAAGCAGGTGCGAGGGCCGGGCATTCA
Organism: Acidimangrovimonas sediminis; assembly: GCF_002871005.1. Lineage (GTDB taxonomy): Bacteria > Pseudomonadota > Alphaproteobacteria > Rhodobacterales > Rhodobacteraceae > Acidimangrovimonas > Acidimangrovimonas sediminis. The sequence continues at coordinate 161,231 of NZ_PHSN01000016.1, forward strand.
TCAGCGCGCGGAACATCACCTGCCGGCGGCCGGGGCTGCGCGCCTCCCACCCGTCCAGGATCTGCTTGACCTGCTGGCGCTGCAGCCCGTCCTGGCTGCCGCACAGATCGCAGGGGATGATCGGATAGTTCATCGCCCGCGCGAACTTCTCGCAGTCGGCCTCGGCCACGAAGGCCAGCGGGCGATAGACGAACAGGTCCCCCTCCTCGTTCAAAAGCTTGGGCGGCATCGTCGCCAGCCGTCCGCCGTGAAAGAGGTTCATGAAGAAGGTCTCGAGGATGTCGTCGCGGTGGTGACCCAGCACCACGGCGCTGCACCCCTCCTCCCGCGCGATGCGGTAGAGGTTGCCGCGCCGCAGCCGCGAGCAGAGCGCGCAATAGGTCCGGCCCTGGGGCACCTTGTCCATGACGATGGAATAGGTGTCCTGATACTCGATCCGGTGCGGCACCCCCATCCTTTCAAGGAACTCGGGCAGAACCGTCGCCGGAAACCCCGGCTGCCCCTGGTCTAGGTTGCAGGCCAGAAGCTCGACCGGCAGGAGGCCGCGCCACTTCAGCTCGTGCAGCACGGCCAGCAGGGTATAGCTGTCCTTGCCCCCGGAGAGGCAGACCAGCCATTTCGGCAGCGGCGCGTCCGGGTCGCGGAGGCCGGCCTCGACCATGCCATACGTCTCGATCGCCGCGCGGGTCTCGCGCACCAGCCGCTTGCGCAACTTGCGGAACTCGGTCGACGACGGCGCGCCGTGAAAGAGCGGGTGGATCTCGTCGCTGTCGTCAAGCATCGGAACGGGCCTTGTCCTCGGGGGCATCTTCGGGGGCGGAATGGCTGGGCGCCCGGCAGTGATTCAGGCTGCGGTGATTCAGGCGGTCATGCTCCGGATCAGCGCCGGGAACCGGGTCGTAGCCCGAGCGGCCCAACGGATGGCAGCGCCCGATCCGCCGCAGCGCAAGCCAGCCGCCCCTGAGCGCACCGTGCCGCTCCAGCGCCTCGAGCGCATAGGCGGAACAGGTCGGCTGGTAGCGGCAGTTGAAACCGACCCAGGGCGACAGAAGCAGGCGGTATCCCCGCACCGGCAGTGCCAGGATGCGGGCCAGCGGGCTCATCGTCCGCGCCCCTTGCGCGGACCGGCGCCTTTCGCTGCTCCCCGGTCCCGCCCCCGCTCGGTGCCCTCGTGAACCCGGTCGAGCGCCCCGCGCAGATCGTCCAGCATCTCGGCAAAGGGCCGCTCCACCGTCGCCCCCGGACGACCGACGAGAACGTAATCCCACCCCGCGCGCCCGGCCCGCGGCAACACCTCGCGCGCCAGCGCGCGCAGGCGGCGCTTGGCCCGGTTGCGCGTCACCGCGTTGCCGATCTTCTTGGAACAGGTGAAGCCGATGCGGATGCCCTCCGCCGTCTCGGTCTCCGCCCGGCGCCTGGCCTGCAGCAGGAACCCGCCCGTGCCCTGGCGCCGGGCCTGCGCCGCGCGCAGGAAATCGGCGCGCTTGGCCAGCACGGTGACAGGTTGCGATGCTGGGGGCTCCGCGCAAGACGAAACCGCCGGAACGCCCCCGGCCGGTTCGGCTTGCGCCGCGGCCAACGGGATTTCCGGCGGTGTCATGGGCGTGTCTCGCCTGAGGCTGGTCGCCTAAGGCCGGGCTTACGCCGACAGCCGCTTGCGGCCCTTGGCGCGGCGCGCGTTCAGGACCTTGCGGCCGCCGACCGTCGCCATCCGGGCGCGGAAGCCGTGGCGGCGCTTGCGAACCAGGTTCGAGGGTTGGTAGGTGCGTTTCATCGCGTGGCTCCGTCAAATCGCCCCCGCGGACACGCGGAGAAAACCGCGAGGATTCGGGAGCTCGTGCATTCGAAGCCCGTCCTTTACGCAGCCTCGCCCCACAAGTCAACGCGCCCCTCACGAAAAAAGCGCCGCGCGGACTCCGCGCAGCTCCGCGCCCCGCCCTTCCTCTTCTTCTGAGCGGAAATATCCCACGGGGGTCCGGGGGTGTGAAACCCCCGGCGCCGAACGCCCGCCAGGCCGTGCCCGCCTCAGACGTGCTGCGCCCCGTTCACCTCGATCTCGGTGCCCGAGACATAGGCGCTGTCCTGCGAACAGAGGAACCAGATCACGCTGGCCACCTCGGCGGGCTGGCCGAGGCGGCGCATCGGCAGGGTTTCCACGATCTTCTCGGTTCCGGGCGACAGGATCGCCGTCTCCACTTCGCCCGGCGCGATCGCGTTCACCCGCACGCCGAGCGGGCCGAAATCATGCGCCATCTCCCGGGTCAGCGCCGCCAGCGCGGCCTTCGAGGTGGCATAAGCCGCACCGGCGAAGGGATGCACGCGCGACCCGGCGATCGAGGTCACGTTGACCACGCTGCCCCGCCCCGCCGCCAGCTCTTCCTTCAGCCCGCGCGCCAGCACCACCGGCGCGAAGAAATTGACGTGGAACACCTGCCCCCAGGTCCTGAGGTCGGTCTCCAGCGTATTGAGCCGGGATCCGCCCTCGCCCTTGGGTGATATCCCCGCGTTGTTCACCAGCGCGTCCAGCCGGCCATTCAGCTTCTCGCGGATCACCTCGATCGCCTCGATCGTGCGCGACGGCTCCGACAGGTCGATCTGGATGTGATTCTCCTCGCCGCCGGGCCAGGGGCAGCGCGGATCGAAGGGGTGGCGCGAACAGGTCAGCACCCGCCATCCCTCGGCCGAGAAACGCTTGACCGTAGCATGGCCGATCCCGCGGCTTGCGCCGGTCAGCACCAGGGTCTTCTGCGGTTCGGTCATCTCGCTCCCTCCGGGTCATCGAAGGGGGGGAGCCTAGCCACACCTGCGGAAAGTGCAATGCCATGCGCCACGATCGGCGCCATCGCGCGAGGGCAGCGCGGGCGGCGCGGGCGCACGCCCCTGCCCCCGGCGCTGTCAGAGGTCGGTGAACCGTGGCAGCTCCACCGCGACCGTCGCCCCGCCGTTCGCCGCCGGGTCGAGGCTGAGACTGCCGCCGTGCCGTTCCGCTAGCCGCCGCGCGACGGCAAGGCCGAGGCCCGCTCCCCCGGTATCGCGGCTGCGCGACAGCTCTCCCCGCGCGAAGGGTTCCAGCAGCGCCGCGCGGGCCTCGGGCGGGATGCCGGGGCCGTCGTCGGAGATCCGCAGCGTCACCGTCCCGGCCCCGGCCGACAGGCCGATCCGCGCCGCCTTGCCGTAGCGCAGCGCGTTGGTCGCAAGGTTCACCACGATGCGCCGCAGCGACAGCGGATCGCCGATCACGTAGATCCCGCTTTCGGGGCTCCGGGGCGCAAGCGTCGCGGCCATGCCCTCTTCCGCCATCCCCGCCACCTCGGCCCGGACCAGCTGGGCGAAATCGACAAGTTCGCGGTTCTCCTCCCCCGCCTCTGCCTCGTCATTGCCCCGCGCCGCGAGAAGCGCGTCGTCGATGAGGCGGATCATGTCCTCGATATCGGCCACGGCGCGGTTGCGCTGCTCGGGGTCGGGGATCGCCTCGACCCGCAGCCGCAGGCGGGTGGTGAAGGTGCGCAGGTCGTGCGAGATCCCTCCGAGGAGGGCCATCCGCGCCTGCATCAGGCCCGACAACCGGGTCTGAAGCCCCGAGATCGCCCGCACCAGCGCCCGGATCTCTCGGCTCTGCCCGCGGGTCTCGGGCAGGGCCACCGGGGGGCCGGAGAGGTCGATCCGCTCGGTCGCGCGCGCAAGCTGGGACAGAGGCGCGATCTCGCGCCACAGGGTCCACAGCGCGACGAGCGAGATCAGCGTGCCGGCCGCCCCGGCGATAAGGCCCACGGGAATGCCGAAGCCGGTGACGATGATCGGGCTGGTCGCCGCGATCAGCAGGAACCCGCCCTCGGCAAGGCCGATCTGCAAGGCGACCTGCCGCCGACCCTGCCATCCGAAATGCACCGGGTCGCCTGCGCGCTCGGGCGCGGGGCCGCGGGCGGCGGTGAAGCTGTGGCCCGCCAGCGCCGGCGCATAGCGGCGCATCAGCGCCTCGTCGGAATGGGCAAGCCCCGGGGCCGCGACGCGCTCCCGCCCGGGCGGAAGGAGCGCGACCCGGAAGATCGGCGTGTTCAGCGCCCGCACCAGGTCGGGGCGCCGTGCCGCGGGCGTCGCCTCCACGGTGCGGACGATCGCGGCGACCCGCGCGGGCGCGGGTTCGTAGCTGCGCGCGGTCCAGTCGCTGCCGGCATAGCCCACGATCAGAAGCCCCAGCCACATCGCCAGAAGCCCCGCCGCAACCAGGGCCCCGAACCTGCGCAGCCGAGCGAGGGAGCGCGTGGGCGACCGCCTGGCCATCTCAGCCACGCGGCTGCACGACCTGGGTGAACAGGTAGCCGCCGCCCCGGATCGTGGAAATCAGCGTGACGCCGGGGCTCACCTCGGCCAGCTTGCGGCGCAGGCGCGAGATCAGCACGTCGATCGTGCGATCGAACGGGTCGGCGCTGCGGCCACTGACCGCGTCGATCAGCTGGTCGCGGCCGAGCACCCGGCGCGGCCGGCGCACGAAGGTGGCAAGCAGGTCGAACTCGGCACTGGTCAGGGTCACCGGCACCCCGTCCACCCCGCGCAGGTCGCGCCCGTCGAGGTCGATCACGAAGCGGTCGAAGGTCAGGATCCGGCGATCCTCGGTCTGCGCCGAGGGCTGCATCTGCGCGCGGCGCAGCAGGCTACGGATCCGCGCCACCAGCTCGCGCGGGGCGAAGGGCTTCACCAGGTAGTCGTCGGCGCCGAGTTCCAGCCCCAGCACGCGGTCGATCTCGTCGCCCCGGGCGGTCAGCATCAGGATCGGCACGGTCGAGGCGGCCCTGACCCGCCGGCAGATCGACAGCCCGCTTTCCCCCGGCAGCATGACGTCGAGGATCAGCAGGTCGGGGAAGGTCGCGGCCATCCGCTCCGTCGCCTCGGCCACGTCGGCCGCGGCCGCGACCTGAAAGCCCTCGCCCTCCAGCAGCGCGGTGACGAGGGTGCGGATCTCCGGGTCGTCCTCGACGATCAGGAGAGAGGCGGAGGTGGCGGCGGCAGGGCTGATGTCCATGGCCCGAGTGTCCGACATCGCCCGGGGCGAGGCAAACGAATCCGGCGCCGTTAACAAAACGACACGGTTCGACATGGGCGGTTCAAACCCGGTTCACCGCGCGCGCCTAGACCCGGCCCTACACCGCCGGCAGAGCCCGGCACGGAATTTCAGGAGGCTTCGATGAACCCGAGAAAGATCACCGCGCTTGCGGCGGGCGCCTGCCTTGCGGCGCTGGCGACCCTGGGGGCGGCCATGCCCGCCATGGCGGCGACGGGCGCCGTCACGGTCAGCACGCTGAACCTGCGGGCCGGGCCGGGCACCGGCTATCCGGTGGTGCGGGTGCTGCCCGCGGGCGCGCAGGTCACGCTCTATGGCTGCACCGGCGACACGCGCTGGTGCGATGCGGCCTGGGACGGCGGGCGCGGATGGGTCTCGGCCAGCTATGTCGAGGTGACCTACCACGGCGCGCCTCGGCCGCTCACTCCCGGCACCCTCGCCATCGTGGGGCTGGGGGTGGTGGCGTTCAACCAGGCCTACTGGAACGCGCATTACGTGGGCCAGCCGTGGTACGGGCGCTGGTCCTATTACCACGGCGGCGCGGGGGCGGGGCACGCGGGCGGCACCGTCTGCGGCCCGAACGGCTGCGCCCACCGCGGCGTCACCGTGGGCCCCGGCGGCGCGGCCCATGCCGGCTCCACCCGCTGCGGCCCGAACCGCTGCGCCCATGTCGGCGCCGTGCGCGGACCGGGCGGCAACACCGTGGTGCGCCGCGGCGTCTACGACCGCTGAAGCGCCGCCCCTTCCCCGCCTGCCCCCGCCTTCCCCTTCCCCGGAACACACAGGACAAGACCATGCTCCGTACCGGCCTTATCACCCTGGCACTCCTTTCCGGCGCCGCGGCGCCCGCGCTTGCCGCCACCGCGGCCCCGCCGCCCTCCCTGACGCTCGCCGAGAAGATGGAGCTTCGGCAGAATTGCGGGCCCGATATCCGCAAGCTCTGCGGCAACGTCAGCCCCGGCGACGGCCGGGTCGCGGCCTGCATGCGGACCCACAGGGACGAGCTGAACAAGGCCTGCAAGGCGACACTGGCCAAGTTGATGCCCCCGGTGGCACACTGAAACGTGACCCGACCCGGGACCGGGAGACGCAGAGCGCGCCCGGCCCGGACCTCGATGCCTTCCGGAAAGGGACCCCGATGCGCCACCACCTTCCCCCGGCCGCCGGCCAAATCACCCGCCGGGCGGCCGCCACCCTTATCGTCGCCGCGCTCGCCGTCTTCTGTGCCTGGGCCCAGGCGCGCGCGGAGGAGACGGTTCCCACGGTCCGGCCGGTCACCGCCCCCGTCACCCGCGCGCTCTACGAGACCGGCACGGTGAAGGCGGTGAACAGCGTCGATCTCGTGGCGCGGGTCAGCGGCACGCTGGAGAAGATCGACTACCAGGACGGTCAGGAGGTGAAGAAGGGCGACCTTCTCTTCGTGATCGAGCCCGCCCCCTACCGCGCCGCGCTGAAACAGGCCGAGGCCAGCGTCGCGCAAGCGCAGGCCTCGCTGAGCGATGCGCAAAGGACACTTGACCGCGACATGAAGCTGGTGACCTCCTCGGTGCCGCAATCGCAGGTCGATACCGCGCGCAGCCAGCGCGACGAGGCGCAGGCGCAGCTGACCTCGGCCGAGGCGCAGCGCGACCAGGCGCAGATCAACATGGGCTACACCGAGATCCGCGCGCCCTTCGACGGCTATGTCAGCGCGCATGAGGCCGATGTCGGTGCGCTGGTCGGACAGGGCGGGACGACGACGCTGGCCACCATCGTCCAGCTCGACCCGGTCGAGGTGGATTTCGCGGTCTCCGACACCGACGTGCTGCGCCTGCGCAAGCAGATCAAGGCGCGGGGCCTGACGCTGAAGGACCTCTCGACCGTCAAGGTCGAGGCCGCGACCCAGATCGACAAGGGCTACCCGGTCACGGGCCACCTCGACTACATCGCGCCGCAGACCAACAGCGCGACCGGCACTCTGTCGGCGCGCGCGGTCTTCGACAACCCCGACCGGTCGCTGCTGCCGGGCCTCTTCGTGCGGTTGCGGATCCCGCTGGAAACCGTGCCGGATGCGCTTTTCCTGCCCGACAGCGCGATCGGCGCAGATCAGGGCGGCAGCTATGTGCTGGCGGTGGGCGCGGACGGCAAGGTCACGCGGCGCGACGTGACGCTCGGCCAGCGCGGCGATACCGGGCAAAAGGCCGGCTTGCAGGAGGTCGAGGGCGACCTGAAGGCCTCGGACCGGGTGGTCGAGAACGTGCTGTCCGGCGTGCGGCCGGGCGACACGATCGCCACGTCGAACTAGGGGCTGCACGATGTTCTCGCGTTTCTTCATCCAGCGGCCGGTGCTGGCCAACGTGATCGCGCTGCTGATCGTCCTTCTGGGCGCGGTGGCCTTCACCCGGCTGCCGATCGCGCAATATCCCGACATCACGCCGCCGACGATCCAGGTCAGCGTGCGCTACCCCGGCGCCAGCGCCGAGACGGTGATGGACACGGTGGGCCTGCCGATCGAGAGCCAGGTCAACGGCGTCCCCGGCATGATCTACATGCAGTCGAATTCCACCAGCGACGGCACCTACAACCTGACCGTCACGTTCGAGATCGGCACCGACCCCGACAAGGCGCAGATCCTGGTGCAGAACCGGGTCGACGCCGCCACCGCGCAACTGCCCTCCTCGGTGCAGTCGCAGGGGGTGACGGTGCGCAAGCGCTCCACCTCCATCCTCGAATTCGTCACGCTGTCGGGGGCGGATCCCAAGTATGACAGCCTGTACCTGGCGAATTACGCCAAGATCAACCTTGTCGACCCGCTGGCCCGGGTGCCCGGGGTGGGCGACGTGTCGATCATCGGGGCGGGCGATTACGCGATGCGGATCTGGTTGAACGCCGACCGGATGAAGGCGCTGGGGCTGACGCCCACCGACGTGTCGAACGCAATCAAGGCGCAAAGCCAGGTGGTGGCCTCGGGGCAGCTCGGCGCGCCGCCGATCGCGACGGGACAGGGGTTCCAGACCCCGATCGTGATCGACGGGCGGCTGAATGACGTGAAGGGCTTCGGCAATGTCGTGGTCAAGACCGACGCCGACACCGGGACCGTCACCCGCCTGCGCGACATCGCGCGGATCGAGCTGGGGTCAAAGAGCTATGGACAGGTGTTCCGCGTCAACGGCCGCGCCTCGGCCGCGATCGCCATCAGCCAGCTGCCCGACGCCAACGCGCTCGACGTGGCGAAGGCGGTCGAGACGAAGATGAAGACCCTCGCGCGCGATTTCCCCCCGGGGCTGAGCTACGACGTGCCGTTCAACACCACGCTCTTCGTCAATGCCGCGGTCGACGAGGTCTGGCGCACGCTGGGTGAGGCCTTCGTGATCGTGCTGGCCGTGATCTTGCTGTTCCTGCAGGACTGGCGCGCGACGCTGGTGCCGGCCACGACGGTGCCGGTCACCCTCATCGGCGCCTTCGCGGTAATGGCGGCGCTGGGGTTCACGATCAACATGTCGACGCTCTTCGCCCTCGTCCTTGCCATCGGGATCGTGGTCGACGACGCCATAGTCGTGGTCGAGGGCGCGGCCGAGAAGCTCAAGCCCGGGGTGCCCGGCCCGGTCGCGGCCGAGAACGCGATGAAGGAGCTCTTCGCACCCATCGTCGGCATCACGCTGGTGCTTCTGTCGGTCTTCCTGCCCGCGGCCTTCCTGCCCGGGCTCACGGGGCAGCTTTACCAGCAGTTCGCGCTGGTGATCGCGGCGACCGCGCTGATCAGCGCGATCAACGCGGTGACGCTGAAGCCGGTGCAGGCCGCGCTCTGGATGAAGCCGCTGAAGCCGGAGGGCGAGCGCAACATCGTCTTCCGCGGCTTCTCGCGGTTCGAGGGCTGGATGGAGCGGGGCTACATGCGGCTGCTGCCGCGGGTCCTGCGCTGGCGCTACCTCGTCTGCGCCGCGGCGGCGGGGGTGATGATCCTCGGCTTCGTCGGGCTGTCGAAGGTGCCCGGGGGCTTTCTGCCGATCGAGGACCAGGGCTATTTCGTGGCCTCGGTCTCGCTGCCGCCGGGGGCCTCGCTGGAGCGGACGGACGCCGCGCTGAAGGAGGTCCGGACGCGGCTCGACAAGGTACCGGGGGTGGCGAACGTGATCACCATCGCCGGGGTGTCCCTGCTGAACGGCAACGCCTCCCTCGCCAGCGCGGGCGCGGTCTACATCGTGCTGGACCCCTGGGACGAGCGCGGCAAGTCCGAGGGGCTGCTGCCAATGTATCTGGGCCTGTCGAAGGCGCTGAAGGATCTGCCGGACGGCACCGCGCTGGTGGTTCCGCCGCCGCCGATGCAGGGCGTGGGCAGCGCCGCCGGCGCCACGATGATGCTGACGCTCGAGGGCGGCAGCATGGATTTCGCGCGTCTGTCGCAGGCCGCGCAGGCCTTCGCCGCGCGGGTCGAGAAGGATCCCCGCGTCGTCGGCGTCAACATCGCCTCGGCGCCCGAGGCGCCGCAGGTCCGGCTTGATGTGAACCGCGACAAGGCGGCCTTGATGGGCGTGAACGTGTCCGACGTCTATTCCGCCCTGTCGGGCTACCTCGGGTCGAGCTACGTCAACCAGTTCACCCGCTTCGGCCAGACCTTCCAAGTCTACATCCAGGCCGAGAGCGACAGCCGCGCGATGGCCGCGGGGATCGGCCGGCTGACCGTGCCCAACGCCTCGGGCCAGATGGTGCCGCTTTCCAGCCTCGTGACGGTGGAGAACGGCAGCGGCCCGCCGCTGGCCACGCTCTACAACCTGCGCCCGGCGGTGCAATTGCTGGCCCGCGGCGACCGATCCGTCAGCACCGGCACCGTCATGCAGATCATGGACGAGGCCGCGAAAAGCCTGCCCTCGGGTGTCGGGACCGAATGGACCGGCCTTTCCTATCAGGAAAAGGTTGCGGGCAATCAGGTCTATTTCGCCTTCGGTCTGGCGCTGATCCTCGTCTACCTCGTCCTCGCGGGGCAGTACGAAAGCTGGCTGGGGCCGCTGCCGGTGATCCTGTCGGTGCCGATCGCGCTCAGCGGGACGGTCGGGGTGCTGCTGGCGCTGGGGCTTCAGAACACGCTTTATACCCAGATCGGGATGGTGTTGCTGATCGCGCTGGCGGCGAAGAACGCGATCCTGATCGTGGAATACGCCCGCGACATGCGCCTGCATCACGACATGTCGATGATCGACGCGGCGCTGGCCGCCGGGCGGAGACGTCTTCGGCCGATCGTCATGACCTCGCTCGCCTTCATCCTGGGCATGGTGCCCCTCGTGCTGGCCAGCGGCGCGGGCGCCAACGCGTCGAAGTCGATCGGCATCTCGGTGATCAGCGGGATGCTGGTGTCCACGGCGCTGGGTCTCTTCGTGGTGCCGGCGATGTTCGTGCTGTTCCGCCAGATCGAGGAATGGCTGGCCCGGCGCCGCGCGGGCTGATCATACCGATCCGCCGCAGTCCGCACTGTGGAGGCCCGCACTGTGGAGGTCCACCAAATGGACGTCCGCACGATGGACAGCGGCGGATCGGATCTTCATCTTCATTCACGCGCGCGGTTAGCTGCGCCCGTGCCGAAGGAGAGGATCCGATGCCAGAAAGCCCCTGCCCGCCGATCCCGGATGCCGACTGGCCCGAAGAGATCGCCGACCTGCGCGAGGGCTTCGCCGGGCGGCTGGACGTCTACCGCGTGATGGCGCATCACCCGGCGCTGCTGCGCGCCTGGGCGCCGCTGCGTCAGCATGTCGTCCTCGATAGCGCACTGGGGGCGGAACGGTCGGAGGTGGTGATCCTGCGGGTCGCGCACAGGATGGGGGCGGCCTACGAATGGGCCCATCATGTCAGCCGCGCCCGCAAGCTGGGCTTTGCCGACACCCGTATCCTGGCGCTGAAGGGCCTGCCCGAAGGCGAGGACGGCCTGATCGCCCGCGCGGTCGACGCGCTGATCGACGACCGCCGCCTGAGCCCTTCGCAAGAGGCGGAGCTGGCCGCGGCGATCGGGCGGAAGGCAGTGTTCGACCTGGTCGCGACGGTGGGGTTCTATTCTGTCCTCGGGTACCTGCTGATGACCTACGACACCCCGGTCGATGCCGGTGTCGCGGCGGAGCTGGCGCGCGCGCCGCTGTGACCCTCAGGCCGAGATCGCGGCGGAGATGCGGCCCGCCAGGTCGATCAGCGGCGGGCCGTAGCCGGCCATCGCCTTCGCCCCCGCCATGGCCGAGCTGATCCAGATCAGCGAGACGCAGGCGGCGACGCTGCCGTCCTTCATCACCGGTGCGGCGATGGAGGCGGTCTGCGGCCGGAATTCCCCCGCGTCGCGCAGCGCCACCCCGTCGCGACGCGCCTGGTCGAGCAGCCTGCTCAACCGGGCGGGTTCGAGGAACGGCTGATCGGCGGGGTCGCCCAGCCGCGCCAGATGGGCAAGGATCAGCGCGCGTTTCTCCTCGCCGCAGAAGGCAAGGTAGGCGCGCCCCGCCGAGGTGCGCAGCATCGGCAGCCGGTAACCGATCATCGCCCGGTCGATCGACAAAGGCGAGCGGCCGTGCGTGGTTTCCTGGATCACCATGGCGGCATTCTCGTAGACCGACAGGTCGATCGGCCAGACCAGCTGCCTGTCGAATTCGGCCAGGATCGGCCCGGCCGCAAGGCAGATCGCCGAGCGGCTGGCGTGGCCATCGCCCAGCGAGGCCGCCAGCGGCGTCACCCGCACCCGGTTCGAGGTCGGCGACCAGGCGACATAGCCCGCGTCCTCCAGCGTCTCGAGCAGGCGGTAGACGGTGGGCCGCGGGATCCCCAATGCCGCCGCAAGCTCTCCCGGGCGGGCCTCGCCCATGGCGTTGATCTTGCGCAGGATCGACAGGCCGCGCGTCAGGGCGCGCACGGCATCGGGCGGCCTGCGCCCTGCGGTGCGGCCCGCCGCGTGGCCGGTCGTCTTGGGGGTCTCCTCCGTCATGGCGCATCCTTGCATGACGCCGGGCGCGGGCAAAGCCCCCGGGTCCTGTCCTCAGGCCTCGGCGGCCACCGGGTTCGACAGCGTGCCGATACCCGAGATCTCGACCTCGCAGACATCGCCGTCCTTCATCCAGAGCGGCGGCGTGCGGCGCGCGCCCACCCCCCCGGGCGTGCCGGATACGATCACGTCCCCCGGTAACAGCGGCAGGATGGTCGAGCAATAGGCGATCAGCCGCGGGATCGTGGCGATCAACAGCGCGACGTCGGTATCCTGCACGACCTCGCCGTTCAGCCGGGTCTGAAGGTGAAGCGCGGCCGGATCGGGGATCTCGTCCGCCGTCACCATCCAGGGGCCGAAGCCGCCGGTGCCGGCGAAGGTCTTGCCGGGCATGAACTGGTGCGTGTGCTTCTGCCAGTCGCGCACCGAGGCGTCGTTGTAGCAGGCATAGCCCGCGACATGGGAAAGCGCGTCCGCCTCGGAAATCCGCCGCCCGCCCGTGCCGATGATCACGGCCAGCTCGCCCTCGTAGTCGAACATGTCCGATTCCAGCGGCTTGATCAGCGGCGCGCCATGGCCGACCTGGCTGCCCGCGTAGCGGGGGAAGAGAACCGGGTTCGGCGTCTCCTCGCGCCCCGTCTCCTGGATGTGGTCATGGTAGTTAAGGCCAACGCAGATGATCTTGTCGGGGTTCGGGATCACCGGGTCGAGGGTGACCTGATCAAGCGTCAGGTCCGGCGCCGCATCGGCCAGCTTCGCGGCCTCGGGCACGAGGCCCGCGGCGAGGAAGTCGCGCAGGGTCGGGGCGTCGAAGCGGGTCGAGAGATCGACGATGCCGCCCCCGGTGACAAGGCCATGGCCTGCGCGGCCGGCATGGGTGAAGGAACACAGTTTCATTGGTCAGACCATCTCCTGTTCATGGATGTCGATCGGGGCGGGCAGGATCCGCGCCACCAGCGCGGCCAGCCCTTCGGGTGTGTCCGCTGTGCCCAGCGTCTGGCGGTCGGGGCGCAGCACCGCGGCGCGGGCGCCCAGCCGGGCAAGGTGGTCGGCCGCGTCAGAGGTCTCGGACGTGACCAGCACCGCGCCGGGCGGCAGGTTGAGACCCTGCGCAAGGTCTGCCTCGGCCACCACGACCCAGCGGTGCGGGAAGGCCGCGTCAAGCCGCCGGCCATCGGCCAGCCGGGGCTGCCCGAAGAGACGCCCGGCCCCCTCGCCCAGCCCGAGCCCCGGCCCGATCGGCGGCGCGATGCTTTCCATTCGCGCGGTCCCCCCCACGCCGGGAAGCGCCGCGCGCAGGGCCTCCTCGGTGCCGCAGGTGTTGATCAGGCCGCCCAGCCGCACCGCCGTGCGGATGTATTCCCGGGCATTCGGCTTGCGCTCCGTCGCATAGCTTTGCAGCAGCGCGTCGGCCGCGTCCCCCACCACGGCGCCGCGGCAGATCAGCGCCAGCTTCCAGTAGAGGTTGGCCACGTCGCGGATCCCCGCGCACATGCCCTGCCCCATGAAGGGCGGGGTCTGGTGGCAAGCGTCGCCCGCCAGCAGGAGCCGCCCGCGACGCCACTCCTCGGCCACCAGCGAATGGAAGGTGTAGACCGCGGTGCGCTCCAGCTCCGCCTCCTCCGGGGTCAGCCAATCCGACAGAAGCTCCCACACCCGTTCCGGGCGCGCCACCTCGGCGGAGTCCTCTCCGGGGAGCACCGTGATCTCCCACCGCCGCCGCGGGCCCGGCCCGCGGACATAGGTGGCCGGGCGCTCGGGCACGCAATACTGGATCGAGTGGTCGCCGAGCGCGGGCTTGTCGGCGCGCAGGATCGTGTCGACCACCAGCCAGCGCTCGTGAAAGCCCAGATCCTCCATCCCCGTCTCGATGAAGCGCCGCACCAGAGAGCGCGCCCCGTCGCAGCCGACGACGAAGGCGGCCCGCGCGCGCTCCACCCGGCCGCGCGCCATGTCCTCGAACCGCAATTCCACCATGTCGCCGCGATCCTCGACGAGGAAGGCCTCGCAGCGGGCACGCACCGTCACCTCAGGCCGCTCGGCCAGCCCGGCGCGCAGAAGGCGTTCAAGATCCGGCTGGTGGAAGCGATAGCTTGCGCGCCAGCCCTGCGGCCCCTCGCCCTGCGGCCGCGGCCAGTCGAGCAGCAGCCTGCCCGTGGCATCGACGAACCGCATCCCGGGGTTGGCACGGGTCAGCGGCTCCAGCGCCTCGGCAATGCCGGCCCACTGGAAGACGCGCATCACCTCGCCGTCGAAATGCACCGCGCGCGGCAGATGGTAGGCGGCATTCTCGCGTTCCAGCACCAGCACTTTCAGCCCGCATTGCGCCAGAAGATGCGCCAGCGTGGCGCCGGTCGGGCCATAGCCCACGATCGCGACGTCGTACTCTTCCATCAGCCCCGCCCTTCCCTGAGAAGCGCATCGTAGAGCCATGGGCATTCCACCAGCGGCGGCGCCCGCCGCCCCCTCGCCGCCGCGTCGAGGCGCATGTCGCGCAGCCGCTTCCGCCCGCCCTCCTCGGAGAGATAGAGCCGCTCGTGTCCCCAGAAGCTGGGGCCGTCGTGGGTTTCGTGCGGCACCCATGTCTCCGGCTCGATCTGGCGCCCGCCCCACCCGTTCTCGACGAAGAAGCCGGAGGGAGAGTTGGCGTAGTAGCTGGTCATGTAATCGTTGGTATGGCGGCCGAGGGTATAGGCCACGCGTCCCTCTTCCTGCTGGGCGAGGTCGAAGCCCTGGCCCACGTCGTCGAGGTTCCGGAACTCCACCATGAAGTGGTGAAACCCCTGCTGCCCCGACCCCACCATCGCGAAGGAATGGTGCCGCGCATTGAGGTGGAAGAAGTAGAGGCCATAGGGTTTCAGCCCGAAGTCCGAGACGCGAAAGTCGAGGTGATCGCGGTAGAATGGCATCATCACCTCGATGTCCTGCACGTGCAGCACGGCATGGCCCATCCCGAGCGGCCCGGTCAGGAAGCCGTCGATCGGCCGGCCCGGAACGAAGGGATCGTCGGCGATCATCGGCGCGTGAAAAAGCTCCACCCGGTTGCCCATCGGGTCGTGAAACCAGATCATGTCGCGGACGAAGCGGCGGTCGGCCAGCGCGCCGGTGCCCGCGTGCACCTCGACCCCCGCGGCGTCGAGACGGCCCGCATAATGTTGCAGGTCGGCGGCGTCCGAGACCTCGAACCCGAGGAAGGCCAGCGTCTCGCCCGGCTCGTCCGAGACGAGGAGGCGCTGCACCCGGTCGTCCATCCGGAAGGCCAGCGCCTTGCCGCCCCGGTCGATCGTCTGCATCCCGAGGAGCCGGCCCGCGAAATCGGACCAGTCGTCGAGGCGGTCGGACCGCACGCCCAGATAGCCCAGTGCACAGATTGCCATGGTTGCGCCCTCCTGAAGGTTGGCCGGTGTTCGTGATGTCGCCCAGACTAGCCCGGACCTGCCGGGCGTGCCGGGCCGCCGCCCCGTCCGTCCGCTGGGCGGACGGGGCCTGCCGTCATTTCGGCGCGTTGGCGGCCGAGACCTGCTCGGCCTCCTTCAAGACCTTCCTGGCCCCGGCCTTGTCGGTCTGCGCCGCGACCCAGGCCGCAGACGCGCCTTTCAGCGCGGTGTCCCACGCCGTCTGCTGGGCGTCGGAGAGGGTGACGAAATGGATCTTGGGATTCTCGTGGAAGGTCTTGGCGATCGCCGCGTCGGTCGTGTCGACCACATCCGAGATCCAGGTGGCCGCGGCCTTGCCTGACATCTCGTCGATCACCTTGCGGTCGGCCCCGGGGAGGGCGTTGTAGGTGTTGCGGTTCATCAGGATCGCCATCGGCGAGGCGGTGACGCGGGTGTCGACGACATAGGGCGCGACCTCGTAGAGGCGGAAGGTACGGTAGGCATCCATCACCCAGACCGCGCCCGACACCACCCCGCGCTCGAGGTTCTCGTAGACCTGCGGCGCCGGGATCGACACGCCCGAGGCGCCGACCAGCCCCAGCAGCGTCGACCCGAAGCTGGAGGGAGAGCGCAGCTTCAGCCCCTTCATCGCGGCCGGGGTATCGAGGCCCGGCCTGGTCATCAGGAACCGGTAGCCCGGCGTCGTGAACAGCGCGATCACCTTGTAATCGGCGTATTCCTTCTTCAGCGCGCCGTCGGCCTGCAACGCATTCAGAACGGCCGTCCCTTGGGCCGAGCTTTTCACCAGCCCCGGGACCTCGACCACCCCGGTCATCGGAAAGACCCCGGGCGTGTAGGTCGGCACCACCAGCGCCACATCGGCCACCCCCGCCTTCACGAGATCCGCCTGCGCCGGCGGTGCGCCCAGGATCGACCCGGGATAAAGCTTGAACGCATTGCCCTTCGACAGCTTGGCGTTCACCTTGTCGATCCAGACCTGCAGGATCTTGGCCGAATAGAAGCCCTGCGGCGGCTCGAAGCTCGACACCCGCATCTCGCGGGCCGCAGCTACGCCCGGCGCGATCAGAGGCGCCAGCAGGAGCGCCGCGGCGGCGGCGGCTTTCAGCACTCGGTCGAACATTGGGTCTCCTCCCTTTTTGTCCGGTTCAGAAGGCGGTGTAGGGCAGCCAGGTGACGATGACCGGGAAGGCGATGACGATCCCCATGCGAATCACGTCGGCCATCACGAAGGGCGCCACGCCGCGCCAGAGCTCTGTCATGCGAATGTCGGGCTGGGTGGTCTTGAGAACGAAGAGGTTCATCCCCACCGGCGGCGTGATCAGCCCCATCTCGACCACCATCACCGCGAAGACGCCGAACCACACCAGGTCGATCCCCGCGGCCTTGGCGATCGGCACGAACAGCGGCACGGTCAGCAGCAGCATCGCAAGGCTGTCCATCAGCGTGCCGAGGAACAGGTAGATCGCGAACATCAGCAGGATCACCAGCGTGGGTGTCCCCAGGATCCCCGAGAACAACCCGGTCAGCGCGAAGGGCAACCCTGACAGGGCGAGGAAGAAGTTGAAGAGGTTCGCCCCGATCAGCACGAGGTAGAGCGCCCCGCAGGTCAGTGCGGTATCCATCGAGGCCGCGAAGAACCCCCGCCACGACAGCCGGCGGGCCAGCACGCCGTAGCCCAGCACCACCGCCGCCCCGATCGCCGCGGTCTCGTTCGCCGTGAAGGCGCCGGAATAGAGCCCGCCCATGATCAGGGCAAACACCCCCACCGGCGGGGCAAGGTCCTTCACCGCGGCCCGCCGTTCGGCCCGTGCGGCGCGGGCGATGTCCGGCGCGTCCGAGACACCCAGCCGGATCGGTATCCAGATCGCGAGACAGTAGAGCGTGACCGCCACCACGATCGGCCCCGCCGTGGCCAGCAGGAGGGCACGGATCGACTGCTCGGCGATGAAGGCGTAGATCACCAGCACCGTCGACGGCGGGATCAGGATTCCCAGCGTGCCGCCCGCGGCGATGCTGCCCGCGCTGAGCGCGCGCGAATAGCCGGCCGCCTGCATCTCGGGCAGGGCGATGCGCCCCATCGTGGCCGTGGTCGCCAGCGACGAACCCGAGATCATCCCGAACCCTGCCGAGGCGCCGATGGTGGCCAGCGCAAGGCCCCCGCGCCGATGTCCGATCAGCACCGACATAGACCGGTAGAGACGGCTCGACAGCCCGCATTGCGCCGCGAGGTTGCCCATCAGCACGAAGAGCGGCAGCATCGCCAGCGTGTAGTTGGTCACGCTGTCCCACACCGTGGTCGCGCCGATCGCCTCGGCGCCCTGCACCCCGATCACCAGCGCCGCGCCACCCAGCCCGACAAGACCCATCGCCACCGCGACCGGCACTTCCATCAGGATCATCGCGATCGCTGCGGCAAAACCCACGCCGCCCAGCATCAGCCCGCTACCCATCGTGCCCGTGCCTCCGCCATTCCAGCACGAGCCCCGCCAGCGCGGCGACCAGCGCGGCAAGGAAGGTCAGCGCCACGACTGCCCAGAGCGGCGGCATCGGCAGGTTCAGGTCGGGCGTCCGCTCGGGCGAGGCCCACTTCTGCCACAGGTTCACCGCCATGATCGCGCACAGCACCCCGGCGAAGAGCAGCTGCATCAGCGCCCCGAACCGCCCCAGCGGCCGTGCAAAGCGGCCCGGCGCCATCTCGGACAGCAGGCGCGCGGTGACATGGGTGCGCATGGCATAGCTCACCGGGATGGACAGCAGCGCGCCCAGCCCGATCAGCAGAGAGGTCGTCTCGATCGCGGCGGGCACGTTCCGGCCCGCCACGGCGCGCAGCACCACGTCGGCCACCGTCACCCCGGCGCCCAGCATGAAGCAGCCCGCCGCCGCAGCGAGGAAGACGGTCGAGACACGGGGCGCCTTGGAACGGGTCGTCTTGCCAGGGGGCGTCTTGTCACGCGGGCTCATTGTTCCGCCCATCGCGGCCTCCTCACCACCGGCCCCGGCCCGCCCGCACGGATGCAGGCGCCGGACCACCGGCACGAAAATGCCCGTGGCGCACTTGGCGCGTCCTGTCGCATGGTCCCTCCCGGCCCTCGCTGGTCTCCCTGGCTCCTGTCTGGCCCGGCGGGCGCGGGAATACACATGGAGTTGCCAAGGCGTCCGCCTGGCGGACACCTGACCGCGCTGGTCCACCGCCCGCCTGCGGCGCAAGGCGCGAACATCCGCGGCCATCGGACGCGAAGGCGGGCGCGCTTCGGTGCCTGCCACCTTGTTTCCTGTCGAAATACTCCACGGGGGTTCAGGGCACGAAATCTCCGCCGTCCCGCCGCCCTTGGCAGCCGGAGCGGAACGGTCTACGACTTCGAACCAGGCCCGAGGAAACGAGCGATGAAGAAGCAGATCATGCGCGATCCCGTCGAAACCGCCCGGACGCTGTCCGAGGCCCTTCCCTACCTCCAGCGCTATACCGGCGCCGTGGTGGTCATCAAATTCGGCGGCAACGCCATGGGCGACGATGAGGCGATGGCCGATTTCGCCCGTGACGTCGTGCTGATGAAGCAGGTCGGCGTGAACCCGGTGGTGGTGCACGGCGGCGGCCCGATGATCAACAAGCTGCTCGGCCAACTGGGCATCCAGTCGGAATTCGTCCGCGGCAAGCGCGTCACCGACAAGGCCACCGTCGAGGTGGTCGAGATGGTCCTGTCGGGCCTCGTCAACAAGCGGATCGTGCAGGCGATCAACGACGAGGGCGGGCGCGCCGTCGGCATCTCGGGCAAGGACGACGACCTGATGGTCTGCGTGGCCGACGACCCGGAGCTGGGCTTCGTCGGCAAGCCCGTCGAGATGAACGTCGAGATCATCCGCGACCTCTACAGCGCCGGCATGATCCCGGTGGTCGCTCCCGTCGCGACGGGGATGGAGGACAACGAGACCTTCAACGTCAACGGCGACACCGCCGCAGGCGCCATCGCCGGCGCGCTGAAGGCCGATCGCCTGCTCCTGCTCACCGACGTGGCCGGCGTGAAGGATGAAAGCGGCACCGTGGTGACCGAGCTGACCCCCGAGGAGGTCCGTTCAATGACCGAGGCGGGCACGATCTCAGGCGGCATGATCCCCAAGACCGAGACGGCGCTGGCCGCGATAGAACAAGGCGTGCGCGCGGTGACGATCATCGACGGCCGCGTGCCCAACGCCTGCCTGCTGGAACTTTACACCGAGCATGGCGCGGGCAGCATCATCCGATCCAACGCCTCGCAACAGCGCCTCCGGTCGAAGTAGACCCGGGTGGGCGCGTGCGACGCCATCGCCTTTGACACGGTCGCCCGCGACGCGGCGGCGGAACGTCTTGCCGTACTCGGTGCCTTTCACGACGGGGACGGCACGCTGATCCTTCTCGGCCCGGCCGAGCCGGGGTACTGGGCCCATCTGACGGCACAGCCGGAATGGCACGACGGCGCCCCCGACCCGATCGACCGCTGGTCGGCGCGGGTGATCGGCGCGCTTGCCGCCCGGCATGGCGCCGAGGCGCTGTTTCCCTTTGGTGGCCCGCCCTGGCACCCCTTCTATCAATGGGCCCTGAAAAGCGGTCGCGCCTGGGCCTCGCCGGTCCAGCTTCTCGTACACGACACCGCGGGACTGATGGTATCCTATCGCGGGGCGCTCAGGGTGCCCGCGCGCCTTGCCCTGCCCGCACCGCCCTCCGTACCGCCCTGCAAGGGCTGCGCCGCACCTTGCGCCTCCGCCTGTCCGGCGGGCGCGCTCACGCCCCGGGGCTATGATGTGCCCGCCTGCCACGCCTTCCTCGACCGGCCCGAGGGAGGGGCCTGTCGGCAAAGGGGATGCGCGGTCCGGCGGGCCTGTCCGGTCTCGGCCACATCCGGGCGACTGGAGGTCCAGTCGGCCTATCACATGGGGGAGTTCCACCGATGCCCAAGCGCCTGATCCTGATCCGTCACGCCAAGTCGAGCTGGGACGACCCGCTGATGCCCGACCATGCCCGCCCGCTGAACACCCGCGGGCAGCGGGCCGCCGCCGAAATCGGCGCATGGCTGACCTCGCGCGGGTACCTGCCCGACACCGTGCTGTGTTCGAATGCCACCCGCACGACCGAGACCTGGGCGCGGCTGTCCGAACATCTCGAGGGCGCGCCCGAGGCGAAACTGCTGCCGACGCTCTACAACGCCGCCGCCGACGTGATCATGGCAGTGCTGCGCCATGCCGTCGGTGACACGGTCATGGTGATCGGCCACAACCCGGGGATCGCGGAATTCGCGCACCGTCTGGTGGCCCGTGCCCCGCTGCACCCCGAGTTCCAGAAATTCCCCACCGGGGCCACACTGGTGGCCGAATTCGAGATCGACAGCTGGGAAGACGCCAGTTTCGCCAAGGCCGGCGTGGTGGATTTCGTGGTGCCGCGCGACCTGGAGGAGTGACCTCGGGCCGGAACCTCGCCGGTTCGGCGGTGGAGATTCAGCAAATGGTAAGCTTGAGCTCCGATCCTCGCTCCCGGTGAGTCCACCGAAGGAACGGGGCAAGATGCCGTATCTTCCCATGCTGACGGCTTTTCTCGTGGCGCTGGCCGCGGGGGCACTGCTGATCCACATCCATCGCAGGGCCCGCGCACCGGGCCATCGGCGCAGCCGGGTGCCTGGCCACATGTCGGGCCGTGCACCGCGCGGGTCCGACCCGCCGGGCGGGCTGCAGAAGATCCATGACCACGCGGTACCGCGGCTTGGCGGGCTTGCGCTTGCGCCCGGCCTGGCCGCCGGGGCGCTGCTGTCGCCGGAGGTGGGCGCGCTCTGGCCCGCGCTGGCGCTGGCCGCCCTGCCCGCCCTTGCCGCCGGCCTGCACGAGGATCTGACCGGCGCTGGCGGGGTGCGGCTGCGGCTGGCGGCGACGATCATGTCCGGGCTGATCTTCGCCGCGGCCTCGGGCAGCGCGCCGGACCGGCTCGGCCTGCCACCTGTCGATGCGGTGCTGGTGCTGCCGGGGGTTGCAGTGATGCTGGCGGGCGTGGCGCTCGGCGGGGTCGCGAACGCGTTCAACCTGATCGACGGATGCCACGGCCTGTCGGCGGGAACGGCGGCAATCCTCCTGCTCGGCCTGGCCGGGATCGCCGCCGACGCGGGCGACGCCCCGCTTTCCGCCGCCGCGCTGATCGTCCTGGGGGCGGTCGTCGGCTTCCTCGTGCTGAACTTTCCCGGCGGGCGGATCTTCCTTGGCGACGGGGGGGCCTATCTGGCGGGGCTGACGGTGGCCGCGCTGGCACTGGCGCTGCCCGCCCGCAACCCCGAGGTGGCGCCGCTCACGGGCGTTCTGCTGCTGGCCTACCCGATCAGCGAGACGGCGCACAGCATCGCGCGGCGGCGCCACGGCGGGGCGCGGGCCATCGGGCGGCCCGACCTCGGCCATCTGCACAGCCTGACCTACCGGGCGCTGTCCCGGTGGCTCCTGCCGCCCCGGCCGCGCAACGCCTTGACCGGCGCGCTGCTGTGGCTGCTTCCCGCGCTGTCAGCCGCGCTAGCCGTTCTTCTTGCGCGCTCCGGCACCGCCGCGGTGCTGACCGCCACGGCGGGGATCGCCACGCTCTACACCCTGGCCCATGCCGGCGCCTCGGCTGCGGCCGCCCTTCAGCCGGAGCCGGTCGCCGCGGCCGCGCCCCCCGTCACCGCAGAGGAAAGGCCCGCGGAACAGCGCCGGTGACGATGCCGAGGCCAGGTACGGTCAATCCCGGCAACGGCGCGCGGGTGCAGTCCATCCCGCCGGTATAGGCGCCGAACGCGGGCAGGATCAGGTGCCCGGCCCCAACCAGGAACACGGGACGCAGCCGCCCCGCCAGCCGGGCCTTGGGATGGTAATGACCGGAAATGTCGGGCCCTGCACCCGGCCGCGCCACGTGGCGCGCCGCAATCCCGCCGCCGTGCCATTCGGCCAGCGCGGTGCCGAACCCGGGGGTGGTGAGCCCCTCGTGATTGCCCGCGATCCAAGTCCAGTCGGCGCGGGGCTGCAACCGCCGCAGCACCGCCGCATCGGCGGCCAGCAGGCCCTCCGGCCCGGCGGCATCGTCGAACGCATCGCCCAAGCTGATCACCCGGGCGGGGCGCACCGCCTCGATCGCCGCGGTCAGCCGCTCCAGCGTCTCAGCATCGCCCTGCGGCGGCAGCAGCGCGCCGCCGCGGCGCGCCATCCGGTCCGGCCGGCCAAGGTGCAGGTCGGCGACCAGAAGCGCGCGCTCGGACGGCCACCATAGGGCACCGGATCCCAGCGCCTCGAACGACTGGCCGGCAAAGCGGAAGGGCAGCCTCACGCCGCGCCTCCGAAGCCCTGTGCTGCGACGATCTCCGTCCCGTCCAGCGCATCCAGCCCGGCCTCGGCCATCAGCCGTGCCGCTTCGGCCGCGATCAGCCGCTCCTCCCCCGCACCGCGGATGGCCACCCGCCCGGCCTCGAGCAACATCGGCGCGGCCAGCGGCGTGACATGGGGGGCCTTGGCATGGATCACCCTCGGGTTGGCGCGCAGCATCTCCTCGATCCTTCCGTAATCGACCAGCCCGTGCTGCGCCGCCCGCCGCGTGGCTTCCAGCAGCAGGTGGCCAGGGTCGTGGCGGCGCAGGGTGTCATAGAGGATATCGGAGGAGAATGTCACCTGCCGCCCCGATTTCCGCCGCCCCGGCAGGTTGCGCTGGATCAGCCCCGCCACCGTCGCAACGGCGCGAAAACTACGCTTCATCAGGGCGTTGTCGGCAAGCCAGGCGTCCAGCCCCGCGCGCAGATCCTCGGGCGAGAGCAGCGCGGCCACGTCTTCGACCGGGTCCAGAGACCAGATCAGAAGCGCGTAGTCGGTGACGATGAACCCCAGGGGGCCAAGGTTCGCCTCCTCCATCCGCCGGGTCAGCAAGAGGGCCAGCGTCTGGTGCGCGTTGCGACCCGCGAAACCGTAGAGGCAGAGGTACCAGCGATCGCCGCGCGGGAAGGTCTCGGCCACCAGGCAGCCTGGCGCGGGCAGTGCCGAAATCCGCCCCTGCAGGTCAAGCCAATCGGCCAGCGGCGCCGGCAGCGCGGCGTGGGAGGCGCCGATCATCGCCTGCACCCGCCCGGCCAGCGCGACCGTGGTGGCCATCTTCAGCCCGTTGAACACCGCGATCTTCGGCTCCCGCCCGCCTGCGTCCGAGACCTCGACCACCGTCTCGCGCAGCCGGTCGAAGCGCACCACCTTGCCGCCGATCAGGAAGGTATCGCCGGGAGAGAGGGAGGCGGCAAAGCTTTCCTCGATCTCGCCGATCGGCGCGCCGCCACGGCTGCGGCGGCGCACGCTGAGGGTTTCGGGCGCGACGATGGTGCCGACGTTCAGCCGCAGGTCCCGCGCCGCGCGGGGGTCGCGCAGCTGCCAGAGCCCGCCGCGCAGCATCAGCCGTTGCCAGCGGTCGTAGGCCTTCAGCGCATAGCCCCCGGTCACGCAGAAATCGAGGCAGGCGTCGAATTCGGCCCGGCTCAGGTTCGCGTAGGGACCGGCGCGGCGGACCTCGCCGAACAGGGTATAGTCATCGAACGGCCCGGCGCAGGCCGTGAGAAGGATGTGCTGGCAGAGCACGTCGAGCGGGCCGTCGGGGCGAGGTTCGCCATCGAGGTCGCCCTCGGCCACGGCATCCAGCGCGGCGAGGCATTCGAGCCATTCGAACCGGTTCGCCGGCACCAGCCGCGCGCGGGAGGGCTGATCGTAGCGGTGGTTCGCCCGGCCAATCCTTTGCACCAGCCGCTTCACCGCCTTCGGCGCGCCAACCTGGATCACCAGGTCTACATCACCCCAGTCGATCCCGAGGTCGAGCGAGCCGGTGCAGACCACGGCACGCAGCTCCCCCGCCGCCATCGCGGCCTCGACCCGCCCACGGGCCTCGCGGCCGAGCGAGCCGTGGTGAAGGCCGATCGGCAGGTTCGCCGTGTTCACCTCCCACAGCTTCTGGAAGAAGAGTTCCGCCTGGGCACGGGTGTTGATGAAGACCATGGTCATCCGCGCCCCCTCGATCGCGCGCATCACGTCGGGGGCCGCGTAATGGCCGTTGCCGCCGGCCCAGGGCGGCAGCGCCATGGTGGGCAGCAGTGCCACGTCCGGCGCCGGGCCCGGGTCGGCGCGGATCACCCGGGCGCCGCCCATGAAGGCCGCCAGCGCGCCGGCATCCTCGACCGTCGCCGAAAGGCCCGTCACGGAGAGGCCCGGCGCAAGGGTGCGCAACCGGGCAAGGCCAAGCATCAGCTGGTCGCCGCGCTTACCCTCGGCCAGCGCGTGGATCTCGTCGATCACCACGCGGCGGAGGTTGGCGAAGATCTTCGGCGCCTCGGGGTAGGAAAGCATCAGCGCAAGCGATTCCGGCGTGGTCAGCAGGATATCGGGCGGGTCCACCCGCTGGCGCCGCCGCGTGTGGCTGGCCGTGTCGCCGGTCCGGTCCTCGACGCGCACGGGCAGCGACATCTCCTCGATCGGGACCGAGAGGTTGCGGCGGATGTCGGCGGCCAGCGCCTTGAGCGGCGAGACGTACAGCGTGTGCAGCCCCGCACCGCTCCCGGCCAGCTCGACCAGCGAGGGCAGGAAACCCGCCAGCGTCTTGCCACCGCCGGTGGGGGCGATCAGCAGGCTGTCGCCGTCGGCCTCCAGCAGCGCCAGCTGGTGCGGGTGCGGGGACCATCCGCGCGCGGCGAACCAGTCGGCAAAGGGTTGCGGCAGCGCGGTCACGGCGTGACCTCGGGCGGCAACAGCGCGGTAAGCGCCGGAAGGTGGTCGGCCTCAGCCGCGGGCTTGTCCCAGCGGATTCGGTTGATCCGGGGGAACCGCATGGCGACGCCCGAGCGGTGGCGTCTGGAACGGTTCAGCCCCTCGAAAGCCACCTCGACCACCAGCCGGGGTTGCAGCGAGCGAACCGGCCCGAAACGTTCCACCGTGTGGTCGCGGACGAAGCGGTCGAGGCGGCGCAGCTCCTCATCGGTGAAGCCGGAATAGGCCTTGCCTACCGGCACCAGCGCGTCACCATCCCACAGCGCGAAGGTGAAATCCGAATAGAAGCCCGAGCGTTTGCCATGCCCCCGCTGGGCATAAAGGACGACCGCGTCGACTAGCAGTGCGTCGCGCTTCCATTTGAACCACGGGCCGCGGGGGCGGCCGGCGGTATAGGCACTGTCGCGGCGCTTGAGCATCACACCCTCGATCACCGCCTCGGGCGGGTCGGCACGGAGGTTCGCAAGCTCTTCCCACGTCGTGAAATCGAGGATCGGCGAGGCGTCGAAGCGCGGCTCGTCCAATGTGGTCAGCGCCGCCTCCAACCGGGTGCGGCGGGTGTTGAAGGGCAAGGGGCGCAGGTCCTCGCCTTCCCACGTGAGGATGTCGTAGAGGCGCAGGGCCGCGGGGTGGCGCGTACGCATGGTCTTGCCCGCGCTCTTGCGGTTAAGCCGCTTCTGCAGGTCGGCGAAGGGGGCGACGACCTCGCCGTGGCGGATCAGCAATTCGCCGTCCAGCGCGCCCTCGAACGCCATCCGTTCGACGATGTCGGGAAAGGCCGCGCTAATGTCCTCGCCCGTCCGGGTATAAAGCCGTGCGGTGCCCTGTTCGGCCACCGCCTGAACACGGATGCCGTCCCATTTCCATTCGGCTGCGTACTCGGCCGGGTCGAGAGGGTCGAGTTGTTCGGCATCGGTCGGGGTCGACAGCATGACCGGCCGGAACGGCGCCAGCGCGGCGGCCTCGGGGCGCGGGCCGCCCTCCAGCCAGGCAAAGAGCTCACGATAGGGCAGTTCGAGACCGTGCCAGACCTCCTCGATCTCCTCGACCTCCGGCGCGCCGACCCGGGCGAGCGCCGCGCGCGCAAGCCGGGCCGAGACACCGACCCTCAGCCCCCCGGTCGCCAGCTTCAGGAGCGCGAGGCGTTCCGAAGGGCCGAGGGTGTCGAGCCAGCCCGCCAGTTTCTGCCCTGCCTCGACCCGGCCCAGGGCCGAGAGGCTCTCGACCGCGTCGGCAAGCCTTAGATCTCCCTCGGCGCCGGCAGCGGGCCAGATCAGCGCAACGGTCTCGGCAAGGTCGCCCACGTAGTCGTAGGAGAGCGCGAAAAGCTCCGGATCCACCCTTTCCTCGGCCAGCCCGCGCAGAAGGGCGGGTTTCACCCGGCCAAGCGACAGATCGCCGGTGAGCGCCGCTAGCGCATAGCCGCGGTCGGGATCGGGGGCGTCGCGGAAATACCCCTCCAGATGCGCGAGCTTGGCGTTGCGGCCGGGGGTGAAGGCCAGACGTTCCAGCAAGGCGGCAAAGGCCTTCATTCCGCCTCCTCCTCGTACCCAAGCAGGCGCAGCGGACGGGCGCGTCGGCCGGTGAGATCGGCCCAGCGCATCAGCGCGTCCTCGCGGCCATGGGTGATCCAGAACTCGGCCGGGTCCAGCTCCTCCACCGTAGCGGTCAGCTGGCCCCAGTCGGAATGGTCCGAGATCACAAGCGGCAGTTCCACGCCGCGCTGCCGCGCCCGCGCGCGGATCTGCATCCACCCCGAAGCAAACCCGACCACGGGGTCGGCAAAACGCTGCACCCAGGGCGAGGCGAAGGCCGACGGCGGGGCAAGGACGATGGCGGAGGACAGCGCCCGCGCCTCGGCCCTGTCCATCGTCGCGGGGCGCAGCTCTCCCAACGGGATACCCTGTTCGACGTGGTAATCGCACAGCCGCTGCAAGGCGCCGTGGATGTGGATCGGCGCGTGCCACCCGGCCTGCCGCAGAAGCATGATCAGCCGCTGTGCCTTGCCCAGAGCATAGGTACCGATCAGGTGCGGGCGCTCGGGGAAGGCTGCGACGGAGGCGAGAAGCCGCGCGATCTCGACCTCCGGCGGAGGATGGCGGAAGACCGGCAGGGCAAAGGTCGCCTCGGTGACGAAGAGGTCGCAGGGCACGGGCTCGAACGGCGCACAGGCAGGGTTCGCCGTGCGGGTGTAGTCGCCCGAGACCACGGCGCGCCGACCGCCTGCCTCGATCACCACCTGCGCCGATCCCAGCACGTGGCCCGCGGGCACCAGGCGCACCCGGGCGCGGCCCATGGTAATCTCGCCGTCCGCCACCTGGGTCTGGCCGGCGAAATCGGCGCCGTAGCGGATTGCCATGATGTCGAGGGTCTGGCGGGTGGCCAGCACCGCGCCGTGGCCTGCACGGGCGTGGTCGGCATGGCCATGGGTGATGATCGCCCGCGCTACCGGGCGATGCGGGTCGATATGCGCCCCCAGCGCCGGGCTGAACAGGCCCTCGGGGGTAAGATCCAGAAGCGGCTCGGTCATCGCCGCATCCTAATCCAGACCGTCGAGGAAATGGCGGGCCGCGGCGGCGTACCCCTCGCGCCGGTCGGCATCCCAGCCGTCCAGCGTGCGGTACGGCATGGCGAGGCGGGGATTTCCCTTCAGGTGCTTGCGATTGCGGTCGAGGAACGCCCAGTAGAGCGCGTTGAAGGGGCAGGCGCCCTCGCCCGTCTTCTTCTTCACGTCATAGCTGCACCCGGTGCAGAAATCCGACATTTTCGAGATGTAGGAGCCGGAGGCCGCATAGGGTTTCGACGCCATCAGCCCGCCGTCGGCAAAGACCGCCATGCCCAGGGTATTCGGCATCTCGACCCATTCCAGCGCGTCGGCATAGACCTCAAGATACCACCGTTCGATCTCGCGCGGGCGGATGCCCGCCAGCAGGGCGAAATTGCCGGTGATCATCAGGCGCTGAATGTGGTGCGAATAGGCGTGGTCGATGGTGTCGCCGATCACGTGGGCAAGGCAGGCCATGTCTGTCTTGCCGGTCCAGTAGAAGGCGGGAAGCGGGCGGTCCGCGTCTAGGGCGTCCGCCGCGGCATAGCCCGGCATCTTCGCCCAGTAGACCCCGCGCACGTATTCCCGCCAGCCAAGGATCTGGCGGATGAACCCTTCGACCGCGTTGAGCGGGGCATGACCGTCCTGCCACGCCTGTTCGGCCCGCGCGCAGACCTCGCGCGGGGACAGAAGGCCGAGGTTCAGCGCGGGCGAGAGGAGGGAGTGGTTGAGGAACGGCGCCCCCGTTTTCATCGCATCCTGATAATCGCCGAACCCGGGAAGCGCGGTCTCGATGAAATCGCGCAGCGCCGCCAGCGCCTCGTGCCGGGTGACGGGCCAATCGAAATGGTCAAGACCGCCGATGTTGTCGGGGAAGCGGTCGGCCACGAGGTCGATCACCTCGCGCGTGATGTCGTCGGGGCGGAAACGGCGGCGGTGCGGCACGGGCTTGCGCCTGGGCCAGGGCTTGCGGTTGTCGCCGTCGTAGTTCCAGTCGCCGCCTGCGGGTTCGTCGCCCTGCATCAGAAGGCCCGTCTCGCGCCGCATCTCGCGGTAGAAATGTTCCATCCGCCAGGACTTGCGGCCCCTGGCCCAGTCGGCAAAACGCTGGTGCGAGGCGAAGAAGCGGGTGTCGGGGCGGATCTCCACCTCGACGTCCAGGACCTTGTCCCACCCCTCCATCGCCCGGGCCACGCGCCACTCGCCAGGCTCAGTCCCGACCAATTGGTCGGGTTTGTGACGCGCGACGGCACGTTTCACCTCGCCAGTGAAATCGCCGGTGTTGCCCGCGTCGGTCAGTCGGATGTAATCGACCTCGTGACCCTTGTCGCGCAGCTCCTCGGCGAAATGCCGCATCGCGGCGAGAAACAGCACGAGCTTCTGCTTGTGGTGGCCGACATAGGTGGTTTCCTCGGCCACTTCCATCATCAGGACGACATCGCCCGCCTCGATCCCGTCGAGGGCCGAGATGTCGCGGCTGAGCTGGTCGCCCAACACGATGCGCAGCGCCTTCACCACGGGATCACCTCGCCCTGCCAATCGCGAAAGCCGCCGCTGTCTTCGCGGCTCAGGCCGCCGATGACCCGCAACAGGTGGCCTGCGGCGGCTTCGGGGGTGTGGACCTTCAGGCCGGTGCGGGCGAAGGGCTGCGACAGGCCGGTGTCGACGGTGCCGGGATGCAGCGCGACGCAGATCGCCTCGGGCCGGGTGCGGCGCAGCTCCACCGCGGCGGAGCGCACGATCTGGTTCAGCGCGGCCTTGGCGGCGCGGTAGCCGTACCAGCCCCCCAGCCGATTGTCGCCGATCGAGCCGACCCGCGCCGACAGCGTGGCAAAGACCGACCGCCCCCGCCGCGGCAGGTGCGGCGCGAAATGCTTGATCAGCAGCGCGGGGCCGATAGCATTTACGGCGTAGGATTCCGCCAGCGCGGCCGGGTCGATCTCGCGCAGGCTCTTCTCGGGCGTGATGCGGTCGTTCCACAGCAGGCCCGTCGCGTCGATGGCAAGGCGGATCTCTCCCAGCGTGGCGGCCTCGCCGGCGAGGGCGGCGATGCTGTTCTCGTCAGCCAGGTCGAAGCGGTGGGCCTCGCGCCGGGACGCCGCGATCACATGTGCGAATTTCGGATGCTCGCGCAAGGCCGCAACCAGGGCCCCGCCGACCCCGCCGGTCGCGCCAAGCACGATGGCCACACCCCCCTCCGGCAGGGAGGCAAGCGGATCGGGCGTGGCGGCCGACGGATCCTCGAGTCTTTCCGGTCGCTCCTGCATTGCACCTCCCGCGTGTCGTGTCCCTAGCATTACGCGCGGGGACGGGAGGTGGATCCCTTGCGGCTTTGCCCGGCCGCGCGTCAGCGCCGCGCGAAGATCGAGGCCAGCCCCTTCGGCAGGTAGAGCAGGATCGCGACCATCAGCACCGCGACGAGGATGAAGCGCCCCACCCCCAGCCCGTCGACATTCGACAGGCCCTCGGACACGAAGGTCAGCAGGAGGGCTGCGAAGACCGGGCCATAGATGCTCGACGTGCCGCCGACGAGGACCATGCTCAGCACCAGCGAGACGGTCGAGAAGTCGAACACCTCGGGCGAGGCCACGCGCAGGTAGAGCACGTAGAACCCCCCTGCGATCCCGGCGAAGAAGGCACTTGCGGCCAGCACCTTGAGCCGCTGTCGGCCGATCGGAATGCCGCGCGAGATGGCGTAATCCTCGCTGTCGCGGGCGGCCCGGATCGACACCCCGAAATCCGAGGTGGCGATGCGGCGCAGCGCGAGGGTGGTGGCGACCAGCAGGGCGAACCCCACGTAGTAGTAACCGAACTTGTAATCGCGCAGGAAGTTGTAGCCCGGCAACCAGAGGGTCGGCACCCGCACCATGCCCTGTGATCCGCCGGTCACCTGCGACTGGCTGAGCACCACCTGCAGCACGAGCTGGCTGAAGGCGAAGGTGACGAGAACGACATACACCCCCTGCAGCCGGATCACCGGCAGCGCGATCACCGCCGCCACCGCCGAGGCAGCCACCCCGCCCAGCAGCAGCGCGATCCACGGATCTACGCCAAGAAGCTTGGCCGACAGGCCCGTGGCGTAGATCCCGACCCCGAAGAACGCGATATGGCCGAAGTTGAAGACCCCCGCGTAGCCGAGGCTGAGATCCCAGCTTGCCGCAACCATCGCGTAGATGAAGGCGATGATGCACAGATGCCGCAGATAGGTATCCTGCACGAAGAAGGGCGCGATCAGCCCCACCACCACGACCGCCACAAGCGCGGCCGGGCGCCAGTTCCGTCCGGTCATCATCAGCGCGTCACCTTTCCCAGAAGGCCCTGCGGCCTGACCAGCAGCACCAGGATAAGCAGCAGAAAGATCAGCGAGGGCGTCCAGTAGATGCCGATCGCGTAGGTCAGCGCGGCCTCGACCAGCCCCATGGCATAGGCCGCCACGATCGTGCCGTTCAGCGACCCCAGGCCACCGAAGATGACGATGATCAGCGCCTTGACCAGCGGATCGTCTCCGAACTGCGGCGTCAGCAGGCGGACAGAGCCGAGCAGGATCCCGGTCAGCGCCGCCAGCACGGCTGACAGCGCGAAGGTGACGTAGAAGAGCCGCGAGACGTCGATGCCGATCAGCCGCGCGGCATCGGGGTTCTGACCGACCGCACGGATGCCACGCCCGGTTCGCGTGCGCGACAGGAACAGTTGCAGCGCAATCAGGACGATCGGCGCGAGCACGATGATCAGCGTCTCCTGCGCCGAGATCGTGGTGCGCCAGAGCGTCGCCTTGCCGGGCACGATCGGCGCCAGCTGCTTGAGACGGGCGCCCCAGATCATCTGCGTCCCCTTCTGCAGCACGATCATCGCGGCGAGCGTGCTCATCACCGTGATCAGCAGGAAATCCCGCTGGCCGTAGAACGGCCGCACGACGACGCGTTCCAGCACGATCCCCAGACCGATCATCACCGCGACGCTGAGCGCGATCCCTGCGGCCAGCCCGTAGCCCAGCCCGGCCTGGTCGGACGCGGTCCAGGCGATGTAGGCCCCGACCGTCATGAAGGCGCCATGGGCGAAGTTGAAGATCCCGAGCGTCGTCCAGACCAGCGACAGCCCGCTGGCCATCAGCGCGTAGACCGAGCCGAGGACCAGCCCGCTGACGAGGATGGCGCTGATCACGTCAAGGCTCATGCCCCCTCTCCCGTTCCGAAATACATTTCCATGATCTCCTGGTGGTCGACGCCGCCGCTGCGACCGACCTCGCGGCTGATCGCGCCGTGGTCGATCAGGTACATGCGGTCGACCAGCGAAAGGGTGAAGGCGATATCCTGCTCGACCAGCAACAGCGGGATGCCGGTGGCCGAGATCGCGGCAATCGCCTCGGCGAGCTCGTCCTTGAGCTTGGGCGACAAGCCCAGCGTCGGTTCGTCCAGCATCAGCATCCGCGGCGCGCTCATCAGCCCGACGCCGATCGACAGCATCTGCCGCTCGCCGCCCGAGAGGGTCTTGCAGGCCTGACGGCGGCGCTCTGCCAGCCGCGGAAAGAGCTGCAGCACGCGGTCGAGGGTTTCGTCCTTCGCCGCCCGCGCCCGGGGCGTGTAGGCCGAGAGTTCCAGCGTCTCGAGGATCTGCATGTCCGGGAACAGGCGGTTGGCCTGCGGCACATGCACCAGCCCGCGCGCAACGATCGTCTGTGCCGGTAGCTGGCCGATCTCCTCGCCCATGAAGGCGACGCGGCCGGCGCGCGGCCGGATCACCCGCGAGATGGTATTCAGAAGCGTCGACTTGCCGTGCCCGTTGGGCCCGAAAAGCCCGACCCGCTCGTCCCGCGCGACTTGCAGGCAGATGCCTTCCAGCACGTCCGAGGCGTCATATCCCGCGCGCAGGTCGCGGACGTCGAGGGCGATGTCGGGCGCAGTGTCGGGCGCAGTGTCGGCGGCTGCGGGCGGGGCGGTATCCGGGGCGGTCACAGCGCGGCCTCCCGTTTGCCCAGATAGGCCTCGACCACCCGCGGATCGCGCACCACGTCGGCGGGAAGGCCCTCGGCGATCACCGCGCCATGGTCGAGCACCATGAGACGCTGCGAGACCTTCAGGAGAAGTGGCAGCACATGCTCGATCAGGATGATGGTGATGCCGCGGGCATGGGCGGTGCGGATCAGCGCCTCGAGGCCCGAGACCTCGGGCCGGGTCAGCCCCGCCGCCGGCTCGTCGAGCAGCAGGACCTTCGGGCGGGCGGCAAGGGCCGAGGCGATCATCAGCTGCTTGCGCTCGAAGACCGACAGATCCCCGGCGGCCATGTCCCGGCGCGCGGGGTCGAGCGCCACGTCATCCAGCGCGGTCTCGGCCGCGGCGCGCGCGCCGGCCCGGTCCAGCCCGGCGCAATAGACTGCCCCGGCATAGACGTTCTGGCGTGCCGTGAGGGTCGGAAACTCGGCGTCCTTCTGAAAGGTGCGCAGAACCCCGGCGCGGCTGATCTCGTGCGGGCGGAGCCCCTGGATCGGCCGGCCCTCCAGCGCGATCTCACCCGAAGAGGGCGGGAAGGGAATGCCGGTGATGATGTTGAAAAGCGTGCTCTTGCCGCTTCCGTTCGGCCCGGCGATACCGAAGATCTCACCCTTGCCGACCTGGAAGGATACGCCGTCGACGGCGACCAGCGCACCGAACCGCCGGGTCGCGTTGCGGACCTCGAGAAGCGGCGCGCCGATGCCCCGCCTCCCGTCGCGGCCCGTTTCGTTGGAGGTCGTCACGCTTGCCATGGATCTCCCGTCGCCTTGCAATCTGGGGGAAAGGCCCGGCTGCGGGTCGCCCGCGCAGCCAGGGTGCCCTGTCTCAGTTCTTCATCCACGGCGGCATCTGAAAGCCACCATCGGCGTATTTGTCGGGGTAGAACAGCACGCGCTTGCCGTCCCAGATCTGGAAGAACTGGATCGGGATGCCGTCATTGCCCTGCACCGCGAGATGCGTCTTGGGATCGAACGAGATCTCGCCGCTCGCGGTCTGGACATGCATCGCGCCGATCGCCTTGCCGATCGCAAGGCGCTTCGTGGGGTCGCCCACCTCTTTCAGCGCCTTGGCGTAGAGCATGACCTCTTCATACAGCTGCGGACCGTAGGAGCCGGGCTCCGTCTTGTACTTGTCCTTGTATTTCTTCAGAACCTCGGCGGCGCGCGGGTTCTTCGGTGTGTTCAGCACACCGCCCAGCAGGTTGTAGACGATGCCCGTCGCCTTCTTGCCCGTGAGCTTGAGGAACTCGGGCACCGAGGGCGCGTACTGGATGAACACGAGGCTGTCGGTCGGCTGTTCGAGGAACTGGGTCAGGAACTTTGCCGCGTTGCCCGGCTGGTAATCGGTGTTGATGATGATCCCGGGCTTCTCCTGCCGCACCTTGGCCAGGAACGTCCGCCAGTCGTCGATCTCGCCGAAGGGCACAAGGTCGGTCGAGGTCACCGTCCAGCCCGCGGCTTTGAAATTCTTGGCCAGCCCCTCCATGATGCTCTTGGAATAGGGGTTGTCCGACGAGATCAGCGCCACCTTCTTGTTCGGCAGCTTCAGCTTGCCCGCCTTCATCAGACCGTCGAGGACCGGCAGCATCTCGGTCTGGTAGGCGTCGTAGGAGGGGGTCATCGACCAGACCGTGGGGAACTGGTCGGGATGGGGCGAAATGATGCCGAAGGTCTGGGCCGAGTTGCCGGCGATGAGATAGGGCATGTCCATCTCGGCCATGTTCTCGATCTCGAAGTTGCTGCCGCTGGCGTAGCCGGTCATCATGACGTTCAGCGCGCGGTCGCCCGAGAGACGCTCGATCGCGCTGGTCACGGCGTCGGCCGAGCCGTTCTGGACATCGCCGACCTCGACCTCGAACTTGTAGCCCGCGACGCCGCCGGCGGCGTTCAGCTCGTCCACCGCCAGCTTGGCGCCGTTCACCATCTCGGTGCCGTCGGCCGCCGCGCCGCCGGTCAGCGGCGCCAGAACGCCGATCTTCGCAATCTTGTCGGCCTGGGCAGGCAGCGCCGCCAGACCGGTCAGGGCCGCCAGTGCGAGGCCCTTCCACAGTGCAGAACGTGTCATTTTGTGGGTCCCTGTTGGTTGTTGTCTTTCGCTCACCGCAAGCCGCACCAGTCGATGATGGCGCCCGCGATGGACTTGGTCGTTTCGTGGATCGAGGCGACCTCGACATATTCGTCGACGCCATGGGGCCTGTCGCCGGTGGGCCCGAACATCACCGGCGCCACCCCTGCCCCGGCATAATGCGCCCCGTCCGTGACCGCGCAGAACCCGGTGATCGCGGGCGGCGCGCCAAGCGCCGTCTGGTGCCTGACCAGCGAGGTGACCAGCGGATGATCCGCCGGGGTGTCCATCGGCGGAAAGTAGAGGTCGCCAAGCGCCCACTTGATGGCGATCGGATGCTCGCGCAGCCAGCGGTCCTGCTGGCAGAAATGGTGCACGAAATCCTCGAACTCCCTGCGGACCTCCTCGGGGGTCTCGTTCGGCAGGAACTTGAAGTCGAGGTCGATCACCGCGACATCGGGAATGATCGCCGGGTTGCCGAGGATCATCGGAAGACCGTCCTCACCCAGCCCGGCGCCCGCAACCACCACCCCCGGGTTGATGGTGTTGAGGCCCGGCGGCATCAGCGGGTGATGGGTGGTCCGGCAGCGGATGCTTTCGTAGTCGCGCAGGGCCGAGAGGAAGCGCGTCGCCAGTTCGACCGCGTTCACGCCCGGCACGCGCCGGTATCCCTCGCCGGGCTGCGGCCAGATCTCGTTGTAGCGCCAGCCGGCATGGGCCTGCTGACCGCGGATCGTGACCCGCACCCAGTAAAGCCCACCCTCGCAGGGCATGATCTCGCGGTTCGTCGGCTCGGCGATGATCGCGCCCTTGGCCGTCTTGCCCCGGGCCAGCGCATCCATCGCGCCGAAGCCGCCCGCCTCCTCGTCCACGACAGTGTGGATCGACAGCCGCCCCCCCAGCTCGATCCCCGCGTTGCGGATGGCACGCGCCGCGGCAAGGCAGGCCGCCACGCCGGATTTCATGTCGATCGACCCGCGACCGTAGAGACAGCCGTCGCGGATGTCGGCCGCGAATGGATCCATCGACCAGTCGGCGCGCGGCCCGGTGGGCACCACGTCGACATGACCGCACAGGATCAGGCTGCGCTCTTCATCGCCCGGCAGGTCGGAGACGAGGTTGGGCCGGCCCGGAAAGACCTCCCATCGCTCGGTCTCGAAACCCATCGCCTCCACTTCCGCCTGGATGCGGTCCTGCACCTCCGGCTCTCGGTTCAGACCCTCAGCGGTTTCGAACTTGGGGTTCACCGACGGGATGCGGACCAGATCCTGCGTCAGCTCCGTGGCATAGTCCGTCTCTCGGTCGATGTGGTTCCAGACCGTCCTGATGGCGTCCTCGGCCTTCGTCATGGTCTCGCTCTCCTTTCGTCCGTGGTGCCGCGTCAGCGGCCGATTTCTCCAAGCAGATCGTCGGTCGTCACCTGCCGGCAGTAGCCCGCGATCGCCCGCAGCGAACTTGCCTCGCGTTCAGGCGTCATGGTGGCCGAGGCGTCGGTCACCAGCGTGACGAGGTAGCCGAGGTCACAGGCGTCGCGCACCGCGCTTTCGACGCACTGATCCGTCAGCAGCCCGCAAAGCACGAGTTGCCGTACCCCGAGGTTGCGCAGGATGTAGTCGACATGGGTCGAGACGAAGACGCTCGACGACGACTTCGGCAGCACGATCTCGTCGTCGCCGGGGGCAAGCTCGTCGATCACCTTGCCGTCCCACGACCCCTTCGGCACGTTGAACCCGGTAATCTTGTAGTCGAGGCTGCGGTCGCGGCCGTCCTTCGTGAGACTTTCGATGGTGGTGTAGAGCACTTCGATCCCGGCCGCGCGAAATCCGGCCTGAAGCCGCTGCATGTTGGGCACGGCCAGCGTGGAAAGCCGGTCGAAGTAATAGCCGAACCGCGTGTTCAGATCTTCCGGCGGCACGTCCTTGAACTCACCGCCCTCGCGCCGAACCGAGAAGTTCTGAACGTCGATGAACAGCAGCGCCGATTGCGCGGGAACGAGGGGGACCTCTCGGGTCAGTTGGTCGGTGATGGCCATGGTCAGAAACTCCCCTGCCCGAGTGCATCGTTCAGGGCCGCGGCAAGCAGCCCGGCCCAGGCGTCCTGCCCCTCCTTGGTCGCGATCTCGTCGTTGCGGACCTCGATCAGGACGTGCGGCACGCCGCGTCCCTCGCCATGAACCGGGATGGTGTAATCGCCGCCGTCGCACACGGCGTAGGGCTGGTTGAACGCCGCCGAGAGCCCCGGGCGCAGGATGTGGAGCGCCGTCATCAGACGCTCGGCCAGCCGGGGATCGCGGTTGAAGAGAAGGCCGATCTGCCAGGGTCGATCGGTCGTGTCTCCGGCCAGGCGCCGGGTGAAGCTGTGGATCGCGACGAAGAGCGTCGGGCGGTCGCACCGACGGTCCATCACGCGCGTCACCGCTTCGTGGAACGCCAGGTGCAGCGCGTCGTACCGCCTGCGCCGCTCAGCTTCGCCAAGGCCGGCATTTCCGGGGATCACGACCGCATCGCTCACCTCGGGAATGCAGTCGCGGGCCTCGAGCGGGCGATTGCAGTCGACCACGAGGCGGCTGTAGCGCTGCAGCACCAGCACCGCGTCCAGCCGGGCGGCCAGCCGCCGCGCCAGCCCCTCGGCCCCGAGGTCCACCGCGATGTGGCGTCCGAACACTTCGGCAGGCAAACCGAGCGAGCGGAGCGCAGACGGCACCCGCGCCCCCGCATGTTCGCACACCAGAACGACCGGGCTTTGCCCCTCGGGATTGACGATTTCGACCGCGGGCGCCTCTTCCGCGGACAGCAGCGGCGGCAGCGTGGCGGGGGTGTCTCCCGGCGAATTCCTGTCGTCCTGCAGCATCGTGATGAGCGAACTCCTGTTCTCTTCCGGGCGCCGCGACAGGCGACACTCCGGGCCGGAGCGCGAGGCCGCGGCTTGGCTTCCGGCTCGATGGAACGGAAAATATGAGATCAGAGTCAACGAATATTTTGTCGTTGATAAAATATTTTCAGAGTGGAATAGTCGATCTGCACGAAGGATGGGCAGCCCGGATGAGTGACAGCACATCGCCGCAGACGCTGAGGGACCGCGTCGCCGAGGTCATGGAACATCTCACCGCGAGCGAGCGGAAGATCGCGGGGGTGCTGCTGTCCGATTATCCCTACGGCGGGCTGATGACGATCCAGGAGCTGGGCCAGAAATGCGGCGTCAGCGCCCCCTCGATCACCCGGTTCATCGCCAAGCTGGGCTGTTCGGGCTACCAGGATTTCCAGCGCCAGCTGATCGGGGAGCTGAAGCAGCGCGAGCTGTCGCCTGTCCAGCTGAAATACACCGAGGCGCCGGCCAGCGACGCCCCGTTCCTGAGCGAATACACCCAGCGCCTGGTCGAGCAGATGGGCGTGATGGCCGAGAGCATCTCGCCGGTGCAGTTCGACGCGGTCTGCGCGCTGATCGCCGATCCGTCGCGCAACATCTTCATCCTTGGCGGGCGGGTGACGGACAGCATTGCGCTTCTTCTGTCGATCCATCTGCGCCAGATCCGCAACCGCATCTATCACCTGCCGTCGAGCCCGGAGCTCTGGCCGGAATACGTGCTTCGGATGCGCAAGCAGGACGTGGTGATCCTGTTCGACCTGCGGAGATACCAGAAGAACCTTGCAAGCCTCGCAGAAGTGGTCGTGGCGAAGCCGCAGGCCAGCGTCGTCGCGATCACCGACAAGTGGCTGTCCCCGATCGCCGCCAGTGCCAGCCACGTCTTCGCAGTGCCGATCGAGCTCAAGACCGCATGGGACACGCAGGTCTGCCTTGTCGCGCTGATCGAGGCGATCATCGTGCGGGTGTCCGAATCGAACTGGGACGCGACGCGCAAGCGCATCGAATCGTGGGACGATATCCGCTTTCGCCTGACCGGCGGATCAACCGAAGGACCGAAGGATGACACCTGAACACCTCGTCTATGCCTGCACCAGCGACATCGCGGGCAAGACCCGGGGCAAGGGATTTCCCGCCACCGATTTCGACAAGCGCCTGAAGCGCGGCATCGGCTGGGCGCCCACGAACGTGCAACTTACCTGCTTCGACGCGATCGCCCCCAGCCCGTTCGGCGCGTTGGGCGACATGGTGCTGATCCCCGACCCCGCGACCCGCGTCACGCTGCGGGAACCCGAGCTTGGTCTTGCCGAGGATTTCGTCCTGGGCGACATCCGCCAGACCGATGGCACGCCGTGGTATTGCTGCACCCGGTCGATTCTGCGCGACGCCCTCGACCGGCTGGAGCGGGTCTCCGGCCTGCGGCTGATGGCGGCGTTCGAGCATGAGTTCCAGTTCACCGGTACCCAGCCCCCCATCGGCCGCGCCTACACCCTTGCAGGCTTTCGCGCGCGCCGCGACTTCTGCGAACGCCTGGTTGCCGCGATGCGGGCGGCCGGCCTTGAGCCGGACACGGTGATGAAGGAATACGGCGTAGATCAATACGAGGTCACGAACGGCCCCGCGATCGGCCTTGCTGCGGCCGATCAGGCAGTGACCCTGCGGGAGATCGTGCAGGCCGTCGCGGCGGCAAGCGGGGACGAGGTGACCTTCACCCCGCTGCGGGATCCGGCGGGCGTCGGCAATGGCGTGCACATCCACATGAGCCTTGTCGCTGCCGACGGAAGCCCGGCGACCTACGACCCGTCGGGTCCCCACAACCTTTCCGCCGCGGCGGCAAGCTTCATCGGCGGGTTGTTGAGGTACATCGACCAGTACCTCGCCCTGACCGCGCCCAGCGTGGTGTCCTACACCCGGCTGACGCCGCATCGGTGGAGCGCGGCCTACAACAACCTCGGCGTCCAGGACCGCGAGGCCGCGGTGCGGATCTGCCCGCTGTCCGCGATGAGCGACATCGACCGTGCGCGCCAGTTCAACTTCGAGTTCCGCGCGGGCGATGCTAGCGCCAGCCCGTATCTTCAACTCGCGGCGCTGGTCCATGCCGGCGCCACGGGGATCGAGGCGGGGCTGTCCTGTCCCGATGCGACCGAGGAGGATCTGTCGCTTCTGTCTTCCGAAGCCCTGGCGTCGCGCGGCCTTGCCCGGCTTCCGCAGACCCTCGAGGCGGCACTTGAGCGCTTCGCCCGCGGCGACGTTGCGGCGCAGTGGTTTCCCGCTGGGTTCATCGAGGTTTACCAGGCGCACAAGCAGGGCGAGCTGGCTTTCCTGGAGGGCAAGACCGAGGCCGAGATCTGCGCGGCGTATGAGGCGGCGTACTGAGCGAGGCCGGGGGCTGAGCTTTGGGGTTCTTTGCCGGGGCTGTCTTTAACAGCAAGGAGCCCGCCTGTGAGGCGGGCTTTCGACCGAACGCGCGTTCGCAAGTAACGATGGTTGCGGGAGTAGGATTTGAACCTACGACCTTCAGGTT
>NZ_PHSN01000017.1 GCF_002871005.1 Acidimangrovimonas sediminis
CCGCGAAAGAGGTCGAACCGATCATGGAGCGAGACGCAAAATGAAAAAACGGTTCTGGACCATGCCCGGAATCTCGTAATAGCTGTTATGTAATATTTCGAGATACCCCGGAATGGCCCCCGGGCGGGGATGTCCGCCCGGGGCGCATGGGATCACTCACGGGATCACTGGTGCAGGGTCGGATCGCGAAGCCGGTCACGGTCGCGGTCCATGTCGCTGTCCTTCAGCTGGTCGCGATCCATGTCGCGATCCATGTCCCGCGACTGCAGCTGGTCGCGGTCGAACTCGTGGAGGTAGATCCGGTCACGGGTCCGATCGCGCTTGGGATCGAGGCTGTCCCACAGGAGCTGGCCCGTCGCGCGGTCGTAGACGAGGTGGCGAACCTCCTTTCCGCGTTGCGCGGTGATGCGGATCTGGTTGCGGTCGCTTATCGTCCGCATCCGGGTGAACCCCTGGCGTTCCAGCGCCTGGTAGACCGGCCCGTAGACGGCCTCGATCCGGGCCTGACTCTGGGCCTGCGCCTTGGTCCGGGCCTGAGATTGTGACTGTGCTTGTGCCACGACGGGCGCCACGCCCGACAAGGCGACCAGAGCCGCCGCCGCAAGTGC
The DNA here is from genome assembly GCF_002871005.1 of Acidimangrovimonas sediminis. GTDB lineage: Bacteria > Pseudomonadota > Alphaproteobacteria > Rhodobacterales > Rhodobacteraceae > Acidimangrovimonas > Acidimangrovimonas sediminis. The sequence goes on from NZ_PHSN01000017.1 coordinate 609, forward strand.
AATGATACGCATGAGACATCTCCATTTTACGACACCGTGCTTTGCCAAATCGTCAGGGGTGCCGCCCCGCAGAATCGGCAAGTGTCGCGGTCCGCTCATTGATTCCGAGCAACGACGAAGGATCCCGGGGCCGCGACCCCGCGTCGCAGCCTCATGGCACCACCACGACCACGGTATCGGCAAGGCTGACCAGCTTGGTCGCCACGCTGCCCAGCAGCAGCCTTTCGATCGGGCCGTCGCCGCGCTTCGCGATGACGACCGCGCTGGCCTTCTTGTCGCGCGCATAGGCAAGGATCGCCCCGGCCGGATCGCCGTGAAGCGACTCGATCACCACCGGGCCCGATCCCGCCGCCAGCGCACGGTCGCGGCCGGCGCGCAGGATCTCGGCCGAGGTCTGCTCCAGCCGTTCCTCAAGCCAGGCGTTGCGGCTGTCGGCCAGGCCCTGCACAAGGTCCGACGGCAGGCCGTAATCGGCGATCACGTTGACGAGGTGAAGCGCCGCGCCATGCCGATTGGCGAAGTCCGCCGCATGGTCGATCGCTCGCGCCGAGCCTTCCGACCCGTCGGTAGCAACGACAAGAAGTTCCATGATTTCAAACCTTTCCACTGTGTAGTTCTTCTACTTTCGGCCTCGCCTTCCGACCCGATCGGGTCATCCCAGGATCGCCTGCGCCCCGGTCGCGACGTCGAGAAGTTCCGAGGTGATCGCCTCCTGCCGGATCTCGTTCTCGACCCGGGCAAGCCGGTCGAGCTTGTCGGCGATGCTGCGGTCCGCCGCCTCCATCACCCGCAGCCGCGCGGCATTCTCGGAGGCGAAGGACTCCATCAGCGCCTGCGACAACGCCGCGAAAAGGTATTCGCGTTCAAGCGCGGCAAGCAGATCGGCGGGCGGAAGCTGCACCAGCGGCGGCGCCCGGTGCGGCCCTGGCGGCTGCGGCCTGCCGGGGGCGGTATCGGCCGACGGATCGGGGGGCAGCACACGGCGCGCGGCGACCGCATAGCCGCCGCCCCGCTCATGGCGGCCGAAGACCGCCCGGACGGAGGACCGGCCCGCCAGCGCCGCTGCCAGATCATGGGTCACATCCGTCACGCCCGAGACATGGGTGGCAGCCGGCAGCACGAGGGCCGGCGCCATGCCGCGTTCCGCGGCCAGCGCCCCGCCGCGCTTGCCGGTGACGATCAGCGCCTCGTCCGGCCTGCGGCTGGTCGAGGCCTCGTCAAGCAGCGCGGCATTCAGCCCCCCAACAAAGCCGTGCTCGGCGCAGATCACGATCAGCGCCGCGGCCCCGTCTTCGCCCGATGCCAGCCCCGGCGGGTCGAGCGCCCGCCCGTCCGCAAGCGCCTCGGTCACGATGTCGGAATAGGCGCGGATCCCGGGCAGGGCGGCCAGCGCCTCCTGCAACCGGCTCGCAGCCAGGACGCGCAGCGCCTGGAACAGGCCGCGCAGCTCGGTCAGGCTGGCGATGCGGGCGCGAAGGGCCTGTTCCTGCTCCATCCTCAACCTCCTGCCAGCAGGCCGTCGACCGCGGCAGCCAGCGCCGCGAGATCCTCGGCCGAGGCCTTGCCGGTCGCGGCGATCCGCGCCTCCGCCTCGGGGCAGGTCTGCGCGATGGCGGGGCCGAGCGCCGCCTTCAGCCGCGCGACATCCTCCAGCGGCAGCGCATCCAGCCGCCCCGCGGCCGTCGCCGACAGGAGCGCCACCTGCATGGCAAGCGAGGCCGGATGAAACTGCGGCTGCACGAGGATCGCGCGGATGCGGCGGCCATGGTCGATCCTGGCCTGCGTGCGCGGATCCATCATGGCGCCGAAGCGGGTGAAGGCCTCAAGCTCGACGAACTGGCCATAGTCGAGCTTCAGCGTCCCCGCCGCCGCCTTCATTGCCGGCGATTGCGTCTGGCTGCCGACCCGGCTGACCGAAAGACCCACGTTCACGGCCGGTTTCTGGCCCTCGTAGAACAGCTTCGGCTCAAGGTAGATCTGGCCGTCGGTGATCGAGATCAGGTTGGTCGGGATATAGGCCGTCAGGTTGCCACCCTGCGTCTCGGCGATGGGAAGGGCGGTCAGCGACCCGCCGCCCCGTTCGGCCGACAGCCGCGCCGCCCGCTCCAGCAGCCGGGAATGCAGGTAGAAGACGTCGCCGGGAAAGGCCTCGCGCCCCGGCGGGCGGCGCAGCAGCAGCGACAATTCCCGGTAGGTCACCGCGTGCTTGGTCAGGTCGTCATAGACCACGAGCGCGTGCCGGCCCCGGTCGCGGAAATATTCCGCCATGGTGCAGGCCGCGTAGGGGGCGATCCATTGTGCACCGGGGGGCGCGTCGGCCTCACCCACGACGACGATGCAGCGGTCGAACGCCCCGCGCGCCCGCATCGCCGCCACCGCCTGGCTGACGGTGGAGGCCTTCTGCCCGATCGCGCAATAGACGCAGATCACGTCGCTGGTCTTCTGGTTCAGGATGGTGTCCAGCGCGATCGTCGTCTTGCCGGTCTTGCGGTCGCCGATGATCAGCTCACGCTGGCCCCGGCCAAGCGGGATCATCGCGTCGACGACGACAAGGCCGGTCATCAGCGGCTCGGTCACCGCCTCGCGCTCCGCGATGCCGGGGGCCGCGCGCTCCACCGGGTCGCGGCGCGTTGCGGCGATGGCGGGGCCGCCGTCCAAGGGCCGGCCGATGGCGTCGACGACGCGGCCCAGCAGGACCTCACCCACGGGAACGCGGATCAGCTCTCCGGTGCCGCGCACGGCGGTGCCGGCGGCGATCCCGCCGGACGGATCGAGGAGGACGACGCTTGCTTCCCCCTCGCGCACCCGAAGCGCGATGCCACGGGCCCCGGTGGCGAATTCAAGCACCTCCTCGGCCCGGGTGTCGGGCAGGCCCGTGACCGTGGCCACGCCATCGCCCACGCTGGTCACCGTTCCGATATGGGCGACCGCAGCCCCCGGCGGCATCGCGGCCAGCCGTCCCCGGACATTGCCGAACCAGCCCTTCAGCCCCTGTTCAAGCCCGCTCATTGCCCACCATCGCCCGTTTTGCCGCCGCCAGCCGGTCGGCCCAGCCGAATTTCAGCTGCGAATGCGCCACCCGCAGCTCCGCCCCGCCCAGAAGGTCGGGATCCACCTCGAACCCCAGGCTTCCCTGCCCTCCGAGCAGCGGCAGGAGCCGCGCCGACCACGCCGCCCGATCCTCCGGCGGCAGGGGCGATGCCGTCACCACCGTCGCGACGGCGCCCGGCGCGGCCATGTCGGCGGCAAGGCGGGCGCGCTCGGCCTCGGGCTGCCGCGCCAGCGTGTCGGCCAGCCCGTCGAGAAAGAGACCCGGCGCGATCGTCGCCGCCGTGTCCTGCAGGATGCGCCCGGCAAGGCCGGTGGCCAGCGCCGCAAGGTCGCCCTGCGCCGCCTCGAGGGCCGCCTGACGCTCCGCCGCGATCGCCGCCTGCGCCTTTTCCACTTGCACGGCCGCGGCGGCCCGGGCCTCGGCCAGCGCCGCCTTCGCGGTTTCGGCCGCCTCGGCCGCCGCCTGGTCGAGGACACCCTGACGCTCCGCCTCCAGCGCCGCGCGGGCCTCGCGCAACCGGCGCGCCTCTTCCTCCGCGGTGGCGCAGGCCGCCGCCGCCGCCTCCTGCGCGGCCTCGACCTCGCGTTTGCGCGCGGCGATCACCCGGCGGACCGGCGCATAGAGGAAACGGCGCAGAAGCCAGACGAGGATGGCGAAGTTCACCGCCTGCAGGCCCAGCGTCCACCAGTCGATCGTCATGGCCTCATCCGGTGAAGGGGTTGGCATAGAGCAGCAAGAGCGCGATCACGAGGCAGTAGATCGCCATCGTCTCGATCATCGCGAGCCCGACGAAGAGCGTGCGAGAGATCGTCCCCGCCGCCTCGGGCTGGCGCGCGATCGCCTCCATCGCGGCGGCAAGGGCCCTGCCCTCGCCCAACGCCGGGCCGATGGCGCCGAAGGCCACGGCCAGCGCCGCGGCGAAGACTGAAATCATCTGTATCGTCAAGGCCTTGAGTCCTTTCTCAGCTATCCACCGCGCCGACGGCCGCGCCGATGTAGACGGTGGCGAGGATGGTGAAGATATACGCCTGGATCACCCCGATCAGCAGACCCAGCACCATGAACGGCACCGGCAGGACGAACCCCGCGAGGTAGACCAGGATGGCGAGGATCAGCTCGTGGCTCATCATGTTCCCGAAGAGCCGCACCATGAGCGACAGGATGCGCGTGATCTCGGACAAGAGGGTCAGCGGCAGCAGCAGCGGGTTCGGCCTGAGGAAATGCCCGAGATAGCCCGCGACGCCGGTCTCGCGCAGCCCGAACCAGTGGATCGACAGGAACACGATCAGCCCCAGCGCGACCGGCGTCTCGATCCGGCTGGTCGGCGCGCGCAGACCGGGCAGCGCGGGCACAAGGTTCGCGGTGACGAGGAACAGGAAAAGCGTGCCCAGAAGGGGCAGATAGCGGCCCGGGTCGCGTTGCAGGATGGCGCGGATCTGGTCCTCGATCGTTTCCACCACGATCTCGAGCGCGGTCTGCACCGGGCCGCCGTCGGGCGTCGCGCGCCTGAGGGCAAGCCACGAGACCAGCGTCAGCAGGGCCATGATGCCCCAGGTCGTGGCAACGGCCGGGCTGATCGGAACGGGGCCGACCCGGAACAGGACCTGGGCGCCGAACGGGCTTTCCATCAGCCGGCCCCCCGCAACATCCGGATCGCGCCCGACCGCGCCAGCACGAACCCCACGAAGGCGGCGAGAAGCGGCCCCGCGCCGTGCTGCGCGCTCCACCACAACACCGCCGCCGCCATGGCGAGGCGCAGAAGGCCAAGCGCCACGATGCGAACGGCGCCCTCGCCCGCCGCGAAACGCCGGACCGCCTGCCAAGACAGCGCGAAATAGGCCGCCCCCAGCACCAGCCCAAGCCCGAGATGGAGCGCCAAGAGCACCGTCATTTCCGCCTCCACGGCTGGCAGCACGCCATGAAGAACCCCAGCGCGACGCCGACCACGATCCCCAGCGCGCTGAACAGCACGGGATGGCCGGTCACCCGGTCGAGCCAGCGCCCGATGAAAACCCCAAGCAGCGTTGGCACCAGCACCTGCCAGGCAAGCGACCCGATCACCGCGAGGTTTTCCCAGGGCGAATGCTGCCCCTCCTCGCGCGCCTGCGCGGCGCGCCGCTCGCGCTTGCGGACGGCTTCGGCCAGCGGGTCGGGTTTCCTCGGCCGGGTCATGGCGCCGCGCCCCGGTCCGGCCCCGCGCCTTGATCCGGTGGCGTGGTGCCAAGGCCGGATTGCGCACCGAGGTAGCGATGCAGCGCCCGCATCGTCGCAAGGTGCAGGCGTTCCGTCGACACCCGCTGCGCGGTTTCCTCGCGTTCCACGGCCCGGAACCGTGCCAGCACCGCCGTCTCCAGCTCCTCCAGCGTGCCGCCCGCCACTGCCTCGCGCGCCGCGACCGAAACCGTGTCGCCGCCCGCGACCCGCAGCACCCCGCGGCGCAGGGCCACGTTGTTCGCGGCGCCCGCGGCATCGGTCCATGTCAGGACCGAGACGGTCAGGACGGTCAGGAAATCCGCGTGCCCCGGCAGGATGCCGAAGCTGCCGCTTTCATCCTCGGCCCGCACCGCGCCGACCCCCGGGGCGTCGAGGACAAGGGCGCGCGGGGTGGTGATGACCAGCCTCATGCCGCGGCCTCCGCCCCGGGGCCACGGCCCGCGGTGGCCTTTTCCTTCGCCTCGGCCTCCGCCAGCGTCCCGACCATGTAGAGCGACCCCTCGGCCCAGTCGTCGGCCGCCCCGTCAAGGATCGCGCGGCACCCCGCCAGCGTGTCGGCAAGCGCGACCGAGGCGCCGGGCATGCCGGTGAACTGCGCCGTGACGCCGAACGGCTGGGTCAGGAACCGGATCAGCCGCCGGGCGCGGAGCACCGCTGTCTGGTCGTCGGCGCCAAGCTCCTCCATCCCCAGCAGCGAGATGATCTCCTGCAGCTCCCGGTAATGCTCGACCAGGCGCCGGACCTCCTGCGCGATGTCGTAATGCGCCTGCCCCACCACCGCGGGATCGAGCAGCGACGAGACAGAAGCCAGCGGATCGACCGCCGGGTAAAGGCCCTGGCTCGCCATCTCGCGCGAGAGAACGAGCGAACTGTCGAGATGGGTGAAGATCTGCGCCACCGCCGGATCGGTGAAATCGTCGGCGGGCACATAGACCGCCTGGATCGAGGTCACGGCCGCCCCCTCGACCGAGGCGATCCGCTCCTGGAACTCGGCGATCTCGGTGGCAAGCGTCGGCTGATAGCCCACGCGGCTGGGCAAACGGCCAAGAAGGCCCGAGATCTCGGCCCCCGCCTGGACGAAGCGGTAGACGTTGTCGACCAGAAGCAACACGTCCTGCTTCTTCTCGTCCCGGAAATATTCCGCCACCGTCAGCGCGGCGAGGCCGACGCGCCAGCGCGCGCCCGGGGGTTCGTTCATCTGGCCGTAGACGAGGGCGGTGTTGCCGATCACGCCCGACCGCTTCAACTCGGTCCAGAGCTCATGCCCCTCGCGCGAGCGTTCGCCGATCCCGGCAAAGACCGAAAGGCCCCCGTGGCGTTCGACCGTGGCGCGGATCAGTTCCATGATCAAAACGGTCTTGCCGACGCCCGCGCCGCCGAACATCGCGCCTTTCGACCCACGCGAGAGCGGCGCGAGAAGGTCGATCACCTTGATCCCGGTCAGGAAGATCTCGGCGCTGCCCCGCTGCGTGGCAAAGGTGGGCGCCGGGCGGTGGATCGGGCGTCGCGGTATCTCCTCCGCGAAGGCCACGCCGCCATCGATCGGGCGGCCCGACACGTCCATCATGCGCCCAAGGACGGCAGGCCCCGCCGGCACCGCCAGCGGCCCGCCCGTCAGATCCACCTGCATGCCGCAGGCCAGCCCCGCGGTTTCGCACAGCGCGACGGTGCGGATGGTTCCCGCATCGAGATGCTGGTGCACCTCGAGGATGACAGGCACCCCGCCGGGCGGGCACACCTCCAGCGCGTGGTTGACAGGTGGCAACTCTCCCGCCGCGAAGGCGACGTCCACCACCGACCCGTCGACCTGGGCGATCCGACCCTGTACCACCATGCCTGCCCCTTCTGGGATCCGGGCAAAGCCTGCGCCGATTCGCCGCCTCCGGCATTGATCTGCTTCAAGGATCGCCCCGGAACGCCGGGAAAATTCGCCCCGTTCGCCCCACCGACCGCCCCGCCCGCAGGAGCGCGTGCACCCGCCCCTTGTCTGCGCGACCTCAACGCGTATATACGTAGATATATCCAAGGAGCCGCATCATGATCGAAACCAGGATCCGGAAGGTGGGCAACTCGGCGGTGATGACGCTGACGACCGAGATGCTGACCATTCTCGACGCCAAGGAAGGCGATACCCTTTTCGTCGTGCGCGGCGACGACGGCAGCCTGAAGATCACGCCGCACGATCCCTCGGTCGCCGCCGCGCTGGCCGCCGCCGAGATCGTGATGGACGAGAACCGCGACCTGCTTCAGGCGCTTGCGTGACGGGCCCTGTCTGGGTTCCGCTCGCCGCCGTCCTTGCCATTCACGACCGCCAGATCGCCCGCCACGGCGGGGCCCCCGGCATGCGCGACCGATCCCTGCTGGAGATGGGCTGCGCGCGGACGATGAACCTTGCCGTCTACGCCGACCCGGGGATCGCGGAAATCGCCTCCGCCTATGCCTTCGGGATCTCCAAGGCGCATGCCTTCGTCGATGGCAACAAGCGCACCGCCTTCGTCACGGCGCTTACCTTCCTGCGGCTGAACGGATACGCCTTCCGGCCCGAGACGATCGAGGGCGTGCGGATGATGGAGGGCCTCGCCGCAGGTGAGATCGGCGAAGCCGAGTTCGCCGCCTGGCTGCTGGCCGGGATGGCCGCGATCTGACATCCCGGCCCCGAGGCCGGCACTGGCCGACCATCAGGCGACCACCGGCCGGCCGCTAGAGATAGCGCCGCTGCGTGGCCGTTTGCCCGGTCGCATCCCTTGACCAGGGTTCGGGCGCGGCGTCGGGCGGCAGGTCCTTCTCGCTCCCCCGCGGGCCCAGCCCGCCCCGCCGCGCAAGGCCGTCGGGATCATGGATGACCAGATGGGTGCCGTCGGGAATGGACATCAGTCCCTCGTCCTGCCAGCGGTGGGTCAGACGGCTGATGGTTTCCCGCGTGGTGCCGATCAGGTCGGCGATGTCGGCCCGGGGAACGACCAGCGCCAAGACCCCGCCACCGGACGGCAGCCGCTGGAACGGCAGCATCTCGCAGGCCCGGACGAGGAACACGGCAAGGCGTTCCTCCGGCGTCTGCAGGCCGCGCATCCAGATGTGACCGTGCAGCGCGTCCAGGGCGCGGCCGCGTTCCCGGCGGATCGCCCGGCGCAAAGCGCCCTCCTCGGCCGCCAGATGCTCGAACGGCGCGCGGGCGAATGTGCAAAGGCTCACCTCGGTGGCGCATTCGACCTCATACCGGCCCCGGCGCGGCAGGATCTCTCCGATCACCGCGCCCGGCCCCGCGATCCCGGTGATCAGCCGCCGCCCGTCCACCGAATAGCGCAGAAGCCTCAGGTATCCCCTGCGCAGAACCGTTACCGGGCCGCTTCCGTCCTCCGGGTCCCATAGCCAGTGGTCGGAACCATGCACCGCCGGCAGCGCGAAACCGGACATCCGGCGCCGAAGCCCGTCCGGCAGGGTCCCGCAGAAACCGGTGCGGCGCACCGGGCAGTCGCGGCAGGGATCAGCCTTGCCCGCCGTGCAGGCCACCGGCCCCCGTTCAGGCCCCCGTTCAGGCCCGCGTCTGGTTCTCCATTCCGGCCCCCGGGCGACCGCAGGGTCGGCGCCGCGCGAAGGACGCCGCGCCGGCGCGGGTGAGGCAATATTCATGGCAATTCCCCTTTGGCAGCGGGTCGAAGCACACCTTCCCACAGGCCGCACCAAGCTGGCACTGCCCCGGAAGACCTTTGCCCCGGCATGTCTGCGTTTCCGGCCCCAATGTCGCATGACACCCTCGCCTCAGGATGCGGCTACGGCATCGAACTGCACCGAAATGTATCCATTGGCGTGAAACCGCCGCCAGGAACTCGCCCTCGCCGGTCGCAGGACGATGCCGCACACTCAGACCGCCTTGCTGTTGCGGGCCTGCATCAACGCCATGATCATCGGCCCCGGAGAGAAGCTTCCCCCCGCCGCCTTCGAGGTCAGCGCGCGCAGGTAGCCGCCGGGATTGCGGATTTCCTCTGTCCGCTGAAGCATGGCCAGCACGGTGATTGCAGCATTCGTCGCCCCCATATGTTCTGCCGCTTCACGCCAGGCAGAAGGCGAGATCCCCATCATCGGGGCGATGAACTCCGCCCGGGCGATCAGCTCGGTCCAGTTGCGGATCGGATCTGGCGAATATTCCCGTGCATCCGGACAGGCCTGAAGCACCAGCCAGAGAGGAAGCTTTGTCCCCCCATCCGGGGGCTCCGCCGTTTCCGCATCCGGCGCCACCCCGGCCGCTTCTTCCATTTCTTTGGAAGATTCAGATTCTGTAAGAGGTTTGTTTGAATCTTGTTTGTGCCGCTCACTTTCGTCGGCATTGCCGCTCTTTTTTTCCGATTTTCCCTTTTGGATGAGGGTGTTGGCCTGTTCCCGCAGGTCGGTCGCCCGGGCATGAAGTGCCGCCAGGTCAGACAGGTCCATCTTGCGGCGAAGATCGCGTGCCATGAGGGCACGGGCATCCATGAGGGCATCCCAGTTGCCCGGGACGGCCTCGCACCCGAACTCGGCCAGCTGCGCCACGTCTCGCAGGATCAGCACGATCGCCTCGCGCAGGGCACGGCGGCGATCCTCGGCCTCGCGCGCGGCCTGGGCGGCCTGGGCGATCTCGGCCTCGCGCAGGAGAAGCGGGCGCAGGTCGAAGCCGAAGGCCACCTGCAGCGCATCCCCGCCCCTGCGGGCGTAGCGCTTGCCGTTGGGGCTGTCGTGCCGGATCACCAGCCCCGCGGCGACGAGGGCCGCCAGATGCCGGCGCAGGGTGCTTTCCGCCATGCCATGGGTACGCTCCGACAGCGCCCGATTCGACGGGAAGACGATCGAGCCGTCGCCCTCGGCCAGGGTGGGATGCGGGTGAAAGGACACCAGCGCGTTGAGCACGGCAAGATCGCGGTCGCTGACGGCAAAGGCCCCGCGGGCCAGCGTCAGATCGCGCATCACGGCCCACTTGTCACGGGCGGTATCGGGCAGCGGCGCATCGCGCATGGGCGCGTGCGCAAGATCCGTCGGACGCAGCGAGCGCCCGAACGGTGTCTGGGAAATGTGTTGCATGTCATCCGTCACGAAGACGCGAAAGATCGCTCCGCGGACATGGCGGTTGTTGACAGGAGTCAACTGATGGGGATACGTTCAGAGTGCGAGAAAGAACGGGCCCTTCGGGATGTCATGTCCTGGGGGGTCTTTTCTTGTCCGGGTCGTGCCTCCTGTTTTTTGTTGCTCTGCTCTTGTCATTCCCCGCTTTTGCGGGCGAATTCACTGCCCGCAAAGGCGGGAAAACTCCTCATTGCCCGCCGTTGCGGGAAAACTCCTCGTGCAGCCGCGCCATGTTCCGGCGCAGCCAGTCGGCGAACCTGTCGTCATGAAAGGTCATCACCGGTTTGCCGCCGCGCCGCGCCGCATCGGCCAGCGCGGTGCCGTCTTCGCGCGTGATCGTCTCCGCCGGGCGGTTGGCCTTCTGCGGCGCAAGCGCGTCGAACACCGCCTGGAACCTTGCGTCGCTATCGTCGCCTACGGCCAGCGAGATCACCTTGTCCAGCGGATGCGCCGCGATCCGGCGCGCCAGCGCCAGCCAGCGGTCGCGCCCGGCCGAGGGCGCGGCACCAATCGACAGGATCACCGGCTCGGGCACTTCCTTGGTCACCGCAAGCATCCGGCTGACAACCGTCTTGTCGACGTGCAGCGCGTCGCAGATCACCTTGCGGTCAAAGCCGCCCTCGACCATCTGCCGGGCGAAGTTCGCCTTCTCGATGAAGCTGAGATCCTTGCGGGCGGCGTTCTCCTGCCCCTGCGCCACCACCAGCGACCGGTCGTCGAGGTCGCGCACCATGGCCCGAACCGGTACGCCCAGCCGCTTCATCGCGGCCACGCGGCGGCGGCCGTAGACGATCTCGTACCGGCCTTCGACATTCGGCGAATGGCGCAGCATGACGGGGACCTGCTGGCCGTATTCGCGCAGGCTTTCCATCAGCTCGGCGATGCCGGCCTCGTCCTCGTCCAGCCGGTCCTTGAGGCCCGCGTCGTCGATCATGTCCGCCGGGACCTCGGCGATCGCGCGGGTGCGCAGGTCGGCCAGCGACTGGCTGACCGCGCCGATCGCGCCGCTCTGGCGCCGCGGCTGGGCCGGCGCGAGGGGCGGGGCGTCCTCGCCCCCCGCCTTCATCAGCCCTTCGAGCAAATTCTTCCGTGCCATCAGCGCCCCCATGCCTTCTGGATAAGCTCCTCGATCTCGCCATTGACAGCATTCAGGCTCTCAATGGCGCGTTCATAGGTCGAGCGGGTGAATTGCGCTTTCTCAACTTCGTAGAGGGTCTGCTTGGTGATGCCCGCATCCGAGATCGCGGTGGATTTCAGCGCGGGGTGGTTCAGCACATGTTCCCCGAACATGGAGCGCATGAAGCTCACCATCTGGTTCTGCGGCCCGTCGCCCGGCTCGTACCGGGTGACGAGGTAGCGCAGCCAGTCGTAGGACATGTCGCCCCCGGCATCGGCCACCACGCCCAGAAGGTTCGAGGTCATCAGGAGGAACTGGCACATCGACATGACGTCGAGCATCTGCGGATGCACCGTCACCAGCACCGCCGTCGCCGCCGACAGCGCCGACATGGTGAGAAAGCCAAGCTGCGGCGGGCAGTCGATCACCACCACGTCGTAATCGGCCTCGACCGGCCCCAGCGCCTCGCCCACGCGGGTGAAGAACAGTTCGCGATTGCCCTGCGCCAGCATCCGCGGGGTGTCGTGCTCGAACTCCATGAGGTCGAGGTTGCCCGGCACGATGTCGAGGTTGGTGAAATAGGTCTTCTGGATGACGGAGCTGAGCGGCACCGGGTCGTCGTAGCGGATCGCATCGTAGAGGGTGCCGCCGTCGAGCAGGTCGAATTCCGGCTGGAACCCGTGCAGCGCCGAGAACGAGGCCTGGGGGTCGAGGTCGATCCCCAGCACGCGGTAGCCGTCAAGCGCCAGCTTCTGCGCAAGGTGCGCCGCGGTCGTGGTCTTGCCCGACCCGCCCTTGAAGTTGATGACCGAGATCACCTGAAGATGGTCGCCCGGATGCCGCCCGGGCAGGTAGGTGCCCGGCGTCTTGGCGCCCTTCTCCAGCATCTCGCGCAGCGCCTGGATATCCTCGGGGGAATAGAGCCGGCGGCCGCCGTTGCGGATCTCGGGCTCCGGCCCGCGGCCGTCGAGGTGCAGCTTGCGCAGGTAGGCATCCTTCACGCCCAGAAGCTGCGCCACCTCGCCGCTGGTGAACTTGCGCAGCGTGCGTCGGGTGTCCGGCGGGAACAGCGCGCGGCGATGTTCCTGTAGCTGTTCCGACAGCCGTGCAGCATGCTGCCCGACGATCTGGTCGATTCTGTTCTGGCCCACTCGCTCAACTGCCCTCTTTGCCGAAGCGTTTGTTACGCTTTTCGTCGTCTCATTCGCCTTTTTCCGTATTATTGGCCAGCAGAAAACGAGTCGTGCAAGACTTTTCTGTCGCCCGGCGCCCCTGAACCCCCGGAAATGTCCCAATATCTAGTGGATCGGGCGGGTTTCTGCCCCCATCGGCGGGCAAATCCCGCCCTGCCCTTGCGCACCCGGGGACGGCCGACTCGGAAGTTGTCGACTCGGACGCGGTCGGTCGGGGGCGCTCAGGTCCCCTCCGCGGCGCCGGAGTGCATGTTCTGGACCTCGGTGCAGATGCAGATGATTTCCGCGTCTTCCTCGCCCGCGCGGATGTAGGCATGTCCCATCGTGCTGTCGAGGTAGACGCCGTCGCCCTTCTTCAGGGTCAGGGGTTCGTAGAATTCGGTATGCACCACGACCTGGCCCTCGAGGACGTAGAGGAATTCCTCTCCGCCGTGGCGCATGAGGTCGCCGAACTCGCTGATTGAGCCGGATTTGACCTTTGCGATGATCGGGATGATGAACTTGTTCTTCACCTCGGGGCAGAGGTAGAGATAGTCGTAATTTGGCGTGCTGATCAGCGCCCCCTCGCCCGCCGGTGCATGCGAAAAGCGGCTGTTGGGCATGTTCGGGCGCGTCCCCCCCTCGTCCGCGCCGGTCACCAGATCGCCGATCGACACCTCCAGCCCGTCGCAGAGCTTCAGGATCACGTCGAGCGTCGGCGAGAGCATCCCGTTCTCGATCTTCGAGATCGAGGAGACCGAGACGGCGGACCGCGCCGACAGGTCGACAAGGGTCAGCCCCGCCCCCTTTCGCAGGGCCTTCAGGCGTTTTCCGATCTCGCTCTTGTGGGACATACCGGCTCCTCGAAAATTGGTCGCGGCCCCTTTTGCACACAAATGAAGCGCGACATAGCGAAAACTACAAGCAATTTTCGTATTAGAAAATTTTGCTTGAGCGGAAAAAAGAATCGCGCAAAGCTCCGCCTCGGTAACAATGCGGAGACAAGCCAGGATGCCGACAGACGAGGTGTGCAAAGCCGAGATCGCGGTGATCGGTGCTGGAATTGCCGGGGCGTCGGTCGCGGCGGAACTTGCCCCGCACGCCGCCGTCGTGCTGCTGGAGCAGGAGGATCTGCCGGGCTACCATGCAACCGGGCGGTCGGCCGCGGTATTCGCGCCCTGCTACGGCCCGGCGCCGATCCGCGAACTTACCCGTGCCTCACGCCGCTTCTTCGAACATCCGCCCGAAGGTTTCGCGCAGGCGCCGCTGTTCTCGCCCCGCCCGATTCTGATGATCGCCCGGGCCGACCAGCGCGCCGCGCTGGAGGCACTGGTCGCGACGGTCTCGGCCGAGACCGAGGTATCGCGGCTGACGGGCGATGCGCTCAGGGCGTGCCAGCCCCTCCTGCGCGACGGCTATGCCAGCGAGGGAATGCTCGACACGCTGGGACAGGATATCGACGTGCATGCGCTGCACCAGGGCTACCTGCGCCTGTTCCGCGCCGCGGGCGGGCGGCTTGCGACGCGCGCGCCGGTCACCGCGATGGCCCGCGAGGGCGCGATCTGGCGGCTGGAAACCCCTGCCCTGACGATCGAAGCGCCGCTGGTCGTGAACGCGGCGGGGGCCTGGGCGGGCGAGGTGGGCGCGCTGGCCGGTGCCGAGGCGATCGCCCTGGTGCCGAAGCGGCGCACCGCGGCGATGATCGCCGATCACCCCGGCCTGAAGACCGGCCACCTGCCCATCACCATCGACGTGGACGAGGAATTCTACCTCAAGCCCGATGCCGGCCGTCTGCTGATCTCGCCCGCGGACGCAACGCCGTCGCCCGCCTGCGACATCCAGCCCGAGGAGCTCGACATCGCGATCTGCGCCGACCGCATCATGACCGCCTTCGACCTTGAGATCCGGCGGATCGAACGCAAGTGGGCGGGGCTGCGCACCTTCGCCGCCGACGGATCGCCGGTGGTGGGCTTTTCCGCCGCGGCGCCCGGGTTCTTCTGGCTGGCCGGACAGGGCGGCTATGGCATCCAGACGGCACCAGCCCTTGCGAAATACGTCGCAGCGACGATCCTCGGCCGCCCGGCCCCGCCCGAGATCGGCGACGAGGGCTTCACCGGTGCGGGCGTCGCCCCGGCGCGGCCGGAGCTGGCGGCATGATCTGGCTGGTCCCGCTCGGCGCCATCCTGTTTCTCGGCTCGGGCCTTGCCCTTGCCTACGTGATCGGCGCCGCCGCGATCCTCGCCTTCATCGCGACCGAACACAGCCGCTTTCTCGCGGTGATGCCGCAGAAGATCTTTTCCAACATCTCGGTCTTCTCGCTGCTGGCGATGCCGCTGTTCATCCTGACCGGCGAGGTGATGAACCGGGGCGGGGCGACGCGGGCGCTGATCAACTTCTCCATGGCGCTGATCGGGCGGCTCCCCGGGGGGCTGGGGCATGTCAACGTGATGACTTCGGTCTTCTTCGCCGGGATCTCGGGTTCGGCCGTGGCGGATGCGGCGGCGCTGTCGAACACGCTGGTGCCGGCGATGCGCGAGAAGGGATATTCCGGCGCCTATGCCGGGGCGCTGACCGCGGCCTCGTCGATCATCGGGCCGATCGTGCCGCCCTCGATCATCCTGATCTTCTACGGTGCCCTGATGCAGACCTCTGTCGCGGCGCTGTTCGTGGCAGGGATCCTGCCGGGGCTGGTGCTGGCGCTGGCGCTGTTCGCGGTCAATGCACTCTATGCCTGGCGCGAGGGGCATCCCCGCGTCGCCAAGGGCGAGTCGCCCCCGCTCCTGCCCGCGCTGGGAACCGCGCTGCCGGCGCTCTGCCTGCCGGTGATCATCGTCGGCGGCATCGTCTTCGGCTGGATGACCCCGACCGAGGCCGCCGCCGTCGCGGTGATCGCCTCGGGCCTTGTCGCGTGGTTCTACGACGGGCTGGCCCCGCACGACATCTGGGAAAGCCTGAGCCGGACAGCAGTGCTGACCGGGTCGATCTTCATGATCCTCTGCGCGGTCTCGGCCTTCGGCTACCTGGCCGGGCTGCAGCAGATCCCGCAGATGCTGGCCGCGCTGGTCACCCGGCTGGGGCTGAGCCCGGTCGAGTACCTGATCATGATGAACGTGGTGTTCATCCTGGCGGGGATGGTGCTGGACGTGACCGTGGCGCTGGCGCTGCTGGTGCCGCTCCTGGCCCCGGTCGCGCTGGCCAACGGGGCGGACCCGGTGCACCTGGGCATCGTGATCTGCTTCAACCTGTCGATCGGCCTTGTCTCGCCGCCGCTCGGCGGGTCGCTCCTCATCGTCTCGACCGTGACCGGCGTCCGCTACTGGGAGCTTGCCCGCAAGGTCATCCCCTTCGTGATCGTCGAAATCGCGGTGCTCGCCCTGCTGGTCGCCGCGCCGGCGATCAGCCTTGCGCTGCCCCGTGCGATGGGGCTCTGGCACTGACCCAAAACACAAAGAATGAACCAACAGAGGAAGGAAACAAGATGAAGCTCATGCCCACCCTGGCCGTGCCACTGGTCGCAGCGCTTGCCCTTCTGGCCGCGCTGCCGGCCCGGGCCGAGGTCAAGGTTGCCCTCGACTCGCCGCCGGACATGAAACAATCGGGCACCTATGTCTGGGCCCATACCTTCAGCGACTACCTCAACAGTCACGGCGTGAAGGCGACGGAATACCCGCGCAATTCGCTGGGCGAGGAATCCGAGCGTCTCGATCAGGTCAGCACCGGGGTGCTGGAGGTGTCGATGTCCGACGCGCAATCGGCAGGGCGGCTGGACGGCACGATCTACGGCGCGATGATGCCGTTCTTCCTCAAGGGGCCGGAACAGCTCGACGAGGCGCTCTACAAGGGCGGGATGCTCAAGCGGATCAACGCGGGCACCACGCCGCACGGGGTGCGGGTGCTCGACCTCGTGCACCTTGGTCTTGCCTCGGGGATCTTCACGACCAAGGTGCCGGTGCGCAGCTTCGCCGATTTCTCCAAGGTGCGGATGCGGGCGCTGGACAAGGTGCAGCTGGCCACCTTCGCCGCCTGGGGCGGGACCGGCACGGTGGTGTCGTGGTCCGAGGTGCCGAACGCCCTTCAGACCGGGGTCGCGGGGGGCTACATCAACCCGCCCTTCGTGCCGCTGCTCTATGGCCACACCGCCTTCATCAAGTATTTCACCGATCTCAAGATCGCGCCGTCGATCCGCATCGCCATTGCCTCCGAGGATTGGTACGAGGGGCTGAGCGACGACCAGCGCAAGATCGTCGATCAGGCGACCGAGGCGGCGCACAAGGCCAACCGCGACTGGCTGGCGGGCCGGGCGCACGTGCTCAAGGACCTCGAGGCCGCGGGCATCACGGTGATCGAACCCAGCCCCGAGGAGCGGCAGAAGTTCCGCGACGCCTCCGAGCAGATCTACGAGAAGGTGGAGATGCCCAAGGGGGCGCTGGCCGCGTGGAAGGCGGCGATCGCGCAATGAGTGCCGCACGGACCATCGCGGGCGGGATCGACCGGCTGTCGGCGGTCCTCAACCGCGTCGCGCTGGTGGTAGCGGTGCTGGCCGTGCTTGTCATGCTGGCCTCGGCCAGCTGGCAGGTCTTCGCGCGCTACCTCCTCGACCAGCCGCCGCCCTGGACCGAGGAACTCTCGCGCTATTCGATGGTCTGGGGCGGGATGCTGGGCGCCTCCTGCGCCTACCGGATGAAGGCCGACCCGACCCTGTTCCCCGAGATGGTCACACTCGGGGGCGGGATCGGGCTGGTGGCGGTGCTGATCCGCAGCCTGGGCGCGGCGATCTTCATCGTTGCGACATTGTGGTTCTGCATCTTCGGCGGCGGGATGGAAATCGGGCGCGGCTACATCGCCCGGCTGGTCAGCCGCAGCGCGGAGACGATGGATGTCTCGATGGCCGTCTTCGGCATCGCGATCCCCATCGCCTGCGTCCTCGTCCTCCTCCACGTGCTGGCCGACATCGCCCGCGCGCTCTTCCCCGCCGACGCCCTGGCCGCCCATGGCCGACCCGACGAAACCGTCCCGCCCCTCACCGAAAACGCGCTCTGACACGGGCGCCCCGACCCCGAGGATTTCCAAGATGAAGCTGTTCATGGCCTCGCTCGCCACGGAAACCAATTCGTTCTCGCCCATCCCGACCGGGTGGAGCGGGTTCCGTCAGAGCCTGCATTCCAAGACCGCCTCGATCGACGGGACGGGCGCCTATGCCACCGCGGTCAAGGTGTGGCGCCGCCGGGCGGAAGAACTGGGGTGGGAGATAGCCGAGGGTCTGGCAACCTATGCCCAGCCCGCCGGTCCCACGGTGCGCGGCGTCTACGAGGCGATGCGCGACGACATCCTGACCGACCTTGCCGCCGCGATGCCGGTCGACGTGGTGCTCCTGTCGATGCACGGCGCCATGATCGCCCAGGGCTATGACGATTGCGAGGGCGACCTGTTGACCCGGGCGCGGGCAATCGTGGGGGACGGCGCGAAGATCGGGCTGGAGATCGACCCGCATTGCCACCTGACCGAGGAAATGATGACCGCCGCCGACGCGATCGTCTGCTACAAGGAATACCCCCATATCGACGTGGCCGAGCGCGCGGAGGAACTGTTCACACTCTGCGCCGATGCGGCGGAGGGGCGCACCAACCCGGTGATGCGCGACTATGATTGCCGGATGATGGCGATGTATCACACGCCGTTCGAGCCGATCCGCGGCTATGTCGACCGGATGCAGGCGATGGAGGGCAAGGACGGCATCCTTTCCGTTTCGCTGGCGCACGGCTTTCCCTGGGGGGACAGCCCCCGGGTCGGTACGCGGACACTGGTGATCGCCGACGGCGACGCGGCGCTGGCCGAGGCGCGGGCGGCCGCGCTGGGGCAGGAGCTGTGGGAGATGCGCCACGAGTTGCGGCAGTTCCCCGGAATGGGCGAGGGACTCGACCGGGCCGAGGCGGCGATGGCGCATCCCGTGGTGCTTGCCGATTTCGCCGACAATGCGGGCGGCGGCGCGCCGTCGGACAGCACCTTCGTCCTGCGCGAGGTGCTGGCGCGGGGGCTGCGCGACGTGGCGCTGGGGATCTTCTGGGACCCGGTGGTGACGGCGATGTGCATCGACGCGGGCGTGGGCGCGGTGCTGCCGGTGCGGCTGGGTGGCAAGGTGGGGCCGATGTCGGGCGATCCGGTCGACCTGACCGTCACGGTGCGCGGCATCAACCAGGGCGCGTTCCAGCGCCTCGGCCCGGCGCGCCACGCGATGGGCGATGCCGTCTGGCTGGAGGCCGATGGCGTGCATATCGTCGCCAACACCCTGCGCTGCCAGTGTTTTCACCCCGAGGCGTTCGAGGATCTGGGCCTGAGCCTTGCCGCGATGAAGATCGTCGTGGTGAAATCCTCGCAGCATTTCTACGACGGTTTTGCCCCGATCGCGGCCGAGGTGATCCACCTCGCGACCCCGGGGGCGATCCCGCCGGACTACCGCATCATCCCCTTCACCAGGCGTGACGATAATTTCTGGCCGAAGACCGAAGATCCCTTCGCCTCCGGCCCTGTCTCCGCCGTCCCCGCTCCCGAAAGGGCCGCCCAATGAATTACGATCTCCTGATCCGCAACGGCCGCGTCATCGACCCCGAGACCGGCTTTGACGAGGTCTGCGACCTTGCCGTCTCGGGCGGGACCATCGCCGCGGTGGGCACCGACCTTGGCCCCGCCGAGCGCGAGATCGACGCGACCGGGCTTGTCGTTTCGCCCGGGTTCATCGACCTGCACGCACATGGCCAGTCGGTCGCGGCCGACCGGATGCAGGCCTTCGACGGCGTGACCACAACGCTGGAGCTGGAGGTGGGCGTGCTGCCGGTGGGCCAGTGGTACGACGCGCAGGCCAAGGCCGGGCGCCCGCTGAACTACGGCACCGCGGCAGCCTGGGCCTTCGCCCGCCGCGCGGCCTTCGGCGGCTTCACGCCGGACGGCAGCGTCAACCCGCTCAACCACATGGGAAGCTCCAACGACCTGCGCTGGACGACCGACACGGCAAGCCCCGAGCAGCTCTCGGACCTCCTGTCGTTGACGCGCGAGTCGCTTGAGGACGGGGCGATCGGCATCGGCCTGCCGAACGGCTACCTGCCCGGCGCGGGGATGCAGGAGCTGACGAAAATCTGCGACCTGGCCGAGGAATTCGGGCGCCCGACATATACCCACATCGCCTACATGAGCAACGTCGACCCGCACAGCTCGGTCGACAGCTACGTGAAGCTGATCGGGCTGGCGGGCGCGACCGGGGCGCATATGCACATCTGCCACCTGAACTCTACCAGCCTGCTGGACATCGACCGCGCGGTCGAGGTGATCGCAAAGGCGCAGGCGCAGGGCCTTCGGGTCACGACCGAGGCCTATCCCTACGGCGCCGGATCCACGGTGGTCGGCGCGGGTTTCTTCGCGGATCCGGAGTTCACCACGCGCACCGGCAGCGATTACACCGCGATCGAGATGGTCAAGAACCGGCACCGGTTCGAGGACCGCGACGACATCCTGCGTGCCCAGCATGAGGATCCGAAGGACCTGGTGATCTGGCATTACCTCGATATCGAGGTGAACGCGGAACATCGCCGGATGCTGGACGTCTCGGTCACCTTCCCGGGTGGCTCCATCGGTTCGGACGCGATGCCATGGACCCTGCCCGACGGGTCGATCTACGACG
This sequence comes from Acidimangrovimonas sediminis, assembly GCF_002871005.1. Lineage (GTDB taxonomy): Bacteria > Pseudomonadota > Alphaproteobacteria > Rhodobacterales > Rhodobacteraceae > Acidimangrovimonas > Acidimangrovimonas sediminis. Next base: position 20,930 of record NZ_PHSN01000017.1, read on the forward strand.
GCCTCGACTGGCCGCTGCCCGACACCGTGTCATCGCACCCCCGCTCGGCCGGCACCTTCACCCGGTTCCTGCGTGACTACGTCTTCGATCGCGAGACGATGTCGCTGACCGAGGGGCTGGCGCGCTGCACGATCTACGCCGCCCGGGTGATCGAGGGCTGCACCCCGCAGATCGCGCGCAAGGCACGGCTGCGCGCGGGTTTCGATGCCGACATCACCATCTTCGACCCGGCAACGGTGACCGACCGCGCCACCTTCACCGACATGAACCGCCCCGCCGAGGGGGTGAAATACCTCATCGTCGGCGGCACCCCGGTGATCGACGGCGGCGCGCTGGACACCGCCGCCGCCCCTGGTCAACCGATCCGCTGCCCGCGGTCATGACGGTTCCCATCCTTCTGGTGACCGGCTTCCTCGGCGCCGGGAAGACGACCTTCATCAACGGCCTGCTTCAGGATGCGCGGGGCCTGTCCATCGCCGCTATCGTCAACGATTTCGGCAGCGTCAACATCGACGCGGCCCTGCTGGAGACGGCGACGGACGAGGTGATCGGGCTGAAGAACGGCTGTATCTGCTGTTCGCTTCAGGGCGATCTTCTGCGTACGCTGCGGCAAGTGCTGGCGGGCGGGACGCGCGACCTCGTGGTGATCGAGGCCAGCGGCGTGGCCGATCCGCAAGGCATCGTGCAGGCGCTGATGGATCCGGTGCTGTGGCCGGCGGCGGCGCTCGATTCCATCGTCTGCCTGATCGATGCGGGGGATCTTGCGGCGACGCCGGAACGGGCGGCCGATCCGCTCTGGGCAGCCCAGGTCGCCGCGGCGGATTTCGTCCATCTCAGCAAGACCGGCGAGGCGCGCCCCGGGGACGTGGGCGCCCTGACCGCGCGGCTTGCCGCGATGGGAAAGACGGCAGTGTTCGGCCAGGACGGAAGCGCACGCGACATCCGCGACCTGATCGCCCGCGGAACGCCGCGCCCCGGCGCCGGCCGGACCCGGCGCGCGACGCTGGACAGCGCCCGGTTCGCCACGCTGGACAGCGCCCGGTTCGCCACGCTCGAATGGCGCTGCGAAAGTGCGGTCTCCCTGCCCGCCTTCCAACGCCTGATCGGCCAGCTTGCGCCCCGGCTGCTGCGGGCCAAGGGCTTCCTGACCTTTGCCGAGAAACCGGGCGACGCACACCTGTTCCAGATGGTCGGCAAGCGCGCCACCCTCGCCCGCCACGAGCGCCCGCAGAAGGGCTGTGACCTCGTCCTGATCGGCGAGGCGGCGACGCTGGAGCCCGACGCGACCCGACGCGCGCTGGATGCGTTGCCGAGGGCCTAAGCCGGGCGCTCTCCCCTTCCGGCACGATCCCGCGCGGATCCTGTCCGTCCCGCACGCTTTCCCGCCGGGGGCCGGCCGAGTCAGGGCTGCCGGATGCCGGGGGGGGGGCGCCCCTGGCCAAACCCAGTCCGCCCAGAATTCAGGCATATGGCGCCAAAACGGCATCATCGGCGCCCACCCTTCGCGCCGCACGCGCCTTGGTCGCGAAAAAAGCGGTTGCCTTGCCCCCATTTCTCCGATCTTCTCAATTAATGAAATCACAATTCTCATTTCGTGGGAAAATATGTCCGCCGCCGAACGAGCCCTCTCTGTCCTGACGCTCTTCATCAATTCCGACGGGGCCCTGACCGCGCAGCAGGTCGCCGCGTCGATGGCGATGCCGCTTGCCACCGCCTACAGGCATCTCGGCCTGCTCAAGCGGATGGGGTTCGTCACCGATCTCGGCCGGGACGGGGGCTTTGCGCTGGGGCCGGCCGCCTTTCGCATGGCCGAACGTGTCGGACAGACTTCGTACCTCTCGTCGGTCGCGGTACCCGAGATGCAGCGGCTCTCGCGCGAGACGGAGGAAAGCGTGGGCCTCATGCGCCTCGTGGGCGGCCAGATCCAGTGCCTCGAGATGGTCGAAAGCGCGCAGCCCCTGCGCTGTTCCTTCGTGAAGGGGGGCCTCAACACCCTCAACCGCGGCGCGACCGCGCAGGCGATCCTTGCCTTCATGGATGCGGGGCTGCGCGGCCGCATCCTGCGACAGCTCGGCCAGCCCGGCCTGCTGAGCGCGGAGGAGATCTTGGCGGTGCAGGCCACCGGCCACGCGGAAAGCGAGGGCGAGGTCGACGCGGGCGTCTGGGGCGTCAGCGCGCCGATCTATTCCGCGCCCGGGCGCTTCGAGGGATGCGTGACGCTGATGGCGCCGGCCGTGCGCGTCGCCGACCGCCGCGCGGGCCTGATCGCGTCGCTGGCCGCCCATGCCCGGAACATCACCGACCAACTCAGTTCAACCACCAACCAACAGGAAACCCTCTGAAATGAAGATCACCAAGATGCTGCGCGCCGGCCTGATCGCCACCGCGGTGCTTTGCCAGCCGGTCCTGGCACAGGCCAAGGACATCACCATCGCCACCGACGCGACCTTTCCGCCGTTCGAATACTACGACAACGGCAAGCTGACCGGGTTCGACATCGAGCTGCTGACCGCGCTGTCGGAAAAGATGGGCGACAAGATCAAGTGGACCACGACCGACTTCAAGAGCCTGATCCCCGGCCTCGTCGCCAAGCGCTTCGACATGGCCGTCTCGGCGATCTACCTGACCGCGGAACGGGCCAAGGTCGTGGATTTCTCGGACCCCTACTACACCGGCGGTCTGGTGGCCATGGTGCAGGCCAAGGACACCGCGATCACCGAGCCGAAGGAGCTTGCCGGCAAGTCGGTCGCCGTTCAGGTCGGCACCAAGTCGGTCAACTACCTGCGTGACAACTATCCCAAGGCCAAGCTCGTCGAGGTCGAGAAGAACGAGCAGATGTTCGAAATGCTCAAGATCGGCCGCGTCGACGCGGTGGTGACCGGCAAGCCGGCCGCGCTTCTCTATGCCAAGGAAAACCCGGCCGTGAAGGTCCTCGCCAAGCAGCTGACCAACGAGCAGTACGCGATGGCGATCCGCAAGGGTGAACCCGACCTCGTGAAGAAAATCGACACCGCGCTCGCCGCGATCAAGGCCGACGGAACCTACGACAAGCTCGTGACCAAGTGGTTCGGTCCGTCGAAGTGACACCCTGAGCGGAGGCAATGGCATGAACCTCGACTTCTCCCCGGTCTGGCAGGGCTGGCCGTATCTGATGCAGGGCGCGCTGGTCACAATCGAGGTGACCAGTAGTGCGCTGCTCCTGAGCGTCTCGCTCGGGTTGCTGATCGGCATCGGTCGCCTGAACCCGAAACGGCGGGTCATCTATGGCCTTGCCTCCGCCTACGTCACCTTCATCCGCGGCACCCCGCTGCTGGTGCAGCTTTTCCTGCTCTACTTCGGGTTGCCGCAATTCAATATCATGCTGCCCGCCTTCGTCTGCGGGACGCTCGGGCTCGGCATCTACTCGGCCGCCTATGTGTCGGAGATCGTCCGCGGCGCGATCCAGTCCATCGATCATGGCCAGGTGGAGGCCGCGCGCTCCATCGGCATGTCGTCTAGGCAGGCGATGCGGGTCATCATCCTGCCGCAGGCGGCGCTGCGGATGATCCCGCCTTTCGGGAACGAGTTCATCGCGCTGATCAAGAACTCGGCCCTCGTGTCGCTGTTGACGATCTCCGACCTGATGCACGAGGCGCAGATCATCATCTCGACCTCCTATCGCTCGCTCGAGGTCTATCTTGCCGTGGCGTTCATCTACCTCATCCTCACCAATGCCGCCGGCTTCGCGCTTCGCCTGATCGAACGGCGCATGAAGGCGGGAGGGATCCTGCAATGACATCGGCAATGACATCCACGACCGCCCCCATCATCGACATCCGCAACCTGTCCAAGAGCTTCGGCGAGACCGAGGTGCTGCGTGACGTGTCGCTGTCGGTGCGCCCGTCCGAGGTGGTCGTGATCATCGGCCCCTCGGGATCGGGCAAGAGCACGCTGCTACGCTGCTGCAACGCGCTGGAGGTGCCGCAGAAGGGCGCCATCACCGTGTGCGAGACGGAGTTGGTCCGCGATGGCGTCGTGCTGCCCGAGAAACAGCTGAACGCCCTGCGCACCCAAGTCGGCATGGTATTCCAGTCCTTCAACCTGTTCCCGCATCTGAGCGTTCTGCACAACGTCACGGTCGGCCCCCGCATGCTGTCGGGCCAGAGCCGCGACGAGGCAGAGGCCCGGGCGATGGAGCTGCTCGAGAAGGTCGGCCTCGCAAACAAGGCGACGGCGCACCCGGCCCAGCTTTCGGGCGGCCAGAAACAGCGTGTGGCGATCGCCCGGGCGCTTGCCATGAAGCCCCGCGTCATGCTGTTCGACGAACCGACCTCGGCCCTCGATCCCGAACTGGTGGGCGAGGTTCTGGGCGTGATGAAGACGCTGGCCGAGGAAGGCATGACCATGCTCATCGTGACCCACGAGATGAGCTTTGCCCGCGACGTGGCCGACAGGGTTCTGGTGATGGACGGCGAGATCATCGAAGAGGGCCCGCCCTCCGAGATCTTCCTTTCGCCGCAGCACGCGCGGACGCAGAACTTCCTCAAGTCGGTACTGACACGAAGCTGAGGCCCCCGGGGGAGCGGCCACGCCGCCCCCTTCCGCCCTGCCCCCCTTCCACCGGAGACGAGAACCGCCATGAGCGCTGAACGCCCGCAGGGTGTCCACCTTTCGCACGCCCTCACCCCCAGGGGATGGAAGCGCAACCTGTCGCTAATGATTGACGGCTCGGGCAGGATCGGGGCCCTGCACGAGGATGACAACCCGCTGCGCCTTCCGGTCTGCGACAACCCGGTCGTGCCCGGGCTGACCAACCTGCACAGCCACGCCTTCCAATATGCGATGGCCGGCCTGACCGAGGTGCGCCGCAATCCGGTCGACAGCTTCTGGTCCTGGCGCGAGATGATGTATTTCTTCGCGCTGACCCTCACGCCCGAGGACATGCAGGCGATCGCCGCGCGCCTCTACCTCGATCTGCTGAAGGGCGGCTACACCGGCATCGCCGAATTCCACTACGTGCACAACGACCTGGACGGGGCCCCCTATCCCGACCCCGCCGAACTGTCGCTGGCGATATTCGGGGCGGCGTCGCGCACCGGGATCGGGCTGACCCACCTGCCGGTCTTCTATGCCCGGTCGAATTTCGGCGGCGCGGCGCTACTGCCACGGCAGCGGCGCTTTGCGACCACGCTCGACAGTTACGCAGAGCTGATCGGCCGCCTTCGGGCGCCGGCCGCCGCCGGGGGGCACCGGCTGGGCATGGCCCCGCATTCCCTGCGCGCCGCCACGACCGACGAGATCCGCGCGCTCATGGCCCTGCGCGATGCCGAGCTGCCGGGCAGCCCCGTGCACATCCACGTGGCCGAGCAGATGAAGGAGGTCGAGGATTCCCTCGCCTGGAACGGCCGCCGCCCGATCGAGCAACTCTTCGACATCGCCCCTGTCGACCGCGGCTGGTGCCTGATCCACGCCACGCATCTGACCGACGCGGAGTTGACACGGGTCGCGCGGTCCGGCGCCACGGTCGGGCTTTGCCCCATGACGGAGGCGAACCTGGGCGACGGGATCTTTCCGGCGGCAGAGCTTGTCGCGCGGGGGGGGATCTTCGGGATCGGGTCGGATTCCAACATCTCGGTCAGCGCGGCGCAGGAACTGCGCCAGCTCGAATACAGCCAGCGGCTTTCGCGACAGCAGCGCAACGTTCTTGCCACCGAGACCCATCCACATGTCGCCGCCGCGCTCTGGCACATGGCAGCGGCAGGGGGTGCCCGCGCGACGGCAGGTGGCGAAGCAGCGGATGGCGAGGCGGGCCTTGCCGTGGGCAACCCGGCCTCCTTCGTGGAACTGCGTCCCAGCGAACCGGTCATCGCGTCCGGCGAGGCGCCTGACGCAATGCCCGACGCGGTACTCGACAGCCATGTCTTTGCCGATCGCGGCGTGCACATCGGCGATGTCTACGTCAACGGGGCCCGCGTGCTGACCCAAGGCCGCCACCCCGCCGAAGACGCCATCAGGGCGGACTACGCGGCAGCCGTCGCACGCATCAGGACACGTCTGGCCGACTGGTAGCGCGGGCCGCTACGCCATCGCCCGGCCGAGCATCTGCCGCGCGACATCTTCGTCGAACGGCAAGGGGTTGGCCGCGGCGCAGGGGTCCTGCACGGCCAGGGCGATCACCTCCTGCAGCCTGTCCCGCGACACGCCGATCGCGCGCAGCGACCCCGGAATCCCGAGGGTCGCCCGCAGGTCCACGAGCCAGGCGATCACGCTCTCCGCCTCTCCCCCCGGCAGATCGAGCAACCCGGCAAGTTCCGTGAGCCTCTGCCGTGCCGCGCCGAGATTTTCGGTCACCACATGCGGCAGCAGGATCGCGTTCAAGAGGCCGTGCGGCAGGTCGTACACCGCGCCAAGTGCATGGCTCAGCGCGTGAACCCCGCCCAGCCCCTTCTGCAGGGCGACGCAGGCCATGCCCGACGCGACGAGCATGTCCGACCGCGCCTCGAGATCCGCGCCATCGGCATAGGCGCATGGCAGCGCGACCTTGATCATCCGCAGCGCCTGAAGGGCGAGGCCGTCGGCCATCGGGTGGAAATTCGGGGTGATGAAGGTTTCCAGCGCATGGCACAGGGCATCCATGCCCGTGCTCGCGGTCAGCGCAGGTGGAAGCCCCACCGTGAGATCCGGATCGAGAATCGCGACATCCGGCATCATGACCGGGTGAAAGATGATCATCTTCCGGCCGGCCCCGGTGTCGGTGATGATCGAGGAACGCCCCAGTTCGGATCCGGTGCCCGCCGTCGTCGGCACCGCGACAACCGGCACGGGATTCGAGGTATCGACACGTTTCCAATTGTCCCCGACATCTTCGAAATCCCAGATCGGTCGGCTTTGGCGAACCATCAGGGCAACCGCCTTCCCTGCGTCCAGGGCGCTTCCGCCGCCGATCGCGATGACGCTGTCGTGGCCCCCGGCGACGAAGGCCGCAACGCCCGCGTCCACGGCCTCCCCCGTCGGGTTCGGCTGGACCGCGGAAAATAGACCAAAGGGAACGCCGGCCCCGCGCAGGACAGCGATGGCGCTTTGCACCGGCGCCATCGAGACAAGCGCCGCGTCGGTCACCACGAGGGGCCTTGAGGCACCAGCATCGCGCAGCGCCCCGGGCAGGTCGGCGACCCGCCCCGCGCCGAAGAGGATTGAGGTGGGCCACGACCAGTTACGCTCGGGCCGGGAGGAAAGATCCAGCATGGTGCACTCCGGAAGGTCAGTTGCGTCCGTTCAGAACAATTCGAGGTAGCGCCTGATTTCCCAATCCGTGACCTGTCGCAGGTAGTCCCGCACCTCGTGACGGCGGGAGCGGACGAGGTGATCGACGAAGGCGTCACCGAAGATGTCGCGCGCGGTCTCGCTCGCCTCGAACCGGTCCGCCGCTTCGACGAGGTCGCGCGGAAAGCGGGCCTCGGGCGGGGGATCGGCCTCGTAGGCACTGCTGGCGAGCGGGGCGCCGGGATCGACCGCGTTCTCGATGCCCCAGAACCCGGCGGCGAGGCAGAGCGCCATCGTTGCATGCGGGTTGGAATCGGCCGAGGGCACCCTGAATTCGATCCGCGTGCTCTCGGGCGTATCGTTGATCACGCGGACGGCGCAGGTGCGGTTCTGCACGCCCCAGCTCGCCCAGGTCGGCGCCCAGGCCCCGGGGACGAGCCTTTTGTAGGCATTCACAGTATGCGCGGTCATGACAAGCATTTCGGGCATCAGCCGAAGCAGCCCGCCGATGAAATTCAGAGCTGTCCGCGACAGACCGTCAGGCGCGGCGGGATCGTGAAAGACCGGCTTCCCGTCGCGCTGCAACGAGACATGGAAATGTCCGGACTGCCCCGAAAGCGCGGGGTTCAGCTTGGACATGAAGACCGTGGTCAACCCGGCCCGCGCGAAATGGGCACGTGCGAAGTTGCGAAAGAGCGCGGCATCGTCGGCCGCCCGGATGCCCGCAACCGCCGCGAGGGGAGCCTCGAAACAGCCAGGCCCCAGTTCGGTGTGCAGACTGTCAAGACCGATGCCCACGGTCTCCATGCAGTCGCGCAATCCGTCGAAGAGATCGGCATGGACGGCCGCGGATTGAACCGAGTAGGTCCGGTTGGCCTTGGCGAAGTGCTGCAGGCCACGGTAATCCTTCGCGCGCAGCGTATCGGCGGTCTCGTCGAGCAGGAAGAATTCGTATTCGAAAGCGGCGGTGACATCGACGCCCTGTGCCCGGGCCTTCTCCAGCTGGCGCAGCAGCTGGTTGCGCGGCGAAAACTGCCCGAAATCACCGGTGAAGTCGGCGATCATGACATCGGCACCGGGACCGAAGGGCCAGCGACGGCGGGTCTCGGGGTAGATCCGGGCCGGCCGGTCGGTATAGACTGCCGCGTCGTCCCACGTCGCCTCGGCGCTGTCCCACCCGTGCAGGACGTCGCAGAAGCTGTAGCCGCTCTCGATCAGCTTGCCCGCCTTCTTCGCGGTCATCAGCTTGTGCCGGAACACCCCGTCCAGATCGAAGATCCCGACGTGAATGTCCTCGCGGCCGGAAACCCGCGTCGCCTCGGTGTCTTGCATGTCAGGCATGGTCCCTTCGCTGCGGTCTTTCGTTGATGTCGGCGGGCCGTGGCACGACCCCGGGGGCAGTGCCCCGCCGTCTAGGCGATGCGTTTCTCGGTCTCGGCGTCGAACAGATGGAGCGCCTCGCCCGGCACTGTCAGGCGAACCGCATCGCCGCGGCTCAGGGCCGTGCGTTCCCGCAGCAGCACCTGCAATTCGACCCCTTCGACGCTGACGATGACGATCGTCTCGGAACCCATCGGTTCCACCAGCTCGACGCGTGCCGCGATCGGGCCGGCCTCGCCGAGGTGCAGATGTTCGGGCCGGATCCCCCAGATCGCGGGCCCCGGGCGGGCCGGGCGCGACAACGGCAGCGAGACCTGCGACCCCGTGCGAAAGCCCATGCCGGTGTCCGTCTGCACGACCGACCCATGGACGAGGTTCATGCTGGGCGAGCCGATGAAACCGGCGACGAACGCGGTTTCCGGCCGATCGAAAAGCTCCAGCGGGGCGCCCTGCTGCTCGATGTGACCGTCGCGCATCAGGACGATGCGGTCCGCCATCGTCATCGCCTCGATCTGATCGTGTGTCACGTAGATCACCGTCGCGCCGAGGGTCTGTTGCAGTTTGCGGATCTCGGTCCGCATCTGGACCCGCAGTTTCGCATCGAGATTGGACAGGGGCTCGTCGAACAGGAACACCTTGGGGTCGCGCACGATCGCCCGGCCCATGGCCACGCGCTGCCGTTGCCCGCCGGAAAGCGCCCTGGGCTTGCGGTCGAGCAGGGCTTCAAGCCCGAGGATGCCGGCCGCGCGGTGCACCTCGCGCTTCATCTCCTCAGCGCCGAGACCGCGCAGCTTGAGCGAAAAGCTCATGTTCTCGGCCACGGTCATGTGCGGATAGAGAGCGTAGTTCTGGAATACCATCGCGATGTCGCGATCCCTCGGGGGCACACCGTTCACCTGCCGGCCGTCGATCTCGATCCGGCCGCCCGTCGCCCCCTCGAGCCCGGCAATCATCCGCAGCAAGGTGGATTTCCCGCAGCCCGACGGCCCAACGAGCGCCACGAATTCCCCGTCCGCCACCTCGAGGTTGATGTCGTGCAGGATGCGCGTGGTTCCAAAGTCCTTGCAGAGGTTGGATAGCGTCAGGCTGGACATCAGAAGGCTCCTGCGGTCTTGGGTGTCGTCGTGTCGGGTGACGGCCCCTTGCCCGCGATCTCGGGCAGGACGGGCGGCGGGCAGATCCTGGTAAAGGCGTCGACCGCGCTCATCAGAAGCGCCTCTGCCCCCCAGGGGGCGACGATCTGAAGACCGACCGGAAGGCCCGCGCGGGTCAAGCCGCAGGGCACCGTGGCGGCGGGCAGACCGGTCAGGTTGAAACTGAACACGGTCACCGTCCAGTCCGCCCTCCAGCCGCGCCCCGGGGGACCGGGATAATCGAGCCCGAGAGGAAAGGCCGGCCCCGCAAGCGTCGGCAACACCAGGAGGTCGTATGTGGAGAACAGCTGACGGATCCGTTCCATGTAGTCGCTGCGCCGCCCGTGATAGGCGCGCACATAATCCTCGACCCGCACGCCCTTGCCGACGCGCGCAAGTTCGAGAAGCGGCGGCTCGAGCCGCTCGCGTTGCCCGGGGGAAAGCCCGTCCACCATCAGCGAGGTGCCTGCGGCGAGGATCTTGACATAGGTGTCCTCGGCGTCCGGGAGGTCGAGCGCACTTTCACTCCAGCTTGCCCCCGCCGTCTCGAAATGGGTCAGGGCCCCGGCGACCAGCGCGGCGACTTCCGGCTCGATCGGCACGCCGGAGATGGTCGGCAGGTAGCCGATGTGCTGACCGGCGATGTCCTGTTCCAGCCCGGAAGAGAAGACATCGGCGGGCAGGGCCGAGATCGGCAGCCGTGTCCCGTCGCTCTCGATCGGCCAGCGACGGGCCAGCACGTCAAGCAGCAGCGCGGCGTCCGAGGCATGGCGGCTGAGTGCGCCGGAGGACACCAGCGGCCCGGTGATCCCGGCCCGCTGGGTCGCAAGGGTGCCGGCCCCCGGTTTCACGCCGATCACCCCGCAGAACGAGGCCGGAATGCGCACCGACCCGCCGCCATCGTTGCCAAGGTGGATGGGTCCCATCCCCGCCGCGGCGGCAGCGCCTGCCCCGCAGCTTGATCCGCCTGTCGTCATCTCGACGTTCCAGGGGTTCCGGGTAAGCCCGGTCAAGGGGCTGTCGCTGACGCCCTTGTGGCCGAACTCCGTCGTCGTCGTCTTGCCAAGGAACACCGCCCCCGCCGCGCGCAGCCGGGCCACCTGCAGGTCGTCCGTCTTCGCGACCGCGCTCTCGGGGTCAAGCGCGCGGCTGCCGCACAGCGTCGGCCAGCCCGCGACGTCGATCAGATCCTTGATCGACACCGGCACACCATCGAGCGCGCCCTGCGGCGCGCCGGAACGCCAGCGCTCTTCCGAGGCCCGCGCCGCGTCGAGGGTCCGCGCGTGATCGAGCAGGCAGAAGGCGTTCAACCGCTCCTGTGTCGCCTCGATCCGGTCGAGACAGGCTTGCGCGACATCGACGGGGCTGAAGTCCCCGGTTGCATATCCGTCAAGAAGCTGCCGCGCAGACAGCAGGTTCAGGTCCATCGTGGTCCATCCTTCGAAGAGATCCGGCGCGCCCCGATCCCGGGGCGCGCCCTGACGTCAGGACCGCCGGTCAGCGGATCGAGCGGTTCGCCCGGTCGGCGGCACGGGTGAGGGCATCCTTGGCGGAGGTGCCCGAAGTGACGATTTCGTTGGTCGCCACGGCGAAGGCGTCGAAGATCATCGGGGCCTGCGGGTGGAACAGGATTTCCTTCGAGCGCGTCACGTCGGCGGTCGAGAGCGAGTGCAGCGCCGCCCCGGCGGCCTCGGCCCCGAAGGCCTTCCGGAAGGCATCGCTCTTCCACGCCGAGCTGCGGGTCGTGGCAAGCCCGGCCGCCGAGGTCAGCGCGGCGGTCGGCTTCGACGTCGCCCAGAGCATGAACAGGAACGCCGCCTTCTTGTTCCTGGACTTGGAGTTGATGCAGGCCTGCCAGCAGGACATGTAAGGCGTGCTCGGGTGCACGCCGTCCGACACGAGGGAGCTGAAGGTGGTCTTGCCGGCAAGGCGGCTCTTCTTCCGGTCGCCGATCGTCGTCGCGAAGTTGGAGCTGTCGGTGGCGATGGCCGCCGCCCCTTGGGTGAAGTCGTTCAGCACCTCGTACCAGTCGTAGCTGCCGACACCGAGCGGCCCGGCATCACGCAGCATCTTGCCGTACATGTCGAGCGCCTTGATGCCTTCCTCGCTCTGGAACGCCACCTTGCCCTTATCGTCGACCATGCGCCCGCCGTAGGAGAACAGGAACCCCATCGAGGCCGCGGTGGCGGAAGAGGCCGCCTTTGCCCGCATCGCGATTCCTGCCTCGCTGTTCGACTTGAGCGCGACCGCGGTGTCGTAGAGTTCCTCGAAGGTCTTCGGCACCGGCTTGCCCGAGGCGTGCAGCGCCTCGGTGCTGTAGAACATGATCTGCGCCTCCGTGGTGATCGGGAAGGCGTAGCGTTCCCCGTTCGACCAGACGGGAAAGCCCGCCGCGGCGCCCAGCAGATCTTCCTCGTCATACCATTTGGTGTCGGTCAGGCCCGTGTCCTTGTAGTGGGCGTTCAGCGGTTCGAGCCAGCCCGCGCCGATCCCCTGGCCATAGGACAGGAACATGAACACGTCAGGCACCGCGGCGCCCGACCCGAGGCGGATGGGCAGCGAGGTCAGGAATTCCGCCTCCGACTGGAAGTCTGCCCTGACCTCGATACCCGTCAGCTCCGTGAACTGGGGGAGGAGCGGCTGGATAGCGCTCGACCACGGGTGCGTCGCGCCGGACAGCTGCAACGTGGTTCCCTTGAACTGCTTCCAGTCGATATCGGCGGATGTATAGGCGGAAAGGTCGGTTGCCGCCATCGCGCCCCGCCCGATCAGGGCGGGCGCGGCGAGACCTGCCGCGCTGCCCAGCAGCAGGCGGTTGAAACCACGGCGTCCCATGATCGGCTGAAAACGTGAAGTCTTGTCAGTCATTTCAGGCTCCTTGTCGGTCGGGCGTTGGGTGTGATGCGCCCTTTTGGAGGTGCGGGCGTTCTTGTGTTTCTCGGGAAAATCCTGCGCGGGCCGTCACTTGACGGCACCCAGCGTGAGCCCCTGCACCAGCTGGCGCTGGAACAGCAGCAGGATGAGCAGAACCGGCACCAGCATCAGCGAGGCCGCGGCCGACAGCCGCCCCCACTCGATCTGCTGGTAGCCGATGAACTTGTAGAGACCGACGGACATCATCGGGATCTGGCCGCCCAGCACGAGCGAGAACAGGAATTCGTTCCAGGTGAAGAGGAAGACAAGCACCGCCACGGCCGCCATTCCCGTGCGGCTCAGCGGCAGGATGATGGTCGCGAAGCTGCGCCAGTAGCCCGCCCCGTCGATATAGGCCGCTTCCTCCAGCTCCCTCGGGATTTCGGCGAAGAAGCCGCGCATCAGCCAGATCACCAGCGACAGGTTCAGCGCGACATGCGCGACGATGAGGCCCGCCTGGGTATTCAGCAGCCCGATGTTCTGGAAGATCACGAAGAACGGGATCAGCATCGCCACCGGCGGGGTGAAGCGCGTCGACAGGATCCAGAAGCCGATATCCGTCGATCCGCGAAAATCGAAGCGCGCCAGGACATAGGCCGCCGGCGTCCCGATCAGCAGCGCGCAGACCGTCGTCGCCGCGGCCACGGTGAAGGTGGTCAGGAAATACCCGAGGATGACCTTGTCGGTCAGCACTGAGGCATAGTTGCTCAGCGTCGGCTCGAAGATGAAGCTCGGCGGCCGCGCAACGACGTCGACGGGCAGTTTGAGCGAGGTGTTGATCAGCCAGTAGAGCGGGAACAGCGTCCATGCCGCGAAGAGAAGGAGCGTCAGGCGGCGTAATCCGCGGCGGAAGTGTCCACCCGCGGAACCCCGCGTGGTCGGTGCCATATCGGTCCGGGTCATGACTGGTCCTCCGCTACCTTCAGAAGCCGGGTCCGGCGCAGGAGCACCTGCGAGAGAATGATGATGATGACCATCATGATGATCGCGATGGCGGATCCGCGCCCGAGCGAGGTGAATTCCAGCGCCTCCTTGAAGGCGAAGACGTTCAGATGGCGGCTGCATCGACCTTTGCCCTCGCACACTGAAACGCGGCCCTTTTCCGCGCTTATCGCGTGCGCGACGGGGGGCGTTCTTGCCGCGGCTCCGGCGCCGCATCCGGCAGGACAGGCAATAGATGGTGACCAAGGCGCAACTGATCACATCCGTCGGCTCCAGCTTGGGAGAGTACCTCGATGCCCGCGGTGACGAGAGGGGCCAGCCGACACCCGGCCAGCCGACGCCCGGACAGCCGACACCCGGTCAGGCGCCGCGCGAAGGGGAGACAATCCCGCTTTCCGAATTCGCCGGTGCGCTGGAACGGCTCGCCGCCGCGACACGGGTGCCCGACCTGGGCCTGCGCTTTGCCGAACGTTTCGACCTGCGTCGTCTCGGCCCGCTGGGCTACCTGATGCAGAGTGCCGAGACGCTTCATGCCGCGCTTCATGATTACGTGCGGCACTACCCCAAGGTTCAGAGCGACACCGCCGTGGATTTCGAGATCCGGGGCGGGACCGCCGTCGTGACCTACGAGGTGCGCGACGGCGCTAATTACGAGCGGGCACAGGACGCCGAATTCTCGACGGGTATCATCCTGAACTACTCGCGCCGCCTTTGCGGCACCGCCTGGCATCTCGACACTCTCAGCTTTTCCCACCCCGCGCAACGTCAGCGCCGGTTCGCCTCGGGCGGCTTCACCCCGGAATTCTCGGCCGGCCAGAACGGGTTCTCGTTCCCGGCGGAACTTCTCGAACACCCCAATCCGAGGGCCGACCCGGGGCTTGCCGCGATCCTGAGAACCCATCTGGGCAAGCTGCCCCCGCTCGACACCGGAACATCCCCCATTTCGGAACAGGTGCAGGCGGCGATCGTCGAGGCCCTCAACGACGATCAGGATACCAGCATCGAAGCGATCGCGGCGCGGATCGGACGTTCCGCGCGGGTGCTGCAGCGCGTCGTGGCGGCGGAGGGGCAGAGCTTTCGGAACCTGCGCAGCGAGGCGCTTGTCTCGATGGCCTGCCTCTGGCTTGCATCCACTGATCGGCCGATCACCGACATCGCCCTCGATCTGGGCTTCAGCGAGGTGAGCGCCTTCTCCCGCTTCTTCAGGAACAGGCTGGGGCTGAGTCCGATCCGCTACCGGCAGCAGGAGGGCCGCCGCTAGGCCCCCGCGTCACTGCTCAAGGACGAAGCTGCGCAGGCGCATGGGCTGAGCAAGCGAGCGACCGGTCTCCACCGGTAGGGCGTTGGCCTCGAAGGCGGCGGCGATCGTTGCGTGTTCGCGCGCGATCGCCGGTGCGCGCGCCGGGTCGGCTGCGGTCAGCTTCGCGACGAAATCGTCGAAACCCGCATAGACCTCCTCGCGCCGGAACAGCATGTCGGTGCCGGGCGCAAGCCTGCAACGATCAAGCGCCTCCTGCGCAAGCCTGCGCACCTCGGTCTCGTCGTCGACCGGGCGGAGCACGTCGAAAAGCGGACCCTCCGCCATCGGTTCGATCACGATCAGGCGGCCGCCGGGGCGCAGGCAACGGCCGGCCTCGGCAAGCGCGGGGTCCATCTCGGGCGGGGGCACGTGATGCAGCGAATTGAGAAAGACCACCGCATCGAAGCTTCCGGCGCGGAAGGGCATCGCGGCGGCGCTGCCTTCCGCAAGGCGCGCGTCCGGCGCGGCGGCGCGCGCCGCCCCGATCGCCTCGGGCTGCGGGTCGAGCCCGGTCACGACGAAGCCGCGCCGCGACAGGGACCGCAACAGCGCCCCGCGGCCGCAGCCGACATCCAGGACCTCGCGCGCATCGCCGAGTTCGGCCAGCAGGGTCGCCAGCACCCGGTTCCGTGCCTCCGCCTCAGCCATGGATCCGCCCCTCCGCCTCCAGGATGGTGCCGATCTCGGACCGCAGGCGCGCGAGGTGACGCTCTTCTGCCTCCAGCGTCCGCGCCTGTTCGGCCAGCACCTCGCGCCAGCGCCGCTGCTGCGCGTCGCGGCCCTCGGCATCGTAAAGCTCCAGCAGCTGGCGCAGGGTTTCCAGCGGCAGCCGGAACCGCCGCCCCCGTAGCACCAGTTCAAGGCGCACCTGCTGGCGCCGGTCATAGACCCGGTCGCGCCCCTCGCGGCGCGGAGACAGGATGCCGAGCGCCTCGTAATGGATCAGCGTCCGCTTGGTCACGCCGTAGCGGCGGCAGGCGTCGCGGAAGCGGAGCGGTTCACGCGCGGCATGTGAAGGCCCACCGTCCATGCTGTCAGGCCTCCGCCGTCCGGAGGATGCGATGCGCGCGTTCCACCACCGGAAGATCGACCAGCTTGCCGTCAAGCCGGATCGCGCCCTTCGCCCCCGCACTATCGGCCGCCGCGACGATGCGGCGCGCCTGCGCCACCTCCGCGTCGCTCGGGGAAAAGCCCGCGTTCACGCCGGCCACCTGGCGCGGGTGGATGCACAGCTTGCCGGCCATCCCGATACCCCGCGCGCGGCTGCAATCGGCGGCCAGCTGCGCGGGATCGTCCAGCGCCAGCGTCACCCCGTCGACCGGCCCGGCGATCCCGGCGGCGGCAGAGGCCAGCACCAGCATGCTGCGCGCGTGACGCAGGCCGTCCCCCTCGTCCTCGATGCCGCAGTCGCTCATGAAATCGACCGACCCGAAGAGCAGGCGCGCGACCCCCGGAACCGCAGCGATCTCGGCCGCCGCGTAAAGGCCGCGCGCGGTTTCGATCAGCGGCAGAAGCGGCACGCCGGGGGCCATCGCCGCCAGCACCGCGCGGCAGGCCTCGGCGCTTTCCGCCTTGGGAAGCAGGACCGCGCCCACCCCCGCCGCCCCGGCAAGTGCGAGGTCGTCGTCGTGGAACTCCGTCTCCGGCGGGTTGATGCGGACCGCGCCGCGGTTTCCCGCGGCCAGCCAGTCGCCGATCGTCCGGCGGGCCTCGGGCTTGGCCTCGGGGCGGACGGCATCCTCGAGGTCGAGTATGGTGCAGTCGGCCCCGGCGGCGATGGCCTTGTCGAACCGCTCGGGTCGGTCGCCCGGCACGAAGAGGAACGAGCGCGCGGTCTGCATCGGGTCTGTCGCATCTGGCATCAGGATTGGCACCTTCCGGATTTCAACGCGGGCCGGCGGGGCCCGCTGACGGCAAGGTAGACACCCATTGCCGCCATCACGAAGGAAGCGACCGCGAAAGCCAGCCCGTAGCTGGCCAGCGACACGATCGCGGCGAAGGCGGGGGGACCGAAGACCACGCCCGCGTAGGTCATGAAAAGCGAGGCGCCGGTGGCCGAGGCGACGTGCTCGCGCGGGGCGATGCGGGCGACCTCGGCCAGGAAGACGCCGTTCCAGCCGATTGCCGCGGCCCCGAACAGCGCGGCGATCGCGCCCAGCGTCAGGGGCGTGCCCAGCGACGCCTGAAGCGCGAAGAACGCCGCGCAGATCGCCGAGACGAAGGCAAGCAGCGCCAGGACGTGCCGCGCGTTCAGCAGGTGGTCGGCGCTCCAGCCCCAGAGCAGGCGCCCACCGACCCCCGCGGCCTGCGCGACCGCAAGGATGGTGCCGGCGGTGGCCAGCGGCAGGCCGCGCCCCTCGGTCAGGAAGGTCACGAGGTAGCCGCTCAGCACCAGCTGCATCGCCGCGAAGACGAAGGAGGTCAGCGCCAGCGCCCGCATCGACGGCTCGGCGAAGACGTAGCGCAGGGCGGACAGCATGCGCGCGGCCCCGCCGCCGGCCCGCCCCGGGATGCGGTCCGCATCAAGCGGGCGGCGCACGGTCTGGGCGACCAGCGCAATCCCCAGGCACAGCACGATGCACAGCGCCACCGCGGAGCGCCAGCCCGCCGCCAGCGTGATATGCGGCAGCACGAGGCCCGCCAGCATCCCGCCCACCGGCACGCCCGTCTGCTTGATCGAGAACACGAGGCCCATGCGGTGGCGCGGCGTGGTCTGCGCCAGAAGGTGGGAGCTTGCGGGCGTCACCACCCCGTAGCCCAGCCCGATCAGCAGCGCCCCCGCCGCGATCGCCGCCGCCGCCCCGGCCAGCGAGACCGCAAGCCCCCCCGCCGCCAGCACCAGCGCGCCCTGGCTGACCCGGACGGCGCCATGGCGCTGGATCATCCCACCCGAGGCGAGGCTTGCCACGGCCGCTGCCGCATAGATCAGGCCCACCTGGATGCCCACCAGCGTGGCCGGCACGCCGGCGGCGGCGGCCACCTCGGGCGCCAGCACCGGCCCCGCCAGCGCGGCGGCCGAAATCATCGCCTGAATGGCCAGGGTGATCACGAGGGTGAGCCAGGGAGACGCCATTACCGCACCTGTGCCCCGGTCTCGACGCGGTAGGTGCTCGAATAGCTGAAGCGCCCGGCCGGGTGCAGCGAGACCGCGGTTTCATAAAGCTCCCCGCTATCGGAGACGTAGCTGCGGACGATCTTCAGCCCGGGTGCGCCGCTGTCGACGCCGAGGCGGCGCGCGGCGTCGTCGGCCAGGATTACCGCGTCGATGGTCTGGCGGATCTCGGCGGTAGCAAGGCCGTATCGGCGTTCGATCATGGCGTAGATCGGTTCGGTCGGGTCCTTCTCCGGGTCGATGACGCCGCGATAGGGCCGGGCGATCCAGATCTCGGTCAGGGCGATCGGGACCTGCTCTCCCGACAGGAACCGCTCGCCGCTGATGTGCAGCCAGCCCTGCCCCTCCTTGGAGCCGAGGAACCGGGCAAGATCCCCCTCGGCGACGATATCCTCGGCCGAGGTGATGTGCAGGTTCACGTCGCGCACGTATTGCATCAGCGCGGGATCGCCCTCGCCGGTCTGGACATAGCGCGAGGCGATGCGGTTGGCGCGGACCGTGGTGCCGACCCCGGCCTGCCGGCTCAGCAGCCCAAGGTCGACGAGGCGCCGGATCGCCTCGCGCACGGTGTGGCGCGAGAGGTCGAATTCGCGGCACAGCTCGGTCTCGGGGGGCAGCAGGCTTCCGACCGGGTAGCGGCCCGACCGGATGTCGTCCAGAAGCGCCTCGGCGAGCACGGCGTACCTTGCCCGCCCGCCGAAGCGCGCGTCTTTCTCGGAATCGTTCAAGTGGCGGTCTCCTTATCCTGGTGCGGCATCATACCGATCGCACCGAGGATGTCGCCGTTGTCCGCGCCGAGCGCCGGGCCGGGACGCAGCGGCAGGGTGTCGCCCGGGCAGCGGATCGGGCAGGCCACCGTACCGATGGTCCCGCGCGCCGGATGGGGCACCTCGGCCACCACGCCGCGCGCCTTGGCGAACGGCGCATCCAGCGCCGAACCGATGTCATGCACCGGCGAGGCGGGCACCTTGCCGCCAAAGCGCGCCATCCAGGCCGCGGTGGTATCCGCGCTGAGAACCGCGTCCAGCTCGGCGGTCAATTCATCGCGATGGGCAAGCCGCGCCTTGAAGCCGCAGAACCGTGCGTCGGTCTTCCATTCCGGCTTGCCGATGGCATCGCACATGACGCCCCAGAACTTTTCCTTGTTGCACATGATGAAGATCCAGCCATCGCCTGTCTTGTAGAGCTGGCTCGGCGTCAGCGACGGGTGGGCCGAACGCGGGTGCCGCCCGGTATTCACCCCCTCGTTCAGATACCACGCGGCAAGGTAGTTGAGGTTGTGCATCGCCACCTCGTAAAGGCTGGTGTCGATGTCGCGGCCCTGCCCGGTGGACCGCGCCCCCAGCACTGCCGACACCAGCGCCAGCGCCGACATCGTGCCTGTCATCATGTCGATGATCGACAGGCCGAACCGCGAGGGCGGCCCGCCCGGTTCGCCGGTGACCGACAGGTACCCCGCCTCGGCCTGCATGAGGTAATCGTACCCCGGCCAATCGGCGCGCTCTCCATCCCGGCCATAGGCCGACAGGTGGACACAGACGATATCGGCCTTGATCTTCGACAGCGCGGCATAATCGAGGCCCAGCTTGGCCGGCAGGTCGCCGCGCAGGTTGTTGAAGACCGCATCCGAGGTTTCCACCAGCTTGTGCAGCGCTGCGCGGCCTTCGTCGGATTTCAGGTCCAGCGTGATCGACTTCTTGTTGCGGTTGAACGCCTGGAAGAAGTGGCTGTCGCCCTCGCCGAAGAAATACGGGCCTACGAGGCGGCCGACATCGCCGCCCTGCGCCGCGTTCTCGATCTTGATGACCTCGGCGCCGAGGTCGGCAAGGTGCTGGGTGCCGAAGGGGCCGGCGCCGTATTGCTCGACGGCGAGGACCCGTAGGCCTGCAAGCGGAAGGGTCATGCCGGGTTCCTTTCCATGATCTGCTTGGCGATGATGATGCGCTGCAGCTCGTTCGTGCCCTCGCCGATGGTCAGCAGGGGCGCGTCGCGGTAGAGACGTTCGATGTCGAACTCGCGCGAGTAGCCGTAGCCGCCGTGCACGCGCATGGAATCCATCGCGTTCGTCACCGCCGCCTCGGTGGCGAAGTACTTGGCCATCCCCGCCTCCATGTCGCAGCGCTCGCCCGCGTCGTAGGCCCGTGCGGCATTGTCCGTCAGCAGGCGCGCGGCCTCGGTCCGGGTGGCCATCTCGCCCAGCATCAGCTGGATCGCCTGGTGCTCGCCGATCGGCTTGCCGAAGGTCTTGCGCTGCTGGGCATAGGCAACCGCCATGTCGAGGGCGGCACGCGCCACGCCGACGCCCCGGGCGGCCACGTTGATCCGGCCCAGTTCGAGGCCGGAAAGGATCTGCTGCAACCCCCTGCCCTCGACCCCGCCGATCAGCCGGTCGGCCGGCACGCGGTAATCCTTGAACTCAAGCTCGCAGGTGTCGATGCCGCGGTATCCCAGCTTTTCCAGCTTGCGCGCCACGTTGAAGCCCGGCCCCTTCTCGGCGATCAGCAGGGACATGCCGCGGTGACGCGGCTCGGCCTTCGGGTCGGTCTTGACCAGAAGCGCGATCGTGTTGCCGTACATGGAATTGGTGATCCAGGTCTTGGTCCCGTTCACCACGTAATCCTCGCCGTCCTTGACCGCGACGGTGCGGATCGCCTGCAGGTCGGTGCCGGCGTCGGGTTCGGTCAGGCCGATGCCGCCGCGCAATTCGCCGGTGGCGAAGCGGGGCAGGTATTCCGACTTCTGCGCCTGCGTCCCCGCCCGCTGCACCGCGGACGCCATGATCAGGTGCGAGTTGATGATCCCCGAGACCGACATCCACGAGCGCGAGATGCGCTCGATGATCTTGGCGTAGGTCTGGGTCGACAGGCCCAGCCCGCCGTAATCCTCGGAGATGATGCAGCCGAAAAGGCCCATCTCCTTCATCTTCTCGACGATCTCGGCGGGGTACTCGTCCTTCGCCTCCAGATCGTGGACGTAGGGGTCGACATCGGTTCGGAGGAACTTGTCGACCGAGTCGAGGATCATTTGTTCCTGTTCGATCTGTTCGTTCATCGGGGATCTCCTTGGTTACGCCGCCTGCCCTGCCAGCAGCCGTTCGATGCCCAGAACGTCGGGCGCCTCGGCCAGCCCCAAAAGGGCCGCGCGCAGGCGTTCGGCACGCGCGGGCGGCGTGGCCATGCAGGCGTTCTCGGTGAATTTCGCGACGATCTCGTCGTTGGTCAGCGGCCGGTCCGAAGCGCCGCGGTTGACGTCCTCGCGGTGGCGCAGCTCGCGCCCGTCTGTCGTGCGCACGATGACCTCGCCCGAATAGTATTTCGGAAAGCGCGAGTTGGGGTCGTGCGCGTAGCTGACCTTGGCGCACAGCGCCAGCGCGTCGGGCGCGGTGAAGGCGTCGGGGTCCAGATCGGCCAGCCCGAAGTGCCCGCGCAGGAGGCCCGAGGCCACCGCATAGGGCACCGAGAACTGCGCATCATAGCTGTTCTGCGGCTTCTGCTTGGTCGCGACCGGCTCGCACACCGTCTTGACCACCTCCTCGGGGATCAGCGCCGTGACCTCGGCGATGTCCTCGGGGGTCAGCCCGTGCTCAGCGCGCAGCGCCACGGCGGCGTCGGCCACGGCGTGGGTGAAGTGGCACGCGGGCATCGGCTTGACCGCGACGTTCATCACCTCCCACACCTCGCCCAATCCGGCGGTGGCAAGGCCAAGGTCGGCCCGCGCCGCGCGCCCCTCGCCGAGATAGGCGTTGAACAGGCCAAAGCGCCCCTCGTACACCGCCTTCGGCGCGACATAGCCGTGACGCGCCATGGTGACGGCGGTGATCGCCGCCTGCGCGGCCCAGCCGGGATGGGCGCGCTTGGTCCAGGCGCCGTCGGACAGGAACTCCAGCGATCCGCTTGCCATCGACAGGGCGATTCCCTGCGCGGCGGCAAGCTGTGCCTCGGTCAGGCCGCGCAGCCGGCCCGCGGCGACGGTGGCGCCGAAGATCCCGATGATGCCCGTGGGATGAAAGCCCACCTGGTGAAAGCCGCCCCTGGCGACTGCGCCCAGACGGGTCGCCACCTCCATCCCCGCGACGTAAGCCGTCTGCATCTCACGCCCCGTGGCGCCGACCTCCGCCGCCATGGTGAAGGCCGCGGGCAGGACCGAGGCGGTGGCATGGATCACCCCGCCGGTATGGGTGTCGTCGTAGTCGAGCCCGTGGATCAGGAAGCCGTTCAGCATCGCCGCGTCGCGCGGCATCAGCGCGGTGCCGAAGCCCACCGCCCGGCGGGTGCCTCCTGCGCCAAGCTCGCTCATCGCGGCGTGCATCCGGTGGCCGAAATCGTATTGCGTCGAGGCCAGCGCGATCCCCCAAGCGTCCAGCATCAGGTGACGGGCGCGGTCGGTCACCGCGTCAGGGATGTCCTTGTGCGTCAGCGCCGCCGCGAAATGCGCGAGCTGTCGCGCGATCGGCTGGGTGGCAAGATCGGTGTCGGTGAGATCCTTCATGGTTTCCTCCCGTTTCAGTGAACCAGTGCCAGCGAGATCACCGGCACGAATGAGATGAGGGCGAGGCCGGTCAGCCGGACCGCGTAGAACGGCACCACGCCGCGGGCGACTTCGTGCACGGGGATCCGCGAGATGCCGCTCATGACGAAGAGATTGAGGCCGATGGGGGGCGTCAGCGTCGCGATCTCGACGTTCGCCACCATGATGACCGAGAAGTGGATCGGGTCGATCCCCAGCGCCTGCGCCATCGGGAACAGCAAGGGCGCCGTCAGCACGATCAGCGCGATGCCGTCCAGGAACATGCCGAGGAACAGCAGGACCACGTTGACGACGATCAGGAATTCCCACCACGACAGGCCCATGTGCTGCAGCCCCGAGACCAGCGTGGCCGAGATCCCCATGCGCGTCAGGATGAAGCCGAGAAGGCTTCCGCCCATCACGACGGCAAAGATCATCGTGGTCTGCAGCATGCTTTCCAGCGCCACCTTCCACACGCCGCCAAGGGTGACGGAGCGATAGACCAGCAGGCACAGCAGCATCGCGTAGACCGCGGCGAAGGCCGACACCTCGGTCGGCGTCATGAAGCCCGCGTAGATCGACCCCAGCACCAGGATCGGCATCAAGAGCGCGGGCAGCGCGCGCGGGAAGTTCCGGGCGAAACCCTGCCAGTCGGGCTGCTGCGCCTTGGCGCCGTAGCCGCCGCGCTTGCTCAGCCAGAAGGTCGCGAAGGACAGCAGCGCCGCCTCCATGATCCCGGGCAGGACGCCTGCGACGAAAAGCTTGTCGATCGGCAACCCGACGATGGAGCCGATCAGGATGAAGCCCAGCGAGGGCGGAATCATCAGCCCCAGCGTCCCCCCCACCGCGACGATCGCGGCGGCGAAGCGGGGCGGGTAATGTTCGTCGCGCAGCCCCTGTACGGTGGACCGGCCGATGGCGGCGGCAGATCCCACGGAGGAACCCGAGACCGCCGCGAAGAAGACCGACGCGATCAGCACGGTCAGCGCGAGGCCGCCGCGCACCGCGCGCACGATGGATCCCACGAGGTCGATCATCAGCCCGGCGATCTGACCGCGCATCATCAGGTTGCCGGCGAAGATGAACATCGGGATGGCGACCAGCGGGTAGGAATTGACCGACTTGAACGCGGTCTGGGCGATCACCGTTTCGGGCACGCCGCTGACCGTGAGCACGAGGACCGCGCTGACGAGGCCGAGCGACGTCGACACGTGCGAGCCAAGCGACAGCAGGACGAGAATGAAGACGAGGGCGAGGATCAGGAACATGCTCGGCCCCCCTCAGAACTTGCCGGTCGGGTCGGCGCCGGCCGCCGCGCCGTCCCCGCCCTCATCGAGGTCGCCGAAGGCGAAGGGGTCGTTGCCCGACACGCCGTGCACCAGAAGTCGAAGGTAATAGATGGCGAACAGTACCGCGCCCACCGGCATCGCCAGGAAGACGATCCACATCGGCAGCTCGAGGTTCGATTCCGACAGCATCCCCATGGCGTGGTAGCGCAGCACCTGCTGCACCGAGCCGTCGAACAGGATCACCGAGAAGGCGAGGCCGACCAGCGCGGCAAGGCAGCCGCAGACGATCCGCATCCGCCGCGACAGCACCGCGACGACAAGGTCGGTACGGATGTGATACCCGCCGCGCCCCGCCGCCCCGAGCGACAGGAAGAAGGCCCAGACGATGAGAAAGCGCACCGCCTCCTCCGCCCAGAAATAGCTCCGGTCCAGGAAGGCCCGGCTGAACGCCTCGGCCAGCATGATCCCGGTGGCGCCAAGAAACATCAGCGTGGCCACCGCCAGCAGCGGCCCGCGCTCCACCCAGTCCCAGGCCCGGCCGAGCCGCCTGAGCGGCCCCGGCCCCCGGGGCGCTGCCGGCGCGGGGCCGGCAGCAGCGCGTGCGTCACGATCAGCCGGAGATGCCACAATGCGACTCCAGTTGATCCATCCGCTTCATCGCGTCGGGGTATTTCTTGGAAAAGCTCTCCGAGGTCTTCGCGGTCAGCTTCTTCCACTCGGCGATCTGGGCGTCGTCGGCGACATTCAGCACGGCACCGTCGGCCTTCATCTTCTTCAGCGCCTCCTTGTCCTTGGCGATGGCGCCGGTCCATTCCTTGGCCACGACGTCGTCGACGCTGGACTGGATCGCCTTCTGCTGGTCCTCGGGCAGGCCGTCGAACCACTTCTGATCGACCACCACCGCGTAAGTCAGCAGCGACAGGCCGGGCACGTAGAAGGCGTATTTACCGGTCATCCCGATCATCTCGGACCAGCCGGCGGGCGAGGTCAGGATGCCGTCGATCGCGCCCTGGCTCAGCGCGGTGCTCATCTCGGACGCGGCCATCGACACCGGCGAGACGCCAAGCTCGCGCATCGTTTCCTGCACCACGCGGCCGCCGGTGATCCGCACCTTCTTGCCCTTCAGGCCGTCCATCGACTTCACGTCGTCCCGCGAGAAGATGAACAGAAGATCCGCGGTGCGCAGCAGGCCCAGCACCTTCATCCCCGCGGGTTTCATGTAATCCGACAGCATCTTGGTGATGCCGGTCTTCATGCAGGCATTCTGCATCGACGTGTCGGTAAGCGAGAACGGCAGGTTGATCACGCCGGTCTGCGGCACGATGGTCTCCAGCCGGACCGAGACCGGCCAGACCATCTGCACCGCCCCGGTGCCGATCGCCGCAAGCGCCTCGCGGTCGGAATAGAGCTGGCCGCCAGGGAACACCTTGACCGAGATCTTGCCGTCGGTCTTCTGGTCGACCTCCTTGGCGAAGTCGTTCATGTAGCCGGTCTTCCAGTGGGTCGCGGCAACCTCGCTCGGCAGCACCAGATCCTGCGCCAGCGCAGCCCCTGCCACAAGTGTTCCGGCAGCCAGCGCGCCGGCCGCCGCCACTGCGGCGAACGTCCTTGAAAACATGTCTTTCCTCCCTTGGTGGGGCGGGCTCCCTCCCGTCCCTTCTGGTTCAGTAATTCGTGGGGTTTGCCTCGTCGGCGGCCCGGCTCTTGATCAGGGCAGTGCGGTCGAAGCTCATGAAAACGGTGCCGTCGTGCTTCACGCCGAGGGTGCGGACCTTGACGATTCCCTGCCCCGGCCGCGACTTCGACTCGCGCTTTTCCAGAACTTCGCTTTCGGCATAGATCGTGTCGCCGCCGAAGACCGGCGCCATCAGCTTGATCTCTTCCCAGCCGAGGTTGGCGATCGCCTTGCCCGAGACCTCGGGCACCGACATGCCCAGCACCGTGGCCACCGTCAGACCGCTGTTGATCAAAAGCTTCCCGAACTCGCTTTGCCCCGCGAAATGGGCGTCGCAATGCATCGGGTGGTAATTCATCGTCAGCAGCGAGAACTGGATATTGTCCTGATCGGTGAGGGTCCGGCCCGGCCGATGCTCGTAGATGTGGCCAACCTCGAAATCCTCGAAATAAAGCCCGATTTCCCCCCGAAACCTGTTCGGCCCGACCTGTCGCATGTGGTCCTCCCACCCCATTTGTTCATATGTACGTACATTAGGATCATTGGCCGGCCTGTCAACGCCTTTTTCGGCGCCTCGGTCACGGGCGCCGGGTTGGCGAGAGGGTCGGTTGGAGAGGAGACAGGCCGCGCCGGACCAGTAAAACAACGCCAACAATCCCCGCACCGGTCTGCCGGCGCGGGGCACGTCTTCTTGACGTCGCATGTTCGTGCCGTGACGGGGTCAGCCGCCCAGCAGGAAATCCGCGCGCGAGGTGTCGGGTGTGGCCAGCGCCTCGGCCTCGTCCTTCAGGCCGATTCCGGTCAGCCCTCGGCGCAGCGCCTCGTCCATCAGAAACAACAGCTTGTGCGCCGCCTCGGCATAGCCAAGGCCGGCGGGGCGGATGTTCGACACGCAGTTGCGGCTTTCGTCGGTCAGCCCGGCGCGCGGCGCGTGGGTGAGATAGGCCCCCAGGCTGTCAGGAGAGCTGAGCCCCGGGCGTTCGCCGATCAGCACCAGCACCATCCGCGCCCCAAGCCGCGCACCGATCTCGTCGCCGATGGCAACGCGGGCCTGCGTCACGACGGCGACAGGGCCGAGGGACCAGCCCCGCCGCGCGATCTCGGGTATCAGCACCTCGAGCAGGGGGATCGCGTTGCGCTCAACCGCCTGCCCCGACAGGCCGTCGCCGACCACGATGGCAAGATCGCAGGTGCCCCCCTCGGGCAGACGTGCCCGCGCCGCCTCCGACAGGCGGCGGCCGTAATCGGGCCGCTGGAGATAGATCGCCCGCGTCTCGGCCGCGCTTTCGACGACAAGGGTATCGACCCCCAGCGCGCCGATCCCGGCGGCCAGCGCGGTGCCGTCGATCTCGAGGTGCACGGCCTTGCGGGCCCGCGCATGCGCAAGCTGGAACTCGAGATGCGGCGCGGTCGGCAGGCTGGTGCCCGCCCGGCCAAGCGCGATGCGCGCGGGCGTCAGGGCGCGCAGCCCCTCCCACGGGGTGCGGGTCACGGCGCCCTTGCCGGAGGTGTCGCTCATGCCGCACCCCGCTCGATCGCCCGGGCGAACCCGGCGGGAAGCTGGCCCGCCAACTCCTCGCCCTTGAAGATGCCGGTGCGTTGCAGCCAGTCGTCGAACTCGGGCGCGGGCTTCAGCCCCAGCACCTTGCGCAGGTAAAGCGCGTCGTGGAACGAGGTGGTCTGATAGTTCAGCATCACGTCGTCCGACCCGGGAATGCCCATGATGAAGGTGATGCCCGCGACCCCCAGCAGGGTCAGGATGTTGTCCATGTCGTTCTGGTCGGCCTCGGCATGGTTCGTGTAGCAGATGTCGCAGCCCATCGGCAGACCCAGAAGCTTGCCGCAGAAATGATCCTCCAGCGCGGCGCGCAGGATCTGGCGGCCATCGTACAGGTACTCCGGCCCGATGAAGCCGACGACGGTGTTGACCAGAAGCGGTTCGCACATCCGGGCGACGGCATAGGTGCGCGCCTCCAGCGTCTGCTGATCTACGCCGTGATGCGCATTGGCCGACAGGGCTGAGCCCTGCCCCGTTTCCATGTACATCACGTTGTTGCCCACGGTACCGCGGCCCAGCGACAACGCCGCCTCGCGCCCCTCGCGCAGCAGCGCAAGGTCGATGCCGAAGCTGCGGTTGGCGGCCTCGGTCCCCGCGATCGACTGGAACACCAGGTCCACCGGCGTGCCGCGGCTGATCAGCTCGATCGAATTGGTCACATGGGTCAGAACGCAGCTTTGCGTCGGGATCTCGTGGCGCGAGATCACCTCGTCGAGCATGCGCAGCAGCTGATCGGCGGCGGCAAGGCTGTCCGACGCCGGGTTGATGCCGATCACCGCATCGCCATTGCCGAACATCAGCCCGTCGAGGATCGAGGCGGCGACCCCCGCCGGGTCGTCGGTCGGGTGGTTCGGCTGAAGCCGCGTGGACAGCCGACCGGGCAGGCCGATGGTGTTGCGAAAGGCGGTGGTCACGGGCGCCTTGCGCGCGATCAGGATCAGGTCCTGGTTGCGGCAGATCTTGGACACGGCGGCAACCATTTCGGGCGTCAGCCCCGGGGCCAGCGCACGCAGCGCCGCGGGGGTCGCCTCGTCCGACAGCAGCCAGTCGCGGAACCCGCCCACGGTCAGTGCGGCAACCGGGCGGAAGGCGCGGGCGTCATGGGTGTCGACGATCAGCCGCGTGACCTCGTCCTTTTCGTATGGCACCACCATCTCGTTCAGGAAGGTGGCAAGCGGCAGGTCCGCCAGCGCCATCTGCGCCGCGGCGCGCACCTCCTCATCCGCCGCGGCGATCCCGGCCAGCGCATCGCCGGACCGGGCGGGAGTTGCCTTTGCCATCAGCTCGGCCAGGCTGTCGAACCGATGGGTTTCACCGGCGATCGAATGGGTGAACGTGGGCATGCGCCCTCCTTGCGGTCTTGTGGCCGGCCCCTGTCACGGGGCCGGCCGAAAGGGTTTCAACGTCTCGTCCTGTCCGGTGTCATTCCGCCGGGGTGACGATCGCGCGCTGATGGCCTGTCGCACGGAAGTAGGCATAGCCGAGCGCAAGGATCACCGCAAAGACCACGGCGACGAGGAAATTGTAGATCGTCATCGCGATCAGGCAGATCACCGCCGCGGCCAGCGCGAAGGCCGGGAACAGCGGGTAGAACGGCGCGCAGTAGCTGCGCGGCGCGTCCGGCTGGCTCCGGCGCAGGGTGAACAGGCTGACCATCGCGAGGATATACATCAGGATCGCGCCGAACACCGCCATGGTCACGATGTTCGCGGTCAGCGACTGGCCCCCGAAGGTGATCAGGTTGTCGCTGAAGATCGCGATGATGCCGACCACGCCGCCCGCAAGGATCGCCCGGTGCGGGGTCTTGAAGCGCGGATGTACGGCGGCCAGCGATTTCGGCAGGTAGCCCGCACGCGACAGGGCGAAGATCTGGCGCGAATACCCCATGATGATGCCGTGGAACGAGGCCACCAGCCCGAACAGCCCCAGCCAGACCAGCATGTGAAGCCAGCCGCTGTTGTCCCCCACGATGAAGCGCATCGCCTGCGGCAGCGGGTCGTTCACGTTGGCAAGCTTGGTCCAGTCGCCCGCGCCGCCGGCAAAGATCATGACGCCAAGCGCCAGCGCGACAAGGGTGAGGATCCCGAAGATGTAGGCCCGCGGGATCGACTTCTTGGGGTCCTTGGCCTCTTCGGCGGCCATGGCCACGCCCTCGATCGCGAGGAAGAACCAGATCGCGAAGGGGATCGCCGCGAACATCCCCGAGATCGCCCCGACGGAGAAGGTGTCCTGCCCCATCCAGCCGCCGGCCGAGAAGTTCTCCCACGAGAAGCCCGGTGCCACGACGCCCATGAAGACCAGGAGTTCGAAGATCGCGAGGATGGTCACCACCAGCTCGAACGTGGCGGCCAACGACACGCCGAGGATGTTGAGCACCATGAAGATGACATAGGCCCCCACGGCGGCGACCTTCGGATCAAGCCCGGGGAACTGCACGTTCAGGTAGGCGCCGATCGCCAGTGCGATGGCGGGCGGGGCAAAGACGAATTCGATCAGCGTGGCCATGCCGGCGAAATACGCGCCGGTCTCGCCCAGCCCCTCGCGGGCATAGGCGAAGGGGCCGCCCGCACGCGGGATCATCGTGGTCAGCTCGGTGAAGCTGAAGATGAAGGTGGTGTACATCAGCGCGACGAAGGCCGCGGTGATAATGAAGCCAAGCGTTCCGGCGGTGCCCCAGCCGTAGCTCCAGCCGAAATACTCGCCCGAGATCACCAGACCGACGGCGATCCCCCAAAGCTGAATGGTGCTGAGCGACTTGCTCAGCTCGTTGGTTCCTGTTGCAGACATGGGCCCGTTCGCTCCTGTTCCCAAGGTGTCCCGACGGCACGCCTCCCGCCGTCTCGGAAGATGGGAAAGCACCAGCAATGCGCGGCGGCGATCGGGCTATCCGATTTCGGCAAACTTGCGTGAAGGGCCCGATCCGGGGGTTCACGTTCCCCGCCTGCCCCGGAAGACGCATGTTTTTCGTTCCGATGATTGAAATCAGGGCAGAGCTGAAACATACCCCGGCTGGCCATGTCCGGCCGTGACGGCCGCGCCCCGACTCGGGTATTCTGGATGCCAAGGTGACGATAACGGTCGGACGCGACGCGCGCGTGACACATCCCTTCCCGGGCGGAACAGGAGCTGTCTCATGATCCCTTGCCCCTCCCCTTCCACGACCCCGCAGATGCGGTTCCGCCAGACATCGGACATCGAGGCGCAATCGGCGCTGCTCGAAGGCTGGAACCAGAGCTACAGCCAACTGTCCGGCGGCGCCTTCGCGGGCACGCTGGTCGAGGCCGTGCTGCCCCGCGCCTATCTCTTCCGCGAGGTGACCAGCCATTCGCTTCTGCAGATGGGGCACCTCGACCCGGGGATGGTGGCGGTGGGGGTGCCGTTGCGGATCGACGGGCCGGCCAGCTTTGCCGGCGGGCGCTGCGGCGGGTCGCAACTGCACCTGTTCTCGGGGCGCGACGGGTTCGAGTTCCACACCCCCGAGGGCCTGGACATCGCGGTGGCGGTGATCCCGCGCAGCCTGCTGATGGCCGGGGTGGATGCGCAGGGCTGCGCCCGGCTCGGCCAGCGGCTGGAGCGGGCGCAGCTTCTCAGTGTCGCGCCCGGCGCCTTTGCGGGCCTGCGCCGTCTGCTGACCGGGGTGCTGCCGCCGGACGGCCCGCGGCAAGTGCCGATCTCCGGCAAGCGGATGGCCGCGCTGACGGCGGACCTGGCCCAGCACCTGCGCAGCTGCCTGCTGTCCGACGCGGGCGATGCCCCCCTGACCGGCGAGGGAGAGCGGGCGGATACGGTGGCGCGGCGGATGTCGATCATCGCCGACGTGCGCGACGCGATCGAGGCGGCGGATGCGGAGGAGGCGCTCAACATCGAGTTGCTGTGCCAGCGCATCGGCGTCAGCCGCCGGACCCTGCAATACACCTTTGAACGCGAGCTGGGCCTTCGCCCGATCGCCTATGTGCGCGCGCTTCGCCTGAACAAGGCGCGGCGCCTGATCTGCCAGGGCGAAACCGTGACCGAGGCCGCGACCGAGGCGGGCTTCTGGCATTTCGGCCGTTTCGCGCAGGATTACCGCGGCCTGTTCGGCGAGCGGCCCTCCTCCACCCTGCGCTCCTCCACCGGGCCGGACTAGACCGGCGGATGGAGGGCCACGGCGGACGCGCGCCTCCCAGGCTGCCGCTCCTGCTCCGCCGCTTCCGGTCACTGAGCCCGCGAAGACCCGCCGTTGCGCGCCGATTCCGCCGGCGGGATGTGCCGTGACGGCGATCTGGCGCTTGACGCCGGGCCCCAGACAGGGAACCCAAGACGCGGACCCCAAGACCGGGAACGCCCACGCGCGACCCCAGATTTCCACGATGAGCGAGAGACGATGAAACGATCCGACCTGAACCCGAGCTCGGCCCTCGCCCACGTCCGTGGCGCGCTCGTGGACCTCGAGACCGAGAATATCGCGACGCTGGCCGAACGCGCGGCGGGCGTCGACGACCTGATCCAGCTCTGGTATGGTGAGGGCGACCTGGTGACGCCCGAACCGATCCGCGCCGCCGCGATCGAGAGCCTGAGCCGGGGAGAGACCTTCTACGTGCCGCAGATGGCGGGCCGGCCCGACCTCGCCATGGCGCTGACCGCGTACCAGTCGCGGCTGCACGGGATCGGGCTGGGCGCCGACCGCACCACACTCACCCCCGGCGGCATGCAGGCGGTGCACCTCGCGCTGTCGCTGATGCTGCAACCCGGCGACAACGCGGTCTATGTGGAGCCGCAATGGCCCAACATCCGGCAGTCGATCCTGATGACCGGGGCGGAACCCCGGCCCGTCGCCCTCGAGATGGTGGGGGGCGACTGGCAGCTTGACCTGCAGAAGGTCTTCGATACCTGCGACGCGCGGACCCGGGCGATCATCTTCTCCTCGCCCTCGAACCCCTGCGGCTGGATGGCCGGACGCGAGACCTACGAGGCGCTTCTGGCCTTTTCGCGCCGCACCGGAATCTGGATCGTCAGCGACGAGGTCTATGCGCGCCTCGTCCCCGGCAAGGTGGCCCCGTCCCTGTTGCAGGTGGCCGAGCCGGAGGACCTTGCGCTTTGCATCAACGGGTTTTCCAAGGCCTGGGCGATGACCGGCTGGCGGGTCGGCTGGCTGAACCATCCGGCCTCGGTCGCGGGGACGGTGCGGGCGATGACCCAATACGTGAATTCGGGCACGGCGGCCTTCGTGCAGGCCGGCGCGCTGGCCGCGCTCGAAACCGGCGAGGACACGGTGACGACCGTGCGCGACCGCTGCCGCGCGGGCCTCGACGCGGCCTACGAGATTCTCGGCCGCTCGCAGCGCGTGGTGCTGCCGGCGAAGCCGGGCGGCGGGATGTATGCCTTCTTTCGGATCGAGGACGAACCCGACGCCACCGCCTTCTGCGCGAAGATGGTGACAGAGGCGCATGTGGGCCTTGCCCCCGGTGGCATGTTCGGCGCCCCATTCCGCGGCTACGTGCGGATGTGCGTGGCGCGCGAGACCCACAAGATCGAGACCGCCTGCGAGCGCGTGCTCGCCGCGCTCTGACGCCCGGTTTCCGATGACCGGGCCTTACCCCCGCGGCCGTTCCTGTCCGGGGCGGGCGCCTTGGGCGGGAAGAATGCCGGGATCCCGCAAGATCCCGGCCCCCTGCCCGCCGCCGCCCCGGGCTCAGTCCGGCGCGTAGCCGAAACCGCCCGCCGGCTCCGCCGCCGTTTCGGCCCAGACGCTTTTCGGCTGGGTATAGCTCAGCAGCGCATCCTTGCCCGACGACCGGCCGTAGCCCGAGCGCCCGAACCCGCCGAAGGGCGAGGCCACGTTGATCGTCTTGTAGGAATTGATCCAGAACGTCCCCGCCCTGACCGCCGCCGCCATGCGGTGCGCCCGGCCCACGTCGCCGGTCCAGACCGCGCCTGCAAGGCCGTAGGGGTTGCCGTTGGCCAGCACGACCGCCTCTTCCTCGGTATCGAACGGCAGGACCGAGACGACGGGGCCGAAGATCTCCTCCCGCGCGACGCTCATCTGTGGCGTCACGCCGTCGAGGATGGTCGGCGCGAAGTAGAACCCGCCTGTGTCCTCCAGCGGGGCGGGCCGGCCGCCCCCCGCCGCGAGTCGTGCGCCTTCGGCCACGCCCGCGTCGACCATGCCCGAGACCTTTTCCCACTGGCGCAGGTTGTTGATCGGGCCGATCTGGGTGGTTTCCTCGGACGGGTGGCCGACCGGGATGCGGCCGGCCGCATCGGCATAGGCCGCGACGAATTCCTCGTGCACCGACCTCTGCACAAGCAGGCGCGAGCCGGCGACGCAGCTTTGCCCCGCACCCGCGAAGATCGCGCCCTGCGCCCCCAGCAGCGCACGCTTCAGGTCGGCATCGGCAAAGACGATGTTGGCCGACTTGCCGCCCAGTTCGAGGATGCAGGGCACGGTTTTCGCCGCCGCCGCCGCCGCGATCGACGACCCCGCCGTGGCAGAACCCACGAAGACCACGAGCGCGGTCTTGTCATGGGTCACGCCCGCCTGGCCCGCGGTCGGCCCACCGCCCGCAATCACGTTGACCAGGCCGCGCGGTGCCCCCGCCTTCTCGCACAGCCGACCCAGGATCAGCGTGCTGAGCGGGGTCAGCTCGGAAGGTTTGATGACCACGCCGTTGCCGGCACAGATCGCCGGCGCGATCTGCCAGCCGCCGGTGAAGAGCGGCGCGTTCCAGGGCGTGATCTGCATCACCACGCCGACCGGCTCACGCCGGGTGTAGTTCAGGTGGGTCGAGGGGACGGGGATCACCTCGCCGTAGATCTTGTCGCACCAGCCGGCGTAATATTCGAACATCATCGCCACGGCGAGGGCCTCACCCCGCATGTCGCGGATCGGCCGCCCGGCGGCGCGGCTCTCGATCTCGGCGATCAGGGGGGCGTGGGCGCGGATCTCGGCGGCGATGGCCCACATCACCCGGCCGCGGGCGGCGGCGGGCTGGGCCATCCACGCCTTCTGGGCCCGCTCGGCCGCATCCATCGCCGCGTCGATCTCGGACGCGCCCGCATCCTTGTAGCTGGCGAAGATCGTGCCGCTTGCCGGGTCGGTCAGATCCATCGCCGGGCCGGAACCTTCGACGATGGTGCCGTCGATGTAGCTTCCGATCGGCTGGTCGGGGAAGACCTCGTGGAAGAGGTCGAGGATACGCGCGCTCTGCGCTTCGGGGGAGAGGATGGTCATCGTTCAGTCCTTGCGAAAGTCGCCCATGCGGGTGAAGTCGTCGCTGTCGGGAAGCGTGGCGTCGCGCCACATCTCGGCGGCATGGGCCGTCAGCGGCAGGTCGGCGCCGGTCTCGTCGGCCAGCTGCCGGGCCAGCCGCACGTCCTTGCGCATCAGCGCCATGGTGAAGCCGCTGTCATAGGCCTCGGTCATCACCCAGGTCGGGAAATGCACCTGGCTGACGGTCGATCCGCCCGACGCGCCGTTGAGAACCTCAAGCGCCGCGGCGGCGTCGACACCCGCCGCCTCGGCCAGGCGCAGCCCCTCGGCAGTGGCCGAGATGAAGGTGGCACAGAGCATGTTGTTGACGAGCTTGGCCACGTTGCCCGCCCCCGAGGGGCCGACCCGCACGGCCTTTGCCGACAGCGCCCCGATCACCGGGGCGGCGGCGTCGAGATCGTCCGGCGCGCCGCCCAGCATCATCGTCAGCGCGCCCTTGGCCGCGCCCGCGGGGCCGCCCGACACCGGCGCGTCGACAAAGCCGTGGCCCATCGCGGCCAGCCGCGCGGCCAGCTTGCGCGTGACACCGGGCTCCGAGGTCGAGGTATCCACCACGATCAGCCGGCCCCGCCCCTCGAGCGCGCCGCCGAAGCTGTCGATCACGCTTTCCACGGCCTGCGCGTTGGGCAGGGAGAACACGATGAAATCGGCCTTGCCGAGCAGCTCCGCCACGTCGGCGACCGGAGTGACGCCGTTTTCCCGCGCCATGGTGCGGCGCGCCTCCGACAGGTCGAACCCCCAGGTCTCGAACCCCGCCGCGACCAGCGAAATGGCCATGCCAAGCCCCATCGCGCCCAGACCGACGACAGCCGCCTTCTGTTCCGTCCCCGCGTTCCGTTCCGTCATGCTGTACCTCGCTGTTGCCCGGTGAGGATCACATCCCGCCCGCCTGACCGGGCAGGCGTGAATTTTCGCACGAAGCGTTGCGCCCCGCGCAACACCCTGAATGCCCCGGGCCTAGGAGAAGCTGGCCATCCCCTCGGCCAGGTGCCGGACCAGCCGGTCGACCGACCGCGGCAACCGGCGCCGGGCGCGCACCATCAGATGCGCCGCGGCGGCCGACAGCGTGAGGTCCTCCAGCTCACGCGCGGCGACAAGGCCGTGGGTCAGCTCGGTCGAGACCGAGCTGCGGGGCAGGAAGCTCAACCCGAGGCCCGAGGCCACGAACCGCCGCAATGCGTCGATCGAGGTGGTGGTCAGCCGCGGCCCAAGTGCAAAGCCGCTGTCGGCTGCGACCCGCATCAGGAGGTCGGTCGTGCCGTGACCCTGCCCCAGCATGGCCAGCGGATAGTCGAGGCAATCCTCCAGCGACAAGTGATCGAGCGCCAGCACCGGGTGTTCCGGCGGTGCTATCACGCACAGCGGCTGGCGCGCCTGCACCACCGACCGGACAACCCCGGTCGCAGGCGGGTTGTAGGCGATGCCGATATCGCTTTCGCCGTTGGCAAGGGCCGCAACGACGGCCTCGGTCGATCCGATCTTCAGGTCATAATAGACCTGTGCGCTGTCGGCCAGCGCGCGGCCAAGCCCGTTTTGCACGAAATCGGCCAGAAACCCCTCGCCGCAGTGGATGCGGACGTGGCGCTGCTGGATGCCGCGCAGGCCCGACAGCTGTTCGTGCAGGACGCCGTATTCTTCGGTCACGCGGCGCAGGTGTTCCAGCACCAGCACCCCCGCCTCGGTCAGCGCCACGCCCCGGACCGAGCGTTCGAACAGCTTCATGCCGAGGCGCGCCTCGATCTCGGCCACCTGCCGCGACACGACCGAGGGCGCGACGCCAAGCTGTTCGCTTGCCGCCCGGATCGACCCCTGTCTGTTCACTGCGAGGAAGGTCGCGACCTCACGTCTGTCAAAGCTGGCCATGCGGCCATGCTTGGGCGCGCGCGGTGGCATCGTCAAGCCGCGGGAAGTTCCTGCTGCACCAGCCGGATCCAGAACGCGGCCCCGGTTTCCAGGATCTCGTCGTTGAAGTCGAACCGCGCCGAATGCAGGCCGGGATTGTCGCCCTCGCGGCCCGCCCCCAGCCAGAAGTAGCAGCCCGGCACCTTGTCCAGCAGGAAGGCGAAATCCTCGGCCGCCATCGAGGGGTCGGCCGGCATCACCTGAAGTCCCGCGGCCTCTGCCGCCCGCCGCACCCGCGCCGCCGGCTCCCGCGCGTTGATGGTCGGGGGATAGCGCCGCTCGTACCGGACCCCGGCGGAACAGCCGAGGCCCTCGGCCACCGACTGTGCAATCCGGGTCAGCCGGGTCTCGATCCGGTCGCCGACCTCGGGCAGGAACCAGCGGGTGGTGCCACGGATCACCGCCCGCTCGGGCAGCACGTTCCAGGCGTCGCCGCCGTGGATCTGCGTGACCGAGACGACGGCCGACTCGAGCGGGCTGACGTTGCGCGCGGCGATCGATTGCAGCGCCGCCACGATATGCGAGGCCGCCAGCAGGCAATCGGCCCCCTCGTGCGGCATCGCGCCATGTGCGCCGCGCCCGGTCACGGTAATCTCGAACACCGCGAAGGCCGCCATCATCGCATCGTCGCGCGCGACGATCTGGCCGGGCTTCAGGCCGGGCCAGTTGTGCAGCGCATAGACCGTGTCGACGGGGAAGCGGTCGAAGAGACCCGCCTTCACCATCTCGCGCCCGCCGCCGTCGTTTTCCTCGGCCGGCTGAAAGATGAAGCGCACGGTGCCGTCGAAGGCGGCCCCCGCAAGGGCCTTTGCCGCGGCCAGCGCCATGCTGGTGTGCCCGTCATGGCCGCAGGCATGCATCACCCCCGGCGTGGCCGAGGCCCAGTCGGCCCCGGTTTCCTCGGTGATCGGCAGGGCGTCGATATCGGCGCGGATGCCAATGCTGCGGCCGCTTTCGCCGCGGGTCAGGCTGGCCACCACGCCGGTGCCGGCAATGCCGGTCGCGACCTCGTAGCCCCAGGCCGTCAGGCGCTCGGCCAGGAAGGCCGCGGTGCGGTGCTCGGCAAAGCCGAGCTCGGGGTGGCGGTGCAGGTCGCGGCGCCAGGTCCGGGCCTCGGCCACTGCCTGCGGATCGAGAAGGTCGCCCATGTTTCAGCCCAGCTCCTCAGCCCAGTTCCTCAACCCAGTTCCTCAACCCAACCCGATGGTCAGGTTCGCGATGATGACAGAGCCCACATAAGTCCCCAGCATCACGCAGATGGCAACCACCACGATCTTCCAGCCGGAGCGCCGGGCGATGGCGAATTCCGTCCCGGTCAGGGCAAGGCCGCCATAGGCCAGCGCCGGGGTCGCGAGCGAGAGGAAATCCACCTTCTTGCAGACCTCCACCACCCAGTCGGCACCGGGCACCCCCGGCACGGTGATCAGGATCGCGATCAGCGACACCCAGCCCACCGCCGGGATGCTGACGGGCACGAACCGCGCCAGCAACAGCCCCGCGACCGAGCACAGGAAGAAGACGATCATCCCCGGCA
The DNA here is from genome assembly GCF_002871005.1 of Acidimangrovimonas sediminis. Taxonomy (GTDB): domain Bacteria; phylum Pseudomonadota; class Alphaproteobacteria; order Rhodobacterales; family Rhodobacteraceae; genus Acidimangrovimonas; species Acidimangrovimonas sediminis. The sequence goes on from NZ_PHSN01000017.1 coordinate 58,665, forward strand.
GGGCCACCAGCGGGCTGGTTCCGACACCGACCCAGACCGAGATCAGGCCGATCACCCAGGCGACCAGCAGCAGCCCCCCGGTCTCGATCAGCCCGGTCTCGCCCTCGCCGGCCTCGGGCATCTCGAGGATCAGGTCGTCGGTTTTCGCGGACAGGTTCTCCATTGTGCTCTCCTCAGCCGGCGGTCTGGATGTCATCGGGACGGGCGCGGCGGTAAAGCCACTGGGTGAACGGCAGTGCCACGAAGAGCGAGAAGTAGAGGCCCGTCGCGTAGGTCAGGATGTTCGACGCCCCGGCCAGCGCCATGATGTCGTCCTTGTGGCCCGGCATGGCCGAGATGAGCCCCCCGGTGCAGGCCGCCAGCATGGAGCCGGAGCCGACGCCGCAGGCCATCGCCAGCGCGCGCGGATCGAAGATGCCCATGGCATTGATCAGCGGCGGGACGATGGCGAAGATGAAGGTGCCGATCAGCGTGCCGGTGGCATAGACGCCCATGACGCCCGCGCCCTCGGGGCTGTTGAGGCCGAACTTCTCGGCGATCAGGGCGAGGTTCGGCTCGCGGTCGATGGAATAGACGGCACCGATCGACTCGCGCCCCATGCCCAGCAGGTAGACGGCGATCGGGAAGGCCAGCAGGATGCTGCCCAGGTGGCCCAACTCCTGCAGCACCAGCGCGGGGCCCACGGCCAGGATCTCTTTGATCTCGGGGCCGACGGTGGTGCCGAACTTGGCGACGAAGGGGGTGATCGCGATGGTGATCATCGCGCCCGAAAGCTTCTGCACCCGGGGGGTGAAGATCCGGGCGGTGCCGCGCAGGATGTTGGGATTGACGACGATCGCCAGGGCGAAGGCATAGAGCATCGGCAGCAGGATCACCTTGGCCGCCCCGATGGGCAGGATGATGATCCCGATCGCCTGCGCGATGACGACGATGGCCAGAACCGCGAGATGCAGCCCCCAGGCCCGGCCGCCGGCGGCGGAAGGTTGTTGCATGACTGACTCCTTGTCGGACAGCTTGATCTTGTTTTCCGCTCAGGATGTCCGGAACGCGGGTCTCTGCCAGCCTGCGCTTTCGGAACGATGTGTTGCCCTGTACGCAACGCTCCGGCGGCCTGCAACCGGGCAGGCCGCCTCAGCCCGACAGGGCAAGCGCCCCGGTCAGCGCGTCACGCCGTCCCGCCATCATCTCGGCCAGCAGGACGCCCGTCGTCGGCCCGAGGGTGAAGCCCTGGTGCCCATGACCGAAGCACAGCCACAGCCCGTCGTGGCGCGGCGCGGGGCCCACCACGGGCAGCATGCGCGGCAGGCAGGGGCGATGCCCGAACCAGCGCGCGTCGGCCACCTCGGGCCCGAGGTCGATCAGGTCGTCCAGACCCGCGCGCCCGCGCGCCAGCTGCCGGTCGCGTGCCGGGGCGGTGGGGGCGGTCAGCTCGGCCCCCGTGGTGACACGCACGCCCCGCACCATCGGCGAGACGACGACCCCGTGGGACGTATCGAGGAACGGCCTGTGCAGGGGGGCCTTCGGCGTGAAATGGGCATGATAGCCCCGCTTGCGGATCATCGGCACGCGGTAGCCGAAGCGCGTCAGCAGATCCGGCGCCCAGGGCCCGAGGGCCACGACGGCGCGCTCGGCGCTCAGCGGCCCGTCAGAGGTGGTCATCTGCCAACCCGCGCCGGTGCGGGCAAGGCTGGACGCATCGCCGGTGACAAGGCGCCCGCCACGGTCGGTGAACAGGGTCGCATAGGCCCGAACCAGGGCGCCGGGGTCGGAACAGCTCCAGGGTTCGGGCCAGTGCAGCGCGCCGGCCGCACCGGGCCGGAGCCCGGGTTCCTCCCGTGCCAGCGCGGCGGCGTCCATGCCCCGGTACGCCACGCCGAACAGCCCCGACAGGCGCGCGGCATCGGCCAGCGCCTGCTCAAGCCGCGCCGCCTCGCGGTAGATCTGGTAGAACCCGGTGCGCCGGATCAGCGCCCCGGCCCCCGCCGCCTCGATCAGCGGCGCGTGGTCCGCCGTCGCCCGGCGGGTCAGCGCGGCATAATGCACCGACACCGCCGCATGGCGGCGCGGCGCGGAGGCACCGAAATATCGCAGCAGCGACGGCGCGGCCAGGGTCAGCCCGCGCCAGGTCCACGCCACGTCGTTGCTGCGCCCCAGCGCATAGCGCAGCAGCGTCGCCGGGTCGCGCGGCAGCGGATAGGGTTCCGCCGCCTCGGACTGGATGATGCCGGCATTGCCGTGGCTGGTCTCCTCCCCCGGCGCGCGGCGGTCGACGACGACCACCCGTTGACCGGCGGTCTGAAGGGCCAGCGCGGCCCCGATACCGGCCATGCCGGCCCCCAGAACGATCGTCTCCGTCATGGCCGTCGCTTCGGATCAGAGCGCGACGATGACGGTGATCTCAACCTTCGCCGCCGGCAGCATCAGCGCACAGCCGACGGTGGTGCGCACCGGCAGCGGATCGTCGAAATAGCCGGCATAGACCGCGTTGAAGGCGGCGAAATCGGCCGGGTCGGTCAGGTAGCAGGTGCACGACACGACATCGGCGAGCGACAGCCCCTCGCCCGCCAGCGTCTTCTTGATGTTCTCCAGGCAGTTCGTGGTCTGCGCGGTGATCCCCTCGGGCAGGTTGCCTTCGGCATCGAAGCCGAGTTCGCCCGAGAGATAGACGCCGGTCTTGGTGCGGCGCAGCTTGGAAAGCGGGATCTTGGCCATGTCTGGTCCTTTCATGAGGGGTCGTGAGGGTCGCGTCGGGTGTCAGTCGAAGGTGAGGAAACCGGCCGCCTCCGACAGCGCGGGCGCCGCCTTCAGCTTTGCGATATCGGGGCGGCGCGGCGCAAGATCGGACAGCCCCGCGATCATCGCCTCCAGCGCGGCCGCGACGGCCAGCACGCCCAGGTCGTCGTGCCGCCGCCCGACGATCTGCAACCCGAAGGGCATGCCGTTCGCATCGAAGCCGCAGGGGATGGTGATCGAGGGATGGCCCGGGATGGTCGAGGCATAGGCCATCGCCAGCCAGTGGTAATAGCTTTTCGTCGGCACGCCGTCGATCTCGGCCGGATACAGCTCGCGCCAGCTGCGCGGGCTGATCGTCACGGCGGGCGAGATCAGGAAGTCATGCGTCTCGAAGAAGGCCTGCCAGAGGTGATAGTACCGGGTCTGCGCCATCAGCGCCTTGGCCACGTCCTCGGCCGAATAGGTCCGGCCCTCGGCCACGTTGTCGGTCACGTTGGGGCCGACCAGATCGGGCTTGGTATCCACCAGCTCGGCATGGCGGCCAAGGAACTGCACCGCGCGCAGCACCGAGAAGATGCGATCGGCATCGGTGCAATCGGGGGTGGTTTCCTCGACCGCGCCGAAGAACGGCGCAAGCTGCGGCATCACCTTGCGGAAATGATCCCGCACGATGCGCTCGGTCGGGGCGAAGCCGTAATCCTCGGTCACCGCGACCTTCAGCGACGACAGGTCCCGCCGCGGCAGGCGGGCGAAATCGTCAGGGTTCCACGGCGTCTTGCCGTCGATGACCGTGGTATAGGGATCGAGCTGGTCGGGCCGCGCCAGCACCGACAGCATCAGCCCGGCATCGGCGACCGACCGCGCCATTGGCCCCGAGGTCGACATCGGCACGATGCCCATCGGCCGGGTGTTGCCCGGCACCACGCCGGGGCTGGGACGGTAGCCGACGACGCCGCAGAAGGCCGCGGGATTGCGAAGGCTGCCGCCGGTGTCCGACCCGGTGGCGAGCGGCGCGTAGCCGCAGGCCAGCGCCACGGCCGAGCCGCCGGAAGACCCCGCGCAGGTCCGCGTCAGGTCGTAGGGGTTCGCGGTGACGCCGTAGACGCGGTTGCGGGTGTTGCCGCCGGCGCTCCATTCGGGGTTGTTGGTCTTGCCCATCGGGCTGGCCCCGGCGCCGCGCATGGCCGCGACGATCGCGTCGTCTCCCTTCGCCACGTTGTCGCGGAAGATCTCCGAGCCGAAGGTGGTGGGTAGCCCCTTGACGTCGATCATGTCCTTCACCCCGAAGGGCAGGCCGTGCAGCGGCCCGAGGCGCGCGCCCGCGCTTACCGCCGCTTCGGCCTCGCGCGCGGCGGCGCGCAGGCCGGGGAAGTCGCGAGCGACCAGCGCGTTGACGGCGTGGTCCACCGCCTCGACCCGGGCGATGCAGGCCTCGGCCAGCTCGACCGGCGACAACTGGCGGCGGGCGATCAGGCGGCGCGCCTCGAGGGCGCCCAGGTCGGCGGGGTCGGTTGCGGAGATCGTGCTCATGCTGTGGTTCCTGTGTCGTCGTGGTCCCGGGCAAGGCAAGCCTGCCCCCGGGCAAGAAAGTCGGCGTATTCGGCCTCCGGCACGAAGGCCCCGCCGGTGGTCCAGACCACCTGCAACGCGCGGTCCGGTGTGCCCCCAGGCAGGTGCCGCGCGGCGAAGTCGCGGCCCTCGGCACTGCCGGCCAGAAGGGCCGGCCCGGCAAAGCCCGAGGCGGCCGAAGGCTCCACCCGCAGGCCTGCCGCGTGGGCGCGCGCCAGCCAGCGGAACAGGTCGTCGTCGGTCACCGTCAGCACCCCGGCCAGCCGGTGGCGCATCCGCTCGGCCACCAGCGCGGACATGGTGTTGACGGCCATCCCGTCGGCCTCGGTCCGGCCGCCCAGCCCGATGTCGCGCACATTGGCATCCGCCCCGGACCCCAGCGCCATGCGGTAGAGTGCCGAGGGCGCCTCGACCGGTTCGACGAAGAAGGCGTGGACATCCGCGCCGAACGCCCCGCGCGCGCCATGGGCGATGCCCCCAGGCGCGCCGCCGATGCCGCAGGGCAGGTAGAGGATCAGCGGCCTGTCCGGCCCGATCCGGTGCCCCGCCGCCTGCAGCTGCGCGGCAAGCTCGGCCCCCGCGGCGGTATAGCCGCGGTAGAGCGAGAGCGAATCCTCGTCGTCGACGAAATGCGCCAGCGGGTCCTCGGCGGCGACCCGGCGGGCGGCGGCGACGGCTTCGGTGTAATCGGTCCGGTGCTGGACCACCTCGACGCCCAATGCGCGCAGGCGCGCCACCTTCCACGGCTTGGCGTCGGACGACATGTGGACGACCGCCGCGTACCCCAGCGCCCGCGCGGCGATGCCGACGCTGAGACCGAGGTTCCCGGTCGACCCGACAAGGACGCGGCGGCGCGCAAAGAAGGCCCGCGCCGCATCCGAGGTGAGCGCCGCCGTGTCGCCGCCGCCGGGCGCGCCGCGTTCGGGCACGATCCCGGCCGCGCGCGCCTGCGCCAGCGCCACGGTCACCACCTCGAACAGCCCGCCGCGTGCCTTGACCGACCCCGCCACCGGCAACGCGTGGTCGGCCTTGACCAGCGGCCTCGCGCCCGTCAGCGGAAGATCGGGCGCCAGCAGGTCCGAGACGATCCGCCCCGCCGTCCCCAGCTCGGGGAAAAGCGCGCTCAGCGCCGGGGCTATCTCGGCCCAGTCGGCGACGGCGGCGGCAAGATCCGCCGCGGCCTCGGGGTCGTCGCCGGGGCGGTAGTCGGGGTTGAGCCAGAGAAGCGGCGTGCGCCGGGTCAGGCGTGTGCGAAGGTCCGTCATCAGAAGATCGCCTCGCGCAAGGTGTTGACCGCGACAACCAGCACGAGACAGGCAAAGATCATCCGCAGGGTCTGCGGCTTCAGGCTATGGGCCAGCCGCACGCCCAAGGGCACCGTCAGCATCGTCGTCAGCACGATCAGGACCACCGCGGGGATGTTGACATAGCCCACGGTCAGCGGCGGCTTTCCGGAGACGTGCCAGCCGGCCATCAGGAACACCAGGAACCCGGGCACCGACAGCGCCAGCCCGAAGCCCGGCGAGGTGCCCACCGCCTTGACCGGCGGAAAGCCGTAGGCCGTCAGCAACGGCACGGTGAACGACCCGCCGCCGACCCCCATCAGCGCCGAGAAGAAGCCGATGAACATCGAATAGACGATCGACAGCCCCCGCCCCGGCAGGGTTTCCGAAATCCGCCAGTTGCTGTTGCCCAGCAGCATGTAGAGACCGATGCACAGCCCCAGCAGGCCGAAGGCCAGCTCCAGCTCGCTTGACTCGAGCCGGGTCGCGGCCAGCACGCCCAGCACCGACCCCAGCGCGACGAAGGGCCCCCAGGATTTCAGCAGATCGACCGAGACCGACCCGCGCTTCATGTGTGAGGTCACGGACCTCAGCGAGGTGAAGATGATCGTCCCGGTCGAGGTGGCCACGCAGATCTGCATCAGCTGGTCGGGGTGATAACCCAGCGCCGAAAAGGCATAGTAGAACGCGGGCACCAGCACGATGCCGCCCCCCACGCCCAGAAGGCCCGAGATCAGCCCGGCAACGGCGCCCGAGGCGATCAGGATCGCCAGCAGCGGCAGGAGCGCGCCGGTCATGCGTCCGCTTGCGGGTGCAGGCCCGCCGCGATGTCGGCGAAAAGCCCGGTCATCCCCAGAAGCGCCTGCCGCATCACCGGCTTCAGCACATGTTCGTTCGGCGCATGCTGACTGCACCCGGCATAGGAATGCGGCACCCAGATCGTCGGCAGGCCCAGCACCTCGGCAAAGCAGTCGTTGGGCAGCGAGCCGCCGAGGTTCGGCAGCAGGTGCGGCGCAAGGCCCGTCGTCCGTTCCAGCGAGGCGGCGGCGAAAGCCACCCAGGGGTGATCGGGATCCAGCCGCGTGGCCGGGAACGATCCGCGTTCGGCCGGCACGATCTCGACCTTGTCGAAGCCCCGCGCATCAAAGAACCGGCGCAGCGCGGGCAGGATGTCGTCGACATCGGTGCCCACGACATGGCGCAGCTGGCAGGTGGCCCGCGCCCAGCCCGCGATCGCGTTCACCGGCGCCTCGGGCACGCCCGAGATCATCGCCAGCACGGCAAAGCTGTTCCAGCCGAAGACGCGTTCCGACTGGGTCAGGCTTTCCTCGCCCCAGTCGGGATCAAGGGGCAGCCCGGCCTCGACCGGGGGCAGGACCGAAAGCACCTCGCGGATCCGCGGGGTCAGGCTGTCGGGGCGCCATTCGGGCACCTGGATCTGGCCGCGCGCGTCGGTGATGGCGGCGATCGCATGGGCCAGGATGATCGAGGGGTCCGCCAGCAGCCCGCCGAAATTGCCCGAGTGATGCGCCCCCTCGCGCAGCGCGACCCTGAGGTCGAACAGGACCCCGCCGCGCGACCCGGTGAAGATCGTCGCGCGGTCCGGCGACAGCCGCGGCCCGTCCGACGCGATCAGAACGTCGGCCTTGAGGCGCCCGGCTTCAGCAGCGCAGAACTCCTTGAGCCCGGGGGAACCGTTCTCCTCGCCCATCTCGATCAGGATCTTGGCGTTGAAGCCCAGCCGCCCCTGCGTCTCGATCAGCGCGGCCATGGCCTGGATGTTGACGAGGTGCTGGCCCTTGTTGTCGGCAGCCCCCCGGCCATAGAGACGGTCGCCCTCTTCCGTCAGGGTGAAGGGAGACAGCCCCTCGCGCCACTGCTCGGTCTGGGCGCGCACCACGTCGCCGTGACCGTAGCTGAGGATTGTCGTCAGCGCCGGGTCCTCGATCCGTTCGGCCACGAGGATCGGGCCGCCGGTCGTCGACGGGTTGGCAAACACCTCGCAGGCGAACCCCAGCGACGTCAGCATCGGGATCATCGCATCGTCAAGGTAGGCCTGCAGGTGGGGGGCGCCGCGCGCCTCCTGGCTTTCGCTGGGAAAGGCGACCAGCCGTGCCAGATCCGCCTGAAAGCCCCCGGTGTCGAAATATTGCGTGCTCCGGTCGAGGGCGGCGGTACGGTCGGTCATGTCTTCACTCCTAGAAGGCCGGGTCACCTGACCCGGCCGCCGGGCATTGCCGGCATGTTGTCAGGCGGTCACGCCAAGGTCCGGCACTTCCCAGCCCTGGCCAGGCTGGGCGGACAAGAGCTTGCGGGTATACTCTGCCTGCGGCTCGGCAAAGACCCGGTCGATCGGCCCGCTTTCCACGATCCGGCCCTTTTCCATCACGATCACGCTGTCGCAGACCTGGGCCGCCACCCGCAAGTCGTGGGTGATGAAAAGCATCGTGAGGCCCATGCGCTCGCGGATCTCGCGCAGAAGGGTCAGCACCTCCTTCTGGACCGAGACGTCGAGGGCCGAGACGGCCTCGTCCGCGATCAGGATGCTGGGTTCGACCATCAGCGCGCGGGCGATGCAGATCCGCTGCCGCTGCCCGCCCGAGAACTGGTTGGGATAACGGTAGAGCGCCTCGTCGTTGAGCTTGACGATCCGCATTAGCTCGCGCGCCTTTTCCCAGGCCTCGGCCCGCGGCACGCCAAAGTTCGTGGGCCCTTCGAGCAGTTGATCGCCGATCGTCCGGCGCGGGTTGAGCGAGCCGTAGGGATCCTGAAAGACGATCTGGATCTCCTTGCGATAGGCACGCAGGTTGCCGCGTTGGGTTTCCAGCAGGTTCTGGTTGCCGACCCAGACCGCGCCGTCCTCGGGTTCGGTCAGGCGCATGAGGCAACGCACCAGCGTCGATTTCCCCGACCCGCTTTCGCCCACGATGCCCAGGGTCTCCCCCCGCCGCACGGTGAAGTCGACATTGGCGACCGCGCGCACCGTCCGGGCGGGCGAGAACAGCGTGCGGGGGGTGTGAAAGGCCTTCTCCAGCCCCTGCACCCGCAGCGCGATCTCGGCCCCGGCATCGGTTTCGCGGGCGGCACGGGTGCGCCGCGGCACGGCGTCGATCAGCTGGCGGGTATAGGGATGGGTCGGGTGATTCAGCACCTCTTCCGCCGTGCCCTGCTCGACCACGCGACCCTTCTGCATCACCACGACGCGGTCGGCGATCTCGGCCACCACGTCGAAATCGTGCGTGACGAACATGATGCCTGCGCCGCGCTCTTCCTTCAGGCGGCGGAACATCTTCAGGATCTGCATCTGCGTCGTCACGTCCAGCGCCGTCGTCGGCTCATCCGCGATCAGAAGCGTCGGGTCCATCGCCAGCGCCATGGCGATCACGATGCGCTGGCGCTGCCCGCCCGAAAGCTGGTGCGGAAAGGAATGGTAGATCCGCTCGGGGTCGGGCAGGCGCACCTCTTCCAGAAGCGCGATCACCCGCTTGCGCCGGGCGCTGCGCGACAGGGTCGCGTGGGTCTCGAACACCTCCTCGATCTGGTCGCCGACCGTGTAGCACGGGTTCAGCGCGCTCATCGGTTCCTGAAAGATCATCGCCATGCGGTTGCCGCGCAGACGCGCGTGACCCGCCTCTGACATCTTCAGGACATCAGCGCCCTCGAACAGCACCTCGCCGGCGGAGGGGCGCAAAGCGGCGGGCAAGAGGCCCATCGTCGCGAACGAGGTGATCGACTTGCCCGAGCCGCTTTCACCGACGATGCAGACGATCTCGTTCGGGCGCACGTCGAGGCTCAGCCCCTCCACGGCATGGGGCCGGTCGGCGCCCTCGGGCAGGTCGACGGTGAGGTTGCGGATGGAAAGGACGGTCTCGGCCATCAGTTGCGGCCCTCCGGGGCGGTGATGTCGCGGATCGCATCCCCGAACATGTTGATGCAGAGCACGAGGACGAAGATGGCAAGGCCGGGCGTCGCGATCAGCCAGCTGTCGAACAGGAGCATCTCCTTGCCCTCCGAGATCATCAGGCCCCAGGACGGCGTCGGCGGCCTGACCCCGAGCCCGAGGAATGACAGCGCGGCCTCGAGGATGATCGCATGCGCCATCTCCAGGGTCGCGATGACGATCAGGTGGTTCATGACGTTGGGCAGGATGTCCTTGAACAGCACCCGGTGCAGCGGCGCGCCCAGCACCTCGGCCGCGGCGACGTATTCCATCGACCGCACCTGCATCGTGGCCGAGCGCAAGACCACGGCGAAGCGATCCCACAGCAACAGCCCCAGAACCGAGGTCACGACCCAGAGCGATCCGCCGCGCAGCGACACCACCGCAAGCCCCACCAGAACCACCGGCATCGCAAGACGCACGTTGATCAAGAACTGCACCACCTTGTCGACGCGGCCGCCGAAATAGCCCGCCAGCACGCCCAGCGTGGTGCCGATCACCGCCGAGACGCAGGCGGCGATCAACCCGATCAGGATCGAGATCCGCGCGCCGTAGATCAGCCGAGACAGGACGTCCCGGCCCAGCGAATCCGTGCCCAGCGGATGATCCCACGATCCGCCGAGGTAGACCGGCACCTGAAGCCGGGCCAGCAGGTCCTGCTCGTAGGGGTCATCCGGGGCCAGCAGCGGGGCGAAGATCGCGGCCAGCACGATCAGCGCCAGCACCGTGCCCGCCATCAGGAAGCCCTTGTGACGCAGTGCGCGACGCATCATCACCCGGCGCGGCGTAAGGGGTTTGGATATCACGGCTGTGGTCATCTCAGCGTCCCCTCAGGCGCGGGTCAAGCCAGGCATTCAGGATGTCGGCAAGGAAGGTGAAGAAGATGTAGAACATCGCGAAGATCAGGATCAGCGCCTGCATCACCGGCAGGTCGTTGCGCGAGATCGACTGCCACGCCAGGAACCCCGCGCCATGCAGCGCAAAGACGGATTCCACCACGACAGACCCGCCCAGCATGAAGCCCATCTGAACCGCGGCCAGGCTGACCACGGGGATGATCGCGTTGCGCAGCGCATGCTTGAACATCACCTTGCGGCGGCTCAGACCCTTCGCGCGCGCGGTGCGGATATAATCGGCCTGCAGCACCTCGAGCATGCCCGCGCGCGTCAGCCGCATGATCGCAGGGGCGGCGTAATAGCCCAGCACGATCGTCGGCAGCACGAAGTTCTGCCAGCTGTCGGTACCCGAGGCGGGCAGCCAGCCGAGGTTGATCGAGAAGGCGACGATCAGCAGCAAACCCAGCCAGAAGCTGGGGATCGCCTGCCCCATCACCGCGATCAGCAGTGCCAGCCGGTCGACGATGGAATTCGGCCGCATCGCCGCGATCACGCCCATCGGAATTGCCAGCACCAGCGCGAAGACGATCGCGCAGAGGCCAAGCGTCATCGTCACCTCCAGCCGGGGCCAGATCAGCGAGGCGACCGACTGGTTGAAATAATGGCTGACGCCAAGGTTGCCGTGCAGCGCCTTCCACAGCCAGTCGCCGTATTGCACCGGCACCGGCCGGTCGAACCCGAACTGGTGGCGGATATGGGCGATATCGGCCGGCGTCGCGTTCTCGCCCGCGATGGCGATCGCCGGGTCGCCGGAGGCGTAGACCAGCGCGAAACTGATGCAGGAGACCGTCAGCGCGACAAGTATCGCCATGACGACCCGCGAGAGGATGTATTTCAGCATGTTCCGTCCCCGTGGCGCATCCTGTGGCGTAGGCGGCAGGGCCCGGCGGCCCCTGCCCTGTCATAGATGGCGATCAGTTCCACGACATGTCGAAGAAGCGCGGGATCTCGTCCGGGGTCGGCGCGAACTTCAGTTCCTTGCTCATCACGTAATTGGACGAATAGGTCCAAAGCGGCACCCAGTAGGCCTGCGCCGCGATCCGCTTGAGCGCCGCGGAATAGGCCGCCTTGCGTTCCGCCGGATCGACGGAGCTGTCGCCCTTCTTCAGGTCCGCCTCGACCTGCGGATCCTTGGCATCGTCGGTCGGTCCGCCTTCGAAGAAATGCGAGGTGATGGCCGAGACATCCTCGATCGAGCCGGATCCCCAGGTCATGAAGGCCATCGGCACTTGGCCCTTCATCTGCTTCGAGGCCAGCGCCGAATACTGCATCTTGCGCAGGTTCGCCTTGATCCCGACCTTGGCGAGCATGCCCACCATTGCCTCGGCCAGAGGCTGGTCGCGGTATTCGTAGAGGTCGATCGAGAACCCGTCCTTGTAGCCCGCCTCGGCCAGCAGCTCCTTGGCCTTCTTCGGGTCGTAGGGATACTTGGTCACATCCGTCTCGCAGCCGAACTGGGTGGGGTTGCAGGCGGAATCGATCACGTGGTTCGACGGCGACATCAGCGCCTTGACGATGCCCTCGCGGTTGATCGCATAGTTCACCGCCTGACGCACCTTGAGCTTCTTGAACGGGCTGTCGGCCATCGAGCGGCCGGTCGCGTCCATGGTGATGTAGCCCACCCGCAGCGTCGGCGCGTTGACCACGTCGAAGCGGTTGAGCGACTTGAGCTTTTGCGCCTGATCCTGCGGCACCTGCCACAGGAAGTCGGCCTTGCCGTTCATCAGTTCGGCCAGCTGGGTGTTGGTGTCGGGGATGGTGTCGACCTTGACGGTCTTGATCGCGGCCTTGCCCTTCGGTCCGCCGAAGTAATCTTCGTTCCGCTCAAGGGTATAGCCGGTACCCGGGGTGATCGACTTGACCTTGTAGGGCCCGGTGCCGATCGGCGCCTTGGCAAAGCCCGCGCTGCCGACCTTCTGGTAGTATTTCGCGGGATAGATCGCGTCGTAGTTCGCGAGGTAAGCCAGCGCCGACGGGAACGGATGCTTCAGCTTCAGCTCGACGGTGTAAGCGTCGATCTTCACCGCCTTGTCGAGCCAGCGGATCACCACCGGGTCGGCGATCGGCGTCTTTTCATCGGCCATGTGGTTGAAGGTGAAGACCACGTCATCGGCCGAGAACGCGTCGCCGTTCTGGAACTTCACGCCCTTGCGCAGCTCGAACCGCAGGGTCGTCGGGTCGACCCATTTCCACGAGGTCGCAAGGTCGCCCTCGTACTTGTTCGTCTTGGGGTTCAGGTAGACCAGCCCGTCGAAGACCTGAAAGCCGAAGATCACCGCCTCGCGCGCCGAGGAGAAGTAGATGTCGGGGTTGTCCAGATCCTTGGCGAACAGCACCTCGGCGGTGTCGTCGGCCTTGTTCGCATGTGCGGTTCCGGAAAGCGCGAGCCCAAGGGCAACGGCACTGCACAGCAGCTTTGCATACGTCATGTGAGTTCCCTGTCCGTGTGTCAGTTTGTTCAATCTTCTGACGAATTCATTGGGCAACTCGGCAAAATTGTATATTATTTGAAGGACAAATCGACAAGGCTGGGCGAGTGATGACGATAGGCGATGCAAATAGCAGCACTTCCGAGCGCGTATGCCAGCTTATTGAGCAGGAGATTGCCGAAGGGGTCTATGAAGACGGGATTCGCCTCGATGAGGCCCGCCTGTCGGCGCAGTTCTCCGTGTCGCGCACACCCCTGCGTGAGGCGTTCCGGATGCTGGCCGCGCTTGGGCTGGTGGAGCTGATCCCGCACCGCGGCGCCTTCGTCCGTCTCCCCAGCTTCACCCGCCTCGTCGACATGTTCGACGTGATGGCGGAGATGGAGGCCTGGTGCGCGCGCCTGGCGGCCCAGCGGATCACCAACGCACAGCTTCTGATGCTGCGCGCCGCGGCGAACGGCTGCGCCGACGCGCTGTCGCGCAACGATACCGCCGCGTATTACGAGGAAAACGCGCTGTTCCACGACCTGATCTACCAGGCCTCGGGCAATGCGTTTCTGGCCGAGGAAACGCGCAACCTGCAACGCCGCCTCCGCCTCTTCCGCAAGGAGCAACTCAGCCACGGTGACCGCCTGACGGCTTCGATGCAGGAACATTCCGAGATCCTGCGCCTGCTGGAGATCCACGACGGCGACGGCGTGGCCGAGGTGATGCGCAAGCACATCCGGGTGCAGGGCGTCGTCTATGAAGAGATGCTTCGCGAGCGGAAACCCGGCATGTTGCGCCAGTAGGAACACCGCGTTCCACGATCCGGGACTGCCCCGCACCGAACCGCCGTTTAGCCTTGCCCGCGAAACAGGAGCTGACATGCCGCCTTCCCCCTCGCTTGTCTCGGGCTATGCCGCCCTCTGCGCCGAAGACCCCGCGCTGCCCGCCTTCACCGGCATCGACCCGGCGTCGCTTGCCGATGACGGCGCGCTGATCGTCGCCGTGCTGACCAGGGCGCTGCATGGGTCAGGGGCGGACGCAGGGTTGGGCGCACTCCTGCACGGCCTGCTTGCCCCCGATCTTCTGGCCCTGCTGGGCGAGGACATCGCCGTCACCGCGCTGCGCGATGCAGATCCGCTGGGAAAGGTGGGCAGCCTGCTCTTTGCCAACGGTCTGCATTGTCTTCTGGGCTACCGCTTCGGCCATGCACTGCATCGCGCCGGGCGCGACGCGGCGGCGCTGGCGCTCAAGACGCGCGTCCTGCGAGCCTTTGGCGCCGATATCATGCCCGCCGCCCGCATCGGCCGCCGCGTCTGGATCGACCACGGGCTGGGGATCGTCATCGGCCAGACCGCAGTGATCGGCGACGATGTCAGCCTGTGGCACGGGGTGACGCTGGGCACCAACCTTGTAGACCGGGGCCCCGCGCGGCACCCCCGGATCGAGGACGGCGCGGTGATCGGCGCCGGGGCAAAGCTTATCGGACCGATCACCATCGGCGCCGGCGCCGTGGTCGCATCGGGGGCCGTGGTCACCGAAACCGTCGCCCCCGCCAGCCTTGCCGTCGGCCCCCGCGCCCGCCTTCTTCCGGGCCGGGCGCGCAGCCATGCCGACCTGCAAATCCCGATCGGAGAGCTTGAATGACCACCCTCGGCCTCGACCATGCCCTTGTCGCGGTGCGCGACCTCGACGCCGCGCGCGCCACCTATCAGGCCCTGGGCTTTCTCAGCCGCGGCCTGAGCCAGCACCCCTGGGGCACCTCGACCATGGTGCTGATCTTCCGCGACCAGCTGTTCGAGGTGGTCAGCCTGGGCGCCCCCGAGCTTCTGGACGGGTACGAGACCGGCGGCTTCCGCTTCGGCCGGCATGTCGAGCGGCACCTGCGCGAACAGGAGGGCGTGGCCCTCACCGCGCTCAACTCAAGCGATGCGGAGGCGGATGAGGCGGGCCTGCGCGCGCGGGGGATCGGGGTGACCGGCACCATCGACTTCGGCCGCGACGTGACCCGGGCGGACGGCACAGCGGATCGCACCAGCACGCGGCTGAAGATCCTGTCCGACCCGCGCCATCCCCGGTTGTCGCTCTTTGCCTGCCAGCAGTTCCGTCGCGACCTGATCGAATACCCCGAATGGATGGACCATCCCAACACCGCGACGGGCATCGCCGGCTACACCATCGTCGCGCCCGACGCCGCGCGGGAGGAGATCGTCGCGCGGCTTGCCAAGATCCATGACACCAGCATCCCTGACACCACGGCCCATGACACGACAGCCCATGGCACGATGACATGGGCCGACGGCCAGGACGCCCTGATCGCCACCGCGCGGGGCCGCTGGCGGGTCACCGATGAGGCGGGCTTCGTCCGGCGCTATGGCGTGGCACCTCCGCTGGCGGAACCGCTGCGCCCCGGCATCTGCGCGATCGACATCGCCTGCACCGACCCGGACAGGGCCGCCGGGATCGCCGCTGCCGCCGGGCTTCCCGCCGTGCGGATCGGCGACGGGCAGGTGCTGCAACGGGCCAACCACCTCGGGGGGATCGTGCTGCGTTACGCCGCCGGGAACGACTGATCGCTGCGGCGTCCCTCAGCTGCCGGCCGCGGCCTCGCCGAAATCGAACCCCTCGCGATCGCGCACGTAAGCCTCGAAGAAATCGGTGAAGGTGGCGACCAGCGGCGGCAACATCTCGTAGGGCGGGTAATACAGCATCAGGTAGAAGGGCGGCATCTTCCAGTCGGAAAGCAGGGGCACCACCTCGCCCCGACGGATGCCGTCGCGGGTCAGGAAGGCGGGCAGGTTGACGATGCCGTTGCCCGCGGCGGCAAGGCCGTAAAGAAACTCTCCGTTGTTCGTCACGACCTCGGTCCCGGCGCGAAAGCTGCGCGTCACCGCCGCCTTGCGAAAGCGCCATGTCTCGGCCTGCCGCCCGCTGCCGTAGGACAGGCAGTGGGCGGGGTCCAACTCATCCGGTGTCGTCGGGCGCGGAACCCTGTCGAAGAGCGCGGGCGCCGCGACCAGCTGGCGCGGCACCTCGCAGATCTTGCGCCAGATCGTCGACTTGTCGCCCGGCGGCCCCGAGATCCGGATCGCCAGGTCGCAGTTTTCATCGACGATATCGACCAGCGCATCGGTCAGCTGCACGTCCAGCGCGATGCGCGGATAGGCAAGGCGGAAGCTGCTCACCAGCCCGGCCAGGAGTGGCGCGCCCAGCGAGATCGGCGCGTTGATCGAAAGCCGCCCGCGGTCGGACCGGGTGGCGGCCAGCAATTCGTCGGTGGTGGTGTCGAACGCCTCGATCAACGGCCGGTAGCGCGCCGCCGCCAGCGCGCCCGCGCTGGTCAGCGAAACCTGCCGCGTGGTGCGCAACAGAAGCTGCTGGCCAAGGTCGGCCTCCAGCCCCGCGACCAGCCGGGTCACCGAGGCGGGCGTCATGCGCAGGCTGCGCGCGGCGCCCGCAAAGCTGCGTTGCGCGGCGACTTCCAGAAAGACACGGATGGGCTTGAGATCCTGCATCCCAAGATTATTACATCTGAAGCAATAGTAAATGAAGATACGTTTCTATTCTTGATAACGACAGATGCCCTTATCTTCCCCTCGACGCACAAGCGAACAGGTCAGGAGGACCGAAGATGATCACCGATGTGAAAGGGCTGCATCACGTCACCTCGATGGCGGCGGATGCGAACGAGAACAACCACTTCTTCACGCAGACCCTTGGCCTGCGCCGGGTGAAGAAGACCGTGAACTTCGACGCGCCGGAGGTCTATCACCTCTATTACGGCGACGAGATCGGAACGCCCGGCTCGGTCATGACCTACTTTCCCTTCGGCCGGATGCCGCGCGGACGCCGCGGCACCGGCGAGGTGGGCGTGACCGAATTCGCGGTACCCAGGGGCGCTCTCGGCTTCTGGAAGGACAGGCTTGCGGCACGGGGCGTCGCCGGGCTGAGCGAAACGAGCTTTCTGGGAGAGGCGCGGCTGGGCTTCGAGGGGCCGGACGGCGACAGCTTCGCGCTGGTCGAGAGCGAGGCGCGCGACCGTACGCCCTGGACCGGGGCAGACGTGACGGAAGACGCGGGCATCCTCGGGTTTCACGGGGCGCGGCTGCGGCTGCGCGACGCGGGTGCTACCGCCGAACTGCTGGGCTTCATGGGCTATCGCAAGGACGAAACCGACGGCAACGTCACCCGCTATCGGATCGAGGGCGGCAACGCGGCTGACACGCTCGACCTCGAAGAACTCCCGGGCGGGCCGGTCGCCGGCCAGGGCGCCGGATCGGTGCACCACATCGCCTTCGCCGTCGAGGACCGGGCGGCCCAGCTGCGCACGAGGCAGGCGCTGATCGACACCGGCTATCAGGTGACGCCGGTGATCGACCGCGACTACTTCTGGGCGATCTACTTCCGCACGCCCGGCGGCGTCCTGTTCGAGGTGGCGACCAATGAACCCGGCTTCGACCGCGACGAGGATACCGCGCATCTGGGCCAGGCGCTGAAACTGCCGACCCGCTACCAACCCTACCGCGCGCAGATCGAGGGCCTGCTGCCCGAGATCGCGGAGTGAGGGGCCGGACATGAGGACCGCAACGATGACGACCGATCACTACCACGCGCTGACCCGGGCGCCCGACCCCGGCGCGCCGCTGATCTTCGCCTTCCACGGCACCGGCGGCGACGAGGGCCAGTTCTTCGACCTGGCAGGCGCGCTTGTCCCCGGTGCGGGGGTGATCTCGCCCCGCGGTGACGTCTCGGAGGGCGGCGCCGCGCGGTTCTTCCGCCGCACCGGCGAGGGGGTCTACGACATGGACGACCTTGCCCTGCGGACGGAGCGGATGGCCACCTTCGTGGCCGCGGCCAAGGCCGCGCATCCCGGCGCGCCAATCTACGGCTTCGGCTATTCCAACGGGGCCAACATCCTTGCCTCGGTGGCGATGGCGCATCCCGGGCTTTTCGACCGCGTGGGCCTTCTGCACCCGCTGATCCCATGGGATCCGGCGCCGGTGCCGGGGCTTTCCGGGCGCCGGGTGCTGATCACCGCCGGTCGGCGCGATCCGATCTGCCCCTGGCCGCTGAGCGCACGCCTGATCGACTGGTTCGGGGCGCAGGGCGCCGAGGTCGCGACAGAGGTACATGACGGCGGGCACGAGATACGTCAGGCTGAGCTGACGGCGCTGGCGGCCCTGTTCGAAGGGTAATCCCTTCCCGACGGGCGGCGGCCACAAGGGCCGCCCCCGATCCTGACCACCGGACATCACGCGAGAAGGACACAGGACATGAGCTGGAACCCGACACAGACCCCCGATTGCCCCGAGGCCGGCAGCGACGCGCTGGAAACCCTCATCATCCCCCGCGCACGCGACCTGGGCGGTTTCGAGGTGCGCCGCGCCCTGCCCTCGCCCAAGCGGCAGATGGTGGGGCCGTTCATCTTCTTCGACCAGATGGGCCCCGCGGAATTCATCACCGACGGCGGGATCGACGTGCGCCCGCATCCGCATATCGGCCTCGGCACCGTCACCTATCTTTACCAGGGCGAGTTCGAGCACCGCGACAGCCTCGGCACCCACCAGATGATCTATCCCGGCGAGGTGAACTGGATGCTGGCGGGGCGCGGCGTCACCCATTCCGAGCGCACCAGCGCCGAGACGCGCGCGAAACCCGGGCAGAAGCTGTTCGGCATCCAGACATGGATTGCCCTGCCCGAGGACCGCGAGGAGATGGCCCCGGATTTCGAGCACCACAAGAAGGAGGCGCTTCCGGTTCTGCGCGATGGCGGGGCCGAGGCGCGGCTGATCCTCGGCACGGCCTATGGCGAGGCCAGCCCGGTGACGATGCAGTCGGAGACCTTCTATCTCGACGTGGTGCTGGCGCCCGGCGCATCCTTCCCCCTGCCCGACGAGCATGAGGACCGCGGCCTTTACATCACCGAGGGCGAGATTGAGGTGGCGGGCGAGAGGTTCGAGGCCGGGCGGATGATGGTGTTCCGCCCCGGCGACCGGATCTCGGCCAAGGCCGGGCCACGGGGCGCGCGGCTGATGGCGCTTGGCGGCGCGACGCTGAACGAACAGCGCTACATCTGGTGGAACTTCGTCTCGTCCTCGAAGGACCGGATCGAGGAGGCGAAGGAGGCCTGGAAAGCGGCCGACTGGACCGGCGGCCCCTTCCACCTGCCGCCCGGAGATGCGGCGGAGTTCATCCCCTTCCCGGAGGAGCTGGAGCGCACGCGCCCCAAGGAATGGTAACCATGCCGCCGCGCGCGCCTTGCGCGCGGCGCTTTCCCGAAGTCGCGCAAGGAGCGGAGCGATGACGAGCGGCATCCATCATGTCACCGCGCTCACCCGACGGGTGCAGGACAACGTCGATTTCTACGCGGGCTTTCTCGGCCTGCGTCTGGTGAAGCGGACCGCCGGGTTCGAGGACGCCACGCAGCTTCACCTGTTCTACGGCGACGCCCTCGGCAGCCCCGGGTCGCTGGTCACCTTTCTGGTCTGGGAGGACGGCGCCCCCGGGCGGGTCGGTCACGGCCAGGTCGGAGAGATCGCCCTTGCGGTGCCGCCTGACAGCCTTGGCGACTGGCTGGGCCGGGCCATCGCCGCCCGTGTTCCCGTCGAGGGGCCGCGGCGCGAGATGGGCGAAGCGGTGCTGCGCCTCAAGGATCCCGACGGGATCATCGTCAAGCTGGTGGGCGCGGATCTTCAGGCCCGCGCCCCGCTGCCCGATCCGATCGCGCCCACCCGGGTCCGCGGGGTCACCCTGTTCAGCGAACGGCCCGACGAGACGGCGGCCTTCGTGGCCCGCTTCGGCTATCGCCCGGGCCGGCGGGAGGGGGCGATCCGGCGCATGCTGTCGGACAGCGATGCCGTCGACATCCGCGACACCACCGGCTTCTTCGCCGGCATCCCGGGCACCGGGATCTTCGATCACGTCGCGTTCCGCGCCGCCGACGATGCGGCGGTCGACGCGATGCAGCGCGCCCTTGCGACCGACGGGCCGACGCAAGTGCACGACAGGCGTTATTTCCGCTCGCTCTACGTGCGCGACCCGGCGGGGATCCTGTTCGAACATGCGACCGACGCGCCGGGCTTCACCCTGGACGAAGCGCCCGGGCATCTGGGCGAGACACTTTTCATCCCGCCCGCCGATGCCGCGCGGGAGGCGGCGCTGCGGGTCATGCTGCCGCAATTCTCGCTTCCTGGCGCGACCCGGCCGCCGCGCCGCGACCTGCCGTTCGTGCATCGCTTCCACCACCCCGAGGATCCGGACGGGTCGGTCATCCTGACGCTGCACGGAAGCGCGGGCACCGAGGCGGACCTGTTCCCGCTGGCCCATGCGGTGAACCTGCGCGCGACGCTGCTGGGCCTGCGCGGGCGCGCGACGGAAGAGGGCGTGGCCCGCTGGTTCCGCCGGTTCGGTGCCGACCGCTTTGATCAGGCCGACATCCGCGCCGAGGCGGAGGCCTTCGCGGCCTTCCTCGACGGGGCGGTGCGGGGATATGGCCTCGATCCGGCGCGGCTGACGGTTCTTGGCCATTCCAACGGCGCGAATTTCGCGGCGGCGGTGATGGCGCTGCACCCCGGGCTGATCCGCCGCGCGGTGCTGCTGCGGCCCGTGGCGGTATTGGAGGATCTGCCGCCGGTCGATCTGAGCGGCACGAGGGCGCTTGTCCTCATCGGCGCGCAGGACCCCGCGGCCCCCCGGACCGAGCGGCTGACCGGGTGGCTGACGCGAAGCGGTGCCACGCTGCACACCCGGGTGATCGACGCAGGGCATGCACCGGGCGATCCGGACGGGCCGGCGATCAGCGACTGGATGGCCGGCGCGGAAGGCTGAACCGGGCCGGCCCTACCCCAGGCTTGCGGCGAAACCCGCAAGGAAGGCGGCCAGCATCTCGCGTGTCTTGGCGTCGGTAAGGTTGCCGTCGGCATCGAAGACCTGCCCCGCGCGCGAGACCATAAGCCGCCCTTCCTGCCAGGGGCGCGTGCCCAGCGTGCGCAGCACGGGCAGCCAGTGCGACTGCGATAGGATCGTGCCGAAACCGCCCGGCGACGCGCCGATCACCGCGACCGGCTTGCCCTTGAACAGCCCAAGGCCCGGCCCGCGCGACATCCAGTCGATGGCGTTCTTGAAGACCCCGGGAATGCCGTTGTTGTATTCCGGCGTCACCAGCAGCAGCCCGTCAGCCGCAGCAAGCTGCGCGTGAAGCTCCTGCACCGCGGCGGGCAGGCCGGTCGCGGCCTCCTCGTCGGCGTTGTAAAGCGGCACCCCGGCGATCGTTCCGGCCCGCAGCGTGAGGCCGTCCGGGCATTCCTCGATCGCCGCGCGCAGGAGGCCCGCGTTGAACGACGCCCCGCGCAGGCTGCCGGCAAGGCCGAGTATGGTCGTCATCCGCGATCTCCTGTCCCCGGGGCGATCCGGTCGGCCCCGGGGGCATGTTCGGCAAACCGCCGGTACTTCGCAAGATCTTCCTTGCTTCCGATCGTCCTTACCGCCCGGGGGGTCAGCCCCGCCCCTGCCCCGCGCCGTAATCGGCCCGCGCCGCGCGGATCGTGCCGTGGTTCGCATCCGCCCAAACCACCAGCGCGCGCAGCGGCACAAGGAAGGACCGCCCCAGATCGGTCAGGTCGTATTCCACCCGCGGCGGCACCTCGGCATAGATCGTGCGGCGCACGAAGCCATCTTGTTCAAGGCGCTTCAGCGTCCGCGACAGCATCTGCCTGGAAATGTCGCCGATGTCGCGCGCCAGCTCGTTGAAGCGCCGCGTCCGCCCTTCCAGCGATTGCAGGACCAGCAAACTCCACTGATCGCCGATCCGGTCGAGCACGTCGCGGATCGGGCACGGCTGGTCGAACGGCAGGGCGTCCCGGGTCTCTGCTTGGGGGGGCATCGGCGCCTCTCTCGTTCGAACACGGTCAGCGCGGCGTGACCGGATCAGGTGAAAATGACTTCTTGCGGGCGGTCTGGCCTTATCCTACCTCCACCCAATGGTCAATTTTCAAGACCAGGTATGAATTCCGAACCAAGAGGCAAATCATGGCAAAAGTCGCTCTCATCGGTGCATCCGGCAATGTCGGCACGCGCCTGCTGAAGGAACTCTCGGACCGGGGGCACGAAGTCACGGCGATCGCCCGCAGCCCGGAAAAGATCGCCGCATTGCCCGGGGTCACCCCGGTCGCGGGAGATGCCAACGACGCCCAGTCTCTGGCGGCGCTGATCCACGGCCACGACGCGGTGATCAGCGCCACGCGGTTCGTCGGCACGGATTTCGACGCCATCGCCAAGGCGCTGCGCCAGGCCGGGGTCTTCCGCTGGCTGGTGGTCGGCGGGGCGGCAAGCCTCGAGGTGGCGCCGGGCAAGCGCCTGCTCGATCAGCCCGAGTTCCCCGAGGCCTACCGGCCCGAGGCGACCAGGGGGGCCGAGGTCCTCGACCAGCTGCGCGGCATCGAGGATCTGGAGTGGACCTTCCTGTCTCCCTCGGCCCTGTTCGTCCCCGGCGCACGGACCGGCAAGTTCCGCCTCGCCAAGAACGAGCTGCTGACCAGCGCGGACGGCTCGTCGATCTCATACGAGGATTACGCCATCGCCATGGTCGACGAACTGGAAAGCGGACGCCACATCCGCCAGCGCTTTACCGTCGGCTACTGACCACGGTTGCCTTGGGCGGGGCGCCCTCGTCTGAGGTGGAAGAGGCTGGGGCGTAAGAGGCTCGGATGGAAAGGGCGAAGGCAAACGGGGCGGGTGTCAGCCTGTCCCGTTCGCGGCGCGATTCCGGCTGGGGGGCAGCTCCCGTGGGGCGCGATCCCCCGGGGGAAGTTCGGCGATCCCGACATGCGACAGTGGCAGCTCGATGTAGAAGGTGGAGCCGACGCCGTGCTCGCTGGTGTAGTCGATCGTGCCGGCGTGACGCTCCACGATCTGCTTGGCGATGTTCAGGCCGAGGCCGGTGCCTTCCACCTTGCGCCGGTCCGAGGAATCGACCTGGCTGAAGCTGCGGAAGATCCGGTCCCGCGCGCTTTCGGGAATGCCCAGCCCCTCATCCTGCACGGAAATGCGCACGTGATCGCCATCCGACGTGACCCGCACCTGCACCGATCCGTTCTCGTTCGAGAATTTGAAGGCGTTCGACAGAAGGTTGTTCATGACCTGCACGAGGCGGGAATGATCGCCCTGAATGAACATTTCCCGTGCGGGAAGAATCGTCGTCACGTGAATGCCAAGTTTTTCGGCATATCCGGTCGCGGATTCGATCGATTCCTTCACCAGCTCATTGACGTTCAGCCTTTCAAGCTGAAACTCCATCTTGCCAGCCTCTATCTTCTGGACATCGAGCAGGTCGTTGACCAGCTTTTCCAGACGTTGCCCGTTCTTTACCGCAATCCCCAGAACGCGCTTGAGCTTTTCCGGCACCTCCCCGAGCAACCCTGAGTTCGCAAGATCGAGCGATCCCTTGATCGACGTCAGCGGCGTGCGCAATTCGTGACTGACGGTCGAGATGAATTGCGACTTGATCTCGGACGCGATCTTGGCCTTTTCGCTTTCTTCCTTGATGATCCGCAGCCGGTCGAGCTGTTCCTTGTAGTTCTGCGAGAACTTCAGGGAAATGTCGATCATGAAATAGAGCACGAAAAAGACGGTAAAGAGGTTCAACCAGATCGGCGAACTCAGGCTGGGGTGATACCGCAGCACGTCGAGAAAGGCGATGAACAGGAACGTCACGCCGTAGATCGAAAGCCGCAGCAGAAGGATCCCCATCATCTGGCTGTTGTACATTGTGGCGAAAAGTGACGCCGAGAACAGGAAGATGAGCGGCGTGAAGTGCCCGCCGGATGGCTGCTGCAGGGCGATGCATATGATGAAGGTGCAGATCGTCACCGCGCTGATCACGGTGTTGACCGCGATCCATATCATCAACCTGACGGCGACTTTCTGGTTCTTGACGTCCCAGGACGCCGCCTTGGCGCACATGAGCAGATCGAGGACGTCCGAGAAGAACACCCCGAGGTAGCAGACCAGCGTGATCACCGGGTTGAAGTAGCACCCGGCCAGCACCGCAGCGACCAGAAAGCTTCCCTGCCGCTGCCATCTGACCTTGTTGGCAAGCGCGACATAGTCCTTGATCTGCTGCGTCCGGCTGAGCGGATCCATCCACGTGAACCACTTAGGCCAGAACGCGTTCAAGCCCGACATTCCTGCCTCTCCCGAATTGCATCCAGCCTGAACCCTGCCTGTTTATTTTGGTGGAAGTTAGGCGCTTGTGCGGCGTGCATCTGCGATCGGCATGCCCTGCTCTCGGGATCGCGATCTCGAAAGCGGTGCCCGCCCCCCCGTGCCGTCTTCCCATTGTGCAGGCCCGCCGGCGCGGCCCCGGTGTCCCCGCAAGGACAGGAAAGAACGCCACTTCGCCGTTCCCTGCACCAGCGCAACGCCCGCGCGCCCCGCGATTGCGGTGCGGCAGCCGCCCGCGCGGGACGTGGACGCCCGGGCCAACCTCTTGCGCGTCACGGGTAATGGCGCGCCACCGGGTCTGCGCGCCTGGCGGCCCGCCGCCCACGGCGGGGAGCCGACGGGGCCGGATCGGCGGCCGACGGTCGGGACGAGGGGCGGGTCCGCTCCGCACCCCCCGGAAGGATAACAAGAAAAAGCCCGGCTTCCCTTACGGCACCTTTGTGGCAAGGCCCGGCGGCCAAGGTAACGCGTCATGAACAATGCGCGAGCAAGCTGTGATCGCCATCGGGGGCCCCGAGAACCGGAATCACCCGCCGATCCACCCGCCCTGCCCCGCGAAGTCTTGCCCGCCATCGCCGCCCTGCCGGCCACGCCCCACACCCACCGCGCGCCGCGATGCCGACAAAGCGGGAGCTTTCGGCACCTCGTCCTGCCCGGCACGCCGGGTGCGCCGGGGGCCCGATTTTCCGGCGCCGTCACGGGCACCCGGTCCTCAGCCTGCCCGGAAGCGCCGCAACAACGCGGCAAAACTATGACATTTTCTAGGCAGGCGTGTGCCGCGCTTGACATTTTTTCGCCACAGTTGTTGTAAAGGCGGCCCGCCCCTGTAACATCTGTCCTCGGTGGCGCGCATCCTATGCGCGAGAATCGGACTATTAAAAACGCGGGGGCGCGCTTCATGAGAACGGATGTTCAATCCGGGGCTTATCAGCCTCGGACGATTAGCCGGCAGCCGAAGAGCAGCCGGAAGTCAAAGACCGACTGGACGGCCTATGCGGCCGCCTACGACCTACTCTCGGATTACAATCCGGCATATCAGGAATTGCTGGAGGAATTCGAGGGCACCCTGTCGGGGATGGATACCCCGCGGCTGATCTATGACATCGGCGGCGGCACCGGCAATTATTCAGAAATTGCAGCACGGAAATTTCCCGAAAGCTCCGTTTATCTTGTCGAACCTGATCCTGGAATGACACAACGGGCGCGGGAAAAGCTTTCCGCCTACGACAACGTCACCTATCTCGATTCCCCCTTCCAGGAATTCGATCCCCCTGCCCCGGCCGATCTCGTGATCTGCGTGCATTCGCTCTATGCGATGCCGGACCCCGAAAGTCGGCTTTTCGATCTGAGGAAACTTCTCCGTCCGGGCGGGACACTTTTCCTGATCGACCTGGGCCGGAAACTGAACATAGCGGAATGGCGCTCATATCTGTTCTCGCACCTGACACGGGAAGTCGGAATTGCAAAGGCAATTCAGATTTTCTGGAACGGACGGGAAATCGCGAAACAGAACAAGGCGATTTCAAAGGCGCAGGAAGAGGGTGCGTATTGGACCCATTCCGAATCCGAACTTGCGGCAGCCGTTGAAAAAGCGGGCTTCGAAGTGATGACGCGAAAACCGGCATACCGCGGCTATAGCGACCTGTTGGTCTGTCGCGCCGCGTCGTGAACGACAAACAACCTGGGGGTGGGTACAATGCAAGACAAGGTTCTGGAAACACTCAAACAATGCGACTATCAGGTCTTCACCAAGGGAGATGACCCGGAGCCGATCTATCGTCTCAGGTACGATTGCTACCGCGCCGAGAATTCTATCCCTGAGAACGCAAGCCGGATGATGTCGGATCCCTACGACGAAAGCCCGAACTGCGTTCACGTGGCCGTCCGCTTCCGCGATACCTACCTGGCCGCGGTGCGCCTTCACATCGCGACCGACCAGATGTGGAACGCGCCGACGATCGACGTCTTTCCGGAATATCTGAACGCCGTTCCCTTCGGAAAGTCGATCCTGGATCCGACGCGGTTCGTGGTCCGTCGCGAAGCGCGCGCGGCGGGGCTTCCGATGCATTTCGTGGCGCTGCGGATCCCGTTCCTTGCCTCGATGTTCTATGACATCGACCTCGCGCTTGCGCCGGTCCGGGTCGAGCATTCGGCCTTCTACCTGCGGTACCTGGGCTACGACGTGTGCGAGATGCCGCGCCTGTACCCGGGGCTGAGGAAACCTGTCGGCCTGCTGGCGACCAAGGTCAAGGAACAGCAGGGCGCCGTTCTGGCGAGGTATCCCTTCCTGGGCCCGGTGGGGTCGATCCCGCGCTCGGACATCGCCTTCCCCGATCTGCACGAGGTCTTCCCCGCCGCCGCGCCCGCGATTCCCCGCGTCGCGTAAACGAACGGCGAACGGCCGTCACGGGATCCCATGGTCCCGACGGCCGCCCGGCTCTTGGTCATACCAAAGCTGGCCATATCACAGCGCGCCAGTAGGGCGCGGGGCACGCCAGCCCCGCGCCCCGCGCATCGCCTCAGCGGTCGAGACCGGCCATGAGAACGTATTTCACCTCGACATATTCCTCGATGCCGTAGTGGCCGCCCTCGCGGCCGTAGCCCGAATGCTTCACACCACCGAAGGGCACCGACGCGGTGCCGACCGCGCCCGAGTTGAGGATTACCATCCCCGCTTCGATATTGCGCGACAGGCGGAAGGCCCGCGCGTTGTTCGCGGTCCAGGCATAGGCGACCAGGCCGTATTCCGTGTCGTTGGCCCGCCGCACCACCTCGTCTTCCGCGCCGAAGCGGTAGATCGGGAACACCGGGCCGAAGATCTCGGCCTGCGCCATGCGCATGTCGTCGGTGACGTCGGCAAGGATGGTCGGCTCGTAGAACAGCCCGCCCTTCTCATGCGCCTTGCCGCCCAGCACGACCGCCGCGCCGCGCGCCCGCGCATCCTCGACCAGCCCGGCGACCTTGTCATAGCCCGCCTGGGTGATCAGCGGTCCGACGACGAAATCGTCCTGAAGGCCCTGGTCCACGCGGATCTGCGCGACCTTCTCCTTCACCGCGGCGACGAAGCGATCATAGATGGCGTCTTGTACGTAGATCCGGTTGGGAGAGATGCAGACCTGCCCCGAATTGCGCAGCTTGGCCGAGACGATGCCATTCACCGCATCGTCGAAATGCGCGTCGTCGAAGACGATGTAAGGCGCGTTGCCGCCCAGCTCCATCGTCACCTTCTTCAGGTCGCGCCCGCAGGCCGAGGCCAGAAGCTTGCCCACCGCGGTCGACCCGGTGAACGAAAGCTTCCGGATGCGGGAGTCGGAGGTGAAGACTTCCCCGATCTCCCTCGGATCGCCGGTGACCATCTCGAACACGCCCTCGGGGATGCCCGCCGCACGCGCGGCTTCCAACAGCTTGTAAGCGGTCAGCGGGGTTTCCTCGGACGGTTTGATGATCATAGTGCAGCCTGCGGCGAGCGCCGTGGCGATCTTGCGGGTGATCATCATGAAGGGGAAGTTCCACGGTGTGATCGCCGCCGTCGGGCCCGCCGGCTCCTTCATCACCAGCACTTGGGCGTTCGGATCATGGGTCGGGATGGTGTCGCCGTAGACGCGCTTGGCCTCTTCGGCGTACCACTCGACGAAGCCGAGACCGTAGTCGATTTCTCCCATCGCCTCGGACAGGCACTTGCCGTTTTCCCTGACCATGAGTTCGGCATAGGCGCGCTTGTCCGCGCGGATCAGTTCGAACCACTTGCGCAGAAGGTCGCCGCGTTCCTTGGCAAGCCGGCGCGACCAGGTGGGGAAGGCCTCGCAGGTGCGGTCGACCGCTGCCTTCACCTCTTGCGGCGTCATCTCGGGGGCTTCGCCGACAAGCGTTCCATCGGCAGGGTTGAATACCTTGATCATTCCCATTCCTTTCGGGGGTTGGTCAGTGAGGGGGGGGGCGCCGCCCCCGGACCGGGCAGCGGGGCGCGGTCACGGATGGCGGTCGCAGATGGTGGTAGGGGGCGGAGGCGTCTGCGCTTCAGTCGGGCAGTTCGCGGTAGAACTTCATGCCCACGTGGTGCAGCACGCCGTCGATGAAGTCGCCGTGGGCGGTGAAACCGGTGTCGTCCCAGTACCGGATATGCGCGCCGGTCACCTCGTAGCGGCCCTGGTAGGCGCTTTGTCTGTTGCCGCGCGCCTCGTCGTAGCGGCCATCGGGCAGAAGCTCCTGCCGGATGTAGCCGTCGGCGGTCACCCACATGCCGACGAACGGGTGCGGCTCGTGGTCTTCGCTCATGGGCGGTCTCCTTTCTGCGCGAGCCCCGGCTGACGAACGGCGTCTCCGGGACCGGCCCCTTGCCACGAGAGGGATATGAGTGGCGATCGACAACACTTCCAATATATCAGGTATTATTCGCGATACTTTTCCCGTATCGCATTATCAGGGCGCCGCGCGGACGCCCCCCAACTGGGAGAGAGCCAATGGACCTGCGACACCTGCGCTATTTCCTCGCCGTGGCGGAGGAGTTGAACTTTCGTCGGGCGGCCGAAAAGCTGGGGATGGCGCAACCGCCGCTGAGCAGCCAGATCCACGATCTGGAGGACGAGATCGGCGTGCCGCTGTTCCGCCGCGTCCCCAAGGGGGCCGAGCTGACCGAGGCGGGCGCGGCCTTCCTTTCCGCCGTGCCCGCGGTGTTCGACCGGCTCGAGGCCGCGGTGCGGATCGCGCAGCGCGGCGGACGGGGCGAGGTCGGACAGCTTCGGGTCGGCTATACCGGCTCCGCCTCGTTCAACCAGATCGTGCCCCGGTCGCTGCGCGAGTTCCGCCGCGCCTATCCGAATGTCGAGCTGTCGCTGGAGGAGCTGAACAGCACCCAGCTTCTGGAACAGCTCGGGCGTCAGCGCCTTGACGCGGCGTTCATCCGTCCGGGGGACGGGGCGCCGATGCCGGGCGTCGATGTGATGGCGCTGGACGAGGAGCCGATGATGGTCGTCGTGCCCGCGGCACACCGGCTGGCCGCGCGCTACGCGGTGGAGCTGGCGGAACTGCGCGACGAGGAGTTCATCATGTTCTCTCGCGCGCTGGGGCCGGGGCTTTACGACTCGGTCGTCGAGGGGTGCCGGCGCGCGGGGTTCGAGCCGAAGGTGACGCAGGTCGCGCCGCAGATCACCTCGATCGCCAACCTCGTCGCGGTGGAGCTGGGGGTGTCGCTCGTCCCGGCTCAGGTGGCCTCGCGCAGCATTCCCGGCATCGCCTTCCTGCCGATCGCGGGCACGGCCCCCGTGGCCCGCCTCTCCCTCGCGACCCGAAGCGAGGACCGCAGCGTCGTGACGCGGAACTTCCGCAGCTTCGTGCGCGACGTGGCCCGCAAGGCGGCCAGCGCCTGAACGCAGCACGACGCGGGGCATGGCCAACACGGCGGCGCCCCTCAGCGACCGGCCTGCCGCGCCCACCACTGGTCGAAATTCTTCTGTGCGGCCTCCAGCGTCTCGGCGTTGAGGATCCTTGTCGTCATCGCCCGGCTGACGGCCCGGACACGCTTGTTGACGCCGTCGCCGAAACTCCTCTCCCCCACCCCGAGCTTTTCGTAGAGCGCGAGCAGCCGGTTCTGAACCGTACGCAGCGACATTCCCTGATGATCAGCGATCAGCCGGTCCTGCAACCCCAGCGCAAGGTCGATCAGCACGGCATATTCGCTTTCGCTGAGGGCCTCACCCGGCACCGCGGCCCGGTGCTGAAGCCGGTGGATCTGCTGATCGACGACAACCTGCCCCTCGAGCAGCACCGCGCGCAGGGCCAGCTTCAGCCTGTCGCGGCTGGTCGTCTTGAGGAGGTAGCCATAGGTGCCTTCCTCGGGCACGATCCGCGAGATGCCGCGGAAATACGCCTCGTCGGCATAGTTCGACCAGAACAGGATCCGCATGCGGGGATGACGCGCCCAGATCGTGCGCGCCGTGTCGATGCCGTTGCGCCGCTCCATCTGAAGATCCATCACCACGCCGTCGAAATCGCTCTCGCGCTCCGCTGCCTCGCCTTCGACGCCATCGGTCGCGTGGATCGTCTCGGTCACCTCCGGCAGGGCCTCGGCGATCGAATCCTGAAGAAAGACGGCATGGAACTGGTCGTCCTCGACGATGAGGATCCTCATTGCCGCACCTCCCGCCGATTCTTCTCGCCATGGCCCTTCCCGCCCCGCCCCGTCTCGAACACTCCGGCCTCCCGCGGGGGGGCCTCGTGCAGGGTGATCGACACCGCGGTGCCGGCCTCATGCGAGATCTGCAGATCGGCCGAGATCAGCCGGGCCCGGATGCGCATGTGCGACAGGCCGGATTGCCGGACCAGCGCGGCGGGGTCGAAGCCGCGGCCGTCATCCTCGATCCGCACGCGCAGACGCCCCGCCGCGGCCCGGTCGATCAGCACACGGATCAGACCGGCGCCAGAATGGCGGGCCGCGTTGTTGATCGCCTCCTGCGTCATGCGGAAAAGCGCGGTGCGAACCGTGGGGTCGAGACCGTCCACCGCCTCGTCGCTGCGGTCCAGCAGGTCGGTGGCCGCGCCCGCGCCGGTGGCCGCACGCGTGAGATGTTCGCGGACGGCATGGTTGAACCCGAAGAGATCCAGAAGCGTCGGAACCGTCAGGTCGATGATCCGCCGCAGATCCTGGATGCAATCCGAGATCCGCGCACCGATCTCGGCCCGGTCGGGCACCACCCCCTCGCCGTCGAGCCGGCGCAGAAGGTGGGTCAGGTCGGCCAGCACCTCGTCGTGCAGATCCATTCCGATCCGCTGGCGCTGGTCTTCGAGCGCCTGCGTCAGCCCGAGCGCCCCCAGTCGCAGCCCCTCCTCGCGCGCCTGCGCCTCGGCGCGGATCACCGCCGCGTGGCGCGCCTTCTCTCCCGCCCGCAGCGCGTAGAAATAGGGGGCGAGCACATCGGACAGCTGGCGCACCTGCGCCAGATCGCGCGTCGAATAGCGGCCCTCCTCGACATGGGAGAAGTTGAGCGAACCGATGACCTCGCCGCGGATCCGCATCGTCGCGTGAACCCGCGACCGCAGGCCATGTTCCAGGATCGGGCCGCAGGCGGCGCCGGGGAAGACCTGCCGCGGATCGCACATCGCGTTCGCCGTCAGCATCGTATCGACTTCGCCGGTCATCAGGGCCCGGACCGGCGAGGCGTTGAGGCGGGTGCGCCGGTCGGGCCAGCGGGTGCGCAGGCCCACCTCGTAGCTGACCAGCCAGCCGGGCGCATCGTGCAGGCAGATGTCGGCATGGGTGAAGGGAAGGATCGCGCGCATCTCGTCCGCGACCGCGTCCAGCGCGCCGCGTACTTCGACCTCCCCCGCCAGATGTGCGGAAATCCGCAACAGGATATCGCGCGCGTCGGGCGCGCCCGCGGCTGAATGTCTCACGCTGTCCTCCCTGCGCACAGCTGCGTCGGGCCTCAGGATGCCTCCGGCGGGGGCGCGTTGAAAAGGGGAATACCCGGCAAAAATCTGCGGGAACCCGCAAACGGATATGCGGGCAGGTGCCTTTACGATCGCCGCGGCCCTGCGTCAGCATGCGCAGGTCGGGACCGGATCCACACGGTGCATGCCCGACAAGAGGGAGGAGACCAACATGAAGAAGCTGCTGCTTGGAGCGGCCTGCGTAGCCCTGTCCGTGGCTCCGGCCGTCGCCGACACCGCGTCGAAGAAGATCGCGCTTTCCAACAACTACGCCGGCAACTCGTGGCGCCAGGCCATGCTGCAAAGCTGGAAGACCGTCACCGACCAGGCCATCAAGGACAAGAAGATCGGCCAGGCCGACGCCTTCACCACGTCGGAGAACCAGGCCACGGAACAGGCCGCGCAAATCCAGAACATGATCCTGCAGGGCTATGACGCCATCGTTCTCGACGCGGCTTCGCCCACGGCGCTGAACGGCGCGGTAAAGGAGGCCTGCAACGCCGGGATCAAGGTGATCTCGTTCGACGGCATCGTCACGGCGCCCTGCGCCTGGCGGGTGGTCGTCGATTTCCAGAAATGGGGCCGGGACGAGGTCGACTACCTCGCCAAGCGGCTGCCGGACGGCGGCAACCTGCTGGAAGTTCGCGGCCTTGCCGGCACCTCGATCGACAAGGAGATCTCGAAGGGGATCCATGACGAGGTGCAGAAGTATCCCAAGTTCAAGATCGTCGGATCGGTGCACGGCAACTGGGCCCAGGACGTGGCGCAGAAGGCGGTGGCGGGCGTGCTGCCCTCGCTGCCCAAGATCGCAGGCGTCGTGACCCAGGGCGGCGACGGTTATGGCACCGCTATGGCGTTCAAGGCAGCAGGCCGGCCCGAGCCGATCATCATCATGGGCAACCGCGAGGACGAGCTGTCCTGGTGGAAGCAGGAGCATGCCGAGAACGGCTACACCACGATGTCGGCGTCGATCGCGCCGGGCATTGCGACGCTGGCCTTCTGGGTGGCGCAGCAGATCCTCGACGGCAAGGACGTGCCCAAGGACGTGAGCGTGCCGTTCCTGACCGTCACTCAGGACACGCTCGACAACGCCCTGAAAACCACGCCGAAGGGGTCGGTGGCGAACAAGAACTATACCCAGGCCGACGTGCAGGCCATCCTCGCCAAGGGCAAGTGACGGCATGACCGGAAAGGAACAGGGCGGCGCAGCGGTCGTCGCCCTGACCGATGTGGCAAAGCATTTCGGGTCGGTCAGGGCATTGAACGGGGTCAGCCTCGAGATCCGGGCGGGGGAATGCCTCAGCCTGGTCGGACACAACGGCGCGGGCAAGTCCACGCTGGTGAACATCGTCAACGGCACGCTGCGCCCCTCGTCGGGCGAGCTGGCGTTTCCGCGCGCCGGCGACGCGGCGGCGGCGAAGGCCGGGATCCGCTCGGTGTTCCAGGAACTCTCGCTCTGCCCGAACCTGACGGTCGCGGAAAACCTGAGGATTTCGCATTCCGCCCTGCGCGGGATCGGATGGCGGCGCAAGGCCGCGGCAGAGATCGGCCAGAGCCTCGACACCGTCTTTCCCGGTCACGGGATCGACCCGATGGTGACCGTGGACAGCCTGACGATCGCCGAACGCCAGATGGTCGAGATCGCGATCGGCTTCGCCCCCCGGGGCGGCGCGGCAGAGTTGGTGATCCTCGACGAGCCGACATCGGCGCTGGACGCGGGGATCGCCGAGCAGCTTCTGACGCATATCCGCCGGTTCTGCGCCGGGGGCGGCGCGGTCATCTTCATTTCCCACATGCTGGGCGAGGTATTCGACGTCGCCTCGCGCATCCTGGTGATGAAGGACGGCCTGGTCGTCGCCGATCGCGCGGCCGGCGCCTTCACCCGTGAAAGCCTTGTCGCAGCGATGGGTCATGTCGCGGCTGACGCCCCCGAGGAAAGCACGGCCTCGGAACGCGCCCTTGGCGATGAGGTCGTGCGGACCGACCGGGGGCTGAGCGCGCGCAAGGGCGAGATCGTCGGACTTGCCGGGCTTGCCGGCCATGGCCAGGCCGAGGCACTGGCCCGGCTCTATCTCGGGTCGACCTCGTCGTGGAAAAGCCCGCGCGAACCGCGGATGGTCTTTGTCGCCGGGGACCGCCCGCGCGACGGCGTGCTGCCGTTGTGGTCGATCCTGCGCAATGCCTCGGCCTCGATCCTGCCGCGGATCACCCGGCACGGCCTCGTCGACCGCGCCGCCGAAGAGCAGGTCGCGGCCGAATGGAAGCAGCGGATCGGGATCCGCACCGACGACCTGGCCAACCCGATCCTGTCGCTGTCGGGCGGCAACCAGCAGAAGGTCCTGTTCGCGCGGGCGCTCGCCTCCACCGCGCCGATCGTGGTGATGGACGACCCGATGCGCGGCGTCGACGTCGGCACCAAGCGCGACGTCTACACGATGATCCGGGCCGAAGCCGCGCGCGGCCGCACCTTCCTCTGGTACTCCACCGAGACCGAGGAGATCTGCGAATGCGACCGCGTGTTCGTCTACCGCAACGGCACGATTTCGGCCGAGCTGACCGGCACCGACATCTGCGAGGAGAAGATCCTCGAAGCGTCGTTCGAACTGCAGGAGACCGGCACATGACACGCCTTTTCGCGCGCCACCGGATCCTGCTGCCGGTCATCTCGCTTGCGGTGCTGCTGGCGCTGACCTTCTGGCTTCAGCCGCGAGCGATGAGCTATTTCGGCATGAACCTGCTGTTCAACCTCGCGGTGCCGATCGCGCTGGCGACGGTGGCGCAGATGTTCATCATCAAGGTCAACGACATCGACCTGTCGATCGGCGCCTTCGTCAGCCTCGTCGCCTGCCTCACCGCGACGGTTCTGGTGCAGCAGCCGCTGCTGGGTGTGCTTGCCCTCGCGGCGCTGGTGCTGGCTTATGCCGGGATGGGCGCCATCGTGCGGGCGCTGGAGCTTCCGGCGATCGTCGTCACGCTGGGCATGTCCTTCGTCTGGGGCGGCCTTGCGCTGTTCATCCTGCCCAGCCCCGGCGGCGAAAGCCCCGAGTGGCTGAGCGCGCTGATGTCGGTGAAGCCGCCGGTGCTTCCGATGGCGGTCTGGGCCGCGGCGGTGATCGCGGCGGTGACCCATCTGATCGCGATCCGGTCCGGGATCGGCACCGTCCTGCGCGGCGTCGGCGGCAACGCGCGGGCGGTGGCGCGGGCCGGCTGGCCGGTGGTGCGGCTGACGGCGCTGGCCTACGGTTTAGCCGGGCTGTTCGGCGTGCTGTCGGGCATGGCGCTGACCGGGCTGACGACCTCGGCCGGGGCCGACGTCGCCTCGCGCTACACGCTTTTGTCCATCGCCGGCGTCATCCTGGGCGGGGGGGAGTTCGTCGGTGGCCGCGTCTCGCCGACCGGCGCCGTGCTCGGGGCGTTTACCCTCGCGCTGGCGGCGTCACTCCTGTCCTTCATGCGCCTGTCGCCCGATTGGCAGATCGGGTCGCAGGGCGCGATCCTCATCCTCGTGCTGACGGCCCGGCTGATCTTCACCCGCCGCGGCGCCACCCGCTGAAAGGAACCCCGATGCCTGCGCTCTTTTCCCGCGCCTGGATCTGGTCCTGGCTTGCCACCATCGTCGTCTTCGGCCTGACGCTGACCCTGACCGGGCGCAACGGCGCCGGGGGCCTCGCCTATGCCGCCCTCGCCTTCGGCGCCTTCTCGGTGATCGTGGGGCTTGGCCAGATGCTGGTGATCACCCTCGGCCCCGGCAACGTCGATCTTTCCATCCCCGCGGTGATGACGCTGTCCGGCACGCTCGCCCTGAAGGCGATGGATGCCGCCCCGGGCACCGCCTTCCTCGGTCTCGCCGTCGCGCTGCTGGCGGGGCTTGCCACGGGGCTTGCGAATTACATCCTGATCGCCGCGCTGCGATTGCCGCCGATCATCGCCACGCTGGCCGCTTCGCTGGTCTATCAGTCGGTGGCGATCTGGTCGAACCGGGGGCTGCGGATCAAGCCCCCCGAGGCGCTGGCCGATTTCGCCACAGGCCGCAGCCTCGGGGTGCCGAACGTGGCGCTCGTGGCGCTGGTGCTGTCGGTCGCGGTCTGGATCGTGCTGGAGCGCGGGGCGTTCGGGCGCTGGCTGCTTGCCTCGGGCCAGAACATGCGCGCGGCACGGCTGGCCGGGATGCCGGTGGAGCGGGTTCGCGCCACCACCTATGTCACCGTCGCGCTGTTCGCGGGCCTGGGCGGGTATCTTCTGGCCAGCTTCTCGGGCGGGGCCTCGCTCGACATGGGACAGGAATACCTTCTCACCTCGATCGCGGTGGTCGTCATCGGCGGCACCTCGATCGCCGGCGGACATTCGAACGTGCCGGGGATCTGGGGCGGCGCGCTGTTCATGTTCCTCGTCGTCTCCATGCTGAATTCCTACGGCCTGGGCGCCGGCATCCGCATGGTCCTGACCGGTCTCATCATCATCGGCATCGTCATCGCGGCCAACGGCAGGAGGGCGCGGAGATGATCACGCTTCCCGAACATCTGGAAATCCGCGACCCGCGGTTCCTCGACTTCATCCATCCCATGGCGCAGCTGGAGCGTCTTGCCACCGGCTTCACCTGGACCGAGGGGCCGGTGTGGTTCGGGGATCACGGCTGCGTGCTGTTCTCGGACATCCCGAGCCGGCGCATCCTGCGCTGGAGCGATACGGGCGGGCTGACCGTCTTCCGCGAGAATTCCGGCTTCAACAACGGCAATACGCGCGACGAGGTCGGGCGGCTGATCGGCTGCCGCCACGGCTTTCGCGACGTGGTCCGGACCGAATGGGATGGCAGCCTGACAATCCTTGCATCGGACCATGACGGATGCCGCCTCAACTCGCCCAACGACGTGGTGGTCACCTCGGACGGGACGGTCTGGTTCACCGATCCGACCTACGGCATCCTCGGCGATTTCGAAGGCTTCCGCGCCACGCCCGAACAGGGCGCCCGCCACGTCTTTCGCCTGAGCCCGGGCGGCGCGCCCGAGCCGGTGATCAGCGATTTCACCCAGCCCAACGGCCTTGCCTTCTCCCCCGATGAACGCAGGCTCTATGTCGCCGAAAGCGGCAAGAGCCACGACGATACGGTCCCAGCGGTGATCCGTCAGTTCGACCTGGGCGACGACGGCAGTCTGCGGGACGCCGGGGTGCTGGCCGAGCTCGATTGCGGCTTCCCCGACGGCCTGCGCGTCGATCGTCTGGGCAACGTCTGGTCCTCGGCCCGTGACGGGGTGCATTGCTTTACCCCGTCGGGGGCGCTTCTGGGCAAGATCCTGATCCCCGAGACGGTCGCCAACCTGTGCTTCGGCGGCGCCGACGGGCAGCGGCTGTTCATCACCGCGACGACATCGCTCTACCGCATCTACGTGGGCGTGAAGGGCGCCGAGCCCTGGACCCGGTCCCACCTCGGGTGATCCGGGCCCGATGCCCCGTGGGGCACCGGCCGATTGGCGGGGGCCGCTCCGCGCGGCTCAGCGCTCCTGCAACTCGGCGATCACCCTTTGCCGGATACGCTTTCGCTCCGCCCGGCCGGCGATCTGGTCGGTCTGCGGAAACCGTGGGATGATCGACCATGGATCCGTGCCGGTATCTATGCGGAACGCGCGGTTCGCCGCGATCTCGAGGTTGTCGCCGCCAAAGGCGCAGACCACCATGATCTCCATCCCCTCGACCGCATCGTCATGCCGGGCCAGCGCGCTGTCCTCGTCGGAATGCCGGGAGGTGACGTCCATGAGGTTGCGAAAGCTGCCGAGGCTGAGGAACGCCCCCTGCTTCAGCGGCCCCTGCGCGGTCACGCCCTTGGGCTGGTCGCGCCCGGTGTCCTGAAAGATCTCGCGGTCGGTGATGGTAGCCGAGAAGCTGCCGCCGCGGTAGTGCACCGTACAATAGACGCTTTGCGGATAGACCGGCTCCTGGCTCATGTTCGAGACGATGCATTGCGCGTCGATATCGGACCCCATCGCACGGTTGATCAGCACGCGCGGAGAGCGCGCCTGCCGATAGGTCGTGACGAAGATCTGCAGGTAGACCACCCAGACCGCCAGCATGCCGCCATTGATCGCCACGTTCAGCAGGGCGCTGTGGGCGGAAATCCAATCCAACACGTCGCTTCCTCCTTCCGTCGCGCGGCACGCGGGGGTCCGCTCCGCGCTCCATTGCCGGGCCGCATTGACGGGCCGCATTCGCCGCAATCACTCCTTGAACCCGCCGGAGGCAGGTTCGTTCCAATGCAGCGGGGATGTCGCGTGCCGGCCTCGAAACGCGGGTCGGGCGCGGCGCCCTCTTCACGACTGCGTGCGCCCCCGCGAAACTTGATCCACGTCAACGAGTTGCCCGCCGCCCTGACTATCTTCGGCGACTGACAGGCGGCGCCGCTCCGGGTGTCCGCATCAAGCCGAGAAGGATCATGGACATGTCTCACGCGGAACAGAAGCACTGGGAACTGGAGACGGACGTGATCGTCATCGGTTGCGGCTTTGCCGGGGCGACGGCGGCCATCACCGCGTCCGACGCGGGCGCCGAGGTCCTGATGCTCGAGAAGGCTCCGAAGGAACACCGCGGCGGCAACAGCCGGGTGTCCGCGAACCTCGTGTTCTGGCCGACCGATGTGGAGCGGGCCAAGGTCTATTTCACCGGCCTCGCCGGCACCTACATGGACAATATCCCGGCGGACATGCTTCAGACCTGGGCCGAGGGGATGCACGAGAACCGGGCCTGGCTGGAGGGGCTGGGCATGGATCCGGTGGAGTTCCCGCTGTGCGAATTCCCCGAGATCGACGGCTCCGACTGCGTGCGCGTGCTGATGCACGGCAAGGGGGATTACGGCCAGGAGCGGCTGTGGAAGCTGATCGCCGGAAAGCTTGACGCCCGCCCCGTCGACATCCGCTACGAGACACCCGCGAAACGCCTTGTCCGCGAGAACGGCAGCATCGTCGGGGTGATCGCCGAGACCGAAGGGCGCGAGATCGCGATCCGTGCCCGCCGCGCCGTCGTGCTGACCTGCGGCGGCTTCGAGGCCAACCCGGAAATGGTGCGCACCTACCTCGACGGGCTGCCAGAGATCTATCCGGACGGCTCGCCCTACAACACCGGTGACGGCGTGCGCATGGGGATCGAGGTCGGCGCGGACCTTTGGCACATGAACAACGTCTCGGGGCCGATCCTGTCGTTCAAGGCGCCCGAGATCGAAGTTGCCCACTGGATCAACCTTCCGCATTGCAACAGTTACATGTTCGTCGGAGCCGACGCCACGCGCTTCACCCGCGAGGGCGAGCCGTGCTCGGTCGGCGACCGTCATGGCAAGGTGCTGCGCAACGGGGTGTGGGTGCAGCAGCCGATCCCCGCGCCGGTTCACATGATCTTCGACGAGACGATGCGCGCCTTCGGCCCGGTCGGCAGCGCCCATGCTGACTGGGATGTCAGCCACGGCAACCGCTACGACTGGAGCAAGGACAACCTGCGCGAGGTCGAGAAGGGCTGGATCGTCAAGGCCGACACGCTTGACGATCTGGCCGCGAAGATCGGGCTGCCGGTGGCGAAGCTCAAGGAAAGCGTCGCACGTTTCAACATGTTCGCCAACGCCGGCCGCGACGCCGATTGGGACCGCCCCGCCGACCGGATGGCGCCGATCGAGACCGCGCCGTTCTACGCGATGAAGCTGACGCCAGCCTTCGTCAACACCCAGGGCGGGCCGCGCCGCGACAAGGAGGCCCGGGTGATCTCGACCGAGGGGGCGCCGATCCCGCGTCTCTACTCCGCGGGCGAGCTCGGCTCGATCTATTCCTACCTGTACCAGGGCGGCGGCAATATCGGGGAATGTTTCGCCTTCGGCCGGATCGCTGGCCGCAATGCCGCCGCCGAAGCGCCGATGAATTGACGAAAGACGTGGTGCCCGGGAAATGCCCGGGCACCACATACCGGGAGGGGGCCTTATTGGGCGTCGCGGATGTCATCGGAAATTATCCGGGCACGCGCGGCAAACGAACGCCGCAGAAACCGTAATTGTATTTTCGCGGTATCTGGAGTGATGAGATATAGGAAAGGTGACCTCAAATGACCAATGAAACCCGAAATACGGATGTGCTCGTTCTCGGTGCTGGGGCTGGCGGACTTTCGGCCGCACTGACGCTTGCAATTGCCGGGAAAAAGGTTCTCGTCCTGGAAAAGACCCCGATAACCGGGGGCCGCGCCAATTACGCCGAAGGCGTCTTCGGCGTGGAGACCGAGATGCAGCGCGAGGAGTGGATCGACCTCAAGCGCGACGAGACTTACCGCGAGGAGATGCAGGAAACCCGCTGGTCCGCGAACGCGCCGCTGGTGCGCCGCTTCCACAACAAGTCTGCCGAAACCATCGACTGGCTGCAGCAGCAGGGGGTGGAATTCGAGGGGCCGGAGCGGATCGAGTGGACCGCGAACCGCACCTGGCACATCGCCAAGGGCCACGGCAAGGAACTTTGCAAACGACTCTACGAGCGGCTGGAAACCTTCGACAACGCCGAGCTGATCCGCGACATCTCGGCCAGGGAACTGCTGACCGACGACAGCGGGCGCGTCGTGGGGGCCCGGGCCGTCGCTGGGGATGGCAGCGAACTGACCGTCATGGCCCCGGACGGCGTGATCGTCGCGACCGGAGGGTTCGCCAACAACCCGGAGATGCTGGCGAAATACACCGAGGCCCCCAACCCCGTGCAATATGCCCCGATCGGGTCCGAGGGGGACGGCATCAACATGGTGCATGCGCTGGGTGCCGACCTCGACTCGATCGGGGCGACGATGCTGCTGCCCGCGCTGGACCAGCATGTGAAGAAGATGGGCTGGGAACAGATGAACCTGTGCATCCTCGGCTGGCAGCCGCGGGCGATCTGGGTCGATCTTCAGGGCGAACGCTTCACCGCCGAGGATGTCGCGGTGGACTTCATCCACGCCGGGAACGCCGTGCACCGGGTGAAGACCTCGTGGACCATCATGGACGAGAAGATGCGCGGCTACCTGATGAACGAGGGGCTGGATGTCGGGCTGGGCGTGCTTGTCCGCGCCACGACGAAAGTCGCCGATTTCGACAAGTTCATCCAGTACGGGCTGGAGCATTGCGAGGGTGCGGTCGTCGTCGCCGATGGCCTTGCGGATCTTGCCGCGCAGACCGGGCTGCCGCTTGCCACGCTGCGGGGGACCATCGCCACCTACAACGATGACGCCGCGCACAACAAGGACAGCGGCTTTGCCAAGGACGAACGCTACCTGAGCGAGATCGACGCGAACGGCAAGCTTTACGCCTTCCGCATGACCTACGGCATCCTGACCACGGTGGGGGGCATCCGGGTGAACCGCTACCTGCAACCCGTGCGTCCGGACGCCTCGGTGATCGCGGGGGTCTACGTCGTCGGCAACGATGCGGGCGGCATCTCGGCGCGCGACACCTACACGCTGGGCGCGGCTTCGGGCACCAGCTTCGGCTTCGCGGTGAACGGTGGGCGCATGGCGGCGCAACAGATCATCGGGGAAGAGGCCGTGCCGGTCGCCGCGGCCGAATAGCGCGCAGGGACGGCGCTTCCCTCCCGCATCACCGCCTCCGCCGGCCCGGCCGGCGGGGGTGTCGTGCATCGCTGCCCCTGGGGTCCGGGATTGTGAGGTCCGGGATTGTGAGGTCCGGGGTCGTAAGGCCCGCGATCAGACGACGCGTACCCGGGCAAGTTCCTCGCTCCGCCCATCGGCGCGGCGCAGGACGTGGGCGGCGCAGGCCATGCAGGGATCGAAGCTGTGGATCGTGCGCAGCACCTCGAGCGGCTGATCGGGGAACGACAGGTCATGGTTGTCGAGCAATGCCGCCTCGAACGGGCCGTGCTGCCCCATCGGGTCGACCGGCCCCGCGTTCCACGTGGTCGGCACCACGGCTTGGTAGTTGGTGATCTTGCCGTTCTCGAACACGATCCAGTGGGCGAGCGATCCGCGCGGTGCCTCGACATAGCCGACCCCCTGCGCCTTCTGCGGCCATGTCGCCGGATCCCAGGCACGGCCGTCGAACGTCTTCACGTCGCCTTTCGCGATATTGGCAAGCAGCCGGTCAAGCCAGTGCTGCATCCTGTCGGTCATGAGGCGGCTTTCGATCCCGCGCGCCAGGATGCGCCCCATCGTCGAATACATCGCGTCGAACCCCAGCCCGAGCCTTTGCAGTGACGCGTCGGTCAGCGCGGCGGATCGCTTGTCCCCCGCCGCCCGCATCACCACCAGGCGCGCCAGCGGCCCGACCTCGATCGGCTTGCCACGCCAGCGCGGCGCCTTCAGCCACGAATACCCGCTCGAAGGATCAAGCGTCGTCAGCGGCGGGCGCGGGCCGTCATAGGCAAGCGTCGTCTCACCCCGGTAGGGGTGCAGGCCGGCATCACGGCCCTCCTTGTAGCTATACCAGGCGTTCGAGATGAACTCGCGGATCTGATCCTCGTCTCCCAGGTCGAGGGGGTGGACCTGCGACAGATCACGGTCCAGCACGACCCCGCGCCGCACACCGAAGCCGTTCTCCTCCGTGCCGCCGAAATCGCCGTAGGCCAGGAAGTTGCGCGTTCCCTCGCCGCGGGTGAACCACTCCTTGTAGTGCGACGCGATCAGTTCGAGGTCGGGCAGATAGACCCGCGTGACGAAGCGGTTCATCTCGTCGATGAGCTGCTGAACCTTCTGAAGTGTCGTCAGGTTGACAGCCGTACCGTCGCCCCCGCCCGGCAGGTCCCCCTCCCCCGCAGCGATGGCGCAGGGGACACCCCCGACCACGAGGTTGGGATGCGGATCCTTGCCGCCGAAGATCGTCATGATCTTGCCGATCTCGCGCTGCCAGGTCAGACCTTCGAGGTAGTGCGAGATGGCGATCAGGTTGATCTCGGCCGGCAGCGCGTAACCCGGGTGATCCCAGTATCCGTTGGTGAAGAGACCCAGCTGACCCGAGCCGACCAGCGCGCGCAGCCGGGCCTGTACGGCAGTGAAATGGGCGACGGAGCTGTCGGGATAATCCCGTTCGGCGGCGATGCGCGCGGCCTTGGCCGGGTCGGCCTCGAGCGCCGAGACCGGGCTCACCCAGTCCAGCGCCTGAAGGTGGTAGAAGTGCATGACGTGATCCTGAACCAGCTGGCACCCAGCCATCAGGTTGCGGATCAGTTCGGCGTTCTCGGGGATGGCGAGGCCGAGGCCGTCCTCGACCGCGCGGACCGATGCCAGCCCGTGCACCAACGTGCAGACCCCGCAGATGCGCTGCGCGAAGGCCCAGGCGTCGCGTGGGTCGCGGTCCTTGAGGATGATCTCGATGCCGCGCACCTGGGTGCCGGAACTGAGCGCGGAGGTGACATGCCCCCCGCCGTCGATCCCGACCTCGATCCGCAGGTGGCCCTCGATCCGGGTCAGGGGATCGACAACGATTGTCTTGCTCATGGGGTCTTCCCGTCTTCTTCAAGCTGCCCGGCCACGAGGTCGAGCAGGCTGCCCACGCCGGTTTCGCCGCCGGCATCCTTGAAGCCATGCTCGAAGGTCTGGCGGCAGCCGGTGCAGGACACGATGACCGTCCCGGCGCCGGTATCCGCGACCTGCCGCCGCTTGATGGCGAAGGCCTTGTCGCGCAGCGGCCTCGCCCGGTTGATCAGCGCGACCCCGCCCCCGCCGCCGCAGCACCAGCTGTCGGCGCCGTGGTCGGCCAGTTCGTGCAGATCGAGGCCGAGCGCCGCCATCACCTTGCGCGGCGCGTCCGAGCGCCCGCTGCGCCGCGACAGCTGGCACGGATCGTGGAACGTCACGCCCCGGCCCTCCGGGTCGGGCGTCACCGGGCGCAGCTTCAGGCGCCCCGCGTCCAGGCATTCGGCCAGGTATTCCGACATGTGCAACACCCGGAAGGGCAGCGCGTGCCCCACGGTGTTGGCCGCCTCCCACCGCATCTCGGTGTAGGAATGGCCGCATTCTGGCATGATCAGCACCTCGGCGCCGCAGCGGGTCGCCGCGTCGACGATCGCCTCGGTCACCAGCCGCTGCCCCGTCCGGTCGCCCGCGGTCAGCGATACGTTGTCGGCGTCGAACCCGTCGGTGCGAAAGCTCCAGCTTGCGCCGACATGGTTCAGCACCCGGGCCGTGGCCGCGATCGAGGCGGGGTACATCTTAAGG
The DNA here is from genome assembly GCF_002871005.1 of Acidimangrovimonas sediminis. Taxonomy (GTDB): domain Bacteria; phylum Pseudomonadota; class Alphaproteobacteria; order Rhodobacterales; family Rhodobacteraceae; genus Acidimangrovimonas; species Acidimangrovimonas sediminis. Next base: position 102,292 of record NZ_PHSN01000017.1, read on the forward strand.
TCGATCGACGACACGGTGGGCACGACGGCGGCCCGCGGTTCATCGACATGCATCTCGACGCCATGGGACCGGCCAATCTCCAGCAGCGCGCGGCGGACGTCTTCGCGGGAAATGCCGAAGGGATTGCCCGTTTCCTGCTCCTTGCCCGCCAGCGCCCCGAGGTAATCTCCGGGGACAAGCCCGGCCTCGAACATGCCGTGCCGCGCCTTCTCCACCAGGTCGGCGATGTCGATCCCCGCCGGGCAGACCAGCGAGCAGCGACCACACATGTTGCAGCTGTCGTAGAGAAGCTCCTGCCAGCCCTCGAGTTCGCCCAGCGTCACCTTCGGCGTCAGGCCGAAGGCGCGGAAGAACGGGGCGAAGGGACCCATCTCGCGGCTGTAGGCCTGCTTGAAGGGTTCGATCTTCCAGATCGGCGTGTATTTCGGATCGCCGGTCTCGACATAGAACTGGCAGGCCTCGGCGCATTGTCCGCAGTGCAGGCAGGCCTCCATGTAAACCGCGGCCTCGGGCCCGAAGTCGGAGATGAAGCCGCGCATGGCGGCGTCCAGCCGCGCGCGATCGGCCTGGTCGCGGCTTTCGGCGACGCGGCGGGTGGCCGGCTTCGCGCCCGGCTTGGCGGCCGGCGCGAGGGATGGGGGCATGCCGCTCATGTCGTGGCCCCCCTCTTGCCGAGCTTGGCGCCAGAGACCGCGCGCCCGGCAAAGACGAAGACGACATGGGACAGCTTGCCGAAGGGCAGCCAAATCATCATCGCCTCGACCGACAGGATGTGCCAGGTCAGCAGTGTTCGGTAGGGCAGCACCGTCTCCTCGGCCAGCAGGATCCCGGTGGCGACGGGGACGAGGGTCAGCACGATGCTGAGGAAGTCGTCGAAGTTCGACAGAAGGCGCAGCACCGGGTGGGTGCAGCGGCGGACCAGGACGAACACCAGCGTCACCAGCGTCACCGCGCTGGCCAGCGCGACAACCCCCTTCGGCAGGGACGGCCAGGACAGGCCCGTCGCCTGCGCCACCAGCAGGATATGCGGGGCCCCGCCCAGCAGGATGATCAGCAGGCCCAGGTGCATCGCATATCCGACGACCACCGTCGCGAAAGTCCGGGCCAGGAAGGTCCGGCGCGGCAGGGAGCGGCTCACGATCGTTCCCAGCGCGCCGCGAACACGTCCGCGCGACTGCGGCCCGGCGGCGGACCGGTCGGGGCGGAAGGGCAGCAGCGCCACCCCGGCAAGCCGCCAGACAAGGCCGCAGACCATGATCAGCGTCGACCAGTAAAGCGCCGGGCCGCGGGCGAAATCGAGCAGGGTCATGGCCCGTCTTCCTCTGTCTTGGATGTCGCGGTCGCGCCGTGGTCGCGCTGCCACTCCTTCGCAAGCTGACGATCGACGGCGGCGCGCGACCGCCGCGCGGCGAAGGCTGCCGCGCCGCCGATCCCCAGACCGACCGCCGCCGCGCCGCCGACGGCGTCCCACGGCGGGCCCTCTCCTCCCGACAGTGAGGTGTAGAAGCTGCCCTTGTCCCAGAAATCGGGCTCGGAGCAGCCGAGGCAGCCGTGGCCGGACTGGATCGGGAAGGAGGTGCCGCCGTTCCATTTCAGGCTTGCGCAGGCGTTGCGCGTGGTCGGGCCCTTGCAGCCCAGTTCGAACAGGCACCACCCCTGGCGCGCGCCCTCGTCGTCGAAGCTGTGGGCGAACTTGCCCTGGTCGTAATAGGGCCGCCGGTAGCACTGGTCGTGGATCGTGGTACCGAAATAGGCCAGCGGCCGGCCCAGATCGTCGAGATCGGGCAGCCGCCCGAAGGTCAGGAAATTCACCAGCACCCCGGTCAGGACCTCGGGGATCGGCGGACAGCCGGGAATGTTCACGATGGGCTTTTCCTTGACCAGATCGGCGATGCCGACGGCCGAGGTCGGGTTCGGTGCGGCCTTCGGAATGCCGCCGTAGGCCGCGCAGGTTCCGATCGCCAACACCGCCGCGGCGCCCTCGGCCAGCTCGGCCAGCATGTCCATGTTGGTGCGCCCGCCGACCATGGAATGAACCCCGCCCTCCGCCGTCGGCACGGAGCCGTCGATTGCCAGAAGGTACTTGCCATGGTTGTCGCGGGCGGCCCGGACCAGCGTCTCGTCCGCCGCGGCCCCGGCCGCGGCCATGAGCGTTTCCTGATAGTCGAGCGAGATGAAATCGAAGATCAGCCGCTCGATACCCGGCGCGTCCGAGCGGGTCAGCGACTCCAGGCAGCCGGTGCAATCCTGAAACGACAGCCAGATCAGCGACTGACGCCGCGCGCCGGACAGGCTTTCGGCAATCGCCGGCGCCACCCCCGGCGGCAGGGCGAGGCTGGTCGCGGCGGCGGCCGCGAATTTCAGCAGGGCGCGGCGGCTGATCCCGTAACCGGCCAGTTTCTGGCCCAGCGTGTCCCTTGGCTTCACCGTCCCGCCTCCTTCATGTCGCGGGCGTGCAACGCCGCTAGGGAGGCCCGCATCTCCTCGTCGGTGGGGGGCACGATCGCGGGCATCTGCGCCACCTCGATCAGGTTCGCCACCATGCGGCCGCCCCGGTCGCGATGCTCGATCCACCAGACACCCGCATAGGCCGTCTCGCGGATCAGGCTGGTGCCCGCCGCGTCGAGCGTGATCTCCACCTCGCCGCGCCCCAGCATGTCCTGCAGATCCTGCCGCCGCTCGGGCGGCATGGGCAGGCGCATCAGGTCGATCTGCCCGGGACCGCCGTCGTCCAGAAGCCGGGACAGAAGCATGCGCACCTCTCCCATCAGGGCATTCAGGAAGGGGTCGCGCTCATCCATCGGCCCAGCCTCCCGCGATCCGCATCACCTCCTGCGCCGCGCGCGGAAGCGCCGCCGAGACCGCGGCGCTCAGGTCTTCGCCCCAGTCGATCGGCCCCGGCTGGATCGCGACGACCATCAGCCGCCGCGGCAGCCGGTCCTCCAGCCGCACGAGGCCCAGAAGGTCGATCAGCCCGGCCTCGTGCGCGCTGCTGCGGTGGCCATCGGCAAACCGGGCCTGAAGATCGTCCGGGGTCAGCGCCGCGACATGGCCGGGCGGGGCGCCAAGATCGGCCGCGTCGACAAGGATGCAGGCCCCGGCCCGGGCGACCAGATCGGCAAGCCGGAACCCCATGGTGCCGCCGTCGACAAGGGTCAGGCCCCTCGCCCCGAGGTCGCGCAGCGCCCCGACCACCCGCACGCCGACCCCGTCATCGCCAAGCAGCGTATTGCCCAGCCCGATGACCGTGGTCGCCGTGGCAACATCCAAATCCTCGCCGGCCGTCAGTTCCGCCCCCATCTCACGCCATCCCGCATCAAGAGATATCCTTTTCCCGCGGCGCGGCATCCGAAACCGCATTGGCGCGCCGACCGAATTGGAACATCACCTTCCGGCCGCGTGAAATTCACCAAGGGAACGGGAATTCCACTGACCAACGAACCGGAATTGGCGACAGGATCCCGCGCGGCGCCGGGGAGTTCAAGATAAAAATTGCCGCAGGAGTCGGGTGGAATTGACTCTCACGTATTCCTGAGCGGAGCGGAGGGAATTGGCAGTGCCGCAATACTTGACCCGCCGGGGCCGCTCTGCAATTTCTACATGTCGGAAAACGGAAGCGCCGGACAGGCATTGCCGCGCTGGCCTTCGGATCATCCCCGGCGAGGAAAGCCATGTGCATTGCGATTCCCATGCAGATCCGCGCCATCGACGGCCTTTGCGCCCGCTGCGAAATGCGGGGCGTTTTTCGCGACGTCTCGTTGTTCATGGTTCAGGACGAGGAAGTCGTGCCCGGGGATTTCGTCCTCGTGCACCTTGGCCACGCGGTCCGGAAGATCCCGGCCGACGAGGCAAGGCTGTCGTGGGACCTGCTTCAGGCCGTCGCCGCCGCGCAGGATGGCGCCGCGGCAGGGCGGGCATGAGCAGGCCGCTTGCGCGAACACGGGGGCCCCGGGCCGCGCACTGTCCGCCCCGGCCCCGGTCGGCCGTCGTCTCTCAGTCGGTCGTCGGCCGCGCTTGCGGCGGGTCGCGGGGCTCCGGCATTCCCGCCGCGGCAAAGAAGGCCTGCGTCGTCTGCGAGGTCACGCACATCGAGATGATCTCGGCCTCGCCGTCGCCGATGCTGACGAAGGCATGCTCCATCTCGCTGTCGATATAGGCGCTTTCGCCGCGCTGAAGCTCCACCGGGGTGTAGAATTCGGTATGAAGCCTTACGGCCCCCCTGGTGATGTAGATGAACTCCTCCCCGGGATGAGAGCTCCAGTTCGTGATGTCGTCCAGCGACCGCGCCTTGATCTTCATGATCAGGGGGATCATCTGCTTGCGGCGCAGCTCGACCGAATGCACCTCGTATTCATACATGCTGGTCGCGAAATGCACCGTTTCGCCGGCTCCCGTGACGACCAGCCTGCCGCCGCTGCGGGGCGTTTCGGACACTTCCAGAAGGCTGTCGAAGCTTACGTTCAGGCCCTGCGCCACCTTCACCAGCGTGTCGAAGGAGGCCGCGACCTGCGCGTTCTCTATCTTCGAAAGCGTCGCGGTCGAGACATGCGCGCGCCCGCTCAACTCCCTCAGGGTCCAGCCCCGCTTCTTGCGAAGGCGCTTTATGCGCCCTCCGATCTGACTGCCGGATAGGTCCATCTCAACTCTTCTCAACCATCGCGCTCGGACTACGTCTCCCGTTGCCCGTGACCGGGTGACGGGAGAATACACCCCAGGTCAATCCCCGGTCACCCGCGGATCGTTCCGTGTCGTCGCCACTGCTCCGTGACCCAGGCGCGCGCCTCAGCGCAGCATCGCCGACATGGCCGAAAGCGCGATCATCCAGCCGATCGCCTCTGCCACGGAGGAGATCGCGAATTCCACCGTCACGCCGTCGCTGCGCCTGGCGGGCGGCAGGGCTTCGGCCAGATCCGCAAGTGCGGGATGGGCCATCTCGAACGCCACGACCTTCGGTTCCGCGATCACGAAGGGCCTTGACCGCGGCGCCTCGGCAAGGGTCGCCTGCGCCGCGTCGCGGATCGCCGCCCGGGCGCGCGGCACCGACATCGCCCGCGCAGCGCGGTTTCCAAGCGCCGTCTTCACCACGACGAAGCGCGCATCGGGAAAGTGCGCGCGGTTCTCCGCCGCGCAGCGGTCATCACCGCTTATCAGCGCGACCGGAACGCCCAGCTCCCCGGCATAGGCGCCGTAGAGGCCCGGCTCGCCCAAGGGCTGGCCGTCGATGCGGATCTCGCGGAAGGCGAAGCCGTTGGTCGTATGCGCCAGCACCCCGGGGCCGGAGGCGCGGGCATGGTGGCCGATGCAGAACACCGCGTCGAACCCGGAGGTGAGCCCCGCGAACATGTTGAAGGGCTTCGGCTTGCCGATGATGAGCTCCGCCCCGGGGTGAAGCTCGTCGGGCAGAAGGTTGGTCATCGGCCCATGCGCGTCGTTGACGAGGATTTCCGTCGCCCCGGCGGCAAGGGCGCCCTCGACCGCGGCATTCGCCTCCTGCGTCATTAGCCGCCGTGCGCGTTCGTACTCGGGATTACCGGGGCTGCCCTGCTGCGGCGTCACCACACCCGCCACCCCCTCGATGTCAACGCAGATATAGACTTTCATCCCGGTCTCCCGTTTCCCGTTTTCCACGCGCCTCGGCGCGCCATCATGCCCCCCGGCGCGGCCACCTGCCCCGCCTAGGCCTCGGTCGGGGGGGCGATCCGGAATTGCAGGGTCTGGATCCTTGCGGGCTCCGGCGGGCCGAGCAGGACCGTCGCGACGATCAGCCCGGTCGTGCAGGGCACGCGCACCTCGAACTGCCCGAACATCTGCCCGTCGGCGGGCCGGATCTCGGCACGGGCAGGGTCCGGTGTGCCGGCACGCGCCAGCAGCGCCGCAAGATCGGCGGCCCGCTCGTCATACGGGCGGTCCATCGCGACATTCTCCAGGCAGATCGCCTCTGCCGCGGCGTCCTCCCAACCGGCGACCAGCGCGGCGACCTTGGCGCCGAGATCGCGCACCGTCTCCGGCGGCTTCGGCGGCTTCGGCGCTGTGGGTCTGGCATCCCCAAGCTCCAGCAGACGGTCCAGCGCGGCGGTGACGGGAAGGGTGGCGCCGGAGTAGGTCGCGTTCTCGAACCCGACAACGCCGATCCCCGTCTCCGGATGCCACCGCATGTGCGAGCTGAACCCCGGATACCCGCCGGAGTGATGCACCTTCAGCCCGTGCCGCGCGTCGGTCTGTGCCATCAGGCCAAAACCGTAGCCCTTGAAAAGCAGGGCCTCCTCCCGCTCGGGTGCGATCGGGCAATGCACCGCCTGCATCTCGCGGCGGCTTGCGGCCGACAGCGGCCCCCGTTCGGGACTGTCGTCGCGGAACGCCTCGCACAGCCATTGCGCCCAGCGGCTCAGGTCGTCGCCGGTCGAGATCACGCCGCCGATGCTGGAAAACGCGCCCGGTCCGCTGAACGGCAGGGCCAGCCAGGCGCCGCCGCGCGGGCGGTACCCGGTGGCCATGTTCCCCTGGGGCACGGCGGTGTAGTCGAAGGTCGTCATCTCCAGGCCCAGCGGCCCGAGCAGGGCTTCGGCCACAAAGTCGGGAAAGCTCTGACCGCTGACATGCTCCACGACCTGCCCCAGAAGCGCGTAGCCGAGGTTCGAATATTCGAACCGGGTTCCAGGCACCGTGGTGAAACGCACCCCCCGTTCGATCACGGCGCGGAACGCCGCGCCGGTCAGCGATTCCTGACGGTCGGCCCAGGGATCGTCGGTGGGCAGGCCGCCGGCCATCGCCATCAGCATCCGCACCGTCGGCACGGCCGGCGCCCCGGCGGGCAGCGTACCACGCAGTTCGGGCACATATGCGGTGATCGGCGTGTCCAGCACCAGCTTGCCCGCATCGCGCAGGATCAGCAGCGCGGCGACGGTGAAGCTCTTGGTGCACGAGGCGATGCGGAACCGCGTCTGTCCGTCCGGGACGGCGCCGCCCAGCGTGGCCGCGCCGAAGCCTTCGCCGAACAGCGGGCCTGTCGCGTCGAACACGGCGTAGTAGCAGCCCGGCGCGCGGCCCTGGCCCACCCGACGCGCGAACAGCTCGGTCAGGTCTGACCTGGCCTTGTCGAAGCCGGGGCGATCCTTGAGTGGTGTCATGTGTCTGTCTTCCCTGTCTTTGAGCGCCGTTACGGAAGGTCCGGTGCCGCGGCGAGGAGCTGCCGCGTATAATCGTGGCGCGGCGCATCGAAAACGGCGCGCGTCTCCGCCTCTTCCACGATCTCCCCCTGGCAGATCACCGCGACGCGGTCGCAAAGCGACCGGACGACGGCAAGGTTGTGCGAGATGAACAGGATCGACAATCCGATCTCGGCGCGCAGATCCGCGAAGAGGTTGATGATCCCCGCCTGTACCGACACGTCCAGTGCCGAGGTCGCCTCGTCCGCGACCAGAAGCTGCGGCCCGACCGACAGCGCCCGCGCGATGGCCACACGCTGCCGCTGGCCGCCCGACATCCCCGCGGGCCGCGTATCGAGAAGCGTGGGCGGCATGTGCACGAGGCGCATCAGCTCTTCGCTGCGCGCTCGCCGCGCCTCGCGGTTCTCGCCGATGCCGTGGACGATCAGCAGCTCCTCGAGCATCTTCCAAACGGTCATCTGCGGGTCGAGAGAGGCATAGGGATCCTGGAACACCATCTGGATCGCCCGCCGCTGCGCGCGCGTACGCCGGTGCGCCAGGACCTCGCCCCCGAAGCGCAGGGTGCCGGTATAATCCTGTTGCAACCCGACGATCACCCGCCCGAGGGTGGATTTCCCCGATCCGGATTCGCCCACCAGACCCACGATTTCCCCCGGCCGCACGCCGAGGCTCACCCCCGCCAGCGCGCGGTGCCCCGCATCGCGCCGCCGGGTCGCGAAGGTGACGGAGATATCCTCGGCCACAAGCTCCGATCCGCCGGTCATGCCTGCGCTTCCCATGCCTGCACTCCCGTCTCGAACAGTTCCACCTCTTCGGGGCTGGCCGGCGCGACCTGCCACCCGGGCGACACCTCGGCCAGGGGCGCGGTCGGCGCCTGCGACCGCTCGGTCAGCGGCGGGGCGGAGGAGGACAGCCCGCGCAACCTCTGGATCGGCCCCTTGATCCGCGGCACCGCGCCCAGGAGGGCACGCGTGTAGGGGTGAACCGGGGCCTGCACCATCGCCTTCAGATCGTCGGATTGCTCGACGATCCGGCCCGCGTACATGACGCTGAGCGAGCTACAGAACTCGGCCACCACCGACAGGTCGTGCGTGACGTAAAGAAACCCCGCATGCAGATCGGCCTGCAGCTTGGAAAACAGCTTGAGGATCTGCGACTGCACCGTCACGTCCAACGCGGTCGTCGGTTCGTCGCAGAAGATCAGTTCGGGCCCGCAGGCGATGGCCGAGGCGATCATCACCCGCTGGCGCATTCCGCCCGAAAGCTGGTGGGGATAGGCCTCGACCCAGCGCTTGGGGTCGCGGATGCCGACCTGATCCATCAGCTCGACGGCGAATTCGCGGGCCTGGCGGCGGCCCCAGCCCCGGCGGGCGGAAACGCTGTCGGTGATCTGGCGGCCCACGCGCATCACCGGGTTCAGCGCGACCGCGGGTTCCTGGAACACCATCGCGATACCGGTGCCGCGGACCGCGGCCATCGCCTTGCCGCCGTCCGCCAGCAGGTCGCGCCCCTTGAACCGGATCGCCCCCGAAGTGACGGAGAGGCTTCCGGGAAGAAGCCCCATCGCCGCGCGCAGGGTCAGGCTCTTGCCCGAACCGGATTCGCCCACCAGCCCCCGCGTCTCTCCCCGGTCCACCCGCAGCGTGATATTCTCGAGCGCGCGCCAGTCCTGCCCGTTGATATGGGCCGAGACGCAGAGCCGGTCGATCTCAAGCAGCGGGGCCTGCCCTGCGCTGGCCCTCTCCCCGCCAGCCCCGGCCGGCCCGTCGGTCTTCCGCGTTGCCATCCCTGCCCCGTTCATCTCTTCACCCTCAGAACATTCGCCAGCCCGTCCCCGACCAGCGACAGGCCGAAGCTTGTCACGATCACCGCCGCCGCGGGTACCACCATCAGCCCGTAATAGCCGCCGGCAAAGAACGGCTGGCCATCGGCCATCATGCTGCCCCAGTCCGGCGTTGGCGGCACGATCCCCATCCCGAAATAGCTCAGCGTCACGATCACCCCGATATTGGCGACGATATCGCTCATCGCGTAGACGATGGCCTGGCTGACGACGTTGGGCACCAGGTGGCGGAACACGATCCGCCCCGATCCAAGGCCGCCGACCTTCAGCGCATCGACGAAATCGGTGGAGCTGAGCACCATCGTCTCGGCCCGGACGATCCGCGCATAGGCGACCCAGGACACGATCGAGATCGCGGCGAAGATGCTGCCCACGCCGTTGCCCATGATGAACACGAGGCTGATGACCAGAACGTAGAACGGAAACGCCACGACGATATCGGCGATCCGCATGATTATCGTGTCGAACCAGCCGCCGAAATAGCCGCTGAGTGCGCCGATGGCGGTGCCGATCACCAGCGGCGCGGCCACGGCCACGGTGGCAAGGAACAGGTCGGTGCGTGCACCAAAGAGGATCCTGCTCCAGAGATCGCGGCCAAGGTTGTCGGTGCCCAGGAGGTGGGTCCAGCTCGGCCCTTGCAGCGTCGCGGTGAAATCCTGGTCGATCGGCCCGTAGCGGGTCAGCAGCGGCGCGCAGATCGCCATCAGCACGATCAGCCCCACGATCACCGCCCCGATCAACAGATGCGTGTTGCCGCGGCGCCGACCGGTCCGCCCGATGCGCGACATCAGGCCCGCACGTTTCTTTTCGATCATGACCTCGGTCATTTCACCCTCACCCTCGGGTCGAACAGCCCGTAGGCGATGTCGGTCAGCAGGTAGACGAAGATCACCAGCAGCGCGAAGATCAGCGCGCTGGCCTGCACCACCGGGAAGTCGCGGTTCAGGATGCCCTTCATCAGGAAGGTGCCCATGCCGGGAATGGCAAAGACGTTCTCGATCACCAGCGACCCGCCGGCGAGGTATCCGACCTGGATCCCAAGGATGGAAATGCCCGGGATCGCGGCGTTGCGCAGGGCGTAATGCGTCCAGATCGCGCGGCGGCTCAGACCCTTGGCCTTGGCGAAATTGACGAACTCGCTGTTGAGCGCGTCGATCAGCGCGCCGCGCAGCCCGCGGATCAGAAAGGGGATGATCACCAGCGCGACGGCAATCGACGGCAGGATGAGCGAGACGACATGCTCGCCGAAGGTCTTGCCGTATCCCGCCACCGGGAACCAGTGCAGCTTGAGGCTGAAGACCGCGATCAGCACGGCGCCGGTGAAGAACAGCGGCGTGCCCTGCGCGACGGAGTTGAAGCTGCGCACGGCGGTGTCGACCGCGCCGCCCCGGCTCAGCGCCATCCAGACCGCCAGCGGGACGGAGATCAGGATGCTGAACAGCGTGGCGATCGCCATCAGCAGCAGCGTCGGCGGCAACCGGATCGCCAGCAGGCTGACGATGGAATCATGGAAGAACATCGACTGACCCAGGTTGCCCGTCGCCAGCCCGCCCATGAAGGCCAGATACTGGCGCCAGAGAGGCTGGTCGAGGCCCCATTGATGGCGCAGCGCGGCGAGCGCCTGCGGCGAGGCCCGGTCGCCCAGATAGGTACGCGCGGGATCGCCGGGCGTCATGTGCATGAGCATGAAGGTCAGCGTCGCCACGCCCACGACCACGGGGATGAGCAGCAGAAGGCGCCGGATGAGAAATCGAAGCATGAAGCGGTCCCCTCGGCCGGTCGGGCCGTCGCGTATCAGGTGGGCAGCGCCCCGGCGGCACCTGCCGCCGGGGCGCCCGTGATCAGCCGATCACTTCGACATCCAGACATCGGCAAGGTTGTAGTTGCCGGTCACGAAGGGGTGGAAATCGTGCACGTTGCTTGCGTAGGCGTAAAGCTCCGGCGTGTAGAACAGCGGCACCAGCGGCTGCGCCTCGTTCCACGCCTTCTCGACCTTGAAGTAGATCTTCTGACGCGCATCCTGGTCGTTCAGCGTCGCCGCCTTCGCGATCCAGCTGTCGATCTCCTTGTTCTTGTAGAACGAGTACAGCCCGTGCGAGCCGCCGTCGTAGGACCCGGTGAAGCGGATGATCTCGTCGGGGTCGACGATGTCGGTGGTATCGTAGCTGAAGCCCATGTCGTAATTGCCGTTCTGCTTGGCATCATAGGCGGCGGACGGGTCCAGCGTCTGGATCGTGATCTTGATCCCCAGCTTCGCAAGCGACGCCTGGATGATCTGAGCCATGGTCTGCTGGTCGGAGTTGCCGCTTGCCACCGTGATCGTGGCCTTGAACCCGTCGGGAACCGGCGACTTGGCAAGGAAGGCCTTGGCCGCCTTCAGGTCATAGGGATAGCCGGTGATGCTCGGGTCGTGCGACCAGGAGCTGGGCGACATGTAGGCGCCGGCGGGCTTGCCGTGGCCGAACAGGACCACCTTGACCAGCGTGTTCTTGTCGACGGCCGAGGCGATCGCGCGGCGCACGTCGACATTGTCGAAGGGCTTTTTCTGGGTGTTGATCGACAGGAAGTCGACGCGGCTGGAGGCATAGGTTCCGATCTTCGCCGTGCCGGAGTTCTGCAGTGCCGTGATGCTCGAGAAGGCGGGGAATTCGTCGATCTGCGCCTGCCCGCCCTGCACCTCATTGGCCCGGGTGTTGCTGTCGGCCACGACCTTGAAGGTGATCGAATCCAGGTAGGGCTTGCCCTTGTCCCAGTAGTTCGGGTTGCGCTCGAAGGTGGCCTCGACCCCCGGCGTCCAGCTCTTGAGCATGAAGGGCCCCGTCCCGATCGGCTTTTTCGAGAATGCCTCGGGCGTCATCCCGGCGTAATCGTAGGGCACGATCGAGTTGGCAAAGATCGCCATGTCGGCGGGAAGCGGCGCGAAGGGCTTCGCCGTGTGGATCACCACGGTGTAAGCGTCGGGGGTGGTGACCTTGGTGATCGCCGCGTTGATGAAGGCGAAGGGGCTAGACGGTTTCGAGGTTTCCTCGATCGAGAACTTCACGTCCTTCGAGGTCATTTCCTGCCCGTTGGTGAACTTCACCCCGTGGCGCAGGTGGAAGGTCCAGTCCAGCCCGTCCTTCGACTGCTCCCACGACGTCGCCAGCGACGGCGCCACGCCCGACCCGTCCTGTTTCGGCACGAGGAGCGTGTTGAACACCTCCTCGATCGGCCAGATCGAGGCGTTGTCGGTCGGCTGCGACGGCAGCAGCGTGCGCAGCTGCTCGGCCCGCAACATGATCAGATCGCCGCCCTTCTGCGGCGTATCGGCCGCGCTGGCGCGGGTGACGGCAAGCGCGCTTACCCCCAGGGCCAGCCCGACGGCCAGCCCGGCAAGGCGTGCGGTGACTCTCGTTGTCTTCATAGTCCATGCTCCCTGAAGCCATGTTTTCTTGACGTGCGGACGGGAATTCTCTGCCCCGCCCCGATTGTCTGCTCTCGGCCCTGCCTGCCGTTTCCCGCCACCGGCGCGGTGACCCCGCGCTTCAAAGGCAGATGAAGCGGATCGCCCGCTGGATATCGAAGAACTCCGCCGCCTCGAAGGCGACCGCGCGCCGGCCATGGGCCTTTGCGCCCGGGTACCAGGAGGCCTTGTAGGCATCCGAGGGGTTGTTGAACTCGATGATCATCTCGTAACGGTCGGCGGTGGCCGGCATCATCGCGGACATGTCCTGCCCCAGCACCCGCTCGACCCCCGATCGGATCAGCTCCCTCGCCCGCTCCGGCGCCATCGATTCCGCGCTGTGGCCGGCCCCCTTCAGGGTGGCCACGGTCGCGATGCCCGGCACCATCGCCTCGGCATCGGCGCAGATGTCGGCATCGCCCGAGACAAAGGCCGACGGCACCCCGTAGCCGGCGGCGCAAAGCGCGTTCAGCGTCAGTTCCGAGGCCAGCGCGCCATTCAGCGTAAGGCCGTGGATCTGCATGGTCAGCGTATGGGCAAGCGGGTTCAGCTCGCTTCCGGCCTTGCCGTGGTAGCCGGTGTAGATCGCCGCGGCGAAATCCGCGTCCAGCCCGAACATCATCAGATCGGGATGGCCGGGCCAGCCGCGGATGATGCGCGCATAGCCGGGCAGCCTGTCGACGATCACGTTGCGCGCGCTCGAATGCGCATCCTTGATCAGCACCTCTTCCGCCCCGGCAGCACGCGCCCCCTCGCAGGCGGCAACCACCTCGGCGGTCATCAGCTCCTGGAACTGGGCGTAGGCGGGATGCGTGCGCGCCGCCTCATCCCAATGCGCGATACCGGCCGTGCCCTCGATATCGGCGCTGATAAAGACCTTCATGTTCCTGTCGCTCCTGCAAAACCTGAGTTGCCCGCGGACATGCCAGCGCACGTGTTGCACGGCATCCGGGCCGAGCCCAAAGCAATGTCGCATGACATGCGGCTGGCGCGCCAAGACAGACATGCCTACAGAATAGACATGCCAAAACAATGCGTTACACTCGACAAGGGCGCGGGCTTTGGGCAAACCTTGACGACCGCATGAACAGAAGGTCAAGAAATAATTTTCGTGAAAGAAAATTTTGAAGCCCTGTAAATTGTCATCGGGCGGGGCTGCCTCCGATTCAGGCAGCGCGCGAACGATCGGCCCGCGAACCGCCGGAAGCGTGCCTGGGAATTGACGCCTCGGGCGGACTCACCCGTCTCTCCGCCGGCGCCCACCCCTCCCCCGCGCGCGGGGTGACCTCAGGCCAGGACCTGCACCCACAGTGCCAGCCCGATCATCGCCAGCAGCACGAAGACCCCGTTCCAGCGGAATGCGATCTCCCGCGGGGAGGCGCCGGAGATCCGCGCGATGATCATGACCGAGGCGGTAAAGGGCGAGGTCGGCGCGCAGAGGGCCCAGCCCCCGGTCAGCGCCAGAACCATAGCCACGGGCGCCACGCCCATCTCGGCCGGGCTCGGCAGAAGCTGCGCGAAGAGCGACACGAACAGGATCGGGTTGAGGCCCAGCTGCCCGGCCAGCGGCACCAGGATCAGCGGCAGCACCAGCAGCAGGCGCGCGGGCACAGCGCCCAGGTCGATGCCCGCCGCGGCGATCCACTGCGCCAGGACGGCCCCCGCCGCGCTGCCGATGAAGCCTGCGGTGCTCAGCAGCACCAGCTCCGCCTTGAACGACGGCAGGTCGCGGAAAAGGTAGTGGTGGCTGCGCGCGCCCAGTTCGCGTCGCTTGCCGCCGGTCTCGGTCTCGACCAGGACCCAGATCGCCGCCACGATCGGCACCAGCCCCAGGACCGAGCGCGACGGCTCGACCCCCACGAATACCTCCAGCAGGACCGCCGGGATCGCGACCCCCATCAGAAGCCACGCCAGCGGCCAGAGCGACCGGGTATCGCGCGCGGCCGCCTCGTTCGGCGGGGCGACGACGGTGCCGCTCGGCAGGCTGTTCTTCAGCCGCCGGTCGACCAGCCAGCCGAGAACGACGATGATCAGCGCCGACCCCAACCCGTGGACGACCACCCCGCTCAGCGTCGCGCCGGGGATGAGCGCCGAGGTGATCACCGGCGCGAAGGCCAGCGGCGACCATGTCAGCGAGGCGGAAAAGCCGCATTGCGCGCCCTGGAGCATCCGCCTTGTGCGCAAGGCCCGCACCGCGGGCTCCGGCTCCTGCTCGGCCGAGCGGCGCGCCATGGTGCCAAGCAGCGACAGCGCCCCGTAGTTCAGCATCAGCGCGAAGACCTGGGCCCCGAAGGCGAGCGCGAGGTAGCGCCGGCCCGACGGCTGGCTGGCAAGGAAGGTGGCCGCACGGCTGATCGCGGCGGACCGGCTTGCGACATGTTGCAGGCTGGCCAGCGCGCAGAAGAACGCGACGATGAAGCTGCCTTGGTCGAGCGCCGGTTTCAGAACCGCCATCGGATCGGGAAGGAAGAACAGGCAATAGCCGCCGATCAGGACCGAGAGCGCAAGGAACACGTGACGCGAGCCCCGCACCCGCGGCGCCAGCAAGACCAGCACGGCGATCGAAAGCGCGTCGGCAAGGCCGGACGTCCCCTCCCCGACGCCGAACCCGTGCAGGAGGTTGAGAACCACGATCGCCAGCAGGAAAGCCCCGATGATCAGCGAAGTGGTCGAGGGCGGGGCGTCGGCAGCGGTTTCGGGTCGCGCGGCCCGGGTGTCGGTCATGGTCTGTCGTGGCTCCAGCGTTCCGGGGCCCTCCCTGGGGCCGACGTAGCGCCTTTCGCGCCGGAACTGAATGCCTGACGGGGGGATGCCGGGTTGATCGCCCTGCAAATCTCGGAGTAGGCGCCCGCGCGACCCGCCCGGGTCGGAACGGCGCGGGTGCCGGTGATCTGCCAAATACCGCAGTCATTGCCCGAAAAGGCCGGCCCGGAAAGGCCGGCCCGGAACGCCAGACCCGAACGGGCCGGCGTCGTTGGGCGCGGCAGATGGCCGCGCGGGCCTCTAGAACGGGTAGTGTTGCGCGCCCTCGATGGTGATCCAGCGGGTTTCGGTGAAGGCGTCGATCCCCTGGCGCCCGCCGAAGCGGCCATGGCCCGAGGCCTTGGTGCCGCCGAAGGGCATCTGCGGCTCGTCTGCGACGGTCGGGCCGTTGACGTGGCAGATCCCTGTTTCCAGCCGCTTCGCGACCGCCAGCGCCCGGGTCACGTCGCGCCCGAAGACCGCCGAGGACAGGCCGTATTCGGTATCGTTGGCGACGCGGACGGCCTCGTCCACCCCATCGACGCGGATGATGGATTTGACCGGGCCGAAGGATTCCTCGGCATAGATCCGCATCTCGGGCGTGACGCCGTCGATCAGCGTCGCCTCGACCACGCTGCCGTCGACGCCCCCGCCCGCGGCCAGCGTGGCGCCCTTGGCTTTCGCGTCGGCGATCAGGGCCTCCATCCGTTCCGCCGCCTTGGCATCGACGAGAGAGCCCAGCACGACATCACCGCGCGGATCGCCCGCGGGCAGGGCCGCGGCCTTGGCGGCGAGCTTGGCCACGAAGGCGTCGGCCACCGCCGCATCGACGATGATCCGCTCGGTCGACATGCAGATCTGCCCCTGGTTCATGAATGCCCCGAAGGCCGCCGCATCAACCGCCTGGTCGAGGTCGGCATCATCGAGCACGATCAGCGGCGCCTTGCCGCCCAGCTCCAGCAGCACGGGCTTCAGCTCTTCGGCCGCGAGTTTGGCGATGATCCGTCCGACATGGGTCGAGCCGGTGAAGTTGATGCGCCGCACCGCCGGATGGGCGATCAGCGCCTCGACCACGGCGGCGGCGTCCTGGGGCGCGTTGGTGACGTAGTTCGCCACCCCGGGCGGCAGCCCCGCGTCATTGAGCGTCTGGACGATGAGCCGGTGCGTGCCCGGGCAGGTTTCCGACCCGCGCAGGATCACCGTGTTGCCGCAGGCAAGCGGCGTCGCCACCGCCCGGACGCCAAGGATCACCGGCGCGTTCCAAGGCGCCATCCCCAGCACCACGCCCGCCGGCTGGCGCACCGCCATCGACAGCACCCCGGGCTTGTCGGAGGGGATCACCTCGCCCGTGATCTGGGTGGTCAGCGCGGCGGCCTCGCGCAGCATCCCCGCGCCGAGCATGACGTTGAACCCGGCCCAGGGCCGCGTCGCCCCGGTTTCGCGCAGCATGAGGTCGGTGAACTCGGCCACGCGCTCCTCCATCAGGTCGGCAGCCTTGAGCAGGATCTTGCGGCGTGCGCCGGGGCCGGTCTGCGACCAGTCGGCAAAGGCCGCGCCGGCCGATGCGGCGGCGCGGCGGGCATCTTCGGGGGTGCCGGCGGCGGCGCGGCTGGCGATGGCGCCGGTCATCGGATCGTGGCGCTCGAATGTCGCGCCACCCTCCGCCGGGCTGTCCGCGCCCTCAACGATCAGCTCGATCTCGCTCACACTCATTCGGGTCTCTCCTTGGTCGTCTTGTCTGTCATGGTATCGGTACCGGTCGGCGCTCAGGCGCTCATACCTCCGTCGGCCATCAGCATGCTACCCGTCGTGAAGCTGCCGAGGTCCGACGCGAGGTAGAGCACCGAGCGGGCGATTTCCTCCGGGCTGGCGTGGCGGCCAAGCGGGATCTGCTCGTTGAAGAAATCCGTGGCGTCACGGCCGATGATCCCGCCCAGCCCGCTTTCCACGTCGGCCTGAAAGCCGTTGTCGACCGGCCCGGGATGCAGCGTGTTGACCCGGATGCCGCGCGGCGCCAACTCTTTCGCGAGGCAGCGCATCAGGCCGACCTGGGCGTGCTTGGCGGTGATGTAGCCATAGACGCCGGGATCGCCCCGGGTGCCCGCGACGCTGGAGGTGATGACGATGGCGCCGCCGTCGCGCATGCGCGGCACGACACGCTGGCAGATCAGGAACGCGCCGGTCACGTGGACCGCCATCACCGCCTCGAAGGTTTCCAGCGGATAGCTTTCGATCGGGGCGACGGTGCCGAAGGTGCCGGCGTTGGAAAACAGCACGTCGATCGGGCCGAAGCGCGCGACGCAGGCCTCGACCGCGGCGCGCACCTCCTCCGGCCGGGTGATGTCGGCGGCGTGGGTCAGCACGCGCCCCGGATCTGCCCCGCCGGCCGCCAGCCTTCCCGCCGCCTCGTCCAGCGCGCCGGCCTCGCGGTCGATCAGCGCCACGCGCGCGCCCTCGGCCAGCAGCAGCCGCGCCGAGGCAAGGCCCAGGCTGCCCGCACCACCGGTAATCAGGCAGGTCTTGCCCTCCATCAGGCCCATCAGCTTTCTCCCTGTTCGCGCCCCGCCCGACCCCGGTACGGGTGCGAGACGAGGATGATGTTCTCGGGCAGGACCCGGCGGATCAGCCCCCAGATGCCCCGCGGCTCGACCAGCATGATCAGGATCGACAACGCGCCCAGGAACATCAGGTAGAGGTTGGAATAATCCGAGAAGGCGTTGCGCAGGCCCACGTAGACGAGGACGCCGATGATCGCCCCCTCGATGCTGCCGACGCCGCCGATCACCGCGGCGAAGATCACGTAGACGGTATAGTCGATCAGGCTGAACGAGGCCGCGGGCTGGATGCGCAGGTTCAGCAGCGCCAGCACCCCGCCCGCGAGGCCGAGGAACAGCGCGGCCCAGAGGAAACAGATGATCCGGCTTGCCACGAGGTTCACGCCGATCGCGCCCGCCGCCTCCTCGTTGTCGCGCATCGCCATCAGGCCCACCCCCACGCGCGAGCGCAGGAGAAGTGCGGTTGCAAGGTAGGCGACGACGACGAGGCCGAGCGAGATCCAGTAGAGATTGGCGAAACGGTCGCGCACGTTGCCGCCAAGCGCGCGGATCACCTGCCCCGGCAGGGTGATCCCGGTGGCCCCGCCGTAGCCGGGGATCTTGCTTGCCAGCAGGGTGCAGACCTCGGCCACCACCCATGTCCCGATGGCAAGGTAGGCCGCGCGCATGCGGAACACGATGGCGGTGATCGGCACCGCCAGCACCAGCGCCACCGCCCCCGCACCGAGGATCGCGACGGGCAGGCTCAGCCCCGCCTTGGCGGTCAGGCCGTAAAGCGCGTAGGCCCCGATGCCGACGAAGGCGTGCTGCCCCACGGTGACGATGTCGGCATAGCCCGCCAGCAGGTTCCACATCATCGCCAGCACCATCAGCAGGAACACCTGCGCGCAGAGCCGCATCGTTCCGACCTCGAGGAACCCCGGCCCGAAGGCCAATACGACCACCACCGCCAGCAGCCCCAGCCTGAGGCCGGTCATTGCAAGCCGGCGGGTCTTGGAAAACGTCATCTCTCTACTCCTTTGGCATCAGGCCCTGCGGCCTGAGGGCAAGGACGGCGAGGAACAGCAGGTGCCCGGACAGCACCTCCCACGGCAGGGCGATGCGCGCGCCGATCGCCTGCGCCAGCCCGATCAGGATGCCGCCCCAGAGCGTGCCCCAGAGGCTGCCGAGCCCGCCCATCACCACCGCCTCGAAGGCGATCAGAAGCTGGCTTGGCCCCGACGCCGGGTTGAAGTTCGTGCGCACCCCCATGAAGCAGGCCGAGATCGCGATCGTCACCATCACCAGACCCATCGCGGTGGCGTAGATCTTGCGCGACGACAGGCCGATCAGCCGCGCCGCCTCGACATCGTCCGAGACCGCGCGGATCTTGGCCCCGGTCCGGCTGCGGTAAAGGAACCGGTCCAGAGCGAAGATCAGCGCCACTGCCGACACAAAGGTCAGGAGGGGAAAGACCCCGACCGCCACCCCGCCCCCGAGGTTCAGCGACGCCGTCTCCAGCGCACCGGCGTTCAGGTCGCGCGGGTTCGGCCCGTAGCCCATGAGCAGGCCGTTCTGGATGATGATCGACAGGCCGAATGTCACCAGGATCACCGGAAGGATGTCCTTGCCGACGATGCGCTGGAACAGCAGCGTCTGCAGCAGGTAGCCCAGGCCGAAGGCCGGCGGCAGGATGATCAGCATGGCCAGGAACGGCGAGATGCCGAGCGCGGTGCAGATCGAATAGAGCGTGAAGGACCCCAGCACGATGAAGTCGCCATGCGCGATGTTCACCAGCCGCATGACCCCCACCGACAGCGACAGCCCGACCGCGAACATCGCGTAAAGCCCGCCCTGAAGGACGCCCTGCACCAGTTGATTGAGCAATCCGTCGAACATGGTCACAGCCCGAAATAGTGTTTCATGACGGTCGCGCGGTCGGTTTCTTCCGGCCGCCCGGTCAGCGAGAATTTCCCCTCGAGCATGCAGTAGAACCGGTCCGCCACCTTGAGGGAGCGGCCGATGTCCTGCTCGACCACGACGATGCCGATGCCGCGGTCGCGCACCTGGGGAAGGATGCGGTAGATGTCGTTGACGATGGTCGGCGCAAGGCCGAGGCTGATCTCGTCGCACAGCAGCAGCCGCGGGTTGGCCATGAGCGCCCGGCCCACCGCAATCATCTGCTGCTGGCCGCCGGACAATTCGCGCGCGCGCTGACGACGGCGCTCGCGCAGGATCGGGAACATCCCGAATACTTCGTCGAGGCCGATCTCGCCCTTGCGCCCGACCTCGGCGCCCATCGACAGGTTTTCCTCGACGCTGAGCGAGGGGAAGAGCCTGCGCCCCTCCGGCACCAGCGCGATGCCCCCGGCAACGATGGCGGGTGTCGCGCGGCCTGCAAGGCTGGACCCACCGAAGGCGATCTCGCCCTCGATCCGGTCGACCTGCCCGACGATGGCCTTGAGCAGCGAGGATTTCCCCGCCCCGTTGGCGCCGATGATCGACACGACCTCGCCCGCGCCGACCTGCATGTCGACGCCGGGCAGCGCCTCGAACTTGCCGTGAAAGACCCGCAGACCGTCGATCCGCAGAAGCGCGTCATCCGCCGTCATCACGTCACCTCGCCAAGATAGACCGACCGCACGCGCTCGTCTGCCAGCACCGCGTCGGGGGTATCGTCGGCGATCAGCTTGCCGCCGTAGAGCACGACCATCCGACCGGCGATGCTGCGCAGGGCGTGGATGACATGTTCGATCCAGACGATCGTGGTGCCCTCGACGTGGGTCTGGCGGACGATCTGCAACAGCACGTCGCATTCCGCCTGCGTCAGCCCGCCCGCGATCTCGTCCAGCAGCAGGAGGCGCGGCCGCTGGCCGAGGGCCTTGGCCAGCTCGAGCCGCTTCAGATCCAGCAGCGACAGGCGCTCGGCCTCCAGCGTCGCGCGGTGCAGAAGGCCGGTGCGTTCCAGCACCTCCTCCGCCCGCCCCCGGGCGGTATGGATCGACACGCCCCCGCCGTGGATCGCGGCGGCCATGACGTTCTCGAACACGCTCATCTTTCCGAACGGCTTGGGGATCTGATAGGTCCGCCCGATCCCCATCCGGCAGCGGTGCCAGACCTTCTGGCCGGTGACGTCCCGCCCGTCGAAGATCAGCCGGCCCTCGCTGGGCGGCAGGACGCCGGCAATGACGTTGAAAAGCGTCGTCTTGCCGGCGCCGTTGGGGCCGATGATGCCAAGGATCTCTCCCGGTGCGACCGCGAGGTCGAGCGTGTCGAGCACGCTCAGCCCCCCGAAGCGCATGCTCACGCCACGCAGGTCCAGAAGCGCAGAGGTCCTTTCCGCCGTCATTGCGACCTCAGTTCCAGGCAATCGGCTGCGGCTTCGTCTGCACCGGCACCTGCGGCGCGGCCGAATTCGCCACCACCTTCAGGTCCAGCGGGAACTTGTCGCCCTTGCGCCACTGGCCGATCGCCAGAGGGGTCTCCGCGGTGTTCGGGAACGGCCCGCCGCCTGGGGTGAAGTCGATCGGTCCGGCGATCGAGGCATATTTCATCCCCTTGATCGCGTCGCGGATGCCACTGGCCGAAATCTCCTTGGCGCCCTTGAGCGCGGCAAAGACCACCTCGAACAGCGCGTGGCGGATCCCCAGCGTCATCGACCACTGCTCGCCCGAGGCCTTCTCGTAGCTGTCGGCAAGCTGCTGCGAGGTGATCCCGGTCAGCCCTGAGGTGAAGGGGGCGGCGGGCGTCCACCAGACCTCGATCGACAGGTTCTCGGCGCGTGCCCCCAGCGGCGTCACGGCGGGCGGGAATTCGGTCGCCTTGCCGACCCAGGCGATCTTGGGCTTGAAGCCCTGCTGCGCGGCGGCGTTCCAGAAGGTGACGAACTCGGGCGGCGGCAACACGGCCGAGATCACCTCGACCCCCGCCGCCTTGAAGGCAGCTATCTGGGCGGAATAATTCGACGGCAGGTCGAAACGCCCCGGATCGACCAGCTTGTACCCCTTCTCCTTCAGAAGCGGCGGATAGGTCCGGGCATAGGCGTGTCCATCGTCGCCGTTGGGCCAGAGCGCGCCGACCACCTTGTTGGTCGGAATCTGGTCCCATTCCGCGATGCTCGCAGGCGCCTGCTCCTTCAGGCTGAAGAAGAAGCAATAGGTCCATTCGAACCCGTCCTTCGGCGCGCCGCGGCCGAAATAGTAGGATTCCAGCGGGCAGTCGGTGGCGATGCAGGGCACGCCGTTCGCCTCGCACTGGTCCGAGACCGGGTTCACCGTCTCGGGCGTGGCGAAGGTCGCGACAAGGTCGACCCCGTCGTTGAAGATCAGGTCCTGCGTCACCTGCGAGGCGCGGTTCGGGTTCGACTGGGAATC
Source organism: Acidimangrovimonas sediminis (assembly GCF_002871005.1). Taxonomy (GTDB): domain Bacteria; phylum Pseudomonadota; class Alphaproteobacteria; order Rhodobacterales; family Rhodobacteraceae; genus Acidimangrovimonas; species Acidimangrovimonas sediminis. Next base: position 124,392 of record NZ_PHSN01000017.1, read on the forward strand.
CTTGATGACGAACTCGTACGGCACCTTCTGGCCGCCGATCTCGATCTCGCCTCCGGTGTGCTTCTGGATCTGGTCCATCACGAAGGGCACTTCCTTGTAGAAGATCGCCAGCTGGCCGGTCTTGGGCGCCACCAGCCCGATCTTGATCGGCTTGGGCGCGGCAAAGGCCGGCCGCGCGAGGGGCGCGATCAACTGGCTTGCGCCAAGCGCCAGCGCACCGCCGCCCGTGGTGGTCAGAAGCTTGCGCCGGGTCAGGCCCTTGGGCGCGGTCTCGCGGTCCTTGTGATCTGTGTGATCGGTCATGGTTTCCTCCCTCTTCCGATGTCGCCTTGCTTCGGTTCCGGCCGGCGCCCCGTCTCCTCCACCGGGCGGGCGGCCGCTGGTCATAGCGGGTAGTCCCCGGGTCTGCCGGTGAAGGTGACCCAGCGCAGATCGGTGAACTCATGGATCCCGGCCTCGCCCCCCAGCCGCCCATAGCCCGAGGCCTTCACCCCGCCGAAGGGCATCTGCGCCTCGTCATGAACGGTGGCCGCGTTGACGTGGCAGATGCCGGATTCGATGCGCTGCGCCACCGAAAGCGCGCGGCCGATGTCGCGGCCGAACACCGCCGCCGACAGCCCGTACTCGGTATCGTTGGCGACCCGCACGGCCTCGTCCACGCCATGAACCCGGATCACGCCGATCACCGGGCCGAAGGATTCCTCGTCGTAGATCCGCATCGACGGCGTGACGTGGTCGAGGACGATCGCATCGACAAGCGTGCCGCGGATCGCGCCCCCGGCGGCCAGCCGCGCCCCCTTGAGCACCGCGTCGCGCAGAAGGCCGTCGAGGCGCTGCGACGCGTCGAGCGAGATCATCGTGCCCAGCGGGGTCTTGCCGGCGCCGGGGTCGCCCGCGACCAGTGCCTCGGCCTTCGCGGCCAGCTTATCGACGAAGGCATCGGCGATCGCGGCATCGGCGACGATGCGCTCGGTCGCCATGCAGATCTGGCCCTGGTTCATGAAGGCCCCGAACGCCGCGGCCTTGACCGCCTCGTCGAGATCGGCGTCGTCCAGCACGATCAGCGGCGCCTTGCCCCCCAGTTCCAGGACCACCGGCTTGAGGTAGCGCGCCGCGACCTCGGCCACGAGGCGCCCGACCCGGGTCGACCCGGTGAAGTTCACCCGCCGCACCGCCGGATGCGCGACCAGCGCCTCGACCACGCGGTCGGCATCTGCGGGGGCGTTGGAAACCACGTTGACGACGCCCGGCCCCAGGTCCGCCGCCTTCAGCGCATCCCCGACCAGCCGGTGCGTGGCCGGGCACAGCTCCGACGCCTTGAGGACCACCGTGTTGCCGCAGGCCAGCGGGATCGCCATGGCCCGCACCGCCAACGCCACGGGCGCGTTCCACGGCGCGATCCCCGCCACCACGCCGACCGGCGTCCGCAGGGCGAGCGCCGTGGTGCCCGGGCGGTCCGACGGGATGATCCTGCCGCCCACCTGCGTCGTCAGAAGCGCCGCGTCGCGCAGCATGTCGACCCCGAGGGCAAGATTGGACCGCGCCCACGCGGCGGTCGCCCCGGTTTCCTGCGCCATCGCCGCGACGATCTCGTCCTCTCGCGCGGCCAGTGCCTCGGCGGCCCGCAGAAGGGCGCCGCGGCGTGCACCCGGACCGGCCGAGGACCAGGCGGGAAAGGCCCGCGCGGCGGCGGCGATGGCGTCGTGCATGTCCTGCGTCGTCGCGGCCGCGGCCCGCGTGGCGACGCTGTCGCAGAACGGATTGCGCCGCTCGAACCGGCCCCCGTCCGACGCCCAGCGATCTTCACCGTTTATCAAGAGGGGTGCCAGCAACATAGCCTTCGGATCCCGCGTTCGATCGGGAGGCATGGTGCCCCACATGCCGCCCCCGCCCCGCGCCCTTCGGCGCGGGCGGTTGCCTGCCGTGGATCCGGCCTTCCTCCCTGACCGGCAGAAAACCCGGAAAGCGGGGCGCTGAACATGCACTATTGTCAGAATAACTTGCACTATTCTCGACCCCGGTGCAGCCTGCCCGCCGGAGGATCCAGAGGCATGACACTGACCGCGACGCCCCGCTCGCCGTCGTCCGGCGCGCCCTTTTCCGGGCTGCCCGCCGCGGGCCAGTCCTCGGTCGTTGCCGCGCGGATCGACACCGGGCTTGCGGACCGGACCTGGGAGATCGCCTCCGCGCCCCGCGACGCGCGGTGTCATGTCTTTCTCATCCGCCATGGCGAGGCCGTCCTGACCCGCCGCGATGGTGCCGAGGTCGAACTGACGGCCCCGACGATCCTGTGGATGCCGCCCGGCGTTGGGGCCACGCTGCGGATCTCGGCCGGCGGAGACGGGGCGATGTTCTCGATCCCCGAGGCGCAGGCCTGGCGCGCTATCGGCGACAGTGCCGCGGGCACCCAGTTGCGCCCGCTGCTCGCCCGGATGCTGACACTGCCGGCCGAAAGCATCGCGCCCCACCTGGCCGAGTATGAGACCGCCTTCGCGGCGATCACCCGCGAGGCGCGCGACCAGAAGACCGGCGCGATGGCGGTGATCAGCGCGCATCTTACCCTGATCCTCCTGCAATTCTGGCGCGCCTCGGGCGACGCGGACCGGCCGGGGGCTGCGCGCGGCACCGGGGCCACCACGCTGCGGCGGTTTCGCCACCTGATCGAGCTGCACTACCGCGAGCACCTGACGATCGAGGATTACGCGGCCCGGCTGGGGATCACCCGCGCACATCTGCATGACATCTGCCTGCGCCAGACCTCGGACACCCCGTTGACGCTGGTCCATGCCCGGCTGATCGCCGAGGCGGAGCGGCGGCTGAGCCGGAGCACCCTGCCGGTCGAGCAGATCGGCTATGGGCTGGGCTTCCGCGACCCGGGCTATTTCAGCCGCTTCTTCAAGCGGCACACGGGCGTGCCCCCCGGCACCTTCCGCAAGGCGGCCGCCGCGACCCACAGCGCCGAGACACACCCGGCACCCGTCTCCTACGCCGCGTGGCCCTAGGGGGCGATCGACGGCGAGTACGCGTGCCTCACCCGCGGCAACGGAGCGACGGATCCGGGGAAACGCCCGGCGCCACGCGTTCGGCCAACCCGGCGGGACGCGCGCGATAGCCCCGGCGCGCCAAAAGTGAAGCGCCCCGGCAAGGTATGACAACCATGTTACCAGAGACAAAATGTTGCCAGACATGCCCGAAATGAGCATCATTTGTCGGCGGCTTTTTACTGTCCCTCCCGTTGCTTCCTGATACGAAGTACACGTTAGCTTCGTTCTGTATGCGGATGTGCACCGGAAGGAGCAGCAGGCCGGAATCAGCCTTGCTGAGGGAGCGCCGGGCCTTCCCAAGGCTCTGGTATAAAATGAGAAAATATGATGACGGCCCCACGGGGGCCACACGTCGCGTCGTGCTCAAGGGCATGACATCGCTTGCAGGCGCATCGCTTGCAGGCGCCATGCCCGGATGGGCCTCTGCCGCGAACCCGGTACAATCCGACTTCATGGCGGTTTCAAAGGCACTTGTCGGACAACACAAGATGACGGCGGCTTACGGCGATGCACTTGTCGCGGCCTTCGCCAAGAACGATCCGAAATTCGGCGCGAAGGTCTCGGCCCTGCTCAAGCTGATCGGCAGCGAACCCGTCGACGCCGACACGCTCAAGGCGAAGCTGGCCGGCGCGGACAAGGACGTGGCGGCGCTGCCGCAGGCGATCCTGACCGGCTGGTATCTGGGTATCGCGGGATCGGGCAAGGACGCGATCTGCGTGGCCTATGCCTCGAACTTCGCGAACCAGACCGTCGCCGATGTCCTGCGGCCGCAAAGCTATGCCTACGGCGCCTATGGCTCGTGGTCGGCAAAGCCGGTCTGATCGTCCCCCTCCTCCCCCCACGCAAGAGACCACCGAAATGGCAGATACTCTCTCGGCCGACGTGATCGTCGTCGGCGCGGGCCTCGTGGCCGCGCTCACCGCCCGCAAGTTGGCCCTCGCCGGTAAATCCGTCGTGATGCTGGAAGCCGGCCCCATGATCGAGCGCGACCAGATCGTGCAGAACTTCCGCCGTTCAGCCTGGAAGGGCGACGACGACAAGCCCTATCCGAATTCGAAATTCGCGCCGTTCCCGGATTACACGCCGGAAGACAACGGCTATCTCGAACAGCTCGGTCCCTATCCCTACCCCGCGATGTACCTTCGCGTGGTGGGCGGAACGACCTGGCACTGGGCGGCGCAGGCCTGGCGGCTGGTCCCCAACGCCTTCCGCCTCAAGTCGGCCTATGATGTCGGCCGCGACTGGCCGATCAGCTATGAGGACCTGGAGCCGTTCTATCACGAGGCCGAGGTTCTGTGGGGCGTGTCCGGCCCCGACGAGATGGCGCAATATTCGCCGCGCTCGAAACCCTTCCCGATGCCACCGGTCGCGCAATCCTTCCTGTCGCAGACCGTGGTGAACCGGCTGAAGCCGCAGTTCGAGGTGCTGACCAACACCACCGGCCGCAACTCGCAACCCTACGACGGGCGCCCGCAATGCTGCGGCAACAACAACTGCATGCCGATCTGCCCGATCGACGCGCAGTACACGGGCGGCTCGGCCGTGGTTCAGGCGCAGGCGGCAGGCGTCAAGGTGATCCCCCAGGCGGTTGTCTACAAGCTTGACCACGACGCGCAGGGCAAGATCACCGCCGTGCATTACTACGACTGGAACAAGCAGTCGCACAAGGCGGTGGCCGAAACCTACGTGCTGGGCGCGAACGCGCTGGAGATCCCGAAGATCCTGTTCATGTCGGCCTCGGACAAGTTCCCGAACGGTCTGGCCAACAATTACGACCAGGTCGGCCGCAACCTGATGGACCACCCGTCGAGCAAGTGCACCTTCCTTGCGGACGAGCCGATCTGGGCCGGTCGCGGTCCGCAAAGCCCGATCTCGATTCAGCAGATGCGCGACGGTGATTTCCGCAAGGATCACTCGGCCTTCCGCCTCGATTTCTCCAACGGCTCGCAGGTCACGGCGGTGACCGAGCAAGGGATCAAGCAGGGCCTGACCGGCGACGCCCTCGACCGGTTCATCCGCGAACGCGCCGCGCGCCAGATGTCGATGAAGAACGTGCTGGAGCAACTCCCTGATCCGGACAACCGGGTGATGCTGTCGAAGACCAAGAAAGACGCGCTGGGGCTGCCGACGCCCGCGATCGCCTATTCGATCAACGATTACGTCGAACGCGGCATGGACGCGACGCACGAGGTCTACCAGCAGATCGTGGAACTGATGGGCGCGACCGAGGTGCGGTACTCGCCGAAGGGCAAATATTCCAACAACCAGCACATCTGCGGCACCCTCGCCATGGGCGATGACGAGAAGACCTCGGTCACCGATTCCACCGGCCGGGCGCATGCGCATGAAAACCTCTACATGGTCTCGACCGGCGTGATGCCGACCGTGGCCACCGCCAACTCGACGTTGACGGCCTCGGCGCTCGGCCTGCGCACGGCCGCGGCGATCCTTGGTCAGGTCTGAGGGGGGCACGCGGATGAAACGCACATTTGCACTCGTGACCGCCCTGATCCTCGGCAACGCCACCTTGGCCGCCGCACAGGACGGCGATCTCGTCTCGCAGGGCAAGTACCTTGCCACGGCGGGCGACTGCGCAGCCTGCCACACCGCCGACGGGGGCAAGCCCTTCGCCGGCGGCAAGGCGATCGCCACGCCCATCGGCAACATCGTCGCCTCGAACATCACGCCCTCGAAGCAGGACGGGATCGGCAGCTGGACCGAGCAGGATTTCGCCCGGGCGCTGCGCCGTGGCGTCCGCAAGGATGGCGCCAACCTCTACCCGGCGATGCCCTACACCTCCTATGCCAAGCTCACCGACGAGGACGTCCGGGCGCTCTATATCTACTTCATGAAGGGCGTGAAGCCAGTCGATCGGGCCAGCAAGAAGACAGAGCTGCCGTTCCCCTTCTCGGTACGGGCCTCGATGATGGGCTGGAACCTCCTGTTCCTAGACCACAAGACCTTCACCCCCGATCCGTCGAAATCGGCCGAGTGGAACCGGGGCGCCTATCTTGCCGGCGCGCTGGCGCATTGTTCCACCTGCCACACCCCGCGCAACGCGCTGATGGCGGAAAAGTCGGGTGAGTTGATGGCGGGCGCCTCGCTCGGCACCTGGTACGCGCCGAACATCACGTCGGACAAGGATCACGGCATCGGCACCTGGTCGCAGGCCGAGATCGGGTCCTACCTGTCCACCGGCCGCAACGGCGCCGGGTCGCAGGCCGGCGGCCCGATGCTGGAGGCGATCGACAAGAGCCTGTCGAAGCTCAAGCCCGCGGACATCAAGGCGCTGGCCGTCTACGTGAAATCGCTGCCCGCCAAGGCCGGTACCGCCGCCCCGGGCCAGACCGGCGCCGCCGCGCTGCTGCATGACGACATCGCGCTGAACAACGGCACCGCGAGCGCGGGCGAAACGCTGTACGATTCCAGCTGCGCGACCTGCCATGGCGCGAACGGTCAGGGCGGCCACGGGCTTCCGGCGCTGCTGCGGAACGCGGCGGTCAGGCGGCCGACGGCGGACAACGTGTCGATGACGATCCTGACCGGTCTGCATCCGACCGACGGGCAGGTCATGCCGCCCTTCGCCGGCCGGCTGAACGACGCACAGGTCGCCACGCTGACGAACTTCGTGTTCAAGCAGTTCGGCGATGCGGGCGTGCAGACCACCGCCGCACGGGTCACCCAGCTGCGCAACGGCGGCGCGCCCTCGCCCCTGCTTGCGATCGCCCAGTACGGCGTGATCGCCGCGGGCGTGGTGATCCTGCTGGTGATCCTTGCGCTGCTGGCCTGGGGCATCAGCCGCCGCCGCCGCACGGCCTGACCCCACTGCAAACTCCCCCCACCGCGCGAACCGCGGTGGGGCACACCAACCGCACTGGCGCGCCCCGCGGCATCTGTTGGGTCTTGCGCCCCCCCCCCTGCGCCCGGGCGACGACCCGTTTCGGGGCCTCGCGCCCCTCCGAACTCGCACGCCTGCCCCCGTGGGCGACGGCTTTCGGCACCCTTCTCCGCTTCACCAGACCAAGCCTTCGCGACCGCCTTGATTCGGGCGTGCGCACGTATTGGCCGGCACCCGACCGACTGCGTCCCTTTGCCCCTTTGATTGATCGCACAATTGATTCCATATTGATCGCACAATATACGATCAATATGAACGCCATTGAGGGAGGCCGGATGTCGCCTCCCGCGCCCCCACGTCAAGGCCAACACGGATCCTGGCCCCTTCGGACGAGGATCGAACCAGGAAAGGCAAAACGATGCTGGAAGGTAATATGATCGGTTTGGGGTTGCTGGTGGTGCATCTTCTTCTGTTCGGCACCATCGGCTACGCCTTCTACCGGATCCGCAAGACCGAGAGCCAGGACGAGCCCCAGGGCGACGCGTCTCTCGGCAGGCATTGACGGGGCACCGCCAATTCAACGCCCCCTTGGACATGCCCGGCTTGCCGGGGCCGCGTCTATTCCGGGCCCACCTCGGCACGATCCGGCCCCCGTCGGATCCCACCGGGCGGCGGTGGCCCCGCAGAGGACTCCCCGATCCACGACAAGGACAGGCCCGCCGCCTGACATCAGGGCGCCGGCCGTTGACCGGTGGCGGATCTCCGCCGCCGTTCGGGCGCGCTTGAGCGCCGTCAATGCCGGTATGCCGACCTCGCTGCCATTCTGGCAGAGGGCGACGCGGGCGGAATTGGGCTGACAATCTGCCGCGATCCGATCGGACTTAGGCAGGGGTTGTGCGATGAAACGAGGCTCAGTGTGGCGCGGGGCTGTCATTTCCGGATTTCTCGTCCTTGCGACGGGACTCGCGCCGCGGCCCGCATCGGCCGGTGACCCGACTTACGTCGAGGGCGTGAACACCTTCATCGAGACGGGTATCGAGGCGCCGGACAGGGCGCCAAGCTGGTATGCCCCGATGGCAGGCAAGCCCTATGCCCCCGTGTTCGAGATGCTTGCGACCCGGGGCACGCAGGGGCGCTATTATTCCTACACCTACCCGGTGACCCTCAAGGACATGATCCGGTTTCACGGCCACGATTGCGAAGGCACCATTCATGCCGCTGCCAACGTGCGGGTCGCGTTCGACCTGCTGTTTCCCGACGGGATCATCGACCGCAGCGTCCTGCGCGGCATTTCAGGCCCCTCGCCCTGCTGGTCCGACGCTGTCGCCTTTCTGACCGGCGCCCGCATCCAGTACGGCAATCTCGGCTACTTCAAGGATGCCCGCTACGGGCACGCGATCCTTCTTTACCGCGAGGACACGCAGGTTGCCGTCCTCGCCACATGGAAGAAGGGGATCAACAACATCCCGGGCGAGCCGGTGATGTTGCCCGACGCGATCGACTGGCAACCGGCGGTGGACCAGAACGTCGTGATGAAGCTCAAGTCCGACGTGAAGGCGCAAGGGGGCACACCGACGCCCTATCAGGTCGACCTGCTGCGGTATCTGCAGTGGAAACATGTCAACGACATCCTGGAGCACCCGCTGGACCGGAGCTACCAGGTTCAGGTTCTCGAAAACTTTCGATGGGAGGATTGGATCGACCCAGCAAGGGCCATCGCGGCGCCGCTTGCCCGAACCGACACACGCCTGAAGAACTATCCCTACCGGCCAAGGCCGATTTCCGGACCCGACGCCCCCGGTCAGTGAGCGGGCGCGCGTCACCGAAGATCGACGCCGGTCAGCGGGCAGCGGCCGTTATGGCCCGACATTCCCATTTGCGGAACAGAGCAGGACATGGCCGAAAACGCGAACATACGACGGCTTGCGGCGATCCTTGCGGCCGATGTCGTGGGCTATTCCACGATGATGGGGCGCGACGAGGCGGGCACGCTTGCCGCCTTGCGCCAGCATCGGGTCGAGGTCTTCGATCCTGCGGTCGCCACCCATCGCGGGCGGGTGTTCAAGCTGATGGGCGACGGCGCCCTCGTCGAGTTTCCAAGCGTCGTCGACGCGGTCAGCTGCGCGATCGAGATCCAGTCGCGGATCCACGCGCTCGGCACGCCGGGGGGCGTGACACTGCGGATCGGGATCAATCTCGGCGATATCATCGTCGAGGGCGATGACGTGTTCGGCGACGGGGTGAATGTCGCCGCCCGCCTCGAACCTCTGGCCGAGGCCGGCGGGATCTGCGTGGCCTCCATCGTCAACGAAAGCGTCGGGCACCGGGTGGGGATCGCCTTTCGAGATGGCGGGGAGGCGCGGGTCAAGAACATCGTGCAACCGATCCGGATCTGGAAATGGCATCCCGAGGACGGCTCTGCACCACGGGTGTCTGCCTCCCCCTCTACGCACCATGCCACGGCGCGCCCGGCGCCTGCGCCCGATGCGTCGGGCGGGACCGAGGCACAGCACCTGCCGCCGGTCCTTGCCGGGCGCCCGTCAATCGCGGTGCTGCCCCTTGGCGCGCTCGGCCTGCCGCGCGAACGGGCGCTGATGGCCGACGCGGTGTCGCACGACCTGATCCAGGCGCTGTCGCGGCTGCGCTGGCTGGCGATCACCGCCCGCGGCTCGGCCTTCCGGATCCGCGAAAGCATGCCCGACCCCTGCGACATCGGCGCCCGGCTTCAGGTGCGCTATGTCCTTTCCGGCATGCTGGACCTTTCGGGAAACCAGCTATCGGCCACGCTGGAACTGGCCGAAACCACCGAGGGCGCGGTGATCTGGGCCGACCGGCTGACCGTCAGCGCCGATGCGGTCGAGGAACTGCGCGCCCGGATCGTCGGGCACGTGGTCGAGTCGCTGGACATCTATGTCCCCCTCAACGAGGCGATGCAGGCACGGTTGGGCGGCAGCGACCGCCTCGACGCCTGGGCGACCTACCACCTTGGGCTGCACCACATGTACCGCTTCACGCCCGAGGACAACGCGAAGGCCAACGCGCTTTTCGAGCGCGCGATCGAGCTGGACCCGCGGTTCGCACGCGCCCATGGCGGCCTTTCGTTCACCCGCTTCCAGGATTCCTTCATGCGCTATGTGCCCGATCCCGCCGAGGCGGCCAGGGATGCAAGGCGCCATGCCGAGCGGGGGCTGGAGCTCGACCCGCTGGACCCGTTCGTGAACCTGAACATGGGCCGGTCCTTCTGGTTGGGCGATGCACCGGAATCGGCGGCAAGCTGGCTGGAGCGCGCCACCCGGCTGAACCCGAACTACGCCCAGGGTTTCTACGCGCGCGCCTTCACGGCAAATCTCGTCGGCGACGAACCCACGGTCAGCCAGGGCGTCGAGGCCGCGATGCGGCTGAGCCCCCTCGACCCGCTGCTTTACGGGATGATCGCCGCCAAGGCCCTGATCCTGGCCCAGACCGGGCGCGAGGAGGAGGCGGCCGACTGGGCGGAGCGCGCGGCCAATGCGCCGGGGGCGCATTTCATCATATGGTTGATCGCTGTGGCCTGCCTCGGGATGGCCGGACGGACGGCGGAGGCCGCACGCTGGGCGGAAAAGGTGCGGGCGCGCCGGCCCGACGCCAATCAGCAACACTTCTTCTCGGCGCTGCCAATGCGCGATCCGCTGAGCCGGGCCCATTTCGGCACGGCGCTGGCGGCGCAGGGATTCTGAGCCGGGAGCGAACAGATTAGGGCCTTTTCATCTCCGCCCACCCTGCCCCATGCCGGCCCCGGGGTCACGCCGGTCGGCGCCTTCCCGCCGCGATATGCGCGGGGGCGAAGCGGCCCGGCACCTGGCCGGTTGACCCCGCCCCGGCGTCTGCTAATGTTCGCGCGTACGTTGTAGCATTCCCAGGGTTGTCGATGAACAGCATCTTCCAACAGGCCGACCGGGTGGGGCGGCTGGAGACGATGCTCGGGCAAGATGTGCTTGTGCTGCTGCGGCTTGAAGGCAGCGACCACATCAACGCGCCGTTCCGCTTCGACGTCGACTGCCTCGCCACCAGCCCCGATATCGACTTCGACGCCCTGCTCGGCACCCATGCGACCGTCGTGCTGCAGAGCTTTGGCGGCGTCGAACGGGTCTTCGACGGTATCGTGGCGGAAGTCCGCTGGATCGGCCCGGGCGAGAACGGCTGGCGCTACCGGCTGATCCTCAGGCCGTGGTTCTGGCTTGCCACGCTACGGCGCAACCAGCGGATCTTTCACGAGAAGTCGGTGGTGGATATCCTGCAGGAGCTGCTGTCCGACTATGCCGGAGCCGGCGCGCTCGAGACGCGGCTGCGCAAGGAATACCCGACGCTGGAATACACCGTGCAGTACCGCGAGAGCGATTACGCCTTCGCCTGCCGCATGATGGAACGGTTCGGCATCTCTTATCACTTCGAGGCCGCCGAAGGCGCGCACACGATGGTGCTCAGCGACGACCCGGCGGCCCATGCCTCGATCGGCAGCCGGCCGTGCCGCGCCTACGACGGCCACCACCTCGAGGAAGAGGAACATTTCTGGTCGTGGGGCCCCGCGCGCCGCATCGTCACCGGGGCGGTGCGCCTGACCGACTGGAACTTCGAGACGCCGGTCGCCGCGATGGAGGCCGAGGCACAGGCCGAGCCGAGCCATGCCGAAGGCGGGATCGAAAGCTTCGACTACCCCGGCGCCTATCCCGATCAGGGCCGCGGTCGGCTGGTGGCGTCGCTGGGCCGCGACCGCGAAGCCGGTCAGGCGCCCCGGCTTGCCGCGGAGGGCGACATCGCCGCGCTCGGCGGTGGCATGCGGGTGACGCTGGGCGGCGATCCGCATCCCGCCACGCTGCGCGGCGCCGAATACCTGTGCCTGTCGGCCACCCACCGCTTCGTCTCGGAAGCCTACGGCACCGGCGAGACCGAAAGCGACGGCCTCGCCTATTCAGGGCGCTACGTCCTGTTGCCGGTGGAGGCGCCGATGGTGCCCGAGGCAAGGACCCCGCGCGCCCTGGTCGAGGGGCCGCAGACCGCCGTCGTGGTCGGCGAGGACGAGATCGACTGCGACAAGTACGGCCGCATCCTCGTGCGGTTCCCATGGGATCTGTCCGGCGCCATCTCGATGCGCTGCCGCGTCTCGCAAAGCTGGTCGGGCGGCGGCTGGGGCGGCATGGTGATCCCCCGCGTCGGGATGGAGGTGGTGGTCGAGTTCCTCGAGGGCGACCCCGACAAGCCGCTCGTCACCGGCTGCGTCTACAACGGCAAGAACGGCGTGCCCTACGACCTGCCCGCAAACAAGACCCGCTCGGTCTTCCGCACCGACACGCACCGGGGCGAAGGCTACAACGAGCTGCGCTTCGAGGATGCGAACGGCACCGAGGAGATCTTCGTTCACGCCCAGAAGGACATGAACCTCGAGATCCTGAACGACCGCTCCAAGCGTGTCGGGCGCGATCAGTCCGAGATGGTGGGCGCGGACAAGTCGATTCAGGTCGGTGGCGACCATGATGAGGTGATCGGCGGCAACATGTCGATCGCGGTGGGCAAAAACCCCCTGTCCGAAACCCTGATGGCGAAGACCAAGGTGCTGTTCGACGGCGCCGCGCGGTTCATGGAAAAGCTGAAGATCCCGGACCCGTTCAACTTCGGCAAGGGCAACATGCAGGTCTTCGTCGAGAAGAACAAATCCGAGGTGATCAACCTCGCCTTCTCCGAGATCGTCGGGGTCGCGAAATCCTCGATCGTCGGCCATTCCTTCCAGCAGACCGTCGGCAAGGCCATGAGCACCATCGTGCGCGGCCGCTACGACACCGACATCGGCCAGGTGATGAACATCCGCGTCGGGGAGCAGTTCACCATCAAGGTGGGCGAGAACTCGGTCCTCACCATGTCGAAGGAGGGCGACATCCTGATCGAAGGCAAGAGCATCAAGCTCAAGGCCGACGACATCAACATGAACTAGGCGGCGATGGCGGATGGCGGCGAACAGAAGGGGCCTTTCGTCTTGCGCCCCGAAGACCAGGCACGGGGGGTCCGGCCCGCCTGGTCGATGCTCGACAGCGACCTGACGCTGCACGACAAGTTCCGCAGGGATCCCGGCGCCCCCTGGGCACCGTCCGGCGCGCCGGGGGTGACGCTGCCCACCTCGCAGCTGACCGAGGCCGACCTGAAGGCGCTGCGCCTTTATCTGAACGGGCGCGACAGCAACCTGATGGTGCCGAACGCCCGCACGGGCACGCCAGACGCCGAGACGAAGCCTGCCGAGACCGGCAAGAAGGACGAGGAGGACGGCTGGTCCCTCAAGGGCCCCTCGCGCAAGACCAAGGAAGGCGGCATTTCCGTCACCGAGCAGCGCGGCCTCAAGGAGTACCACAAGTCGGGCTACACCCGCCACAACCCCGACGGCACCCACAAGGTCGACCGCGACTTCAAGGGCAAGTGGGACGACGCCAAGCTGGCCGGAGCGGACTACAAGGCGTCGCTGTTCGACAAATCCGCCGCCAAGGGCGACTTCGGCAGCGAGAAATCCCTTGCCAGCGGCTCCGGCTCGGCCCTCGGGGCAAGCGCGAAGGGCCAGGCGGGGTTCGAGCTGAGCCGCAAGGAGCTGTCGGCCAGCGCCGGCGCCAAGGCCGAGGCCCATGCGCTGGAGGGATCGATCAAGACCCGCGACGACATGATGCTCGGCGGCGACGCGAAGGCCTCCGCGCTCAAGGCCGAAGCCGAGGCGAAGGGCGAGGTCAAGCTGACCCCCGAGGAGGCAACGCTCTGCGGCAAGCTGGGCGCCAGCGTCAACCTGGTCGAGGCCGAGGCGAACGGCGACCTGACCATCACCCCGCGGCGTCTCGCCAACCCGCTGATCCGGCTATACAACTGGGCGGTGAACGAGGACGTGACGCCGCTGAGCGAGGACTGGGACATCGGCTTTGTCGTCGGCGCGGGGGTCAACGGCAACGTTGGCGCCGGTGCCGGTGCCTCCGCCTGCACCAGCTACAAGAAGGGCAAGTGGGTGTCGGAACTGGGCGCCAAGGCCTCGCTCGGGGTGGGCGCCGGGGTCAAGGTCAGGGCTGGCGTGGTCGGGCTCGACAAGCTCTGGTAGGGCCGGGACAGATCAGGATGCAGGAACGGAACCCGATGAGACGTCAACCGCCAAGGAAAGGCCCGCGATGCGCGCGATCCGAAACCTCACTGCCACCCTGCTTCTGGGGGCGGCGCTGGCCTGCCCGGTCGCCGCGATGAGCGCAGGAACCGATACCGCCGCCGCCGACCCCAAGTTCGCGCTTGTCGACCAGGGGCCCGCGGCAACCGAGTTCGCCTTCGACGCGGCCGCGCTCGACTTCGTCACGGCCACGCCCGAGGCGTTCCGCTGGATGACCTCGGACACCCCGGCCGAGGGATTCGCCGAGTTCGGCCTGTTCACCGACCTGACCCGGCGCTGGATCGGCTACGACCCGATGAACCGCGACCGGCTTGAGATTTCCGTGCTGACCGCCCGCGTGGTGCCCGATCGGGTGGCGACCGGATCGGGCTATGCCCAGGCGCTGGCCAGCGGCTGGGGCCGCCATGATTTCGGTGCGCTCGGCCATGACATCGACTTCGGCGAGGCGATCGGCGGCAACGACGACAGCGGCGCGATGATCGTCAACCGCGTCGCGGTGTTCCGTCGCGGCGACCTTCTGCTCATCGTGCGTGCCAAGTTCGACGCCGACCATTTCGATACCGCAGGCCCGGTGATCGCCCGGTTTCTTGGCACGCTCGCCTTCAAGGACCGCCTCGCCAGAGACCCGGTCCGCGCGGCGGAGCAGACGGCCAGCCTGCCGATGCCCGCGGGCCTGCCGCCCTTCGCCTACCGGACCCCGGCGAACTGGCGTCGGCTCGACCTGGCGCAGATCACGCCGGGCGCCCATGCCGACCTGTGGTACGACGCCGCCGACCCGGCGCGCAACGCGGGATTCATGGCGTTCCGCTTCGCTCCCTCCGACAAGCCCGTGACGCCGCAGCGGATGGCGGACGCGGCGGGGGGTCTCGCGCAGGCGATGCTGCTGAACCTGATCCCGGACACCGAATTCACGCTGGAACCCCAGACCCGCAACGCCTTTGCCCAGTTCGACGGGATCACGCAGGCGAACGGTCTTTTCGTGTTCTTGGCCCGGCTGCAGGGCAAGGCGGTGGATGCCAAGATCAGCGTGCTCGAGACCGTGGGCAAGGATGGCGCGCTGCTCGGCGTGGCCAGCCTCGGCCCGCTGCCGGACCATACGCAGGCGCTCTGGGGCAGCCTGATCCACAGCGATTTCGCGCTGGCGCTCGGCCTCGACGCGCTGACCAGCTACTGGAAGGAGGTGACCGCCCATGACCAGCCATAGCGACAGCCGACACCTCGGGCGCGATGCCCGCCCGGTGCCGCCCGACCTGATGGACCGCCTGCTGGCACTGGCGGAGCGGATCCGCGTCGACCCGGCCTCTGGGCGGCTGGTGATCGCCAACGGGGCCGCGCGCATCGTGCTCTGCGAGGATGGCACGATCCGCATCGAGGGCCGCCGCATCGTCGAGGCCGCGGAGGAGGACATCGCACTCTCCGCCGCCTGGATCGACCTGAACTGACCCGAAGGGCACGCGCGAAGGACGACCGGCCCGATGTGGGAGACGCGGAACACCACGCCCTTCGCGGCGCAGGGCTACCTGGAGCGCGACCCCGCCGGGCGCGAGCACTGGGTCGGCGCTGTCCGTGCGAGCTTTGACCTCGCGGCCGGGGCGCTGCCGCGCGTGACGCCCGAACAGCCCCCGGTGCGCCTTGCCCAGTGCTTCGACGACAGCGGGCAGGAACTCATCGAGGAAAGCGACTTCGCCCCGTTCCGGCCCGAGGCCGACATCGTGCTGCGAGGCACGGCGCATCCCCCGGGGCCACGGCAGACCGGCGCGTTTTCCTTTGGCTTCCTGATCGGCCGGATCCGGCGCGAGATGGTCTGCCACGGCCCCCGCCGGATGGCGCGGCGCGGCACCGCGCTGGCGGTCGAGACGCTGGGCCCCGCCGTCGCGACCCCGATCTCGTGGCGCGAGACCTTCGGCGGGCGGGAACGCTTCCCCCGCACGGGGGAACCGGAGGGTCCCGACGCGCTGAACCGCGACAACCCCGTCGGCAGGGGTTGGAGCGTCGACCCGGCCGGGCGCATCCCGCAGGGCGGCGCGCTCGACCTGCCGCCGATCGAGGTGGCGGGGGACACCGTGGTGCCCGGCGCCCCCCTGCCCGCCCCCGCCGGCTGCGGCGCCATCGCGCCGCACTGGGCCGTGCGTCTGCCGCTCGCCGGGCGTTTCGACGCCCGGTGGGAGGCCGAGCGTCACCCGCTGATGCCCGAGGATTTCGACGCCCGCTTCTTCCATGCCGCCCCCGCCGCGCAGCGCGCACCGCTGGTCGGCGGAGAGCCGATGCGCCTGGTCAATCTCGTGCCCGGCGGCGTGCCGGTCGATTTTCGCCTGCCCCAGCTGCTGATCGACGCGCAGACCCGCATCGGCCGCGACCTGGTCGAGACGCGGATGCGGCTGGTCGCGGTGATCGTCGATGCCGACCGGGCGCGGCTGACCATGGTCTACAACACCGCCGTCCCCTGCCCGGGGCGCGATGCCGAGGTCGCCTACAGCCGGGTGCGGTTGCGGCAGGCCTCGGGGATGGTACGGGCATGAGCGGCGGCGGGCTGAACGGCATCGGCCTCTGCTCGCCGCTGGCGCCGGATTACGCGGGCACGCTTGCCGCCTATGCGGCAGGCGAAAAGCGGTTTCGCCGGGACGGCGCGCTGATCGGCCCGGACGGGCGGCCACTGACCCGCGGCGAGGTTCTGCCCGCCGCCGAGGAGCGCGACCCGTTCCGCCGCCACGCCCGGCTTCTGGCACTGGCGTTCGAGGATCTCGACGCGCAGCTCGGCGGTCAATCCGGCGGCCAACAGGGGGGCCAGCAAGGTGGTGGCCTTGCCCCGAGGTTGCCGGTGTGGCTGTTCCTGCCGTCGTGGCTGGCCTCCGGGCCCCGCGCCGCGCGGGTCGAGCGGGAATGGCGGGCGCTGGCGCAGGTCGCGCCCGGCCCGATCCATGCCGCGCGCGAACCGGCCGAGGGCTGGCTTGCCGCGCTGGCCCGGGCCTGCCGCGGCGCCGGGGCCCAGACCCCGCCGGAATTTCTGGTGGCGATCGCCGACAGCGCGCTCTACGCTGAGGTGCTGGACGCGATGGCGGCGCGGGGGCGGCTTCTGTCGCGCGGCCAGCCGCACGGCCTGATCCCCTCGGAGGCGGCGGTGATCGTGCGGGTCACCACGCCGGACCGGGCGCGCGCGCCGCGCGGCGTGGGCCTGATCGGCTCGCTGCGCACCGGGCACGAGGACGACCGCCCCGAGGCGCCTGCGGGCCTTTTGGGCCGGGTGCTCCGCGGCCTCTGGGCGGGGCTGCCGCCCGGCGACGCGGTCGACCGGCTGATGATCGACCTCGACGGCGAACGCTGGCGGGCGGAAGAGGCGGCGCACGTGCTGTCGTCGCATTCCGACCGCCTGCCCGAAGCGTTGCTGGCCGGGTTCGAGACGCCGCCGCTGACGCTGGGCCATTGCGGCGTCGCGGGGCCGGCCTTGATGCTGGCGCTGGCGCTGGGGGATGGCCCTGCCGGCGCCCCCCCGGACGTCATGGCGAACGGCACCGGGGTCGAGCGGACGCGGATCTCGGTCAGCCACCGCGGCGGGGCACGGCTGGTGGCGCAGGTCGCGCGCGCGCTGCCGCCCCGCGCGACCAGATCCCACGCCGCCGCCCCGCAGGCGGATCCGGCCCCCGAGGAGACGCGGACATGAGCGAAACCGTCGGCATCAACGGCCTCAGCCTCGTGCACAAGCATTCCTCGGGGCTGGTGCGCGCCACCCTGCCCGATGTCTGCCGCTCTCCCGGCTACCCGGTGCCGTGGCCCAACATCGCCTTCGCCCGCGACCTCGCCAAGGGCACGACCACGGTGAAAAGCCACCGCGGCGCGATGTGCGGCATCAAGGGGTCGGAATTCTCGGTCTCGATCGCCGACGAACCCGGCACCGGCGGCGGCGTCAAGAGCGGTGTGAACATGCACCGCGCGACCTTCCTGAGTTGGTCGCCCAACGTCTTTCTCGAGGGCAAGCCAGCAACCCGGCTGACCGACCGGATGCTGATGAACAAGGGCAACACGATCTCGGCCGGGGGCTATTTCACCGGACCAGTCGCCGGCGCCAGCCGTCCCACGCTCGACCTTCTGTGCGAGATCGCCTGCACCTGCCTTGCCGCGGGGCAGAAGCAGACCTGCGTCGACCAGGCGGTGAAGGCATTGCCCAAGATCCCGAGCGACGGGCTTTATTCCGAAATCACCTTCGACCGTGCGGGCCAGATGTACCGCCATCCGGACGGCACCCCCATGACCCGCTACGGCGTGCCCGGGTCGCGCCTCGACATCACCCGGGTGAGCGGCGGGCAACCCGACGAGTTCGTCGAGATGAAATTTCCGGGGGATCGCCTTCGGGGCACTCAGAAGCGGCGGTATGACCAGATTGCGCGCCTCAACGGAAAGACCCTGCAATTGATGACCATCCCGCAGGATTGCAACGATTGCGAAGGGCAACGCCAACCGCAGGAGGAACCGCAGGACGCGCCGGTCGACCTGCCGCATCCCGACACCACCACGACCGCGGCAGGGGCGTTGGTGGTGCTTGGGCTGATCGGCATTGCCGCCTGCGCGCTTGCCACCGAAGGGGCCTGCCTGGTGCTGGCTCCGGCATTGTGACATCGGAAAGACGCCGGATAGCGGACGAGGCCAGAGAATGGACAGCGAGAAACTGAAACAGTTCCAGCAACTCGACGCGGCCGAGATCCGCTGGCGCGACGGGCGGCTGTCGGCACGGCTGGTGTTCAAGCTCGTGCTGTTCTTCGAGGGCGGCGGCACGGTCGAGGGCCAGTTGCGCGCGCTCGACACGCTCGCCAGTCTCGGCGAGGAGGTCGGCGAGCACCTCACCCACATGCAGACGGCGGGCACGGATCCGCGGATCGTACCCTACGACGCGGCGCTGTTCCGAAACCAGTCCGGGCGGAATATCCGTACGCAGGGGGCGGCCGATGGCGATCCCGGCGACCTGGACCTTCTGTTCAACGGCGCCCCTTTCGCCACGCCGAATGGCGGCGTGACGCAATGGGGCGGCAGCGTCCTTGCCAGCGGCCCGCTCCTGAGCGTCAGCGCGGATCTGTCGGTGCTTGAGTTCTCGACCGCGATTTCCTGGGACGCCCGGGAGGACTTTTCGCGCCAGCGTCAGCGGGTTCTCTCCGCGGCGGCGACGCTAAGGCCATTGCACGGCCTTGCCGGGCTGGGGGTTCAGTTCGACCGGATGATGGATAGTGCGTCCGATCACGCCGCGAGCATTCCGATCGTGAAGCGGTTCCCGGGCATTCATTGCGGCATGGACACGCAATTCGGAAGCGAGATCGGCCTGCGCCGCCCCCGCGCCGACCGCTATTTCTCGGTCAACTGGCTGACGGTGCTCTGTGACGACATGCTGGCAGAGGTCGGCGGGGCCGGTGCGCTTGCCGCGACGCTGGGCCCCGATCTGCCGGTGCACCGGTACGACGGCGGCGCGGTGCTCCAGGCGGGTCCCTATCCGCAGCCCGGCGATGTGAACCGCGGGCTGATCCCCGCCGAATACCGCGCCGTCAGCGCCGCGACCCGGGCGCTTAGGTTCGAGGAGTACAAGCTTGGCGTGCTGACGGTCGAACCGCCCCTCGACGGCCTTGACGAGACCCTGGCCTGGATCCGGCGCTTCGACTGAGGCGCCGGGCGGAGTTCACTGGCTGGGACCTGTGGCTGGGCCCTGTACCCGGGCCGGTCAGTGCGGGGCGCCCCCCATCAGGTCGTCGACCAGAAGCTCGATCTGCGAGAAGCTCAGCGGTTTCTCGACCGCCAGGTTCGCACCCGCCACCTCGAGGCTTTCGCATTCGTTGCCCAGCGTCGAGGCGGTGATGCCGATGATCGGCACCTTCGCGTCGATCTGCCTGATCTGCACGATCAGTTCGCTGCCCGTCATGCCCGGCAACAGGTGATCGACGAGGACGAGGTCGGGGCGCGTCCTGCGGAACATGTCCAGCGCCTCGGCCCCGGTCTCCGACCAGTCGACGGTCGAGATCAGCCGCCGCAACCGGTTCGCGGTCAGCTCTCCCACAAGCTTGTTGTCCTCGACCAGCAATACCCGTCGATCGGTGTACCTGACGCCTTCCGCCGCTTCCATGTCCCTGCCTCCCTGCTCTTGCGTGTCGGTGGAGATGACCCGGGCCGGATGTGTCACGCCGAAACGCGTTCCCGTGTCGCCTGTCTCTTCGATGCGTATCTCGCCGCCCATCAGCGACAGTGCCTTGTGCGCGGCGTAAAGCCCCAGCCCTGCCGCGCCGTGCGTTCCCAGCCCTTCCTGGCCGGAGGCGGTGAAGGGTTCGAACAAGGTATCCACGATCGCGGGCGGGATCCCCCGTCCGTTGTCCTGGATGAACCACGAGACCGTCGCCGCCTGCCCGTCGCTCAGCGTCACGAACGCGCCGAGGACGATCTCGGTCCCATGCGAGTGGACGATCGCGTTGTGAAGGATCTTCGACAGCGCGATCGTCACCCGCGCCGGATCCCCCTGGAGCAGCAGGTTGGACCGTTGCGACATCTCCAGACGGATGGTGATGCCCTGCGCCGCCGCCGAGGCGCTGAACGCCTCGAGCAGGTGCAGGCTCAGTTCCTGCAGGGTGAAGACGTTCAGCCCGCGCATCGTGTCATCGGTGACCCGAAGGTCGTTGAGGATGCCCAGAAGGCGGTTGAGCGTGGTCTCGAAGCTCAGCTCGACCTCCTGCCACTCGCCGCCTGATTTCAGCTCGTCCACCAGCATGGACAGGACGGTGACCGGGGTGCGCATCTCGTGCGAGGCGACCGACAGAAGCCGCTCCTCGCGCACCATCGCCCGGGCCAGCCGGGTTTCGCAATCCTCCAGCCGTGCGGCGAGGTCCATGTCGCGGCTCTGGCCGCGGAAGGCCACCCAGGCCCCGCCCGGAAAGCGCGAGATGACCGCCGCCGTCGCGGTGCGCACGCCCAGCTCGGGCAGCGCGACGTTCAGCGTCGGCGCCTCCTTCGCCTCGCCCTGTCCCTCGGCTCCGGTCTCCCCTGCCGGCCCGGTACTGCGGCCGGCGACATAGGTCAGGAAATCCATCAGGCGTCGGTGGTCGGTCGGCGCAAAGAAGTCGGCGAAGGGCACGGTCAGGCTTTCCTGCGACGGCGCGCGCGGAAAGACCACGGTCCGGGCATCAACCTCGATCCGCGTCAGCCAGGCCTGCGACAGATCCTGAAACCTGTTCACCATATGGGCGATGCTGTCGGCATCCGAGCGCCAGAGCGAGGGCCGGAGCGAAAGGCTTATCGTGGTGAAGAAGATCAGTATCTTGCCAAGCTTCATCGCGATGTCGTGGCCCAGCCCGTGGCGTGCGGCAAAACCGCTGAGCCCGGCGCCGAACAGCGTGGACAGAAGCGCCACCACCACGAGGGCCGACCGCTCGACCCCGACCAGCAGCAGAAGCGGCAGCATCCCGAGGGTCAGGACCACGGCGATTGCCAGCTCCGACCAGCGCGGCAGAACCTCTGCCTGGCAGAGGGTGTAGAGAACGAGCGCGATCACCCCGGTGGCAACTGCGATCGCCAGCGTCCGCGTCCGGCTTTCGGGGCTGACCGTGAGACAGCGCATGCCGACGCAGAAGAAATGCGCCAGCACCAGAAGATGGAGCGCGTTCATCTCGGCGGAAAGCGCCCAGAGGAAATCCACCTCCCGGTCGCCGGCAAGCACCTCGCCCAGCTGCACCAGCACCACGAGGACCACAAGGAACTGCCAACGCGCGGCGAAGGCGGCGGTGCTGACCCGGTCTCCCAGCCGACCCAGCGACGGCAGCCAGCGGTCAAGCTCGATCAGCGGGAAGGCGGCGGCGAGGCCGATCAGGTAGAAGTAGATCAGCGGCAGGGGATGCAGCAGAAGCGGCTGGCGCAGGTCGACATACATCACGAAGAGCGCACCCAGCGGCAGGGCGAGGTAAAGCTGCCAGCCTTTCCCCACCTGCGAACGCCGCGCGCCGAAGGTGATCATCCCCACCGCAAGCCCGAGATAAAGCGTCGTGTCGCTGGGGACCAGCCAGGCCATCGGGGTCAGGCAGCCCAGCACCAGGGCAAAGACCGTGGCAAAGGCGGGGAAGCTTCCGGGGTCGGGCGGAGTCCGCCGGGTCTTTGCCCCGGTCGCGCGGGTTGTCTTCCAGAAACTGCCGATGCCGGTCATTGCCTTCCTCCCGCTCACAGGACGGACGCGATGCGCAGGAGGGCCGGTGTCAGCAGCAGAAGCAGCAGCGGCGGAACGGTGAAGACCATCGTCCCCAACGTCATCTTCGTCGACAGCACGTTGACGCGCTCCTCGATCTTGCGGACCCTGCGGTCGCGAAGATCCTCGGAAAAGGCGCGCAGCGACGGCACGATCGGGGTGCCCAGCCGTACAGATTGCACCACGGTCGACGCGAGCAGCCGCAGATCGTCGTTCCCGGTTTCCTGCGCGATCCGCAGCAAGGCGGAATCGCGGTCGAGCCCGGCCGCGATGGCCTGGCTTGCCCAGGCGAAATGGGCCGCAAGCTCGGGGTGGACGCCCGCCAGCTCGCGCGAGATGCGGCGGAACGCGAGGTCCAGCGACTGCCCCGCCTCGACGCAGATCTGCATCAGGTCCAGCGCGTCCGGCACCGCCTTCTCGATCCGCTGGTGATAGAGACGCACCCGGCGGCGCACGACGTAGCCCGGCAGCAGATACCCCAGGGCGAAGGCCGTGACGCAGAGGCTGAACGTCCCTGCGTCGAGCTGCCGGGCCAGGGCCGGCACCCAGAGCACGAGCGCAAGCACGAGCAGAGCAACCGCGAAGCCGACCGCGACCTTGATGGCGCCGAACGCGGCAGGCGCCGCGGGATGGGCGAAACCGGCCTGCGCAAGCGTGCGACGCAGCTCCCCCGTGTCGTCCAGCTGGGCCTCAGGGACCAGCGCGGCGGGGACCAGCGCGGTGGGGGCCGACTCGCGCTCTGCCAGCCGGGCGTCCTCGGCGTCGTCGGGGTCTTCGGACACCCTGAGCAGCGTGATCATAAGCCCCGCCAGGAACAGGCCCCCTCCGGCCATCAGGACGAGCGCAAGCGTGACGCTGATCATTGCCTATCCTCTTCCCCCCGGTGCGGAAATCACTCGAACTGCACGAGGCGGTTCATGAAAACGATGTTGAGCCCCAGCATCAGCCCGCCCCCGATCGCCATCGGCATCAGATACGGGCTGTTCTGAAGGTTTGAAAAATAATCCGGGTTTATCAGCATGATCCCGACGACCGCCGCGATCGGGAAAAACGACAGGAAGCGGCCCGACCACTTCGCCTCGGAGGTCATGGCGTCGATCTTGCGGCGGAGCTGGATGCGCTCGCGCGTCAGGCGCGAGAGCCGCTCCACCACCTCGACGAGGTTGCCGCCGGTCTCGGCCTGAATCGCGACGGCGGCGGCGAAGAACCGCAGGCTCATGCTGTCGCAGCGCGTGGCCAGTTCGTGCAGGGCGGCCGGCATCTCCTTGCCGTAGTTGATCTGGTCGGCGGTCGCGAGGAATTCGCGCGCGATAGAGCCGGTCAGGTCGTGCCCGACCATGCGCAGCGCGGCGCTGACCGGCATGCCGATCTTGAGACAGCGCGAGATGATGTCCAGCGCCTCGGGCAGGTGCATGTCGATCTGCGTCCGGCGGCGGCGGTCGTGCAGCCGGATCCAGAAGAACAACCCGGCGCCGACGATCAGCAGCGTCAGCAGCCCGGTCCAGATCAGCGGCAGGCCCAGCAGCCGCATGAGGGCAAAGCCGACCCCCAGTACCGCGCACCCCAGCCCGGGCCAGAACAGTCGCGGCAGGTCGGCGCGGAACGCCTGCACCGCGTCGGGCAGCAGCCCCGTGAGGCTGCGCATCAGCCCGCCCCGCTCGGCCGGGATCAGCAGGCCCATCTGCGGGCCCTCCACCCCGGCGGGGGCCTCGGTTCCGGCCTCCACCTCGACCTCTCCGGCGTAGCGCGCCGCGATGCGGTCGCGCTGCCGCGTGATCGCCCCGACGACATAGAGAACGATCGCCCCCGAGAGCAACGCCACGCCCGCCGCGGCCATGATCATGAAGAGCACCGCCAGCCCCATCAGCCGGCGTCCCGGAACATGTTGTCGGGCAGGACGATGTTCCAGCGCCGGAACCGGTCGACGTAATGCGAGCGCACACCGCCGGGCACGAAGCGCCCCTCGATCCGCCCGTTGGCGGCGATGCCGTCGTAATCGAAGCGGAACAGCTCCTGCATGGTCAGCACGTCGCCCTCGCAGCCGATCACCTCCTCGATCGAGACGATCTTGCGCGAACCGTCCTGCAAACGCTCGACATGGACGATGACGTGAACCGCGCTGGCGATCTGGCGCCTGAGCGCCGTCAGCGGGATCTCGATCCCGGCCATGGCGATCATGTTCTCGATCCTGAGCGTGGCATCGCGGGCCGAGTTGGCGTGGATCGTGGTCATCGACCCGCTGTGACCGGTGTTCATGGCCTGCAGCATGTCGATCACCTCGTCACCGCGGATCTCGCCCACGATGATCCGGTCGGGCCGCATCCGCAGTGAGTTGCGCAGGCAATCGCGCAGGGTGACGGCGCCTTTGCCCTCGACATTGGGGGGACGGCTTTCCATGCGGCCGACGCGCGACTGCTGCAATTGCAATTCCGCGGTATCCTCGATGGTCAGGATGCGCTCGCGCCGCCCGATGAAGGCCGACAGCGCGTTGAGCAGCGTCGACTTGCCCGACCCTGTCCCCCCCGAGACGATGATGTTCAACCGTGACGTTACGGCCGCACGCAGATAGGCCGCCATATTCTCGTTCAGCGCGCCGAAGACCCGGATCTGGTCGAGACTGAGCTGATCCTTCCGCACCTTGCGGATCGAGACCAGCGTCCCGTCGAGGGCGATCGGCGCGATCACCGCGTTCAGTCGCGATCCGTCGGGCAGCCGCGCATCGACATAGGGCGTGGATTCGTCCAGCCGGCGCCCGGTCGCGGCAAGCACCTTCTGGATGATCCGCCGCAGGTGCGCCTCGCTCTGGAACTGGACATCGGTATCCTCGAGGATCCCGTTGCGCTCCACCAGAACCTGTTCGGGCCCGCTGATCAGGATGTCCGAGATCGTCTCGTCCTTCAGCAGGATCTCGAGCGGCCCCAGCCCCATGACCTCGTAATAGAGGTCGTCGATCAGATGCTCCCGCTCGGAACGGCTCAGCGCGACGGCGGTCTTGGGGATGATCGCCCGCACGACGTTGCCGATCTCGGCCTTTATCTCCTCCTGCGAGACCTGAAGCAGCGCAGAAAGGTTGAAGGTTTCCAGCAATTTGCCGTGGGCCGCCTGCCGCAGCTCGGCCAGCTTGCGCCGCCGGTCGCGCAGGATCTGGTCTTCGGCCGGGGGATCGGTCGCGATCGGTTCTTCCGGCAGGGCGGGCTCCGGCTGGGGGGCCTGGGCGGAGCGGCTTTCGGCGGCCTGGCTGTGCCGGAAACTGTCAAAGATCGGCATGTTTGCCTCCTTTCGAACCTGCTGCGGCGGGGGCGTCGACGCCGCGCGCCAGATCCCGCGCCATGGAGCGGATCTCGCGGGCGAAGACGTTGCCGGCGCAATGCCGGCCCAGAAGCACGCCGGTATCGGCGGCCTCGGCAACCTCGGCGCCGCCATCGGTCAACACCGCCTCGAACCGGCCATGCAGGCCGCGCTCGAAACTGTCGCGCCGGAAGGACCAGTCCCGCCCCCGGCGCGACGGCGCACGGTTGAGGACATGACTGACCCGCCCCTTGGGCAGGTCGATGCGATTGAATATCCCCGAAAGGTAGCGCGTGTTGCGCGCGGCGCGCAAGTCCAGCTGGCTGACGCAGAGGATCCGGTCGGCGACCGCATACGCGCGTTCGGACCAGTCCAGAACCACGGGCGGCATGTCGATCACCACCAGCGGCGCCACGCCGTGGGCGAACCCCAGAAGCCGTTCGAACCCCTCGGGATCGAGGGCATCCATCGGCAGCACCTCCGCCGGGGCGGCAAAGACCTGAAGCCCCTCGCCCGCCGGTTGCAGGCAGGCGCGGAACGCCTCGGCATCCAGCCGGCCAAGGCTGCGGTAGGCATCGGTCAGGCGGGAATTCGGCGGCAGGCTCAGGTATTCCGCGACCGCGCCGAACTGAAGGTTGAGGTCCAGCAGGCAGACTTCCGTGGCCGGCCCCGAGGGCTGCCGCCGCGCGGCGATCTCGGCGGAAAGGTTGAGGGCAAGGGTCGTCGCCCCCGCACCGCCGCAGGTGCCCTGCACGACGATGGTGCGGATGCCCCCCGGCGGCGGCGCCCGCTCCGGCGGCGGTGGCGCCGGGTCCTCGCGCCCCAGCAGACGCTGAAGGAGAACGCCCATGCCGGCGCGCCCTGCCCCGGGAACGGCCGCCGGCGCTGCACCCTCGCCCGTGTCCGGCCCCGCCTCGGCCGCGCGCGCGGCGGCCTCCAGCGCCTCGGGCCCGCCCTCGGGGAACGGCGGCCCGTAGAGCAACCGCGCGCGACCCGGCAGTTGCGCGGGCGCGTCGCTGCCCTCCGGCATCACGAGGTAGACCATGTCGCAGATCTCGCAGGCCCGCGTCAGCACTGCCCGCGTCATGTCGCAGGACCGGCCGCCGGCGGTCGCCTCGCCGATCGGGGCGACGAGAATGATGTCGAAGCTTCGGCTGCCGTTCTGCCCGAGAACCGCGAGCGCCTCGTTCAGTTGGAGATCCGTCCGGTGCGCCACGTCGCGGAGGTTCACGACCAGCGCCGCCAGCCTGAGAACCGAATCCAGGCCTTCCGAAACCGTACAGATCCTGAGTGCCTCTTCCGCCACCTGTGTTCCTATCTGCAAGGGACCTTGAGTTGAGTCGTCGCGTTCGACCGCACGACAGAAAGCGTGCAAAGGCCGACCGCACCGGGGGTCAGCGCATCCTTCACCGTCTGCGAGACCGCAGTCGTGGGGGCCGCAGTCGTGGGGGCCGCCACCGCATGGGCCTGATGGATCATCGGCAGGTCGTTCAGCTCGGCTTCGCTGACCACCACCTCGCCATCCGCCGAATGTTCCAGCGGCTGGGCGCGCGCGACGAAGAGCTTGCCCGACACCGCCGCCTGCAAGAGCCGCGCGACGATGCGGCTGTCGGTCTGGACGATCAGCGGCGCGCGCGCCCCCCCGGCCGCCGTCTTGTCCCCCGTGGTTCCCGACGCGCCCTTGCCGTCTGTCGCCGGCAGCGATGCCACCCGCAGCCCCTGCCCCAGAAGACGCGTCTCGACCGACCCGCCGCCGATCGCCCGCTGCCAGAACACGTCGACGATACTGCCCGCTGTCAGGAGGTGGCCGATCTGGGCCAGGTTGGCGGGGTATATGCCGATCGCATCCGGGCTTGCCGTCGCCATGGTACCGGTCTCGGGGCCCGCCTTGTCGATCCCGATGTCGGAAGGGAGGAGAAGCTGGCCCTTCTTCAGCGGCACCAGCGCGACATAAGTGGCCCCGGGGGTCTTGGGCAGGGGCGGCAGCTGGTGCAGCATCCCCGCGGGCAGCATGGTGCGCGGCAGCCGCAGCGTGGTGAAGGCGTCGGCGGCGACCCGCGCGCCCGGGTCGATCTTGCGCGCGGGGACGGCCACGCTGATGCGTTCGCCCAGGATGTCTAGGCGATGCTGGACCGCCTCCGCATGCGCCTCGCTCTTGCGTATGACGTAGAAGGTGCCGGCCCCGGAGGCGAGGATCATCAGGATCCCGACGGCAATCATCAAAAGGATCCTAGGTTGCATGGTGCCCCCCCGTCCCAGGGGATGCCCCGGCCTGCCGGCCTAATCCGAGACCGTGATGGTGGTCGCCGCGGAGGGCAGTGTGGTCGCCGCCATGGCGTTTTGCAGCGATCGCGAACGGGTCCGTTCCAGGCTGGTCGAGAAAGGCCCGTCGACGAACACGCCAACGCCCGACGCCAGGGCCGCAACCCCGGCGGTCAGCACCACCCATTCCACGGTGACAGCGCCTCGTTCGCACAGGAAGAACCTTTTCATCCGCGTCATGCCAGCCCCCCGCCGGAAAACGTCTCCGCCTTCCTAGCACAGGATCTTCAGTCAGCAATACTTTCGTCAACATAGATATCCTAATTGAATACCAGATATCCTATCGGCTTTCCTGCCGCGGCGGCGGCCCGGATCTTGCGGTAGTAGGCGATTTTCGCCTCGATCTCGTCGGGCGACAGCACACCGTCCAGCACGGCGCGCGCATCCGCGTCGCGGCCGTCCAGCACATAGGCCAGCGCCATGTTCTGGCGGACGGTGTCGCCGCGGACCGGATCACGCACCAGCTCCTCGAGCACCCGTGTGCCGGCGCCGATCTGGCCAGACAGCACCTGCGACAGGCCATAGTTCGTCAGCAGGGCGAAATCGGTCGGATACCATTTCAGCGCCTGGGTATAGACCTTCTGCGCCGCCGCGTATTCCGACAGGAAATCCAGCGAGACCGCCTTGCCGGTAAGGGCCGCCAGGTTGCGCGGCGCGATCTTCAGCGCGTCGCCGTAGAAGACCTGCGCCTTGCGGGGCTGCTTGCGCGACAGCGACAGAAAGCCCAGCTCCGTCAAAACCTCGACATTGCGGGGGCTTAGCTGATGCGCCCGTTCCAGCGCGTTGCCCGCGCGCACGTACTGACCCAGCGCGATGTAGCTACGTCCGAGGCCCAGCAGGGCCGGCACGCTGTCGAGTTCCTTGCGCGAGGCGCGCTCGTACAAGGTCGCGGCCTGGCGGTAATCACCGCTGACATAGGCCGCGTCGGCGACCTTGACCGCCTGCGAACTCGCCCGGGGCGAGAACGGCGTGCCCGTTCCGCCGCCCAGCGACGCGCAACCACCAAGCAGTGCAACCGTCAGCAGAAGAAAGCAGATCCGCTTCATCACCCCTCATCCCACGGTTCGGCACAAAGTTGCGCGCAGGCGCGGCAACTCGCCTCTTTTCAGTCAGGACAGAGACCAACGCAAGCGCCGTTTACACTTTGGAGACCACCACCCTCCAAACGACTCCATCCCACGTCCTCATCATCATCAAGACATTCTTTCGGACGGAAGCTGAAGTTCAAGCAGCTTGACGAATGTTGCAGAAAAACAACCCGAAACGCATTGTTTCCAATCCATAAGATTGCTTATACATACTTTAGTAGGTTTAAACATACCAACGCTTATCTTCCGAGTCTTCCGAGACCACCGAGCGCGTCGATCAGAAGTCTACGAAGCAACCAAACACCGAGAGAGCCGACCATGCCCGACACCATTACCATTGACGTCAAATCCCCACGCGACGTGACCCTGCCCGTCCCCAAGTCGGACGTTGCCCAGTTCGAAAGGGTCGGACAGAATCTCGTGGTGCACGAGAAATGCGGGAACGAGATCCTCATCCACGACTTCTTCGAGAAAGGCCCCAACGGCGAGGTGAGCCGCCTGCTCTACCCTGACGGGACCTTCTCGTTGATCGACGGCAACACCCAGGCGGAAGAGATCGCTGGCATCGGCCAGGGCATGGACGAGAACCAGGCGGCCTTTGCGGCCGTCGGCCTCGGCCTTCTGGGCGCGGCGCTCGCCGCCAGCGGCGGCGGCAGCGACAGCTCGAGCACCGATACGACCGACACGACGGATACCACCGGTACGACCGACGCCACCGACACCACCGATACCACCGGCGGCACGGACACGACCGACACCACGGATAACACCGACACCACGGACAACACCGACAACACGGATAACACCGACACCACGGACAACACCGACAACACCGACAACACCGACAACACCGATACAACCGATACAACCGATACAACCCAAACGCTTGGGCTGCTCGACTCGGTGGCGGGCGACAATGGTCTGCTTGGAACCGATGGGCCGCTCAGCGGCACCGGCCTTGTCGGCGACAACTCCCTGCTCGGGACGCTGACCGCATCCGACGGGCTGCTGCAGCAACTCGCCGGCAACGACGGCACGCTTTCCGACGTGACGGGCAACGATGGCCTGGTGGGCGACCTCCTCGGCGTCGGCCTGCTGGGTGACTCGACCGACTCCCCGACCGCGGCGGACGGCATTCTCGACCCGGTGATCGCGGATGAGGGCCTGTTGGGTGACGTGACCGGCGACAGCGGGTTGTTGGGCGATGTGACCGGGGCGAACGGCCTGCTGGGCGATCTGGTCGGCAACGACGGTGCCCTCGGCGGCCTGACGGGGATCGACGGACTGGTCGGCGAGCTCACGGGTCAGCCGCTCCTCGGGGACGACACCTCGGACAGCAGCGGTGGAAGCGACCTCCTCGGGGGGCTGCTCGGTGGCACTGATGCGCTCAGCGGCGTGACCGACACGCTCAGCGGCCTGACCGACGGTCTGCTCGGCGGTTCCGATCCGCTCAGCGGCGTAACGGACACGCTCAGCGGCCTGACCGACGGCCTGCTCGGCGGTTCCGACCCGCTCAGCGGCGTGACCGACACGCTCAGCGGCCTGACCGACGGCCTGCTCGGTGGCTCCGATCCGCTCAGCGGCGTGACCGATACGGTCAGCAGCCTTCTGGGCGGCGACGGGTCCAGCCCGATCAGCGGACTCACGGATACGCTCAGCGGCCTCACCGACGGCCTGCTCGGCGGTTCCGACCCGCTCAGCGGCGTGACCGATACGGTCAGCAGCCTTCTGGGTGGCGCCGGATCCAGCCCGATCAGCGGCCTCACGGATCCCGTGAGTGGCCTGACCGACGGCCTGCTCGGTGGCTCCGACCCGCTCAGCGGCGTGACCGATACGGTCAGCAGCCGTCTGGGCGGCGACGGGTCCAGCCCGATCAGCGGACTCACGGATACGCTCAGCGGCCTCACCGACGGTCTGCTCGGCGGCTCCGATCCGCTCAGCGGTGTAACCGATACGGTCAGCAGCCTTCTGGGTGGCGACGGATCCAGCCCGATCAGCGGCCTCACGGATACCGTGAGTGGCCTGACCGACGGCCTGCTCGGTGGCTCCGATCCGCTCAGCGGCGTGACCGATACGGTCAGCAGCCTTCTGGGCGGCGACGGGTCCAGCCCGATCAGCGGGCTCACGGATACGCTCAGTGGCCTGACCGACGGTCTGCTCGGCGGCTCCGATCCGCTCAGCGGCGTGACCGATACGGTCAGCAGCCGTCTGGGTGGCGACGGGTCCAGCCCGATCAGCGGCCTCACGGATACGGTGAGTGGCCTCACCGACGGCCGGCTCGGTGGTTCCGACCCGCTCAGCGGCGTGACCGCTACGGTCAGCAGCCTTCTGCGTGGCGACGGATCCAGCCCGCTCAGCGGGCTCACGGATACGGTGGGTGGCCTGACGGACGGCCTGCTCGGTGGCTCCGCTCCGCTCAGCGGCGTGACCGATACGGTCAGCAGCCTTCTGGGTGGCGACGGATCCAGCCCGATCAGCGGGCTCACGGATACCGTGAGTGGTCTCACCGACGGCCTGCTCGGTGGCTCCGACCCGCTCAGCGGCGTGACCGATACGGTCAGCAGCCTTCTGGGTGGCGACGGATCCAGCCCGCTCAGCGGGCTCACGGATACCGTGAGTGGTCTCACCGACGGCCTGCTCGGTGGCTCCGACCCGCTCAGCGGCGTGACCGACACGGTCAGCAGCCTTCTGGGCGGCGGGGTCGACCAGATCCTGGCCGGTCTGACCGGGGGCGATACCAGCGGCGCCACCTCCTCGCTGACCGACACGGTGTCCTCGCTGACCAGCTCGCTGGGCGACACCGGCAGCGCCAGCTCGGCCGTGGGGGGCTTGCTGGGAACGGTGGGCGACACCGCCTCGGGCCTGCTTGGCGCGTCGACCGGCGAAGATCTGGTCTCGTCGCTCCTGCACGAGGCCAGCTCGCTCAGCGATACGGGAATCGGCTGACGATCACAGCTGCTGGGCGGGTCCGCCCGCCCAGCACCCAACCTGCACGAGACCCAACCTGGACGAGAATCGTCGCCGCCTGTGGCGCGGCGGCCACGACCGGGAAACGATCCGCAATCCCTCTCACGGCGAAAGCCGTTCGAATATCCTTAATTTCCAGCGGAATGCGGGCATATATCGTTTGGAAAACTTATTCAGCATTAGTTTGCATGGACAAACTCCAGATGGTAACGGATCCGAATGTATGTCCGCGCGCGAATGGAGAGCTGAATGGCTGTAGAGATTTTCAGCCTGTCCAAGTCTGACGGAAGAATTCACCGGACCTACGGAAGTTCAGCGACGCTTAGCTCTTCGTCTGATGTGTTTTTCGGCCCCGATGCGCCCGGCATCGCCTATTTCGACAAGTCCGGCGCGGATCTGAAAGTTACCCTCCTCGACGGGCAGGAGATCCTGCTGCACGACTTCTTCGTCGTCGATGCCAAGGGGGATTTCAGCCGGCTGCTGCTGAGCCAGAACGGCCCGGCCGAGGTGACCGGCATGCTGGCCCCCGAGCCGGAGCCCGACCCCTCCGCCCCGCACGACGCGCAACCGCAGCACGACATGACCACCGCGTCCTCGGATCATGCGGCGGCCGCCGCAGCCGGCGCAGCGGATGCCGCGGCGGGGGATGGCGCGGCGGCAGGATCGCCCGACCAGGCCGCCGACGGAAGCGGTGACAGCAGCGGCACCGGCGACACCGGGGCAAGCGGCGGCTTCGGCTTCGGCCTGGACGCGGGGCAATTGCTGATCGGCGGGGCCACCATCGCGGGCGGGCTGATCGCCTTTCACGGGTTCGACTCCTCGGGCGGCAACTCGGCCACCGAGGCAACCGACACGACGGATACGACGGATACGACCGACCCGACGGACAACACCCAGGCCACCGACGCGACGGACCAGACCGACGCGACCGATACCACGGACCAGACGGACACGACCGACACCACGGATGCGACCGATACCACGGATGCAACCGATACCACGGACACGACCGATACCACCGATACCACGGACACCACCGTTGCGACGGACACCACCGATGCGACGGACGGGACCGACGGCACGGATACGACGGATGCCACGGACACGACCGACACCCAGGTCGTGCAGGGAACCCTCGACCACGTGCTGACGCTTCTGGGGCTGGACAGCGGAACAACCGACAGCACGACCAGCAGCGACGGCACCGTGACCAGCTCGGACAGCACCGGCTCCAGCGCGCTTTCGGGCGGGATCTTTGCCGACAGCACGGATTCCGGCACCGACAGCAGCACGTCGCAGGTGCTGGGTACCAGCGCCGACACCGCCAGCACCGACACGACGCAATCCCTGCTGGACGACCTGCTTAACACCGACACCTCGCACGGGGTCTGACATGAGCGCGGGGTCTGATATGGGACGGCCCGGTTTCCGCCCCCGCCGGCCAGGGACGCGCCTGCCACGGACACGCGTGCCACGGACACGGGTGCCCGGGGCCGTTCTGCAAGCGGGCTGTCTGGGCGCGCTGTGCCTCGCGCTGGCGGCGGGCGCCGGCAGGGCGGCGGAGCAGGCCGCACCGCTCAGCCTGCGCCAGGCACTTGAAACCGCGTCGGCCCGCGATGCGGGCATCTCCGGCAACCGGCAGAAGATCGCCCGCCAGACCACCAACATCCAGTCGGCCAAGGACGCGCTTCGCCCCTCGCTCGCGCTTGCCGGCGATACGACATCGGTTGGCGACAACATTCCCGTCGCGACCCTGACGCTGTCGCAGGTGCTGTTCGACTGGGGCCTCGCCCGCAGCAAGATCCGCAGCGCGTCGCAGGCGCGCATCAAGGCCGTCGCCGACCTCAAGAGCGCGGTCGAGGACCTCGCGCTCAACGTCGCGAACCTGTACATCGAGGTCGCAATCGACAAGATCAAGCTTCGGAAAACGCAGGATTATCTTGAGTTCGCGCAGCGCATCGAGAAGGTGTCCAACCGGCGGGTGACCGCCGGGGCTGCGGACCGCTCCGAGATCGCCCGCGCCCGGCTGGAGGTCGCGCGGGCGCAAGACCAGATCGCGCAGCTCGACTCGGACCGCCAGACGGCGATGACGGAGCTGGAGTTCTACACCGGTCAGCCGGTCGCCGAGATCGGCCCGCCCCCTGCCCTGTCCGTGACCCGCCGCTTCAAGTCGAGCGCCGCGGTCATCCGTGCGGCGATGAATGCGCCGGACTATCTTTCCGCGAAGGCCGAGGTGCAGATCGCCGCGGCCGCGGTGGATACCGCCCGCGCCTCGCGCAAGCCGAAGATCATCCTCAAGGCGGTCGGCCTGCAAGAACTGGACGGCGGCCATGGCACCAGTGCCTCTATCGGGATCACCACTTCGCTCAGCTTCGATGCCGGCAATCTGGCGGGCCGGGGCGTGCAGGGCGCGCGCCAGGATCTGGCCGCCGCCAAGGCCAACCAGCTGGCGGTTGAACGCAAGCTTCAGAACCAGCTGCGAACCTATGTCAGCCAGATCCAGTCGCTTGCGACGACCGAGCAGGCGCAGAGCGCGCAGCTGACGCAGGCGGAGGCGGTGCGCCAGGTTTACGAACAGCAGTTCACAGGGGGCCAGCGCGAGCTGGTGGATGTGCTGACCGCGGGGCGCGATCTCTACGACGCCCAGATCGACGAGACCGACACTTTCAGCCAGCGGCTCAAGACCGAATACGAGGCGGCCCACGCGGTGGGCATGCTGGGTTCGCTGATCATCGCTTCGGGAAAGCGGAACTAGCGGAACAGAAGGCGCCAGACGCCAGGAGGTTCGAGAATGACACGTCAGACCGGCAATGACCCCTTTATTCTCGGACTCGTCGAGCTGTGCCGATTGAACGGCGTACAGGTCCACCCCGATCGGCTGGCCGACGGGCTGATCGCGGCGGAGGGCGGCCTTGGCGCGCAGGAGGTGACGGTCGCGTTGCGGCGGGTCAACATGAGCTGCCGCATCGCCGATGTCGCACTCGATGAGATCCCGCTGTCCTCCCTTCCCGTGCTGCTGTTCCTCAAGGACGGCGCGGTGGTCATCCTCGAGGCGCTGACTGCCGAGGGGGCCACGATCCTGCGTCCGGAAACCGGCGGCGGCCGCGAGGAAATCAGCCGCAAGGCGCTGCGTGCGGCCTGCACCGGGCGGGTTCTCTTCTCGCGTCCGATCGACGTGCTCACCGACCGGCTGGGCGAGAAGCTGAAGGATCGCCGCCACTGGATCCTCGGGCCGGTGTTCGACAATGCCCGGCTTTACCGCGACGTGATCATCGCGGCCTTCGTGGCCAACCTTCTTGCCATCAGCACCTCGCTGTTCTCGATGCAGGTCTATGACCGGGTGGTGCCCACCGGTGCCTTCGACACGCTGTGGATCCTGGCAAGTGGCGTCGGGCTGGCGATCGCACTGGAATGGATGCTTCGGGTCATGCGCTCCAAGCTGATCGACGTCTC
Organism: Acidimangrovimonas sediminis; assembly: GCF_002871005.1. Lineage (GTDB taxonomy): Bacteria > Pseudomonadota > Alphaproteobacteria > Rhodobacterales > Rhodobacteraceae > Acidimangrovimonas > Acidimangrovimonas sediminis. The sequence continues at coordinate 159,748 of NZ_PHSN01000017.1, forward strand.
GGGGCGCGACCTCGACCTCAAGCTTTCCGCCCAGCTGTTCGAGCGGGTGGCGAACCTGCGGCTGTCGCATCAGCCGAAGTCGACCGGGGTCTTCGCCAACCAGGTCAGGGAATTCGCCACCGTGCGCGAATTCTTCACCTCGGGCACGGTCGCGGCCGTAAGCGACCTTCCGTTCGTCTTCATCTTCGTGGGGATCATCGCCTTCATCGGCGGGCCGGTCGCACTTGTTCCGGTCGCCGCGGCGGTGCTGATCGTGCTGCCCGGCATCGTGTTGCAGAAGCGCCTTGCCAAGGCCTCACGCGAACATGCGTTCGAAAGCTCGGCCCTGAACGGGCTTCTGCTGGAAACCGTGTCGAACCTCGAGACGGTGAAGGCCGCGCGGGCCGAGAACCGGCTGCAGCGCGCCCATGCCCAGCTGTCCGAGACGATCGCCGCATCCTCGATCCGCAACCGCGAGCTGACGACCGTGATCAACCAGTTCGTCGCCTCGGTGCAGCAATTCTCCTACGCGGGGGTGGTCCTGGTGGGGGTCTACCAGGTCAGCGAGGGGCACATGACCGTAGGGGCGCTGATCGCCTGTTCCCTGCTGTCGGGCCGCGGCCTGCGCCCGATGGGCCAGGTCGCCGGGCTGCTGGCGCGCTGGCAGGGGGTTCGGGCGGCGCTCGAGGTGCTCGACAACATCATGGCGATGCCGGTGGAACGCCCGGCCGACCGCGCCTTTGTCCGCGCGTCCGAGATCACCGGCAAGTTCGACGTGAGCGACGTGACCTTCGGCCACGACCGCGACGCGCCGCCGGTCGTCTCGATCAAGTCGCTTCAGATCGCGCCGGGCGAGACGGTCGCGCTTCTGGGCAGCAACGGCGCGGGCAAGTCCACCTTCCTGCGGCTGGTCGCGGGATATCTCGATCCGCAGGCGGGCAGCATCCTGCTCGATAACCTCGCGCTCGGGCAGATCGACCCGCTCGACCGGCGCCGCCAGATCGGCTACCTGCCGCAATCCGTCGCGCTGTTTCAGGGCACCCTGCGCGACAACCTGCTGCTCGACCACGGGCTGCACACCGACGCCGAACTGATGTCCGCGCTCGACGCGGTGGGCCTCGGCGTCTTCGTGCGGCGCCATCCGCGCGGGCTGGACCTGCAGATCGACGGGAATTCCAACGTGTCGGGCGGCCAACGGCAGGCGATCGGGCTGGCGCGCGTGCTGTTGCAGGACCCGAAGGTCGTCCTGCTGGACGAACCCACCTCGGCCTTCGACCAGGTGACGGAGCGCAACGTCATCCTGCACCTCAAGAACTGGCTTGCCGGCCGCACCGCGATCATCGCGACCCACAAGAAGGAACTGCTGACGCTGACCGAGCGCGCGGTGGTCCTGAAGGACGGCCAGGTCACCCATGACGGCCAGCTCGGGCAGATCCTCGAGATGGCCGCGCGCGGCCTTGCCAATCCCAACCACGTGAAGGCCGTCCAATGACCAGCGTCAGCACGATCGACCCGAGCCATATCGACGGCACCCACCGCAAGCAGGCGGTCCGCGTGGCCCGCCTCACCATCTGGCTGGTGGCCGCCAGCGTGCTGATCGGGATCCTCTGGTCCGCCTTCGCCACGGTCGACGACGTGACCCAGGGCGAGGGGCGGGTGATCCCGCTGAGCCGCCAGCAGACGATCCAGAGCCTGGAGGGCGGGATCCTGTCGAAGCTGATGGTGCAGGAGGGGGAGCAGGTCAAACCCGGGCAGATCCTCGTCAAGATGGATCCGACGCAGGCCCGCTCCGACTACCTCCAGACGAAATCAGAAATCGAGGTACTGACCGCCGAGGTCGCCCGGCTCCAGGCCGAGGTGCTGGAAAAGCCCGACATCGGCTTTCCCCAGCCGATGTCCGATGTCCAGGCCACCGAGGAAAAGCTGTTCACGGCCCGCCGCTCCAAGCTGACAGAGTCGATCGCCGCGCTCAAGGACGAGGAGCAGTCGATCCAGGCGCAGATCGACATCACCGAGCCGCTGGCCAAGGACGGGTCGATCAGCAAGGTCGACCTGCTGAAGCTGCAACAGCAGAAGTCGACGATCGTCGGCAAGGAAACCGAGATCCGCAACACCTACGTCCAGAACGCCTACAACGACCTCGCCGACCGCAAGGCCAAGCTCGCCTCGCTGAAGGAGAACATCGTCAACAAGAAGGAGTTGCTGGCCCGGACGGACATCCGGTCGCCGCTGGCGGGGCGGGTGAACAACATCAACATCACCACCCTCGGCGGCGTGGTCCAGCCCGGCCAGACGATCATGGAGGTCACCCCGATCGACGACCAGCTGCTGATCGAGACCAAGGTGCGCCCGCGTGACGTGGCCTTCATCGCGCCGGGCATGCCCGCCAGCGTGAAGATCACAGCCTACGACTACACCGTCTACGGCGACCTGAAGGCCAAGGTGACCCAGATCAGCGAAGATACCGTGACCTCCGACAGCAAGTCGCCGAACCAGCAGCAGTATTACAAGGTGATGGTCAAGACCGACCGCAACTTCCTTGAGCGGGACGGCCAGAAATACCCGATCCGCCCCGGCATGGTGGCCCAGGTCGACATCGAGACCGGCCAGAGGTCGGTACTGAGTTACATCGTCCGTCCGCTTCTGCGTGCCCAGCTACGCTGAAGACCGCCCTTCCCCCGATCCGAGGTTGCCCATGAACGAGCCCCGCCGATGACCGCCCCCCGCCTGCAGAGCGCCCCCGACCGGTCCGCCTGCCGCGGCGCGGCGTCCCTTCTCGCGCGTCTTGCGCTGGTGGCGGGGCTTGGCCTTGCCTGCCTCGGCGCGCTGACGCCGACCCCGGCGGCGGCACAGGAGATCGCGAGCGGCGACAAGACCTCGCTGTCGCTGAAGGTGGGCGAGGCCAAGTTCATCAAGCTGGACCGCCCGGCCAAGGCGGTGTTCCTGTCGAACCCGAACGTCGCGGATGTGACGCTGCAATCGGCAAGCTACATCTACATCGTCGGGCATGCCATCGGCACCACGAACCTCTTCGTGCTGGGCGACGACGACAAGCCGCTGATCCAGGGCAAGGTGCAGGTCGACCTCGACCTCGGGCGCATCGAACGGGCGGTCACCCGGGCCCTGCAATCGGGCGCGATCAACCTGTCGACCGACCAGGGGGCGGTGTTCATCGACGGCACCGTCGATACCGAGGAGGACGCCAAGACCGCCGACCGTATCGTGACCAAGCTGGTCGGCAAGGCGGCGGTCGTGGTGAACAACCTGACCCTGACGACACCGCCGCAGGTGAACCTGCAGGTCACCATTGCCGAGGTATCGCGGCAGGTGCAGCAGGATCTGGGCATCTCGCTCTCGTCCAGCACCGCGTCGGGGCGCCAATCCTTCAGCTCCCCCAGCTCCGCCTCGGGCGGGTTCCAGCTTGCGCTGAGCGCGAACGGCGGAAACCTGAACGCCGTGCTCGACGCGCTTGCCACCTCGGGGCTGGCGACGATCCTGTCGGAACCGAACCTGACCGCGCGGTCGGGCGAGCAGGCGAATTTCCTGGCCGGCGGCCTGATCCCGGTGAAGGTTGGCGCCACCCAGGACGACACCCGCGTCCAGTTCGAGAAGATCGGGGTGGAGCTGGATTTCACCCCCAGCGTGTTCAAGAAGAACCAGATCCAGATCCAGCTTTCGACCAAGGTGCGGCAGCTCGACGAGAGCAACTCGACCGCGGACAACCCGGCCTTTGCCGAACGCTCCGCCCAGACCACGGTCGAGCTGGGCAGCGGCCAGAGCTTTGCCATCGCGGGCCTGTTCAGCGCGACGCGGCAGCAATCGCTGTCCGAGCTTCCGGGCATCGCGCGGATCCCTATCCTCGGCGCGCTGTTCCGGTCCTCGGCCTTCAAGCGCGGCGAGACCGAGCTGGTGATCATCGTGACGCCCTACATCGTGCGCCCGACCGACAGGAAGAACCTGCACACGCCGCTCGACAATCTGCGCCCCGCGGCCGACGGCGTTTCCCAGATGGCGACCGGCAAGCTGTCGGGTCGCGCGCGCCCGTTCAACGGCGTCAACACGCGCAGTGGCGCGACCTTCCTTCTGAACAGGTGACAGCGTGGCCCATTCGTTTCCTGCCCGATCCACCCTCCCTGCCCTGCTTGCCGCGTTCGCGCTGGCCGGATGCACGGCAGACCCGACCCCCACCACGGTGGAGCGGCTTCAGCCCAGCGTCGCCAGCCAGCACATCTCCTACAGTTTCGCGGGCAGCTGCTCGGCTTCGCTGCCGGCGGCGCAGGCACGGCGGATCCGCAGCTACCTGCACGCCAACGTCGGCGGCGACTCGGTCGTGGTCGTCTCAGTGCCGCGCGCCTGCAACCGGCGCGTCAGCGACCAGCGGCTTGTCACGCTGCACGGCCTGATCGGCCGGAGCGGCGACGAGGTCCGGTTCGAGATCGCGCATGCCGACGACCCCGTGACACGCCGCGGCATCGTGCGGATCGCCCATGTCACCGGCGTGTCCGTCGACAGCGCCACCTGCGCCAAGGACGGGCATTGCGTTCAGTCGCAAAACCTCGCCGCGATGATCGCCGACCCGCGCGACACCTTCCTGCCGGACACCGGCAACCGCTACTGGGTGCACCCCGCCGGCACGACCGGCGGCAATTCCGGCACTTCCACCTCGACCCGGACCACGACGATGACGACGACGAGCGGTCTGATCAACTGACCTGACAGGAGTGACCCGATGCCGATCTCGACCGTCTCCCTGCTGATCCGCAAGATCCTGCGTTTCCTGCGCGACGAACGCGGCGTGGTCACGATGGAATTCGTCGTTCTGCTGCCGGTCATCATCCTTCTGCTGGCGTTCATCGGCTTCGTCAGCTTCGCGATCTCGGCCCAAAGCGAGGTTCAGCAGGTGGCCTTCGAACTGGCGCGCTTCGGGCTGGTGCTGGCGGACGATCCGAAGTTCTCGGGCGACATCTGCTCCACCCTCAACACAGAATACCTGCCCAAGCTGATCGCCAACAGCGTGACGCTGTCCTCCTCCGGCTTCTCGGCGCTTCAGGCCTGCCCCGGGCAGCCATCGGGCGATGTCCTGACGATCGACGTCACCTACAATCTTGCCAGCAGCTACGCGCAGGCCTTCGCCAGCGATCTGGGCATCAACTTGGGCGAGATCACGCGCGAGGCCTCGGTCATCGTAGACTGAGCGCGCTCAGCGCACGAGGCGGCTGCCGCAGCTGTAGTCGTTCAGGATAAGGTCCGCCTGCGCCACCTGGATACCCAGCGCATCGAGCAGACTTTGCGCCACGCTGTCGAGGACGGCGGTGTTGACCAGGAGCGCGTTGAGCTGGTTCACCAGCCCGTCGACAAAATCGAACACGGCCCGAAGCGTCGTGCCCAGCAGGCACCCGAGGCCAAGAAGGCCGCAGGAGCTTGGCTTTTCGGTATCGGTGCTGTCGCGCAGCTGTTCGAGGACCGAGCTGAGCGCGGTGGTGACGGAGGACAGCTTCAGCGGGTTGGAGACGGCGATCGGCTTACCCAGCTGGTCCTTGCGCACGGTGACGATCTGGCTGTCGCCCAGCACCGAAATGGGAACGCTGTCGCTCATCCGCTTGCCCTGGATCAGGTCGAGCAGCGACGCGGTGAGCGTCAGCGTGACGGGCGAGGTGTCGACCTGGAACGTCGCAAGGGTATCGCCCGGCTCCGTCGCGCTGCAATTCAGCGTCAGCGCCGTCGCGGTGGCCGAGGCCCCCTCGACCTTCAGATCGAGCGTGAGCAGGTTCAGGAGCGAGGCCGAGACAGCAAGATCCACCTGCGCCAGATGCGCGGTCACCGGCGGCGTGTCGTCGATGAAGCCCGCCGCGATCACCGGCGGCGAAATCAGCGAGAGCGAGAGGGCGGTGTCGGTCAGCGGCGGCAGCGACAGCCCGACCGAAGCTGTGCCCAGCGGATTTGCCGCCCCGGTGCCGTTCAGGCTTGCCGCCGCCATCAGAAGGTCGAAGGCGTCCACCTGCAGGTCGGGCAGCACCCGGCCAATCTTGGCTTCCAGCACCTGCGGCGACAGCGACAGCAGCGACCCGAGCGAGAGCCCCTTGGACGAGCCGCTCGACACCGTCGAAGGCAGGGCCCCCGCAGATGTCAGCGCCGAGACGAAATCGGACGTGCCGACGGTCGCATCAAGGATGTCCTGGAAGGTCACGGCATCCACGCCAACCCCGGTGCTGAGCACCCCGAGCAGGTCGTTGATCCCGACCGAGGCATTCGCCAGCCCCTGGTAGCCCAGCACCTGCGCCGTGACCCCGAGCCCCAGCAGATTGTTCAGCAGCGGATCGAGGATCGACCGCGAGGTGTCGACCCCGAGCAGCCGGTTTCGCAAGGTGAAGGCAAGGGCCGCCTGCTGCTTGGCGATCGCGCTGCGGGTGATCGTGTAATCGTCCGCCGTCAGCACAGACCGCAGCAACAGCGGCGAGAACGGCGAAGGCACGATCACCTCGACCGCGTTCACCCCGGTCGCATCCGTCTGGTCGGACGCCGCGACGAAGCTGCCGTCGGACGAGACCGTACCGAAGATCACGTCGTCCGACGCGAGCGAGATCGTTCCGTAACCGTCGTTCAGCGCGACCACCCGGTCCGCGGCATCGCGTGCCGCGGCGAGGTCGGGCAGGAACTGCACCGCGCTGCGGGCCGCAAGATCGGCCTGCGACTGGACATAGCGTTTCTGGGCATTGGCAAGCGAGATATCGGTGGCGAACCCGCCCACCAGCAGCATACCGGGCAGCAGGATAAGCCACAGAACGGTGATCGTCCCAGCTTCGGGCAGCCAGATCCGCCGCACGCCGCATCCCCTCTCCAGATTCTGTCGAACGGATCGAACGATCGTCTATCGTCTGCCCGTCCTGACTTCATAGAGATTTAAGGACAGTCACGGCGGCGCAAGTGGAAATGAAACTGCATAAATCAGCCACAGATTGCAATTTGGCCACAGTGTTTGACGCAATGCGCTTGAGATCCTACGAATTCTTTCCGATACATCCTGACGGAAGATCGCTCCGTGCGGCTCCCTCCCTCTGAAACCGCGTCCGGAAAGGATCGACCGTGCCCAGGAAACGCAGCTTCTCGCGTCAGGTCTCTGCCCTCAGCCTGGGGCTTCTGGTTCTGCCGGGTCTTGCCGGGCCCCGGCCCGCGAATGCCCGGGTCTTCGATGCGGTGAAGGTCGAGGGAACGCAGTTCGTCGCAAAGCAGTCGATCCTGACGGGGTGCCAGATCGCGCCCGGGGTCGATTACACCCCCGACGATCTGCGCGCGCGTGAGGCGTGTCTGCGTTCCGCCGGTGTCTTCAAATCCGTGGCCCTGCGCCCCGAGGGCCGGACACTGGTCGTGGATGTCGAGGAAATCCCGATGCGGCCGGGAAGCTTCTCGCTCAGCCTTGCCTACAACACCGAGGACAACATCCTCGGCGCGCTCGACTTCCAGCGCTACAACCTGTTCCCCCATACCTTCGGCGCCTTCCACCTTGCGCTGTCGCGGGATTCGCGGGCGCTATCGACGGCGCTTTATTACAGCGGGTTGCAGAACGGCTGGGGGCTCGGGCTCGATACCGAACTGCGGCACACGGAATACGACGACCAGGGGTTCAAGGACACCCGCGCCCGGATCGGCGCCTACATCGCCAAGCGGATCGAGGGCGGCGGCCGGCTGGAGGCGGGCCTCGGCTACCGGTCCGACAAGATGACCGATGCCTCGAACGGCGCAAGCCCGCTTCTGGGCCGCGAAGCCGGGTCGACCGACGCGCCGTACTTGCGCCTGGGCTACAGTTTCGCGACGCCAGGTGCCGATGCGCCGAACGCGCCCGGCTCCTCGCTGAAGATCGAGACCTATCTCTGGGGCATCGGCACCGATCACAAGGTCGCCGAGGCGCGCCTTGATGCGCGCAGTCGGCTGCCGCTCGGCACCAAGACCGACCTTCTCCTCGGCCTGCATTCCGGGGCGGTGGCGGCGCTTGACGGGGGCTCCACACGGGCAACCGACCGCTTCGAGATCGGCGGCGACACCTTCCGCGGCTTCTCTCCCCGCGGGATCGGCCCGCGCGAGGGTGGCTATGCGGTGGGCGGCAACAAGTATTTCGTGGCCTCGGTCGAGGTGCAGCGTTCCATCGGCGAGCTGTGGAACACGCCCGCGCGGCTGGGGGCCTTCGTCGACGTGGGCTCGCTCTGGTCGCTCGACGATACCGACGGCGGGCGGATCGACGACGGGATCAAGCTGCGCAGCTCGATCGGCATCAGCATGACCTTCGACGTAGGCAAGGTTCCGGTCTCGCTCTATGTCGCGAAGCCGCTGAACAAGGAACCGGGCGATTCCGTCCGCAACTTCGGCCTGACGATCACCACCCGGTTCTGATCGGAGTTCTCGGGCGCGGGCACCCTCAGGCGGGGGCGCCGATCCGCTCCCGCCGATTGGCGACCGCCTGGTTGAAAAGCTGCATGTAGCGCGGCGCGACCGACTTGATGTGATAGCGCAGCCCCAGCGTCCGCGCCGCGCGGCGATAGCGCAGCCGCCGCTCGGGGTCGTTGCGCAGCGCAAGGATCTCTTCGATCCAGGCGTCGTCGTCATCGGGCAGCAGGCGGCCATTCACATCGTCGAAGATCATCTCGGCGGTGTAGCCTCGGTTCGGGGCAAGGACGCATCCGCCCCGGGCCAGCACCTCCATCAGCCCCCAGTTTCCCACGCCGTGGCGCAGCGGGTAGAGGAACATGTCCACCTCTTCCAGCCGCGAGACATAGGCGTCGTACGGCAGCTTGCCGATGAACTCGATCGCCTCGGCCGCGCGCGGATGCTGGCGCAGGACATGCTCGCAGAAGTTCTTGACCTCGCCCTTGTAGGTGCGCTGCACCCACTGCGCCTCGTAGCCGTAGGTCTTGGCGTCCGGATCGCCGATCGCCACGAATCGCGCATCTATCCCCCGGGCGAGCAGCTTGTCGACCAGCCGGATGAAGACATCGACCCCCTTGGCGTTCGACAGGTCCCGCGCGGCGAACCCGATGGTGAAGCGGTGGTCCGGGGACTGGGCGGTTCGCATCGGGGTGTCGAGGTCGAAGTCGAGCCCCTCGAACTGCACCTCGACCCGGCCGCGCAGCTCGGAGGGAAACATCGACTTGGCATAGGCCGAGGGGCAAAGCGTCAGGTCGCTCTTGAGCACCTGGTGAAAGTTCAGCATCTCGGTCAGGCGGTCGGCATGGCGTTGCGACAGGTCCGGCGGATAGTCCGGATCCCAGCCATGGGCGTGGTAGCTTGGAAATTCGACATAGCTCACGATCGCCGCGTCGATCTCGTCGAACAGCAGGTGCGGCGCGCCCCAGAGCGAATGGCACACCACCACGTCGATCTTCCTGATCTTCTGGAACTGGTCGAGCGCGGCATGCAGCCCCCGCCCGATGCGCGACGACCGCTCCACCTTGCGCGCGTAATAATAGCCGACATCGCCGACGATCGGCCCGTCGGGCTGAAACCCCAGGATGTGCGCCCCCCGGTGCGCGTTCCGCTTCTGATGGCCTGGCGTCGTCAGAAAGTATGTCTCGGCCAGGCCCGCATTGCGCAGGTAGTCGCACAACAGGCCGAACTGACCCGGATAGACGGCCCCGGTAAAGACTATCAGCGGCTTTCGCATGGCATTCCCCGTATCACGCCCCTCACCCTGACCCGGAAACTGGACGATCTGACGGAAGACATCAAGTTGCGACGAAGGAACCAGTCTTATTCCCTTCGTATGTACAATTTGGATTGCTTGACTAACTAAAGTATGTATTTTGGTCTGTACGGATGGGGACGAAGACCAGCGATTCTTCTGTGAGGGAAGCGAGATGTTGAAACAAGCCACTGCCACCCGGCCGCACCCGGCTCGTCGGGCGATCGCGGGACTAGAACCGTTGCGTGCCCTGCCCGAAGCGTCGGTCGACCGCTTCTTCTCCAACAACAACCCGATCGCGTTCCGCCGGCTGCTGCCGAAAGGCTCCATGCTGATCTGCGGCGATGGCCAGTCGATGCTGCGCGAAGCGAACCGCGTCGCCGCCCGCCACGCCGCAAGGGTCTATGTCGCGACGCCGGAAGACGGCCTCACCACCGACTGGATGCGGGCGCATGTGCCCGACATCGACCTGATCCTGGTCGACAGCGACTGCATGGGAGAGATCGAGGACACGATCGACTTCTGCCTGCAGGTCCGGCGTGCGACGCCCGCGCTGCCGATCATCATGGTGTCGAGCGAGATCCGCGGCGACGATTACACCTGCGAACGGATGATGGCCTGCGACGTGTCGCTGAAGAATGGCTTTTCCGACATGAAGCTCGAGAAGACGATCCCGATCGCCTACGCGAACAACGCCTATTATCAGAGCAGTAGAGCCTGATCCTCACCCCATCAGGTTCACTTTCTTCCTTCGGGCTACAATGCCCCCACAGCAGATGAGCGGTTCGAAGGAAGAAGAGCGGGAGATCGGCAATTTCGCAGGCCTCCCGATCGTGAACTCCCCTCCACCCGGAGGGGAGTTTTCACATTCCGGACAGGCCCGCTGCGACCGGCGCGGGGAAATTGCCCTAGATCAGGTTCATGTCCCGCGCCATCATCACCGCCTGCGTGCGGTTGCTGGCGCCCAGCTTCTTGCAGACGGATTGGACATGCATCTTCACCGTGGGTTCGGACAGGCCCAGGCTTTCGGCGATATCGCGGTTCGACATTCCCTCGCCCAGCTTGTCGAGAACCGAGAATTCCCGGTCCGACATCGGGGTGGCCATGTTGTCGCGTGCGACGTTGCGTTCGTTCAGCAGATCCAGCGGCACATGCCGTTCGCCCGAAGCGAGGAATCTGATCGTGCTCGTCAGGCTCTTGAGGGAGGCCGTCTTCACGATGATCCCCGCCCCGCCCTTTTCCAGCAGTTCCTCCGCCATGCGCGCCGTCGGGTTGCCGGTCAGGATCGCGACGGGTTTGCGGTCATTCGCCTCAAGCGCGACGCTCAGCCCCTCGAGACCGTTCATGCCGGGCATGTTCAGGTCGAGAAGGACGATGTCATAGGGGCCATCTTCCGCGATGTGTTTCAGGGCTTCCTTCAGATCCCGGGCGGTCGTGAGCTTCATATCGGGAGTGCTTGAGATGAACATCTCGAACATCTCGAGGATCATGGTATGATCATCGGCGACAAGCACTTTCAGGTGGTCGGTTTCCAACTCGTCTTTTCCATCTCTTGTCACAGTACTAACCAGCCATCTTTCAGCCAGGCGGGTCAGGGATGATAGCGCCTCGTGGCATGCAAGAAAATTCCATACTCCAGATGCGCAATTTCGGGGGCTTTTACATAAGTGCCAACTATTCGAGCAGCGCACGCGTCTTGCGCACGGCAACTTCCAGGTCGTTCACAGCCGACGCACGAAGGGCGTCGTCCTCCCCCACACGCTGGATCTGGCGCAACGCCCGCTCAATCGCACTGAGACCGGTGATGCCCACAGAACCGACAGTTGCGTGAAGCATCGGCCGCGTTTCCGCTCCATACCCGCAATCTCTCACGAATTGAAGCGTTCGTTCGGCTTCCTCGACGGCCCGGTGCAGGAATGCGAGCGTCGCATCCTTGCCCAGTTCCGCCTCGAGTTCGCCCACCACCTCGCGATCCAGAAGGTCCGTCATGGTCTCGTCGCTCCCGTTCGAAGGGGTCCCCGCGGGCTGGTCCGCCAGGGCAAGTTCACCACGCACCACCTCGATCAGGCTGGCGCGCAGATCAGAGGATTGAAGCGGCTTCTGCAGGACGATTTCCATCCCGGCCGCATGGCATTCGGCCAGGATCTCGGGGTCGTCGTGCCCGGTCAGGCCGATGATGTGGCGCGGCGGCACGATCTTTGCCTCGGCATGCAATCGCTGCACCAGGGCGATCCCGCTCATGCGCGGAAGGCCGACGTCGACGATGGCGAAATCGAAGGGCGTCTGCCTGTCGCGGATGAGAAGCAGCGCCCCCTCTCCATCCGACACGGCCGTGACCGCGGCCCCGGCGTTGCGCAGCACCTGGACAATCCACTTCCGGCTGACCGACTGATCCTCGACCACCAGCACGGTGGTGTCCCCAAGCGGCCTGTCGCGCTGCACCGGAAGGGCGATTTCCTCTGTCGCCTCAAGGCCTTGCTCATCGACCGTGGCAAGGCCCGCCTCGGGCAGCACGAATTCCGCCCGCAGCGCGGATCGCGCAGGTGTGGCAACCCGGTCCCAGCGGCCATCCAGCAGGATCATCGCCAGCCGCTCGATCTCCAGCCCGTAACCGGTGGCGGTTCCATGCAGCTTGGGCCGCATCCACGGCTGGCGCAGCTTCTCGACGACCTCCTCGGTCACCCCGTCGCCGTTCTGCCAGACCTCGAGCCCGACGGCCCAGGCGGCCTCGCCCACAGGGCGCGCGCACAGGCGGACTTCCACCTCGCCCGCCCCGTGATGCACCGCGTTGGCGATCATGTTCTGCGCAAGCGCAAGGATCAGGCCCTCGGGCGCGCTCAGGGCCACCGGGAATTCCGACTTCTCGAACTCCAGCGCCCGCCCCGCCGCCGAGGCATAGGGCTTGAGCTGGCGCACAAGGTTTCCGACGAGGCGCGGGAGGTCGACACGCACCGGCCGGGGCAGCCCGCTGATGTCATCACTTTTCAGCGAGAGGCCCACGCCGATGTGCCGAACGGCGATATCGGCAAGCTCGCGCAGGTCCATCATCTGGTCCGCCGCGTGGCCCGATTCCTCCGAAAGCCGCTCCACGCCCCCCAGCAGCGACTGGATCAGAACGCGCAGGTCGTGCAGCAGCAGGTTTTCCAGCGCCATCGCCACCGGCTTCAGGTCTGTCGCGGTCGGCCCGTCCACCGCCGCGCGCCGAAGCATGAACAGCGGCGGGGCGCCATCCTGCACCGACAGCCGGACAAGCTCTCCGCGCACCTGGCCGTCGGTCCAATCCATCCGGGTACGATCGCCAAGCGCCAGAGAGAGGTCCTGCCGCCCTGCCAGCGTCCATTTCTGGGCCGCGCCGGAGGCTGCCGGGCTTGACCCGAGAAGGGTGCCCCGGTCGTCGAGGATCAGAATTGCGGCATCCGCACCGTCCCGCTCCAGCTCGATGACATCCAGAAGTGTGCGTAGGGGCACCATACGTTTGGGCACTACTCGATCCCGCTCTTTTAGGCGTTTTTTCGCATCAGATTATAAATCGTTCGTCGTGGTACTCCAGCGTCGCACGACATACCCCTGCACGGTTTCGATCCCTTTTCCAGCAAAAATACACGCTACGGATGACTCGCGACTCCTTGAGGCGTAATCGATAAATACTTTGGTTTGCAGTTTACATCCTTTAGCATATTATATGATTCATTAGTTAGAATCGCCGTACACTCGTCATCCCGAGCGGCGCCAGGCTCGAAGGACCCTCCTGAATGTCGACGCAAACCATCACCGCGCACCCCGGCTCCGTCGTGCGGATCGGCGTGGCCAAGGGGCACGTTGCCCAATACGTCCGGGACGGACAGAACCTCGTCGTCGAGACGACCGAGGGTAACCGTATCGTGGTGAGGGACTTCTACGCCAAGGCCGCGGACGGCAAGGTGACGTCGCTTTCCTATCTCGACGGAACACCAACCGGCGTGACCGCCGCCACTCCGGCGACTGGCGCCGAGGCCGCCGCCGGCGGCATCGGCGCCGGAATGGCGACCGTACTGAGCGGGCATGGCGGCGCGATCGCTGCCGGGATCGCCGGATTGCTGGCGCTTGCCGCCGTCAGCTCCGACGATTCCTCGAACAGCGCGACCGACACCACCGAGGTCACCCAGCCGACCGAGGTGACGGATGTGACGGAACCCACGGACAGCACCGAGACGACCGACGTCACCGATACCACCCAGCCCACGGATGGCGGAGAGCCGACCGACGGCACCGAACCCACGGAAGGCACCGAACCAACCGACGGGACGGAGCCCACCGACGGCACCCAACCGACCGAGTCGGATGTCGGCGTGCTCGACCCGCTCGTCGGGCAGGACGGGCTTCTGGGCGAGAACGGCGTTCTGGGCCTGTCGCTTCCCGGCGTCACCGGCTCGGACGGCCTCGTCTCCCAGCTTGTCGGCGATGACGGTGTCCTCGCCGGTGTGACCGGGTCGGACGGGGTGGTGGGCGCGCTACTGGGCACGGGCCTTGTCGGCACAGACAGCCCGACCTCCAGCGATGGCGCCCTCGACAGTGTAATCGGCGACGACGGCCTCCTCGGGTCGGTGACGGGCGACGATGGCCTGCTGGGCTCTGTCACCGGGTCGGACGGCCTGCTCGGCAGCCTGCTGGGGAATGACGGCCTGCTCGGCGCGGTCACCGGGTCGGACGGCCTGCTTGGCGACCTGCTTGGCGAGGGCCTTCTGGGCGCCGGCAGCGGCGACGGCACGGGCGATGCGCTCGACGGGATCATCTCTGATTCCGGCACGCTCGGGGCGCTGACCGGCGACGACGGGCTTCTGGGCTCGCTCACCGGATCGACCGGCCTGCTCGGCAACCTGATCGGCGATGACGGCCTGCTGGGCAGCGTGACCGGATCGGACGGAACCCTTGGCGCCCTGCTCGGCACCGGCCTGACGACCGGCGGCGGAGAGGCCTCCGACACCGGCGTCCTCGACAGCGTCCTTGCCGATGGCGGGATCCTCGGGCCGATCACCGGCAACTCGGGCGTGCTGGGCGAAGTGACCGGGTCAGAGGGCCTTCTGGGCGATGTCGTCGGCGACGACGGGTTGCTTTCCGGCGTGACCGGAAGCGACGGCCTGCTCGGCGATGTCCTGAACCAGGGGCTTCTCGGCGACGAGGTGAACGGCGGCGTCAGCCCCCTCGACGGCCTGCTCGGGCAGGACGGACAGCTCCTCGGCGCGGATGGCGCGCTCGGCGGGCTTCTCGCCCCGGTCGACTCCCTGACGGGCGGCCTTCTGGGCAGCGACGGCGGTGCCGTCAGCGGTCTGCTCGGATCGGAAGGGCCTCTGTCGGGCGTGACGTCGACCGTCGACAGCCTCGTCGGTGACGTGGTCGGCGACACCGGGCTGCTGTCAGGCGTTCTGGGCAACGACGGCGCGCTGAGCGGGCTCGTCGGGGAAAACGGCCTTGCGGGCACCCTCTTCGATGAGGGCGGCGCCGGCAGCCAGGTCACGGGCGATGGCGGCCTTGTCGACAGCGCGGTGGGTGCGGTCAACGATGTCGTCTCGACGGTCGCGGAGGTCGCGACCGACGGGGTTTCCTCCGGCGGGGACAGCGGTCTTCTTGGCGGAGTGCAGGATGTGGTCAGCGGTCTCACCGGCGGGCTTCTGGGGAGTGACGGCAGCGCGCTCGGGACGCTGCTCGACACGGCCAGTCCGGTCGACGATCTGCTGAACGGCGACAGCCAGTCGGCCATTATCGGCTAGGCGGGGCGCCGGCGGCCGCCGGCCGGACAATGCCTCCGGCTGGCGGTCGCGAATTTTCAAGGACGGGCCCGGCGCAGCCGGCCCCCACCCGTCACCTTCAGTTACGACAAAGCGGCACCCGCGGGCGGCACCACCGGGCACACCCTGTGCCGCATTTCCCCGCTTGCATCCAGGGGCGCGCACATGACTGACACCACCCGGACACCACGAAGGGCGGGGCGCGGCAGGCGGAATTTTCGGAAGATGTGGCCGAGAAGGTGAGGCCGGGGAAGAGCAAGCGCACTTCGACCCGCCACTGGTCGCGTCGGCAAAAGCTATCTGCGGCTGGCCGGAGGCCGCTCGGGGCAGCGCAGGGCGCCCTGGCGCATCAGGACGAGGGCGAAACCCAGCCCCGCGCCAAGCCAGCTGCCCGGGAAGGCCACCAGAAGACTCGCCCAGATCGACCCGCCCAGCCAGACCTCGGCCCCAGCGGCCGCCAGTCCGAACATGCAGCCGATGAGAAGGATCCCCAGCATCTGGGCGCTTCCCTCCGGCGGCTTTTCCTGCGGCCGCGGAGAGGGGCCGCGTCGCCTGCGGGACGTCTCAAATCTTACCAACGCGTCGGCATAGTCGCGCATCTGGATCATCGGACTTCCTCCTGGCGAAATGAACTCCTAGGCGAGGCGGTCGAGACGTTCGGCCCAGCGGCGGCTTCTGCGCAATTGCTGGTGGCCTTCGAAGGCGGCAATAACGATGGCAGAGCTGATGCTATAGGCGAGGAAAACAAGCATGGATTCTCTCCGTGTGTCTGCAATATACATACTTTAGTCAGTCACGTCACTCTAAAGTAGTTTTCAAATTTCTTATGCATCCTATTTGCCGTTGCGCGAGAAAAAGACTGTTTTCGCGAACGAAACTGGAGCCGGGCCTGCGGCAGGGCGCCGGCGGCCGTGGCGATGCACCTTGCACTGACCGATTGCGTTCCGGTCCGGGGCGGTGACGGTTAGAAGAGGGAAAGCGCCGCGACCGCGGAAGGGAAAGTGATGAAGATTGCACCGAGCAACCGGCAAGTCCGGGCCTTTCTGGCCGTGGCCCACCACCTGCAGTTCACCCGCGCGGCCGCAGAGCTCAACATGTCGCAGCCGGCGGTGACGGTGCAGATCACCCAGCTTGAGGAACAGCTGGAGGTGAAGCTGTTCGACCGCAGCAAACGCGCGGTCTTCCTCACCTCGGCGGGGCGCGCGCTGCTGCCGTTGATGGAGCGGCTCGAGGCGGATTTCGGGGCCATCGTCGCGGCAAGCGAGGATCTGGGCACGGGCCGCCGCGGTACGGTGCGGGTGGCGGCCCTGCCCTCGGTCGCGGCGACGTTGCTGTTGCAGGCGCTCGGGCGGTTCCGGGCCGACAATCCCGGTGTCACCATCGAGATCTTCGATGTGGTGGGAGAGGAGATCCTGCGGCTGGTGAAGGACGACGCGGTGGATTTCGGCATCGGCCTTCCGCTGACCCCCGACCGCGGGCTGACGGTGCAGCGGTTCGTCCGCGACCGGATCTGCGCCTACGTGCCTGCGGGACACCCGCTTGACGACGGGCGCGCAGCCCTGCCCCTGTCCGATTGCGCGGCGCATCCCCTGATCCTGACCAAGCGCAACAGCTCCGTCCGCGTGCTGTTCGACCGGGCGATCGACGCGGAGGATCAGGAAATCGAGGTCGCGATGGAGGTGAACTACATGTCCTCCGCCCTTGGCGCGGTGCGGGCGGGGCTGGGCATCGCGATCCTGCCGGCCTCGGCGCGCGAGGCGGGCTGTGCGACGGGGCTCGTACACCGCCCGATCCTGTCCGCGGCGCTTGACCGAGAGGTCGGGATCATCCGGCGGGCGGACCGGTCGTTGCAGCCCGCAGCCGCACTTCTGGTCGCGGCCCTGCGCGACGCGGCCCACGACAGCGCGCTGTTTCAGGCGCTCGACAAGACCCCGGATCGGGCCCCCGATCAGCCCTTGGACGCGCCGGGCTGACGCTCCGGCAGGTCGAGGTCGAGCAGCGCGGAGCCCAGGCACTTGCCATGCGGATCGAGCGCGAGCGAGCGCGTCACCCCGCCGCCAAGCGCGTTGCGCATCAGGAAGTTGACCGCGCCAAGCGCGGGCACCTCGAACCGCTCCACCTCGCCCTTGACGATGCCAGCGAACTTGGCGCGCACCACCTCGGCCGTCACATGGGCGGCGAGAAAATCGTAATCCGCCGGATCGAAGGCGATCACGGCGATCGAGGAATGGTCGCCCTTGTCGCCGGTCCGGGCATGGGCAATCTCGCGTAGCTTCATCTCAGGCCTCCAGGATGGTGACGGCGGGCACGGCCATCGCGCGCGGCACCAGCGCGGACATCACGGCAACCACCTGTTTCGCCGATTTGGTGACCCCGCCGCCCCCGGCCGGGCCGTTGGTGTAAAGCGTCTCCACCTCGTCGCCGATCTTCTCGGCCTCGCGCAGACTGGCCGCCCGGCCCACGACGCGGGCGCGCACCTCGGCGGGCGTGCCCCCCGTGACGGCGCCGCCCAGGATCGCATTGACGCCGATCAGGTCGAACCGCAGCTCGGGGCTTTGCAGGCCGATGATCCCAAGGCGCTCTCGCACGATCTCCAGCGCCAGCGCGCCCCGGGCTTCCGCGCCCGGGCCCGCGTAGGAGATCTGGCCCTCGCCCACGTAGCCGTCGACATAGCCTACCGAGACCTTGAGCGTTTCAGGCCGGGCCCGACCGGTGGCGCCGCTTACGCGCACGCGGTCGGGGCCGATCTCCTCGATCTGGATGCCCGAGAAATCGGCGGTCACGTCGGGGGTCAGATAGCTGGCCGGGTCGTGCACCTCGTAGAGGATCTGCTCGCGCACCGTGGCCGCGCTGACCTTGCCGCCCGAGCCCTCGACCTTGGTGATCACGACGCTGCCGTCCTCGGACACCTCGCCGATGGGAAAACCCAGACGGGCGAGCCTCGGCACGTCCTTGACGCCCGGATCGGCGAAATAGCCGCCGGTCACCTGCCCCGCGCATTCCAGCAGGTGGCCCACGGCCGTGCCGCAGCCCATCCTGTGCCAATCGTCCGAGGCCCAGTCGAATTCGTGCATCAGCGGCCCGAGGAACAGCGCCGGATCCGCGACCCGCCCGGTAATCACGACATCGGCGCCCGCCGCCAGAGCCTCGGCGATCGGGGCCGCGCCCAGATAGGCATTGGCCGAGACGATCTCCGCCTGCATCTCGGCCGCGGGCCTGCCGGTTTCGGCAAGCGCCACGTCGGAGACCATCAGCGGCGCCAGCACGTCGTCGCCGGTGACCGCCGCGATCTTCAGTCCGTTCAGGCCGAGGTCGCGCGCGATGTCAGCGATCAGGCGCGCACCGGCCTCGGGGTTGGCAGCGCCCATGTTCGTCACGATGCGCACGCCCTGCGCGTGGCAAAGCGCCAGCACACGCCGCATACGCTCGGCCAGAAGCGGATCATACCCCCGCTCGGGATCGGCCAGCCGCGCCTTCTGCGCCAACGCGATGGTGCGTTCGGCAAGGCATTCGAACACGAGATAGTCGAGCGCCCCCTTCTCGGCCAGTTCTACCGCCGGTTCGATGCGGTCGCCGGAATACCCGGCGCCCGTCCCGATGCGTATCGTCTTCATCTTGCTTCTCCGTCAGAGCGGCAGCACCCCGAACAACACGGCGGCGACGGTCATCACCACCGAGATCGCCCAGAGGTACTTGAACGCGAATTTCTGGTGATCCCCAAGCTCGACCCCGCACAGCCCCACCAGCAGGAAGGTGGCAGGCGTCAGCGGGCTGACCGGGAAGCCGGTCGTCATCTGCCCCATGATCGCCGCGCGTCCCATCTCGACCGGCGCGACGCCAAGGTGATTGCCCGCCTCGGCCATCACGGGCAGCACGCCGAAGTAGAAGGAATCCGGGTCGAACAGCATGCTCAGCGGCATCGACAGGATCCCCAGCACGACGGGCATGTGCCCGGCAAGGTCGGTGGGGATATGTGCCGCCGCCGCCGCGGCCATGGCCGACAGCATCTTGGTCCCGCCCATGATCCCGGCGAACACGCCTGCGGCCAGCAGGATCGACCCCATCATCAGCGCGGCCTTGGCATGGGCGTCGATGCGCCCGCGCTGCAGGTCGACCGAGGGGTAGTTGAGCAGCAGCGCAAGGATCGTGCCCAGCATGAAGCAGATCACCGGCGGCGCGACCTGCGCGATCATCGAGGCCAGCACCGCGATCACCAGCACGACGTTGACCCAGAACATCCCGGGGCGTGTCAGGCCGGCCTCGTCCTCGGTCAGCTCGCGGCGGTGGTGCGCCGGTCCGCCCGCGGCGGCCATCGCGCCACCGGCAAGGCCAAGCCTGCGTTCCTCGCGTCGACCAAGGATCCAGGCGAAGACGAGGACGCAGAGGAAGCCCACGATCTGCACCGGGATCATCGGCAGGTAGAGATCGGTGATCGACACCTGAAGCGAGCTTGCCGCGCGCAGCGTCGGCCCGCCCCAGGGCAGCATGTTCGCGGTGCCCGCGGCCATTGCCACCGTGCAGGCCAGGATCCGGCGATCCATGCCGAGACGGTCGAACAGCGGCAGCATCGCCGGTACCGTCACGAGGAAAGTCACCGCCCCCGAACCGTCGAGATGGACGATCGTCGCCAGCACCGCCGTACCCACGACGATGCGCGAAGGGCGCATGCCCACGATCCTCAGGATGCCGTTGATGATCGGCTCCAGCGTGCCCGCGTCCTTGATCACGCCGAAGAACAGGATGGCGAAGATGAACATCCCCACCACGGGCGCGATCTTGGCGATGCCCGCCATCGCGAAACCGGTGGTCTGGTGCAGGCTGAACCCGGCCAGCAGGGCCGCGACAATGGGCACCAGGATCAGCGCCGCCATGGGCGAAAGCCGCTTCGAGATGATCCCCGCAAGGACCACGATGATTGTCAGAAGGCCGATCACGGCAAGCATTGGGTTCCTCCTCTCCCCGTATGTCATTGCACGGCTGCGGGCGACGGTTCCTCGCGCGGCCCTGCGGCGCGCCTTGTCCCTTCCGTCGCGGGCATTCCGGCGGGACGCACCATGGGAGGACGGATATCATAAGTGAAATGAATTTATCGGATTACAGTAATTACAATATCGCATCATAACCCGCGATCGCCGCAGCGTTGCCCGCCCGATCCGGGACCCGACGAGTTGCCCGCCGTCACCACCTCTGCCAAAGGTGAGACATCCGGACCGGGCCGATTGCACACTGCCCCGGGGCGGGAAATCCCCCTGCCTCGGCGTCGGGACACCGCGGGACGGGGGCCGTCCAGCACTGCCGCGGCACGGCTTGCGGGCAGGGTGCCACCGACGCATGGCCCGCTTCAGCGGCTCTCCGCCTCGTCGATCAGGACCATCAACCTGAGGTTTCCACCACTATCGGGCCGCATCGACAGGAACTGAAACGTCCGGCGTGTCCCGTCAGGCAGATGGAGCGTCTTCCGCCGGTTTTCGGTACTCGGCGATGGTGCGCCGCCCACCAGCCAGACGCCTCGGGCGACCGTTCGAGGATCGCGCGCATGACGTCCTCGAACGCGCTGTCACCCACGTGGCGATCGTATGCGGCGCGAAACAGGTTCAGCATCCGTCGGGCCTCGTCCGGCCAGCCCAGCCCGAAAAGCGCCCTGGCACGCGGGTCCAGCATCATGAGCAACAGCAGGTTCGGCGTCACCTCGGTGAAATTTATCGGCGTCGCCTCCGGGGGATCTATCGGCCGCCTCCGGGAGATCCAGAAGCCCGCCCAGAAGATCCGCCGCCGCGGCGTTCCAGGTCAGCAGGTCCCATCGTTCCCCGACGCCCCAGGCCGGCGCGGAAAGGGAGGAGACGAAACCCTCGAGCACCGGCGGAACCGCTTCCGGCGCGAACCGCGCGGAGGGCTGACCGCTTCCGAGGGTCAGCAAGCGGCGCTCCTCCGCGTCGTTCAGACACAACGCGCCGGACAAGGCGATCAGCACCTCCCGGGACGGGGCGACCGCGCGGTTCTGCTCCAGCTTCACATACCATTCCACGCTGATGCCCGCGCGTTGCGCCAGCTCGTCGCGGCGCAGCCCCGGGGTGCGGCGAGGGTGGCATAGGCTGGCCCTTTGCAGACCAGTATCAAGGTTGGTCTTGCTGGGTGACATGGCGCTCATAATCTCGGGGGAAACGCACTTCCCCATATCGGAGACGTCCATGAAAGCCGTCGTTCTCAAGGCATGGGGGCAGCCCCTGCAGATCGAGGATATTCCGGCACCCGCCGCCAGGGCCGGGGATGTCGTGGTGGAGGTCGACGCAAGCGGCCTTCTGCTTACTTCGCCGAAGTCTTTTCCGGCGGCCGCCGCTATCCACTCGAACTACCGGCGGTGCCGGGGGCCGGCGGCGTCGGGCGCGTCGTTTCGACAGGGGCGGATGCGGTCCGGCTCCACCCCGGCGACTGGGTCTATGTGGATACCGCCGTCCGGTCACGCGACGATGTCCTCGCACCCAAGATGACGCTTCAGGGCCTCAGCGCCCGCGGCGAGGGCGGCTTGCGGCTGCAACGACGCAGGCACGACGGCACCCTGGCGGAACAGGTTCGCGTGCCGCTGGAGAATGCCGTGCCGCTTGGAGATCTCGCCCCGGGTGAGGCGCTGAAATGGGCGGCGCTCGGTCCCGCGCTCGTGCCTTACGGCGGTTTTCTCAAGGCGGGCCCCAGCCCGGCGAAACCGTTCTCGTCAGTGGCGGGACGGGCACGTTCGGCACCGCGGCGGTGGCCGTCGCCCTGGCAATGGGCGCGGCCGAGGTCGTCGTGCCGGGCCGCAATGGCGATGTGTTGGAGGATCTCGTCCGCCGCTATGGAAGCCGCCTCAGCCCGGTGATGCTGGGCGGCGATGCGGAAGACGACACGATCGCGATGGGCGCGGCGGCGCGCGAGGACATCGACTGCGTCCTCGACATCCTGCCGCCCACGGTTCCTGCAAGCGTGGCGCCGGCGGCGCTCATGGCGGTCCGCCCCTATGGCCGGGCGGTCCTGATGGGCGGTATCGGCATGCTGGGGGGCGACGACCTGCAACTGCCCTACGCCTGGCTCATGCGGAACTGCATCACCCTGCACGGACAATGGATGTACCCGCAAACGGCCGTTCCCCGCCTCGTCGCCCTTGCCCGGTCAGGGCAGCTCGACCTTGGCCAGTGGGAGGCCACGCCCTTTGACCTTGAGCACGTCATTCTCATGACAGCTTCAAGATTTGCGATGCCCGAAATATTTAGATACAAATTCTCATGACATGAGACAGGAGTGGACAGTGGCCGACCCGGACAAGGGGTTTCCAGATATCGGGGAGCGTCTTCGCGCGTATCGCATCGCCTCTAACCGCAGCGTCGACGACGTGGCGAAGAAGCTGGGCGTCAGCCGCGCCGCGGTCTACCGCTACGAACAGGGCGAGGTGGTCAAGATCGAGACGGTGCAGCGGCTGGCCCGCCTCTTGCGGGTGCCGATGACCGCGCTTCTGGGGATCGACATCGAGTTCGTGTCGGACGGCATCGTCTTCTTCGAACGCATCCGCCAGATCGAAAGCCGCGCGCAATCCACCGTCATCGTCTTCGGGCCGATCGCCTATGTGCTGACCTCGGAGGAATACGACACCATCCTGCGCCGCGCGCTGAGCGAGACCTATCCCGCGATGTCCCCCGCGGTGGAACGCAAGCTTGATGGCCTTCTCGACAGCCTCAGGCGGCGAAAGCAGGCGTTCTGGGACAACAGGCTGAGCATCGTGAGCATTTCCTCGGTGCCCGAGATCGAGCGGTTCCTCGCGACCGGGCTGGTCGCCCGCACCAACGTGCCCGAGGCGATTTCATATGAACGCCGCACCCATGCCATCCGCGAGGTACGGCATATCGCCGCCATGCTGCGCCATCCGCCGATGGGTGTTCAGATCGGCCTGTTGACCGAAGGCCTGCCGGTCAGCGGGTTCCAGATCATCCGCGAGCACGAGCGGACGCGGGTGGTCAACAGCCCCTTCCGCGTCGTCGACATTCCCAACGTGCGTTTTGGCGTGGCCTCGATCATCGACATGGATCACGTCGTGCAGATGCACGAGGAGATGGCCAACGACTTGTGGACCTCGGCCCTGACCGGCGCCGCGGCTGCGGATATTCTCGACGAGATGGCGCTGCAGCAGGAGCGCACCTGTTCCGGCCCCTGAGACCGGGATCGGGTGATGCAGGAATTTCCGTTCTGCCCCACCTTGCGCAAGGTGATCAGCGGGGGAGGCGAGGCGCGGGGACCTGAGCCCCCGCGCCGTGGGTCTCGCTGCGTCAGCGTCCCTGCTTGCGCACCGTGGCAACATCGCTGGCCGCCACCGGCGCGCCGGCATTGCCCCAGGAGTTGCGGACGTAGCTGAGGACATCGGCCACCTGCGTGTCGTTCAGGCGCCAGCCCAGGGCGGGCATGCCGGGCCGTGTCGGCGCGGCGGCGGTCTGCGCCCCCTTGCTGCCGAAGAGGACCGCACGCGCGGGCACGGCAACGCTATCCTGCATCAGCACCGCATCGCCCTTGAGCGCAGGAAAGAGGTTCTTCGCCCCCTCGCCCCCGGCACCGTGACAGGCCGAGCAATTGTCGCGGTAGATCGCAGCACCCGCGGTCATGCGCGCGTCGTCGGCCGCAAGCGGCTTGGGCGCTGCCGGTTCGCTCGCCGGCAGCGACTTGATGTAGACCGCGATCGACTTGAGGTCGGCGTCAGTCATCTTCGAGGTCGAGTTGGTGACCGCCTCGGCCATCGGGCCGGAAGCCGTGGTCTTCCCGTCGGTGCCGGTCTTGAGGTAGCGCACGATCTGATCCTCGGACCAGTCGCCGATCCCCCGCCGCTTGGCGCCAGTGATGTTCGGCGCGTACCAGCCTTGCAGTTCTGCCCCGGTATAGGCGCCCGAGGACTTGTCGGCCCCCAGCAGCGTCTTGGGGCTGTGGCAGGCGCTGCAATGGCCCGGTCCCTGGACGATATAGGCGCCACGGTTCCATTCCGGGCTCTTGTCCGGATCGGCCTTGAACGTCTTCGGCGTGAAGTTGATCATGTTCCAGCCACGCATCACCACCCGCTGGTTGAACGGGAACGGAAGCTGGTTCGCCACGACCTTGCGGTCCACCGGGGTCACGGTCTTGAGGTAGGTCCACAGGTCCTTCAGATCCCGGTCGGGGATCATCGAGTAGTTCGGATAAGGCATCGCCGGGTAGAGGTGCTTGCCGTCATGGCCCACCCCCCTGGTCATGGCGTTGCGGAAATCCTGATACGACCAGTTGCCGATGCCTGTTGCCTTGTCGGGGGTGATGTTCGGCGGAACCAGCTTGCCGAACGGCGTGACAAGTGCCTCGCCGCCCGCAAGGTACTTGCCGCCGGATACGGTGTGGCAGCCCGAGCAATCGCCAAGGATCGCCTGGTAGCGGCCGTTCATGACCTGGTTGGCAAGTTCTTCCGCGAACCCGGGGGTCGCGGCGACGAGGGCGCTGGCGGCCAGCGCGAGGGACAGAAGACGTTTCATGCTTTCACCAGCGGCGCGCCCGGCGCCTTCAGATATTGATCGCGGATCGCGTCGGCCGCGCGGAAGGCAAGCGCGCCGACCGTGCCGGTCGGGTTCTTGCCGGCGTTCTGCGGGAAGGCCGAGGCGCCGACGACGAAGACGTTGTGAACGTCCCAGCTTTGCAGATAGGGGTTCAGCGCGCTGGTCGTGGGATCGGTCCCCATGATCGCGCCGCCGGTGTTGTGGGTCGACTGGTAGATCGCCGAATTCCACCCCTTCTTCTGCCGCGACACGGTGTATTGCTTGGCACCCGAGGCCTTCGCGATCTCTTCCATCCGGTCCGAGACGTAGTGCGACATCCGCAGGTCGTTGTCGGGGAAGTCGAAGGTCATCCGCAGAAGCGGCCGGCCGTAGTTGTCCTTGTAGGTCGGGTCGAGATCCAGGTAGTTGCCGCGCGTCGCGTAGCTGCTGCCCTGCGCCCCGAAGGCGAGCGAGCTCTGGTAGGTGTCGCGCGTCGCCTTCTTCCACTCCGCGCCCCATTTCGGGGTGCCGGGCGGGGTTGGGCGGGTCTCGATCGGGCGACCGTTCGAGGGGATGCAGTTGATCCCCGCGCCGCCGACGAAATCCAGATCGCTGTGGTCGAAGCTGTCGCCGTTGTAATCGTCGCAGGTCTGGCCCAGGGCGCCTGCCGCGATGAACGGGTTGAACTTCTTGTCGTCCTCGAAATAGAGGCGCGTGCCGGCGTTGGTCTGGTAGCAGTAGTTGCGCCCGACCGTGCCTTCGCCGCTTTGCGGGTCATATGGCTTGCCGATCCCCGACAACAGCATCAGCCGCACGTTGAACAGCTGGTAGGCGCAGATCACCACGATGTCGGCCGGCTGGAAATATTCCTCGCCGGTGCTGTCGATATAGGTGACGCCGCGGGCCATCTCGGCGCCCTTCGGCACCTCGACCTTCAGCACCTCGCACTGGGTGCGGGCCT
The DNA here is from genome assembly GCF_002871005.1 of Acidimangrovimonas sediminis. Lineage (GTDB taxonomy): Bacteria > Pseudomonadota > Alphaproteobacteria > Rhodobacterales > Rhodobacteraceae > Acidimangrovimonas > Acidimangrovimonas sediminis. The sequence continues at coordinate 185,632 of NZ_PHSN01000017.1, forward strand.
CGAAGTTGGGCATCCGCATCAGGGCGGGCAGCACCGTGGTCTGGGCCGAGGCCTTGGAATAGTTGGCGCAACCGAAGCGTTCGCAGAAGCCGCAGTAGGTGCATTGACCCATCGCGATCCCCAGCGGGTTCACGTAATTCTTCGACAGGTTGGCCGAGGGGCTGGGGAACGGGTGCAGACCCATCTTGCCCGTGATGTCGGCAAAGAGCGACGGGCCATAGGTCATCTGCATGGGCGGCAGCGGATATTCGTCCGAACGGGCGGATTCGAAGGGGTTGCCGCCGGGCTGGATCTCGCCCTTGATGTTGCCCGCCTTGCCCGAGATGCCCGCGAGCTTTTCGAACCGGTCGTAATAGCCGTCCATCTCGGCGCCGGTGACGCCCCAGTCCTGGATCTGAAGATCCTTGATCCGGTCGGCACCGTACTTGTCGGTCAGGTGTGATTTCAGCTCGAAATCGCTGTCGTAGAAGCGCCAGGTCTGGCCGTTCCAGTGGACACCCGCGCCGCCGACGCCGTTGCCCGGCAGAAAGCCGATGTAGTTGCGCATCGGCAGGGCGTCCTGGCCGGTGTTGTTGCGCACGGTGATCGCCTCGGCCCGGGCCTGCAGGAACAGGTCGCGGCGGATCGCGTAGCGAAGCTCGTCCGGCATGTAGCCGACGTTGAAATCGGTCGCGGTGTCACGCCAGGGGCCACGTTCGATCGCTACGACGTCGAGGCCGGCCTCGGCCAGCTGATGAGAGACGATGGACCCGGTCCAGCCGAGACCGACGACGACCACATCCTTGCGGGGAAGTACCTTGCTCATTTGTCTGCCTTTCCGCCCCACTGCACGCTGCCCGCGATCGAGATCGGGGCGCCGGTGAAGGGTTTGTTGTGTTGCGGGACCCAGGCGCGGTAATCGTAGCGCGCCCCGGGAAAGCCGATCATCTTCCAGCCGGCCATGTCCTTGTTGCCGCCGTAGATCGGATCCGCGAAGAAGCCCTCCATGACGTTCTCGAGCATGAAGGCGAAGAAGGTCTTGGAATCAAGACCGTTGCCGAACTTGACGTCGCCCTTCTCCAGCGAGGTGAGAAAGGCGTCCTGGTCCTTGGCGTCCCAGTCGGTGAACTTCTTGCCCGGGGTCTTGGCGTCCACCGCCTTGCCAATCGCGGCAAGGCCCTTGCGGAAGCGCTGTGCCGGGGTGTTCGGCCCCTGGTAGCCCTGCGTCGGCAGGCCGGGGTGGAACGGGCCCTTCATGTACAGACGCTCGGCCCGGCCATAGGGGCCGGCCAGCTGCCGGTCGAGGAACACGACACAGCCTGCGTCGGTGCCCGACGGGCTCAGGTCATCGGCCGGGATCAGGCGGTCGCAGATCGCCGACATCAGCGCCACTTCGTCGGGCAGGAAGAAATACCAGCCGCCCGGCTTTACCGGCACCGGGGGTTCGGTGTTGTCGATCAGCCAGGGCAGCTGACCGGAATAGCTATGCGCCGAAACTGGCGAGAGCGCGCCGACCACGAGAAGCGAGACGCCCCCCGCGAGAAAGGCGCGACGCGAGGAGCGAAGCGGAAGCGACGTCATCTGCGGTCCTTTGAGGTGTGGGAAAATACGGGCCCCCGCGACCTTCGCGTGGGAAGCCGAGGAGAGCGTCTGACTGCTGCGACGAACGGCGCAGCTTGAGAGAAGAGTGACATCATAGATCTTGACTTTTTGGCTGATCAGCCGGGCGGCCCTACGACAGGGCCAGAGGCGATTTGCTAGATATTTCAGATCCCTGCGACGCTATTGACGTTAAGTTAACTAGCGCAGATTTCAGCAGTGCCAAGGCCCCGCGGGCATTGATCGCTCCCGTGGCCTCACGTCCGCGTGTCCGCATGTGCGCGATGCCCGCGCGATCCTCGGCCGTGCGCGGCCGCACGAACGGGGCGCAGGCGGCATCGGCGCTCGGGACGCCATGGTGTGTCGCGCTCATGGTCGGCGGCCCTTCGGAATTGTCCTCGGCGTCATGGTCAGAAACCCCGCGACAGCGGCCTCAGGGCATTGTCCACGATGTTTTGCATCATGGTCAGGATCGCCAGCTGGGTCGCCGCGGTGGTTCCGTCCACGCCCTTCATCTGGCGTCCGTTCAACCCGTCCACCGCACCGGCACGGGCGCAGGAGGCAAGCATCTCCGCCTCGACGTCCAGCGAGTGCAGGGCCTCGGTGCGCCCGGTGGTCAGGGCAATGCCGGCCGCGATCGCGTAGCCCGCCCAGTTGGAGATTGCCGCAACGACCAGCACGTCGGCGGGCACCACCGTACCGATGCCGCCGCCGCAACCGCAGACGCAGCGGTGCCCGAATTCCTGGATCTCGGCCACCGCCTCCGGGATGCGGCCAAAGCCCACCTCGTTGCCGCCGTCACCGATACCAAGCGTCGGAACACCCGCGCGCACGGCAGCGGCATGCAGCGCATCGGCGCTTGCCATCACGCTGCGGTCACGGCCGCGGCCGGTGATGGTATGGAACACCCCCTTGTCGTTCGGCCCGCCCTTTTCGACGAAGATCACGATGCTCGGCGCGTGCCGTGCGATCAGCGCCTCCGCCTGCGCCTCGACATCCGCCGGGGCAAGGGCGAGCGCCTCGCACAGCGCCGCGGCCGGGCGGGCGTCGAACGTCGCCTCGTCCAGCACCGAAAGCCCCGCCGCCTCGGCGGTCGCGGCGATCGGGCCGAGGTTGCGTTCCTCGGAGAGGAACACCGGCTTGGCGCCCAGCCCACGGTCAAGCGCGTGGCCGATCGCGACCGCGCCCAGCGGACCGTCGGTCTCACCCACCGGCAGGAACGGCGGCGCCCCCGCCCCGGTGACGATCAGCACCCGATCCCCGGGCGCGACGGCCCGGCAAATCGCCTCTACCGCGAGGGTGGTCAGTGGTCGGCCCGCCTCTTGCCGCGCCGCGTCGTAAAGCGGCGCGATGATCCCGCGCGGCACGCCCGAGGCATAGCGCATCTCCACGGTGATCAATCGATCAAGCGCTTCGCCGATGATGTCGTCCACGTTCTTCTCCGTCTGGTCCAGTCAGCGGCGGCCGGGGTCGTTCCGGCGCTGCCGCATGTCGTGCGCCGCCCTGCGCGGCCCGATTGATTGCCTGCCCGAACCGGGGGCCACTGTCGCGGCCCCCTGCCCTTCGGGATGGATCGTTCAGGGGGTCACCTTGAGGCCGGTGATCGGCCCCACGGTCTTGTCGAACTCGGTCGCGCAGGCCTTGCCGCAGCGCGACACCCAGGCCGGCAGAACCTTGTCGGCGAGGGTCCTCTTGAGCAGCGCGAGGTCGGATTTCGACGGCTCGGTCACGGTCATCTCCTCGGACTTGGGCGCGAGGGTTCCGATCTTGCATTCAGCCGCGTTGCCGGTGTTGCAGGCGACGCCATCGACCGAGCCGCGCGCGGCAAGCGCCCATTGCTTGGCCGAGATGTCGGCGTAGAGATCGGCGACGAATTTCTGCACCGGCGGATCGAGCGAATCCCACCACTTCGTGCTGACGTAATAACCGCCCGTCCCCCAGGAGATCGGGATGTTCAGCATCGAATGGGTCACCTCGTACCACTTCGCGGCGTTGCCCGAGAGCGCGGCCGTCACCGCGCAATCCGCCGTCCCGCGCTGCAAGGCGCCATAGACCTCGGGGAAGCCGATCGAGACGGTCTGCGCCCCGAGGCTGGTCACCAGATCGTTCTGCGAGGCCGAGAAGGTACGGACCTTGCGGCCCTTCAGATCCGCGAGGCTGCCGATCCGGCTCTTGCAGAACAGGATGTTGGCGGGGAACGGATAGGTACCGATGATCTTGATGCCGAACTTCCCGAGCGCGGCGTTGGAATCGCCGATCACCGCCTCGGCGACCTTCTTGGCCGTCGCGACATCGGGGGAAAGGCCGGCAAGATCGGCGATCTCGAGAAAGGGCACCTGCCCCGCGACCTGTGCCAGCGGCGCGGCGCCGATGTCGATCTGACCCTGGCGCACCATCGGCAGGATGTCCGCCGCCTTGACGCCGTATTCCGCCCAGGTCGACGGCTGGATCGTGACCCGGTCATGCGACCAGGTCTTTGCCGCCTTGTAGTCAGGCAGCTCGACCTGCGTGTATTGCGGCAGGGTCGGCAGGGTCTGGGTCACGGTCTTGATCGTGATCTTCGCGCCGGAGGCCGGCAGCGACGGGGTTTCGGCACGTGCCGGCCCGGAGGCGGCGAACGCCACGACCGTCGCCGCGGCGGACAACGCGCTCAGGCAGGTGAGAAGGCTCTTCATCGTGTTTCCCTGTTGCTGTTATCGGTTGATTGGAATGCCGCCCCTCAGGCCGGCATCAGGACCGGCGTGCGGTCGAACCCGGTCAGCTTCTCGGCGCCGGTTTCCGTCACGAGGTAGGTATCCTCGATGGCAAAGCCGCCATGGACCGGGTCGAGAAAGAGGGTCTCGACGTTGATCATCATGTCGGCCTCGAGCGTCGCGGTGCCGGTGCCGATCAGGGGCGGGTTTTCGTGATGCTCCACCCCCAGGCCGTGGCCCACGTGTTCCATCCGGAAGGTCGGGATCCAGTCACGCGCGGTCCGGATGCAGAGGTCGTAGAGCTCGCGCACCGGACGCCCGGCGCACAGCAGGTCCGCCGCCGCCCGCTGGCTGTCGAGCACGCCGCGATAGAGCGTCTCCTGCGCGGGCGACATCTGCTTCCACAGGCGCGTGACGGCGGTATCGGCGTGGTAGCCGCGATACCGCGCGCCCAGATCGAAGCGGATCGCATCGCCGGGGGTCAGTTTGCGATCGCCCGGGATGGCGTGGCTGACCGCCCCGCCCGGACCGAAGCCCAGGACGAAATTGGCGATATTCTCGCATCCGCGCGAAGCAACGCCGGTGGCGTAGATACGCCCCATCTCGGCCTCGGTGATGCCGTCATGCGCGGCCGCGAACATGTCGCCGACCGCCCCCTCCATCGCCGCCGTGGCGATGCGCACCCGGGCGATTTCCTCCGACGTCTTGACCGTGCGGATGTCGCGCACGACCGTTTGCGCATCGACCAGCTGCAGATCGGGACGCAGCTCTGTCAGCGCTTCGCGGATCCAGACCGGAAGATAGCGCTCCTCGATCCCCAGGCGACCCGTGCGCGGCAGCCAGCGATCCAGCGCCACCCGCCACGAGGGCAGGAGGTCGCCGTCGCGGTCGGTCGCGAATTCCGTGTAGCCCAGCACGTCGGTGACCCAGGACCGGGCCCGGAAATCGTCGTAATCCCAGCTCGGCACGATGGCCTGAACCCTCTCGGGCCCGACGAGCGCAAGAAATGGCCGGTCGAGGAAGGAGAACGTCGAGGGCGCGGTGAAATCAGTGGCGTAGAGAAAGGTCCGCGGATCGGCGAGCAGGATCATGTCGAGCCCTGCCGCCGCCATCGTCCGTGTCGCCCGCGCGCGGTTCAGCAACATCGCTCAGGCCCCCCAGGCCGCTTTCAGCACCCGCAGGGCGTTGCCGCCGCAGATCGCCTCGACCTCGGCCGCGGAAAAGCCCCCGCGCTCCAGCGCGGCGGGCAGGTTCGGCAGATCGGCATGCCCCGCCAGCCCCTCGGCGTAGAGCGTCTCGAACACGTAGGGGCCGACCATCTCGGGGTACATCCGGCGGGTGCCGTTCTCCCACTTGATCTTGGAATGCGGGAAGAAGTCGGTGCCGATGGCGACATGCTCGACCCCGACCAGATCGGCGACGTAGCGGAAATGGCGCAGCACGTCGTCGAGGGTCGGGCGCGCATCGGTGCCGCAGAACGGCGAATAGGGAGAGATCCCGATCACCCCGCCGGTCTCGGCGAAGGCGATGATCTGGGCGTCGGTCAGGTTGCGGCCGGAATCGATCAGCGCCCTGGCATTGGAATGGGTCGCGGCGACCGGCTTGTCGCTCAGCGCGGCGATCTCGAGGCTCGTGCGCTCGCCCGCGTGCGAGACGTCGACCAGGATCCCGCAGCGGTTCAGTTCGCGCACCGCGCGCCGCCCCATCAGCGTCAGCCCGTTGTCGATCGGGTCGAGGCAGCCGGCGCCGAACTGGGTGGCCTCGTTGTAGGTCAGCGCCGCGACCCGCAGGCCCAGCGTCGCGAGGATCTGGATGAAGCTGGTGTGATCCTCGATGAAATGCAGGCCCTGCACCCCCTGGATCACCCCCAGCCGGCCCGATGCGCGCGCCTCGAGTATGTCATCGGTGGTGCGCACATGCAGCAGGCGGTGCGGCGCCTCGGCGAACAGGTTCTGGTAGTCGAAGAACTCGTTCAGCACCGGTTTGATGTCGCGCGCGTAAAGCGCCATCGTCAGGTTCGACGCCGAAAGCCCGCCCTCGATCAGCTTGAGCCCGTAATCGAGCGGGCTTGACGCGGGCGGCGTCAGGATGCCCAGGGCGCCTCCCAGCATGTCGATCATCAGCGGGGTGTCGTTCGCAGGTTCGGTCATCGTGTGTTCCGGGGGTCTGGAGGAAAGGGAAAGGCGCAGGGGGCTTGTCGCGGGCTACTGGAAGACCAGCGCAACCGAGGGAAAGGCCAGCAGCAGCGCCACGGCGATGAGGTAGGCGCCGAGAAACGGTATGACGCCCGAGAAGATATCGGTGATGGGCCCCGTTTTTCGCAGCCCCTGCAGCACGTACATCACGGTGCCGTCGGGCGGGGTGATCAGGGCGATCTCGACCAGCAGGGTGACCATCACGCCGAACCAGATCGGGTCGTAGCCGAGCTGGGTAACGACCGGGAAGATCACCGGGATCGTCGTCACCACCATGGAAAACCCTTCCATGATCGTCCCCATCGCAAGATAGACGAGGATGATCGCCGCCATGATCACCCAGCCCGGCACCGGCAACCCTGCGATCAGCGCGGCGACGGATTGCGGCACCCGCAGGCTCGTCAGCACGTAGTTCAGAACGAAGGCCGCGATCAGGATCAGTCCGACCATCGCGGTAGTGCGCGCCGCCGACACCGCGCTTTCGTTGACCATCTTCAGCGTCAGTTCGCCGCCGATCGCCGCGAAGATCATGGCCCCGACCACACCGAAGGCCGCGGCCTCGGTCGGGGTCGCGAGGCCCGAATAGATGGTGCCCAGCACAAGCAGGATCAAAATGACCGTCGGCAGGATCCCCAGCGTCCCGCGCAGCTTCATCGTCAGCGGCAGGCGCCGGGTTCCCGCCGGCAGCGGATTGCGCAGCCCGTGCAGGAAGATCGCGCCGAGGCAGAGCGCCGTCACCAGAAGCGCCGGCAACAGGGCGGCGGCATATAGCGCGCCGACCGAGGTGTTGGTGAGCAGCGCATAGATGATCAGGATCGTGCTGGGCGGGATCAGGCTTCCAAGCGCGCCCCCCGCCGCCAGCGACCCGAGGACCATCCGGCGATCATAGGACGTGCCCTCGAACTGCGGCAGCGCGACCGACCCCATCGTTGCGGCGGTGGCGATTGAGGAGCCCGACATCGCCGAGAATGCGGCGCAGGCGACGATATTGGTGTGCAACAGGCCGCCGGGCACGCGGTTGAGCCAGAGGTTGACGGCGGCATACAGCTTTTGTGACACGCCCGACCGCAACAGCAGCTCGCCCATCAGCAAGAACAGCGGCAGCGCGATCAGCACGTAGTCGGACGAGGTGGTCCACGCGACCGACCCGAGGAAATCGTAGAATGGCCGGTTCGAGAACACGAAGCCCGTCACCACGCCAAGAACCCCGAGGATCGCGGCGATGTAGACGCCGGCGGCGAAACAGCCGGCAAACAGCAGACAAAGCCCGATGATCGGCCAGATGCTGACATCCGGCGCGGTCCCCGAGATCGACAGCCAGACGAAGGCGATCAGGAACAGGATGAAGACGGCGACGGCGATCACGGCTGGTCCTCCTCGCGGGGCTTCTCCTTGCCCTCGTCGAGCGCGCGGCGCGCCTCGTCGGCCTCTTCCTGATGGGATTGGGCGTGCATCAGTGTCTCGATCTCGTCCGGGCGCCGGGCGGCCAGCAGCAGGACGACCTCAAGCGTCAGCGCGGCGGTGAACAGCGCCAGCACGAAGACGCCAAAGGCCCACAGGCTTTGCGGCCAGATCAGCGGGATGCGCAGCGCCGACAGGTCCCGGGCGTTGAACAGCATGGTTTCGCCCAGCACCTTCGTCGCCGACCAGCACAGGATCGCGACCAGGCCGAGCAGCAGCAGAAGTGCGGCCAGATGCGCCCAGACCCTCAGCCACAGGGGCATCTTGCCGACCAGGAGGTCGACCCGGATATGCGCGCGTTCCGCCAGCCCGTGCGCCAGGCTCCAGCTGATGCCGAAGGCCAGAAGGTAGCCCGAGATCTCGGTCGTGGCGCCCGAGCTCACGCCCAGGAAGGTGCGCGACAGCGCGTCGAGCGTGACGAACACCGCCGTGCCGACATAGGCCCAGCCGGCGATCGTCGCCATTATCCTGGCGACCCATTCGATCGCGCGGCGGCAGCCGCCGGCCAGGTGCAGGGCCAGATCCATCACGCGTCCCCGATCTTGCGCCCGGCCGGGTCGCCCCAGCCACCGCCGCCGGGGGTCTCGATCACCAGGACGGCGTCGGGGCCGATGGTCACGCGGCTGGCCTTTTCAGGCAGCGCCTCGGGCGCCTCGGCACCGTCCCGGCGCAGCGAGAACTGCCCCGTCCGGCCCGGCGCGCCGCCCTCAAGCCCCCAGGGCGCGACGCGAAAGCGCTCACCCGAACCGGAGAATTCGGTGACATGGCCCAGCGGGCGGATCGCCCGGGCGATCCCGCGCCCGCCGCGCGTGCGCCCTGCACCGCCCGAGCCCTCGATCAGGTTATAGCCCTCGACCAGCAGGGGATATTCCGCCTCGATCGCCTCGACCGGCAGGTTCGAGGTGTTGGTCAGCCCGGCCTGCACGCCGTCCTTGCCGTCGCGCCCAAGCCGCGCGCCGGACCCGCCGCCGAGGGTCTCGAAATAGACGTATTCGCGGCCGGTGCGGGGATTTCGCCCGTAGAACATGGCCGAGGTATTCGACCCGTTGGAGGCCGCGGTCACCGCCCGCGGCAGCACCGCGGCAAGGGCGCCGAAGATCACATCGACCACACGCATCCCGGTCTGCACCCGGTGCGCCACCGCCGCCGGGGCCACGGCGTTGACGACCGATCCCTCGGGCGCGGTGATCGTGACCGGACGGAGCAGGCCCGAGTTGTTGGGCGCGCGGGGATCCAGCAGCACCTTGAGCGCGAAGCTGACCGTCGATTGCAGCCCGTTGAACACGAGGTTGATGTTGCCCGGCACCTGCGCGCCGGTGCCCGCGAAATCCATCGCGATGGCGTCGCCCGCGACCGTCATCGTCACCCGGATCGGGATGTCGAACACCTCGAGCCCGTCGCCGTCCATCACGTCCTCGAAGCTGTAGGTGCCGTCGGGGATCGCGGCGATCGCGCTGCGCATCCGCCGTTCGGTTGCGTCGAGGATCCCGGCGAAGGCCGCGCGCAGGGTGGGCGCGTCGACCCGGGCCGACAGCTCCTCCATCCGCCGCAACCCGAGGCGCGAGGCGGCGAACTGCGCGTTGAAATCGCCCAGCCGCTCTTCGCGCATCCGCATGTTCAGCAGGATCATGTTCCAGATGTCGTCGATCCGCCGCCCCGCGCTGTAAAGCTTGATCAGCGGAATTCGGATCCCCTCCTGCCAGATCTCGGTCAGCCCCGACGCCATCGACCCCGCGCGGGCGCCGCCGATGTCGGAATGATGCGCGATGGTGCAGACGAAGCAGACAAGCGTGCCGCCGATGAACACCGGCTCGGCGGTGTTGATGTCGGGCAGATGCGATCCGCCGCCTTCGTGCGGGTCGTTGGCGATGAACATGTCGCCCGGGCGGATCGTCTCAAGCGGATGTGCGGCGCGGATCGCGCCGACCAGCCCGATCAGGCCCGACAAGTGGATCGGCAACGACTGGCTTGCCTGCGCGACAAGGTTGCCCTCGATGTCGATGATCGCCGTCGAATGGTCGCGACGTTCCTTGATGTTGCCCGAGAAGGCCGTGCGGGTCAGGGCCGAGAACATCTCGTCGGTGATCGAGGTGAGCGCGTTCTGAAGCAGTTGCAGCCGGATCGGCGACAAGGCGGCCCGCTCGCCAGTGCTGTCGCCCTGCGGCCCTTCGGTCGCGGACATCCGGGTTTCGTCTGCAGAAAGGTCAGTCATGGGTCAGCTCGATGATCAGATTGCCGCGGCCGTCGGCATGGGCGATGTCGCGCGGGCCGATCACGATGGTGCTGTCGACCTGTTCGACGATCGCGGGCCCGGCGAAGCGGTGCCCCGCGGACAGGCCGTCGCGACGGAAGACCTGCGCGGTGAGAGGCCCCTCGGGCCCGTAGGTGACGTCGCGGGTGCCGGTGGGCACCGGGGGGCCTGAGACCGCGCGTGCCGCGGCCTCGGCGGCGCGCGGCAGCGGCATCACGGCCTCCGCCCGAAGCGCCACGATCTCGATCGGGGCGTGCGCGTCGGCATGGCCGTACATCTCGGCGTGACGCGCGACGAAGGCCGCGCGCAGGCTGTCCTCGGTCGCGTCTTCGGGCAGCGGAAGGCGCAGCTCGTAATTCTGGCCCACGAAGCGCAGGTCGACACCGAGGCCCGCACTGCCGGCCGCGCTCTCGCCCTCGCTCTCGAACCACGCCCGGGCGCGCGCCATCAGCTCCGCTGCAGCATCGCCAAGAGCCGCCATTCCCCGAGGGTCGAGGGACACTCCCAGCGCCTGCACGTAATCCTCGCGCAGGGGGGCGTTCAGCAGGCCCTCGGCACACAGGAGACCCGGGCGCGCCGGGATGATCACACGCGCGATCCCCAGCGCCCGCGCGACCTCGGCCCCGTGCAATGGCCCCGCCCCGCCAAAGGCCACCAGATCGAAACCCGACGGATCGAGCCCGCGCTCGACCGAGATCTGGCGGATCGCGCCGACCATCGTGGCGTTGACAATCTCGACGATCCCCAGCGCGGTTTCCTGCGCCGTCAGCCCGAGTGGATCCGCGATGGCCGCGATCACCCGCTCCGCAGCGGCGACGTCAAGTTCCATCGCGCCGTCCAGCAGGCTTGGCGACAACCGCCCGAGGGCAAGGTTCGCATCCGACACGGTGGGCTGATCGCCCCCCTTGCGGTAGCAGGCCGGCCCGGGCACGGCACCGGCGCTCTGCGGCCCCACCTTCATCAGCCCGTCGGTATCGAGCCAGGCGACGGATCCGCCACCGGCCCCCACCGCGTTGATGTCGACCGATGCAAGCTTGACCGGCCGCCCCTCGATCTCGCGCTCATAGGTGAAGGCGGGCGTGAAGCCACGCACGAGGCTGACGTCGGCCGAGGTGCCGCCCATGTCCAGCGTGATGAAATCGCCGCCCGAGGCATCGCCCAGCGTTTCCAGCACCCCCACGATCCCGGCGGCCGGCCCCGACAGCGCGGTGCGCACCGGAAGCTGCGCGGCCCGCGAAAGCGGCATCAGCCCACCGGACGACTGGTTGATGCCGATCTTCGCACGGCACCCCAGATCCGCCAGACCGCGTTCGAGCCGGGCAAGATAGCGTGCCATCTCGGGTTGGACGAAACCGTTGATCGCGGTGGTTGAAAAGCGCTCGAATTCGCGGAACTCCGGGTGCACCTCGTGCGAGAGGGACAGGAACAGGTCGGGCAGACGCGACCGCAGCGCCGCGCCGATGCGGCGTTCGTGATCGGGGTTGCGGTATGCATGAAGCAGGCAAACGACACAGGCATCCGCCCCCGAGGCCGCCACCGCGTCGACGATGCGGGCGATCTCATCCTCGTCCAGCGGCACGTGGACGCTGCCGTCGGCAAGCAGCCGCTCGCGCAGTTCGAAGCGGCGCTCTTGCGGCACCAGGGGGCGCGGCGCATCGGTGTGAAAATCGAACATGTGGGGCCGGACCTGGCGACCGATCTCCAGCACGTCGCGGAACCCCTGGGTGGTCACCAGCGCCAGCCGCGCCCCGCGTTCCTGGATCAGCGCATTGGTCGCAACGGTCGTGCCATGGGCGAACCGGATGAAATCGGCGGGCGATATGCCGATCCGCGCGGCCAGCCGCGCCACGCCCTCCAGCATCGCCGCATCGGGCGACGCGGGCGTCGAGGGCAGCTTGAGCACCTCCATCCGCCCGTCGGAGAGATTGACCGCCGCGATGTCGGTGAAGGTTCCACCGACATCGATCCCGACGTTCCAGCTTTGCATCGGCATCCGCGATCCCCTCAGCGCAGGTAGTGGGCGAACCGCACCAGCCGTTCGCAGGCATCGGCAAGGTTGGCGCGCTTGATCCGCTCGGCGGCCTCGCCGTCCCGGGCGATCAGCGCCGCCAGAAGTTCGCGGTGCATCTTCAGGCCCACGTCCGTTCGACCCGGCAGCAGGATCGAGCGCCGGGCAAGAACGGCCGAACGATCCGCCAGCACGCCCATCGTCTCGTTCAGAACCGCGTTGGCGGCATAGCGCACCAGCCGCTGCTGCGCCTCGTCCACGATCTTGCCGTATCCTTCGAGGTCGGCGGCCGCGATCATCTCGTCGGCGGGCGCGCCGAAGCTGTGGAGAAGGTCATCCCAGGCGCCCTCCGGCGCGCGCTCGGCCGCGAGGCGAGCGGCCAGCCCCTCGACCGCCCCTCGCAATTCGTAGAGCTGGGCGATCTCCTCGGGTCCGAGGCGGGCGACGGTGACGCCCACATTCGCCTTGCGGTCCAGCAGCCTGCGCTCGGTCAGGACCGAGAACGCCTCGCGCACCTGGGCCCGCGAGACCGCGAACTCCTCCGCGATCTCGCGTTCGCGCAGCCGCTGGCCGCTGACGAAGACCTCGCGCACGATCCGGTCGCGCAGGATCTCGACAAGCGTCGCGGTTTCCGGCGCCCCTGCCCCCTGCGCCCCTGCCCCCTGCGCCCTTGCACCCTGCGCGCCCGCCGCCTCCGCGCCGACCGGCCAATCCGGGCCCTCGGTCACGGCGTTGGTCCGTCCATCCAGGTGCTGCGGCGCTCTGCTCATTCGACCCTCCATGTCCTGACCTCCCCTATTTGGTCGACCGGATTGTTGACAATTTGGCCGATGATCTGATCCTGAAATTTTTCGCCGCTAGATTAATTTTTGATCTTATTTTTGGGTTTGTGGGTGCCTTTTGGGCGCGAAAACAACGAAATCCGCCCCGCGGCTTCCCTCTCACCCGCAGGAGCACGTCAAAGCGCCGCTACATGGCTTTGACAGATTCGGAGATGCGCTCCGCCATGCCTTTTCGTCGGGTTCGGGCACCATATGACGGCCGCACATCAACGACCCACTCGACGGTCGCCCGAGCGAAGAAGGCGGGCCGTACCCGGCCCGCCTTTGCGCCGCTGACCGGAACGCGCCGGTTTCAGCGCATCTGCAGCACGATGACCTGGCTGCTGGCCGGATCGGTGCGCTTGCGCAGGTCGCCCACGTCCTTGGGCGTGACC
>NZ_PHSN01000018.1 GCF_002871005.1 Acidimangrovimonas sediminis
TGCCGCAAAGGAGATCACCGGCAGGACCGGGAGCGAAGCCCCGATTACGCCATCTAAACGAACCCCGCTACAGCCACCCAGCTATAACCATCCCTCGGCGCGCAGACTGATCTCTCGCGCGCGGCCGATGATCAGGTGGTCGTGCAGGGTGATCCCAAGTACCTGCGCGGCCTCCTCCACCTTGCGGGTCATCGAGATGTCGGCTTCCGACGGGGTCGGGTCGCCCGACGGGTGGTTGTGCACCAGGATCAGCGCGCTGGCATTCAGCTCCAGCCCCCGGCGCACCACCTCGCGCGGGTAGACGGGAACGTGGTCGACGGTGCCGCGCGCCTGCTCCTCATCCGCGATCAATACGTTCTTGCGGTCGAGATAGAGCACGCGGAACTGCTCCGTCTCGCGGTGGGCCATGGTGGTGTGGCAATAGTCGAGCAGCGCGTCCCATGACGACAGAACGGCCCGGTGCATCACCTTCGCACGTGCCAGCCGCTGCGCCGCGGCCTCGACAATCTTCAACTCCTGTACCACGGCGGGGCCGACTCCCACCGTTGCCTCCAGCCGTACGGCCGAAGCCGACAGCACCCCATTGAAATCGCCAAATTCGTCAAGCAGGCGGCGGGCGAGGGGCTTGACGTCCTGCCGCGGGATGGCGCGGAACAGCACCAATTCCAGGAGCTCGTAATCCGGCATCGCGCCCGCGCCCCCCGCCATGAAGCGCGCGCGCAGGCGGGTCCTGTGGTCGCGGATGTAGGACGGCAGTTTTCCCGCCGCCAGCGCCCCGGGCGGCGCCTCGTCGGCGTCAAAGAGGGGCAGGGGGGCTTCGTGAAACGCACTCATCCCTCGAGCTTCGGCCAACATGGTTGCCAAAACGTTAATGGCTTTCATTGTTCCTTAAATACGCAGGCCGGAGCCTGGGCCCCGGCCGTGTCTTGCGTATTTGGAGAACAATGAAAGGGTCAGTTTTTCATGCTGTCCCAGAAGCCCTTCACCTTCGAGAAGAACGAGCTGCTTTCCGGGTTGTTGTCCTCGGACAGCGCGTCGAACTCGCGCAGCAGTTCCTTCTGCCGGGCGGTGAGGTTGACGGGCGTCTCCACCGCCAGTTCGATCAGCATGTCGCCCGAACCGCCCCCGCGCAGCGCGGGCATCCCCTTGCCGCGCAGCCGCATCTGGCGCCCGGTCTGGCTGCCTGCGGGGATCTTGACGCGCGAGCGGCCGCCGTCGATCGTCGGTACCTCGATGTCGCCGCCAAGCGCGGCCGAGGCCACGCCAACCGGCACCCGGCAGTAGAGGTTCACGCCGTCGCGCTGGAACAGCGGGTGGTCGCGGACCTCCAGAAAGATATAGAGATCGCCCGACGGTCCGCCGCGCAGCCCGGCCTCGCCCTCGCCGGCAAGGCGGATGCGGGTGCCGGTTTCCACCCCCGCGGGAATGTTGACGGAGAGCGCCCGTTCCTTTTCGACGCGCCCCGCACCGCCGCAGGACTTGCAGGGGTTCTTCACGATCTGCCCCATGCCCGAGCAGGTCGGGCAGGTGCGTTCGACGGTGAAGAAGCCCTGCTGCGCGCGCACCTTGCCCATGCCGGAGCAGGTGGGGCAGGTGACCGGTTCGGCGCCGCCCTCGGCCCCGGTACCGCTACAGGCCGAGCAGGCAACCGAGGCGGGCACGGTGATGGTTTTCTGCGCGCCGCTGAAGGCTTCTTCCAGGGTGACCCGCAGGTTATAGCGCAGGTCCGACCCGCGCTGCGCCCGCTGGCGCCCGCCGGGGCCGCCGCGCTGGCCCATGAAATCGCCGAAGAGATCCTCGAACACGTCCGAGAAGGCCGAGGCGAAATCGCCCTGGCCGCCCCGTCCGCCGCCCATTCCGCCCATGCCGTTGGCCGCATCGGGACCGTAACGGTCGTAGATGGCACGCTTCTGGTCGTCCTTCAGCGTGTCATAGGCCTCGTTCACTTCCTTGAACTGGTTCTCGGCATTCGGGTTGTCGGAATTGCGGTCGGGGTGCAGTTCCTTCGCCTTCTGGCGATAGGCCTTCTTGATCTCGTCGCCCGAGGCGCCGCGCTCCAGCCCCAGGACTTCGTAGAAATCGCGTTTTGCCATTCGCATCCCCCTTCCGGAACATGGCGGGACCGGCCCTTGCGGGCCGGCCCCCTATTGGTTCCGTCCGGCCTTACGACCGCTTCTTGTCGTCGCCCAGATCCTCGAAGTCGGCATCCACGATGTCGTCGTCGACATCGCGCGGGCCTTCTTCGTCCTGCGCTTCGCCTTCGCTCTCGGCCTGCTGGGCCTTGTAGATCGCCTCACCCAGCTTCATCGACGCTTCCGAGAGGTTCTGGATCGCGCCCTTGATCTTGCCGGCGTCTTCCGACTTCACCGCCTCTTCCAGCGCGCCGACGGCCAGTTCGATCGCCTCGACGGTCGAGGGATCAACCTTGTCGCCATGCTCTTCGAGCGACTTCCTGGTCGAGTGGATCAGGCTTTCCGCCTGGTTCTTGGTCTCGACCAGCTCGCGGCGGCCCTTGTCGGCCTCGGCATTCGCCTCGGCGTCCTTGACCATCTGGTCGATCTCGTCCTCCGACAGACCGCCCGAGGCCTGGATGGTGATCTTCTGCTCCTTGCCGGTGCCCTTGTCCTTGGCGGAGACCGACACGATGCCGTTGGCGTCGATGTCGAAGGTCACCTCGATCTGCGGCATGCCGCGCGGGGCCGGCGGGATCTGTTCCAGGTTGAACTGGCCCAGCATCTTGTTGTCCGACGCCATCTCGCGCTCGCCCTGGAAGACCCGGATCGTCACGGCGTTCTGGTTGTCCTCGGCGGTCGAGAAGATCTGGCTCTTCTTGGTCGGGATTGTCGTGTTGCGGTCGATCAGACGGGTGAACACGCCACCCAGCGTCTCGATGCCGAGGCTCAGCGGCGTCACGTCGAGCAGCACGACGTCCTTCACGTCCCCCTGCAGCACGCCAGCCTGAATCGCCGCACCCAGCGCGACCACCTCGTCGGGGTTCACGCCCTTGTGGGGCTCTTTCCCGAAGAACTTGGTCACTTCGTCCACGACCTTCGGCATCCGCGTCATGCCGCCGACCAGAACTACCTCGTCGATGTCCGAGGTCGAGACCCCGGCATCCTTGAGCGCGGCCTGACAGGGCTTCAGCGAGGCCTTGATCAGGTCACCCACCAGGCTTTCCAGCTTGGCGCGGGTCAGTTTCATGACCATGTGCAGCGGCGTGCCCGAGGTTGCGTCCATCGAGATGAACGGCTGGTTGATCTCGGTCTGCGACGAGGAGGAAAGCTCGATCTTCGCTTTCTCGGCCGCTTCCTTCAGGCGCTGCAGCGCCATCTTGTCCTTGGTCAGGTCGACTTGGTGTTCCTTTTTGAACTCCTCGGCGAGGTAGTTCACGATCCGCATGTCGAAATCTTCACCGCCCAGGAAGGTGTCGCCGTTCGTGGACTTCACCTCGAACAGGCCGTCGTCGATTTCCAGAATGGTGATGTCGAAGGTACCGCCGCCAAGGTCATAGACCGCGATGGTACGCGATTCCTTCTTGTCCAGCCCGTAGGCCAGCGCGGCCGCGGTCGGCTCGTTGATGATGCGCAGCACCTCGAGGCCGGCGATCTTGCCGGCGTCCTTGGTCGCCTGACGCTGGGCGTCGTTGAAATAGGCGGGCACGGTGATGACGGCCTGCGTCACCTTCTCGCCAAGATAGCTCTCGGCGGTTTCCTTCATCTTCTGCAGGATGAAGGCCGAAACCTGCGCGGGGGAGTATTTCTCGCCCTTCACCTCGACCCAGGCGTCGCCGTTGCCTCCATCGACGATGGCATAGGGCACCAGCTTCTTGTCCTTCTCGACCTCGGCGTCGGTGGTGCGGCGCCCGATCAGGCGCTTGACGGCGAAGATCGTGTTCGAGGGGTTGGTGACGGCCTGGCGCTTGGCCGATTGGCCCACCAGGCGTTCCGAGTCGGTGAAACCGACGATCGAGGGCGTCGTACGCGCCCCTTCGGCGTTCTCGATGACCTTCGGCTGCGAACCGTCCATGATCGCGACGCAGGAGTTCGTGGTGCCGAGGTCGATACCGATAACTTTGGCCATATCTGTCTAGTCCTCTTCATTCGGCGATGTGCTGGGGCGGATCCGTTCGCGGCCTCCGTCCCCGATCCCAATTCCGTCCGGGGGCTGTCCCCGTCCGGGCTTCCCAGCGTATATAAGGAGGGGTGTTTGGGCCTGCAAGCGCCCGAAGGCGGCGAAAAAGCATGGGGTGGCATGGAAGATCCGACCGACCTGGGGCTGGCGCCGGACGCGCCCGCGCCAACCCTCACGACCCGCGGCGTCGCGCTGTGGAAAGGCTGGCTCTCCCGCCCCGCGCAGGAGGCCATGCTCGCGGACCTGCGCGAGGTGATCCGCGCGGCCCCGCTCTTCTCCCCCGAGACGCGCTGGGGAAAGAAGATGAGCGTGCAGATGACCTCGGCCGGCCGCTACGGCTGGTACTCCGACCGGCGGGGCTACCGCTACGAACGGTGCCACCCGCGGGGCACCGAATGGCCACCGATTCCACCAAGCGTCCTCACCATCTGGCATGCCGTCGCCGGCCCCGCCCGGGCGCCCGATTGCTGCCTCGTGAACCTCTACCGGGAGGGCGCGAAGATGGGCCTGCACCAGGACCGGGACGAGGCCGATTTCTCCTGGCCCGTCCTCTCCGTCAGTCTCGGCGACGACGCCCTCTTCCGCATCGGCAATCTTGAACGCGGCGGCAAGACCGAAAGCCTCTGGCTCACCTCCGGCGACGTCCTTGCCATGGGTGGTCCCGCCCGCCTCGTGCACCACGGCATCGACCGCACGCGGCCCGGCTCCTCCGATCTTCTCACCGGAGGCGGCCGGATCAACCTCACACTCCGCGTGGTCGACTGACCTGCTCTTCTTCTGAGCGGAAATATCCCGGGGGGTCCAAGGGGGGCAGCGCCCCCCTTGCCTGATGTCAGTCAGGCGCCAGCATGTAGCCCGCGCCCCGCACCGTCTGCAGATAGCGGGGCTGTTTCGGATCGCTCTCGATCTTGCGGCGCAGGCGGGTGATCTGCACGTCCACCGCCCGGGCCGAGGCCTGGCCGTCGTCGCGCCCCAGATCCGCCACCAGCTGCTCGCGCGAGAAGGCCTCGCCCGGGCGCGCGGCGAAGATCCGCATCAGCGCCGCCTCGGTCGCGGTCAGCCGCACCAGATCCTGCCCCGACCACATCTCGCCGCGGTCGACGTCGTACCGGACCGGACCCAGCTGCAGGAACTTCGGCCCCTGCTCGGCCACCCGCGCCAGGGGCACCCGCCGCAGGATCGCGTTGATCCTGAGCAGAAGCTCCTTCGGCTCGAACGGCTTCGGCAGGTAGTCGTCCGCCCCGGCCTCGAACCCCTCGATCCGGTTGCCGGTCTCGCCCTTCGCGGTCAGCAGGAGGATTGGCGTCGCGCTGTGGGTCCGCATCCAGCGGGTGAAGGTGATCCCGTCCTCGCCCGGCATCATCACGTCCAGCACGATCAGGTCGAATTCCAGCCCCTTCAGCAGGCCGCGCGCATGTGCCGCCGACCGCGCCGCCGTCACCCAGAAGCCCTGCCGTACAAGGAACTTCTGCAGCAGGCCGCGGATCCGTTCGTCGTCGTCGACGATCAGCAGGTGGATCTCCGACCCTTCACTCATCTGCGCCCTCGCATTTGCCCCGTCCGGCCGATCCGGCAGACGTCATGTACCGCCGTCCTTGAGCGACTGATACTGCCGTTTCATCTCGGGTTCCATCATCGCCTCGAGCACCTGCCGAAAGCCCGCCACCGCGGCCGGTCCCGCCGCGCGGTAGGCGGTGCGCATCCGCGCCCGCTGCACATCCGAGATCTCGCCTTCCAGCGCGGCGCCCTTTTCGGTCAGGAACAGGTGCCGCTCGCGCTTGTCGCGCCGGCCGATGCGGCTTTCCACCAGCCCGTCCTCGATCAGCGTCCTCAGCACCCTGTTCAGTGACTGCTTGGTCACGCCGAGGATCCCCAGCAGGTTGTTCACCGTCGTTCCGGGGCTGCGCTTGATGAAGTGGATCGCCCGGTGATGCGCCCGCCCGTAGGCATGTTCCTCGAGGATCCTGTCGGGATCCGCCGTGAAGCCGCGGTAGGCGAAGAACATCGCCTCGATTCCCTTGCGCAATTGTTCGTCGGTCAGGAAAAGCAGGCTTTCGCCGCTTCCCGGTCCCGGTCCTCCTTCTGCCATTTCTCTCCTCGCCGATCACTATTTTTTGTGCGTTGTGGGAACTTTATGTCAGCCTTGTTGACTTTCCAAGAATCAATTGCTAGCGACGAGCAGTTTTCGCGCAATTTTATGTCCGGTCCGGACCTTGGTTGCGCAATTTTCGAAAAACACTTGGGCCGGAGGTTAGCATGGCTGGTGCATACGACGATCGCGACGGAAAGATCTGGATGGATGGCAAGCTCGTGGAGTGGCGCGATGCCAACGTGCACGTCCTCACCCACGCGCTGCACTACGCCTCCTCGGTGTTCGAGGGGGAGCGCTGCTACAATGGCAAGATCTTCCGCGGCCATGACCACTCGGTCCGGCTGCGCAAGTCGGCCGAGCTTCTCGATTTCGAGATCCCTTTCTCGCCCGAAGAGATCGACATCGCCAAGGATGCGATGCTGAAGGCCAACGGCTGGACCGATGCCTACGTCCGCGCCGTCGCCTGGCGCGGTTCGGGCGAGGACATGGGCGTCTCGGCCAAGCGCAACCCGGTGCGGCTGGCGATCGCCGGCTGGGAATGGGGCAACTACTACGGCGACGCCAAGATGAAGGGCGCGAAGCTCGACATCGCGAAGTGGAAGCGCCCCTCGCCGGAGACCATCCCGACCGCGGCCAAGGCCGCCGGCCTCTACATGATCTGCACCATGTCCAAGCACGCGGCCGAGGCCAAGGGCTGCTCGGACGCGCTGTTCATGGATTACCGCGGCTACGTGGCCGAGGCGACCGGCGCCAACATCTTCTTCGTCAAGGACGGCGAAGTGCACACCCCGCTGGCCGACTGCTTCCTTGACGGCCTGACCCGGCAAACGGTCATCGGCATGCTGAAGGATCGCCAGATCAAGGTGCACGAGCGTCACATCCAGCCGGGCGAGATGGAGGGCTTCGAGCAGTGCTGGCTGACCGGCACCGCGGCCGAGGTCACCCCGGTGGGCCAGATCGGCGATTACAATTTCGAGGTGGGCGCGCTGACCCGCGACGTCTCGGAAAGCTACGAAAAGCTGGTCCGCGCCTGATCCGCCGCCGTCACGGCATGGTACGAATGATGCGGGCGCTTCCGAAGGGAGGCGCCCGTTTTCCATTCTGCGATCTCCACGACCGCCGTCACTTTCGCACGGAGATGAAGGTGGTGCCGCCATGGTCGGTGCCAAAGGCGCCGGGCTTGTGGCCGCCGGTCGAATCCCAGCCCAGCACACGCGGCGCGCCAGCCGATTCCGGCCCGATCCGCTGCGGCCCCGGATGGTTGCCCTGCGGTCCCACGCCCATCTTCGCCAGCGTGCGCGAAAGCGTCTGGATCTCGGCCATCAGTCCCGGCCCCAGCGGTGTCGACAGCGCCGCCAGCACGGTGATCTGCCCGACGAAGATCACCCGCAGCGTCACCTTCAGCGGATAGCGCCGGAGCGCGCGGGCAAAGCGCAGCTCGGCCAGGTTCGCCCCCAGTGATCCGCCCAGGGCCGAAACCGCCAGCAGCGGCGCGATCGGCATCGGCCGGTCCCGCCGCACCAGCGCCATGAGCCCGCTGCGGTAAAGCGCATAGCCAAGCCCGTTGGCCAGCAAAAGGTAGCAGGCCAGAACGGCCAGCGTCGTCATGTCCGAGGCAGTCGCGGGAAAGCCCATGGCCTTGCTCCCTGGTTCGTGACCCCAAGCCTGCCACCCGATCGCGGCGGGCCTGGGGTCGAACCGGGGTCTTCTCGCGGCGCGACTGCGGCGCAGTCAGGCGCGGGGCCCGGGCAGGCAGATCATCGTCAGGCGGATCATCGGCTGGCGGATCACCGTCCCCCGGGTCAAAGGTCACGCCCTGTGGCCGCGTTCGATCCTGGCGTAATGTGCGGCGCGGCGATTCTTGCCGTCGCGCTCCTCCGGGCGGCGGGTCAGTGCCTTGGCCGAGGGATGCGATCCCTCCGCGCCAGAGGTCCGCTCCACCTCGGCGAAATGCTTCATGCGGCCCCCGTCCGAAGGCTCGTGATGATCGACGGGATGACGGCTCATGGTCTCCTCCTTCCATGTTCTGTCGGGGTTCGACCCTAACATAGGCAGGCCGCCACGGGAATTCAGGACCGCACCCCGGCCCCCGCCGGTCAGGATGGCGTGAGCCGCCCCAGCGCCCAGCACGCCGCGTCCGCAACGGTCGGATCGGCGTCCCGGGTCAGCGCACGGGCCGCCCCGGCCAGCGACGCATCGCCCGAATTGCCGATCGCATAGAGGACGTTGCGCACAAACCGGTCACGCCCGATCCGCTTGATCGGGGAGCCCGAGAACCGCGCCCGGAACTCCGGATCGTCCAGCGCCGCCAGCTCGGCCAGCGGCGGCGCGCCCACCCCGTTGCCGCCCGCGGCATAGCGCGCCTCCCGCGCGGTGACGGCGAACTTGTTCCAGGGGCAGACGGCCAGGCAATCGTCGCACCCGTAGATCCGGTTGCCTATCAACGGACGCAGCTCGGGGTCCACCGGCCCCGAATGCTCGATCGTCAGGTACGAGATGCACCGCCGCGCATCGAGGCGGAAGGGCGCCGGAAAGGCCCGCGTCGGGCAGATGTCGAGACAGGCGGTGCAGGATCCGCAATGCTCCGCCTCCGGCGGATCGGGCGGCAGATCCGCCGTGGTGAAGATCGCGCCCAGGAACACCCAATTGCCGAACTGCCGCGACAAAAGGTTCGTGTGCTTGCCCTGCCAGCCAAGCCCCGCCGCTTGCGCAAGGGGCTTTTCCATCACCGGCGCGGTGTCGACGAAGACCTTGATCTCCGTCCCTTCCCCCGCCTCGGCGATCAGCCACCGCCCGACCCGCTTCAGCCGCTTCTTGACGATTTCGTGGTAATCGCGCCCCTGCGCATAGACGCTGATCGCCCCGTGGTCCCGCGCCCCCAGCACCGCCAGCGGGTCGGCCTCGGGCGCATAGCTCTCGGCCAGCATCACGACCGACCGCGCCTCGGGCCAGAGCGCGGCCGGATCGCCGCGCCAGCCCATCCGCTCCGCCATCCAGCCCATCTGCCCATGCATCCCGGCGCCGACGAAGGCCTCCAGCCGCCCCGCCGCCTGGGGGATGGCATCGGGCCGGCAGACCCCCATCGCCACGAACCCCGCCGCCCGCGCCTCCGCCTCCAGCCGTGCCTTCAGCTCTGCGGACATGACCTCTCTTCTTCTGAGCGAAAATATCCCGTGGGGTGCAGGGGGGCAGCGCCCCCCGCCGGGGCGACCTCAGAAATCGAGATCGGCATAATGGGAGGGTTGCGGGAACCCCGGCACCTGATCCACGAGCAGCGTCCGGAAGGCCGGGCGCGACTTGATCTTAGCGTACCAGTCCTTGACCGTCGCCGACCGGTTCCAGTCGACATCCGAGATGTAGTCGAGCGACGACAGATGCGCGGCGGCGGTGAAATCCGCCAGCGTCATCGCATCGCCCGCAAGCCAGCGGCGCTGATCCAGCAGCCATCCCATGTAATCGAGGTGATACTTGATCTTCTGGGCGCCCATCTTGACGTTCTTGCTGTCGGGATAGCCCTGCTTCATCACCTTCTTGTTCACCCGCTCGTACAACAGCTTCGACGTCACCTCGTGGTGGAACTTGTCGTCGAACCACGAACACAGGCGACGCACCTCGTATCGGCCCTCGGGCGTGCGCGGGATCAGGGCTGGGTCGGGAAACTTCTCGTCCAGGTATTCGCAGATCGCCTGGCTTTCCGACATGACGCGGCCTTCCAGCCGCAGCACGGGCACCTTGCCGGCGGGGTTGCGGCGCAGGAAATCCGGGGTCTGTTCCCAGTACCTTTCCTCGATCAGCTCCACCTCGATGCGCTTTTCCGCAAGGACAAGGCGCACCTTGCGGCAGAAGGGGGACAGCGGCGAGTGGAAGAGGCGGTTCATTCAGGCCCTCGTGACGGTGATGCGTGACGGGAATGGGCCTTCATCGCGGATCGACGCGGGGAATTCAATGCTCGAAACAGGCCGCCCGGCCGTCGGCTTCGATCGTCGCCGCCCCGCTGCGGATCTCCGCCGCCCGGCCGCGCATCCAGTTGGTCGGGCGGGCCGGGTTGCGTTCCTTCGGGTCGGGCAGGGCCGAGGCCATCAGCGCCGCCTGCTGCGGCGTGATCTTGTCGGGCTCTACATGGAAATAGGTGGCTGCCGCGGCAGTCACGCCGAAGACCCCGTCGCCGAATTCCGCCATGTTCAGGTAGGCCTCGAGGATCCGGCGCTTTGACCATGTCACCTCCACCACCGGGGTCAGCGCGGCCTCCAGCGCCTTGCGGGGCCAGCTGCGGCCCTGCCAGAGAAAGACGTTGCGGACCACCTGCTGGTCGATGGTCGAGGCGCCCCGGTTGGCGCCGTCCTTGATCGCGGCGCGGATCGCCTTCACGTCAAAGCCCCAGTGCAGGCAGAAGTTGGCATCCTCCGACGCCACGACCGCGCGCGCCATCGCCGGCGAGATCTTCGACATCGGCGTCCAGCGGTGCATGACGCTGCCCAACCGGCGGGTTTCCGAGGCCATGTAGAAATCGGTCGGCGGATTGATGAACCGCACGAGGCCCACGATCACCACGATCGGGATCAGCACGGCCATCGCCACGCGCCAGCCGCGGCCACGGCTGCGCATCGCCGCCTTGCCCGCACCCTTGCCCGTTACAGTGCCTTTGCCGGCGGCCTTGACCGCGGATTTGCCGCTGCTGCCCTTGCTCGTCTTGGTCGTTGCCATGCCCAGTCCCCTTGCCCCTAAATCGACGGGGGGGAGGGGTCTGGTCAACCCGGAAAAGTTCCGTGCGGTGGGGCGAAGGGCGCCTCAGGCGGCCGCAGACAACAATTGCGCCTCATGTGCCTTGAGAATGGTCCGCGCGGAATGCCAGCCGGTCGCGGTCGACAGGTCGCCCAGTTCGGGGAACAGCGACACCAGTTCCTCGCGCAGCGCGGTGTCGCCCGACAGGATATAGTCGCCGGGATGAAAGCTTTCGGACGGCACGCCCTCGGCCTCGACGATCTCGTGCCGGTCGAAGAGCAGGTGGACATAGGTCACCTCGCGCCGCGGGGCGCGGGTGATGGTGTCGCCGTTGACCATGTGCAGGGCCGCGGCCAGCACCTCGTCCTCGCCGCACAGAAGCTCGGCCCGCCACCCCGAGATCAGCATCCGGTGCTGGGGCGAGACGTAGAGATCGCGGGCGTTGCCGATCGCGCCGCGGGCAAATCGGACCGGGGTGTTTGTTCCCATGCCCGGAACCGTGCGGCTGCCGATCCAGCGCAGGGGCCGGACGCCGTTGTCATGGGTCACCACCAGATCGCCGGGCAGCAGCGTCTCGACCGGGCGCAGCCCCTCCGGCGTGCGGATCAGCGTACCTGCGACGAAGCAGGGCGTCCCGAGGTTCTTGAGCGGGATCTTCGTGCTCTGATTGACGTAGGTCGATTTGACGAAGGTCGCGTCATGCAGGTTCGACCCGTCGGTCGGGGTGAAGTACTGGTGCCCATCCGAGGTGTAGAAGGTCACGCCGGTGACCGTCTTGGTCTCGCCTGTCGCGTTGTCGACCACCGTGACGGTATCGCCGACCCAGACCGCCGTGATCTTCTCGCCGTTGATCGTGTCGCTGGAGGTCTGGTTCCACCAGTAGTTGTTGGAACTGCTCGGCGACAGGTAGCCGTCGTTGTTGGCGTCGGTGTAATCCAGAGTGAGCGTGTTCAGCTCTGTCCCCGACGACGGCGGATTGCCGGGGTCCATTTCGTAGAACTTGTCGGGGTAGGTGGCCATCCTGGCCTCTCCGCATGAAGTTTGTCCCTCCCTCGATGCACATGAAAACGTGCGAAATCATGGCGATGGACCGTGCGGAAGCTGCCGAATTGGGGCTTTATCAAGGCAAACGGCCCCCGCTTCGGAAAAGCGGGGGCCATCGTTCCTGAACCGTCCCGTCAGGGCCGGATGCGAGGGGCGGGGCGGATCACTCCGCCGGCATCGCCTCCACCTCGTCCGAGAGCGGCTGCGACAGGTGCGGCAGCATCTCCTTCGGGCAGACCTGAAGGAAGTTGGCGCGCTCGGTCTCCCAATGCGTCAGGATGTCGACGGCGCGGCGGCTGCCTGTCTCCTGCGCGTGGCGCTCGATCAGGCCCTTCAGCTCGGCTTCCCAGTGCGGATGCCCGATCGCGCAGGTCACCAGCGACTCGAGGTTGATCATCTCCTCGGCCGTACCCTCGGGATCGTAGAGATAGGCCATGCCCCCGGTCATCCCGGCACCGAAGTTGGCACCGATCTCGCCCAGGATCACGGCGACTCCGCCGGTCATGTATTCACAGCCGTTGGAGCCGCAGCCCTCGACCACCACGCTGGCACCAGAGTTCCGGACCGCAAAGCGCTCGCCCGCGCGGCCGGCGGCGAAGAGATGCCCCGCGGTCGCGCCATAGAGCACGGTGTTGCCGATGATCGTGTTCTCGCAGGCCTTGAGCGGCGAGGCCATCGGCGGACGCACCACGATCAGGCCACCCGACAGGCCCTTGCCCACGTAGTCGTTGGCATCGCCCGAAACCTCGATCTTCAGCCCCGGTGCCGCGAAGGCGCCCAGCGACTGCCCGCAGGAGCCGTTCAGCTTCACCGTCAGATGGTCGGGCTGAAGGCTGTTGTTCATGCCGAACTTGCGGACGATGTGGCTGGAAGCGCGCGTCCCGATGGTGCGGTGGGTGTTCCGCACGGCATAGGAAAGCTGCATCTTCTCGCCATCCTCGAAGAACCGCGCGCCGTCGCGGATGATCTCCGCGTCCAGCGTGTCGGGCACCGCGTTGCGCGGCTTCGACCGGTCGTAGATGATCTTCGACGCGCCGTCGACGGTGATCAGAAGCGGGTTCAGGTCGAGGTCATCAAGATGCGCGGCGCCCCGGCTGACCTGGGTCAGCAGGTCGGCACGTCCGATGATCTCGTCCAGCGACCGGGCGCCGATCTGGCTGAGGATCTCGCGCACTTCCTGGGCGTAGAAGGTGATGAGGTTCACCACCTTGTCGGCGTTGCCGGTGAACTTTCCGCGCAGCGCCTCGTCCTGGGTGCAGACGCCCACCGGGCAGGTGTTCGACTGACATTGACGCACCATGATGCAGCCCATCGCGATCAGCGCGGCGGTGCCGATGCCGTATTCCTCGGCCCCCATCATCGCCGCGATGACGATGTCACGCCCGGTGCGCAGCCCGCCATCCGTGCGCAGCGTGATCCGCTCGCGCAGGTTGTTCATGGCAAGCACCTGATGGGCCTCGGTCAGGCCCATCTCCCACGGCAGGCCCGCGTACTTGATCGACGTGGCAGGCGAGGCCCCGGTGCCGCCGTTGTGGCCCGAGATCAGGATCACATCGGCCTTGGCCTTGGCCACGCCTGCGGCGATCGTGCCGACGCCGGACGAGGACACCAGCTTCACCGTCACCTTGGCGCGCGGGTTGATCTGCTTGAGGTCGTAGATCAGCTGCGCGAGGTCCTCGATCGAGTAGATGTCGTGGTGCGGCGGCGGCGAGATCAGCGTCACGCCGGGGGTGGAATGCCGCAGGCGCGCAATCAGCTTGGTCACCTTCATGCCGGGCAGCTGGCCGCCCTCGCCGGGCTTGGCGCCCTGGGCCACCTTGATCTCCAGCTCCTCGCAGGCGTTCAGGTATTCGGCGGTGACGCCGAAACGGCCCGAGGCCACCTGCTTGATCTTGGCCGAGGGGTTGTCGCCGTTCGGCTCGGGGTGGAAATGCGCCGGATCCTCGCCGCCCTCGCCGCTGTCGGACTTGGCCCCGATGCGGTTCATCGCGATGTTGAGGGTCTTGTGCGCCTCGGGCGACAGCGCCCCCAGCGACATGCCCGGCGTCACGAAGCGCTTGCGGATCGAGGTGATCGATTCGACCTCCTCGATCGGCACCGGCTTGCCCAGGGCCTTGATGTCCAGCAGATCGCGGATGTGGATCGGCGGGTTGGCCCGCATCGCGGCGCTGTATTGCTTCCACACGTCATAGCTGGCGCGGTCGCAGGCGGCCTGCAGCATGTGCATGGTCTGCGCTTCCCAGGCGTGCTTCTCGCCCGAGCGGCGCGCCTTGTAGATGCCGCCGATCGGCAGCACCCCGGCCTGGCCCTGCCAGCCCTTGGCATGGGCCTCTTCCAGCTTGTGCTGGATGCCATGCACCCCGATGCCCGAGATGCGTGAGTGCATGCCGGGGAAGTATTCGGCCACCATCGCGCGGCTGAGGCCCACGGCCTCGAAGTTCAGCCCGCCGCGGTAGGACGAGATGATCGAGATCCCCATCTTCGACATGATCTTCAGAAGCCCCGCGTCGATCGCGTCGCGGTAGCGGCGCATCGCATCGACAAGCGAGCCCTCGATCAGGCCGCGGCGGATCCGGTCGGCGATCGAATCCTGCGCGAGATAGGCGTTCACCGTGGTCGCGCCGCAGCCGATCAGCACGGCGAAGTAATGCGGGTCGATGCATTCGGCCGCGCGGACGTTGAGCGAGGTGAAGGTGCGCAGGCCCTTGCGCGTCAACCACGAATGCACCGCGCTGGTGGCCAGGATCATCGGCATCGGCACCCGGTCGGGGCCCTGGTTCTGATCGGTCAGCACGATGTGCCCGGCGCCCGAGCGCACGGCATCCTCGGCCTCGTTGCGGATCCGCTCCAGCCCCACGCGCAGCGCGTCATGCTGCCCGCCTGCGGCGAATGTGCAGTCGATCACCACCACGTTGCTGCCGAAGACGTTCATCATCTCGTCGAATTCGGCATTCGCGATGAACGGGCTTTCCAGCACCAGGATCTCGGTCTGGCTGCTATCCTCGTCCAGCACGTTCTTGAGGTTGCCGAACCGCGTCTTGAGGCTCATCACCCGGCTTTCGCGGAGCGAGTCGATCGGCGGGTTGGTGACCTGGCTGAAGTTCTGCCGGAAGAAGTGGCTCAGCGGACGGTACTGCTTGGACAGCACGGCGGCAGGGGTGTCGTCGCCCATCGAGGCGATCATTTCCTTGCCGTCCTCTGCCATCGGCGCCAGCACCTGTTCGAGCTCCTCGAGAGAGTAGCCCGCGGCGATCTGGCGGCGGCGCAGGTCCTCGCCCTCGAACAGGTGGGTTTCGGGCACGTCCTTCAGGCCGGCGTTCAGGTCGATGACCTTTTCAAGCCAGTCGGCATAGGGCCGGGCGGTGGCCATCCGGTCCTTCATCTCGGTGTCGTGGTAAAGCTTGCCCTCGCCCATATCGACGGCGATCAGCTGGCCCGGCCCAAGCGCGCCCTTTTCGCGCACCGTGGTCTCGTCCACCGGCACCATCCCGGCCTCGGAGCCCGCGATCAGCATGCCGTCGCCGGTGATGACATAGCGCATCGGGCGCAGGCCGTTACGGTCGAGCCCGGCGCAGACCCAGCGGCCGTCGGTCATCGCAAGGGCGGCGGGGCCGTCCCACGGCTCCATCACCGCGTTGGAATAGGCGTACATGTCCTGCCAGGCCTGCGGCATCTCGCCGGTGGTCTTGGACCAGGCTTCGGGCACCAGCATGGTCTTGGCCATCGGCGCCGAACGCCCGGCGCGCACCATCACCTCGAACACCGAATCCAGCGCGGCCGAATCCGACGACCCGGCGGGGACGATCGGCTTGATGTCCTCGGCCCATTCGCCGAACGACGCGCTGGCCATCCGGATCTCGTGGCTTTTCATCCAGTTGACGTTGCCCTTCAGCGTGTTGATCTCGCCGTTGTGGGCAAGCATGCGGAAGGGCTGGGCCAGCCACCATTGCGGGAAGGTGTTGGTCGAATAGCGCTGGTGATAGATCGCGAAGGCGCTCTCGAACCGCTCGTCCTGCAGGTCGGGGTAGAAGGTCGCGACCTGCTCGGCCAGCATCATGCCCTTGTAGATCAGCGACCGGCACGACAGCGAACACAGGTACAGCGCCGGCACCTGCGCTGCGGCCGCCGCCTTCTCGATCCGGCGACGGATGATGTACAGCTCGCGCTCGAAGGCCTCGTCGTCGATGTCCTTCTCGTTGCGGATCAGGATCTGCTCGATCTCGGGGCGGGTGGCGTTGGCCTTTTCGCCCAGCACCTCGGTGTTCACCGGGACGTGGCGCCAGCCATAGATGTAGTGGCCCATCCGCAGCACTTCGGTTTCCACGATCGTGCGGCAGCGTTCCTGTGCGCCGAAATCGGTGCGCGGCAGGAATACCTGGCCAACGGCGATCAGCTTTTCCATGTCGGGCTCATGCCCCGTCCGGCGGATCTGGTCGTAGAAGAACGGCGCCGGGATCTGCACGTGGATGCCCGCGCCGTCGCCGGTCTTGCCGTCGGCGTCGACCGCGCCGCGGTGCCAGACGGCCTTCAGCGCGTCGATGCCGTGTTGCACGACCTTGCGGCTGGGCTTGCCCGAAAGCGAGACGACAAGGCCCACCCCGCAGGAGGCATGTTCGTCATCCTCGCGGTAGAGGCCATGTTCGGCCATGTAGGCGCGTTTCGCTTCCTCGGCCGCCACCCAGGCTTCGTCAAACTTGGTCATCGTGCTCTCCCTTCGCGGAAAGGCCCCCATCGTCATCGGGGGCGGTGGCTCAACTATCCAGCGCCTTGCGCACTTCGGCGCGGTGCTGGCGGGTCTTGCGGTTCCGGCCGGGGCCGGTCTGAAAATCCTGCGGCGCCGTCACTGTCGCGGCTCCGTCCCGGCGGCGCCTGCGGGCACCGACATCGGCCCGTTGCGCCAAAGCGCCGCGGGCACCAGCCCCGGTGCGGTGTCGCGCTCCGAGGTCATCGAATCGCAGCCGTATTCCGGGATCGTCTCGGCAAAGCCGGGCTGTCCCTTCTGAATCATCCGGGCGGGCGAATTGTCGTAGGGCAGGGTGCCCGACTTGTTCTGCCACATCCCGGCGCCGGAAAAGAACGTGCGCCACTGGGCCGAGACATATTCGTGCCCGGTCGACTTCCAGATCATGTTGCCGGCGTCGTCGGTGGCCGTGATCGCGTATTCCGTCTTCTTCAGCGGCACGCCGTCGATCGCGACGTCCTGGTCGGTCAGCTTGTCGAACCCCTTGTAATGGCGCACTTCGCCCTGGTCGTTGACCGTCGAGAATTCGAAATCGTTGCGCCCCGCCGCCAGAAGCTTGCTGAGGGACGCCGGCGCCGGCGCGTCGGGGGCCAGAACCTCGTGATTGCGGGTCTCGAGGTCCATGCTTTCCAGCCAGCGCGTCTCGCGGTCGATCTTCGAGACGAAGAACGCGCCGTTCAGGCCGAAATCGGCGCGCCACTGGTCGCCCGCGGCGTCGCTGTCGCAGCGGTAGAGGTTCGACACGACGCAGCCCTGTTCCTGTACTGTCAGGTAGACGTGGCAGCCCGGCGGCGGGGTGAACAGCTTCGCCGCGGCGGGCGAGGCCACCGCGCCGAGGGCCACCCCGGCCAGAGCGGACAGGAGGGCCGCCCGCGCCATCACTCGGCCGCCACCGCGCCAGCTTCGGCGAGGTA
Organism: Acidimangrovimonas sediminis; assembly: GCF_002871005.1. Taxonomy (GTDB): domain Bacteria; phylum Pseudomonadota; class Alphaproteobacteria; order Rhodobacterales; family Rhodobacteraceae; genus Acidimangrovimonas; species Acidimangrovimonas sediminis. The sequence continues at coordinate 17,645 of NZ_PHSN01000018.1, forward strand.
GTCGAGGATCGCGTCGGCCGCCTCACGTCCGTCGCGGATCGCCCAGACCACAAGGCTTGCGCCCCGCACGATGTCGCCCGCGGCAAACACGCCCGGCAGGCTGGTCGCATGAGTGCGGAAATCGGCCTTCACGGTGTTCCAGCGGGTGACGCCCAGGTCCGGGGCCTCCCAGGTCTCGGGCAGGTCCTCGGGTTCGAACCCCAGCGCCTGGATCACCAGCTCGGCGGGCTCGAGGTAGTCGGCCCCCTCGATCAGCTCCGGCATCTGCCGACCTGAAGCGTCGGGCGCGCCAAGGCGCATCTTCTGCACCATCACGCCCTCGACCGGCGCACCGGTGAAGCCCTTGGGAGAGGAGAGCCAGACGAATTCGACGCCCTCTTCCTCGGCATTCGCCACCTCGCGCTGCGAGCCGGGCATGTTCGCCCGGTCCCGGCGGTAGAGGCATTTCACCGAGGTCGCGCCCTGCCGGATCGCCGTGCGCACGCAATCCATCGCCGTGTCGCCGCCGCCGATGACGACGACGCGCTTGCCGGCGGCGTTCAATTCGCCGCTGTCATACTGCGGCACCTCGTCGCCAAAGCTGAGGCGGTTCGACACGGTGAGGTAGTCCAGCGCCTTGACGATGCCCTGCACGCCGACGCCCGGCGCCTTCAGGTCGCGCGCCTTGTAGACGCCGGTGGCGATCAGCACGGCGTCATGCTTGCCGCGGATCGCGTCGAAGCTGATGTCGGTGCCGACGTTGCAGTTCAGCTCGAACGCCACGCCAGCCGCCTCGAGCTGGTCGATACGGGCCATGACGACATCCTTCTCCAGCTTGAAGCCGGGGATGCCGTAGGTCAGCAGGCCGCCCGCACGGTCGTGCCGGTCGTAGACGGTGACCTGAACGCCCTGACGGCGCAGCGCATCCGCCGCCGCAAGGCCACCCGGGCCTGCGCCGATCACGGCCACGCTTTCGGGGCGCTCGGTCGCGGGCTTGATCGGCTGGACCCAGCCGTTTTCCCACGCCGTGTCGGTGATGTATTTCTCGACCTGCCCGATGGTGACCGTGCCGTGGCCCGATTGCTCGATAACGCAATTGCCTTCGCAAAGGCGGTCCTGCGGGCAGATGCGGCCGCAGATCTCGGGAAAGGTGTTGGTCGCCTGGCTGACCTCGTAGGCCTCCTGCAGCCGGCCCTCGGCGGTCAGGCGCAGCCAGTCGGGGATGTTGTTGTGCAGCGGGCAATGCGACTGGCAGAAGGGCACGCCGCACTGGCTGCAACGCCCGGCCTGCACCGCTGCCTTCTCGGCCGCGTATTCACGGTAGATCTCGTGGAAATCCTGTGCCCGAAGAGAAGGCGGACGCTTCTCGGGCATCTCCTTCTCGACACTCACGAACTTCAGCATGGGGTTCTTTGCCATGCGGGCGCCTCCCTCGGGAACAATCGGGTCAAAACGTGATAATGCGGCTCCCCAACAAATAAAAGTCAGCAGTGCTGACTTAAATTCAGGTATTTTGACCCCGGCGGACAAAAAGGGCCCGTGGAAGAGGTGATTTTATGTCAGCAGCTCTTCCCTATCGTGTCGGCGTGCCATGTTTGGCGGCCCTGACCGGGCTCAGACTACACGAAAAAGGGCTGATTCGGTCAGGCCTTCAGCCGATCGTGCCGGAATAGGCGAGTACGAGCAGGATGCCGCCAAAGATGATGCGGTAGATGGCGAAGAGCGTGAAGCGGTGGGTCTGGATGTAACCGAGCAGCCATTTCACCGCGATGAACGCCGTGATGGTCGACACCACGAAGGCGATTCCCAGCGAAGTCCAGCTTTCGACGCCGGTGCCGGCGCCGTGGCGCAGCTGCGAGAGCAGCTCGTACCCCGAGGCGGCGTACATCGTGGGAATCCCGACCAGGAAGGCGAATTGCGTCGCCGCGGCCCGGTTCGAGGTGCCCAGCAGCATCGCCAGGAAGATCGTCGAACCCGAGCGCGAGGTGCCCGGGAAGATGCCTGCGATGATCTGGGCGATGCCGACGGCGATCGCTACCTTGAGCGTGACCTTCGAGGAATCGGGCAGCTTGCTGGCCCCCCATTCCGCGGCGATCATCCAGAACCCGCCGATCACGAGCGCCCAGGCGATCGGCGTGACCGCGGTCGGAAGCTCGAACCCCATCTTCTTGACGATCAGCCCCAGAACCGAGGTGACGAGGAAGGCGATGATCAGCTTGATCAGGTAATCGCGGTTCTCGGGCTCGCGCCAGTTGCCGATCAGCTCCACCAGCGTGCGCCAGTAGATGACCGTCACCGCCAGGATCGCCCCGGCCTGGATGACGATGTTGTAGGTGTCGGAGCGCTGGCCCAGCCAGTGCTCGGCCACGATCAGGTGGCCGGTGGAGGAGATCGGGAGGAACTCGGTGATCCCCTCGATCACGCCAAGCCAGACGTCATTCAGGTAGGTCAAGGAAACTGCCCCTCTATGGTGGGGCGACGCCCCGGATGCGCCAGCCCGGGTATTCCCGGATCAAGCCTTGCGCAGGTTGCGCGCGGATTCCTTTATGGCGTCGTACTGCCCGCTCGGGCGATAGCGCCACAGGTAGTCGCCCACCACCGCCTCGAAAGGCGTAGGCTGAAGCCCGAGATCGGAAAAGCCCCGCGCGCCGTCCGACACGACATTGTCATGAGCAAGGTTCTTCACCTGGTCACGGGTCAGGACCGAATTCGTCCAAAGCCCGCCGGTCAGTTTCTGCGCAAGGTCGAACACTCCGCCCATCATGGCGCCAAGGCCGAAGGGCAGGTCGATCACCAGGCGCTTGCGCCGGATCTCCTTCAGGAGCCAGGTGCAGATTTCACGCAGGGTGTTCACGTCGGGACCGCCAAGTTCGTAGATCCCCGGCGCCGCGCGGCCCTCGACCCCCAGCACCGCGGCCTGGGCGACGTCGTCGACATAGACCGGCTGGAACCGGGTCTTGCCGCCGACGATCGTCAGCACGGGAGAGAGCCGGGCCATCCCGGCGAAACGGTTGAAAAAGCCGTCCTCGGGCCCGAAGATCACCGAGGGCCGCAGGATCACGGCGTTCGGGAAGGCCTCGGTCAGCGCGGCCTCGCCCTGTGCCTTGCTGCGGGCATAGATGCTGTCGCTGTCCTTGTCGGCACCGATCGCCGAAATCTGGACAAGGTGCTTCACCCCCTGTTCGGCGGCGATGCGCCCGATCCGGCCCGGCCCTTTGGCCTGCACCGCGTCGAAGCTGTTCTTGCCCGAACCCACGAGGATACCCACGCAGTTCACCACCGCGTCGGCCCCGCGCATCGCGGCGCGCACCGATTCGTCGTCACGGATGTTGCAGAACACCGGCTCGACCTGACCCACCGCGCCGTAGGGGCGGGTGAAGATCGCCTCGTTCGGGCGGCGCACGGCGATGCGGATGCGCCAGCCGTCCTTGGCCAACCTGCGCGCGATGTACCGTCCGACGAACCCCGAGCCGCCGTAGATCGTGACCAGCTTCGACATTCCTGCGCCTCCGAACCGTTTCCGCAAAAGGTGCCGCGGGGCACCCCGTCGGCTTCTGAATAGCCCCCGCGCCCGCGCTGGACAAGGCGCAAGCGTGCGTGAATGCCGCAGGGCGGCGTCTGCGGGCGCCCCACGGCCTTGCGGCATCCCCGCCGCCCGGTAATCTCACCACAGGTTTGCAAGGAGCGGAGCATGCGCGAAACCGTGATCTGGCAGCGGCTCGAGGGCGCGCTGGTCTTCGTCGGCGCCCTGACGATCTACGCCGTAGGAATCCGGGCCGGGGCGCAGGTCTTCCCCTGGTGGGCCGCGCTGCTGATCTTCTTCGCGCCGGACCTGAGCTTTGCCGGATACGCCGCGGGCCCGCGTATCGGTGCCTTTGCCTACAACATCGTCCATGTCTACGCCCTGGGCGTCGTGGTGCTGGCGCTCGGGCTGGTCCTTGCGATGCCCGTGCTCGCAGGTCTCGGCGCCCTGTGGCTGGGCCATTCGGGCTTTGACCGGATGCTTGGCTACGGCCTGAAATCCTCCGAGGGATTCGGCGTCACCCATCTCGGGCGGATCGGCGGGGGGCAAACCGGCAAGGGGCAAACCGGCAAGGGGCAAACCGGCAAGGGGGACACCGGCAAGGGGGACACCGGCAAGGGGCACTGAACGGTGCCTGCCGTGGCGCTTTCCGGGGGCGCTATCCGGGGCCGGAGCCTGGGCCCCGCAGCCGCCGATGGGCCGCGCCGGCGGATGCCGGAACCCGCCGCGCCGGGCGCCCCTCCGGTCCATCGAAAGATTTTCGATCGGACCCCGTTGACACCGCCCGCGGCCCCCGATACATCGCGCTCCACGACACCGGCCCAGGTGGCGGAATTGGTAGACGCGCAGGTTTCAGGTACCTGTACCGCAAGGTGTGGAGGTTCGAGTCCTCTCCTGGGCACCATATCTCCCTCCCCCGAGAGACGGAGATATGGACGTGGCGATTACCCTGTATAAAGGCGATCTTCCCGACGGGCTTCACCTTGGCCCTGTCGTGGCCATCGACACCGAGACGATGGGCCTGATGCCGCATCGTGACCGGCTCTGCCTGGTGCAGCTGTCGTCGGGCGACGGCAACGCGCATCTGGTGCAGATCGCCAAGGGCCAGACCTCGGCGCCCAACCTGCAGGCGCTGCTTGCCGATCCCGGGGTGACGAAGCTCTTCCACTTCGCGCGTTTCGATGTCGCGGCGCTCTACCATGCCTTCGGCACGCTGACCGCGCCCATCTATTGCACCAAGATCGCCTCGAAGCTGGTGCGCACCTTCACCGACAAGCACGGCCTCAAGTGGCTTTTGCAGGAGCTGGTGGGCGTCGACATCTCCAAGCAGCAGCAGACCTCGGACTGGGGCGCGGCGGAGCTGACCGACGCGCAGCGCGAATATGCGGCGTCGGATGTGCTTTACCTTCACCGCCTGAAGGCCGCGCTGGATGAGCGCCTCGTCCGCGAGGACCGGCAGGAGATCGCGAAGTCCTGCTTCGACTATCTGCCGACGCGCGCCCGGCTCGACCTCATGGCCGGGGGCGAGTTCGACATCTTCGCGCACTGATCTGGGCGCACCGATCTGCGCATATTGACCGCCGCCGCGCCTGACCGGTTTCACCCGCTAATCCGCGCGGTCCGCGAAACTCAGGCGCGGTAGGGGCGCAGCACGCTCATCTCGACGTAGCGGCGGTCGTGGCCGTCTTCCATCGGAATGCCCGCGTAATTCACGTTGCCCCTGACCCTTGGCGTCCGTACCGGGGTGCGGGGCGTCGCGGGGGGCGTGGTGGCCGGCGCCTCGTGCAACCGGCCGACGATGCCCGACACCTGACTGGCCGCGGTGTCCAGCGCCGCGCCGGAGGTGACCTGAACCGGCACCGACATGGTCTCCGTCCTCAGCCCCACGCCGCTGCCGAGGATCGAGAACCCCGCCGCCAGTGCGGCCTGTTCCAGCGCCTCGGTGCCGGAATGCCCCTCGGCCATCGACTGCAGGCCGGCGAAGGTGCCGCTGCCCCCGCTGCTGACCGAGATCACGGTGATCTGCTCTGCGCGCGACAGGGTCGACATCGCGGGGGTGCCCAGGCTGACGGCGCCGACCACGAAGGTGCCGGTGGCGTTGATCATCGCGGCGCCGACGTTGCCGGTATCCTGGTAGGTCGCGGTGCCGCGCAACGCCGACCCGGCGCCCAGGGCGGCCACCGCTGCCCCGCCCGACAACGCACTGGCCCCGGCGACGAGGATCGTGGCCGATCCGTCGCGCACCACCTCGGCGCCCTGGACGGCGGTTTCCCACCCGCTGACGTGGCTGTCGATCGACCGGCGCGAGCGGCGGTTGCAGTCGCGCCGCATCGCCTCGTGCCGCTGCAGCGCGCCGCGGGTGCGCGCGACCAGGGCAATCAGATCCTGCCGCATGCTGGCGCCACTGGCGAGAAGGGCGCGCTCGGCCCTTGCGAACTGGCGTTCGGTCTTGCTGTCAACCGCGGCGCGGAAACCCTCGAAATTCGTGCTGACGTTATAGGTCGTGGGCAGCAGGAAGCCGTGATCCGTCTCCTCGACCCGCGACCGATGCAGGATTTCAAGCGCACGCACCGAGGCCCGGATCAGCAGATAGAGCCCCTCGGTATTGAGGGACCATCGCTGCGACCGGTCGTCGGTGTACATGATCCAAGGCAGCGGGGCGGTTCCCGGACTGGGCGGCCCCTGAAACCCGGGCCGGCATGGATAAGGCAATGCTTGAAATTCCTGCGTCCATGGTAAAGTAAGGGCCCCTGCACGTCAAACTTCCCCCGGGGTCCGGGCCCTGCGGCTCCACCCCCTGCCTGCCGGGCCCCTGCGATGACCGAGAACGAGACTTTCCTTGCCGCCGCGCGCCGGGTGATCCGCGCCGAGACCGAAGCGCTTCAGATGCTCGAGGGCAGCCTGAACGGCGATTTCGCCCGCGCCGTGTCGCTGATCCTCGACGCGCCGGGGCGGGTGATCGTGTCGGGCATGGGCAAGTCGGGCCACATCGGGCGCAAGATCGCGGCGACGCTGGCCTCCACCGGCACGCCCGCGCATTTCGTCCATCCGGCCGAGGCCAGCCACGGCGATCTTGGCATGGTGACGCCGGGCGACGTGGCTTTGGTCTTGTCGTTCTCCGGGGAGACGCCGGAACTTGCCAACATCATTGCGCATACGCGGCGCTTCTCGATCCCGCTGATCGGGGTGGCGAGCCGGCCAGACTCGACCCTGCTGCGCCAGTCCGACGTGGCGCTGGTGCTGCCCGCCGCGCCCGAGGCCTGCGGCACCGGAATCGTGCCAACCTCGTCGACCACGATGACGCTGGCGCTGGGCGATGCGCTGGCCGTGGCGCTGATGGAGCACCGCCAGTTCACGCCCGAGGATTTCCGCAAGTTCCACCCCGGGGGCAAGCTGGGGGCGCGGCTGGCCAAGGTGGCGGACCTGATGCATGCGGCCAGCGACGTGCCGCTGGTCACCGGCGACACGCCGATGGGCGAAGCCTTGCTGGTGATGAGCCAGAAGGGCTTTGGCGTGGTTGGCGTGACCGATGCCGATGATTATCTCGTGGGCATTGTCACCGACGGCGACCTGCGCCGTCACATGGAGGGGCTTCTGTCCCATACCGCGGGCGAGGTCATGACGCCGGACCCGCGCACCATCGGCCCCGGGGCCCTGGCCGAGAAAGCGGTTGCCGAAATGAATGCGCGCAAGATCACCACGCTTTTCGTCGTCACCCCGGGCGAGGGGGAGGGCAACGCCGCGCGGCGCAAGGTCGCGGGGCTGATCCACATCCACGATTGCCTGAGGGCCGGGGTCGTCTGAGATGCGCCGGCGGGACAACGCCCATTCGCGCCTCGTCGCCTGGCTCAAGATCGTCCTGCCGCTGGGCGCGCTGGCGCTTCTGTCGACATTGTTCCTGTTCTCGCATTCGATCGACCCGTCGCGGGCGGTGCGCTTTTCCAAGGTCGACGTGAAGCAGATCGCCTCGGAGCAGCAGGTGACCATGCCCAATTACAACGGGGTCACCCAGGATGGCACCTCGGTCAGCGTGACGGCGAGCGTGGCCAAGCCGCTTGCCGATCCCGCCGGCGGCGGCACGGGTGGCACGGCGCAGGCCGCGGGCAAGACGGCCCCCGCCGCGCCCGCCGTGCCGGCCAAGCCGGGGGCGCGGGCGACGGTGGTCCACGCCACCTTCGACCACCCCGACGGCGGTTACACCAAGGTCGACGCGCAGCATGGCAAGGTGAACCCGACCACCGGCAATATGGATCTGAGCGGCGGGGTCGTGATCACCACCTCCGACGGCTACAGGATGGACACCGACGCCTTGACCGGACGGCTGGACCGGACACATTTGCAAAGTGCAGGGGCCGTTGCCGGAACCGGGCCGCTTGGCCGGATCGACGCGGATCACATGGTGATTGATGCGACGCCCGGCGCGGACGGCAAGCCGGGGCCGTATGTTCTGGTTTTCAACGGCGACGTGAAGCTGGTATACACGCCGTCGCAGAAGGGGAAATGACGTGATTTCGTTCCGCGCAGTCTTGGTCGGCCTTTGTCTTGCCGTTCCCGCCACCGCGCTTGCGGCGCAGGGTACGCAAGTGGACATGGGGATGAAGGCCAATCCCTCGGCCCCGGTCGAGGTCACGTCCGATCAGCTTCAGGTCAACCAGAAGGACGGCACCGCGCTTTTCACCGGCAACGTGATCGCGACCCAGGACCAGATGAAGCTTACCGCCGACAAGGTGCATGTCGATTACGTCAAGGGCGAGAACGGCCAGAAGGGCAAGATCAAGACGATCCATGCCATGGGCAATGTCGTCATGGTCACCAGCCCGACCGAGGCGGCCAAGGGCGCCGATGCCGTCTACACGCTGGAAAGCGGCCACGTGGTGATGACCGGCAACGTTCTGCTGACACAGGGCCAGAACGTGATGTCCGGCACGCGGCTGGTGGTAAACCTGCACACCGGTCTGGGAACGATGACGGGCCGCGTCAAGACCACGCTCCTGCCGCAGACAGCGCCCGGATCCGGCGGCAAATCCGGTGGGGCTGCCAAGAAATGACGCCGCCTCCCGAACTTTCCGTCGCCCAGGGCGGGGCCGGCCTCCGGGTGGAGGGGCTGCGCAAGTCCTACCGCCGGCGCCCGGTGATCCGTGACGTCTCTCTCGAACTCGGGCGTGGCGAGGTGGTCGCGCTGCTCGGACCCAACGGGTCGGGCAAGACCACCTGCTTCTATGCCATCGCGGGCCTTGTCACCCCGGAGGGCGGCGAGGTGCGGATCGATGGCCGCGACGTGACCCTTCTGCCGATGTACCGTCGCGCGCGGATGGGCATCGGCTACCTGCCGCAGGAAGTGTCGATCTTCCGCGGCCTGTCGGTGGAGGACAACATCCTCGCCGTGCTCGAGATCGCCGTGAGCGACCGTCACAAGCGGCGCGAGCGGCTGGAGGAGCTTCTGTCCGACTTCTCGATCACCCACCTGCGCCGCGCCCCCGCGCTGTCGCTGTCGGGGGGGGAGCGGCGCCGGGTCGAGATCGCGCGCTGCCTGGCCGCCGACCCCAAGTACCTGCTTCTTGACGAACCCTTCGCCGGGGTCGACCCGATCGCGGTGAACGAGATCCGGACACTGGTCGCTGACCTGCGCGGCCGGGGCATCGGCGTGCTGATCACCGATCACAACGTGCGTGAGACGCTGGAAATCGTGGACCGTGCCTATATCCTGCATGATGGCAAGGTGCTGATGAGCGGCACCAGCGACGAGGTCGTCCGCGATGAGAACGTCCGCCGTGTCTACCTGGGGCAAAGCTTCCGCATCAGCTGATCGCGGGCCGCGTCCGGGGGGGCGGGGCACGGCCCCCGGGGCAGGCGGACGCGGCACCCCGCGGCGCGGCATCAGGGAAAGGGCATTCCGATGGCGGTGACCCAGCGCCTCGGGATCGCCCAGCAGCCCGGCCTCGCCCTGACGCCGGGCATGCGGCAATCGTTGCAGATCCTTGCCATGCCGCCGCTCGATCTTGCGCAGGTGATCGCGCGCGAGGCAGGCTCCAACCCCTTCCTGCGTGTCACCCCGCCGTCGCGCGGAGGACTTTCGGCCTACGACATCGCGCTTGAAACCGTTGCGGCGCGGCCCTCGCTGGGCGAGGGGCTGCGGCGCCAGCTTGGGCAGATGAGCCTGCCGGGCGACGTGCACGCCGTCGCGATCTACCTGACCGGCGCGCTGCGTGACGACGGCTATCTCGACGCGACCGACGCCGAACTGATCGAGGAGACGGGCCAGCCTGCCGAGCTGGTGGCCGAGGCGATAGCCGCGCTGCAACGCTGCGAGCCGGCGGGGGTGGGCGCGCGCGACCTTGCCGAATGCCTGGCGCTGCAACTCGCCGACAAGGGCGTGGCGCCGGATCTGGCCGCGCAGGTCGTCGCGCATCTCGACCTCTTCGCCCAGGATGACTGGACCGCGCTGTCCCGCCGGCTTGGCGTGCCGGTGACCGAGGTGAAGGCCCTTGACGCCGCGCTGCGCAGCGTCTCGCCGCATCCGGTCGACGGGGGAGAGACCTCGGCGATGCCGCTGGTGCCCGATCTGGTGGTCGACAGGGGGCCCGACGGCGGGCTGGCGGTGAGGCTGGCCGAGGGGGTGATGCCGGCGCTCAGGCTCGACTCAGCCCTGCTGGCGCGCGTGCCTGACGTGCATGACCCCTTCGTCGCGGCGGCCCGCGCCCGGGCCGAGGCGCTGATCCGCGCGGTCGGCCAGCGCGGCGAGACGCTGCTGCGAATCGGGGGGCGCCTGGTCGCCGATCAGCACCTCTTCTTCACCCGCGGCCCCGAAAACCTGGCGCCGCTCAGCCGCCGCAAGCTGGCGGACGAACTGGGGCTGCATCCCTCGACCCTCGGGCGCGCGGTGGCGGGCAAGGTGCTGATGAGTGGCGGCGCCCTCTATCCGCTGTCGCTGTTCTTCCCGTCTGGCCTGCCCGCCGGGCGGGGCGGAAGGGTTTCCAGCCACGCGGTCAAGATCGCGATACGGCGGATGGTGGAGCATGAGCCCGCCACCACGCCGCTCTCGGATGCGGCCATCCGCGCACGGCTCAATGCCGACGGCATTGACATCACCCGCAGATGTGTCGCCAAATACAGGGAAAGCATGAGGATACCCTCTTCCTTCGAGCGCCGCCGCCGCGCCCGCGACCACAAGGGCCCCGCTGCGGATCACGGCCTCAAAGGTTAATAATAACCAAGCCGGGCCAAGGCCTTGCGATCGCATGGCATCCGTGGCCTGGCAATTCCGAAGGAGGCAACATGCGCTACCAGATCAGCGGAAAACAGATCGACATCGGCGAGGCCTTGCAAAGCCACGTGAAGGCCGAGCTGGGCGAGGCGGCGGCCAAATATGCCGGCCGCCCCACGGATGCCGTCGTGACGTTCTCGCGTGCCGCGCACGAATATGTCTGCGAATCGACGATTCACCTGTCGACCGGTCTCTCGGCCACCGCCAAGGGCCACGCGACCGAGATCTACGCCGCCTTCGACGCCTGTGCCGAGAAGATGGCCAAGCAGTTGCGCCGTTACAAGCGCAGGCTGAAAGACCATCATCAGGGCCGCGCGCAGCCGGTTGAATTCGGGGCCGGTTCCGCCTATATCCTCGCCGCGTCGGAAGGGTCGGACGAGGTGGAGCCGGAATCTCTGCAACCCATGATCATCGCCGAGATGGAGACCAAGATCCCGTCTCTCTCGGTCGGTGAGGCTGTGATGCAGATGGAGCTGGCGGAATCTCATCTCCTGGTCTTCCGCAACGAGAAGCATAGCGGGGTGAACGTGGTGTACCGTCGCGAAGACGGCAACATCGGCTGGATCGATCCGCGCAACAACGGTTGATCAAGCGCGCCCGAAGGCGCCGGACAGAAGAAGGTACATGGATCTCTCCAGCATTCTGAAGCCCGGCGCCGTTCGGATCGTCGGTCACCTCACCAGCAAGAAACGCCTGTTCCAGGAAATCGGCGACATCGCGTCCCAGGTCTACGGCCTGGGCGCCCCCGATGCCGTCGACGCCCTGCAGGAACGCGAGGGGTTGGGCCCGACCGGCGTAGGCAACGGCATCGCCCTGCCGCACGCCCGGCTCCATGGCCTCGACCACATCGTCGGCGTGTTCCTGCGGCTTGAGAAATCGCTCGATTTCGGCGCGGTCGACCGCCAGCCGGTGGACCTCGTCTTCGCGCTTTTTGCACCGAAGGACAGCGGCGTCGATCACCTCAAGGCGCTGGCGCTGGTCTCGCGCACCATGCGCGACGGGCAGGTCTGCGCCAAGCTGCGCGCCAACGACGACCCGTCGACGCTCTACGCCGTACTGACCGAAGCGCGCACCAGCCAGGCGGCATAGTCCCGGCCCCTTTCCAAGGCGTGGGCGCCTGCGTCGATGTCGCGCCGGCGGGGGAGCTGCCCCCTGCACCCCCGGGATATTTGAGAGCAGAAAGTGAGAGAAGGCCTGTCTTCTTCTGAGCGGAAATATCCCACGGGGGTGCGGGGGTGTGAAACCCCCGCAGAGTCGGTGGGTGCGGGGGTGTGAACCTCCCGCGGATGTGGCCTCAGCCCTTGGGCGACCAGGGATGCAGCGCCTCGATCTTTTCCTTCCGGCGCTGGTCGGCCGGTTTTTTCCAGTCGTTGTCGAAGGCCGCCGATTCCCACGACCCGTATTCGGGGTTGGGGAAAACGATCCAGTCGTGGCCCCAGTGCTTGTGGTCGGCCTCGAACGCCTTCATCCGCGCCTTCGCGTCGCCCTTCGCCTTGTCGGTGAAGTCGCCCATGTTGTCGCCCATCAGCAGAACCACGCGATAATCCTTGGCGACATAGGCGATCCGGCTGCCCTTGGACGAGCCCCATTCGGGCTTGTCGCCCTTCGACAGGAAGTCCGTCTTCTTGGCGTCCACCGGGAAGCCGAGCGCCTTCATGTTCTCGCGCGTCGCGGGCTCTTCCGCCTTGTTGCGGTTCGAGACGTAGAAGATGTGGACCCCGTGCTTTTCCGCGTATTTCAGGAAGGCGATCGCCCCGGGCATCGCCTTCGACGTCTTGGAATTCACGTAATCCGTCCATTCCTTCGGCGAAAAGCTGGTGTGGCGGGTGACCAGCGAGGCCTCGTAATTCGCGTTGTCGAGCACGGTCTCGTCGAGGTCGGTGATGATCGCCACCGGCTTCTTCTCGTAGCCCGACCCCTCCATGTCCGGTACCGCGGTCCATCCCTTGTGGCTCAGCGCCTGGTGCAGGCGCATGCGGGCCAGGTCGAACAGACCCATGGCCACCGCCTTGTGCTCGACCGAGTTCTGCATCCACAGCGTGGCGTTCAGGTTGTCGTCCTGCGGCACGTCGGCCGGGGTGGCGGGGGCGGCCGCTGGGGCGGTGGCAGTGGTGGTGTTGGCAGTGGTGGTGTTGGCAGTGGTGGTGTCAGCGATCGCCGCGCCCGCGCCGAGGGCGAGGCTGGCTGCGACCAGCGTGGTCAGGGTCATGCGCGTCATCGGTGTCTCCGTTTCATGGCGGGCCCGACGGGCGGGCCGATCGCAGAAGCCTCCGGCGCGCGCGGGAGGAACACAACGCACAGCGCCGTCATATCGCCGTGATCGGAGCGGGGAGCGGGGGAGGCGTTCCCGGCCGCCTTCAGGTCCAGTCGACATCGCCCAGGAACAGGTAACCCGCGCCGTAGATCGTCTTGATCAGACGCGGCGTCTTCGGATCCTCTCCCAGCTTGGTGCGCAGGCGCGAGATCCGCACGTCCATCGCCCGATCGAAGCTGTCGCCTGCCGCGCCGCCCAGGGCTTCCTGCATCTGCGCGCGCGAGATCAACCGCTTCGGCGCCTCGAGGAACAGCCGCAGCACCTCGCCCTCGGCGTGGCTGAAGGGCACCTCGGCGCCGTCGGGGCCGATCATGAGGTAGCGGTCGAACTGCACTTCCCAACCCTCGAAGCGGGCGGTCATCGGCGCGCGCTCGGCCCCCGGGCGGCCCTTGCGCAGGCGGGCGCGGACGCGGGCGACCACCTCGGCCGGGTCGAACGGCTTGATGATGTAATCGTCGGCGCCCAGCTCCAGCCCGGTCACGCGGTCCTGCACCTGCGCGCGGCCCGAGACGATGATGATCGCCGCGCCCGATTCCAGCGCCAGCCGGTGGACAAGGCCCAGACCGTCGCGGTCGGGCAGGCCCAGGTCGACGAGGCAGACGTCGAAGGCGGTCTTGCGCAGCGCAGCCTCGAACTCGGTCGCGCGGCCGTAGGCGGTGGTGCGGAACCCGGCCTCGGTCAGCGCGTCCGACAGCATGCGTCGGATCTCGGGCTCATCGTCGAGAATGGCGACATGCGGTGCGCTCATGCCGCCGACCCGGTGCCCAGGAAAGCGGCGAGGCCGGTCGCGTCGAAGGGTTTCGGCAGCACCGGCACCCCCAGCGCGGCGGCGCGGCGGCAGGCCGGGTCGGCGGCGGGGAGGGACGTCATCAGGCAGCGCCGTGCCCGGGTACCGCGGGCCGTGAGCGCCTCCATCAGGTCGACGCCGGAGCGGGGGCCGGGCAGGCCGATGTCGGACAGTACGAGGCCGATCTCGGGCAGGTCGGCCAGTGTCAGCGCCTCCTCGACGCTGGCCGCCTCGATCACCGCATGGCCCCGGGCGCGAAGCATCTCGCGCACGCTCAGGCGGATTTCCTCGGTGTCCTCGACCAGAAGCACGAGGTCGGGCGCCGTCGAGGCCGGGGCGGGGGGCGCCAGCCGCAGCGGCAGGCGCAACACCACGCGGGCGCCGCCCTCGGGCCGGTTCGTCAGCCGGACCGACCCGCCGGCGAGATTGGCCTGATCGTACACCATCGAGAGCCCGAGGCCCGAACCCTCGCTGCCCTTGGTTGTGAAGAACGGGTCGAGCCCGTGCGCCAGCGCCTCGGGGGAAAAGCCGGGTCCGGTGTCGGTCACCGTGATCTCGACCCAGGTGTCGCGCACCGGGCGGGCGGCAAGCCGGATCTCGCCGCCTGCAGTCACCCCGCCCGCGCCGATCGCGTCGCGGGCATTGAGGACAAGGTTGACCAGCGCGTCCTGCAGCGGCCCCTGGTCGATCATCACCGGCGCGGTCAGCCCCGCCACGGAAACCGAAAGCTGCACCCCCTCGGGCAGCGACGGCGCCACCAGTGCCCGAAGGTCGCCCAGGTAGACAGGAAGGTCGGTCGGCACCGGCCGCGGCGCGCGCCGCCCCGAGATTCCGGCGATCCGGTCCAGAAGCCGCCCGCCGCGGCGCGCCGTCGCCTGCGTCGCCGCCACCAGTTCCGCCGCCTCGGCGGGCAGGCCGAGGCGTTCCAGCCGGGATTGCAGCCCCAGGATCACCGTCAGCAGGTTGGCGAAATCATGCGCCAGCCCCGATGACAGCTGCGCCGCCAGTTCGCGCTTGCGGGTCTGGAGAAGGGCGGCCCGGGCCTGCGCCTCCTCGGTCACGTCCATCGACAGGATGTAGACGCCGTTGACCGGACCTTCCGTCCCTTCCGGCCCGATCCGGTCGGGGGTGAAGGCGCCGCGGATTCTCCGCCCGCTGACCTCGTCGGTGAATTCGAAAACCGACGCCTCACCCGCCAGCGCGCGGTTCAGATAGGGGGCTACCCGCGCGAAGGTCTCGGGGCCCAGAACCTCGGCCAGTGTCAGGCCGAGGATCTGCGCCGGCCGTCCGGGCATGACCGAGGCCAGCCGCCGGTTGGAATAGGTATAGCGCAGATCGGTACCGACATGGGCGATGTGGGCGGGCATCATTTCGGTCGTCAGGCGGGTTCGCGCCTCGGTCTCGGTCAGCTCGCGCTGGGCCTCCTCGAGCGCGGCATTGGTGGCCGCCAGGGCGCGGTTGGCCTGCCCCAGGCGTTCGGCATGGGCCAGAAGCTGTTCCGACAGTTCCGCCGAACGGGCGCGGAGCAGCGTCTCCTGGTGCTTGATCTCGGTGATGTCGGTATAGACCGTGACCCAGCCGCCCTGCGGCAGCGGCGCCCCCTCGACAGAGATCGTCCTGCCGTTCGGGCGCGGCCGCTCCATGTAGTGCGGACGAAAGGCGCGGGCGGTCTCGACCCTGTCGCGCACCGCCGCCTCGACATCCTCGACCGGGCCGTATTCGCCGCGGGTGACGAGGTAGCGGATCGTCTCCTCGAACCCCGCGCCGGGGGTCGTGAGGTGATCTGGCAGGGCGAACATCTCCTGGTAGGCGCGGTTCGACACCGCCAGCCGCAACTCGCTGTCGAAGATCGACAGCGCCTGCTGGATCAGGTTCAGCCCCGCCTGCGTAAGCTTGGCCGTCATGTCGCCCGGGTTTTCCGGCATCCGCGCCTTCCCCCTCCTCCGGGGCTGCATCGCGGATCAGCTAACTACGGCGCGGGCGTCCCGCCAAGGGCTTAGCGTGGGGCTGTTACAATTCGTTAGGATTGCGAAAAATTCCCGCAAGACTTGCAGGCCACCAATCGGAATACGGGGAAGGCGGATGTCGCAGGACATGCTCGCACCCCGAGCGTCCGGACCGAGGGAAGAGGAGCCCGCGGAACCGGCGAGGGGAGGAGGAGAAGAGTGGCGATCAGGACCCCGGACGGGGAATTCCCGTCGATTCCTGCTCTGTTGCGGCGCAACGCGCGGGACCACGGCGGCCTTGCGGCATACCGCGAGAAGGAATTCGGCATCTGGCAAAGCTGGACCTGGACAGGGGCCGAGGCCGAGATCCGGGCAATGGCGATGGGCTTCCTGGCGCTGGGCCTCGCGCGTGGCGATCATGTCGCGGTGATCGGGCGCAACCGTCCCGCGCTCTATTGGTCGATGGTGGCGGCGCAGATGTGCGGCGCGGTGCCGGTGCCGCTCTACCAGGACGCGACGGGCGATGAGATGGCCTATGTGCTGGACCATTGCGGTGCGCGCTTCGTCGTCTGCGGCGACCAGGAGCAGGTCGACAAGGTGATCGAGGTGCAGGAGGGCAGCGGCGCCCACGCGATCGAGCAGGTCGTCTATCTCGACAAGCGGGGGATGCGGAAATACGACCACGCCCGGCTCAACGCCCTGGCCGATGTGGTGGCCGAGGGCCGCGCCGCGCATCACCGCTTCGAGGCTGAACTGGACGCCCGGATCGCCGGGCTGGACCCCGACAGCACCTGTGTCATGCTCTATACCTCGGGCACGACGGGGCGGCCCAAGGGCGTCGTCCTGTCGAACCGCAACATCATCGAGACCTCGCGCGCCTCGTCCGAGTTCGACCACCTCAAGGCCGGCGACGACGTGCTGGCCTACCTGCCGATGGCCTGGGTCGGCGATTTCATCTTTTCCGTGGGTCAGGCGATGTGGACCGGCTTTTGCGTGAACTGCCCGGAATCGGACAGCACGATGATGACCGACCTGCGCGAAATCGGGCCCACCTACTTCTTCGCCCCGCCCCGGATCTTCGAGACCATGCTGACCAGCGTGATGATCCGGATGGAGGATGCAGGCCCGCTGAAGAAGCGGCTTTTCGATCATTACATGAAGCTTGCGCGCCGGGTCGGCCCGGCGATCCTTGACGGTAAGCCCGTCAGCGGGATGGACCGGCTGCGCTATGCGCTGGGGAATCTGGCTGTCTTCGGGCCGCTGAAGAACACGCTGGGCCTCACGCGAATCCGCGTGGCCTATACCGCGGGCGAGGCGATCGGGCCGGAGATCTTCGATTTCTACCGTGCGCTAGGGATCAACCTGAAGCAGCTCTACGGCCAGACCGAGGCCTCCGTCTTCATCACCCAGCAGCCGGATGGAGAGGTGCGGTCCGACACGGTGGGCGTGCCCTCGCCGGGGGTGGAGGTGAAGATCGGCGACAGCGGAGAGGTCTTCTACCGCTCGCCCGGGACGTTCGTGGAATATTACAAGAACCCCGAAAGCACGGCTTCGACCAAGGATCCGGAGGGCTGGGTCGCTACCGGCGATGCCGGGTTCTTCGAGGAAGGCACCGGCCACCTGCGCATCATCGACCGCGCCAAGGACGTCGGAAAGATGGCCGACGGCCGGCTGTTCGCGCCGAAATACGTCGAGAACAAGCTGAAGTTCTATCCCAACATCCTCGAGGCCGTGGTCTTCGGCGCCGGGCGAAGGATGTGCACGGCCTTTCTCAACATCGACCTGACCGCGGTCGGAAACTGGGCAGAGCGCAACAATATCTCCTACGCCTCGTACCAGGAGCTCAGCCAGAACCCGCAGGTGATCGCGGCACTCAAGGCCCATGTCGAGGAGGTCAACCGCTCCGTCGCCGAAGATCCGATGCTGGCGGGCTGTCAGATCCACCGCTTTCTCGTGCTGCACAAGGAACTGGACGCCGATGACGGGGAGCTGACCCGCACCCGCAAGGTCCGCCGCAAGATCATCGAACAGAAGTTCGCAGACCTGATCGAGGCGCTCTACGGCGGGGCGGACAAGATCTACACCGAGACCGAGGTGACCTATGAGGACGGCCGCAAGGGCGCGATCAAGGCGACGCTGACGATCACCGACGCGGACACGGTGCCGCGCACGCAGAGGATGGCGGCGGAATGAGTGATCAACGCAAGAGCAAGCGGACACTGGGTTTTCTGGCGCCGTGGCAATTGGTGATGCTGCCGGCCTTCGGTGCCGTGCAGTCTGGTCTCGACGCGCGCCCACGCACGGGTCGACGCTGCCAAGGACCCGGCCGAGGCGGGCGCGGTGCACTTCCTCTCGATGGCCGACGCCGGCGCCTCTCTGATGGCGGTCACGACGATCTGGCTGATCGGCACGCTGTTCCTCGGCCTCGTCTGGGTCGTATTGCGCTCAAGGGGGCAGGGTCATGAATGACATGAGCCAAGCCGCCCCCACCGCCGACGGCCGCAAGATCGGCGGTGTGCTGATGGAGATGAAGAACATCACCTTGCGGTTCGGCGGCGTGAAGGCGATCACCGACATCTCCTTCGACATCCGCGAGGGCGAGATCCGCGCCATCATCGGCCCGAACGGTGCGGGCAAATCCTCCATGCTCAACGTCATCAGCGGCTTCTACACCCCGCAGGAGGGCGAGGTCTGGTTTCGCGGGCAGCGGCGCCAGCCGATGAAGCCCTACGAGGTGGCGCGCCAGGGGATCGCGCGCACCTTCCAGAACATCGCGCTGTTCGACGGGATGACGGTGCTCGACAACATCATGACCGGGCGGCTGACGATGATGAAATCGGGGCTGCTGGCGCAGGCCCTCTGGTGGGGCCGGGCCGAGGCCGAGGAGGTCGCCCATCGCGCGCAGGTGGAAAAGATCATCGACTTTCTCGAAATCCAGGCGATCCGCAAGACGCCGGTGGGCCGCCTTCCCTACGGCCTCAAGAAGCGGGTTGAACTGGCCCGGGCGCTGGCGGCGGAGCCGAAGCTTCTGCTGCTCGACGAGCCCATGGCGGGGATGAACGTCGAGGAGAAGGAGGACATGAGCCGCTTCATCCTCGACGTGAACGACGAGTTCGGCACCACCATCGCGTTGATCGAACATGACATGGGCGTGGTCATGGACCTGTCCGACCGGGTCGTGGTGATGGATTACGGCAAGAAGATCGGCGACGGCACCCCCGCCGAGGTCCGCGCGAATCAGGACGTGATCGACGCCTATCTCGGGGTCGCCCATGACTGACCATTCCCCCAAGACCGGAGGCCGCCATGGTCCTGCCTGATACCCTTCTTTTCGCGATGGAGGCCGCGCTGAACGGCCTTCTGTCGGGGGTGATGTATGCCCTCGTGGCGCTGGGGTTCGTGCTGATCTTCAAGGCCTCGGGCATCTTCAACTATGCGCAGGGGGTGATGGCGCTGTTCGCCGCGCTCACCCTCGTGGGCATCCAGCAGGGGCAGGTGCCCTTCGCCGACCTGATCCACGCCCTCACGGGGGTGGAGATGCACGGCTTCGGCTGGACCCTGCCGGCCGTCGTGGCGATCGTGCTGACCGGTATCGTGATGATCGGCATGGCGATGGTGATCGAGACGTTGATCCTCAAGCACCTCGTCAACCAGCCGCCGATCATCCTGTTCATGGCGACTATCGGGCTGGCCTATTTCCTGGAAGGGCTGGGCGACACGATGTGGGGCTCGGACATCAAGGCGATGGACGTGGGCCTGCCGCAGGGGATCACCGGCTGGATCGACGAGAGCACCAACAGCCTTTTCGGCTACGGCTTCTATGTCGATCAGCTCAACATCGTGGCGATGGTGGTGGCGGCGATCCTTGTCACCGCGCTCACGCTCTTCTCGCAGTATTCCAAGCAGGGCCGGGCGCTGCGCGCGGTGGCCGATGACCACCAGGCGGCGCTTTCGGTCGGCATCTCGCTTCGGTTCATCTGGGTGCTGGTCTGGTCGATCGCGGGGTTCGTGGCACTGGTCGCGGGGATCATGTGGGGGGCGAAATCGGGGGTGCAGTTCTCGCTCTCGCTGATCGCGCTGAAGGCGCTGCCGGTGCTGATGCTGGGCGGCTTCACCTCGATCCCAGGCGCGATCGTCGGCGGCCTCATCATCGGGGTCGGCGAGCAATTGTTCGAATTCTTCGTGGGCCCCCTCGTCGGCGGCGCGACCGAGAACTGGTTCGCCTATGTCCTGGCCCTTCTGTTCCTCGTGTTCCGGCCGCAGGGCCTGTTCGGCGAGAAGATCATCGAGAGGGTCTGACAATGCGCCACCCCCACCCGAAACGGAGGAAGTGATGTTCTACCGCGAGGCAGGCGACTTCAAGACATCCTACCGCGACGACGGGCAGACCTTCCCGATCCGCTTCGACCGCTACCGCTATTACGCGGTGCTGGTCTTCGGCTTCGTGGTGCTGCCGTTCCTTCTGAACGACTATTGGACCAACGCTGTCTTCGTGCCCTTCCTTATCTACGCCATCGCGGCGATCGGGCTGAACATCCTCGTGGGCTATTGCGGCCAGCTCAGCCTTGGGACGGGCGGGTTCATGGCGGTGGGGGCCTATGCCTGTTACAAGCTGACGACGGCCTTTCCCGATGTGAACATCGTCTTCCACATCCTCGGCGCGGGCATCGTCACCGCGCTGGTCGGCATGCTGTTCGGCCTGCCGTCGCTCAGGATCAAGGGCTTTTACCTCGCCGTCGCCACGCTGGCCGCGCAGTTCTTCCTCGTCTGGCTCTTCAACCGGGTGCCGTGGTTCTACAACTACTCGGCCTCGGGCCAGATCTCGATGCCCGAGCGCACGGTGCTGGGCATTCCCGTCACCGGCGCCTCGGTCGCGCCCTGGGCGGGGTACCTCGTGTGCCTGGTGTTCGCCGTGGCGCTGGCCTGGATGGCGCGCAACCTGACCCGCGGGTCGGTGGGCCGCCGGTGGATGGCGATCCGCGACATGGACATCGCGGCCGAGATCATCGGGGTGAACCCCCTGAAGGCCAAGCTGACCGCCTTCGCCGTATCGTCCTTCTACGTGGGGATCGCGGGGGCGCTGTTCTTTTCGGTCTACCTCGGCGCGGTCGAGGTGGGCGAGGCGTTCGGTATCCAGAAGAGCTTTGCCGTGCTCTTCATGATCATCATCGGCGGCCTCGGCTCCATCTTCGGAAGCTTCGCGGGGGCGGCCTTCATGGTGGTGCTGCCGGTCATGATCAAGCTGGTGCTGGTCGACACGCTGGGCTGGCCTACCGACCTTGGCGCGCACATCCAGCTGATGGTCGTCGGTGCCCTGATCATCGTTTTCCTGATCGCCGAACCCCACGGCATGGCCCAGCTCTGGCGCCTGACGAAGGAGAAGCTGCGGCTCTGGCCGTTCCCGCACTGACACCGACCAACGACCGGGGGCGAACCCCGGCGGAACCGACGCGACGTCCAACTCACTGGCCCGATACGGGAGGAGAAACCAGATGAAGAAGACCCTGACGACCCTGACGCTTGCCGCGGGCCTGCTGGCCGGGGTGCCGGCGATGGCCGATCTCGTGATGCCCTCGCTCAGCTACCGCACCGGGCCCTATGCCGCGAACGGCATCCCCTTCGCCGATGCCTACGCCGATTATTTCACCCTTCTGAACGAACGCGACGGCGGCATCGGCGGCGAGAAGATCAAGCTGGTGGAATGCGAGACCGGCTACAACACCGAGAAGGGGGTGGAGTGCTACGAGAGCACCAAGGGCACCGGCGCGCTGCTGTACCAGCCGCTGTCCACCGGGATCACCTACCAGCTGATCCCCAAGGTCACGGCCGACGGCATCCCGATGCTGACCTCGGGCCTTGGCCGTACCTCGGCGGCGGACGGCAAGGTGTTCAAATGGGTGTTCAACTTCCCGGCCAACTACTGGGACGGCGCCTCGATCATGGTGAAGTACCTGCTGTCGGAGAATAACGACAGCCTGAAGGGCAAGAAGATCGCGCTGCTCTACCACAACTCCGCCTACGGGAAGGAGCCGATCCGCACGCTTCAGGACCTGTCGAAGAAGTACGGCTTCAAGCTCAGCCTGATCCCGATCGACGCCCCCGGCCAGGAACAGAAGAGCCAGTGGCTTCAGGTCCGGCGCGAGCGGCCGGATTACGTGCTGTTCTGGGGCTGGGGCGTGATGAACCCGGTCGCGATCCAGGAGGCCGCCAACATCCGCTTTCCGATGGACCATTTCATCGGCATCTGGTGGTCGGGCTCGGAGAACGACGTGAAGCCGGCGGGCGCCGGCGCCAACGGCTACAAGGCGCTGACCTTCTCGGGTGTGGGTGACGGCTTCCCGATCTACGGCGACCTCAAGAAATACGTCTATGACGCGGGCAAGGCCGCGGGCGCGGGCGACCAGCACGGCACCATCCTCTACAATCGCGGGCTCTATGCCGCGATGCTGACCGCCGAGGCGGCGAAGAAGGCGCAGGAACTGTCGGGCCACGCCCGGATCACGCCCGCCGAGATGCGCGACGGGATGGAGGCGCTGAACGTCACCGAGGACCTGATGGCCAAGGATGGCATGCCCAAGTTCGGCCCGGCCTTTCAGGTGACCTGCGCCAATCATGGCGGGTCGGGTCAGGCGCAGGTGATGCAGTGGGATGCGAAGGCGGCGAAGTGGAACGTCATCACCGACTGGATCCAGTCCGACAGCTCGGTGATCCAGCCTCTGATCGACGCCGACGCCGCGGCCTTCGCCAAGGAGAACAACATCACTCCGCGCGACTGCAAGTGATCCACCGCCCCGGCCCGGTCGCCACGAACGCGGCCGGGCCGGCGCCCTTTCCCCCGAGGTTCCAGCCATGCTCGATACCGCGCCCGCGCAGACGGAAACCCTTCTCGAGGTGAACAACATCGAGGTGATCTACAATCACGTCATCCTTGTCCTGAAGGGGGTGAGCCTGCGGGTCCCGAAGGGCGGCATCACCGCACTTCTGGGCGGCAACGGCGCGGGCAAGACGACGACGCTCAAGGCGATCTCGAACCTGCTGCATTCCGAACGCGGCGAGGTGACGAAGGGCGCGATCCGCTACCGCGGCGAACGGGTGCAGGACATGTCCCCCGCCGACCTGGTGCGCAAGGGCGTGATCCAGGTGATGGAGGGGCGCCACTGCTTTGAGCACCTGACGGTGGAGGAGAACCTGCTGACCGGCGCCTACACGCGGCGCGACGGCAAGGGGGCCGTGAGGGCCGATCTGGAGATGGTCTATGCCTATTTCCCGCGGCTCAAGGAACGACGTAAGAGCCAGGCCGGCTATACCTCGGGCGGAGAGCAGCAGATGGTCGCGATTGGCCGCGCACTGATGTCGCGCCCCGAGACGGTGCTGCTGGACGAGCCGTCGATGGGCCTCGCGCCGCAGCTTGTCGAACAGATCTTCGGTATCGTCAAATCGGTGAACGAGAATGAGGGCGTGACCTTCCTGCTGGCCGAGCAGAACACCAACGTCGCGCTGCGCTATGCCCATTACGGCTACATCCTCGAAAGCGGGCGAGTGGTGATGGACGGGCCGGCTGTCGAACTGCGCGAGAACCCGGACGTGAAGGAATTCTACCTCGGCATGTCCGACGAGGGGCGCAAGTCCTTCCGCGACGTGCGCAGCTACCGCCGCCGCAAGCGCTGGCTGGCGTGACGGTCGGGGATGTGGCGAAGGACGGAAAGATGAGCACCCATTTCGACGATCTGGAAACCCGCAGCGCCGACCGGCGCGCCGCCGACCTTGCGCGCGACCTGCCCGCCCAGATCGCCCGGGCGATGAAGGCGCCGGGCCTTGCCGCGCTGCTGGGCGAGGTGGATCCCGCTGCGATCACGACGCCCGAGGCGCTGGCCGCCCTGCCGGTGATCCGCAAGTCGGAGCTGGCCGCGGCGCAGAAGGCCCGGCCGCCGCTGGGCGGGCTGATCCCGGCGGGCGGCGCTTTCGAACATGTCTTCCAATCCCCCGGCCCGATCTACGAGATCGGCCGCACCACCCCCGACTGGTGGCGCATGGGGCGTTTCCTGCATGCGGCGGGGATCGGCGCGGATGACATCGTGCAGAACTGCTTCGGCTACCACCTGACGCCCGCCGGGATGATCTTCGAAAGCGGCGCGCGGGCGGTGGGTGCGGCGGTGCTGCCCGCCGGGACCGGCCAGACCGAGCTTCAGGTCCGCGCCGCGGCCGATATCGGCTGCACCGCCTATGCCGGCACGCCCGATTACCTGAAGGTGATCCTCGACCGCGCGGCGGAGATGGGCGAGACGCTGAAATTCACCCGCGCGGTTGTGGGGGGCGGGGCGCTTTTCCCCAGCCTGCGCGCGGAGTATGCCGAGCGCGGCATCGCCTGCCTGCAATGCTACGCCACCGCCGATCTCGGCAATATCGCCTATGAGAGCCCTGCGCCCGATGACCCGCCGGGTGGCCCGCCCGAGGGCATGATCGTCGACGAGGGCGTGATCGTCGAGATCGTCACCCCCGGCACCGGCACCCCCGTCCTGCCGGGGCAGGTGGGCGAAGTGCTGGTGACCACGCTGAACCCCGACTATCCGCTGATCCGCTTCGCCACCGGCGACCTCTCGGCGGTGCTGCCCGGCGCCTCGCCCTGCGGCCGCACCAACATCCGGATCAGGGGCTGGATGGGCCGCGCCGACCAGACCACCAAGATCAAGGGCATGTTCGTCCGGCCCGAGCAGGTGGCCGCCCTCGTCGCCCGCCATGACGAGGTCAGCCGCGCCCGCGTGATCGCCGAGCGCGAGGGCGAGATGGACCTGATGATCGTGCAGATCGAAACCAGGGCCGCGAATCCGGCGTTGTATGAGGGAAGCGTCCTCGAGACGCTGAAATTGCGGGGCAGGGTCGAACTGGTGCCGCCCGGATCTCTGCCGAACGACGGCAAGGTGATCGAGGACCGGCGCAGCTACGACTAGAGGGCCATATGTCCCCCCGCGTGCCCCGAACGAGGGAGGGAAGGATGAAACGTCTTCACACTGCGACCGCGATCTGCGCGGTTGCCCTTGCCGCGCCGCTTGTGGCGCCGGTGCTTGGCCCCGTGGCCGCCCCGGTGATCGGCCCGGCCTTCGCGCAATCCGCCAATGTCGAGAGCCAGCCGCGCGCCATGCTGCTGGGCACGCCGCAATCGGCCGCCAATGCGCTGTCGAAGGCCGGCATGCGGGTCTCGCTCGACCAGGCGCTGAGCACGCCCGACCTGCGCCGCGCGCTTTCGGCGCTTTATCAGGACGGCGGCAGCGGGCCGCTGGTGATCGCGCTGAACGGCACCTTTGCCCATGGTGGCGGTCAGACCTGGCTTCTGGGGTCCGACGCGGCCGGCCAGCCGACGGAGCCGGATCTTGCCACGGTCGGCGGGGTCGGGGTTGGCCTCGACACGGTGATGGCCATCGCGGCCCGCCATGCGGGGCACGCGCTGATCCTTCTGGGCGATACCGACCGCAACCCCAAGCTGGGCGCAGGGCTTGAGGTCGGGATCGGCACGCTGGACATCCCGCAGGGCGTGACGGTGATGTACGGCCCCGCCACCAAGGTGTCGGCCTTCGCGGGCGGCGCGCTGGCACAGCGCGGGATCAGTCTGGGCGCGCTGGCCGATGCGCATTCCGAACTGAAGGCCGAGGGCTACCTGTCCGCCACCACGCCCTTCCTGCCGGAAGAGACCCGGGACGCGGGGGCGAATTCGCCTTCGTCCGTGCCGCCCTCGCCCTCCGACACCGGGGAGAGCGCGGCGTGGGATGTCGCCACCAAGGCAGATACCGAGACCGCGCTGCAGGCCTACCTCAACCGCTTTCCCAACGGCGTTCATGCCGAGGATGCCCGCCAGCAGATCGCCGCGATCAAGGCCGAGCCGAATCGCGCGCAGCGCCAGGCCGAGGATGCCCTGGGCCTGACCCGTGACCAGCGCCGGCAGGTGCAGCGCAACCTGTCGCTTCTGGGGCACGATCCGAAGGGCATCGACGGCATCTTCGGCCCCGGAACGCGCGCGGCGATTTCCGACTGGCAGGCCAGCGAGGGGGCGGCAAAGCCGACCGGCTACCTGACCGCCGCGCAGGTCGCAAAACTCGATGCCCAGGCCGCGGTGCGGCAGAAGCAGCTTGAGGCCGAGGCGGCCAAGCGCAAGCAGGAGCAGGATCGCAAGGATCGCGCCTATTGGGAAGATACCGGTGCCAAGGGCGACCGCGCCGGCCTGCAGGCCTATCTCGACCGCTACCCCGACGGCAATTACGCCGATGTCGCGCAGGGGCGGCTCGACAAGATGGATGCGGCCAGCCACGAACGCGCCCGACACGAGGACCGCGCGGCCTGGCATCGGGCGCAGCAGGACGACACTGTCGACGCCTACCGCCAGTACCTGCACGACCAGCCGGACGGCGCCTTCGCCGATGATGCCAAGATGCGGATCCGCCAGCTGAGGGGCGGGCCGGAGGGGCCGGATCGGCAAGCGGCCCAGGCGGGTGAGGAGCAGCTCAACATGACCGGGTTCACCCGCACGCTGGTCGAGAAGCGCCTGGGGCAGCTCGGCTATGACCCGGGGCAGGCCGACGGCCAGTTTGACCGTCAGACCCGCCGCGCCATCCGCCGGTTCCAGCGAGCCGCGGGCCTGCCGCCGACCGGTTACCTGGACCGCCAGACGCTTGTGCGGCTCGTGGCCGGCGCGGGGCAGTAGCCCCGTCCGGCGCGCGCAGCGCCGTCGCCCCAGGGGCGGGCGGGCCGCGGGTGGGCCCGGGGTCGAGACTGTCCCATCCACGTCCCTGGGGACACGCTGAAGTGCCCCCCGGGCGGCCGCGCCCCCGTAATACTGCACCTGCGCAATGATTCGCCGCAGTGCGGAAGGATTCGGGCCCCTGCCTCAAAGCCAAGCACTTGCCGCCGGAAGCGCCGCTGAAATCGGGGGCAAATGCCCCGCGGACCCGCAACATTCGGCAGGTTCGTTGCCCATCGGTGCCAGCTTGGAACCGGAGGTGACGATTTCTTGACAGGTCGGTGTTAAGATTTCGAAACTCGATATCCCGACATGCGCGGAAGCTTGCGACCGGGCAGTCAGGATGAACGAGAGACGCCCTGTGGGGGGCAAAGGAACGTCTGGGTGGAGGAAATCGTGGTTGTCGCGATGATGATTGCCGCCATGGCCGTCGGGGCCATTTCCGCGGTTGCAGCTTTACTGGCCGGCGCGACCTGGTGGGGCGCTGTTCTGGTGTATGCCGGCGCGGGCAGCCTGTCGCTGTTTGCCGTCGCGGGCTTTGCCGTGACATGCGACGCGCGCAGGTTACGCAAGGCACGCCGGACGGCCTCCGCCTCCGGCTATGGGCGCGCGTCCTCCATCGGCTGGACTGCGCCGATGCCGGTCTCGGGCCTCTCGGCGCCTGGTCGCCACGACGCCGACTGAGCGTCGCGATCCCGCTGCCCATTCGATCCGCGACGCGGAAGTCTCGGACCTTGCCGTCATGCACGACTCAAAAGGCCGCCCAGAGGGCGGCCTTTCGTATATTCCGTGGCTGGAGCCAGCCTCAGCCCTGACGGGCCTTGAACCGCTTCTGCGTCTTGTTGATCACGTAGACGCGGCCCTTGCGGCGCACGATCTGGCAATCGCGATGACGCTGCTTGAGCGAGCGGAGCGAGTTGCGGACCTTCATCGGTCGATCTCCTGTTCGCGGCGCGCGTGCGCCTTGAAAAACGAAAGCCCCCGGCGTGACGCCCCGGGGGCGGTGAAGATGGTGGGCGGTACTGGGATCGAACCAGTGGCCACTACGATGTCAACGTAGTGCTCTACCGCTGAGCTAACCGCCCACACCCAGCGCATACCGCCCAACATCCCTTCCGAAAAGAAAGGACGCGGGACGATCCGCGTCGGTCGGTGGGTCTATATAAAGAGTCGGCACGCGGTTCAAGAGGTTTTGGCAACTTCGCGAAACCGATTATATTGAAGCGCCGGAGGGTAACAGATGAACCGTGCCAGTACCGCCTATGACCTGTACCTGCCCGCCCGGCTCCGATCGGGTGTCGTGATCTCGTCGCCCCACTCCGGGCGCGACTATCCTTCGTCCTTCCTGGCCGCGTCGATGCTGGACCCGCACCAGATCCGTTCCTCCGAGGACGCCTTCGTCGACCTCCTCTTCGCCGAGGCGCCGCGGCTGGGGGCGCCGCTGATCTGCGCCCGCGCGCCCCGCGCCTATGTCGACCTCAACCGTGCCCGCGACGAGTTCGATCCCGCCGTGATCGCGGGGATTCGCGCGGCGGGGCACAATCCGCGCGTCAGTTCGGGCCTGGGGGTGATTCCCCGCGTCGTGTCGAACGGTCGGGCGATCTACCGCGGCAAGATCACCCCGCACGAGGCCCGCGCCCGTATCGCCGGTTTCTGGGAGCCCTACCACGCCCGGCTTCGGATGCTGATGGACGAAGCCCGCGCCACCTTCGGCGCGGCGGTGCTCATAGATGCCCATTCGATGCCGCATGAGGCGATCCAGCATCATTCGCGACCCGGCCGCCCGGCGCCCGAGGTCGTTCTGGGCGATCGCTTCGGGGCCTCCGCCGGGCCGGAAGTGATGGCGATCCTGGAAGAGGCGTTCTCTGCCGAGGGCTTTCGCGTCGCGCGCAACACGCCCTTTGCCGGCGCCTACATCACCCAGGCCTACGGCCGCCCCTCGCTGGGCCAGCACGTGGTCCAGGTGGAGATCGACCGCGCGCTCTACATGGATGAGGAGTCGATCCGCCCGAATGGCCGCTTCGCCGACATCCAGGCCGCGCTGACCCGCGCCATGGCCGGGATCATCGCCGCCTCGGGGCAGGACGACCAGCCGCTGGCCGCGGAATAGCGCGCGGAGGCGCCCCCGCCGGAAAGCGCGCCGCCCCGCCGGAAAGCACGACGTCCGGGCCTCAGGCCCGCCGGCTGGACAGTTCCGCGATTCCCAGCGTCTCGAGTACCTTGGCCTCGATCCGCGCGGCGTCGAGGCCGGCGACGTGATACATCGTGTCGGGGCTGGCCTGGTCGATGAAGATGTCGGGCAGCACCATCATGCGGAATTTCAGGCCCCGGTCGAACACCCCCGCGTCCGACAGCAGTTGTGCGACCTGGCTGCCAAAGCCGCCGACCGCGCCCTCCTCGATTGTGATCAGCGATTCGTGCTCGGCCGCCAGTCGCAGGATCAGCTCACGGTCCAGCGGCTTGGCAAAGCGCGCGTTCGCGACCGTTGGCGTGATGCCCCGCTGCGCGAGCGATTCGGCGGCTTTCTCGACCTCGGACAGGCGCGTGCCGAACGACAGGATCGCGACCCGCTTGCCCTCGCGGATCAGCCGGCCCCGGCCGATCTCCAGCACCTCGCCGCGTTCGGGCATGGTCACGCCCGAGCCTTCACCCCGCGGATAGCGGAAGGCCGAGGGGCCATCGTCGAGCGCATGCGCCGTGGCGACCATGTGCACGAGCTCCGCCTCGTCGGCGGCGGCCATCACCACCATGCCCGGCAGGTTGGAAAGGAAGGCCACGTCGAAGGCGCCCGCATGGGTCGCCCCGTCGGCCCCCACGAGGCCGGCGCGGTCGATGGCAAAGCGCACCGGCAGGCGCTGGATCGCGACGTCGTGCACCACCTGGTCGTAGCCGCGCTGCAGGAAGGTGGAATAGATCGCGCAGAACGGCTTCATCCCCGCCGCGGCGAGGCCGGCCGAGAAGGTCACCGCGTGCTGCTCGGCGATGCCCACGTCGAAGCAGCGCTTCGGGAACCGCTCGGCAAAGAGGTTGAGGCCGGTGCCGTCCGGCATCGCGGCGGTCACCGCGACCACCTTGTCGTCCTGCTCGGCCTGCGACAGCAGGGCGCGGGCGAAGACCTTGGTGTAGCTTGGCGCATTCGAGGGCGCCTTGACCTGCTTGCCGGTCAGGACGTCGAACTTGGCGGTCGCATGGCCGCGGTCGGGCGCGCCTTCGGCCGGTGCATAGCCCTTGCCCTTACGGGTGATCGCGTGAATCAGGATCGGCCCCGTGGCCCGCGCCCGCGCGGTGCGCAGCACCGGCAGCAGCTGTTCCATGTCGTGGCCGTCGATCGGGCCGAGGTAGCTGAACCCCATCTCCTCGAACAGCGACCCGCCCACGGCCAGCGTCTTGAGCATGTCCTTGGCCCGGCGCGCGCCCAGCTGGAACGGCTCGGGCAGGAGGCTGACCGCACCCTTGGCCGCCGCCTTCAGTTCCTGGAACGGCGCCCCGGCATAGAGCCGCGAGAGATAGGCCGACATCGCGCCGACGGGCGGGGCGATCGACATCTCGTTGTCGTTGAGGATGACGAACAGGCGCTTGCCCAGGTGGCCCGCGTTGTTCATCGCCTCGTAGGCCATGCCCGCGCTCATCGCGCCGTCGCCGATCACCGCGATCGCGTCGCCGGTGCCCTCGGCGCCCAGTTCGCGCGCCATGGCGAACCCCAGCGCCGCACTGATCGAGGTCGACGAATGCGCCGCGCCGAACGGGTCATAGGGGCTTTCCGACCGTTTGGTGAAGCCGGACAGACCGTGTTCCTGGCGCAGGGTGCGGATCCGGTCGCGCCGCCCGGTAAGGATCTTGTGGGGATAGCACTGGTGGCCGACATCCCAGACCAGCTTGTCGCGCGGGGTGTCGAACACTGCGTGGATCGCCACCGTCAGTTCGACCACGCCCAGCCCGGCGCCAAGGTGTCCGCCGGTTTCGCTCACCGCGCTGATCGTCTCGGCGCGCAGCTCGTCCGCCAGCTGTTTCAACTCGCGGTCGGTCAGTGCCTTGAGGTCTGCAGGAAGCTTTACCCGGTCGAGCACCGGGGTCTTGGGTCGGTCGGTCATGGCGCCCCTCCTCGGGGAATTACATCTCGCGGGCAATAACGAAGCGGGCCGCCTGTCGCAAGGTTTCCGCCCTGTCGCCATAAGCGGAAAGCGCCGCGCAGGCCTCGTCGACCAGCGCGCCGGCCCGGGCCTTCGCCCCTTCGAGGCCAAGCAGCGACACGAAGGTCGCCTTGCCCGCCTCGGCATCCTTCTGCAGCCGCTTGCCGGCCTTCTCGGCATCGCCCTCGACATCAAGGATGTCGTCGGCGATCTGGAAGGCAAGGCCCAGAGCATCGGCATAACGCCCAAGCGCCGCCGGATCCGCCCCTGCGATCACTGCCCCTGCCTCGGCCGACCAGCGAATGAGCGCGCCGGTCTTGCCCGCCTGCAACGCGGTGATCTGGTCCAGCGTCAGCGGCCGGGTCGCCGTCTCGGCCGCGATGTCGAGAGCCTGGCCCAGCACCATGCCCTCCGCCCCGGCGGCCTTCGCCATCCTGGCAACCAGCGCGATGCGCCGATCCGCCGGCCCCAGCGCCGGGACGGCCAGCAATTCGAAGGCCAGCGTCTGCAGGGCATCGCCAGCCAGCACCGCCGTCGCCTCGTCCCACTTCACATGCACTGTGGGTTGGCCCCGGCGCAGGTCGTCGTCATCCATTGACGGCAGGTCGTCGTGCACCAGGGAATAGGCGTGCATCGCCTCGACCGCCGCGGCGGCGATCACCGAGACCTCGGGCGCCACCCCGTGCAGGCGCGCGCCTTCCATCACCAGGAAGCCGCGCAGCCGCTTGCCGCCGCGCACGGCGTAGCGCATGGCATGAATCACCGGCTGATCGGCCCGGGCCGACAGCGCGTTCTCCAGCCGGGCCGCGATCAGCGCCGCGTCCTCGGCCAGCACCTCGGGAAACATGGGTTACAGCCCTTCGGCGGGATCGGTGCCGACCGCGCGCCCTTCGGCGGCGCGGATCTTCTCGACCTTCTCCTCGGCGGCCTTGAGCATCGCCTCGCAGCGCGCCTTCAGCGCCGCGCCGCGTTCGTAAAGCGCGATCGACTGTTCCAGCGGCACGTCGCCGCGCTCCAGCTTGCCGACCACCTGCTCAAGCTCGGCCATCGCCTGCTCGAAGCTCATCTGGTCCACCGGGCTATTGCTGGGGGTCTCGCTCATCGGCTCCGCTCCGTCAGTCCGCGCACATGGGTGGCCGTGCATTCGGCCAGCGCCTGCAAATCATATCCCCCCTCGAGTGTCGAGACCACCCGCCCGCCGCAGTGGCGACCCGCCAGCGTCAGGATCTCTTCGGTGAGCCAGCCGAAGTCGCCCGCCTGCCAGTTCAGCTGCGCCAGCGGGTCGGCGGCATGCGAATCGAACCCGGCGGAGACGATGATGAGTTCCGGCGCAAAGGCGTCGACCGCCGGCAGGATCACCCGCTCATAAGCGGCGCGCATCTCGGCGCCGCCGGTCCCGGGGGCGAGCGGCACGTTCAGCACGTTGTTCAGCGCGCCGCGCTCCTCCGTCCGTCCGGTCCCGGGGTAGAGCGGTATCTGGTGTGAGGAGCAGAACAGCGTCCGTCCCTCGTGCCACAGAAGATCCTGCGTGCCATTGCCGTGGTGGACGTCGAAGTCGACGATGGCGACGCGGGAAAGACCGTGGTGATCCAGCGCCCGTTTCGCCCCGATCGCCGCGCTTCCGAACAGGCAGAAACCCATCGGCGTCTCGCGCTCGGCATGGTGGCCGGGCGGGCGGCAGCCGACGAAGGCGGTCGTGTCCTCGCCGCCCAGCACCGCATCGACCGCGGCGCAGATCCCGCCGACGCCGCGCAGCGCCGCCGCCCACGACCCGGGCGAGAGGTAGGTGTCGCCGTCGAGCATGGTCCAGCCTTCCTCGGGCACCGCGTTGCGGATCCGCGCGATGTATCCCTCCGGGTGGCAGCGCGCGATCTCGGCCTCGTCGCCGATCGGCGCCAAGCGCCGGTCGAGCCCTTCGACCGTTTCCAGCGCGGCGGCCACGGCCTTCATCCGCGCGTGCTGTTCCGGGTGGCCCGGCGGCTCGCGGTGCCCCAGGCAATCCTCGTGCGTGTAGACGATGGTCATGCGCCCCTCCCCTGGCCTTCGTTCGGCAGAGGATACTCCGGTGTTTGCGCGGCGCAACCAGGGCGAGAGACGCAAGGCACGGTGCGCGCCCGGCCGCCCACCGCCCGGGCGCCCCGAGGACATGACCCGACCGGGACGCGCCCGGCCCGGGGCGCGATCCTACCGCTTGGCGCCCCAGCTCAGCGAGGCGTGCTGGCGGGTCCAGAATTCGCCCATCAGCCCGACCATCAGACAGGCGATGCAGACGTAGATCGGGTATTCGAGGTTGGAATTGTGCGGGTTGTAATTGATGAAGATGAAGCCGCGCGACTGGTCGATGATATGGAACAGCGGGTTCCAGTCGAAATACGAAAGCAGCGTCGGGGTCAGCGTATTGGCCACGAACATCTTGCCCGAGGCGATCATGTTGGCCCGCATGTAGACCAGCGACAGGATCCCGATCACCTCCGGAGACCATGGCTTGAAGGCGCGGAACACCATGCCGATCGCGATCCCCGAGAACCAGGCCAGCAACAGCACCCCCATCGCCTGCACGGGTTCGTAGATCACGAAGGGGGTGAAGGCGCAGTAATAGATCGTCAGTACGACGACCATCGACAGCACCTGCACGTAAAGCGTACCCAGGGCCGCCGCCCCGATCGACACGATCGTGTTCATCGGCGCGTGTTTCATCATCTGCGAGGTCGGTCCGTCCGCCGCCACCACGGCGCCCATGGTCTTGGTGTGGGTCATGAACATGAACACGCCCGACATGATGTAGAGCACGAAGTCGCCCCGGATCGAGGTGGAGCGCAGCTTCAGCACCACGATCAGCACGTAGAACACGACGATCAGAAGGACCGTCTGCACCATGTTCAGCAACAGGCCGACGATCGCGTTGCGGTGGGTCTTGCGCACGTGGCGCACCGCGGCATGGTAGATCAGCTCCAGCTGGCCGAACGCCAGACGCAGCGTCGAGGGCGGAAGATCCTGCCTGAACATGCCGTCGATTCCTGCCTCGCTCGCATCGCCCCCGGAGGCGGTCTCCAGGGCGGTCTCCAGAGTTGTCTCCGGTGGAAATCCCGGCGAATGCTTGCCGTCCGGTGCTATCGGGATGATAAGGAAGCGGACCCCTTGAATCAACTGCCGGGCGCGAAACCCCCGCCCGCACGAGGAGAAACAATGTCGCGACCTGATCCCGCCCGCCTCGTCTCTGTCTTCCGCCGTCTCGCGCTGGAGGCCGGCGACAAGATCATGGAGATCTACGGCGCCGAAGATTTCGAGGTGCGCTCCAAGTCCGACGCCTCGCCGGTGACCGAGGCCGACGAGGCCGCCGACGCGCTGATCTCTGCCGGATTGCGCGCGGCCTTTCCCGATCTGCCGCTGGTGACCGAGGAGCAATCGGACACCCACGACCAGAAGATCTCGACCTTCCTGATCGTCGACCCGCTCGACGGGACCAAGGAGTTCGTCAAGCGGCGCGGCGATTTTACCGTCAACATCGCCTATGTCGAAGACGGCGTGCCGGTCTTCGGCGTGGTCTATGCGCCGGCGAAGGGGCGGCTCTTCTACACCGCAGCCGATGGCGCGTCGGTCGAGGAGAGCGGTGATTTCGCCAAGGACGCGCCCGGCGCGACCACGCCGCTCAGGGTCTCGACGCCCGATAACGGCGCCCTGATGGTCGTCGCCTCGAAATCGCACCGCGATGCCGCGACCGATGCCTATATCGGCCGCTACGGCGTCCGCGACATGACCAGCGCCGGTTCGTCGCTGAAGTTTTGCCTGGTCGCGACGGGCGAGGCTGACCTTTATCCCCGTCTCGGGCGGACGATGGAATGGGATACGGCGGCGGGCGACGCGGTGCTGCGCGGGGCAGGGGGGGCGATGGTGCGCTTCGACGATCACACCCCCTTCACCTACGGCAAGCCGGGGTTCGAGAACCCGTTCTTCATCGCCCACGCCCCCGGCGTCGACCTGAAGCCCGCCGAGTGAGGGGCTTTCGGTGAAGACGCTGATCGTCATTCCCGCGCGCTATGCCTCGTCGCGCTATCCGGGCAAGCCGCTGGTCACGCTGACCGGCGCCACCGGCGAAAGCCGCAGCCTGATCGAACGCTCCTGGCGCGCGGCGGCGGAGGTGCGGGGCGTGACCCGCGTCGTCGTCGCGACCGACGACGACCGGATCCGCGACGCCGCGGAGGCCTTCGGCGCCGAGGTGGTGATGACCTCGACCGAATGCCGCAACGGGACCGAGCGTTGCGCCGAGGCGCATGAGACGCTGGGTGGCGGCTACGACATCGTGGTGAATTTGCAGGGCGACGCGCCTCTGACGCCGGCCTGGTTCATCGAGGATCTGGTCGCGGGGCTGGCTGCCGACGCGACAGCCGAGGTCGCGACCCCGGTATTGCGCTGCGACGGTCGGGCGCTGAACGGCTTTCTCGACGACCGCCGCGCCGGCCGTGTCGGCGGCACCACGGCGGTGTTCGGCGCCGGCCGCAAGGCGCTCTACTTCTCCAAGGAGGTGATCCCCTACACCGGGAAGACCTACGCCGACGACGACCCGACCCCGGTGTTTCACCATGTCGGTGTCTACGCCTACCGCCCCGCTGCGCTGGCCGCCTACCCGCTATGGGAACCCGGCCCGATCGAGTCGCTCGAAGGTCTCGAACAACTGCGGTTCCTCGAGCGCGAGCGCCCGGTCCTCTGCGTCGAGGTCGAGGCCCGCGGCCGCCAGTTCTGGGAGCTGAACAACCCGTCGGACGTGCCGAAGATCGAGGCGATGTTGGCCGAGATGGGCGCGCCATGAACGGGGCGCGGGGATGAACGGGCGCGCGGGCCCTCCGGCGACCAGCGTCGTCGTGGTCTCGCGCCACCGTCCCGAGGCGCTGCACCGCTGCCTCTGCGCGCTGAGCCAGCAGGATCACCCGCGGCTCGAGGTCATCGTGGTGGCGGACCCCCAGGCCTGCGCCGCGTTGCACCTGCTGTCGGACAGCCTGCGGATCGTCCCCTTCGACGAGGCCAACATCTCGGCTGCGCGCAATCTGGGCCTCGCCCATGCGGCGGGCGAGGTGGTGGCCTTCATCGACGACGACGCAGCGGCAGAGCCCACCTGGGCCAGCCGCCTGGCCGCCCCCTTTGCCGATCCGCGGGTGGCGGCGGCGACCGGCTTCGTGCGCGGGCGCAACGGCATCTCCTATCAGTGGAAGGCGGCGACGGTGGACCGCTTCGGCGAGGACACGGCCCTTGCCGTGGACGAGGGCGCGGTGACACTACTGCCGGGCGATGGGGTGGGCGCGGTCAAGACCCAGGGCACCAACATGGCGTTCCGGGCCGACACGTTGCGCGCGGCGGGCGGCTTCGACCCGGCGCTGCGCTTCTACCTCGACGAGGCGCATGTGAACCTCACCCTTGCGGCCGCCGGGCACCTGACTGCGGTGGTGCCGGGGGCACAGGTGCATCACGGCTTTGCCGCCAGCGCCCGGCGCCGCGCCGACCGCGCGCCCACCGACCTGACCGAGATCGGCGCCTCGGTCGCGGTCTTCCTGCGCCGCCACGCGGCCGGCGAAGACCCGGCGCCGGTGCTGGACCGACTGCGCGCCGCGCAGCGCCGGCGCCTTGTCGCGATGATGGTCGACGGGCGTCTGTCGCCCCCCGACGTGCCGCGCCTTCTTGCCACGCTCGAGACCGGCCTGGCCGAGGGTGTCGCCCGACCGCTGCCCGCGCCCGCCCCGATCGCCACCCGGGCGGCGCCGTTCCGCCCCCTGCCGGGCACCGGCCCGCGCGCGGGTCTGGTGGTGTCGGGCCGTCCCTGGATCGCCGCGCGCCTGGCCCGGACCGCCGCCGCGGGCGTCGCCGCGGGGCGCATCGTCACGCTGATCCTTCTGGGCCCGAGCGCCCGCCCGCTTACGATGCGTTACGATCCCGCGGGATACTGGATCCTGGCCGGGGGGCTTTTCGGACGGGCGGAGCGGGCGGGCCCCCGCCCAAGAATTACCCGTTTCTCCGCGCGAGTGGCGCGCGAATCGGCACGCATCGGCGGATTTCGCCCGGTTGCCGCCCCAGGCAGGAACCCCCGAAACCTCTAAGGGGTTCTCAAGAAATCGCGCGCTTGTTAAGCTGGGGACGTAGTGCTGACCTTCCGAGGGCAAGATCTGAAGGCCGGTCCCGGTGCAAGTGTTTCCGACACGGCCGCCGCGCTTCATGCTGCGGTAGATACGGACAGAGAGGACGTGACAACATGTCGAAGAAGGTAACG
This sequence comes from Acidimangrovimonas sediminis, assembly GCF_002871005.1. Lineage (GTDB taxonomy): Bacteria > Pseudomonadota > Alphaproteobacteria > Rhodobacterales > Rhodobacteraceae > Acidimangrovimonas > Acidimangrovimonas sediminis. The sequence goes on from NZ_PHSN01000018.1 coordinate 54,573, forward strand.
AAGGCGGTATTCCCGGTCGCAGGGCTCGGAACACGCTTTTTGCCCGCTACCAAGTCGATTCCGAAAGAGATCATGACGCTGGTCGACCGACCCCTGATCCAATACGCGATCGACGAGGCGCGGGCCGCCGGGATCAAGGAATTCATCTTCGTGACGTCGCGGGGCAAGGGCGCGCTCGAGGATTACTTCGATCACGCGCCGCATATCGAGCAGGAGCTCAAGAAGAAGGGCAAGGATGACCTTCTCGAGATCCTCAAGGGCACCAACATGGAGAGCGGCGCGATCGCCTACGTGCGCCAGCACAAGGCGCTTGGCCTCGGCCACGCGGTCTGGTGCGCCAGCCGCCTGATCGGGAACGAACCCTTCGCCGTGATCCTGCCCGACGACGTGATCGCCGCCGAAACCCCCTGCCTCCAGCAGATGGTCGAGGCCCATGCCGAAACCGGCGGCAACATGGTCGCCGCGATGGAAGTACCGGCCGAGAAGGCCTCGGCCTACGGTCTTCTGGACGTGTCCGAGGACATGGGGTCAATGGTCCGCGTCAAGGGCATGGTCGAGAAGCCGAAGCCCGAGGACGCGCCCTCGAACCTTGCCGTGATCGGGCGTTACATCCTCACGCCGAAGGTGCTGCGCAACCTCAACAAGAAGCAGGCTGGTGCGGGCGGAGAGATCCAGTTGACCGACGCCATCGCGCAGGAAATCGCGGCCTCGAACGACGTCTACGGCTACCGTTTCCGCGGTCAGCGCTTCGACTGCGGCTCCAAGGCGGGCTTCCTGCAGGCGACCGTGGCCTTCGGCCTGGCGCGCGAGGAACTGCATGACGAGTTCTCGCAGTACCTGCAGGAAATGGCGGCGATCCAGAAGGCGGCCCAATAACTCCGCTCGCCGGCAGTCCCCACATGACCGAGGCCGCGCCCCCCACGGCGCGGCTTCTTGACCTGACGCGGCTGGTGTCGCGGGCGGGTCATCCCGCCGACACCGGCATCGACCGGGTCGAGCGCGCCTATCTCGACACATTGCTGGCCCGGCCTGAGCCGCTCTATGCCCTGGTGCGGACAACGCTGGGCTTCGTCCTGCTGCCACCCGGCGGCACCGCGGCGCTGCGCGACCGCCTGAACGGCACGCATCCCTGGGGCGTGCAGGATCTGCTGGGGCGTCTTGCGCAGCGTCGCAATCCGGGCCGCGCCGCCGCCGAGGCCGACCTGCGTCGCCTCGCGCTCGACCGCGCGCGGCCCGCGGGGCTGACGCGGCTTCTGGGGCGGCTGCCCGAGGGGTTCGCCTATGTCAACGTCGGCCATGCCAACTTGTCGGCGCGGGTCTTTGCCGCGGTGAGGGAGGTGGGCGGACGTGTCTCGGTGCTGATCCACGACACGATCCCGCTCGATCATCCGCAATTCGCCTCTCCGGGCCTGCCCGAGGCTTTCGCCGCCCGGATCGCGGCGGTGGCCCGCGGCGCCGACCTGGTGATCTGCAATTCCGAGGTGACCCGCTCCGATGCCGCCCGCCACTTTGCCGCCACTGGCCGGGTGCCGCCGATGATTGTTTCTCATCTGGGAACGGACAGGCCGAGGCCCGACCCCGCGGCACTTCCGCCAGGGCTTCCGCCCGAGGTGATCGGGGGCGCCCCCTATTTCGTGACGCTGGGCACGATCGAGCCGCGCAAGAACCTCGATTTGCTGCTCGACATCTGGGAGGCGGCGGCGGGCGCACTGCCGCCACTCCTGATCGTAGGGCGGCGCGGCTGGGCCGGGGCGGCGACGCTTGCCCGGCTCGATGCGCCGCCGCCGGGGGTGCATCTGGCCGGCGCGCTTTCGGATGGCGCCGTGGCGGCGCTTCTGGCGGGGTCTGCCGGCCTGCTGTTCCCTAGCTTGGCCGAGGGCTACGGTCTGCCACCGGTCGAGGCCGCGGCCCTGGGTGTGCCGGTGCTCTGTGGCGATCTTGCCATCTACCGCGAGACACTGGGTGATTACCCCGTTTACGCGGACCCGACCGACCGCTATCTTTGGCGCGGAAAAATCGACGCCATGGCGGCACTTGCGAGCAAGACCAAGGGGAAGAGCAGCACGGTGCGGAGAAGCCCGCGCCTTCCGACCTGGGGGGATCATTTCAAGCCGGTGTTAAGCTTGACGTGATAGCCGGGCTTGATCCTTCGCTTGCGGCTGTCGGGAGGCTGGGGACGCTTGGGACTGTGGAATTCATATGTGCTGCGCCTCGCGCGGAGGCGCTGGCGGTTCCGTGCCTTCCGCAAGCGGCGCGAGCTGAAGCCAGTCGTCAACCGCACCGGCATCATCGGCCGCCACGACATCCTTGTCTTTTCGACCCTCAGGAACGAACGGGTCCGGCTGCCCTATTTCCTGCAGTACTACCGCGACATGGGGGTCAATCATTTCCTGTTTGTCGACAATGACTCGGACGACGGGTCGCGCGAATACCTGATCGAGCAATCCGACTGCTCGGTCTGGACCACCAAGGCAAGCTACAAGCGGTCGCGCTTTGGCGTCGACTGGCTGAACTGGCTGCAGACGCGGTACGGCCACAATCACTGGTGCCTTGTCGTCGATCCGGACGAATTCCTCGTCTACCCGTTCTGCGACACCCGCTCCATCCGGGCGCTGACCGACTGGCTGGACGCGTCGTCGATCCGGTCGTTCGGGGCGATGCTTCTCGACATGTATCCCAAGGGGCGGCTGGATGCGCAGCCCTACCGCGAAGGCACCGACCCGTTCGAGATCGCGAACTGGTTCGACAGCGGCAATTACACGATCCAGCGCAACCACCGCTTCGGCAACCTCTGGATCCAGGGCGGGCCCCGCGCCCGGGCCTTCTTTCCGCAGGAGCCGGAGCGTGCGCCGGCGCTCAACAAGATCCCGCTGGTGAAATGGCACCGGCATTATACCTACACCAGCTCCACCCACATGCTGCTGCCGCGTGGCCTGAACCTCGTCTACGACGAATGGGGCGGGGAAAAGGCTTCCGGCTGCCTTCTTCACGCCAAGTTCCTGGATACTTTCACCCGGAAATCGGCGGAGGAGCTGACCCGGCGTCAGCACTATGCCAACAGCCACGAATACCGCGCCTATGCCGCGGGCTTGAAGGACGATCCGGACCTGTGGTGCAAGTGGAGCGAGAAATACATCAACTGGCGCCAGCTCGAGATCCTGGGGCTGATGTCGAAGGGCAACTGGGCATGACACCGAAAGGGGACCCGGCGGCGTGAGCATCGGCTTCATCATGCTGTGCCACACCGCGCTGGACCGTGCGGCCGAGGTTGCCCGCCACTGGGCCGGCCGCGGCTATCCCGTCGTCCTCCACGTCGACCGGCGTGTCAGCAAGCAGGGGTATGCCCGGCTGACCCGACTGCTGGCCGATCTCGACAACGTCCGCTTTTCGGCCCGTCATCGCTGCGAATGGGGCACCTGGTCGCTGGTCGCCGCGACCCAGCAGGCATCCGAGCTGATGCTGCGGGAATTCGCGGGCGTCCGGCATGTCTACCTTGCCTCGGGTTCCTGCCTGCCGCTGCGCCCGGTCGAGGAGCTGGAGGCCTATCTTGCCGCCCACCCGCGGACCGATTTCATCGAATCCGTGACGACCGAGGATGTCGGCTGGACAGTGGGTGGCATCGACGTCGAACGCTTCACCCTGCGCTTTCCCTTCTCGTGGAAGAAGAACCGCGCCGCCTTCGACTGGTATGTGAGCTTTCAGCGCCGCATCAAGTTCAAGCGCCGCATCCCCGACGGCCTGGTACCGCACCTCGGCAGCCAGTGGTGGTGCCTGACCCGGCAGACGCTTTCGGCCATCCTGCAAGACCCCGACCGGGAGGCTTATGACGCCTATTTCAAGCGCGTCTGGATCCCGGACGAGAGCTATTTCCAGACCCTGACCCGGCTTTATTCCACGAATATCGAAAGCCGGTCGCTGACGCTGTCGAAGTTCGACTTTCAGGGCAAGCCGCACATCTTCTACGACGATCACCTCCAGCTTCTGCGCCGCTCGGACTGCTTCGTCGCGCGCAAGATCTGGGCGCATGCCGACAAGCTCTACGATACGTTCCTGCACGGCACCGGCGCCCAGCAGCCGAAGGCCGAGCCAAACCCGGGCAAGATCGACCGCCTCTTCGCCAAGGCGGTGGAGCGCCGGACCCGCGGGCGCCCGGGCCTTTACATGCAGTCGCGCTTTCCCAACGAGAACTGGGAGAACGGTCGCACCTGCGCGCCCTATTCGGTCTTCGCCGGTTTCACCGAGCTTTTCGAGGATTACGAGACCTGGCTGTCCAAGACCACCGGCAGCCGGGTGCACGGCCATCTCTACGCCGCCAAGCGGGTGGAGTTCGCGGGGGGCGAGACGGTCTACAACGGCGCGATGTCCGACAGCGCCAAGCTGCGCGATTACAACGCCCAGGCCTTCCTGACCAACCTGATCTGGAACACCCGGGGCGAGCGGCAGTGCTTCCAGTTCGGCCCCGCCGATACACAATACCTTGGCTGGTTCATGGCGCTGGACCAGAATGCCCAGATCTCGGTCATCTCGGGGGCATGGGCGGTGCCGCTGTTCCGCTCCAACCTCGATTTCGCGGCGATCCGGAAAGAGGCCGCCCGGCTGCAGAAGATCGAAGGCGATTTCCTGAACGTCCTGCGCTCGCCCTACGTCAAGGCCCGTATCCGAATCTGGACCATGGCCGAATTCGTCGAAAGCCCGATGGAGCCGCTGCAAAGCATCATCGACGAGATCAACCCCCGGGCGCTGCGCCGGCTGGCGGAGGCGCCCAAGATGGTTGACCTCACCGGCTTTGGCCAGTTCCTCCAGAACCTCAAGAACCAGGGCATGCAGCCGCTGCTGATGGGCGATTTCCCCGTGGGCGACCTGCCGCGCAGCCCCGGTGCCCGCCGTTCCCGGCCCTATCTGGTGAAGTGATCCCGTGACCGACCAACCCGCCGCAAGCCCCTCCGCCGCCATCTCCCCCGCTGCCGCGCGCCGCGGGCGGTTCGATTTCTTCGTCATCCTGGCCGAGATGCGGACCGGGTCGAACTTTCTCGAGGCGAACCTGAACGAGTTCGCCTCGCTGCGCTGCCTGGGCGAGGCGTTCAACCCGGTCTTCGTCGCGCACAAGAACCAGGACGACCTTTATGGCATCGACCTTGCCGCGCGCGAGGCCGACCCGCTGGAGCTGGTACGTCGGATGGTCGAACATTGCGACGGTCTGCCGGGGTTCCGCTTCTTCCACGACCACGATCCGCGGGTGTTGGAACACATCATGGCCAACCCGCGCTGCGCCAAGGTGGTGCTGACGCGGAACCCGCTGGAAAGCTACGTCTCGCTCAGGATCGCGAACGAGACGGGACAGTGGAAGCTGACCAACGTCAAGCATCAGCGGCAGGCGCAGGTGCGCTTCGACCCCGTCGCGTTCGAGAGCCACCTCGAGAAGATCCAGGCCTTTCAGATCGAGATCATGCACGCGCTGCAGATCACGGGCCAGACTGCCTTCTATATCGATTATGAGGATATCGGCGATGTCGAGGTGCTGAACGGGCTGGCCGCGTTCCTGGGCACCGACGAGCGGATCGAGGCGGTCTCGACCAAGCTCAAGGTGCAGAACCCCGAGGCCACCGCCGACAAGGTGCGCAACCCCGAAGAGATGGAGGCGGCCCTTGCCCGCCTCGACCGGTTCAACCTGTCGCGCACCCCGAACTTCGAACCGCGCCGCGGGCCTGCGGTGCCGGGATTCTGGGCCGGGGACGGGGCAGGCATTCTCTACATGCCGGTGAAGGCGGGGCCCGAGGCACAGGTCTGCGCCTGGCTGGAGGCCGCGGGCGGCGGCCTCGTCGGCAGCTTTACCCAGAAGTCGCTGCGCCAGTGGAAGCGGCGCCACGACGGGCACCGCAGCTTCACCGTCGTGCGCCACCCGGTGCCCCGCGCCTACGCGGCCTTCTGCGCCGATGTGCTGGGCGAGGAGAACCGCGACTTTCGGGTGATCCTGAAACGCTACCAGGTCGCGGTGCCCGAGGAAGGGGCGGATCTGGCAACCCTCCGCGCCGGCTTCGTGTCGTTCCTTGGGTTTCTGAAGAAGAACCTCGCCGGTCAGACCTCGGTCCGGATCGATGGCGCCTGGGCCAGCCAGTCGGTGGTGCTGCAAGGCTTTGCGAAATTCCAGGGACCGGACCTCGTGATCCGCGAGGAACGGCTGGCCGAGGGGCTGGCCTATCTTGCGGCGGAAGTGGGCATCGCCCCGCCGGCGCTGCCTGCGGATCCCGACGTAGCGCCCTATCCGCTGGCCGCGCTCTACGACGAAAGCGTCGAGGCCGCGGCGCGGGAGGCCTATCAGCGGGACTACATGTCCTTTGGCTGGGGCAAATGGGGGTAGGTCTGCACTGCGGGGGCATACCCTCGCACCCTCTGCATCCGCGGGGGTTTCACACCCCCGCACCCCCGTGGGATATTTTCACTCAGAAGAAGGCAGCGGGGGGCCGGCGGGGTGCCGCAGCGGGCCCGGACGGGTCATTCCAGCAGCTCCTGGTCGGCGCCGAGTTTCGGGGAGGGACGGTCGAGCGACAGGTCTGCCTCCGAGAAGGTGAAGGGGGAGCGCACGCCGGGGACGCCGTCGAGATCCAGTTGCAGACCGCGGGCCCGGATCTGCGGGTCGGCGAAGACTTCGGCCAGGTCGTTGATCGGGCCGGCGGGGATGCCGCGGGCCTCGCAGGCGGCCAGGAGGTCGGCCTTGGTCCAGCGGGTGGTCGCTGCGGTCAGGAGCCGGGTCAGTTCCTCGCGGTTGCCGACCCGGTCGGCATTGGTCGCGAAATCCGGCGAGGCGGCCATGCCGTCGAGGCCCAGCACGTCGCAGAGCCTGCCGAACTGGCCATCGTTGCCGACCGCGAGGATGATCCAGCCGTCGGCGCAGTCGAAGACCGCGTAGGGCGCGAGGTTGGGGTGGGCGTTGCCCATCATCCGCGGCGGCGTGCCGGAGGAGAGGTAGTTCATCGCCTGGTTCGCCATTACCGAGGTGGCAACGTCGAGAAGCGCCATGTCGATCTGCTGGCCGCGGCCCGTCGACTGGCGCTGGTGCAGCGCGGCGAGGACCGCGGTGGCGGCATAGAGGCCGGTGAAGATGTCGGTCACCGCGACGCCCACCTTCTGGGGCTGGCCATCGGGGGCGCCGGTCACGCTCATCAGCCCCGACATGCCCTGGATGATGAAATCGTAGCCCGCGCGGTGGGCATAGGGCCCGGTCTGACCGAAGCCGGTGATCGAGCAATAGACCAGCCGCGGGTTGACCGCCGAGAGGCCGGCATAGTCGAGGCCGTACTTGGCCAGGCCGCCGACCTTGAAATTCTCGATCACCACGTCGGCATCGGCCACCAGCCGCTTCACGGCCGCCTGACCCTCGGGCGTGCGGAAATCGCAGGTGACGGATCTCTTGCCGCGGTTGGCGGCGTGGAAATAGGCCGCCGTGCGATCACCCTCGCGCTCGATGAAGGGCGGGCCCCAACGGCGGGTGTCGTCGCCTTCCGGGGCCTCGACCTTGATCACCTCGGCGCCGAGGTCGGCCAGCGTCTGACCGGCCCAGGGGCCGGCCAGGATGCGTGCCAGTTCGACGACGCGGATGCCCTCGAGAGGAGCTGCCACGTTACTTCTTCAGCAGGCCGTCGAGGGTCTTGGAAAAGTCCTCGTAGCTCATGTTGTTGTATTTCTTGCCGTTGATGATGAAGGTCGGTGTGCCGTCGATCTGGTCTTTCTGGCTCAGGGTCTGGAACTTCAGCACCATCGCCTGCAGCATCTTGCCATCGGACAGGCAGGTCTGGATCTGGTCCTTCGACAGCCCGGCGGAAAGGCCGATCTTGGTCAGCTTGGCGATCACCTCGTTCGGGTCGTTCGAGGCGGCCCAGTCGCGCTGCTGGTCGTAGATCATGTCGGAGATGCCGTAGAACCGCATCTCGCCGCCGCAGCGGGCGATCGCGTCGGCCCAGAGGCCGTACTTGTCGAAGAAGAAGGCGCGGAAGGTGAACTTCACCTTGCCGGTGTCGATGTAGTTCTTCTTGAGCTGCGGGTAGACTTCCTTGTGGAACTCGGCGCAGTGCGGGCAGGTGAAGGCGCCGTATTCGATCACGTGGATCGGCGCGTTGGCGTCGCCCTCGGAATAATCGGGCACCTTGGGAAGATCGGCGGCCTCTTTCGCGCGGGCGTCGGACTGGGCCTTGGTTTCGGGCGCCTGGGTCGCGGCCTTGGTCTGGCCGGTGTCCGAACTGGTCTGGGCGTTCGCGGCGGGCGCGGCCACGCCGGTCCAGAGCGCGGCGGCGGCAATCAGCGCGGTCGCGCGCAGGACGCCGGGAAGGGTCTTCAGCATTGGTCTGCCTCTCTCATTTTCGGGGGCGAGTTAAGACGTTTTGGCCCAGGGCTTCAAGGGCGGCCCGAAGACCCGGGTCCTGCACCTCGCCCGAGGCCTGGGCCGCGCGCTGCCGCACCTCCGGCGGGGGCGCGGCGGGGGGGGCCTTGGGCGCGGGGGTGAATTCCACCTGCCCCTCGGAGAAACCGGTGGGCGCGGTCTGGGTGATCAGCACGCGGCTGATCGCGGCATAGCCGTAGCACGCGTTCACCCGCTCGACGATCCGGGTCTTCTGCATCTCGACCTCGGGCGCGCGGGCGCCGGTGGTCAAGAGCGTCAGCGTGGCGCCGAAGCCGTCGCGGGGGTAGGTCACCTTCACCGGGCGGGCGCAGGCGGCGATGTCGGCCCCCGCGATCTCGGCCCAATGGGTCAACAGCCGGGTGACGGCGAAGCCGCGGCTTTCGCCGGCCTTGCGGATACGTTCCTTCAACAGGCCCGAGGCCGGTTCGAAGCCGCGCATCCGGCGGGCAGGGGGCTTGTTCGAGGGCCTGGGCATGGTCTTCCTGATGATCCGGCTGTCAATCTCCGAGCCTCACCCTATTCTAAGGAGCGGCGGAGCGGAGACCAGAGGTTTGCAGGGGGACGTGGCATAAAATCGCGTGACGAAATGGCGGAGGCCAAGGCCGAGGAAAAGGCGGAGGCGGCGGCGCTCTTGCGCTGGTACGACGTGCATGCGCGGGTGATGCCCTGGCGCGTGGGGCCTGCGGCGCGCGCGGCGGGGGAACGCCCCGACCCCTACCGCGTCTGGCTGTCGGAGGTGATGCTGCAGCAGACCACGGTGGCGGCGGTGCGGGACTATTTCCACCGTTTCACTGCCCGCTGGCCGGATGTCGGCGCGCTTGCAGCCGCCGACGAGGCCGAGGTGATGGCCGAATGGGCAGGACTTGGCTACTATGCCCGGGCGCGCAATCTGCTGAAGTGCGCCCGCGTCGTGGCGGGCGATCTGGGCGGGACGTTTCCCGATACGGCTGACGGTCTGCGCGCCCTGCCGGGGATCGGGCCCTACACCGCCGCCGCCATCGCTTCGATCGCCTTCGACCGGGCCGAGACGGTGGTCGACGGCAATGTCGAGCGTGTGGTTGCCCGGCTCGACCGGGTCGAGGCGCCGATGCCGGGGTCGAAGCCGGAGCTCGCCCGCCGGGCGGAACGGCTGACCCCACCCGCGCGCCCCGGCGATTTCGCGCAGGCGATGATGGACCTCGGCGCCACGATCTGTACCCCGCGCAACCCGGTCTGCGCGCTCTGTCCACTGGAAGGATTCTGCGCCGCCCGCGCGGCCGGCGTGCAGGCCGAGCTTCCGCGCAAGGCGGCGAAGGCCCCGAAGCCCACCCGCCAGGGAATCGCCTATGTGGCGCGTACGGAAGACGGCGGCTGGCTGCTGGAAGAGCGCCCGGACCGGGGGCTTCTGGGCGGAATGCTCGGCTGGCCCGGAACCGACTGGGCCGAGGCGGCGCCCGCTGCCGCGCCGCCCGTGCCTGCCGATTGGCAGGACGCGGGCGAGGTGCGTCACACCTTCACCCATTTCCACCTGGTCCTGACGGTGATGGCGGCCAGCCTGCCCCCCGGGGCCGCACCGGAGAGGGGAGAGATCGTGCCGGGATCCCGCTTCGACCCCCGCGCGTTGCCTACCGTGATGCGCAAGGCGCATGCCGCCGCCCGCGTGCTGGTGGAGAATTGAGCGCGGCCCGCGTGCCGGGCTATAGTTCCGCCATGGGGCAGAGAGGACAGGGGCGATGACACCGGCGAACGACGTCGCAAGCTTGCGCAGCGCACTCCCCTTCTGGCTGTCGCTGGGCATGGTGCCGCTGGCGGCGATCGGCGCGATCTTCGGTGGCTGGACGGTGGTGTTGCTGCCGGTCTACGGCTGGATGCTCGTCACGCTGCTGGACGCGCTCCTCGGCCTGAACGAGGAGAACCCCGATACCGACACGCCCGAGGAGGGCCTGTTCTGGTACCGGCTGATCACCATGATCTGGTTCCCGATCCAGGCCGTCACGATCTATGCGATGATCTGGTGGGTCACCCATACCGGCCATCTCGGCGCGCTCGAGATCATCGTGCTGTTCTTCGGTGTCGGCGTGATCTCGGGCACCGTGGGAATCGTCTACGCGCACGAGCTTCTGCACCAGAGGAACCGGGTGGAGCGGTGGCTGGGCGACCTGTTGCTGGCCTCGGTCCTCTACAGCCATTTCCGGACGGAACACCTGCTGGTCCATCACCGCCACGTCGGCACCCCGCGCGACGCGGTGACGGCGCGCTACAACGAGGGGTTCCACCGCTATTTCGCGCGGGTGCTGCGCGATTGCCCGCCCTCGGCCTGGCGGGCCGAGGTGGCGATGCTGAAGCGCGCGGGCCGGGGCTGGTGGCACCGCTCGAACCCGTTCTGGCGCTATGCCGCGCTGCAACTGGCGACGCTGGCGCTGGCCTTCGCGATCGGCGGCTGGCTGGGCCTCGTGCTGTTCCTGTGGCAGGCTCTGGTCGCGGTCTGGCAGCTGGAGCTGACCAATTACATCGAACATTACGGCCTGACCCGCCGCTACCTGGGCGAGGGGCGGTACGAACACGTCCTGCCGCGCCACAGCTGGAACGCGGCGCATACCGCGTCGAACTGGCTGCTGATCAACCTGCAGCGCCATTCCGACCACCATTACAAGCCCGACCGGCGCTTTCCCCTGCTTCAGACCTATGACGAGGAGGAGGCGCCCCAGCTGCCCTTCGGCTATCCCGCGATGACGACGCTGGCGATGATCCCGCCGCTCTGGCGGCGCCGGATGAACCCGCGGGTGCGGGCCTGGCGGCGCAAGTACTACCCCGATGTCGAGGACTGGAAGCCCTACAACAAGGGTACCAACCCGATGCCGCGCGGCGCCGCCTGATGGACGCTCTCGTCTACGCCTTCACCCATACGACACTGGTCGTGGTCATCCTCGCCGCCTTCCAGGTCGCGGCGGTCTATTTCGCCTTCCGCGCGGTGAAGACGGCGCGCACCCCGCAGGGCGCGGTCGGCTGGGTGGTGTTCCTTTTCGCCGCGCCGCATTTCGCGGTGCCGGCCTTCCTGTTCTTCGGCCACGCCCGCTATCCCGGCTACATCCGCACGCGGCGGGCCATGGCGGGCATCATCGCCGCGCTGCGCCACGACGGAGAGGAAGAACTTCCCGCGCTGCCCGATCCGGAAGCCGCGGCGATCGCGCAGCGGCTGGGGGCGTTCGAAAGGCTGGTGGGCATTCCCGCGGCCCGCGGCAATGCCACCCGCCTGCTGATCGACGGCGACGCCACCTTTGCCGCAATGTTCGAGGCGATCGACGCGGCGCAGGATTACATCCTCATGCAATTCTACACGATCCGCGACGACGAGATCGGCCGCGCCATGGGCGAGCGGCTGATCGAGCGGGCCGAGGCCGGGGTGAAGGTACGGGTGCTCTATGATTCGATCGGGTCGAGCAGCCTTTCCTCATCCTATATCTCGAGGCTGCGCGAGGCCGGTGTCGACATTCGCAACTTTCACGCCATCCGCCACACGCGGAACCGCTTGCAGGTGAACTTCCGCAATCACCGCAAGATCCTGGTGATCGACGGTGCGACCGGGTTCATCGGTGGTCACAACCTGGGCGACGAATACCTTGGGCGCGACCCCAAGCTGGGCCATTGGCGCGACACGCATCTGAGGCTGGACGGCCCGGCCGTCGCGCAACTGCAACTCGCCTTCGCGGAGGATTGGCTCTGGTCCTCGGGCGAGAAGCTGGCGCTTGAATGGCGCCCGGACGAGGTGCCCGAGGATCGCCGGGTGCTGATCCTGTCGACCGGGCCCGCGGACAAGTTCGAGACCGGCAGCCTGTATTTCGCCAATGCCATCGGCGCGGCGCGCAGCCGGGTCTGGATCGCGACGCCCTATTTCGTGCCTGACGGCGATATCCTGACCGCGCTGAAGCTGGCCGCGATGCGCGGCGTCGACGTGCGCATCCTGCTGCCCGAGCGCCCCGACCACCTGCTGGTCTGGCACGCTGGCCTTGCCTATTTCGACGAGGTTCGCGCCGCCGGGGTGAAGGTGATGCAATACGGCAAGGCCCAGGGCTTCCTGCATCAGAAGGTGGTGCTGGTCGACGAGGATTTCGCTGTCGTCGGCAGCCACAACCTCGACAACCGCTCGTGCCGGCTGAACTTCGAGGCGTCGGCCCTCGTCTACGATGCGGATTTTGCGGCAGAGGTCGCGCAGATGCTGTCGCGCGACATGGATCTGGCCCACGCGGTCGACACGCCGCTGGCGAAGATGGGGTTCTGGCGGTCGAACTTTGCGCTTGCCGCGCGGGTCTTCGCGCCCGTGCTCTAGGCGGGGAACCTCAGACCGGAAACCCCCGGGCCCAGAGCGCGGCCAGCAGCGGCCCGAGGTAGCCGGTGTCGGGCGAGACCGGGCGGCGGCTGTCGTAGATGCCCACGCCGGACCGCTCCGCTGCATCGTGCAGCGCCTCGGCCGCGGCCTCGTCGGCGCCCACGACATGCACCGCCCCGGCGATCCGCGCCACCGGGCGCGGCTGGTTCGCGGGATCGAATTCGCGGTAGGGGGCGATCAGCAGGGTGCCCTCGCGCGCCTCGGTCACGATCCGCGCCTCGAGCGCGCGCATCCCGGCGTCGTCGCGCATCGGGCGGAAGAAGTAGATCACGTCATAGCTGCCGTAGCCGTCGAAGGTCAGCCCGTCGCCCTCGAACGCGTGGCACCCCGGGGTGCCCGCGCGCGCAAGCGTCTGTTCGGCGTTCAGCGCATAGCCCGGGTCGTATTCCAGCCCGTGGCTGACCTCGAAGAACTCGGCCGCCATCAGCACCTTGATCCCGCCGCCGCAGCCGACGTCGAGGAACCGCAGTGGCCGCGGGCGCCGCTGGGCGATCGCCACCCGCGACGCGGCATGGACGTGGGCTGCGAAATCCGATGGCGGCAGCGGGATGTCGGAGAAGCAGCCGTGATCCTCTGCGCTGGCGTTCTGGTCCGTCGGGTTGGCCAGCCGGTGCATCGCCATGAAGGCCGCATCCATCGCGCGGTAACGTTCGCGCAGCGCTGTATCTTCGGGCCGGAAGGCGGGGTAGAGCGGCACCCTGCGTCCCGCGCGCAGGTCGGCCATGGCCTCGGACGCGCGCAACCACAAGGCGCGGCGGTGCGCGAGACCGCGCATGTAGATCTGACGCTCCATCCGTTGCTGGTTCTCGCGCGGGCCGATCTCCGCGCTTGCTCCGGCCTGCGCCATCACCAGCGGGTGGCTGAACTGCAGCCGGAGGAGTTCCAGCCGCTGCGCCGTGCGGGTCGCTTCCTGCAACAGCGGGCCGAGGGTTTCGGGGGTCTCGGCATGGTCGGCAAGCACCCGGGCCACGCGACCCACCGAAACCGCAAGCTCTGCCTCGATCCGCCGCGCGTCGCGCTCAAGCACCGAAATGTCCATCGTCAAATGCGACCTCCCCAGGGCGGGGCGAGGCTAGCACGCGCGGGAGGCGAGGGTCATGCGGAAAGATCGGCGGGTTTTCGGGGCCGGGCGGGACAGGGCATCGCGCGGCCCCGTCAAAAAAAATGGCCCCGACCTGCAAGCAGGCGGGGCCAGTTGCGCCGTGCAGGTCGCACACGGCGCAGGCGGTAACTGCACGTATTATCCGGAAATCAGTGAGGCCAGATCAGTGAGGGCGATCCTGCATCTCGGCGCGGATCTGCTGGCGCAGCAGGTCGATCGGGATCATCTTGCCGTCGCGTTTGAAGTGCCAGTAGGTCCAGCCGTTGCAGCTGGGGGCGCCTTCCAGTTGCGCGCCGACCTGGTGGATCGAGCCCTTCACATCATTGCCGATCAGCGTGCCGTCGGCGCGCACCTTGGCCTTGTGGCGATTGCCGATGGAGAACAGCTCCTCCCCCGGGCGCAGCATGCCGCGTTCGACCACCTGGCCGAAGGGCACCCGCGGCTCGGCCCGCTTCGAGGTCGAGACCTCAAGCGCGGACTTGTCGAAGCGGCGCACCTTGGCGATCCGCGCCGTCGCGGCGTTGCGGTAGGCCTCTTCGCGCTCGATCCCGATGAAATCGCGGCCCAGCATCTTGGCCACGGCGCCGGTCGTGCCGGTGCCGAAGAACGGATCCAGCACCACATCGCCCGGGTTGGTCGTGGCGACCAGCACCCGGTGCAGCAGGCTTTCGGGTTTCTGTGTCGGATGCGCCTTGTCGCCGTTCGCATCCTTCAGGCGTTCATGCCCGGTGCAGATCGGCAGCACCCAGTCCGACCGCATCTGCACGCCTTCGTTCAGCGCCTTCAGCGCCTCGTAGTTGAAGGTGTACTTGCTGGCCTCTTCCTTCGATGCCCAGATCAGCGTTTCATGTGCGTTGGTCAGGCGCTTGCCCCGGAAGTTCGGCATCGGGTTCGACTTGCGCCACACCACGTCATTCAGGATCCAGTATCCTTGGTTCTGAAGTTCGGCGCCCAGGCGGAAGACGTTGTGATACGACCCGATCACCCAGATCGCGCCGTTCGGCTTCAGGATCCGGCGCGCGGCGGCCAGCCATTCGCGGGTGAAGCTGTCGTAGGCGCCGAAGCCCGAGAACTGGTCCCAGTGGTCGTCGACCGCGTCGACGCGCGAATTGTCCGGCCGATGAAGATCGCCCCGCAGTTGCAGGTTGTAGGGCGGATCGGCAAAGATCAGGTCGACCGAACCGGCAGGCAGCCGGTTCATGACCTCGATGCAGTCACCGTCGATAATCTGGTTCAGCGGAAGCGCTTGCGCCTCCGCGGCCGGCGAAGCGGCCTTGGTTTTCGTCTTCATCTCTGCCTCTGGGTGCCGCGCTTTTCGCGCTGTCGGTATGTGGACAAAGATGAGTCAAAGCCGATTCGCCGTCAATTTCTTTTTTGAATCAAGGGGTTGTTGAAAGTCCTTGATACAAGATATTGTGTACCGGCTTGAAGGAACGTCTATGATGAGGCGTAACCCCCAGATCTTGAAGAGCCTGCCTGTGGGCGGCCGTCGGGTAGCCCGCGTTCTGTTCCCAGCCGTAGCCGGGGTGCTGTTGCGCCAAGTCCACCATGATCCGGTCGCGCACCACCTTGGCCACGATCGAGGCCGCGGCGATCGACAGGCTCAGCGCATCGCCCTTGACGATGGCGGTGGCGGGCAGAGCCAGGCCCCTGGGGATCAGGTTGCCGTCGACCAGCACGTGCCCCGGCGGCACGGCAAGGCCCGCGACCGCGCGCTCCATCGCCAGGTGGCTGGCGCGCAGGATGTTCAGGGTGTCGATCTCGGCCACGCTGGCGTGGGCGACCGAGACTTCGGCCATCTCGTGGATCGCCTCGAAAAGCGCGTCGCGGCGCGCGGCGCTGAGCGTCTTGGAATCGCGCAGGCCCTCGGGGATGCGGTCGGGGTTGAGCACCACCGCGCAGGCGGTGACGGGGCCGGCCAGCGGGCCGCGGCCCACCTCGTCTACACCCGCGACGCGGGGCGCGCCGGTGGTGGTCTCGTGGGTCATGTCCGGGATGATCTGCATGATGGCGGGAGGGAAGCCCAACGCCCCGTCCGGCGCAACCTGAAAGTGGCCAGGCGCGGGCCTCCCTCCCTGACCGGCCCCCCGCGATGGCAGGGGAGGCCGGATTCCGGTGTCTCTCAAAGGCGGGGGGCGGACGGGCATATCCGCCCCCCGAAGAGGCGCGGCATGGGGAATAATGCCGCGCGGGGCGCCGGGGCTCTGACGGCCCCGGTCAAGGCTCGGTCGAGGTTTGGGCAAGGCCCCCGTCAGGGCCCTGTCAGGACCCTGTCAGGGGCAGGCCGCTCAGTGACGCCAGTCGCCGCGGTTCCAGTCGCGGCGACCGCGATCGTGATGGCCCCAGTCGCGGCGCGCCTCGCGGCGGTCGTGGCGCCAGTCGTGACGGTCGCGGTGCACGACGACGACTTCGCGGCGGCGCGGGGCGGGCGGCGCGACATAGACGCGACGCTCCTCGACACGGTGGCGGTGATTGTTGCGGCTGGCCTGGTCGACGATGACGGCCAGCGCGGTGGCCCCCAGCACGAAGCGGGCGACGTCGCCGTTATCGGCACGGGCGGGCGCCGAGGTGACGGCGGCGAGGCCGAGGGCGGTGACGGTTGCGATGGTCAGGGTCTTGAGCGTTTTCATCTGGTCTTCCTCTCGTGTCCGTATCCGGTCTGTGTGCGGCGCCTGACTGGTCGTGGTGCAGCGGGTGCCGTGGCGATGGATCGAACTTGGGGTCGAGGGGGAAAGTTAAGCAATATCGCCGCCCTGTTATCCGATAACAGCCGCCCGAACTCCCTGTGGTTATTGAATAACCGCGGGTTTCGGCACATGGTGGGCTCATGACACGCCGCATCCTCATCTCCGCCCCCGTGGTTCTTCTCGCAGCGCTTCTGGCTGCCACGATTGCCGCCCCGGCACGCGCCGATTGCTACGCCGATTACAAGGCGAAGAAGGGCGACCCGCTGCAGCTTTCCTACGGCGTGATCCAGCTTTCCGGCGGGGCCTGTGCCTCGCCCCGGGCCGCCGCGCCGGAGGTTTCCCGCCGCATCGCGAAAGGTGGCTGGACCTTGCTGACCGTCGTGTCCATCTTCGGGCCAGACGGACTGAACCAGAGGAAAGCGAGTGCCGGAGCCAACTTCCTCCGCTACTGACCCGGCCGAGACGCTGCGCGCGGGCAACCGCGTGGTGGCCTTCGGCATCATCGCGATCGTGGCGATCCTGCTGGTCGCCGCGGTGCTGCTGTTCATCAACCTGCCCGACGCCAACGCCTTCAACATGCGGGTGGAGCGGATCTTTGTGCAGAACGGCGATCTGAACACCCAGGGCGAGGTGAAGCTTCTGGAGATCCTGGCGCAGTCGGGCACGGCCTTTGGCGACGTGCTGGCGAGCTACCGCATCGTGATCTTCGTGCTGCTGATCTTTTCCACCGCGCTTCTGCTGGCGGCGCTGGTGTTCCTGGTGACGATCATCACGCTGAACCGGCGGATCTCGGCCATTCAGCGCACCGGGATCCAGGTGTCGTCGCTGATCATCAGCCGGGGGGATCGGGCGGTCTACCTCAACAACATGGAATTCAAGCTGACCGAGGCGGCGATCGAGACGCTCGCCGTGCTGGCCGAGGCGCGGATGGATGACGACGTGCTGTCGGGCGCCGAGATCGAGGCGGTGATCTCGGGGCGGTCGGCTGCCGATTGCGAAGAGGCGGCGGGTGCCACGCGGATCAAGCGGCTGCGCGACGCGCTGGGCAACCAGATGGTGAGCGAGCTTCTGGTCAAGAATATCGCGCGGCGGGGCTACATGCTGGCGATAGAGAAGGACGTGATCCGGATGGTGTGACGGGCCGCGGCTGGTCTGGCAGCCGCTGGTTCGGGAGCCGTTCCGGCAGCCGGGGGCCAGCCCCCGGACCCCCGGAGTATTTCGGCAAGAAAGAAGGGGACGGGTTGTGCCTGCGCGGGGGCGGCTTTATCTCGGGGCCGACCTTACGACCTTTGCCACGGGGGATCCGCCGATGCAGACGCCGTTCTACCTGATCGACAAGGCCGCGCTCCGGCGCAACATGGAGATCGTGCAGCATCTGCGCGAGGCATCGGGGGCCAAGGCGCTTTTGGCGCTGAAGTGTTTCGCGACCTGGTCGGTCTTTGACCTGATGCGCGCGTACATGGATGGGACGACCTCCTCCTCGCTTTACGAGCTGCATCTGGGGGCCGAAACCTTCGGCGGCGAGACCCATGCCTATTCCGTGGCCTGGGCCGATCACGAGATCGACGAGGCGGTGGGCCATGCCGACAAGATCATCTTCAATTCCATCGGCCAGCTGGAGCGGCACGCGGCGGCCTCGGCGGGGATCGTGCGGGGGCTGCGGCTGAACCCGCGATTCTCGACCTCCGGCTTCGACCTGGCCGATCCGGCGCGGCCGTTCAGCCGTCTGGGCGAATGGGACCCGGTGAAGATCGAGCGCGTCCTTGACCGGATTTCGGGTGTGATGATCCACTACAATTGCGAGAACCGCGATTTCGCGCTGTTCGATCAGCAGCTTTCGCGCATCGAGGCGGAATTCGGCCCGATTCTCGAGCGGCTGGACTGGGTGAGCCTGGGCGGCGGCATCCATTTCACCGGCGCGGGTTATCCGGTCGATGCGCTGGCCGCACGGCTGAAGGCGTTTTCCGAGCGGTTCGGAGTGCAGGTCTACCTTGAACCCGGGGAAGCGGCGATCACCAACACGACGACGCTGGAGGTCACCGTCCTGGACCTTCTGGAGAACGAGAAGCAGTTGGCCATCGTCGACAGCTCGATCGAGGCGCACATGCTTGACCTGCTGATCTACCGCGAGAGCGCGAAGCTGCCGCAGGAGGGCGATCACGCCTATCAGATCGCGGGCAAGTCCTGCCTGGCGGGCGACATCTTCGGCGAGGCGCGCTTTGCCGCGCCGCTCAAGGTGGGCGATCGGATTTCGGTGGCGGATGCGGCCGGTTACACCATGGTCAAGAAGAACTGGTTCAACGGCGTGAAGATGCCGGCGATCTGCCTGCGCGAGGAAGACGGAACCATCACCGAAGTGCGCGACTTCGGATACGAGGATTACAAGGCAAGCCTCTCCTGAGGCGACCCACCCTGACACGAGTAGGAGGGATTCCGGCATGAAGCGGAACGTTCTGATCATCGGCGCCGGCGGCGTGGCCCAGGTTGTGGCGCACAAATGTGCCCAGAACAACGACGTCCTGGGCGATCTGCACATCGCCAGCCGTACCAAGGAAAAATGCGACGCCATCGTCGCCAGCGTACACTCCAAGGGCGCGATGAAGGTGCCGGGCCCGTTCGAGACCCACGAGGTGGACGCGATGGACAGCGCCGCCGTGGCGCGGCTGATCCGCGACACCGGGTGCCAGATCGTCATCAACGTGGGCTCGGCCTTCGTGAACAAGTACGTGCTGGACGCCTGCATCGAGACCGGGGTCGCCTATATCGACACGGCGATCCACGAGGAGCCGGACAAGATCTGCGAAACCCCGCCGTGGTACGCCAACTACGAGTGGAAGCGCCGCGACGAATGCGCCGAGAAGGGCGTGACCGCGATCCTGGGTGCGGGCTTCGATCCGGGCGTGGTGAACGCCTTCGCCCGGCTGGCCGCGGACGATTACATCGACGAAATCGAGAGCATCGACATCGTCGACATCAACGCGGGCAGCCACGGCAAGTATTTCGCGACCAACTTCGACCCCGAGATCAACTTTCGCGAATTCACCGGCACGGTCTATGCCTGGCAGAAGGGCGAATGGACCGAGAACCGCATGTTCGAGGTGGGTCGGGAATGGGATCTGCCCGTCGTCGGCAAGCAGAAGGCCTACATGTCGGGCCATGACGAGGTGCATTCGCTGGCCGCGAACTACCCCAAGGCCGACGTGCGCTTCTGGATGGGCTTTGGCGATCACTACATCAACGTCTTCACCGTGCTGAAGAACCTCGGTCTTTTGTCCGAGCAGCCGGTCACCACCGCCGAGGGGCAGGAGGTGATCCCGCTCAAGGTGGTCAAGGCGGTGCTGCCCGATCCGGCCAGCCTTGCGCCCGGCTACACCGGCAAGACCTGCATCGGCGATCTGGTGAAGGGCACCAAGGACGGCAAGCCCGCCGAGGTGTTCATCTACAACGTCGCCGACCACAAGGAAGCCTACGAGGAAGTGGGCAGCCAGGGCATCAGCTATACCGCGGGCGTGCCGCCGGTGGCCGCCGCCATGCTGGTGGCCAACGGCAAGTGGGACGCGGGCGAGATGAAGAACGTCGAGGAACTGGATCCGCATCTGTTCCTTGGCCTTCTGAACGTGATGGGCCTGCCGACCTGCATCCGCGACAGCGAGGGCGAGCGTCCGCTGCACTTCGACTGACGGATTGCGCGAATGCGCGGTAAATCGTCGTTTGCAGACTTGTGACGCGCCGGGGGGCAGCGAATAGTCCCCCGGCACAGTATGCGCCAGAGGAACGCCCGACATGACCGCCTACACGCTTCGCGTCACCTGCCCCTCCACCCGCGGCATCGTCGCCGCGGTCTCGGCCTTCCTGGCCGATCACGGCTGCAACATTACCGACAGCGCGCAGTTCGACGACGCCCTGACCGGCAAGTTCTTCATGCGGATGTCCTTCGCCTCGGAAACCGGGGCGACGCTGGAAGATCTTCAGACCGGGTTTGCCCCGGTGTCCGAGAAATTCGGGATGGAGTCGGAGATCGTCGACGCCTCGCGGCGCAAGAAGGTGATCATCATGGTCTCGCGCTTCGGGCATTGCCTGAACGACCTTCTCTACCGCTGGCGGATCGGGGCGCTGCCGGTGGACATCGTCGCCGTGATCTCCAACCACATGGATTACCAGAAGGTCGTGGTGAACCACGACATCCCGTTCCACTGCATCAAGGTCACGAAGGAAAACAAGCCCGAGGCCGAGGCGCAGCAGATGCGGATCGTGCACGAGACCGGGGCCGAGCTGATCGTGCTTGCGCGCTACATGCAGGTGCTGTCGGATCAGATGTGCCGCGAGATGTCGGGGCGGATCATCAACATCCACCACTCCTTCCTGCCGTCGTTCAAGGGCGCGAACCCCTACAAGCAGGCCTATGAGCGCGGTGTAAAGCTGATCGGCGCGACCTCGCATTACGTCACCGCCGACCTCGACGAGGGCCCGATCATCGAACAGGACACGACCCGGGTGACCCATGCGCAAAGCCCGTCGGACTACGTGGCACTGGGGCGCGACGTGGAAAGCGCGGTGCTGGCGCGCGCGGTGCACGCGCATATCCATGACCGGGTGTTCCTGAACGGCGACAAGACCGTGGTCTTCCCCGCATCGCCGGGTGGCTACGCCTCTGAACGCATGGGCTGACCCGGCCCCGCTTCCGCAAAGACGAACAGGGCAGGCGCGCCGCAAGGGCACGCCTGCCGTAGTCGTGCCCACCGTAGCGCGCGGCGCCGGCGGCGGGGTTTCGCCGATTGGGCGGGTCGCAGATGGCAGGCCTCAATCTTGGCACATTCTCGTTAAAGTGTTTTCAGAATGTAGGTTTACGGCTGAGGGTCCGAGCAGTCGGGCAGTGGGGATTCGTCGATGATGCGCTACGTGAAGCTGGTTGTCGGCGTCATGCTGCTTCTGCTCGTCGTCTGGATCGTCGTCGGAGAGCAGCTTTCGGGGGCAAGCGCGGATGCGACGATCAACGCCCCCGTCGTCACGCTGCGGTCGCCCGTCGCCGGGATCGTCGACATGCCGCGGCGGCAGGTCGGCAGCTCGGTCGTCGACGCGGACGTGATCGCCACGGTGAACGATCCCGCGCCCGATCGGATCCGGCTTTCGGACCTGCAGATGGAACGGGACAAGGCCGCCGCGCAATTGCAGATGTTGCAGGCGCAGCTTGGGGCGAACTCGGCCCAGGTCGCCCGCATGAAGGCCCGCACGAGGAGCTATCAGACCGATCTCGAGGCCGAGCTGGAACTGGAACTGACCGCGGCGCAGAAGCGGCTTGCCCTGATGCAGCGGACGGAGCCGCCGACGAAGGGACAGGCCGGACATCCGGGCACCGCCGTGTCGCTCGACCTCAACCGCGCGCAGGAGCGCGTCGATCTGCTGACCAACCGCCTGTCGGCCGTGCGTGATGGGGTCTTCCTTGGCGACGGGTACAATGACGCGCCGTTTTCCGAACAGCACGCCCAGCAGCTTGGCGCGGCCGGGCTGGACCTGACCGCCCGGATCGTCGCGGCCAAGGCGGACGTGGCCGCGGTGGACCGCCGCCTCAAGGCCGCGCGGCAGGACGTGAGCCGCGGGTCGAGCGCCCGGATCGAGGCGCAGGTCGATGGCCTCTACTGGCAGCCGCTGACGGCCGACGGCAGCTATGTCAATCGCGGCGATCCGGTCGCACGGATGGTCGATTGCCGCGCCGAACTGGTCACCGCCTCGGTGTCCGAGAACATCTACCAGCGCCTCCACCGCGGCATGAGCGCCCGGTTCCGCGTGCTCGGACAGGACAAGACCTTCGATGCGGTGATCGTGCGGCTGGCCGGGGCAGGGGCCCAGACGGTGAATTCGGACATGGCCGTCGCGCCGAGCGAGAAGCACCTTCAGCGCTACGACGTGGCGGTGGCGGTGCCGGGCCTCGCCTCTGACCCCGATCTGTCCTGCGCCATCGGGCGCACCGGTCGGGTGTTCTTCGAAGCGCGGCCGCTGGACTGGCTGCGCGGCCTGTTCTGACGATGTATCCCTATCTCCATCTCGATGCGGTGGAAACGGCGATCGTCCATGTGCTCGGGGTGCTGGCACTGTCGATGGTGCTGCCCTACGTGATCCGTCCGACGCGGATCAGCCACAGGGTGTTTCTCTACCTCGGGGTCTATGTTTTCGCGCTGCGCTATGTCTGGTGGCGCGGGACCGAAACGCTGGCGCCGCCGGGGTTCACGCTGGATTTCCTTGCCAGCTGGTCGTTCTTCGGGATCGAGCTGGTGTCGATCGTCGGCGCGCTCAGCGCCTCGGTGATCATGATGCGCCACCGCGACCGCCGGGCCGAGGCGACGGCCAATACCGGCTGGTGGCGCCCGGACGGGGCGCCCCGCGTCGCGATCATGATCGCCACCTACAACGAATCGCTCGAGGTGCTGGAACGTACGATCGTCGGCGCCAAGGCCCTGCGCCACACCAACAAGCAGATCGTGGTGCTGGACGACGGCAAGCGCGACTGGCTGCGCGACTACTGCCGGGCGCAATCGGTGCGCTACATCCGCCGGCCGGACAACAAGGGGGCCAAGGCCGGCAACCTCAATCACGCGCTCGACGTGCTGGCCGCAGACCGGGTGCCGCCCGATTTCGTCTCGGTGCTCGACGCCGATTTCGTGCCGCACCAGGGCTTCATCTCGCGCACGCTGGCGCTGTTCCACGATCCCGAGGTCGGGCTGGTGCAGACGCCGCAGCACTTCTTCAACCCCGACCCGGTGCAGCACAACCTTGGCCTCTCGGCCTCGTTCCCCGACGAGCAGCGCTTCTTCTTCGACCACGTGCAGCCCGCGCGCGATGCCTGGGGCATCACGATCTGCTGCGGCACTTCGTCGATGATCCGCTGGTCGGCGCTGCGAGAGGTGGGCGGCTTTTCCACCCTCAGCGTGACCGAGGATTTCCTGCTGACGCTGGTCTTGCGCGATGCGGGCTATTCAACGGTCTACCTCAACGAGGCGCTGACCGAGGGCCTCGCGCCCGAGGGCCTCAAGGAATACGTGACGCAGCGCGGCCGCTGGTGCCTTGGGACGCTGCAGATCGCGCGCACGAAATACGGGCCGCTGGCGCGCAACAAGCTGCGGCTGCGCGACCGGTGGAGCGTTCTCGACAGTTCGCTCTACTGGTCGGCGTCGTTCCTGTTCCGCCTGGCGGCGCTGGTCTATCCGCTGTTCTACTGGTTCGGCAACGTCATCGTGGTGAATGCGCCGATGAGCGGCGCGATCGACTATTTCGGCTGCTACTATGTCTGGACGATGATGACGTTCAACCTGCTGGCGCGGAACATGATGGTGCCGGTCCTGAACGACGTGCAGCAGATCCTCGGGGCGATCCCGATCACCAAGGCCGCCGCGATTGGGCTGTTCGGGCGCCGCGACCAGGCCTTCAAGGTGACCGCAAAGGGCGGAGAGCGCGACCGTGTCGTCGTTCAATGGGGAATGATGCGGCCGTTCCTGATCCTCTTCGGGCTGACCTTCGCGGGCCTCTGGGCCGGGATCGTCAGCGACAGCTTCGCCTTCAACGACGCAGGCGACGGCAAGGTCGTGATCCTGTTCTGGTCGGTCTACAACCTGTTCGTGCTGGCCGTGACCATGGTGACCTGCGTGGAGCTTCCCCGCCAGGAGATGCACGTCGGCGACAAGCCCGAGCGGTCGATCGCCGTGCTCGACGGCACGCCACGGCGGATCTGGATCGTCGGGCTGACGATCGACACGGTGCGGCTGCGCGGCTTTCCCTACGGCGCGGGGGCGCGGGGCCGGATCCGCATTCGCGACGTGGGCGATGTCGAGGGCTACGTGGTGGCCGAGACCCGCGACGGCGCCCAGCTGCACCTGCTGCCCACCGCGGCACAGCGCGAGGCGCTGTTCGAACGTTTCTACGCGCAGGGCGACAGCCCCGGCGTCACCAGTGTCCGCCGCGCCGCCGTGCTGCGCGACATCACCGAGCGGCTGGCCCTGGGGCGGCGCGTGGGGTGAATGCGTGGAGCTCTGTGGCTGGGCCGGGGCGATTTGGTGCAAGCGGACGCTGGCGCCAGGAGGCCGATCCGCGGGTCAGCCCGTCCTGGTGATCCGCCGGCGCTTGCGCGCGGACTTTGCGTCTTCGCTGTCATCCTCGTCAAGGTCGTCGGCCTCGTCGGGCAGGAGCGGTTGCGCCTGCTTGCCGTACTTCACCTGATCGGTGCGGCGGTTCATCGCGCGGGAAGCCTGCGACAGCAACTCGTCGACCCGGGTCTGCAGAAGTGCGAGGGCCTCGCCCAGGTCGCGCGCCTCGCGGCTGCTGGAGAATTCCCGCGGGTAGGTCACCTCGCCCCGGGCAAAGCCCAGCAGGGCGCGCGATTGCTGCTCGATCGGCCCGAGGTAGACACGCAGTGCCGCGATCAGCACCAGCGCGATCAGCCCCGCGATCGCGAGAAAGGCCATCTGCGCCTTGTGCCATGCCGCCCGACCGAGCGGGACCGGCAGCGTGTCGGGGGTGCGGACGATCAGGCTCCAGTCGTTCGACGGGATCGTCGCGCGCAGGACTTTCGGCACCGTGGCGCTGACATAGCCCTTTTCGCGCGTCTCGACCGCGGACAGGCCCGTGGACAGGTTCAGGCGCGAGGCCAGGAGCGCGGCCTGCGACGGTGGCGCCGTCGAAATGCGCGTGGCCGAAAGGATGATCCGGCCGGTGGGATCGGCAATGAACGCGTCGAGGTTCAGCGCCTCGGCGGCCTGCGAAACGAAGGCCTGCATCCAGCTCATGCGCAGCCGGAACAGCACGACCCCGTCGAGGTTGCCCTGTTCGTCCATGATCGGATGGGACATGTTCATCACCGTCTCGCGCGCGTTGCCGCTGTCTTCGGTGACGGGCTGGCCAAGGTAGGGCCCGCTCAGCGTCTTCCGGAACCAGCGCGTCGCGGCGACATTGGTGCCAACCCCGGCCCCGCCGGTCGCGGCCAGCACGGTGCCGTCGGACGAGATCACCTCAGCGCTGGCGACCCGGTTGCTGGCCTGCGGGATCGTGTCCGTCATCGACTGCATCCGCGCGGCCGATCGCAGGTCGGTGTTATGGGCGATGGCGGAGATACTGGTCCATTCGCGTTCGAGCACGCGATTGAGGATCTGCCGCAGCGCCTGCCCGCTACGCTGTACCTCGGCGGCCTGTACCCGTTGTTCGAAACTGGTCCTGTAGCTGTCGAGCACCCACCAGCCGGTCGCGCCGAACACGACCGCGACGGCGAGGACGATCAGTGCAAGCTTGCTGGAGACGCGCATTCTGCCCCGCCCTGACAGGCATGATCGTTCCCCTGCCCGATGCACGATCGCATGCGGCACCAACACCAGCCTTAATCTTTCTTTAACCAAGTTGGCGGGTCATTTTCTGGGCGGAAATGTGGTCGTTTCGGCATATTTCGGCGCGACCGGATCACGTCGGCGAGATCTCGGAAGCCTATGCAAAACAAACGGAATTTCGCTGGATTGACGCCGGGACTCGGCGCAAGGTGGGCGCGTGCGGCACAGCTGCGCGCGAACGGACAGTGAAGGCAGGATAGCGCTGATGGAACGCAGACAGGACGCAAGGGCACGCACCGGCCCGCGGCGGCAGGGCAGGGTGGCCGCGGGGCTCGTGCTTGTCGCAGGGTTGGGATTTGCCGGCCCGGCGCTTGCCGACGGCAGCTTCTTCCAACTCGATCTTTCGGACAAGTCGACCACCGGCGTCCTCGCGGTGGAGCGCGGGTCGCTGCAGTTCGGGCTCAACCGATCCAAGTGGAACGGCGGTTTCCACTGGACCGGGCGGGTCACCTGGAAGTTCCCGGTCAAGGTCGGGTCGGTTCCGGTCACCTTCCGCGCCGGGCCGGCGGTTCAGTACAACCACGAGGACAGTTCATGGGACGGCGGCGCCGCGGTTGTCGCCGAAAGCTACAACCCGACGTCGTGGGGCAGCCTCTACCTGCTGGCCGATTTCAGCACGATCGACGCCAGCTATTTCGTCATGAGCCAGTTCAACCACAAGTCCGGCTTCAGCCTGGAGCTGGCGGCGATGGGCAACAATGACGGCTACGACGACAAGACGGTGGCGATCGACTACCGCTTCCGGGACTCCCCCGTCAGCCTGCGTGTCGGCCGCAAGATCCGCGCTCGGGAAACCTTCATCGGGTTTTCGATCAACACGTTCTGAGCGGCGGCCCCCGGGGAAGGGGGAATTTCGCGCCGCTTTGCCGCTGTCTTTTCCCGCGAAGTCTTCTATGAACCCGGGCCTGACGAGGCGAACGAACGCGGGGTGATGGTCATGGCAGGATCCGAGAGCGCGGAAGCCGAGAGCGCAGGGCGCAACCGTCGCGCGCCGCAGGAAACGCCACGCAGGCCGCGGGACCGCGCGCTGACCTCGGTGGCCGATCTGCGCGAGGCCGGTCTGTTCGACGGCGACCCGAAAACGCTCGAGCCGGTGGTGGAGGAGTTCCGCCTTGCCATCACGCCGGATCTTGTCGGCCTCATCGACCCCACGGCGCCCGACGATCCCATCGCGGCACAGTTCGTCCCTTCGCCCAGGGAGCTTGCTGTGGAGGCGTGGGAACTGGATGATCCGATCGGCGACGACGTCCACGAGGCCGTCAGGGGTGTCACCCACCGCTATCCCGACCGGGTGCTCCTGAAACCCACGCATGTCTGCCGTGTCTACTGTCGCTTCTGTTTCCGGCGCGAAAAGGTCGGCGATGCCGAGCAGCAGCTGACGGAAGGGGAGCTGACCGCGGCGCTGGATTACATCGCCGGGCACCCCGAGATCTGGGAGGTGATCCTGTCCGGCGGCGATCCGCTGGTGCTCTCCGATCGGCGCCTTCACGACCTCATGCGCCGGCTCGAGGCGATCGAGCATGTCAGGGTCATCCGGCTGCACACGCGCGCGCCGGTCGCCGCGCCGGACCGGGTTGGCGACGGCCTGCTGAAGGCGCTGGCCCTGCGCAAGGCGGTGACTGTCGTCATCCACTGCAACCATGCGCGCGAGCTTACGCCGGAGGTCCGCGCGGCGATCGCCCGGCTGGTCGGGGCCGGCATCCCGGTGCTTTCCCAGACCGTCCTGTTGAAGGGGGTCAACGATTCCGTCGAGGCGTTGGGTGAACTCATGCGGGCCTTTGTGGAGAACCGGGTGCAGCCTTATTACCTGCATCACCCCGACCTTGCGCGGGGCACCGGGCATTTCCGGGTGTCGCTGAAGCGCGGGCTGGGTCTGGTCCGGGCGCTGCGCGGTGTTCTTTCCGGTCTCTGCCAGCCGACCTATGTCCTCGATATCCCGGGCGGGTTCGGCAAGGTGCCGCTCACGCCCGGGTCTCTCGTCGACCGAGGGGCTGGGGTCTACGAGGTGCAGGACTTCCGCGGCGCGATCCACCGCTACACCGATCCCGGCGAGCAGCCCTAGGCGGGGCGTCCCGCGCCGCCCCGCCTGGCACCGTCCCGCATCGGGGCTCGGCCGGAGAAGGGCGCTTCAGATCGGACCCTCAGACCAGGCCGCGCCAGACGACGACGGTCAGGAAAAGCCCGAGGACGACCAGAAGGGCGAAGGCCGCGCTAGTGATCATCGAGCGCCAGAGCGCGGTGCGCCGCTCGCTCCGGCCGAGCGGGCCGAGGTGGCGCACCAGCGCGTCGTAGGCCTGGGCAAGCCGCGCCTCGTCCAGCTGCTGCGCGAGGCGCGGGTTCCCGGCCCGGTCCGCGGCGTCGGCCAGAAGCGCCGCCTCGGGGCGCAGCTTGCGCGGCAGCCGCTTTCCGCCACGGCGGATCTTGGTGGAAAGGTCCCGGCCCCGGACATGCAGCCGCGCCACCATCAGACCTGCCACGCGGTCCGCCATCTGCTGGATCGTCATTGCGCTCATGCCACCGGCCCCCTTTCGTCCGCGATACTAGCTGGCCATGCCCCGGGCCGCGAGAGGCAATCACCCCTTCGCGTGGTGCCGTTCGCCCCTGTTGCCCGGGCGGCGCGGCGGGTTATATGGCAGGCATGCTGACGACCATCATCCAGGGCACCCCGGGTGCCGCGCCGCCCCTGCTGATCGCCCACGGCCTGTTCGGGTCGGCCCGGAACTGGGGGGCGATCGCCAAGCGGCTGGGCGCCGACCGGCAGGTGATCTCGGTCGACATGCGCAACCACGGCACCAGCCCCTGGCGCCCGACGCACGGCTACGACGGGCTGGCCGGAGATCTGGCAGAGGTGATCGGGCTGCACGGGGGCAAGGCCGATGTCGTGGGGCATTCGATGGGCGGCAAGGCCGCGATGATGCTGGCGCTGACCCGGCCTGGCCTTGTCGGGCGCCTGATCGTCGCGGATATCGCGCCGGTCACCTACAGTCACACCCAGACCCATCTGATCCACGCCATGCGCGCGCTTGACCTCGAAGGGGTCGAGACGCGGATGGAGGCCGACCGTCGGCTGGCGGCCACGGTGGACGACGCCGCGACCCGGGCCTTCCTGCTGCAATCGCTCGACCTCAAGGCCGAGCCGCCGCGCTGGCGGCTGAACCTCGACGTGCTCGAATCCGAAATGGGGCGCATCGTCGGCTGGCCAGACGCGGGTGGGCGCAGCTTTGACGGCGAGGTCCTGGTGATCGAGGGCGGGCAGTCGGATTATGTCGGCACCGCCCGGCACGATCTTTTCCCGCCGCTGTTCCCGCAGGTGGAATTCGCGACGCTGGAGGGTGCGGGCCATTGGCTGCATGCCGAGAAACCGCGCGAATTCGAAGCACTGGTCGCCGACTTCCTCAACCGCCCACGCTGATCCGTCCTCGCAGAACTGCCCAGAGGTGACCTCGGCGTCAGCCGCGTTGCGTGTCTCAGCCGGCGGAGCGCATCACCCGGGCGAGAAGATTGTCGCGCAGCAGGAGCTGGTGGAAGAGCGCGGCCAGAATGTACAGCCCGATCAGGACCCGCAGAAGAGCACTTCATGCACCTCGCCCGCGGCGTGGAGATGGCCGAACCAGGCGACACGGCCGATGCCCATCAGCGCCAGCAGTACGAGGTAAAGACCCCAATGCACGACGGCCGCCGCGGCATTCCGCCAACCCGGCGTGCCGGACGGCACCTCGGGGGCGCCGCGAGTGCCGCGCCAGCACCAGAAGGCCGATCTCCGCGCCCGAAACGATGTGCCGAAGTGTCATCGCGTCGATGCCGCTGGCGACATCGGCCATGATGACGCCCCCCGACCCGGCGACGGTGGTACGGAAATGCTGGTGGAAGGCGTGCGAGACCGCGTCGCGAAACAGGACCCGCCAGGCGACGAGGATCACCACGATCCACTGCATGGCAATCTGTGTGCTGGAATATTCTGGGTCGACCGGCATGACCGCTCCTGCATCTGGCTTGTGCATGAGGGATCGGCGGTCGAAGGAGCGGGCGAGCAAGGGATCTGGCGCAGGCACAATCCGCTTCCGTCACGGAACGTTGCCCTGCGGGGACCTCGCCGCGGGGGTAATGGAGGGGGGCAGGGGTGTCCTGCCCCCTGTGGTCAGCTTCTGCCGCGCGAATGGCAGCGGGTCACCCGGCCCCGCATCTCGCCGCTGTCGCCGCGCAGCGAACCGGCGACCAGCCGGCACCCGGTGATTTCCGGGATCAGCGTGATCATCGTGGCGCGAATGCCCCGGTGTTCCCCGGAATGTGCATAGCCGAGGCGGATGATTTCCACCCGTTTCTCCTTTTGGAACAAGACGTAGGTGCGCCCATCGCGCACCACCTCTGTCCGCTTTGCCCCAATGAAATAAGGGGCGGGTGAGGCGCCGCATCCGACCAGCAGCAGCGCCATCGGAAGGAAGAGGAGCAGACGGAAGGAAAATTGTCGCATTCGTGATCCTTGGCAGGGAACCGGAGGGAACCAGCGTGGACCGAGCTTAGTTAACGGATCGTGAATGAACGCCTTGCCGCATGAGGGTAAAGCGCCTCACGGCAGAAGATAAACCAACAGGAACAAGGAGTTCCCCATGATCCGCATCGCTCTCGTTCTCGCCGTCGCCGTTGGCCTTGCCGGTTGCGACACCGTTGCTGGTGCCGGCAAGGATATCCAGAAAGGCGGGCAGGCGGTCACCAGCTCGGCCAAGCAGACCCAGGCGCAGATGTAATCGCGCGGGGGGTTCCCCATTCGGGGCCGGGCGGTTGCTCCCCGGTCCGGCCCCACCTTACCCGGCACCACCTTCGCCAGTCGCGCGCCTCGCGCGGCGGTCCCACGGCCCCGGGCACATGCAAGGCATGTGCAGATCGGGAGCCGCGCGGCGCTGATACCCCTTCCCGGCCCCTGTTATCCGGGATATATCGCCGCCCATGACCGAGCTTGACCGCATCAGAAATTTCTCCATCGTGGCGCATATCGACCACGGGAAATCCACGCTTGCCGACCGGCTGATCCAGCTGACCGGCACCGTTGCCGAGCGCGATATGAAGGCGCAGATGCTCGACGCGATGGATATCGAGCGCGAGCGCGGCATCACGATCAAGGCGAACTCCGTCCGGATCGAGTATCCCGCAAAGGATGGCAACACCTACATCCTGAACCTGATCGACACCCCGGGCCACGTCGACTTCGCCTACGAGGTCAGCCGCTCCATGCGCGCGGTCGAGGGCTCTTTGCTGGTCGTCGATGCCTCGCAGGGCGTCGAGGCGCAGACGCTGGCCAACGTCTATCAGGCGATCGACGCCGATCACGAGATCGTCCCCGTCCTGAACAAGATCGACCTGCCGGCAGCCGAACCCGACCGCGTGAAGGAGCAGATCGAGGACGTCATCGGCATCGACGCGCAGGATGCCATCCCGATCTCGGCCAAGTCCGGCATGGGTATTCCCGACGTTCTGGAAGCCATCGTTCACCGTCTGCCCGCGCCCAAGGGCGACCGCGACGCGCCGCTGAAGGCGATGCTGGTCGATTCGTGGTACGACGCCTACCTCGGCGTCGTTGTTCTGATCCGCGTCATGGATGGCGTGATCCGCAAGAACGACACGATCCGCATGGTGAAGACCAAGGCGACCTACAAGCTCGACAAGCTGGCGGTGCTGAAACCCCAGATGGTCGACATCGGCGAACTTGGGCCGGGCGAGATCGGCGTTTTCACCGCCTCGATCAAGCAGGTGCGCGACACCCGCGTCGGCGACACCATCACGCATGAGCGCCAGCAATGCGCCGCCGCCCTTCCGGGCTTCAAGCCGGCGCAGCCGGTGGTGTTCTGCGGCCTTTTCCCGGTGGATTCGGCCGAGTTCGACGCGCTCCGCGACGCGATCGAGAAACTGGCCCTGAACGACGCAAGCTTTTCCTACGAGATGGAAACCTCGGCCGCGCTCGGCTTCGGCTTCCGCTGCGGCTTCCTCGGGCTGCTGCACCTCGAGGTGGTCCGGGACCGGCTTGAGCGTGAATACGACATCGACCTGATCACCACCGCCCCCTCGGTCGTCTATCACCTGCACATGCGTGACGGCGAGACGCGCGAGCTTCACAACCCCGCCGACATGCCCGACCTGACCCTCGTCGACCATATCGAGGAGCCGCGGATCAAGGCGACGATCATGGTCCCCGACGAATACCTGGGCGAGGTGCTGAAGCTCTGCCAGGACCGCCGCGGCCTGCAGCTTGACCTGACCTATGCCGGGTCCCGCGCCATGGTGGTCTATGACCTGCCGCTGAACGAGGTGGTCTTCGACTTCTACGACCGGCTGAAATCGGTGACCAAGGGCTATGCGAGCTTCGACTACCAGATCACCGGCTACCGCGAGGATTATCTCGTGAAGATGCAGGTGCTGGTGAACGACGAACCGGTGGATGCACTGTCGCTGATGGTGCACCGCGACCGGGCCGAGATGCGCGGCCGCGCCATGTGCGAGAAGCTCAAGGAGCTGATCCCGCGGCACATGTTCAAGATCCCGATCCAGGCGGCCATCGGCGGCCGCGTCATCGCCCGCGAGACCATCGCGGCGCTGCGCAAGGACGTGACGGCGAAATGCTACGGCGGCGACGTCACCCGGAAGAAGAAGCTTCTGGAAAAGCAGAAGGCCGGCAAGAAGAAGATGCGCCAGTTCGGGAAGGTCGAGATCCCGCAGCAGGCGTTCATCAACGCGCTGAAGATGGATGGGTGAGCGGGCCTGAAAAGGCTGGCTCCTCCCCCTTGACCTTCCCCCGACTGGAACCCCCATCTGACGGGGGTGCTCACAGAAGGAGGGTCCCATGACCGATCTGACGCTCACCATCCCCGACATGTCCTGCGGCCATTGCAAGGCCGCCGTGGAAGGCGCCGTGACCGGTGCCGATCCGGCCGCCAAGGTCGCCGTCGACCTTGAGACGAAGACCGCCAAGGTGGAAACCGCGCTGGCCCCCGCGCAGGTGCTCGCCGCGCTGAACGAGGCCGGATATCCCGCCACCGCGGCCTGACCCTCCTTTTTCGCACCCGCATGCCGGTCACGGCGCCGGCATGGGAACCGAATGCGGTTCCTCGGCAACAATCCGCCGAGGAACCAGTGTACACCTCATATGCCGATCACACCCTGCCCGACCCGTTGAAATACAAGCGATTCTCGGGCAGGGTGTGTCTATCCGATGACAGCGCCGGGAAATAACGGCACATCACGGCAATGCGATAGGCACGAAACCGCGCACGCCCCCCGAAGGGACGGCGCAAGGCACGAGGCAGTGACATGAAGAAATTCCTTCTCTCGACCGTGGTGGTCTGCGCCACGGCCCCCTCGCTCTATGCTGGGGTCATTTCCAACGCTTGCATCAACTCCGACCGGCCCGCCACGGCGCAGCTGTGCAGCTGCATCCAGCAGGCGGCCGACCTGACGCTCGGCTCCTCCGACCAGCGCCGCGCGGCCTCGTTCTTCCGCGATCCGAACCTTGCCCAGGAAGTGCGCGCCTCCGCCTCGGACCGCGACAACCAGTTCTGGGATCGCTACCACAACTTCGGCCAGACGGCCGAGGCGATGTGCGCAAGCTGATCCGCGCCTGGGGCCCGCCCTTCTGAAACGGCCGAGCGTGTCGGGCCTGCGAGAGGGCCCGTCAGGCCTTGCGCAGCGCTGCGAGGAGGCCGTGCGAGGCTGCCTCGATCAGGTCCAGCGCACCGTCGAAATCGCGCGTGAAATAAGGGTCGGGCACCTCGTCCGGCCCGCCGGGGGCGTAGTCGAGGAACAGGCGCACCGGCGTGTCGTTGCCCGCGGGACGCTGCGCCTCGATATCCGCGAGGTTCTCGCGGTCCATCGCGAGGATCAGGTCGAACCGCCCGAAATCCGCCGCCGTCAGCTTGCGCGCCCGCAGGTCCGAGATGTCATACCCTCGTGCCGCCGCGGCCGCGCGGGCCGGGGCGTAGGGCGGCTTGCCGATATGCCAACTGCCGGTGCCGCAGGAATCGGTCTCCAGCCCTGCGCCGGTCTGCGCGGCCAGCGCCCGGACGACCCCTTCGGCCGACGGCGAGCGGCAGATGTTGCCGAGACAGACGAAGAGGATACGTTGGGGCGTGCCGGAGGTCATGCGGGCGTTGTGTCAGAAAGGGCGGGCATGGAAAAGATCGTTATCCTCACCGGGGCGGGCATCTCGGCCGAAAGCGGGCTGGGGACGTTCCGCGACAAGGACGGATTGTGGACTCGCTACGACCTGAATGACGTGGCCACCCCCGAGGGCTTTGCCCGCAACCCGTCGCTGGTGCACGATTTCTACAATGCACGGCGCGCCAATTGCGCCGAGGCGGATCCGAACGCCGCCCACTACGCCCTTGCGCGGCTGGAGCGCGAGCACCGGGGCGAGGTGCTGATCGTCACCCAGAACGTCGACGACCTGCATGAGCGCGCGGGCGCGTCCGCGGTGATCCACATGCACGGAGAGCTGCGCCGCGCGCTGTGCGCCGCCTGTGGGCACCGCTGGAACGCCCCGGCGGTGATGCGCGCCGCCGATCCCTGTCCCGCCTGCGGACGTGCGGCGACGCGGCCCGACATCGTCTGGTTCGGCGAATTCCCCTACCGGATGGAACGGATCGACCGTGCGCTGGGGGCGGCAGATCTCTTCGTTGCGATCGGCACCTCGGGCAATGTCTATCCCGCCGCCGGATTCGTGCGCGAGGCCCGGGCGATGGGGGCGATGACGCTTGAACTGACCCTTGACCCGTCCGACTCCGCGACCGATTTCCACGAGGCCCGCCACGGCACGGCGACCGAGCTGGTGCCCGCCTGGGTGGACGAGATCCTGGCGTGCTGACCGTCAAGCTTGCCTCGGGCGATGCAGATTGGTAACCCGACTTTACCAATTCCCGTGAAAGGGCCCGTCATGGCTGTCATCACCACCGTCGCTGACCTCAAGCGCCTGCACCGCCGCCGGACGCCGAAGATGTTCTACGACTATTGCGAAAGCGGCAGCTACACCGAGCAGACCTTTCGCGACAATTCCGACGATTACGCGAAGATCCGGCTGCGCCAGAAGGTGGCGGTGGACATGTCGGGGCGCACCACCGCCTCGACCATGATCGGGCGCGACGTCACGATGCCCGTGGCGCTGTCGCCCGTGGGGCTGTGCGGCATGCAATGCGCGGACGGCGAGATCAAGGCGGCCCGGGCGGCGGAACGCTTCGGTGTGCCCTTCACCTTGTCGACGATGTCGATCTGCTCGATCGAGGATGTCGCGGCGCACACGACCAAGCCGTTCTGGTTTCAGCTCTATGTCATGCGCGACTGGGATTTCGTCGAACGCATCCTGAACCGCGCCAAGGAGGCCGGCTGCGACGCGCTGGTGTTGACGCTCGATCTGCAGATCCTGGGACAGCGCCACAAGGACCTCAAGAACGGCCTGTCGGCGCCGCCAAAATTCACCCTGCCGACGATGATCGACCTCGCCACCAAGTGGCGCTGGGGCATGGGCATGCTGGGCACCAAGCGGCGGTTCTTCGGCAACATCGTCGGGCATGCCAAGGGGGTCGGGGATACCTCGTCACTGGGCAGCTGGACGAACGAGCAGTTCGACCCCCAGCTCGACTGGTCCAAGATCGCGCGGATCCGCGACATGTGGGGCGGCAAGCTGATCCTCAAGGGCGTGCTGGACGAAGAGGATGCCAGGATCTGCGCCGATTTCGGGGCCGATGCCCTGATCGTGTCGAACCACGGCGGGCGCCAGCTTGACGGCGCGCTGTCGTCGATCCGCATGTTGCCGCGCATTCTGCGTGCGGTGGACGACAAGATCGAGGTGCATGTCGACAGCGGCATCCGCACGGGCCAGGACGTGCTGAAGGCGCTGGCGCTCGGGGCGCACGGCACCTTCATCGGCCGCGCCTACCTGCACGGCCTGGGTGCGATGGGAGAGGCCGGCGTGACGAAGACGCTGGAGATCCTGCAAAAGGAGCTCGACGTCACCATGGCGCTCTGCGGAGAGCGCGACGTCAAGGCGCTGAGCCGCGAGAACCTTCTGGTCCCCGAGGATTTCGAGGGCCGCTGGGCCTGACCGGGCGGCGAAAGCGGCTGACCCCGCGCCCGGGCGCGTCGCCGGGCGGGAGGTGGTGGCCGCAACTGGGCGCTCACGGCGAATCGTTGGGGATGCCGGTTTCGGCGATCTCGGTTTCGGCGATCTCGGTCTCGACAATGCCGGGGCCGATGTAGGTGGCCCGCGGCCGCAGGAGCGAGCCCGAGGTGATCTGTTCGATCGCATGTGCCATCCAGCCGGCGGAGCGTGCGATCGCAAACAGCGCAAAGGCCGACCCTTCGGGCAGATCGCTGTGCGAGGCGAGGGCGGCCAGCGCCACGTCGATCGTCGGCTCCAGCGCCGCCACCGACCGGACATGCGCGATCAGCGCCGCGATCTCGGGCGGCGGGTCAAAGCGGGATAGCAATTCCGCCGCGCGGGGGTCGCCCTCGGGGTACAGCTTGTGGCCAAAGCCAGGCAGGGGGGCCGCGGTCGCGCTCCACCTGCGCAGCGCGGCCTCGGGGCCGATCCGCTGCGCATCCTCGACCAGGGCCTGCACCCGCACCGTCGCGTCGCCATGAAGCGGCCCTGATAGCGCCGCGAACCCCGCCACTGCCGCCGCCCCGAGCGATGCCCCGGTAGAGGCGGTCACCCGTGCAGCGAAGGCCGAGCTGGTAAGTTCCTGATCCGCCAGCTGCACCAGCGTGCGGCGCAGAAGATCGGCCGCCTCGGGCCGGCCCCAGGCCTGCGCGAGCGCGTCGTGCATCGGCAGCGCAGGGTCGAGCCCGGGCACGAGGTTGGCGGCGAGTGTGCCCACCAGCGCTGCCGCCTCGCGCAGCATCGCCGCCGGTGACAGCGTGTGGGCCGGCATGCCCGACGCGGCGCGCAGCCCCAGCGCGATATAGGCGCGGTGCCGCGGGCCTGGCGCCGGCTCGGCGATGGCGATGGCGCTGTCGCCGGGGGGCTGTTCCGCCCCGAAATCCGGCGGCGCGGGGCTTTCCCACAGAAGGGCCGCCGCTTCCTCGAAATTCGCGTGGCGCGACATCAAAACGGCATCCTCGCCCCGGTAGTACAGCCGCCCGTGCACGATTGTGGAAATCCGCGTCTCGATGATCGGTTCGCCCCAGGCCATGGTGCTGGAGGCGATGCGCTGGCGCGCGCGGCCGGTGTCGCGGCGTGCCAGAAGCTCGGCGATATCCTCGCCGCGGTAGAGGTTGCGGCGCGTGCCGTCCGACGCCGGGCGCACGCCGATGAGCTTGCGGCTGACATAGGCATACAGCGTCTGCTGGCGGACCCCCAGCGCCTCGATCGCTTCCTCGCGTGTCATCCAGCCCTTCATGGCGATCCTGACCGATCTATAGTTGATTGCATCAATCAATATTGACGCAATATTGCCCAGGCATCAAGTTTTCATCCGAGCATCGAGGAGGAGTTCGATGTCTCGCCTTCGCGGCCCCGCCGGCAGGTGCGCCGCCTTTTGACGAGGCCGCCGCGCCACCCCTCGGGCCCCCCGCTCGCCGGGGCAGTCAGGGCAGGCGGGGCAACCGGGGCTTCGCGCGCTATTCAGGGAGGAAAGCATGACGATCGAGACGCATGACGCGGGCCACGGCACCGCGACGGTCAGCGGCAAAAGCCGCCCCGCCACAAGCCGGGCCCGGCACTACGTTCTGGCATTGATACTGCTGGTCGCGACCGTCGCCTATGCCGACCGTTCGATCCTCTCGATTGCGGCGCCGGGCATCAAGAAGGAGTTCGGGCTGAGCGCGGTCCAGCTTGGCTACGTGCTGTCGGCGTTCAGCTGGGCCTATGTCGTCAGCCAGATCCCCGGCGGGCTGCTGCTGGACCGGTTCGGGACCAAGAGGGTCTATGGATCCTCGCTGATCCTGTGGTCGCTGGCGACCATCGCCGTGGGCTTCGTCGGCGGCATCACCAGCGATCTGACGATGGCGATCGGCCTTCTGTTCCTGCTGCGCTTTCTGCTGGGCGCGATCGAGGCGCCCAGCTTTCCGGCCAATGCGCGCGTCGTCGTGACCTGGTTCCCCGAGCAGGAGCGCGGGCTTGCCACCGCGCTCTTCGCCTCGGCCTCGTATTTCGCGGTGGCGATCTTCTCGCCCTTCGCCGGCTGGCTCGATTCGCTGGCGGGCTGGCCCGCGCCGTTCTTCGCGCTTGGCGCGATCGGGTTGGTCTGTGCGGTGGTCTGGATCTTCTACATGCGCCCGCCGACGGATCACCCCGGCGTCTCGAAGGCCGAGCTTGAGCGCATGGTTGCGGGCGGCGCCATGGTCGACATCGACAACCGCAGAGGCCTGTCGAAGCCGCGCCCGTTCTCCTGGCCGCTGCTGGGCAAGCTGTTGTCGAGCCGGATGCTGTGGTGCGCCTATATCGGCCAGTATTGCGGCATCGCGCTGAGCTATTTCTTCATCACCTGGTTCCCGATCTACCTGGTGCAATCGCGCGGCATGAACGTGATGGAGGCGGGCTTTTCCACCGTGCTGCCGGCGCTGGCGGGGTTCCTGGGCGGCGTTACGGGCGGCGCCGTTTCCGACGCGCTGATCCGCCACGGGTGGAGCGTGTCGCGGGCGCGCAAGACGCCCTACGTCGTGGGCATGCTGGTGGGGTGCTGCCTGGTGCTGGCGGCCTTCACCTCCAGCAACGTGCTGGTCGTGGCGCTGATGACGCTGGCCTTCTTCGGAAAGGGCGTGGCGGTCGGCGCGGGCACCTGGGCCGTGGTCAGCGACACCGCGCCGAAGGAGGCGGTGGGCCTTGCGGGCGCAGTGTTCAACTGCATCGGCAACGTCGGCGGGATCATCACGCCGATCGCCTTCGGCTATATCGTCCAGGCGACAGGGGGCTATACCGTGGGCCTCTACTTCGTCGCCGCGCACTGCCTTCTGGCCGCGATCGTCTATCTCTTCGTGATGGGTGACATCACCCGCGTGCCGTCCCAAGCCTGAGCGCCTGCCGCGCCGGGTGACTACCAAGGAGATCCCCATGCAAGACAGACCCAAGATCCTGAACGCGGCGGTGCTGCCCGACACGACCGTGGCGGAGCTGGGTCGGCTGTTCGACCGGCTGGACCTGCCCAAGGATCCCGAGGCGGCGCGTGCCTTTCTCCAGGCCCGGGGCAAGGGCGTGCGGGGGGTCGCGCTGCGCAAGACCCGGATCGACGCGGCCTTCCTCGACCTCATCCCGGATGTCGAGATCATCTCGAGCTACAGCGCGGGCCTCGACAATGTCGACGTGGCCGAGGTCGCGGCACGGGGGATCGCGCTGAAGAACACGTCGCACATCCTGGCGGAGGACGTGGCCAACACCGCGCTCGGTCTCGCGCTGGCGGTGACGCGGGATCTGACCGGGGCAGACCGCTACGTCCGCGGCGGGCGCTGGCCCGAAGGCGGGCATTACCCGCTGGGCCGCTCGGTCAGCCACATGCGGGTGGGGATCGTCGCCCTCGGGTCGATCGGGGCGGCGGTGGCGCGACGGCTGGCCGCCCTCGGCAGCGAGGTGGTCTATTACGGGCCGCGCCGCAAGCCGGTGGCACTTCCCTATTACGACGACCTGGTCAGGATGGCGGCCGATTGCGACATGCTGATCCTGACCTGTCCGCTGTCCGAGGCGACGCATCACCTTGTCGACGGGCGGGTGCTGCGGGCGCTGGGGCCGCGTGGCTATCTCGTCAATATCGCCCGCGGGCCGGTGGTGGACGAGGCGGCGCTGATCGACGTGCTTGCCGGGCCGGGCCTTGCCGGGGCCGCGCTCGACGTGTTCGAGCATGAGCCGGAGGTGCCGCAGGCGCTTCGCGACGATCCGCGACTGGTGCTGACGCCGCATATCGGTTCGGCCACCGAGGAGACGCGGCAGGGGATGGCGGATTTCGTCGTCGACAGCCTCGCCGCGCATTTCGACCTGAACGCCCCCGAACGCAAGGCCCGCATGGCCAGACCCGCCAGCGCCGCGGCGGGCTGAGTTCCCCGGGGCGACCCCGGCACGTCCGCCCCCTCGCCGTTCTGTCGGACGAATGAAAGGGGCCGCCCCGGTGGGGGCGGCCCGAACCTGTCGCGCAGTGGGATGGTCAGAGCGCGAGGTCGCCTTCCACCAGCGCCTTGGGCAGGTTCTGGTAGGAGACCGGCCGCAGGAAGCGGCGGATCGCCAGCGTGCCGACCGAGGTCGCGCCGAAGTTGGTGCTGGCCGGGTAGGGCCCGCCGTGGACCATGGAATCGACCACTTCCACACCGGTCGGGAAGCCATTCACCAGCAGCCGCCCGGCCTTGCGTTCCAGCACCGGCAGAAGTTTCCGGGCAAGGTCGGTGTCGCCGTCGTCCATGTGGATCGTCGTGGTCAGCTGCCCTTCGAAACCGCGGGCGAACCCGGGCATGTCTTCGCCCGACCCGATCCGCACCACCAGCCCGAGGGGGCCGAAGACCTCCTCGCTCAGCGTGTGGTCCTCGAGGAAGGCCTCGGCCGCGACCTCGTAGAGGTTGGGTGACGCGGTCCGGCCCTCGCTCTCGGTCGTCATCACCGGGCGGACGGAGTTGCGGCTGTCAAACCGCGCCTTGCCGTCGCGATAGGCCTTGGCGATACCCTGGGTCAGCATGACCTGTGGGCCGGTGTTGCGCAGCGCGGTGGCGGTGGCCTCGACGAAGGCGTCGCCCTCGGCGCCTTCGGGCACCACGGCGATACCGGGGTTGGTGCAGAACTGCCCCGCACCCATCGCCAGCGACGCGGCCCAGCCGGCGCCCAGCTCATGCGCGCGGGCCTTGAGCGCCGCGGGCAGCAGGAACATAGGGTTGACCGAGCCCAGCTCGCCGAAGAACGGGATCGGCTCGGGCCGGGCGGCGCAAAGGTCGAACAGCGCGCGCCCACCGCCGAGCGACCCGGTGAAGCCCACCGCCTTGATGAACGGGTGGGTCACCAGCGCCTCGCCGACCTTGCGGTTGCCGCCCTGTATCAGAGAGAAGACACCCGGGTGCAGCTTGCAGCGCCCAATCGCGGCATGGATCGCCTCGGCGATGATCTCGCCGGTGCCGGGGTGGGCAGAGTGACCCTTGACCACGACCGGGCAACCCGCCGCCAGAGCTGCCGCGGTGTCG
The DNA here is from genome assembly GCF_002871005.1 of Acidimangrovimonas sediminis. Lineage (GTDB taxonomy): Bacteria > Pseudomonadota > Alphaproteobacteria > Rhodobacterales > Rhodobacteraceae > Acidimangrovimonas > Acidimangrovimonas sediminis. The sequence continues at coordinate 95,617 of NZ_PHSN01000018.1, forward strand.
CCGCCGGCGGTGGAGAAGGCGAGCGGGAAGTTGGAGGCGCCGAACACCGCGACCGGGCCGATCGGGCGTTCCATCATGCGGATCTCGGGGCGCGGCGGGGTGCGGTCGGTCAGCGCGCCGTCGGTGCGCCGGTCAAGGTACTTGCCGTCGCGGATGTGCTGGGCGAACAGGCGCAGCTGGCCGCAGGTGCGGCCGCGCTCGCCCTCCAGCCGGCCCTTGGGCAGGCCGCTTTCCGAGGTGCCGATCGCGGTCACATCGTCACCGCGCGCCTCGATCTCGTCGGCGATCGTCTCGAGGAAGATCGCGCGCTCCTCGCGGCTGGTATAACCGTAGGTCCAGAAGGCCTCTTCGGCGGCGGTGGCGGCTTGGGCCACCAGCTCGGGCGTGCCGACCGAGAACGGATGGGCCGTGCCCTCCGCAGGGTCCGAAATGAAGGTGGTTTCGCTGGCAACCCACTTGCCGGCGATCAGGTGTTTTCCGTGGGGGGTGAAGGTCATAGTTCCAGCTCCTTTAAGGGGGGACGGAGAGGGGGGGGCACGGAGGCGCCCGCCGTCGCGTCAGCGCCTAGCGGTTGTTGGCCTTGCGCCAGGCTTCATACTTGTCGAGGTTCTCCTGCCTGGTCGGTGGGTAGAGGCCGATGATCGTGGCGCCCTCGGCGACCTGCTCGATCACGAAATCCTCGTAGCTTTCCATGCCGGTGCATTCATCGGCCAGCTCGTCGGCGAGATGCGCGGGCACCACGATCACGCCGTCGCCATCGCCCACGATCACGTCGCCCGGAAACACCGCGGCATCACCGCAGGCGATCGGGCCGTTGATCTCGATCGCCTCATGCAGCGTCAGGTTGGTGGGCGCCGAGGGGCGCTGAAAATACGCGGGCATGCCGATGGCGGCGATCCCCGCCGCGTCGCGAAAACCGCCGTCCGTCACCACGCCGGCGCCGCCACGCTTGGCCAGCCGCTGGATCAGGATCGACCCGGCCGAAGCTGCGCGCGCATCCTTGCGGGCATCCATCACCATGACATGGCCGGGGGGGCATTGTTCCATCGCCACGCGCTGCGGATGCTCGGGGTTGCGGAACACCTCGATCTGGTTGCGGTCCTCGCGCGCGGGGATGTAGCGCAGGGTGAAGGCCTGGCCCACCATGTTCTCGGTCACCGGCGCCACGGGGACGGAGCCCTGGATCACCTGGTTGCGCAGCCCGCGCTTGAACATCGCGGTTGCCAGCGACGCGGTGGAAACCTTCTTCAGCTTGTCGCGTGTGGCGTCGCTCATGACATAGTCGGACATCGTTTTCTCCTCAGAAGATGTCGGGTTCGCCCGGGTTGGGCCCATAGCTGGTTTGCAGGAAGTCGAAGTCGCAGCCCTCGTCGGCCTGGGTGACGTGCTTGGAGAACATCACCCCCCAGCCGCGGCCGAAGCGGGGTGCGGGGGCGATCCAGGCCGCCTTGCGCGCCGCGATCTCGTCCTCGTCCACCAGCATGTCGAGGCGTCGCGCCGCCAGGTCGAGGCGCACGGTATCGCCGTTGCGCAAAAGCGCCAGCGGCCCGCCGACATAGGCCTCGGGCGCCACGTGCAGGACGCAGGCGCCGTAAGACGTCCCCGACATCCGCGCGTCGGAGATGCGCAGCATGTCGCGATGCCCCTGCTTGATCAGCGCCTTGGGGATCGGCAGCATCCCCCATTCGGGAAAGCCCGGGCCGCCGAGGGGACCCGCATTGCGCAGCACCATCACCGTGTCGGGGGTGATCTCCAGATCCTCGTCATCCACCGCCTTCTTCATCTCGGGGTAGCTGTCGAAGACCAGCGCCGGGCCCTCGTGGGTGTAGTATTTCGGGTCGCAGGCCGCGGGTTTGATCACCGCGCCATCGGGGCAGAGGTTGCCGCGCAGAACCGCCAGCGATCCCTCGTGATAGACCGGGTTCGACAGCGGTCGGATCACGTCGTCGTTGTAGACGACCGCGTCGGCGATCCCCTCGCCCAGCGGCTTGCCGGTGACGGTGAGGCAGGAGGTATCCAGCCGGTCGCCCAACTGCTTCATCAGCGCCCGCAGACCGCCGGCATAGTAGAAATCCTCCATCAGGTAATCCTTGCCGGAGGGGCGGACATTGGCGATCAGCGGCGTCTCTCGCCCCAGCTGGTCGAGCGTGTCGAGATCCAGCTGCACGCCCGCGCGCCGCGCCATGGCGATCAGGTGGACGACCGCGTTGGTGGAACAGCCCGTCGCCATGGCCACGATGGCCGCGTTGCGCACTGCGGCCTCGGTGATGATCTTGCCGGGGGTCAGGTCCTCCCACACCATCTCGACGATCCGTCGCCCGCAGGCCGAGGACATCCGGTTGTGGTTGGCATCGACCGCCGGGATCGACGAGGCGCCGGGCAGCGTGAGCCCCATCGCATCGGCGATCGCCGTCATGGTCGAGGCGGTACCCATGGTCATGCAGGTCCCGGCAGAACGGGCGATGCCGCCCTGCACGCCCTGCCAATCCTCGTCGCTGAACTTGCCCGCGCGCCGCTCGTCCCAGTATTTCCAGGCGTCCGAGCCGGAGCCGAGCGTCTTGCCCGCGTAGTTCCCGCGCAGCATCGGCCCGGCGGGGAGGTAGATCATCGGCACGCCCGCGCTGACCGCCCCCAGCACAAGGCCGGGGGTGGTCTTGTCGCAGCCACCCATCAGCACCACGCCATCAAGAGGGTGCGAGCGGATCACCTCCTCCGTCTCCATCGCCAGCATGTTGCGGTAGAGCATCGAGGTCGGCTTGGTGTTGCTCTCATCCACCGACATCACCGGCATCTCGACCGCGAAGCCGCCGGCCTGCGCCACGCCGCGCTTCACGTCCTTCACCCGCTCTGGGAAATGCGAATGACAGGTGTTCAGCTCGGACCAGGTGCTCAGCACGCCGATCACCGGCTTGTCGCGGAACTCCTCCTCGGCATAGCCCAGCTGCATCATCCGCGACCGGTGGCCGAAGCTGCGCAGGTCGTCGGGGCCGAACCAGCGGGCCGACCTCAGGTCGGCGGGCGTCTTGCGTGTCATCCTGTCATCCTTCGAAGGCAAAGCCTGTCCGTGCGGCCCGGTCCGCCACGGCCGGAGGGTCCCGCGGCGCGACCTCGTGTCGGGGCGGGGCCGGGCGGGGCCGCCGGCTTTGGGGTTTCCTTGCAGAAACGGTGGGGAGACCGCTGCCGCTTGGGCTAAACGACTAATATATTAGTTGGTGACTGACAAGGTTGCGTTAGAACAACTCATGCACTTTTGAGAGGATCAGGATGCCGACGTCGCCGAACGCCCCCGACTATGGAATGCCCCCGCAACGGGGAGAGGGCCGCCGGATGCCGGTGTCGTTCATGATTCACAGGGCGCTGCGGGCGCAGATCGTCGACATGCAGCTGCGCCCGGGCGCAAGCTTGAACCGGCAGCAGATCGCCGACCACTACCGTGTCAGCCAGTCACCGGTACGCGACGCGTTCCTGCGGCTGGAGTCGGAGGGGCTGATCGACATTTTTCCGCAGTCGCGTACGCTGGTCGCGCCGATCGACATAGATCAGGCGCGCGAGACGCAGTTCCTGCGCCTGGGGCTGGAGCTGGAGGTCTGCCGCAGCCTCGCACGGCGTGGCGATGCCGGGGCGCTGGCAGAGGCGCGAAACATCTCCGCGCTTCAGAAGGTGGCGCTGGAACAAAACGACCTTAGCCGCTTCTCCCGCCTCGACTGGGAGTTCCACCACGCGCTTTATGCCGCGGCGGGCTATCCCCAGCTGTGGGACATGATCTCGGCCAGGTCCGGTCACATCGACCGGCTGCGCCAGCTCAACCTGCCGGACCCGGGCAAGCCGGCGGCCGTGCTCGATTACCACGAACGGATCCTGGAACGCATTGCGGCGGGGGATGATGCAGGGTGCGAACGCGCGGTGCGCGAGCACCTGTCAGGCACGCTGGGCGCGGTCGAGGATATCCGCGACCGCCACCCCGAGTTCTTCTGAACCACCGGGGCGGGTGGCAGGCATCCAGGGCGCCTCTTGTCGCATCTCGGGGGGGGCAGCCTTGCCCCATGGCCGCGGGCGATCCACATTCGGTGGAAGGCCCTGCGGAGATCCCTTCGCCGGGGCGGCAAAGGGACGTGAGGTCAATGGCGGTGCATGCGGCCCCGGGGTTTGGGCATCGGGGCCGCCGCGCCGCCGCGGGCGGATCAGCTCTTGCCTTCGCCCGAGATCACGGCCGGCACCTGGTACGACCCGTTGGCATGCAGCCAGACGCCCGCGTTGCCGTTGGAGCGGGCCTTGGCGTCACCCGAAAGCGTGCCCATCGGCACGGTGTCGTTCTGGCCCGCAACCTCGGTGTAGGGCACGATGCCATCGCCGTCCGCCGGAACGTAGGGCCCGGTGTCGTGCTGTTTCGCAACCGTGATCACCTGAACCGGAGCAGCCGTCGGCCCCGTCAGGGTCGCGGCACCGGCAAGGGCCGGAGCCGTCAGCAGAAGGGCACAGGTAAGCGCGGCGATCTTAGAGCTATTCATAACTTCCTCGTTCTTTGAAGACGCCGCCTTGCAAGTCGGGGGGAGCGGCGTCCCGTCATTTTGCGAGGCTCTCCCGAGGCCTCTCGGGCTGGATATATAGACTGAACGGTTCAGTGCGATATTCCGAGCTGCACAATGCGTGTGCGCCTGCTGCGTGGACTTGCGGCATCATTGCGCAAGGCGTGTATGGGCAGCGGTTTTCGCGTGGCCGCGACGGCGGATCACTCTCGCCGGATCACGCGCGTACACGCGAATTTCATATGGGAACAATGGTTTGGCGCCTGCCAGGGCGCGCCTCGGGCAGGCGATCGTGTCCATTTTCTCAGGTCGTGCCGGGGGCGGTTCGGATGGCAAGCAATCCCGAGTCGCGTTTGAGGCAGTGACGTTCGCATCGGGCCCAACATGGCCCGGCCCGACGGCGCAAAGCGCGGGGAGCCTGGGTTTCCGCCCCTCGGTCGGGCGGATGGGGGCGCCTGCCCCATCCGGCGCCCTATTCCGGCTTGGTCTCGCGGAAAAGGGTCGGGCCTTCGACGATGAACGACGCCTGCCGGCCGGCGTTCATCAGGGCCTCCAGAGCGCCCAGGGCCCCCTCGGCCGTCGACCTGGCGCAACCGAGGTCACGCGCCATCGCGGTGTAGTACGAAAGATCCTTGTGGGCGTTTGCGACCGAGAACTTCATCTTCGACGGGTCCCGGTCGAGGATGTAGGGGCCCACGCGATCAAGGGCGGCGCCGTAACCGCCGCCCTTGGTCAGCACGTCCACCAGGACGTCAGGCGCGATGCCGCCCTCCGCCGCGCAGGCCGCCGCCTCGCCAAGCAGCGTGGCGAAGCCGAGGGAGACGAAGTTGTGCAGAAGCTTCAGCTTGTGGCCCGAGCCCGCGGGCCCGGCATAGAACCGGTTTTCCGAGAAGCATTCGAGCAGGGGCAGGGCGGCCTCGTAAGTGTCGCTGTCGCCCCCGATCAGCAGGTTCAGGCGCCCCTGTGCCGCCTCGAGCGGCGTCCGGGTCATCGGCGCGTCCAGAAACCGCGCGCCGGCCGCCATGGCCTTCTCTGCTAGCCGCTCGGTCGAGCTTGGGATCGCGGTCGAACAGTCGATGACGATCATGCCGGGCCGGAGCGCTGCCAGCATGCCGTCGGGGCCAAGCAGCACCTCCTCGACCTGCGGCGTGCCGTTCACGCACAAAAGGATGATGTCGCTGTCGCGCGCCAGATCCTGTCGATCGGCCACGCCGGCGCCGCCAAGCGCGACAAGATCCTCCACCGGCTGATTGCCGGGGTGCTCCAGAAAGCGCAGGGTCCAGCCCTTGCGCAGGATGTTCAGCGCGATGCCATGGCCCATCAGCCCCACACCGACAATGCCAACCGTCTTGTCGCTCATGTCGTCTCCTCCCTCATCCGGCCAGCGGTCAACCAAGCGCCCGGCAGATCGCATCTGTCATCTCGGTGCATCCCGCCGTGCCGCCCAGATCCCGGGGCACGGCCGCGCCCTGGGCCAGAACCTTGTCGACGGCTCCGTCGATGCGCGCCGCAGCCTCGGAAAGTGTTGCATCGCCATGCCGGTCCGACAACCAGCGCAGCATCATCGTGGCTGACAGGATCGTGGCCAGCGGGCTTGCCACGTCCTGGCCCGCGATATCGGGGGCCGATCCGTGGGCGCCCTGGAACAGCGCCTGATTGTCGCCGATCTCGCCCGACGGCGAGATGCCCATGCCCCCCACCGTGGTCGCGCCGAGGTCCGAGATGATATCGCCGAACATGTTCTCGGCGACGATCACGTCGTAGAAGTCCGGGCGCTTGATCAGGTGAACGGTGATCGCGTCGGCATAGGCGTAGTCGATCTCGACATCCGGGTAATCCGCCGCGACCTCGTCGCAGACGCCCCGGAAGAACGCGTAGCTGCGCAGGATGTTGGCCTTGTCGCAGACCGTCACGCGGCGCTTGCCGTCGCGCGGGGCGCCGTTGCGCTTGCGCGACAGGTCGAACGCAAAGCGCGCGACCCGCTCCGTCCCCTTGCGGGTCACCATCAGGGTATCGGTCGCAACCTCGCCACGCAGCAGGACACCGGCCCCGCGGCTGGCATAGAGACCCTCGGTGTTCTCGCGGATGATGACATAGTCGATGCCGCCCTCCTCGAATGCGCGCAGGGGCGATGTCACCCCGGACAAAAGCTTCACCGGGCGCACGTTGGCATAGAGGTCGAGACGGAAGCGAAGCTGGAGATGCAGTTCGTTGCCCACCTCGGTGCCGTCGGGATAGGTCACGCCGGGCAGGCCCGCCGCCCCGTGCAGCACCGCGTCGAGATCGCGGCAAGCGGTGAACGTGTCTTCGGGCAGCACCTCGCCGGACTTGCGATAATGCGCGGCGCCGCCGTCGAGCATCTCGAAATGCAGGGCGTCGCGGCCAAGGGCCGCCTGCAGCACCTTGACCGTCGCGTCGGTCACCTCGGGTCCGATGCCGTCGCCGGCGATGGTTGCGATCTTGTAGTGCGTCACCTTCCGCTCCTCGCGCGTTTTGCCATCACCCGTCGGTGGCGATGTATTTTGCTTCCGTGAATTCGGGCATGCCGTGATGCGCCCTCTCGCGCCCCGGCCTGCTTGCTTGACGCCGCCGAAGGGCGCCGTGGGTCGCTCCTCTTGATCTTCAGTCAGGACGGGACAAGCGCGGCTCGGATCAGCCTGGCCACCGCCGCGGCGCTCAGTTCCCGGGGGTTGTTCTCGACAAGGCGGGCGGCGTTCATTGCATTCTCGGCCGCCCAGTCGATGCGATCCTCGGGCATGCCGATCGCGCCAAGGTCGGGGGGCATGCCGATCGTCCGGAACAGCTCGCGCACGGCGGAGATCGCGTCACTTGCGGTGTTGCCGGCGCCGATGGCCTTCGCGACCTCGGCATAGGCTTCGGGTGCGGCTTCGGCGTTGTATTCCATCGTGTAGGGAAGCAATACGCCCACCCCGAGCCCGTGGGCCGTATGTGTCAGCGCGCCGATCGGGTACTGGATGGCATGCGCCGCCGCGGTTCCTGCCGTGGCGAACGCGAGGCCCGCAAGCGTCGACGCCAGCATGATTGCGCTTCGGGCCTCCAGGTCGCTTCCGTCCGCGACGGCACGGGGCAGCCAGTCGAAGATCAGCCGGATCGCCGCCAGCGCGTGGTGATCGCTCAGCACGTTCTTGCCCACGAACACGCGGGTCATGGCGATTTCTGGATCGGGCTTGCGGCGGATGGCGCAGAACGCCTCGATTGCATGGGCCAGGGCATCGGCCCCCGAGGCCGCGGTCAGCCCGAGAGGGCAGCTCAGCGTCAGCTCCGGGTCGCAGATCGCCGTATGCGGGATCAGCTCGGGGCTGGAGATGCCGACCTTCATGGCCCGGTCGGGATCCGCGACGACCGCAACGGGCGTCACCTCCGATCCGGTGCCCGAGGTCGTGGGCACCGCGATGACGGGTCGTATGGGGCCCGGCACCTTGAATTCGCCGTAGTACCGCGACAGCGGTCCCTCGTGGCTCAGCGACAGGCTGACCAGCTTGGCAAGGTCGAGGCAGCTTCCGCCGCCCAGCCCGACGATCACCTGCGGGTCGAAGGCCGCATGCTGCGCGACGCAGGCGCCGATGTTTCCAAGCGGCAACTCCGCCTCGGTGTCCGAAAAGACCCGGGCGTCCAGTCCCGCCGCCTTCATCCGGGCAAGGATATCCGCCATTTCCGGCAGTTCGGCAAAGCGCGCGTCGGTGCAGATCAGCACGCGGGCCCCAAGAGTCCGTGACCCAAGCGTACGGGCTGCGGCGGCAAGGGCGTGGCGCTGCCCCACCCCGAACAGGATGCGGGCCGGCGCACGCATGACGCCGAGGTCGAAATTCATAGGCTGTCCTCCCTGCCGCCGGATCCGTCTGCCGGTGCGCTGCGCTCTCCCTCGCGGCGACCGGATCAGGCACGTCAAACTTCCTATTGACGATCCGATATGATATCTGATTAATCGACACCAAAGTTGATCGTCAAGCGTTATTCTTGACGGGGCAGGGGGCGGCGCAGGGGCTGTCTTCCTGACCGGCCAAAGCCCGAGGTGCGGCGCTGAAGCTGCCCGACCGCTCAATACCGTGGAGGAGACATGAAACTTCGAGACCTGTGGTTCGACCCGAGCCATCTTTATATCGGCGGCACTTGGCGCCCGGCTGCGGGCGGCGACACGATCGGCGTCACCGACCCCTCGACGGGCGAGGAAATCACCCGCATTGCCAGAGGCTTGCCCGAAGATGTCGATGCCGCCGTCGCGGCAGCCCATGAGGCCTTCGCGGGGGAGTGGGGGGCCCTTGACGCGGCCGAGCGCGGGCGGCTTATGATGCGGCTGAGCGAGCTGGTGAAGGCGCGCGGCGACACGCTTGCGATGCTCGAATGCCTCGATGTCGGCAAGCCGCTGAACCAGTGCCACGGCGACGTGAAGCAATTGGCCCGCTATCTGGAATTCTATGCCGGGGCGGCGGACAAGCTGCACGGCGAGACGATTCCCTACCAGCGCGGATACACCGTCATGACGCTGCGCGAGCCGCATGGCGTCACCGGCCATATCGTGCCGTGGAACTATCCGATGCAGATCGTCGGCCGCTCGATCGGGGCCTCGCTTGCGGCGGGCAATGCCTGCGTGCTTAAACCGGCCGAGGATGCCTCGCTCAGCTCCCTCGCGCTGGCCTCGCTGGTCGAGGAGGCGGGCTTTCCCAAGGGGGCCTATAACGTCGTGACGGGTTTCGGCGGCGAGGTGGGGGCGGCACTGTCCGAACATCCCGGGCTGCACCACGTGTCCTTCACCGGGTCGGTCGGCGTGGGCCGCATGATCCAGACGGCGGCGGCAAAGAACGTGGTGCCGGTGACCCTCGAACTCGGGGGGAAGTCGCCGCATATCGTGTTCGATGACGTCGATCTCGACGATGCGCTGCCGACGCTCGTGGGGGCCTGCATGCAGGCCGCGGGTCAGACCTGTTCGGCCGCGTCGCGGGTGCTGGTGCAGCGCGGCGTGTACGAAGAGGTGGTGCGCCGCATGGCGGCGATCTACGAGACGATGGTCGCCGGTCCGGCACCCGACAACCACAACCTCGGGCCGCTGGTTTCGGCCAAGCAGAAGCAGACGGTCGAGGGCTACATCGCCAAGGGCGGAGACCTGACGATCGCCGCACGCGGCAAGATCGCCGACACCGCGCCCAAGGGCGGGTTCTATGTCCGGCCGACGCTCTTCCGCGACGTGGATCCCGACCATCCGCTGGCGCAGGAGGAAATCTTTGGCCCGGTTCAGGTGGTGATCCCGTTCGAGGACGAGGCCGATGCGATCCGCATCGCCAACGGCACCGAATACGGTCTGGTCGCCGGGATCTGGACACGTGACGGCGGCCGCCAGATGCGTCTGGCGCGAAAGCTCGACGTGGGACAGGTCTTCGTCAACAACTACGGTGCCGGCGGCGGGGTGGAACTTCCCTTCGGTGGCGTGGGCAAGTCGGGCCACGGGCGCGAAAAGGGGTTCGAGGCGCTTTATGCCTTCACCCGGCTTAAGACGATCGTCCTGCGTCACGGCGACTGAGGCCTGAGACCGAGGTATTCCAGGGGCCGCTTTGTCTGCAGGGCGGCCCTTTCCCGTGGCCTCGGCTTTCGGGGGGCGCGCGGGATCAGACGGCGGCATGGCCACAGATCGACTCCCATATCTGGCGGGGCAGGGTGAATTCCACCGCGTGCGGCGCGTCGGGCGCGTCCGGGCGGTCGCCGGGGACGCGCACCGGTTTCCCGGGGTCCAACGGCGCCGAGGCGCGGATCTGATCGAGATAGAGGGACAGCGCACCGGCCATCCGGCCATTGGGTTCCAGCACGATGAAAAGGTCGCCCTTGTTGGCGGGGATCTTGGAATCCAGCGTGCCGCGCACCGCATCCCCCAGCGCGCAGCCGGTCAGCGCACCGACGAGGAGTTCAAACCCCAGGCCGAGCGCATATCCCTTGGCCTCGCCAAAGGGCGCGATGGCCCCGGATTTCGCCGCCGTGGCGTCCGTTGTCGGATCGCCCGCAGCGTCAAGCGCCCAGCCGGCCGGGATCGGGGCGCCGCGGTTGGCGTGGTCGTGGATCTTGCCCATCGACACGCGGGAGGTCGCGAGATCGACGACAAAGGGCCGGTCGGCGGTGGGCACCCCGATCGTCACCGGGTTGGTGCCGATCATTGCCCGGCGCCCGCCCCAGGGATGCACCAGCGCCTCGGACAGCGTGAACCCAAGAAGCACCTTGCCGCGCGCCGCCACCCGCCGCGCGTAGAAGGCAAGCGCCCCGAGGTGGTCGCAGTTGCGGATCGCCGCCGCGGCGATCCCGGTCTCGCCCACACGCGCGCAGATCGCATCAAGGGCTGCGATCGCCACCACCGGGCCAAGACCCTGCTGGCCGTCGACATCCACAAGGGAGGTGCCGCGCCAGCTCAGGGCGCCCGAGGCGGCCGGATCGGTCGCGCCGTTCGCGATCCGCTCGAGGATCCGGGGCAGGCGCAAAAGGCCGTGCGACGCGACACCCAGCGTCTCGGCCTCGACCAGCAACGCGACCTGGGTCTCGGCGCTGGCCTCCGGCACACCGGCATTGCGCAGCGCGATCTTTGCGCGCTGTGCGGCCTCGGCGGCGGTAACCCGAACGGATGCCGTGGTCATGTCTCCTCCCTCCCCCCTCGACGGGGCCCGGGGCCGCTACAGCCCCGAGGCATGCAGCGACATCGAGATCGCCGGGACGTAGGTGATGATCAGCACCAGAACGATCACCGTGGTCACCGGCAGCAGCAGCGACTTGAACATCCGCTGGACGGGAATGTCTGCCACCGCCGCCGCGGCGAAAAGGTTCACGCCGAGCGGCGGGGTGATCATCCCAAGCGCCAGGTTGACCACGAAGATCACGCCGAAATGGACCGGATCGACGCCGTAATGCACGGCGATCGGGGTGAGGATCGGCGCAAGGACGAGGATCGCCGCGCTCGTCTCGACGAACATGCCCACGAAGAACAGCAGTACGTTGACGAAGAGCAGGAAGCTCATCGACCCGCTGAAGCTGTGATCCGCCCAGGTGCCGATCAGGTTGGGCAGGCCGGACAGGCTTACCAGGAACGAAAACACCCCGGCGGCCCCGATGATCAGCATGATCACCCCGGTCGACACGCTGGCGGCGCGAAAGATCTGGGGCAGGTCGCGCAGCCGGATCTCACGGTAGACGAAGAGTCCGACGAACAGCGCGTAGACGACGGAAACCGCCGCGGCCTCGGTGGGCGTGAACACCCCGCCATAGATGCCGCCAAGGATGATGACGGGCAGCATCAGCGCCCAGAACGCCTCAAGGAAGCTTTTCATCAGGGGCATCCGCTCTTCTCCGTCGCGCTTGCCGGCGCCGGTCACGCGGCACCAGATCTGCACGAGGATCACGAGCGACAGCGCGATCAGAAGGCCCGGCACGATCCCCGCCACGAAAAGCTGGGTGACCGAGGTCTCGGTTGAGACGGCGTAGATGATCATCGGCACCGACGGCGGGATGATCACGCCAAGCTCGGCCGAGGTCGCCTGGATCGTGGCGGCCATCGCGACCGGATAGCCGTGGCGCGTCATCGCCGGGATCAGGATCGACCCGATCGCGAAGGTGGTGGCAACCGACGACCCCGAGATCGCCGCAAAGATCATGCAGGCAATCACGCAGGTCGAGGCAAGCCCGCCCTGCATCCCGCCCACCACCGACTTGCAGAAATCGACCAGCCGCCGCGACACACCGCCGTGGGTCATCAGGTTGCCGGCAAGGATGAAGAACGGCACCGCGAGCAGTGGAAAGCTGTCGAGGCTGGTAAAGATCTTCTGCGGCACCACCAGAAGCGGCAGATGCGAGAAGAAGGTGACCCCGAACATCGCCGCAAGGCCGATCGAGACGGCCACCGGCACCGAGAGCGCGAAGAAGACGAGAAGCGAGGCGACAAGCGCGATATTCATTCGACCAGGTCCTCTTGCGGTGCATCGACCGGTTTGAGCTGGGCCAGCAGAACCCCGGGGATCGCCAGAAGGGCACCCACCGGGATCGCGGCATAAAAGAGGGACATGCGCACGCCGAGCATCGGCACCTGCTGGCCGTTGACGCGGATCGCCATCTCGGTGCCCTTCCAGACCAGAACCCCGAGAAAGACGAGGGTAAGCGCGGTCACCACCCACATCACCACGTTCCGGGCATTGGGCGGCAGGATCGAGCGCAGGAATTCCAGCGGGATCATGAGGCCCATCCGGAATCCCGCGCCACAGACAAGGAAGACCATCCAGACCACGACGCCCCGCGCGACGAGTTCGGTCCAGGTCGCCGAGTCGCCGAAGATGAAGCGCGTCACGACCTGATAGAAGACGAGGACGGCCCCGACGGCCAGCAGCAGCGCGGCAATGTTGTGGGTTGTCTTGATCAGCAGTTCGCTGGCGGCGTGTATGCCCCTTCGCATGGCCTTGCTCCCTTATCGGCCTTTGAACCGCGCTGGCGCGCAGCCGGTGACGGGCGCGAGGGAAATCCCCCGCGCCCGGGCGTCAGGCATTACTGCTCTTGTGCCTTGCGGATCTTTTCGACCAGGTCGGTGACGCCGAACTTCTTGGCGTATTCGGTGTAGGCCGGTTCCATCGCCTTGGCGAAGGCCGCCTTGTCGACATGTTCCACCACCTGCATGCCGTGGGATTTCATCGTGGCGATGCCGTCGGCCACGGTCTTGTCGACCCAGGCGCGGTCGGCCTTGACCGCCGCAGTGGCGGCATCGCGCACCCAGCCTTGTTCATCCTGCGACAGCGAATCCCAGGTGATCTTGGACATCACGATGAGGGCGGGCGAATAGACGTGGTCGGTCATCGACACGTATTTCTGCGATTCCCAAAGCTTGTTGGACACGATGATCGGGATCGGGTTTTCCTGCCCGTCGATCGTGCCCTGCTGCAGCGCGGTGATCACCTCGGTCCAACTCATCGGCGTGGGGGCGGCGCCGACGGCCTTGAACGCGGCGATATGGACCTGGTTCTCCATCGTGCGCACCTTCAGACCCTTCAGATCCTCGGGCGTCTTGATCGGGTGGACCGAGTTGGTCAGCTCGCGAAAGCCGTTCTCGCCCCAGGCGAGGCCGACGAGGCCGACCTTGTCGAACTTGCCCAGAAGATCCTGACCGATCGGGCCGTCCAGAATCTTGCGCGCGCTTGCGGTGTCCTTGAACAGGTAGGGGAAGTCGAGCGCGTAGATGTCGGGAACGAAGTTGCCGACCGGCCCGGTCGAGGTGATCGCGGCGTCGATCGTGCCGATCTGCATGCCCTCGAGCACCTCACGCTCACCGCCGAGCGCGCCGCCCGGAGAGATATTCACGGTCAGCTTGCCGCCGGATTCCGTTTTCAGGGTTTCGGCGAAGGCCTTGGCCGCCGCACCGTAATGCGACTCGAGCGGCGGGGTCAGTGCAAAGCTGAGCGTCCGTGCCCAGGTCGTGCCGCCGTACATCGTGCCGACCGCAAGCACCGCCCCGGTGGTAATCGCTTTCAGAAAACTCATGTGGTTCCTCCCTATGTTGAGCTTGTTCGTTTCCAGTTCCGGGGCGGCCTGCGCTCCTCCTGCGCCGTGGCCGCACCTTTCTTTGTCACGCGATCAGGTCGCGAAGGCTTTACCTCATATATCCGATACGATATGATATTGATCTATTGGTTCCGCTATCCCTGTGTCAAGCTGTCCCTCCTCTTGCCGCGGGGGTGGGCTGACGGGGAGAGGGGTAACGGAGAAGAGCATGTCGAGAAAAGCACTCCGCCAAGGTGTTGCGACCGTCCCGGAAGAACGCCCGATGTTCGCTAGCCGCACGTCCCTGGGTGACGAGATCTACGAGGTTCTGCTGGCGGACCTGATCTCGCTCAGGATCCCGCCGGGAGAACGCCTTTCGATCGACGCCCTCGTGCGCCAGTTCGGCGTCTCCCAGACGCCGATCCGCGCCGCGTTGATCAGGCTGGAAGCCGAAGGCCTTGTCACGAAGAAGCACAACGCCGGTTACAGCGTCACTGCCCTGCCGTCGGGCAAGCGCTTTGCGGACATCTACGCATTCCGCCTTTTGGTTGAGCCGGCAATGGCCGCAGGGGCCGCGAGCAACACCTCGGAGCGTCTCGTCGCCGAGCTTGAAAAGCTCGAACAGTCGATGCTTGATCTGACGCGCCAGAACACCGAGGCGAGCTATCCCAAGTTCGCCCAGCTTGACGCGGCCTATCACCAGGCGATCGCGGATGCCTGCGGCAACGAGGTGATCGAAGAGGCGCTCAGCCGGCTCTACACCCACATGCACCTGTTCCGCCTGCGCTATCATTCGACGGTCGCGGAAGAGGCGGTGAAAGAGCATCTCAAGATCACCGCCGCGATCAGGGATGGCGATGCCGATGCGGCCGAAGCCGCGATGCGCGCCCATATCGAAGAGTCGCGAAAGCGGATGCGCCCGTTCTACAAGGTCCTGCGCTAGCGCCTTTCCGCGCCGGCACCCTGCGCCGCCCTTTCTCATTCCGGCCTTGCCCACTCCGGGTCGCCACGTCCGTGCGGTCCGGTGCACCGATGCCGCATCGGTCAGGCCGGCGCGGGCCGTCGCGTGTGGCCATGCCCTTCCCGTCTCCATCCGGTCTGAAAGCGTCTCGCTGGTGCCCAAGGTCAGCGCCTCCCCTCGCTTGACATGATCATCACGTTAGTATCTCATCATACCAGTAGTCAATCACCATGCGTTCCATGCTGATCGACGCATGAAGGGAGGATCTCATGACAGTAAGGCTTGCGCTCTACGGGGCCGGCGGAAAGATGGGCGTGCGCCTGTCTCGCAATCTTGCCGCGTCGGGCGAGTTCGAGGTGCGCCATGTCGAGGCGTCGGAAGCCGGCCGCGCGCGCCTCAAGGCCGAGGTGGGTGTCGACTGCATGTCACCCGAGGAAGCCTTGAAGGATGTCGAGGTCGTGGTGCTGGCGGTGCCCGATACGGTTATCGGAAAGGTCGCGGCGGGGCTGGTCGATGCGCTTCCCTCGGGGGCGATGGTCATCTGCCTCGACGCGGCGGCGCCGTTCGCCGGGCACCTTCCCGAGCGCGCCGACATCACCTATTTCGTCACCCACCCGTGCCATCCGCCGATCTTCAACGACGAGACCGATCCGGTAGCGAAGCGCGACTTCTTCGGCGGCTCGGCAGCCAGGCAGGGCATCGTCAACGCGCTGATGCAGGGCCCGGAAGAGCATTATGCGCTGGGCGAGAAGGTGGGAAAGACGATCTATGCCCCGGTTGCCCGTTCGCATCGGGTCACCGTCGACCAGATGGCGATGCTGGAGCCGGGCCTGTCGGAAACCGTCTGCGCCTCGCTTCTCGTCGTGATGCGCGAGGCGATGGACGAGGTCGTAAGCCGTGGGGTGCCGCAGGAGGCGGCGCGCGACTTTCTTCTTGGCCACATGAACATTCTCGGTGCCGTGATCTTCAAGGAGATCGACGGCGTCTTCTCGGACGCCTGCAACAAGGCGATCGAGTTCGGCAAACCGGCCCTGATGCGCGACGACTGGAAGAATGTCTTCGAGCCCGACGAGCTTGCGGCCAGCATCCAGAGGATCACCTGACCTGGCAGAGGAAAAGCGGGCGTGGCCTTCATCGCAGGATGATCCTAAGGTCGGCCCGCTTCTTCTACCTTCAGGAGAGTGGGAACCATGTCCAGCAGAGTGCCAGCATCCTCCGGTGAACGGCAGATCATCCGTCAGAAGCTGTCCGACCAGGTGTTCGACCGGCTTTGCCAGATGATCCGCTCGAAGGAGCTGGCCCCCGGTGATGCGATGCCGTCGGAGAGGGCGCTGATGGAACGCTTCGGCGTCGGCAGGCCCGCGGTGCGCGAGGCGCTTCAACAGCTCCATACCAAGGGTCTGATCACCATTTCGCACGGTGAGCGTAGCCGGGTGAACGTGCTGACGGCGGGCTCGGCGCTGGAGCAGGTCGATGAGATCGCGCGGCTTCTGATTTCCAGCGAGCCCGAGAATCTGGGGCATCTGAAACAGCTGCGGCAACTGCTGGAACTGGGTACGATCCGGCTGGCAGCTGCCACTGCACAACCCTCGGACATCGCGGAACTGCGGGAGTTGGCGGCACGGCAGAGGGCAAGCATCGGCGGTGACGACTGGAACGCCTTCATCAAGACCGATGTCGCGTTCCACAGCAGAATCGCGAAATGCACCGGCAATCCGCTGATCACCGCGGTGACCTCGGCGATGCTGACTTGGCTTTTCGAATATCATACGCCGCTGCTGCACTGGTCGGGTCGCGAGGAGACGACACTGGCGGAACACGATGCGCTGATCGACCGGCTGGAACACCACGATGCCGATGGCGCGGCGGCCCTCATGGAACGCCACCTGAGCCGGTCCGCGGCACTCTACCGGGTGCCCGAGGCATAGCCCGTGCCGGTCTGACCAGGTCCGCCCTCCGGCACTGCCGGGGGCGGGCGATAACGTCGCAGTCAGCCGAGGAAACGGCATTTTCACGCGTTGGCGGAGCAACGGCGCACCTGCCGCTGCGGGCACGCGCAACAGACAGGAAGCGGGGTCAGCATGACCGAAACAGTCAACGCGCCGCATGATTGCGTCCGGGTCGTCTACCGGCTGGAAGTGCCGGATCTGCCGGGGTCGAGCCTCGAGGCAATGGCGGCCAAGATCGCCTCGGACCAGTCCACCGGCACCTTCACCGACCTGCCCGAGGAGACAGACGAGGTAAAGGCGCGTTGCGCCGCGCGGGTGGTGTCTGTCACGCCTCTCGATCCCTCCGACCGCCCGGGCTTTCCGCGGCCGGAGGATCCGCCGGGCACGCGCTACCTGCGTGGCGACGCCGTGGTGGATTTCCCACTGGAGGCGATCGGCACCGACATCGCGGCGCTGATGACCATCGCGATCGGCGGGGTCTTTGCCGCGAAGGGCCTGTCGGGCGTGCGGGTGATGGATTTCCATCTGCCGCCCGCATGGGCCTGCCACCCGGGGCCGCAGTTCGGCATCGCGGGGTCGCGGGCGCTGATGGGCGTGCCCGAGGGGCCGATGATCGCGTCGATCATCAAGCCCTCGCTCGGTCTGCGCCCGGAGGAAACCGCGCGGGTCGTGCGCACCCTGTGCGAGGCCGGGGTCGACTTCATCAAGGACGACGAAAAGCTGATGTCGCCGGCCTATTCGCCGTTGCAGCACAGGGTCGCGGCGATCATGCCGGTGATCGAGGACCACGCGCAGCGCACGGGAAAGCGGGTTCTCTATGCCTTCGGCATCTCCGCCGCGGATCCTGACGTGATGATGCGCAACCACGATGCGGTTCTGGCCGCAGGCGGCGGGGCCGCCGTCATCAACATTAATTCCATCGGCACGGGCGGGATGAGCTTTCTGCGCAAGCGGTCCGGCCTGTGCCTGCATGCCCACCGCAACGGCTGGGACATCCTGACCCGGCATCCGGCCCTGGGCCTGGAATTTCGGGCCTACCAGAAGATCTGGCGCCTGCTGGGGGTCGACCAGTTCCAGGTCAACGGTATCGCGGCGAAATACTGGGAGCCAGACGACAGCTTCGTCAAAAGCTTCGGCGATTGCCTGAGGCCGATCTTTTCCGAGGCGGATCGGGCGCTGCCGGTCGTGTGTTCCGGTCAATGGGGCGGGCAGGCGCCGGAGACCTACCGCCGCACAGGCGGGCGGCTTGACCTGATGTATCTTGGGGGCGGGGGCATTCATGGCCATCCGATGGGGCCGGCGGCAGGGGTCACGGCCATCCGCCAGGCCTGGGATGCCGCCGCGTCCGGCATACCGCTGGCGGACTACGCGCGCAGCCGCCCGGAGCTTGAGGCCTCCTTGCGGAAGTTCGGGAAATGAACGCGCCGTCGAACCTGCCCTCCGGTCCGCTGGTCACCTGGTACGGCGACGACTTCACCGGATCGGCCGCAGTGATGGAGGTCCTCGAATTCGCGGGGTTGCCGTCGGTTCTTTTCCTCGACATCCCAGGGCCCGAACTTCTCGCCCGGTTCCGGGACCGGCGGGGGATCGGTATCGCCTCGACGGCGCGCAGTCACGGGCCGGACTGGATGAATGCCAACCTGCCCGCGGCCTTCGGGTTCCTAGACGGTCTGCGCGCCCCGCTTCTGCACTACAAGGTCTGCTCGACCCTGGATTCCGCGCCCGATGTCGGATCCATCGGCCGGGCGGCCGAGCTGGCCCTTGCCGCCCGCCCCACGGCCGAGGCCGCGCCGGTTCTCATCGCGGCCCCCCGGATGAGACGGTATCAGGCCTTTGGCACGCTGTTCGCGGGCGCGCCTGCCGGGGTTTTCCGTCTCGACCGGCACCCGGTGATGGCCCGCCACCCGGTGACGCCGATGACGGAGGCGGACGTGGCCCGCCACATCGGACGACAGACCGATCTGCCGACCGGCCTGATCGATCTCGAGGCGCTCTGGAAGGATGGCGGGTCTTCTGCGCTGGAGGGGGCGCTGTCCGAAGGCAGGAAGCTGCTGAGCCTCGACACGATGGACACTGCGACCGAGGCCGCCGCTGGTGGGCTGATCTGGCGCAACCGCGACAGGATGGGCGTCGTCATCGGCTCCCAGGGTGTCGAATACGCTCTCACCGCGCACTGGCGGGCCGAGGGGCTTATTCCCGAAGTGCCGATGCCGGGCGGCGCGGGGCGGGTGGACCGGATCGTTGCGGTGTCCGGCTCCGTCTCGCCCGTCACGGCCGCGCAGATCGAATGGTCGGCGGAGAACGGTTTTGGCATCGTGCGGATCGACACGCTCGCCATGTGTGGCGCGCCGCAAGACCGTGCGCGGGCCGAGGCCGGGGCCATTGAGGCCGCCCTTTCCGTTCTCGAACGGGGGCAAAGCCCGCTGGTCATCAGTGCCGCGGGGCCCGGTGACCAAAGCGTCGCCGCCCTGCGCACCGCACAGGGAGCGAGCGGCCTGACGATGGAAGAGGTCAATCGCCGGTTGGGTCAGTCCCTCGGCCGCGTGCTGGACAGGGTCTTGCTCCGCTCAGGCTGCAGGCGCGCGGTGATCTCGGGTGGCGACACGTCCGGCCATGGCACCCGAGAGCTTGGGCTTGAGGCCCTGACCGCGCTGGCGCCGACCATTCCCGGGGCCGCGCTTTTCCGTGGTCACGGCGGCGGAGCGCATGACGGGCTGGAACTGGCGCTGAAGGGCGGACAGATGGGGAGCGCCGATTATTTCGGCTGGATCAGGGCCGGGGGCGGCGCGTCGGCCGGCTGAGCCGAGAGGTTTCCGACCTGCGCTTTTGTCCGCGCCGGTCCTGGGGCGGGCCGTCAAACCCGCAACGCGATGCGGACCGACCGCGGCATGGTTGCGCCTCGGGGCACGATAGCCGACACTCAACGGAAAGCCCTTGTCCACGTATGCCTGTGGCGAGGCCGGCAAGATGCGGGACGATGGTGATCCCGACAGGATTCGAACCTGTAACCTGCCCCTTAGGAGGGGGCTGCTCTATCCAGTTGAGCCACGGGACCACGCCGGTCCCTTTTGCGGGCAAAGTCCTGCCCGCGCAACCCCGCTTGAACTGCGGACAGGTGTACATTCGCTTTGACTGCGACGGCTTTACCGCTAACAAGGGCCAACGAAGACACTCCGGATCCCACTTGTGAACTCACATCCGCCCAAGCGCCGCACCCTCACCCTTCGCGATGTATCCGAGGCCTCGGGCGTCAGCGAAATGACGGTGAGCCGCGTGTTGCGCAACCGCGGCGAGGTCTCGGCCGCGACGCGCGAGCGGGTGCTGGCGGCGGCCAAGAGCCTCGGTTACGTGCCGAACCGCATCGCCGGGGGGCTTGCCTCGCAGCGGGTGAACCTGGTGGGCGTGATCATCCCGTCGCTGTCGAACATGGTCTTCCCCGAGGTGCTGCGCGGCATTTCCGACGTGCTGGAGGGGACCGGGCTCCAACCGGTCTTCGGCACCTCTAACTACTTGCCCGAGCGCGAGGAACAGGTGATCTACGAGATGCTGTCGTGGCGGCCCTCGGGCCTGATCGTTGCCGGCATCGAACACACCGAACCCGCCCGCGCGATGATGTCGAATGCCGGGATCCCGGTGGTTGAGATCATGGATGTCGACGGCGACCCGGTCGACAGCATGGTCGGCATCTCGCACCGCCGCGCCGGGCGCGAGATGGCGCGCGCGATTATCGCTTCCGGCTACCGGCGGATCGGTTTTCTGGGCACCAAGATGCCGCTCGACCATCGCGCCAAGAAGCGGATGGAAGGCTTCGAGGAGGGGCTGGCCGAGGCGGGCCTCGCGCTGGAAGACCGCGAATTCTATTCCGGCGGTTCGGCGCTGGCCAAGGGGCGCGAGATGACGCAGGCGATGCTGGCACGCTCTCCCGACCTGGATTTCCTATATTATTCCAACGACATGATCGGGGCCGGCGGGCTTTTGTGGTGCCTTGAGAAAGGCATCGACGTGCCGGGCAAGCTGGGCCTCGCCGGCTTCAACAATGTCGAGTTGCTCGACGGGCTGCCTTGCCGCTTGGCGACGATGGACGCCTGCCGGCTGGAGATCGGTCGCGCGGCGGCCGAGATCGTCTCAGGGCAACGCGAGGAGAGCACGGGCGCCGCGCTGGAGCTGACGCCGCGGCTGAATCCCGGTGACACGATCCGGGCGCCGAGATGACCGCAGGGTCCGGCGGCCACGAGACACGGGCGGGCGAGGTCGAGCTCGATTTCGATCCGGGTGCCGAGGCGGATGCCGGCATTGCCTTCATCGGCCGGCTGCGGACGCCCTGGTCGCGCGGCGACTGCCCGAAGAACCTGCGCCAGGCGCGCGAGCGGGGCGGCGACTTCCGGGTCGAGGTGGATCCGCCCTATCGCCCGGGGCTGAAGGGGATCGAACCCGGCGCGCGGGTGATGCTGCTTTACTGGATGGACGCGGCGCGGCGCGACCTGATCGTGCAGGCCCCGGCCCATGCCGATGGTCCGCGCGGCACCTTCGCCCTGCGCTCGCCCGTGCGTCCGAACCCGGTATCGCTGGGCGCGGTCACGGTGCTGTCGATCGACGTCGCAGCCGGGGTGCTGCGGGTCGACGCGCTGGATTGCTTCGACGGCACGCCACTTGTCGACATCAAGCCGTGGATCGAGACGGTCGACGTGCCGCCGGCAGGCTAGCGCGCGCTACTGCTGCAGCGTTTCCAGGTACATGGCAAGCGACAGGATCCGCCCGCGGGTTTCCAGCACCGCGGTATAGTCGCCGGGCTGGGCCTGGTCGTGCGTGTCGCTGAAGGTCTGCCCGAAGATCGGCATCGGCCCGCCATGGGCGCGGATGCCGGTGCGGCCGTCGATGATGTGGATCACCTTCAGCATCGGGAAGGTGCCGTCGTTCTTCTTGGCAAGCAACGTCAGGTTGGTCGCCGGGATCGTCATCACCGACGCCATGTCTCCGTCGCCCTTCGCCGTTTCGCCATGACAGGCGGCGCAATAGGTCATGTAAAGCGTCTTGCCGATCTCGGCCGATTGTGCCGGCGCTTGCCCCGCCGCGCCGATCCCGAGCAGCGAGATGGCCATCAGCTTGCCTATGGTCCTCATGGTCAGCCCTCCTCCGACTGGTTTGCAACGGGAGGAGTCTGGCATCGCCGCGGCGGCCCTCATTGACGGGCGTCATCGGCCCGGGGGGCGGGTGGCCGGGGAGCGCCGCGGGGGTATCAGGCCGTCAGGCGCTGGCCGCTGGTTCCGGTGATCGTGGCGCTGACGATCTGGCCCTCTGGCTGATCGGCGGCAAAGTCGACCTCGGCGAATTGCGGGGTGCGGCCCATGCGGGGGCCCTCCATCAGGACTTGATGGGTGCGGCCCTGCTGCTGGCCGAGGTGGGCGGTGACGCGCGCCTCGCCCGCCACGCGCAGGCGGGCGGCGCGGTCGCGGATCTCGGGGCCCTTCACCTGCGGCATGCGGGCGGCGGGCGTGCCCTTGCGGGGGGAGTAGGGGAAGACGTGCAGCCAGGTCAGACCGCATTCCTCGACCAGCTTCAGCGAGTTCTCGAACATCGCTTCGGTCTCGGTCGGGAAGCCTGCGATGATATCGGCGCCGAAGGCGATGTCGGGTCGCAGCCGGCGGGCTTCTTCGCAGAACGCGATCGCGTCGTCGCGCAGGTGGCGCCGCTTCATCCGCTTGAGGATCATGTCGTCGCCGGCCTGAAGCGAGAGGTGCAGGTGCGGCATCAGGCGCTGTTCGGTCGCGAGCGCCAGCATCAAGTTGTCGTCCGCCTCGATCGAATCGATCGACGAGATGCGCAGGCGCGCGAGATCCGGCACCAGTCGCAGGATCCGCATCACCAGGTCGCCCAGCCGCGGCGTGCCGGGCAGATCGGCGCCCCAAGACGTGAGGTCGACGCCGGTCAGCACGACCTCGTGGAAGCCCCGCCCGACGAGGCGCTTGATCTGTTCCACCACCACCCCCGCGGGGACGGAGCGGGAATTGCCCCGACCGTAGGGGATGATGCAGAAGGTGCAACGGTGGTCGCAGCCGTTCTGCACCTGAACGTAGGCGCGGTGCCGGCCGAAACCGTCGATCAGGTGACCCGCGGTTTCCTTCACCGACATGATGTCGTCGACCTGCACTCGCTCGGTCTCGCCGATCAGGTCGGGGGCCATGGCGGCCCAGGTGCCGCGGTCCATCTTCTCGGTGTTGCCGACGATGCGCGCGACCTCGGGCATGGCGGCAAAGGTCTCGGGCTCTGTCTGCGCGGCGCAGCCGGTGACGACGAGGGTGGCGCCCGGGTTCTCGCGCGAGAGCTTGCGGATCTCCTGCTTGGCCTTGCGCACCGCCTCGGCCGTGACGGCGCAGGTATTCACGACCACGAGGTCGGAAATGCCGGCCTCGGCGGCCAGTTCTTTCATCGCCTCCGTCTCGTAGGCGTTGAGACGGCAGCCGAGGGTGGAGAAGACGGGCGGTTTCATGCGTGTTCTTCAAGGAAGGCAGGGGAGAGTACGCCGTCGAAGACATGCGCCGTGGGGCCGGTCAGCCAGACGCCGTCCTCGCGCCAGTGGACCGACAGCGTGCCGCCGTCGACCTCGACCGTCACCTCGCGGCCGGTGAGACCCCGGCGGGCGGCGGCCACGGCGGTGGCGCAGATGCCCGACCCGCAGGCCAGGGTGATTCCCGTGCCGCGTTCCCACACCCGCATGCGCAGGCGGTCGGGGCCGAGGGAGGAGACGAATTCCACATTCGTGCGCTGCGGGAACAGCGGGTCATGCTCGGCGGCACGGCCCCGCGCGGGCAGGTCCACCGCTTCGGCATTGTCGACGAAGAAGACGCAATGCGGGTTGCCCATGCCCACCGCGGCCGGGTCGCCCGCCATCGGCAGGTGCAGCGTGTCCACCTCGTGCGCCAGCGGCACCTCGGCCCAGTCAAGCTGCGGCGGGCCCATGTTGACGCGGGTCAGCCCGTCGCCCGCATCCTCGGCGATCAGCAGGCCGCGCTCGGTCCGCAGCGTCAGCCGGTCGCGCCCGGTCTCGGTCATCAGGTGGCGCGCGACGCAGCGGGTCGCGTTGCCGCAGGCGCCGGCGATCGTGCCGTCGGAATTCCAGAACACGAGTTTGGCATCGGCCCCGGGATCGTGATCGATGGTGCAGAGCTGGTCGAATCCCACCCCGCGGTGCCGGTCACCCAGTGCCTGCGCGAGGGACGGCGAGACAATATCGCCCAGCCCCCGTTGGTCGATGACCACGAAGTCGTTGCCTGCGCCGTGCATCTTCATGAACGGGAGGCCCTGGGGAAAGCGCGTGTCCTTCATGAGGCGCGATATACGCGTGCGCCGAACTTTTTGCCAGAGTGGTCGAGATTTTCGTGCCAACCCCTCTTGACCCCCCCCGAGCCTCCTTCTAAGAGAGCGCCCGTGAGTGGGCCGTTAGCTCAGTTGGTAGAGCAACTGACTTTTAATCAGTGGGTCGCAGGTTCGAATCCTGCACGGCTCACCACTTACTTCAAGGGGTTAGCCTTAGATGGCTGGCCCCTTTGGTATTTCTGGCCCGGCGTTCCATCCCTACGCATGCCGGGGCCGGGAAAGCCGCGCTACCGACGCCCAGTCTTTCCGAACCTTTCCGGCCAGGGCTGTCCGATACCGGCGGAAGCCTTGGTGCTTCAGCGGTCCGGCGAATCTGCTTGCCGGGATCGCGCGGCGTTTGGGGGCCGCGGCCCCGCCGTTTGCGGCGGGGCGGGGGCCGGCAGGGCATGGCCAGCGGGGCGAGCCGCGTGCGCGTCGGCAGTCTCTCGCCACAGGCAGGCGCCTTTCGCCGCCCCGATTTCGCGGTATTCCGCTTAAACACCCGTGGGTTACGATAATCCGCCAAGCGCGATAGCCGCCCCTTTCCGACCATAAGAACCTGACGGAAATAGAGAATCGCGCGGGGGTTGCGGGTGGGTGGCCCCGGGCGGTCTTTGGTGCAATCGCGGCCATTGTCCCTTCGTCCGGCTTGATCGGTGGCAAGGGAACCCGCGAATTTGGGGGCATCCAGAGCAAGGCACCGGGACGGGTGCCGCATGAGCAGCCGAGATCGTCAGACCGAATTTCCCAACATGAGAGGGATAGCCTCATGAATGCCCGCCCTTGGCCACGAACAGACATCGGCACCGTGCTGCTGCACTGGAGCGTTGCCGGCGCGACCGTGGTGCTGTTGCTGACGGGCCTGCGGATCACTTCGGACGATGTCGGCCATGAATGGCTGCGCGCCCTCGACGGGGTGCTGATGTCGAACGACCTGTGGACCCGGCACATCCTCGCGGCCCAGGTGCTGACCGCGGCGGCCGTGGGGTACGCGATCTACCTGCCGGCCAGTCGGCTGACCGGGCGGATCCATGTCGACCGGCTGCGGCTAAAGGGCCTGTTCGGGACGTCCCAGACCCGCTGGTCCTGCCTGAACGCGCTGATCTGCTGGGGCTTCCTGATCGCGGCGTCGGGGCTGATCGTGACCGGTTGGCTGGCCTATGTCGGGGCGCCGGAGCCGGTGCTTGACCTGCATCTGTGGTGTACATGGGCGGTCGTCGCCTTCGTGCCGCTGCACCTGTACGCGCTGCTGCGGCTGGGCGGCTTTCGGCACCTCGCCCGGATGTTCCGGCCGCGCCGGCTTGCCGCGCAGGAGGGCGACCTCGACCTGGCCGTCGTCGTGTCGGAGCTGCTGGCCGAGCGTGAGGCGGCGCGTGGTGTGCAGGGCCACGGTCACAGTCAAGGGCAGGGACAGGGTCAGGCGAGGCCGTCCGCGGCGTCCGCCGCCGCCCGGGGCACCGAACGCAAGCGCTGAGTCGAGGGAACAGTATGCCGATTTTCCGATCACGACCGCTTCTTGCCGCGCTGGTCACGGCCGGCCTGGTCTGCGGCGCGCTGATCGCGACCGACCGGGCGCTGGGGCGCAAGCTGGTGGTGCATGCCGTGGCCGACGAAGCGGCTCCGGTGCTCGATGGTGACACATCCGACGCGGTCTGGCAGGGGATCGCCCCGGTGACGGTGCTGACGGCCCATGGAGGGGATTTCGGCGGTACCGGCGAAAGCCGCGTCCAGGTCCGCGCGGTCCACGATTCGCGTTATCTCTACCTCGCCATTGTCTGGCAGGATCCGACGCCGTCGCGCGCCGACCATCCGCTGGTCCGGCACGACAACCACTGGCACCTTGCCAGCGCGGGCAGCGTGGCGGGGGCGGGCGCGGCAAGGCCGGGCACCGGACCGACGGCAGGCAAGGCGGGGGACGCGCCGCAGGTCGACGACCGCTTCGCCATCATGCTTGCCCCGCCGGGGCGGCAGTTGATCGGCGCGGCGATCCACCTCGGGCGCAAGCCTCTGGCCGATGCACCGGGCGGGATCAGCGGCCGCGGCCTGCACTACACCGGCAAGGGCACGATGATCGACATCTGGCAATGGCGCGCCGCGACCGCCGGGCTCAGCCCCCGGGTGGTGGACAGCTGGCTTGGCCCGCCACAGCCGGTCACCCGGGCGGAGAGCGTCCACGACGCGCGCTATGCAGGCGGGCTGGAACTCGACAGTGCCAGCGCGGCCGTGGGGCGGGCGAATTTCACCGGGGGAGACGGCCCCTGCGGCACGGTCGAGCCGCTGCGCCTGCCGCTGCTGCGGCCGACACCGGTCTCTGCCGTTGCCGCGGGCGCCGATCCCGGGCGCGACGCCCGGCCGCTGCCCTGGGACATGACCGAGCCCTACACCGAGGACGCCGCCGCCGGTCTGCGCGACGGCGCGGTGCTTCCCGGGGTGCTGGTCGACGACGACGTGCGACCCGGCCCCGACGACGTGACCGCGCGGGCCCATTGGGACGGCGGCTACTGGGTCCTCGAGGTCCGGCGCAGCCTTGCCGCGGGGCCGCACGACCTGCCGGTCAGGGACGGCATGATGATGTGGTTCGCCGCCTTCGATCATGCCGAGACGCGGCACACCTATCATCTTCGACCCCTGGTACTGGAGCTTGGCCGATGACGAAGACCTTCACTGTCACCGTGGGTGACCGTTCCTTCCATGCCCGTGCGGGCGACCGGCTGCTCGACGCGGCGCTGCGCAATGGCGTCGACCTGCTGCACGATTGCCGGGCCGGGCATTGCGGCGCCTGTGTCGTCGAGGTGCTGCGTGGGGTCACCCTGGGCGGCGAGAGCGGGCCGGGCAACGTCAAGGCCTGCCAGGCGAGGATCTTCTCGCAGATCCGCATCGCCGCCCATGATGCGCCGCACCCGAACCGCCGCCGCGCGACGGTCGACGCCGTGCGCACGCTGGTGCCCGGCGTGGTCGAGGTCACGCTGCGGCTTCGTCGGCCGCTGGCATGGCGCCCCGGCCAGTTCGTGAAGCTGCAGTTCCGCGGCCACCCGCCGCGCAGCTTCAGCCCCACGGCCACGCTGGCCGGGGGCGAATTCGCAAGCGACCGGCTGGTGTTCCACATCAAGCAGGTGCGCGACGGCCGGGTGACACCGCGGCTGGGCGCCGAGATCGGCGCAGGTGCCCCCGTCACGGTCGAGGGACCCTTTGGCCATGCCTACCTGCGCGACGACCGGCCGGGCCGCATCGTCGCGCTGGGAAGTGGCACCGGCTTTGCCCCGGCCTGGGCGATCGCCGCCGCGGCGCTTGCGGCGGACCCGCAGCGCCACGTCGTTCTGGGCTGCGGTGCCCGGCGGGCGGCGGGCTTCTACATGGGGCCGGCGCTGCGCCTCGCGGCGCGGTATCCCAACGTCGACCTCCGGGTCTGCCTCGAGGAGACGCCGCCCGGCGTCGCGGGAATCCTTGGTGGGACGCCTGCCGATCATCTGGCGGATCTCGGCCCCGAGGATACCGTCTTTGCCGCCGGCGGCCCGTCGATGGTGGCACGCGCGGAACACCTGGCCGGCTGCGCCGGTGCCCGCTTCTACGCCGATCCTTTCGCCCCCGACCCCAAGCCCGCCAATGGCACGCTGACCGCGGCCGACCTTCAGCGCGCGGCGCAGCGGCTGGCGTTGCGGCGGCTGACGGGGTTCCTGGGGCGGGCGCGCAGAACCGCCTGACCGGCTGCCCATCCGCTCAGCAGGGGGCAGGCCCTCGTCGCGCGCGGGTCAGCGCAGATCGCCAAGCATGTCGCGCTGCCTCCGCCAGGCGATCAGGACGCCGACCCGGTTGGTCGCCCCGAAGCGTTGCATCAGCGACGACATGTAGTGCTTCACGGTCCGCTCGCTGAGCTGAAGCTCCGCCGCGATCTGCTTGTTGGTCAAACCCTGCTCCAGCCCCGCGATCACCTGCCGCTCGCGCGGGCTGAGCTGTTCCGCGCTCTGCTCGGGGGGCGTGCCCGGCTTGCCGGCGCTCTGGGCGCGCATGCCCTGCGCGGCGGCGACCACCCGGGTCGCGAATTCCGGCGAGACGAAGGATTCCCCGCTCAGCACCCGGCGCACCGCCGCCCTGAGTTCAAGCGCTCCGATCCCCTTGAGGACGTAGCCATGCGCCCCCGCCCGGAGACAGTCGAGCGCGTGCCGCGGTTCGTCGCTGACCGTGAGCATGATGCAATGGGTCGCCGGAGACGCCCGCCGCACACCCTTGAGCGCCGCGAAGCCGTCGCCGGGCATCCCGAGGTCGAGCAGCATGACGTCGGGGTGCTGTTCTGTGGCGATGCGGATCGCCGAGGCGGCGGTGGAGCCCTCGCCGACCAGCCTGAAACCGCCATCGCCAAGCAGCGTGTCGATGATGCCCACACGCATCAGCGGGTGGTCGTCGATCACGGCGAGCGTGGCCGTCGCAGGCGCCTGGCCGGCCGCCGCCATAGGGGCGCTCCTACGGTTGCGGTGCCGCGCCGGCGCCCTGTCCCGCGCCGGAAGCACGGAACGCGAGCACCGCCGCGACACGGTTCTTGACGCCGTATTTCTGCATGATGTTGGTCATGTAGAACTTCACCGTCTTTTCGCTGATGTCGAGCCGCAGGGCGATTTCACGGTTGGTGTGCCCACGCTCGAGTTCGTGCAGCACCTGCAATTCGCGCTGCGTGAGATGCTGGGTCGGATCCTGCCGATCGGTCGGGGCCTGTGCCGCGCGAAGCAGCGTCGCCGCGAACCCCGGCGAGACGAAGGTGCCGTCGTTCAGGATCGTGTCGATCGCCATCACCAGTTCGCGCCCCCCGACGCCCTTGAGGATGTAGCCGCGGGCGCCGTTGTTAAGTGCCTCGATCGCGCTGGCCGCCGCGTCGCAGGCCGTCAGCAGCACGCAGCGCACCTCTGGTTCGGCTGCGGCGATCCGCTTCAGCGCATCCATGCCGCCACCCGGCAGGGACAGGTCGAGGAACATCACGTCCGGCCGGTGGGTGGAGGCGATCTCCACGGCCTCGTCAGCGGTTGCGCCCTGATGAATGGCGGCGCACCCCATGTTTTCCGCAAGCAAGGCCGCCAGGCCCTGTCGAAAGATCGGATGGTCATCAACCAGACCGACACACAGGCCGCGTGGATCGCAGCTCAAACCCATTTTTCCCACTCCCACACCCAGTACGTGCAGCCAAAGCTGCAACCGGCCGGGCGTGCGAAAGTGACTTTGGATCCCGAAGTCTAATGAACGGATCCGAGGCAGACGCCCGGCACGAAATTCATGATCAAAACATTAAGATGATACACACATTCGTGAATTTGCGATACCGGATTGTCTGCGCGCCTTGCGGCGATGCCCCAGTGACCCGGGCTAAACGCTTATTTCCCTATTGTTTTCCCAGCGCCGGATCCTCCGCCGACCGGGGCAGGGGAACGCGGCAGATCACCTCGGTCCCACGCGGGCGACGGGCGCGTATCTCCAGCTCTCCGCCATGCGATTCGGCGCGAAACCGCATGCCCGGAATGCCCAGCCCGCCAGAGGCCTCCGGGCCGCGCGCCTTCGGCCGCGATCCTGCGGCACGCTCGGGGTCTGCCGTCTCTCCGGGGCCGATGCCGTCGTCGGCGATGATCATCACGATCCGGCCGGCCTCTTCATGTGCACGGATCTCGCGTTGCGTCGACCCGGCATGCCGCGCGGCATTGCCAAGCGCCTCCTGCGCGATCCGGCCGAGGTTGCCCAACAGCTCCGGCGGAAGCTCCCGCTCGGGCAGGTCGAGCTTCAGGTCGACTCGGGTGCCGGTGCGCTGTTCATGCACCTGTGCCAGCCCCTCGAGGGCGGCGCGCAGGGTGCGGGCGTCGGACAGGAACGGGGCCGAGAGCCCGGATGACACGCTGCGGATTTCCTCGAGCGCCTGCTGCGCCGCGGCGCGAAGCCGGCCGGCGATCTCGCGCGCGTCGCGAAGATCCTGCGGCGCGCCGGCCCGGATCAGCTCGTCCAGCCGATCGAGGCGCAGCAGCATGTAGGCCAGAAGCTGCCCGGCCCCGTCATGCAGATCGGCGCCGAGCCGGCGGTGCCGCAGCTCGTCGATCGCGGCGGCCTTGCGCGTGGCGTCGTTGATCCTGCTGCGCAGTTCCTCGTTGTCGTGGTGCAGCCGGGCCTGTTCGACGAGGCGCCGCTCCAGCGCTCGCGTCTGGAATTCGATCGTGCGGCTGCCGCGCCGCACCACCAGGAACAGCAGCAGGAACATCGCAAGGCCGACGGGGACGAAGGTGCGCCAGGTTTCGGCCGCAGCATGGATCAGCGCGTGGCTTATGTGATCCGCGTTCTGATAGAACTCCCCCACCGCGAGGATCCGCCCGGTATCGGCTTCGAACAGCGGGGCGTAGATCTCGTAGAGCCGGACCCCAAGCGCGCGCTGTGTCGCATGCTCGCCCGTCTCGAGGTCGGAGAACCGGCCGACGACCTCGCCGCGCATCACTGCGGCGATCTCGTCGGGGGAATGTTCGGGCGCGCCGGACCCCGCGGGTGCGAAGGCCAGCTCTCCATCGGGATACCACACCTTGATCGCCAGGAACTGGCCCTGGCTGCGAAAGCTGTCGGCCAGTGCGACCAGCGCATCGTGGTCCTTCCGGGTTAGCTTGTCGCCGGTCGCCAGGCTCTGGACGTGGGGCTGAATCAGGCTCTGGAGGTAGAAGGCCGCGGTATCCGCGGTCGAATCGAGCATGCGCAGGGTGGCGCGGCTGTTGACCCAGTGAGCA
Source organism: Acidimangrovimonas sediminis (assembly GCF_002871005.1). Lineage (GTDB taxonomy): Bacteria > Pseudomonadota > Alphaproteobacteria > Rhodobacterales > Rhodobacteraceae > Acidimangrovimonas > Acidimangrovimonas sediminis. The sequence continues at coordinate 126,653 of NZ_PHSN01000018.1, forward strand.
AGCAGGGCAAGCGACAGGCCCAGCACCAGGGCGAGCACGACAAGAAACTGGAAAGAAAGACTTCTACGTAGAAACCAGCCAAGGGCGCGTGTCGGCAAATAAGGTCTTTCGGCACGATCCCGGTCAACCAAGGCCGGGTTCCTGCTGGACCAAGGTCGCATCCGGACTCCGCCTAAAAACTAGGTCTGTGTGACCCACCTTAGGCCAGAAAATCGCCGGACCTAAGAAGATTCCGCGTCTTCCCCGCCCGTGTTCTCATCGGATCAGGAATTTTGCCGGCTCCGGCCGGACCGACCTTTGAACCAAAATCATCAGAGCCGGGCATCCCTTGGGGAAAGCTTTGGCAACAGGGAGAAGACCATGATCAAGCTGGCCAATGCCGACCTGAACTATCTGCTTCAACAGGCGAACATCCTCAACGATTACAGCCGCCTGACCAGCGCACTGGACCCGAACGGCGTGCGCGAGGTCTCGGGGTCGAACAACAATCTCGTCGGGGGTTACACGGTGAATGCCGACGGCTCGATCACCTGGACCGGCACCACTGTGCATCCCGACTGGGGACAGGCCGACACCGACTTCCTGCGTCTCTTCCCGACGAACAACCCGGCCGAGGATGCCTATGGCACCTCCTACGCCACGGTGCAGAAGACCTGGATCGACCTCGACAAGGGGGATGGCACCTTCCAGTCGGTGCTGGTCGACAATCCGATGGCCTTCGATCCGGCACTTCTGACCACCGACCGGAACGGGCTGAACCCGGGCGACAGCGGCTACCAGCCCACCTTCGTCTACGCGCCGGCAGAGTATCAGTACACCGACACCGCCACCACGATGGACCAGAGCTCCTCCGTCGTCGTCGATCCGATGCCGCGGATGATCTCGGAGCTGATTGCCAGCTCGAACGTCGACACCAGCGACCCGAACCACAACCCCGCCGCCGTCGCGGCGATGGAGAACCTCGGCGGTGCGCCGGTGGGCGTGTCGAACTCGGTCGTGGGCGACATCACGACCGCCTTCATGCCGAACCCCGGGATCCTGGGGGGCGTGACCTACAATGAATGGTTCGTGGCCTTCGGGCAGTTCTTCGACCACGGTCTCGACTTCATCCAGAAGACCGGCGGCGTGGTGATGATCCCGCTCAGCCCCAACGATCCGCTGTGGGTCGATCCCACCCTGCCGGACGGATCGCCCAACCCGGCCTACATCCCGGGCGCGTCGAACGTGATGATGCTGGCGCGCGGCAAGCTTGCGAACCCCGACAGCGATTTCGATGCCGACGGCAACCTGCTGCCGGGTGTCGTGCCGGTCTACAACAACAACACCGGCCTGCTGATCGACCAGAGCCAGACCTACGGGTCGCATGAATCCGTGAACGTGCTGGTGCGCCAGTACGGGGCCGACGGTCACGTCACCGGCCAGCTGATCACCGGTGCCGAGGATGGCGACGGCTCGGCCCACGACTTGGGCACCTGGGCCGACATGAAGGTGAACGCCGCCCGCATCGGGGTGGAGCTGCGCGACATGGACGTCCTCGACTGTCCGTGGATCAAGGCCGATGCGATCGGCCGGCTGGGCTTCGCGGCGCAGCAGGATTACACCTTCCGCTCGGACCAGAGCATCGCCGACCTGGAGACCGAGGCCGCGACCACCGGCATCACCATCAACGGCGTGACCTACACCAGCTATGCCGACATCGACGCCGCTGGCTACGATCCGTTCCTGCGCTGGACCCTGGACGACGCGCTGGCCGGGCGGGTGGACGTGTCGCAAGTGGGCGAGGTGCGCACCACCAATCAGGCGATCCTGATCGACATCGCCCACGGCGCGGCCCCCGGCCTGACCCAGGAAGGCAACGAGCTGAGCCCGCTGTCCGCCGTCGTCGGGGCCGGGCCGGGTACGCCGGGCACCTATGACGACGCGCTCCTGGCGCGGCACAAGGTATCGGGCGACGGCCGGGTGAACGAGAACGTCACCCTGACCACGGTGCACCATGTCTTCCACGAGGAACACAACATCCAGGCCCGCCAGCTCATGGTCGAGGCGCTGCGCGATGCCTATGCGACCGGCGACCTGACCATGCTCAACGGCGACGGCACGATCAATGACTTCAGCGGCACGGGCTATGGCTGGCTGAACACCGCGATCACGCTCGCCGCGCTCGATGGTCTCGACACGATGGCCGACGACGAGGTGCTTGCGCTGGCGCAGACCTTCGACTGGGACGGCGAGAAAGTCTACCAGGCGGCTCGCGTGGTGGTCGAGAGCGAGTACAACCATATCGCGATCGACCAGTACATGGGCACGCTTTACCCCGCGCTGCCCGAATTCGTGTCCTATTCCACCGATATCGACCTTTCGATCAGCCTCGAATTCGCGCAGGCGGTGTTCCGGCTCGGCCATTCGCAGCTGCGCGAGACGGTGCAGATCGCGGTGACCGACGCCCACGGGATCGACCCCGGCGAACCCGGCTATACCGCCACCTACACGGAAAACGGTTTGTTCGACGCCTTCCTCAATCCCGACGCCTACGACATGTACGGCGCCGCGGGCATCGCCGCGGGGCTGCTGACCCAGCAGGGCAACGAGATGGATGAATTCGTCACGGCGGCGCTGCAGCAATCGCTGGTCGGCGTTCCGCTCGACCTGCCGGCCCTGAACATCGCCCGGGGCCGCGACGTCGGCATGCCGTCGCTGAACGAGTTGCGGCAGGAGGTCTTTGACGGCCTGATGCAGAATACCTCGAACAACGCCAACGGGTCGGGCATCGCGCCCTATCACAGCTGGGCCGACTTCGGCGCCCACCTGCGGACGCCTGAATCGCTGGTCAACTTCATCGCCGCCTATGGCCGCGACGACGACACCGGCCACACTTTTGGCCTGCAGGCGGCGCGCGAAGCCTACCTGGACGGCTCCGGCGAGCTTTACGAGATCCGCGCGGTGGCGCAGCACATCGTCGACGCCGCTGCCGACCCGGACGATCCCGACCATGCCGCCGCGCTGAAGTTCGTGCAGGGCACCAGCACGGGAGAACCGACATACATCCCGCCGACCGGGACCAAGGGCGACCCGGGCTATGTGCCGGGCCACTGGGACGTCAATGCCGCATCGGGTGACCAGGGCTTCTGGGATATCGACCTGTGGATCGGCGGCCTTGCTGAGCAGGCGCTGTTCGACGGCCCGCTGGGCACCACCTTCAGCTTCATCCTGCTCGACTTTGCGCAGCGACTGCAGGACGGCGACCGGTTCTACTATCTCTACCGGATGCCGGTGGGCCAGCACCTCGGCGATCAGATCATCGGCGAACAATTCGCGGATCTGGTGATGCGCACGACCGGCCTCGAACACATTCCCGACGCCTTCGGCACGCCCTCGGCGGTCTATACCCTGGACGGCACCAATTCCGCCGGCGACTACATCGACAACGCCCGCGATGGCGTGGGGGCAGGCGATGCCTATGGCGACAACGACTACTTCAACGCCACGCTGGAATCGCTGCCCGACGTGACCTCGCAGGTCGTCCTTTCCAACGGCAGCTTCGAGGCGCAGGACCTGGTCGCGGCAGGGGCCACGACCAATGCCCGCGGCACTTACCTGAGCGGCACGATCCAGGACTGGACGCTGGTCGGGTCCGGCGGAACCTGGGCGCCCACGACCGCCGCGGTGCCGTTCTTGCCCGATGGCAGCCAGGTGGCGCAGCTCGGCACGAATTCCTCGATGACCGCCGACACGGGGACCACTCTGGTCGAGGGGGCGACCTATACGCTCAACCTCAGGATCGGCGACAAGATCGGCTATGTCGCTACCGCAGGCATCGTCAAGCTGGTGGCCGCGGACGGCACCGTTCTGGCCAGCCAGATCTTCAACCCGCCGCTCGACGACGGCGACGTCACCACCGACGACGCCTGGGACATGCTGACGCTGACGACCGGCCCGGTCGCCGCGGCGGCTGCCGGCCTCGGGCTGTCGATCGTGATCGAGACCGACGGATCCGGGCAGAACACGCTTTTCGACGCGGTCACCCTCAGCGTGACCGAACCGGGCGGGTCGGCCAATGACGGGCATATCGTGGTGATTGGCCTCTCGGGTGACGACTTCATCGTCGGCGCGCTAGGCGATGACGTGCTTTACGGCGACGAGGGCAACGACGTGCTCGAAGGCGCCCAGGGCAACGACCACCTCTACGGCGGCGACGGCGACGACTACATCACCGACTATGAGAACGACGACTTCATCGCCGGCGGGGCGGGCAACGACACGATCTTTGCCGGGCCCGGCGTTCTCGACACCGCCCACGGAAACGAGGGTGATGACGAGGTGCATGGCGGCGATGGCATCGACGAGGTCTTCGGCGACGACGGCAACGACCGGCTCTACGGCGAGGGCGACACCGACCTGATGATCGGTGGCGACGGCGACGATTACATGGACGGCGGCGACAGCGTCGACGAGATGTTCGGCGGCAATGGCAACGACTGGATGCGGGGCGGGGTTGGCGACGACAACATCAACGGCGGCTCAGGCAACGACCTGCTCGAGGGCGGGCTTGGCGCCACCGCCAACGATGGCGACCGTCTGAACGGCGACTCGGCCCCCGGCACCCTGCCGGTGATCGAATACAACGGCGACGGCAGCATCGGCGAGATGGACATCGCCAGCTACGAAGAGGTGGGCATCGCCATCGTGGCAAGCCTTCAGACATCGAACGGCGCGGGCACCTCGTCCAGCCTGCTGGATACCTACGCGATGATCGACGGACTTGTCGGGTCGCGCTTCGACGACATCCTCGAAGGGGGTGGGCCGGACGCGATCGCGCTGAACGGGTCGGCCAACCAGCTGATCGGCGGGGCGGGCAACGACAGGCTGACCGGCCTCGGCGACGACGATATCATCGTCGGGGACTGGGCGATCGTGCGCGGCAACCTGCACATCGACATCGACGCCACCACCAGCGCGGCGGGCTACACCACCATCGCCAACTGGTTCAACACCGGAGAGGACCGCCCGGTCTTCGACGACACCGGCGAGACCGGCCATATCCTGGGCGACAACGGGGCGGCAGGGACCGGCGACGTGTCGGTCTACCGCGGCGCGGTGTCCAACTACGCGATCTCGGGCGCGGACAACGGCGTGGTGACCGTGGCCGATACCCGCGACGCGGGCGTCGCCGATCACGACGGCACGGACATGCTGATCGGGATCGAAAAGCTCGACTTCGCGGGGGACGAATACAACCTCGTCCTCGGCACCGCTGGCGCCGATACCGGGGCGGGCGCGGTTGATGGCGACAACGACAACGCGACCGGCGTCAACACGCAGGACATCCTTCTGGGGCTTGGCGGCGACGACCTGCTGCGGGGCTATGCGCTGTCAGACATCCTGATCGGCGGCACCGGCAACGACACGGTGAACGCGGGCGGCGGCAACGACACCATCGTCTGGCAGGCGGGTGACGGCCGCGACCTGGTCAACGGCCAGGGCGGCGGATCGGACACCTTCGTGGTCCGCGGCGATGGCGCCGTGTCCGAGGTGTTCGGGATCTACACCGCCGCGGCGGCCGTCTCGAGCAACGTTCCGGGCGCGGCCACGCTGAACCCGAACACCGAGATCGTTGTCACCCGCATGGTCGCCGGCACGACCGAGATCATCGCCGAGCTGCGCAATGTCGAGGAACTGGTGTTCAGCGGCTACGGCGGGGGCGGCACCCTGAACAACGGGCAGTTCGTCGGCGGCGATCAGTTCGTGGTCGTCGGCGATTTCACCGGCACCTCGCTGGCCTACAACACGATCCACATCGAGGGCGGTGACGGCGACGACACCGTCGACATCACCGGGCTGACCTCAAGTCACCGGATCGACTTTGTCGGACGCGGCGGCGAAAACATGGTGGTCGGAGATTACCGGCCCCAGGACGTGGTGGAAAACGCCCATTATGCCCCGGGTGGTGGCGCCATGCCCCCGGGGCAGGGCCCGGCCCCCGGCAGCACGGTGGGGGACGGCTGCGACGACGCGGCCGAAGGCGGTGCGCCGGAAGGTGATGCGCCTGAAGTGAATGCGTCCGCACAGGCCGCCGCGGGCGAGATCATCGCGGGCGAAGACACCGGCGAGGTTCTGATCGGCACCGATGGCACCGACCAGATCTTTGCCGGCGGCGGGGCCGACAAGGTCTTCGGCCTGGACGGCGGTGACATGCTCTTCGGTGATGCGGGCGACGACCGGATCTTCGGCGGTGACGGCGACGACCTGATCGACGCGGGTACGGGCGACGACATGGTGCTTGCCGGAGAGGGCGACGACATCGTCCTGGCCGGAGAGGACGACGGCAACGACAGCTACTGGGGCGGCGACGGCATCGACACGCTGGACTATTCGGCGGCGACCTCGGATCTCAACATCGACCTCGGCAGCGGGTTGATGGGCCACGGCCAGGTCGCGGCCTGGACCGGAACCGACCAGATCTACGGCTTCGAGAACGTCATGGGCGGCAGCGGCGACGACCGCATCACCGCCAATGCCGAAGTCAACGTGATGGATGGCGGCGCGGGCGACGACACCTTCGTCTTCGGTTCGGCCGCCGCGGCGGATGGCGACATGATCGCGGGCTTCGCCCCGGGCGACAGGATCGACCTTGCGGGGATCGACGCCGACCGCGGGACCGACGGCAACCAATCCTTCGTGATCTACGTTGCCGGCGGGTTCAGCGCCGCGGGCCAGCTCAGCATCGTGCACGAACTGCGATCGGACGGTGACCACACCCTGGTCTCGGGCAATGTCGACGACGACCTCGGTGCCGATTTCGAGATCGACCTGATCGGCTACCACGACCTGACGTCGACCGATTTCAACGGCGTCCACTGAACGGCGACGGGCGCCCGGGGCCAGCGTCCCGGACGCCCTCGGCGTCTTCGCAGACCGTATTTCATCACGCTTTCGATTGAACCGGGGACCTTACCATGAGCACCAAGCGCCGCCGCACCCGTGCCAGCGACGAAACCGTCTCGGAACGGCTGGGCCGTTATCGCGGGCTGATCCTGTTCCTTCTCGGCCTGTCCTTCGTCATCAGCCTTCTCGCCCTCACCGGCTCTTTCTACATGCTGCAGATCTATGACCGGGCGCTGACCTCGGGCAGCGTGCCGACGCTGGTCGCGCTGTCGGTCCTGGCGATCGGCCTCTATCTGTTCCAGGGCATGTTCGATGTGCTGCGCAACCAGATCCTGGTGCGCGTCGGCGCCGGGATCGACACCCGGCTGGCCCCGCTGGCCCACCGCGTGGTGATCGAGATGCCGCGCTACGGCTATTCCAATGCCGAGGCGCTGGAGCGCGGCCGCGACGTCGACACGATCCGCAGCTTCGTCTCGGGCGCCGGCGCGGTGGCGCTGCTCGACCTGCCGTGGATGCCGCTTTTCCTGGTCTTCGTCTGGCTCCTGCACCCGGTGCTGGGCCTGATGACCCTTGGCGGCGCGCTGGTGCTGATCGGCCTGACCATGACAACCGAGATCCTGTCGCGCCGCGCGGGGCGCGACCTGCAGAAGGCGGGCGTCGCGCGCAACGCCATCGCCGACAGCAACACCCGCAACGCCGACGTGCTTCAGGCCATGGGGTTCGCCTCGCGCGCCGTTCAGCGTTACGACGCGGCGAATTCCGCCCACTTGCGGCTGCACGCAAGGACCAGCGACATCACCGGCACCCTTGGCGGCATGTCCAAGGTGCTGCGGATGATGCTGCAATCGGCGCTCCTGGGCACCGGCGCCTATCTCACCATCAGGGGGCAGCTCTCGGCGGGTGCGATCATTGCCTGCTCGGTTGCCTCGTCGCGCGCGCTGGCGCCGATCGAGATGGCGATCGGCAACTGGAAGGGCTTTGCCGCCGCCCGCCGCAGCCTGGCGCGGCTGAAGGAGACGCTGGCCACCCTCGACGACGACGACGGGATGATCCGCCTGCCTGACCCGCACCTGTCGATGGATGTCGAAGGGGTGACGATCGTCGCCCCCGGGACCGGCGCGGTGCTGATGAGCGACGTGTCTTTCCGGATCGAGGCAGGGCAGGCCGCCGGCCTCATCGGGCCCAGCGGCGGCGGCAAGACCACCCTGGCAAAGGGGCTGGTCGGGATCTGGCCGCTGCTGCGCGGTGCGGTTCGCCTCGACGGCGCATCGCTCCACCAGTGGCGCAGCGATCAGCTTGGCGCCGAGATCGGCTACCTGCCGCAGGATGTGGCGCTGATGGAAGGGACGGTGGCCGAGAATATCTGCCGGTTCGACCCCGAGGCGGATCATGCCGACATCGTGGCCGCCGCGCAGGCCGCCGCCGCGCACGAGATGATCCTGCGGCTGCCCGAGGGGTACCAGACCCAGCTCGGTCCGTTCGGGACCGCGCTGTCGGCGGGTCAGCGCCAGCGCATCGGCCTTGCGCGGGCGCTTTACGGCGACCCGTTCCTCGTCGTGCTGGATGAGCCGAATTCGCATCTCGACGCCGAGGGCGAACAGGCGCTGACCCGGGCGATGCTCAACGTGCGGGCGCGCAAGGGAATCGTCATCGTCATCGCCCACCGGCCGGGCGCGCTTGCCGCGGTCGATCTGGTGGGCGTGGTGCAGGGCGGGCGTCTCAGCAGTTTCGGGCCCAGGGACCAGATCCTGAAGGGGCCGGCCGACGTGCAGCAGATGCCGACGACGGCGGGGGCCGCACAGGCCCGGCGCCCGCCCGGCACCTCGCAGCTGGCAGTGGAGGGTTGACCCATGGACGACGAGCTGAGGATCGGCATTCCCGACGACGAGGCCGCCACCGCGCCGAAGCGGCGCTTTCGCGCGGGCGAGGCGGAGACGCGGTCGCGCCTGCGCGGCTTTGCCCCACCCTTGCTAATGGCGCTGGGGCTGTTCGGTGGCAAGCTGTTCGCCCCGGAGGCGGCCCGTTCGGACACCGCGCGCGATCACGATGCGCCGGAAGATGCGGCGCCGGGGGAGGCCGCGGAAAGCCCCGCCGACCGGCCGGGGCGGCCCGACCCCATGCCCGTACCTGCGGTCGCCGGCGGCAACGTCGTGCCCTTTCCCGACGCACGGCGGGCCCCTGCGCCCGTGCCGACGGCGGAAGGGGCGGGCGTGGTTTCCACCGATGACGACACGCTGTTCTTCAATCCGGCAGGCGGCGGTGACGGAGGCGGTCACGGGCCCGGCGGCGCGGCGGGAGCTGCCTTGGGCGATGACGGCGCCGTGCCCGCGGATATCTTCGGCCGGCGCATGCAGACACAGGGCACCAGCCTGGCCGACCGGCTTGGCCCGATCCGCTTTTCCGCGGGACGCCCGGACGAAACGCTGATGCTCGCCGCGGCGGCGGCCCTGCTGGCGGGTGGTGCGGATCTGGCGGCGATGGCCGCCGGGGCGCATGCGCCGCCGCCCGCCGCAACGCCGGACGGCCCCGCACCCGTCGCGTCGATGCCGCCGACGGGGCAGGCCGCGGCCGGGGAAGGCGAGATCGAGGCGCCGCCTGCCCGGCCGGCCCCCACCTATACCGCGGGGACGGGTGGGGACGACACCCTTCACGGCAAGGAGGAGGACGACGTCATCGAGGGCTTCGCGGGCGACGACCGGATTGATGCCGGCGGCGGGGCCGACGTCGTTCTTGCCGGCTACGGCGCCGACGATGTTCAGGGCGGTGCGGGCGACGATATTCTCCTCGGCGGCGCGGACGACGATGTCCTGCACGGCGGCACGGGCGATGACGTGCTGTTCGGCGGCGCCGGAAACGATCGGCTCTATGGCGACGCCGGGAACGATACGCTGCGGGGCGGCGACGGGGACGACAGCCTCGACGGCGGCGAGGGCGGCGACGACCTTGCCGGAGGCGCGGGGAACGACACGCTGGCAGGCGGCGCGGGCGACGACCTTCTTGACGGCGGCGCCGGGGCGGATGTGATCGAGGGCGGCGACGGGGATGACCGCATCGTACTCTCCTCGGCCGCGGAGGTGGCGGGCGACAGCTGTGACGGCGGTGCGGGGAGTGACACGCTCGATCTTTCGGCGCTGGAGACCGGGGTGACGGTCGACCTTGCGCGGGGCCTCCTCGTCGTCGCACCGTCGCAGGGGGACGTGGCGGGTGACGACGTAGGGGGCGAGACGGGCGGCGGAACGCCCGCCGCGCTGGTCACCGCCGCGTTGTCGGGGATCGAGAACGCGATCGGCGGGGCAGGTGACGACGTCCTCGTCGCAAGCGCCGGGGTCAACGTTCTGACCGGGGGCGCCGGGGCGGATCGCTTCGTCTTTCCCGGCGCCTGGTCGATCGCCAACACAGGCCACGGGATCGACCTGATCACGGATTTCGAGGTGGGCGACCTGCTCGACCTGTCGCGGCTGCGCATCCTCGGCGACACCATGGCCTCGCTCAAGCTCTATTTCCTCGACGCCGCGACGGGCGAGGTGCCAGGCCTCGGTGCGGTCTACGCGCTGCAGGCGGAGGAGGGGGCGGAAACCGAGGTGACGCATGTTCACGCGCGCCTCGGACAGGACGGGGACAGCCAGGGAGAGGGCGATTACGAATTCGCACTGAGCGGTACCTACCACCTGCAGGAGCGCGACTTCGTGTTCGAGGATCAGCATCTGTCGTGACCGCGTGGTGCGGGTCGCGGCGGCATTCCGGGGGGAAAAGACATGAGATCGAGGAAGACAAAGGCGGCCGAGGGCTTTGCGCTGCGGGGGCGGCTGATGGTGGCGGGGGTGTTGCTGGCGGGCCTTGTCGGGCTTTGCGGCGGCTGGGCGGTTCAGGCCAAGCTTTCGGGCGCGGTGATCGCGCATGGCGAGGTGGTGGTGCGCGCGCAGCTCAAGCATGTGCAGCATCCCGACGGCGGCATCATCCGCGCGATCCTGGTCGAGAACGGCGACAAGGTGCGCGCCGGGCAGGTGGTGATGCGGCTCGAGGATACCCAGCTTCGGGCCGAGGCTGCGATGATCGACAGCCAGATCGCCGAGTTCAGCGGCCGGCGGGCGCGGTTGATCGCGGCGCGTGACGGCGTGGACGAGATCGCCTTTCCCGCCGGCTTCGACACCGATCCCGCGACCGCCCCGGTGGCCGCGGGTGAACGCCGTGTCCACCTGCAGGACCGCGCGATGCAGGTGCTGCGTCGCGATCAGATGCAATCGCAGATCGGCCAGCTTGAAGAGCAGATCCACGCGCTCGAGGCGCAGCAGATTGCCAACGCCAGCCAGCGCCGCCTGCGCGCCGCGGATTTCGAACGGCAGTCGTCGCTCTTGTCGCGCAAGCTGGTCGATGTCGGCCGCGTCAGCGAGATCGAGCGCGATCTTGCCCAGCTTGACGGCAAGGCGGGCGAGATAAAGGCCAACATCGCCCGGCTGCGTGGCCAGATCTCCGAAACGCGGCTTCGGCTTCTGGAAATAGATCACCAGGCCCGGACCGAGGCGCAGAAGGACCTGCGCGACATCGACGCCAAGCTGGCGGAACTGGCCCAGCGTGCCATCGCCGCGCGCGACCGGCTGTCGCGCACCGAGATCCGCGCCCCGATCGCGGGGGTGGTGACCGACCTCGCCGTTCACAGCGAAAAGGGCGTGATTGCGCCGGGCGAGCGGGTGATGTCGGTGGTGCCCGAGGGCGAGCTTCTGGTCGAGGCGCGGCTGCCGGTCACCGATATCGACCAGGTCCGGGTGGGGCAGGCGGTCCGGCTGCGCTTTTCCGCCTTCAACCAGCGCACCACGCCCGAGGTGGCGGGAGAGGTCGCGGTGGTCGCGGCGGCGGCCAGCACCGGGCCCGCCGACGGCGTTTCTTACTACCTCACCAGCGTGCGGATGACCGAAGCCGCCGCGCTTCCCGAGGGGCGCCGGCTGGTGCCCGGGATGCCGGTGGAGGTGTTCTTCCAGACCGGTCAGCGCAGCGCGCTGTCCTACCTCGTCAAGCCGGTCGCGGACCAGGTGTCGCGCTCGATGCGCGAGGACTAGGGGCGCGCCCGTCCGCCGCCGCCCGCCGGACCCCCGCGGCGGAGGCGGTGGCGGACGGGATCTTTTCGCCGGAATTTGTCCCGAAATACGAAACGCACTGGTTCGAGACCCGTCCTTGTGTGATCACCGAGGCATGCCAAGCTGACCCGAGGGGGTGAGTCCGGGCAACCGGACACGGCCTTCGGGGTAACGTGCCGCGAAACTGCGACCGGTCCGGAACCCCTGTGGGGCGAGGACGCCCGTATCGGTGGGGCATGGTCGAGGTGCAGAAAATCCCGCAAACACCGGCGCCGGATACCCGCGTCGCGACCGGCTCCGTGCGGGCGCAGCGGCGGACACCGGCGCGTACCGTCGCCTCGCTCGATCTCTTGCGGCTGCTCGCGGCGTTCCTGGTGGTGGTCTACCATTACTACTTCTACGCCGGGATCGAGACCGGGCGGGGCGGGATCGCGGATCTGATCGGGGTACCTGTCTCCTACCCGTCGCTGGTGCCGTACCTGTGGTGGGGCTGGGTGGGCGTCTACGTCTTCTTCGTCATCTCGGGTTACGTCATCACGCTCTCCGCAGAGGGGCGCGGTGTCGCGGATTTCGCGATCGGGCGGTTCACCCGGCTGTTCCCGGCGCTCTTCGTCTTTGCCAGCGCGGCCTGGCTGGTCGTCCTCTGGACCGGCGTCCTGCCGGCGGAAACCGCGACGCTGCGCTACCTCAAGGCGCTGGTCCTGTCGCCCAAGGGGCCCTGGATCGACGGCGGGATCTGGACCCTGACGGTCGAGGCGATGTTCTACCTTCTGATCGCCATCGTGATCGCGCTGGGGGCGGACCGCTGGTTGCCGCGCGCTGCGCGGCTGATTGCCTATGGGCCGGCGGTGCTGGTCGTGGTGTCGTTTGCCGCGGTGGAGCTGCAGCTTGGCGGCCCCGCAGCCCGCGTCGCGCATCTGTTCGACAGCTATGCCGCGCGGTTCTTTCTTGTCTCGACCGGGTCGTTCTTCGCCACCGGCATGCTGGCTCACGAGATCCGCGCCCGGGGTCTGACGCCCGAGCGCCTGCTGTCGCTGGGCGTGGCCTGCGTCACCTCGGGCGCGGCGCTCTATCTCCTCAGCCTGCACAAGCCCGGGGTCGTCGACTTCGGCATGCCGCCGCTGCTGCCGACGCTGATCTGGGGCGGGGTGACGCTTGCCGCGCTCTGGGCGATCGCCGCCGAGGCGCGGCGCCCGGTCGGCGCCGGGCTGCGCAGGCTTGCCCGGTCGGTGGGGCTGATGACCTATCCGCTCTACCTCGTGAACCAGATCACCGGGGCATTCCTGATCGCCACGCTGCTTGGGCTGAGGCTCGCGCTGCCCGAGGCCAGCGCCATTGCGATCGTGCTGATCTTCCTGATCAGCTTCGGGTTCGCGCGCTGGGTGGAGCCACCGTTCCGCCGTCTGCTGACCCGCGCCCTGGATGCCGGGCGCCACCGCTTGCGGGCGGGCCGTGCCCGGCGGCGCAGGGCGGCCTGAGGGCCTTTCTCGGGGTAGCCAACAGCCCACCTTTCCGCATCGCCGTTCACGCCCGCGCGAGGCGGACCGCGCTGACCCCACGTCGCGCGGGTGCCCCCCTTGGCAATGTCGGTCCGGCTGGGGAGAGTGGACCCGCGGGGATCGGGGAGGATCGGATGCGGACATTCGGGCGCTGGCTCGGCAGGCTGACCATGCTTGCGCTGGTCGTGGTGGTAGCGGCCTACATCTACCTCGTGATCTCTCCGCCGACGCTTCTGCGGGTCGGCGGAGGATACGCTTCCAAGATCATCTGTTCTTCGGACTTCCTTCAGGGGCGCGACCCCGAGCGGGTGCTGAAGACCGACGTGCAGGCACCGGGCAATCCGCTTCTGCGGCTGATGGTGGTGGAGACCGACCGAGCCAAGCGCCTGGTCCACGCCGCTTTCCTGCGCCTGATCGGTCCCATGGAGGCGGTCGCGCGTCCGGGGTTGGGTTGTGCCGTCGCGCCCGATGGCGATGCCGCCCGTGCCGCGGATCAGGCGGCCCCGCCCGCGCCCGGCCCGGCGGAAAGTACCGCGCCCTGGCCGCAAGGATCGGGCGGAGCCGCCGCGCAGCACCCGAAGCTTGCCGCCGTGCTGGCCGACGATGCGCTGGCCGGGCCGGGGATGCGCGCCATCGTGGTGATCGAGGACGGCCGGCTGGTGGCGGAACGCTACGCCCGCGGCTTCGACGCGAAGACCCCGCTCCTTGGCTGGTCGATGACCAAGAGCGTGACCGCGGCCCTTGTCGGCACGGTGGTGGGGGCGGGCAAGCTGCGCGTGGACCAGGATGACCTGATGCCGCAATGGCAGGGCGACGGCCGCGCAAAGATCACCGTGGGCGACCTTCTGTCGATGTCGAGCGGCCTGCATTTCAACGAGGATTACGGCGACGTGTCGGACGTGACGCGGATGCTGTTCCTGGAGCCCGACATGGCCCGCTTCGTGGCGGATCAGAAGCTCGACCATCCGCCGGGCACGGTGTTCAACTATTCCACCGGCACCGCGGTGCTTCTGTCGCGGATCTGGCAGAACGCGCTGGGTGATCCCAAGCTGGCGCTGGACTGGCCACGCAAGGCGTTGTTCGGACCGGTCGGCATGGGCAGCGCGGTGCTGGAGACCGACGAGGTGGGCACCTTTGTCGGTGGCTCGTACCTCTATGCGACGGCGCGGGACTGGGCGCGGTTCGGACAGCTTCTGTTGCAGGGCGGGGCGTGGAACGGCCAGCAGGTGGTGCCAAAGGACTTCGTGCAGATGATGCGTACCTCCTCTGTCGCGGATCCGGTCTATACCAGGGGCATGCTGTGGCTCGACGGACCGGAGAGCGACATGGACGTCGGCAACGATCAATCGGAATACGGTCTGCCCATAGGGACATTCTGGCTGGAGGGGCATGACGGGCAGACTGTGACGGTAATCCCGTCGGCCGGGATGGTGGTGGTGCGCATGGGCCTAACCCCGGGGCGGGAGCATTACCGGCCCCAGCGCCTTGTCGCGGCGCTCCTGAAGGCCGCCGGACGGCCCTGAGCGCGTCTGACACCAAGGGGCACCGCGCCTCGCCGCTGCTTTCTGCGCCCGCAAAAAGGCCTTGGCCCCGGCGGTCCTTCTGTGGAACTCTCGACAACGGGGGAGACCATCGGAACGTGCAGGCGGGAACGGGCAGGGCGACATGTCGATCAAGGCGAGTATCTATCACCTCACGCATTATAAGTACGACCGCCCCGTCAGCCTGGGCCCGCAGATCATCCGCCTGCGCCCCGCGCCGCATTCCCGCACCCGCGTGATCTCGCACTCGCTGCGGGTCTCGCCCGGTGGGCATTTCGTCAACCACCAGCAGGATCCCTATGGCAACTGGCTCGCCCGCTTCGTCTTTCCCGAACCGGTGACCGAGCTGAAGATCGAGGTCGACCTGGTGGCCGACATGTCGGTCTACAACCCGTTCGACTTCTTCGTCGAGGAAAGCGCCGAGACATGGCCGTTCGACTACCCGCTCGACCTGTCGGACGACCTGTCGATCTATCGCAAGCCCGAACCCGCCGGGCCGCTGCTGCAGAAGTTCCTAGACACCGTTCCCCGCACGCGCGAGCGCACGGTTGATTTCATTGTCGGCCTGAATGCCAGGGTCTCGCAGGAGGTGGGCTACGTCATCCGGATGGAGCCCGGCGTGCAAACGCCCGAGGAGACGTTCGAGACCGGCAAGGGTTCGTGCCGCGATTCGTCGTGGCTTCTGGTGCAGGCGCTCCGCCACCTCGGCTTTGCCGCGCGCTTTGTCTCGGGCTACCTGATCCAGCTGAAACCCGATCTGAAATCGCTCGACGGCCCTTCGGGCACCGATGTCGATTTCACCGACCTGCATGCCTGGTGCGAGGTCTACCTGCCCGGCGCGGGATGGGTCGGCCTTGATCCCACATCAGGCCTGTTGACGGGGGAAAGCCATATTCCGCTGTCGGCCACGCCGCATTACCGCAACGCGGCACCCATTTCGGGCGGATTCACCGCGGCGGGCCAGCCGCAGGTGGAATTCGACTTCGACATGAAAGTGTCGCGCGTGGCCGAGCACCCGCGCATCACCAAGCCGTTCTCGGATGCCGCGTGGGACGACCTGAACACGCTTGGCCGCAAGGTCGACGACCATCTCGCCAAGGGCGATGTGCGCCTGACCATGGGGGGTGAACCCACCTTCGTCTCGATCGACGATTTCGAGGCGGACGAGTGGAACACCGGCGCCGTGGGCCCCACCAAGCGCGGCTTTGCCGATCAGCTGATCCGCCGCCTGCGCGACCGCTTCGCGCCCGGCGGTTTCCTGCATTACGGGCAGGGCAAGTGGTACCCGGGCGAAAGCCTGCCACGCTGGACCTTCTCGCTCTACTGGCGGCGCGATGGCCAGCCGGTGTGGAAGAACCCCGACCTCGTGGCGCGCGAACCCGCGAAGACCGGGGCGTCCGCCGCCGATGCCGGCCGCTTCATGGAGGCCTTTGCCGAGAAGCTGGGGATCGACGCGGAATGCGCCCAGCCCGCCTACGAGGACCCGGGCGAGTGGATCCTGAAGGAGGCGATGCTGCCCCCGAACGTCTCGCCCGAGAATTCCAGGCTGAAGAACGCCGAGGACAGGGCGCGCTTTGCCCGCGTGTTCGAGCGCGGGCTGACCGAACCGGCGGGCTACGTCCTGCCGATCCAGCGCTGGCAGGCGCGAGATACCGGTTCGCACTGGCGGTCCGAGGTGTGGCGGGCGCGGCGCGGGCACCTGTTCCTGATCCCGGGCGACAGCCCCGTGGGCTTTCGCCTGCCGCTGGGCGCACTGCCCTATGTGCCGCCCTCGGCCTATCCCTATTCCTACCCGGCGGATCCCACGATCCCGGTGGTGCCGCTGCCCGATTTCCACTCCGAACTCGCCCAGCGGCGCGAGCGGTTGCGCGCCGAGATCGCCCGTCTGGCCGAGGAAGAGGCCGCGCGAGAGGCCGAGGAACAGGCGCGGATGACCCCCGACGTGACGCCTGGGCGCGACCAGCCGGTGGGCACCGAGACCGCCGACGACACCCGCCGCCAGACGGTGATCCCGCAGGGCGTGGACCCTTCGGGCGGCGCCGTCCGAACCGCCATCGCGATGGAGCCGCGCGACGGCCGCCTGTGCCTTTTCATGCCGCCCTGCGATGCGCTCGAGGATTACCTGGAACTCATCGCCGCGGCCGAGGAGACCGCCGCCGACCTTGACCTGCCGATCCATATCGAGGGCTATTCACCACCGCATGACCCGCGCCTCAACGTGATCCGCGTGGCCCCCGATCCCGGCGTGATCGAGGTGAACATCCACCCCGCCCATTCGTGGGACGATTGCGTCGCCACGACCGAGGCGATCTACGAGGAGGCGCGCCAGTCCCGCCTCGGCGCCGACAAGTTCATGATCGACGGCAAGCACACCGGCACGGGCGGCGGCAACCACGTGGTGGTGGGGGGCGAGACGCCGAACGACAGCCCCTTCCTGCGCCGGCCGGATCTGCTGCGCTCGCTGATCCTGCACTGGAACCGGCACCCCTCGCTTTCCTACCTGTTTTCGGGCCTCTTCATCGGGCCGACCAGCCAGGCGCCGCGGATCGACGAGGCGCGCCACGACAGCCTTTACGAGCTGGAGATCGCGCTGGCGCAGATCTCCGCGCCGCCGGAACTGGGCGGGCAGGGGACGGTGCCACCGGCGTGGCTGGTGGACCGTCTCTTGCGCAACATCCTGATCGACGTGACCGGCAACACCCACCGGGCCGAGATCTGCATCGACAAGCTCTATTCCCCCGACGGTCCCACCGGGCGTCTGGGGCTGGTGGAATTCCGCGGTTTCGAGATGCCGCCCAATGCGCGCATGAACCTGGCCCAGCAGGTGCTGATCCGCGCCCTGATCGCGCGGTTCTGGGAAAGCCCGGCGGGTGGCAGCCTGACGCGTTGGGGCACCACGCTGCACGACCGCTTCATGCTGCCGCATTACCTGTGGCAGGACTTCCTCGACGTGCTGGAGGATCTGCGCACCCACGGCTACGACCTCTCCCCCGAGTGGTTCAAGGCACAGGCCGAGTTCCGTTTCCCCTTCTGCGGCGAGGTCGAGGCCGAGGGGGTTCACCTGGAGATCCGGCAGGCGCTGGAACCCTGGCACGTGCTGGGCGAGACCGGCGCGATCGGTGGCACGGTGCGCTATGCCGACAGCTCGGTCGAGCGGCTGCAGGTCAAGCTGACCGCCGCCGACCCGGGCCGCTACGCCGTCACCTGCAACCGCCGCACGGTGCCGCTGAAGCCCACGGGCGAGGCGGGCACCTCGGTCGCGGCGGTCAGGTTCAAGGCTTGGCAGCCGGCGTCGGCCCTGCACCCGGTGCTGCCGATCGACGCGCCGCTGACCTTCGACATCTACGACACCTGGACGGGGCATGCGCTGGCGGGCTGCACCTACCATGTCGCCCACCCCGGCGGGCGCAACTACGAGACGTTCCCGGTGAACGGCAACGAGGCCGAGGCGCGGCGGCTTGCGCGGTTCGAGGCCCATGGCCATACGCCGGGCCGCTACCGTCCCGCGCCCGAAACGCCACACCCGGAATTTCCCATGACGCTCGACCTTCGTCGCGCGCCGGGGGTGTGATACGGGGCCCGCATGAACGATCGCGCCCCTCCTCCGCAGCCCGCGCCCGGCACCCCGGGCAACGCCCCCGACCCGGTGGCGCAGCTTCTGGGCGATTATGCGCCGCTGCCGGGGATGGCGGATGAGCTGATGGACGGGGGCGGCTGCCTCCGTCCGGTCTGGCAAAGCTTCATCGCGCATCTCGCCAGTCTCGACGAGGCCACCCGCGCCGCCCATTTCGCGCGGGGTGACCAGTACCTGCGCGACGCCGGCGTGTTCTACCGGCTTTACAACGAGAGCGGCTCGACCGAGCGGGACTGGCCCTTGTCGCATGTGCCGGTGATCGTGGCCGAAGAGGAATGGACCGCGATCGCCGAGGGGCTGACGCAGCGGGCCGACCTGCTGGAGCGCGTGGCGCAGGATCTTTACGGGCCCGGGCAGCTGGTGGCCGACGGGCACCTGCCGGCCGCCCTGGTGGCGGGAAACCCGGAATGGCTGCGCCCGCTGGTGGGCGTCGTGCCGCGCTCGGGCTATCACCTGCATTTCCTGGCCTTCGAGATCGGGCGCAATCCCGATGGGTCGTGGTTCGTGCTGGGCGACCGGACGCAGGCGCCCTCGGGCGCGGGGTTCGCGCTGGAAACCCGGGTCGCGACCACGCGCATCTTCCCCGAGCATTTCGCCCAGGCCAACGTGCACAGGCTGGCGCCGTTCTTCCGTGCCTTTCGGGATGCGCTGAACGGGCAGCAGGCAGGCGACGGCGACCGGGTCGGCATCCTGACCCCGGGACCGATGAACGATACCTATTTCGAACACACCTACATCGCCCGCTACCTCGGTTTCATGCTGCTCGAGGGCGAGGACCTGGTGGTGCAGGACGGCCGTGTCATGGTACGCACGGTGGCCGGGCTGCACCCGGTCAGCGTGCTCTGGCGCCGGCTCGACGCGCGCTATGCCGACCCGCTGGAGCTTGATCCCGCGTCGCAGCTGGGCACTGCGGGGATGGTCGGCGCGATCCGCGCGGGCAACCTGATGCTGGTCAACGCGCTGGGGTCCGGCGTGCTGGAGACGCGGGCGCTGCAGGCCTTTCTGCCCAAGATCTCGCGGGTGCTGCTGGGCGAGGAGCTGAAGCTGCCCAACATCGCGACTTGGTGGTGCGGCGATCCCGCGGCACGCGCCTATGCCGCGCAGCATGCCGGGCGCATGACCGTCGGCCCGGCGCTTTCGACCGGCCTGCCGTTCGACGCTGACACGACCGAGCTTGACGACGCGGTGCAGGCTGCCGGCATGGACACCGCCGCCTGGCTGGCCGAGCGCGGCGGCGGCCTTGTCGCGCAGGAGGCGGTGACGCTTTCCACCGCGCCCGCGCTGGAAGAGGGCCGTCTTTCGCCCCATCCGATGAGCTTGCGCGTCTTCCTCGCCCGCGCGGGCGATGGCTGGCACGTGATGCCCGGCGGCTTTGCCCGGATCGGGCGGGGCCGCGATGCCCATGCGCTGGCGATGCAGCGCGGCGGGGCGGTGGCCGATGTCTGGATCGCCTCGGACGGGCCGGTCGAGCCCGACACGATGCTGCCGGGCGAGGGCGGCGGGCGCTTCCGCCGGCGCGAGGTGACGATGCTGCCCTCGCGCGCGGCCGACAACCTGTTCTGGCTGGGCCGCTATGTCGAGCGGGTCGAAAGCAACGTCCGCCTGCTGCGCGCCTATCACCTGCGCCTGACAGAGACGGCCAACCCGGATGCGCCGCTCCTGCGCGGGCTGGCGGATTTCCTCGAGGTGCACGACGTCGACGTGGCGGCCCCTTTCGCGACGCCACTGTTCGACGGAATCAGCCGGGCGCGGGGCTGCGCCGGCAAGGTGCGCGACCGTTTCGCCATCGACGGCTGGGCCGCGCTGGGGGAGCTGTCGGATTCGGTGGAGTCGCTGTCGGCCATCGACTTGCGCGGCGACGATGCGGCGCGCGCTCTGGGACGGCTGCTGCGCCAGACCGCCGCCTTCTCGGGCCTCGTGCACGAGAACATGTACCGGTTCATGGGATGGCGCTTCCTTTCCATCGGTCGGGCGCTGGAACGTGCCGATGCGACCGCGCGCCTGCTGTCCACCTTCGCCGATCCCGAGGCGGTGGAGGGCGCGCTCGACCTCGCGCTCGAGGTGGGCGACAGCGCGATGTCCCACCGGCGGCGCTATTCCGTCTCGACCCGGCGCGAGACGGTGGTCGACATGCTCGCGCTCGACGATCGCAATCCGCGGTCCATCCTCTACCAGCTGACCGAGGCGATGGAGCAGATCCACGCCCTTCCCGGGAACGAGGGGCAGATGCCGATGACGCCGCTGGCGCGACGCCTGCTTGAGGTGCATACGGGCCTTGCCGTGCAGGTGCCCGAGACGCTGGATACCGAGGGGCTGATCGCCCTCGGCGGCCAGATCGCCGAGGTTTCGGGCCTGGTCGAGGAGGCCTATTTCGGCTGAGCCATGCTCTATGACATCACCGCCGTCATCGCCTACGACTACCAGACCCCGGCCGGAGCCGGGCGCAACCTTGCGCGGCTGATGCCCGCGACGGTGCCGGGGGAACAGCGCCTCGTCGCCGGCACGCTCTGCGCCGATCCGGTGCCGGACGAGCGGATCCAGCGCACCGATTTCTTCGGCAATGCGATGGTCGAGATGAGCTTTCGCGAGGCCACCCGCGCCACCTCTTTCCGGGTGCAGGCCCGGGTGGAGCGCACGTCCGAACCGCCGGGCCTGGACCTGTCGCCGCCGATGCAGCGGCTGCCCGACGAGATCGCGGCGGTGCACAGCCTTGCCCCAGAGGCGCCGCATCATTTCCTCGGGCCGTCGCCGCGGGTGCGCCTGCGCGACGAGATGACGGAGTACGCCTGCGACCACCTTGCCCCGGGCATGACGGCGCTGGCGGCGGTCGAGGCGATCGGTCGGGCGCTGCACCGCGACATGCGGTTCGACGCCGCCGCCACCACGGTCGATACCGATCCGGCAGAGGCCTTCGCCAAGCGGCATGGCGTGTGCCAGGATTTCACCCACGTGATGATCGCCTGCCTGCGCGGGGTGGGGATCCCGGCAGGTTATGTCTCGGGTTACCTGCGCACACTGCCGCCGCCGGGCCAGGAACGGCTGGCGGGGGCCGATGCGATGCATGCCTGGGTGCGCGCCTGGGTCGGGCGGGAAACCGGCTGGATCGCCTTCGATCCGACCAACGACGCGATGGTCGGCGCTGACCACATCCGCGTGGCGGTGGGCCGTGACTACGACGACGTCGCCCCCCTGCGTGGCGTGCTGCGGACCGGCGGGGGCCAGACCAGCAGCCAGAAGGTCGACGTCGTCCCGCTTGAGGGCGCGGTGTCCGGCCAGCCGTCCGGCTAGGGCCAGCGCCGGCCCGTGTCCGCACGGGCCGGCGCAGCCCGTCTGATGTGGGACCTCAGCCCAGTGACGCGACCGCCCGGGCCAGCACCTTGAGCCCGGTGACCAGGTCCTCTTCCCGCGTGTCCTCGTCGAAATTGTGGCTGATGCCGTTGATCGAGGGCACGAAGAGCATCGCGACCGGCATGTGCCGCGCTGCGCTGGTTGCGTCGTGCAGCGCGCCCGAGGGCATGTGGCGCCATTTGCCCGGTGCCTCCGCCTCCGCCGCCTCGGCCAGGGCGGATTGCAGCTGCGCGTCCATCGCCACCGGCTCCAGCCCGATCATCGGGCCGATCGACAGCTCAAGCCCGCGGGCTCCGGCCACTTCGGCGATGGTCTCGCGGATGATCCCCTCCATCCGCTTCAGCCGGTCCGTGTCGCCGTCGCGCCACTGCATCGAGAACACCGCCTTGCCCGGCACGATCGAGGCGCCGTTGGGCGTCAGGCTGACATGGCCGATGGTCCAGACGGTCTCCGGCGTCACGACGTTGCGCAGCCGGTCGTTGAGGGTCTGGTTGAACTCCGCCAGCCCCTGGAACGCGTCGCGGCGCAGATGCATGGGTGTGGTGCCGGCGTGGTTCGACTGGCCGGTCAAGGTGATTTCCATCACCCGGATGCCGACGATGGAGCTGACGACACCCACCGCTTCGCCCGAGGTGTCGAGGTAGGGGCCCTGTTCGATATGCATCTCGACATAGCCGGTGAAGCGGCCGGGATCGAGGAAGTCCCCGCTCACCAGATCCGCCATCTTCGCCCGCCCCTCGGCATAGGTCGTTCCGTCCGAGGCAGTGAGCTTGTCGGCCTCCGCCAGGCTGCGTCCGCCGGCCCAGACGGTGGAGCCCGTCGTGACGCCGTACCGCCCTTCCTCGTCCTGGAAGCTGACGACCGAGATCGCGGGGCCGCCCGCCTCCTTCGCCGCACGCGCCACCTCCAGCGCCGCCATGACGCCGAGCGCCCCGTCGAGCCAGCCGCCCTCGGGCTGGGTGTCGGAATGCGATCCCATTAGGAGGGACGGGCCATCCCCCGCAAGACCGAAGAGGTTGCCGACCGGGTCGAAATAGGGCGTCAGCCCCGCGTCGCGGAATTGGGCGGCCAGCCACTTGCGGGCCTCGATGTCCTTGTCGGAATAAGCCGGGCGGACGACGCCGGTGCCGACGGCGCCGATCGACCTCAGGTCGTGCAGGCTTTTCAGGAAACGTTCGGGGTTCGGTTGCATCGTCCCTCTCCTTTGCTTTGCTGCGAGGCTTAGCAGCCGTGCGCGGGTATGGCCACTTGGCCCTGCCGGAAACTCGGCATAGGCAAGATCAAAAGGAGCGGCGGATGACACATCTCTGGGTACGGGCCGAGCAGCGGCAGAATGAGGATCGGGTCGGCCTGACATCCGAAGGGGCCGCCGCCCTGATTGCGGCAGGCATCCGCGTGACGGTGGAGGAAAGCCATGTGCGCGCCCTCCCGATCAACGGCTATGCCGCCGTCGGCTGCGAGATAGCGCCCGAAAATTCCTGGCCCGACGCCCCGGCCGACGCCATCGTCTTCGGCCTCAAGGAGCTGCCCGAGGACGGCACGCCGCTGACCCATCGCCACATCATGTTCGGCCATGCCTACAAGGGCCAGCCCGCGGGGCAGGAGTTGCTGCGCCGCTTCCGCGCTGGGGGCGGCACGCTCTACGATCTGGAATACCTGACCGACGGGGCCGGCCGCCGGGTCGCGGCCTTCGGCTACTGGGCCGGGTTCGCGGGGGCGGCGGTCGCGCTGAAATGCTGGGCCGCACAGCAGACAGGCGGCATCGCCGGTGCGGTCGGTCGCTACCCGGGCAAGGACCAGATGCTGGCCGCGTTGACCGCCGCGATGGACGCCACCGGCGTGGCGCGCCCACGGGCGCTGGTGATCGGCGCGCTGGGGCGGGTCGGCACCGGAGCGGCGGACCTCTGCACCGCGCTGGGGGTCGGCGTCACCCGCTGGGACATGGCCGAGACGGCGCATGGCGGCCCCTTCCCCGAGGTGCTGGACCACGAGATCTTTCTCAACTGCATCCTCGCGCGGCCCGGCTGCCCGGTCTTCGTGCCGGCCTCGGCCGGGACCGACGCGCGCAAGCTGACCGTGATCGGCGACATCGCCTGCGACCCGACGTCGGATTTCTCGCCGGTCAAGGTTTACGACAGGGTGACGACATGGGAGGCCCCGGCGCTGCGGGTGGCGGAAAACCCGCCGCTCGATGTCACCGCGATCGACAACCTGCCCTCAATGCTTCCGGTCGAAAGCTCGATCGACTACGCGGGCCAGCTTCTACCCTCGCTCCTGACGCTGGGCACGCTGGACGCCGGCGTCTGGGCGCGCGCGAAGGCGGAGTTCGACCGCCATACCGAAGACCTGCAGGAGGCATGACATGACGATCCACTGGTGCGGCACCGGCCTGTCCGCGATCCCCGGCCTGCGCCGGCTGATCGCCGCGGGCCACAAGGTCACCGTCTGGAACCGCACCGTCGGCAAGGCGCGTGACGCCGTCGGCGACATCTGCGACGACATCCGCCCCTACACCCTCGAGGCGCTGTCCGACGCGCTGGCCCCCGGCGATATCGCGGTGTCGATGCTGCCCGGCGATCAGCACGTTCCGATCGCGAAGCTCTGCCTGTCCCATGGCGCGCATTTCGTCTCGTCCAGCTACATCGCGCCCGAGATGCGCGCGCTGGACGAGGACGCCCGCGTCAAGGGCCTCGTTCTGGTGAACGAGGTGGGCCTCGATCCCGGGATCGACCACCTGATGGCGCATTCGCTGGTGTCGGATTATCGCAAGTCCAGGGCCTACGACGCGGGGAACGTCCTCTCCTTCACCTCCTATTGCGGCGGTGTCCCGGCGGAGCCCAATGCATTTCGCTACAAGTTCTCATGGTCGCCGCTGGGCGTGCTGAAGGCGCTCCGCTCGCCTTCCCGCTCGCTCCGGGATTTCTCGGAGCTGCGCGTCGCCCGGCCGTGGGACGCGATCAGCCGCTACGATGCGCCGCTGCCCAAGCCCGAAAGCTTCGAGGTCTATCCCAACCGCGATTCGATCCCCTTCATGGAGGATTACCGCTTCGATCCTGACTGGAAAGTGAAGGAATTCGTTCGCGGCACCCTGCGCCTGAACGGCTGGGCCGAGGCCTGGGCGCCGGTCTTCGCCGAGGTCGAGACGCTTTCGGGCACCGAAGGCGACGCCCGCCTCAAGGAGATGTCGGAGCAGTTCTGGCGCGACCATGCATATGCCGAGGGAGAGGCGGACCGGGTGGTTCTCTTCGTCTCTCTCAAGGCCGAGAAGGACGGCACCCCGGTCTATCACAAGACCTGGGCGCTGGACGCAAAGGGGGATGCCCGCGGCACGGCGATGGCGCGGCTGGTGTCCATTCCGGTGTCGCTGGCGATCGAGGCGGTGATGAAGCGCGAGATCCCGGCGGGCGTTCACCCCGCGCCGCACGATCCCAGGCTGGTCAACCGCTGGCTCGAAAAGGTCGACGGGCAGGCGCAATACATGGGCCTGATCGACCACCTCGCCTGAGGCCGGTCGGGGCCGCCCCCAGTTTTCTACCTGCCGTTCGGAAATGGCCGTGGCCGCCATCGGCCCCTGCCGACCATGGCGACGGGCCGGGGCCGGCTACCCGTCCTCGCGCCGCACCAGCGGCACGACGTGATCGTCCTCCGGCGCCAACTCTTCGAAGTCGAAATTGTCGAGGCGGCGCGCCCGGCGTGTCGCCTTGTCCGACGAGATCTTGATCTCCGCGATGTCCTTGGCGGCTTGCCCGAAATGCCGGTCGAGGTTCTCGACCCGGGCCCCCAGCCGTTCGACATCGGTGTAGAGCATGGCAAGCTCCTTGCGGATCGCCCCGGCCTGTTCGCGCATCCGCGCGTCCTTCAGCACCGCGCGCATCGTGTTCAGCGTCGCCATGCAGGTGGTGGGCGATACGATCCAGACCCGGGCGGTAAAGCCCTCGCGCACCAGCTCGGGGAAATTGGCGTGCAGCTCGGCATAAACCGCCTCGGAGGGCAGGAACATCAGCGCGCCATCGGCGGTCTCGCCCTCGAGGATGTAGCGCTCCGAGATCGCCTTGATATGGGCGCGCACGGCGGTGCGCAGCGCGCGGGCGGCCTCGTTCGCCTCGGCCTGCGATTTGGCAGCGCGCAGGGCCTCATAGGCCTCCAGTGGAAACTTCGAATCGATGACGATGGGCCCGGGGGGATTCGGCAGGTGAATGAGGCAATCCGCCCGCCGCCCGTTCGAAAGCGTGGCCTGCATCGTGTAGCTGTCGGAGGGCAGCGCCTTCAATACGATGTCGTGCAGCTGGATCTCGCCGAAGGCGCCGCGGGTCTGCTTGTTCGACAGGATGTCCTGCAGGCTCAGGACATCGCCCGACAGCTTCTCGATCTTCGCCTGGGCGCGGTCGATCGTCTCGAGCCGCTGCTGAAGCTCACCCAGAGAGCGGGCGGTGCGGGTGGCGGTGCCGTGCAGGCTTTCACCCATGTTGCGCTGCACCTCGGCGAGACGCTTCTCCATCAGTTGCAGCATCGCCGTCTGGCTGTGCGCCTGCCCCTCGGAGACATGATGCAGCCCGCCGGCAAGGCGTTCCTGCCCGTCGGCCAGCGATTGCACCCGCTGTGACATCCACTCCATCTCGCGCATCAGCGGCTGCGCCGCCTGCGCCGAGCGGCCGGCCGCCCGCAGCACGAGAAGCAGCAGGATCACGAGAAGCGCCAGTGTACCGGCGCCGATCAGAACCCGGGGATCCGAAAAATCGAACATCTGTGCGGAAACCTGCGTCATGTCCGGCCGAACAGGCGTTCGATATCGGCGAGGCGCAGCTCGACATAGGTCGGGCGGCCGTGGTTGCATTGCCCCGACATCGGCGTCGCCTCCATCTCGCGCAAGAGCGCGTTCATCTCGTCCGCGCTCATCCGGCGCCCCGAGCGGACCGAGCCGTGGCAGGCCATGCGGCTGAGGACGGCGTCGATCCGGGCGCGCAGCGTCTGGCTGTCGCCCATGTCGGCAAGCTCGTCGAGGATGTCGAGGATCAGGCCGCGGGCGTCGACCTGGCCCAGGATCGCGGGCGTCTCGCGCACAGCGATGGCGCCGCCGCCGAAGGCCTCGATCCCCAGCCCGAGGGTGGCGAGGTCGTCGGCGACCTCCAGCAGACGGGCGGCGTCGCCTTCTGACAGCTCGACGATCTCGGGGATCAGTAGGGCCTGGGCGGCGATGCCCTTCTCGGCGGCTTGGGTCTTGAGGCGTTCATAGACCAGACGTTCATGCGCGGCATGCTGGTCGACGATGACCATCCCGGTCTCGGTCTGGGCGATGATGTAATTCTCATGCACCTGCGCGCGGGCCGCGCCAAGGGGGCGGCGGGTCTCCTCCACCGCGGGCGCGGTCTCCTCGACGCGGGCTGACGGCGCGGGCGCCTCGGCAAAGCCGGGCATCGCTGCGGGTTCCCACGCTGGGGCCTCCCACGCTGGGGCCTGAGCCTCATGGGCGGCGGAGAGCGCCCCTTGCGAAGGTCGTTCGAAATTCGGCCGGGAGAACTGGGGCGAGGAGAACTGGGGCCGCGCGAAGGATGGCCGGTCCATCTGATAGACCCGCGGCTCGCCCGTGCCAGGGGCCTGCTCCGGCCGGAAGGCGCCCAGTGTCGCCCCCGCGACGGTCGAGGAGGCCCGGTGCCCGGCCTCGGCCAGCGCGTGCCGCAGCGCCGAGACAATCAGCCCGCGCGCCACGCCCGGATCGCGGAACCGCACTTCGGATTTCGCTGGATGGACGTTCACGTCCACGCGTTCGGGATCGCAGGTGAGGTACAGCGCCGCCGCCGGATACCGATCGCGGCTGAGCACGTCCATGTAGGCCGCCCGAAGCGCGCCGATCAGCACCCGGTCCTGCACCGGACGGCCGTTGACAAAGAGGTACTGCGCCACGCTGGAGCCGCGCGAATAGGTTGGCAACGCGGCATAGCCGGTCAGGCGAATCCCCTCGCGCTCGGCGTCGATCTTCAGCGCGTTCTCGGCGAAATCGGCGCCGATCACGGTGGCAAGCCGCCCGTGCAGCGCGTCGAACAGGTCGCCCGACTGTGGGTCGGCGCGGAAGGTCACACGGCCCTCGCCGCCGCCCGAAACGTCGCGCAGGGTGAAGGCGACGTGGGGTTCGGCCATGGCCAGGCGCTTGATCACCTCGCCGATCGCCTGCGCCTCGGCCCGGTCGGTGCGCAGGAACTTCAGCCGCGCGGGCGTGGCGTAGAACAGGTCGCGCAGTTCCACCACCGTGCCTCGGGTCAGCGCGGCAGGCTTTACCGGCGAAAGCCTGCCGCCGGTGACAGAAAGCGTCGCCGCCTCCGCCCCGTCGGCGCGCGAGGTCAGCGTCAGTCGCCCGACGGCGCCCAGCGAAGGCAAGGCCTCGCCCCGGAAGCCGAAGGAATGGATGTTCAGAAGGTCCGAGCCGTCGATCTTCGACGTGGCATGGCGGCAAAGCGCCAGCGGCAGATCCTCGGGCGTCATGCCGCAGCCGTCGTCGGTGACGCGGATCAGGGTCTTGCCGCCGTCCGCCTGTTCCACCGTGATCCGCGTGGCCCCGGCATCAAGCGCATTCTCGACCAGTTCCTTCACCGCCGAGGCGGGACGCTCCACCACCTCGCCCGCGGCGATGCGGTTGATCGCGGATTCGTCGAGCTGACGGATCACGGGGCGCGCAGCGGCGCTTATCTTGGGGTTGGCGGCGTTCATCCCACTAGAACTAGCATGGGCTGGGAGATTCGGCCATGGCAAAGGCACGAGGTCCGGCCCCGCGGAGGAGCCGGATCAGCCGTGGCTCACTTGGTGTTTTCGGGCGGTGCGCTCTCGGTCCGGACGCCGCGCGCGCGCCAGTATTCCAGCGCCTTGTACTGGTCCAGCGACATGCCCTTGTAGGCGCGCAGGTAGCTGGAGATCCCGAACAGCTTGTAGAACGGCTTCGGCGGGGAATGCTGGCGGAAGCGCAGATCCTCGGCGGCCAGCTCCTTGCGGATGCCGGGCTGCATGCCGAAGCGCGAGACGTCGTTCATCAGCGCCTGGTCCGAGGCCGGGATCGCGCCGACCTTGAGCGCCGAGGCCTTGCCACCCAGCGCCGTCACCGCGTCGGCCACCGGCGTCTGGTCGGTCCGGTTCGTGCCGCCGGGGGTCGGCGGCGGAAGCTCGGTCGTGCTCTTGGGCATTTCCAGCGGCTTCGAGGGTAGGATCGAGAACTCGTCAGGTCCCGGCATGTCCGAATGCAGATTCATGAGATGCGGGTCCTTCGACGCGCAGCCTGTCAGCGCCATCGCCCCGATCAGGGCGATCGCCAGAGCGCCGAGCCTTGCCTGCATCCCTACCTCCAACTGCCGTTTAGCCTTCCTTAGCCCAAACATCCGGGGACGTCACGGGGTCTTCTGGCCGCCGAAGGCCACGAGACCGAGCGCGCCGGCGAAGATCGCCACGTCAGCCAGGTTGAAGGAGAAAGGGTTGTCGTAGCCGCAGCACGACATGTTCAGGAAATCCGCGACCGCGCCATAGGCCAGCCGGTCGATCACGTTGCCGACGGCGCCGCCGATCAGCAGGCCGGCCGAGATCCGCGCAAGGGCGGAATGGCCGGTCCGGCGGATCCACGCCCAGACCCAGAGCGAGATCGCCAGCGCCACCACGACCAGAAGCCACCGCATCACCTCTGCGGAATTGGCGAAAAGGCCGAAGTTGACCCCCTCGTTCCAGGCCATGCGGAAATTCAGGTAGGGCGGGACGACGTCGATCGACCCGCGCGTGGCAAGGCCCATCATGTGGACCACGACCAGCTTGGAGATCTGGTCGACCGCGATGATGGTCAGCGCGGTAATGTAGGTCAGGCGCATCTGGGGCCTCGGTCGCTGGGTCAGTGCCGGAAGTGGCGCTGACCGGTCAGCACCATGGCGATCCCGGCCTTGTCGGCAGCGGCGATCACTTCGTCGTCACGCATCGATCCGCCGGGCTGGATCACACAGGTCGCCCCTGCCGCGATCGCCTCCAGAAGGCCGTCGGCGAAGGGGAAGAAGGCGTCGGACGCGACGGCCGAACCCTTGGCGGGGCTTTCGGGCAGGCCAATCGCCTCGGCCATCCGCTCGGCCTTCTTGGCGGCGATCAGGGCACTGTCGACGCGGCTCATCTGGCCCGCGCCCACGCCCACGGTGGCGCCGTCGCGCGCATAGACGATGGCGTTCGATTTCACGTGCTTGGCCACGGTCCAGGCAAACAGCAGGTCGGCCAGCTCCGACTCGGTCGGCGCGCGCTTGGTCGCGACCTTGAGGTCGGCGGGCCCGACATGACCGATGTCGTGATCCTGCACGAGGAACCCGCCGGCCACCTGTTTCCACGCCACGCGCGCGGCGCGCGGGTCGGGCAGGGCGCCGGTGGTCAGCAGGCGCAGGTTCTTCTTGGCGGCAAAGATCGCCTTGGCCTCGTCCGAAGCCGCGGGCGCGATCACCACCTCGGTGAAGATCTTCACGATTTCCTGTGCGGTCTCGGCATCCAGCGGCTGGTTCAGCGCGACGATCCCGCCGAAGGCCGAGGTGCGGTCGCAGTCGAAGGCCTTGGAATAGGCTTCGGCCAGCGTCGCGCCCTTGGCCACGCCGCAGGGGTTGGCGTGCTTGATGATCGCGCAGGCGGGGCCGGCCTCGGGGTCGAACTCGGCGACCAGCTCGAACGCCGCGTCGGTGTCGTTGATGTTGTTGTAGCTCAGTTCCTTGCCCTGGTGCTGGGTGGTGGTCGCCACCCCCGGCCGGGCCGAGCCGTCGTGGTAGAAGGCCGCCTTCTGATGCGGGTTCTCGCCGTAGCGCATGGTCTGCGCCAGCGTGCCGGCAAAGGCCCGGCGGCGCGGCGTCGCCTCGCCGATCGCGCCGGCCATCCAGGTGGAGACCGCGGCATCGTAGGCCGCGGTCCGGGCATAGGCGATCTGCGCCAGCCGCTGGCGGAAGGCCATGGTGGTGCGGTCGTCGTTGGCGTCGAGCTCGGCCAGCAGCGCCGTGTAATCCTCGACATCCACCACGACGTTGACGAACGCGTGGTTCTTGGCCGCCGCGCGGATCATCGCCGGGCCGCCGATGTCGATGTTTTCAATGCACTCGTCATAGGCCGCGCCTTTCGCGACGGTTTCCTCGAACGGGTAGAGGTTGACCACCAGCAGGTCGATCGGCTGGATCCCGTGGGCCTCCATCGCGGCGCGGTGTTCCGCGACGTCGCGCAGTGCCAGCAGGCCGCCGTGCACCTTGGGGTGCAGCGTCTTCACCCGACCGTCCATCATCTCGGGGAACCCCGTCACGTCCGCCACGT
This sequence comes from Acidimangrovimonas sediminis, assembly GCF_002871005.1. Taxonomy (GTDB): domain Bacteria; phylum Pseudomonadota; class Alphaproteobacteria; order Rhodobacterales; family Rhodobacteraceae; genus Acidimangrovimonas; species Acidimangrovimonas sediminis. The sequence goes on from NZ_PHSN01000018.1 coordinate 157,920, forward strand.
CGGTGACATGCAGCCCGGCCTTGCGCAGCGCCAGCGCCGTGCCGCCGGTCGACAGGATCTCGACCCCCCGCGCCGCGAGCGCCTGGGCGAACTCGACCAGCCCGGTCTTGTCGGATACGGAAATCAGCGCACGGCTCAGCGGCACGAGGTCGGTCATCTGTCTGCCTTTCGTTGGAACCGGGCCGGGCGTTCAGCTGTCGCCGTCGCGGTCCCCGGTGTCGGTCTCGAGGTCACGGATGGCGAGAGGGGTATCCTGTGCCTTCGCCAGCGTCCAGCTTATCTGGCTCGCATAATCGACGACTCGGGCGGAAAGGACGATCTGACGCGAGGCGCGGGGCTTCAGGCGCCCCTTCTCGAGGTAGACCGAGGGTTCGATCCGCATCTCGGCGTGGCCGTCGTGGCGGAACACCCAGATCTCGCCGCTCTTGAGGGCAAGCGACACCGCCGCCCCGCCAAGGTCGATCGCGGCATCGACATCGGGGTGAAGGTGGAAATGCAGGGCGAAGGGCACGCCCTGCTCGCGACCCAGCGTCATCACCTCCTCGAACCGCCGCCGCTCCACCTCCGTCAGCGCGCCCAGCGTGTCCTCGCCCATCAGGCGCCGGCCGTCGGGCGACAGCGACAGGCCACGCATGTGGGTCAGCCCGTGGGTCCGGGCATAGCCGGTGTGCCCGGCCAGAAGCCCCGCGCCCCACTCGTCGGTGACGCCCCCGGATTCCAGCCGCGCGTGCACCACTTCGGCCACGTCCAGAAGTTCGCCGCGCCGCCCCCGTACCGGCTTGCCCAACCGCGACGAGGAATAGCCCTCGATCGCCAGCGTGGAATGCGAGGCGGTCGCGCGTCCGGCGCGGCGCCACTCCGGACCGAACGGCGCGCCGGAGCCGCAGTTGACGATCACCGGCCGCCGCCCCGATGTCATCTCGAACGCCAGTGTAGATGCATGGGCGTTCAGGCTGTCCGGCCCGGTGGGTGGGGTCGCCGCATCGACGATCACGCTGGTCCGGCCGGCGGAGAGCCGCGCGAACCCCATGGCAAGGCCGCCCGGCGCCCCCGGCTTGACCCCGGAATTCGCAAGCGCGGTATCAAGCCGCCCCTCGGCCCCGCGCCCGCCGCCGTGGAACCGCGCCAGCCCGCCGTCGGCATGACGCAGCGCACGCAGTGTCGGCGCGATCCGCTCGATCGCCGCAAGCTGCGGCTGGGGCGGCATCCTGCCCGCCTCGCTCAGCGCCAGCGCGGCCCAGGTCAGCAGCGTGAAGACCTCGAGCAGTTCCTCGGGGTTGCGGGTCGGAAGCCCGCCCTCGGCGTCGATCCGGGCGCTGCATTCACGCGCCAGGGCCGCGGTGGCGGGTTCGACATGGGCCTCCATTCCGGTCAGTGACAGCCCGGCGTAGATCAGCCCGGTCAATGCCTCGAACCGCGGCAGGCCGGGCCGGGTGGCCTTCCATCGCCGGGCAAGGAAGTTGGTCTGCTGCGCAAGCGAGCGGTAATAGGTGTCTGTCACCGGCTTCTGCTGGGCCGAGAGCAGGAACAGCGCGTGATTGATCCAGCGGATCAGCCGCCTCCCGGTCAGGTCCGGCGTCCAGCCCGGCCCCGAGCCGCGGCCATAGCGCAGGATCCACCCATAGGTCCATTCCTGCGCCCTCTCGCGCGCGGCGCTGTCGCCCACGGCGGCCAGATCGTCAAGCCAGCCGAAGCCGTGCAGTTCTTCGGCGAAGGCGGGGTCGGGAGCCGCCAGGTCCCACAAGGTGCGCCCGCGCCCCTCGACCAGGTAGCCAGCAAACAGGAAGTTGCCGGCGATGAGCTGCCGCCCCCGGGCATAGGACCCGATCGAGCGCGGCTCGGGTTGCGAAAGGAAACCGGTGGCGGGGCGCGCCCGGGTTGCGGTGCGCGCATGAAGCCGGTTCATGAACCGGGTGCCGCGGGCAAGCCCGTCCTCCGGGTCGGCCCCTGACTTGCGTCGTTCCGCCATCTGCTCGGGTCTTTGCGGTTCCTGCCTCGGGCCGGAGTCTAGCCCCGGGCGCGGGGGCTGTCACCGGCGAAAAGGGGCAGGGTTGCAAGGGGGCAACGGTCTTCTGTCGTGCCGCCGCTTCCCTTGGGCGCCGTGCGCCTCACGCCCTGGTCAGCACCGCCATGAAGAACCCGTCGATACCGCCGCGATCTGCCCAGTGGTCTGGCCGGATCCGCAGACCGCCGCCGCCGGCCTGCCATTCCGGCACGACGCCCTCGGCCGTGGCGGGCTGCACCGATACCCCGGGATGGCGCGCCAGCGCCTGCATCACCTGCGCCTCGCCCTCTTCGGGAAGGAGCGAGCAGGTGCAATAGACCAGCCGGCCGCCCGGGCGCAGGATCTCAAGCGCGCGGTCGATCAGGGCCGCCTGCAGCGCCACCAGCGAGGCGAGTTCCGTGCCATCCTTGACGAAGGGCAGGTCGGGATGACGCCGGATCGTCCCCGTGGCCGAGCAGGGCGCATCCAGAAGCACGGCGTCGAGCGGTTCACCCGGATCCCACGTCAGCGCGTCGGCGACGTGAAGGCCCGCCGTCAGACCGCACCGGGCGAGGTTCTCGCCCAGCCGCATCATCCGGGGCCCCGAGACGTCCACCGCCGTGACCTCGGCCCCCGTCGCGGCCAGCTGCATCGTCTTGCCGCCCGGCGCGGCGCAGAGATCCGCGATCCGCTCGCCAGGCTGTGGCGCCAGAAGACGGGCGGGAAGGGCGGCGGCGGCATCCTGCACCCACCACTCCCCCTCGGCATAGCCGGGAAGCGCGCTGATCTGTCCGGGCTGGGCCAGCCGCAGGCTGCCGGTCGGCAGAACCTGCGCCCCCAGCGCCTCGGCCAGTGCCGGCGCCGCGGCGGGATCCTTGGGCGTGAGGTCGAGCGGCGGGGCGCCGGCCTGCACCGCCTCGATCGCCATGACGGCCAGCTTGCCCCAGGCCTGGATCAGCGGCTTGCGCAGCCACCCGGGCAGGGATTGCGGCGGCAGTTTCTCCCAGCCGTCAGCCGCGCAGGCCTTGCGCAGCACGGCGTTCGCCAGCCCGGCATAGCGCGCCATCTCGCGGTCCGCGCGCAGCGCGCCCACCGCCGCGTTCACTGCGGCGTGCGGCGGCGCGCCCTCGGCATGGGTCTCGACCACGGCCAGGCGCAGCGCGGCCATCGCGCGCGGCGGCGGCATCCGCCGCAGATGCGGGCCAAGCATCCGGTCGGCACGCTGCATCTCGCGCAGGGTGACCAGCGCAAGCCGCTGCGCCCGCGCCCGCTCCGCCGGGTCGAGCTGCGCCAGGGGGCCGCCGGGATCGGCGATGACCTCTGTCATCAGCCGCCGCTCTTCCAGTACCGCGCCCAGGATTGCCAGCGCCGCCGCCCTCGCCTCGTCCGTCTGCATCGCCGTCTTGTTTCCCGCACCGTTTGTGCCGTTTGTCTCGGCCGCCCGGCGAGGTATATCATGGACCGAGCCGAGACAAGGAATGCGACCATGGCCGACACGAACGATCCCGACATCCCGGAAGCTGCCAAGCGTGCCCTCGCCGAGGCCGAGGCCCGCCGAAAGGCCGCCGACGCTGCCGCCAAGCTGCCGCCAGAACTGGGCGGCCGCGAGGGGCCGGAGCCGGTGCGCTACGGCGATTACGAGAAGAAGGGCCTCGCCGTCGATTTCTGAGCGCCGAGGACCCCCGCCCCCGTGCCTCCGAGGGTCATACCTCGCCTGATCCCCACCTCACGCTGCGTTGCGGCGAATTTCGTCTTGCCGAATATGCCGCGAATGTGGTCTCTGGCGAAAGATTGTTGCGAGGAGGAAGAATCATGGATCCGCGGTCCCGTCCCTGGCGCTCGGTGCTCTACATTCCCGGCTCGAAGGAGCGGGCGCTGGAAAAGGCCACGGGGCTCGCGGCCGACGCGATCATCTTTGACCTCGAGGATGCCGTCGCGGTCGAGGAAAAGGCCAACGCCCGGGCGCTTTTGGCGCGGACCCTGGACGAGGCGGATTACGGCCGCCGGGCGCGGATCGTGCGGATCAACGGGTTCGACACGCCCTGGGGGCGCGATGACGTGGCGGCCTTCCGCGAGGCGAAGATCGACGCCGTGCTGATTCCCAAGGTGGGCTCTGCCGCGGATGTCGAGGCCGTCGCGCGCGAGATCCCGGGTGTCGCGCTCTGGGCGATGATCGAAAGCCCGCGAGGCATTCTCAATGCCGCGGCCATCGCGGGGCATCCGCGGATGGAGGGGTTCGTGATGGGCACCAACGACCTTGCCAAGGATCTGGGCATGCGCTTCCGCCCCGACCGCCTGCCGCTGATGCATGCCCTTCAGACGAGCCTGATGGCCGCCCGGGCCGAGGGGATCGTCTGCGTCGACGGGGTCTACAACGCCTTCAAGGATGACGAGGGCCTGGCGGCGGAATGCGCGCAGGGGCGCGACATGGGGTTCGACGGCAAGACCCTGATCCACCCCGCGCAACTGGAGATCGCGAACCGCGCCTTTGCCCCCTCCGAGGCGGAGGCCGAGCTGGCCCGCCGCCAGATCGCCGCCTTCGACGCGGCGCAGGCGAAAGGGCAGGGCGTGGCCGTGGTGGATGGAAAGATCGTTGAAAACCTGCATATCGTGACCGCGCGGCAGACCCTCGGCCGGATCGAGGCGATTTCCGCGATGGCAGGCTAGCAGGAATAGGAGACGCGCGATGGCAATGCTGGTACTTGGGGTGGTCCTGTGGTGGGCCGCACATCTTTTCAAGCGCCTGGCGCCGGGTGCGCGCGCGGGAATGGGCCCTGCAGGGCGCGGCATTGCCGCCGTCGTGCTGGTCGTGGCCCTGGTCCTGATGGTGATCGGGTTCCGGGCCGTTCCGGCCGAACAGAACCTCGTCACGATCCCGGGCAACGGCCATATCAACAACCTTCTGATGCTGATCGCCGTGATCGTCTTTGGCGCGGGCATGTCCAAGGGCGTGCTGTGGACGAAGATCCGGCACCCGATGCTCTGGGGCGTGATCCTGTGGTCCGTCGCCCACCTCTTCGTGCACAACGACCCGGCCTCGCTGGTGCTGTTCGGCGGCATGGGCCTTTGGGCGATCGTCGAGATGGCCGTGATCAATGCCGCCGGTCCCTGGGCGCGGCCGACCGCCGGTGCGATGAAGCGTGACATCTTTCTCGTGATCATCGCCATCGTCATGTACGCGATCATCGTCGCGATCCACGTGATGTTCGGCCTGACCCCCAATGTGGGCACGATCTACGGATGAGGCTGTACCGGTTCCTTTCCGAAGACGACACCTCGGCCTTCTGCCACAAGGTGACGGCTGCACTGAACAACGGGTGGGAGCTTCACGGCGCCCCGACCTACGCCTGGGACGAGGCGCATGGCGTCATGCGCTGCGGCCAGGCCGTGGTGAAGGAGGCCCCTGGCGAGTACACCCCTGACATCAAGCTGGGAGAGATGTGATGAAGACCAGCCCGGGCCGTTTCTTCGAGGATTACAGCCTGGGCGAGGTCATTCGCCACGCGGTGCCCCGAACCGTTTCGGGCGGGGAGAGGGCGCTTTACCATGCGCTCTATCCCGCCCGGGGCGCACTCTATTCCTCGGATGAATTCGCCCGGGCCTCGGGGCTGCGCGCGTCGCCGGTCGACGATCTGGCGGCGTTCCACCTCGTTTTCGGCAAGTCGGTGCCCGACATCAGCGTCAACGCGGTGGCGAACCTTGGCTATGCCCAGGGGCGCTGGCTGGCGCCGGTCTGGCCCGGGGATACGCTGAGCGCCGAATCGGAAGTGATCGGCCTCAAGCAGAATTCGAACGGCAAGTCGGGTGTGATCTGGGTGCGCACCACGGGCACCAACCAGAACGGCCGCCCGGTGCTGGAATATGTCCGCTGGGTGATGGTACGGCGTCGCGCGCCCTCACCCGAGGGGCCCGATCCGATCGTGCCGAAACTGGCCGCCGCGGTGACACCTCGCGACCTGGTGATCCCCGAGGGGTTGCATTTCGACCATTACGACGTCGTCGCGGCGGGCGAGCCGCACTTGTGGGGTGACTACGAGATCGGCGAGGCGATCGACCATGTCGACGGCGTCACGATCGAGGAGGCCGAGCACATGCTGGCCACCCGCCTTTGGCAGAACACCGCCAAGGTGCATTTCGACGCCACCAACCGCGAGGACGGCAAGCGGCTGATCTACGGTGGCCACGTCATCTCCATGGCTCGGGCGCTCAGCTTCAACGGGCTGGCCAATGCGCAGATGATCGTGGGGCTGAACGGCGGTGCCCATGCCAACCCCTGCTTCGCGGGGGATACGGTGCGCGCCTGGTCCGAGGTGCTGGACAAGGCCGAGACCGCTGTCCCCTCGGTCGGGGCGATCCGGCTGCGGCTGGTGGCAGTGCGCGATGGCGGCCAGCCCTTTGTTCTGCGCGCGGCCGACGGCAAATATGCCCCCGAGGTGCTGCTCGACCTCGACTACTGGGCGCTGATGCCGCGCTAGCAACGGTCACGTCGGAGTCAGGGTGGGCTGGTCCAGCGCATCGCGGTCTTCGACGCGACGGAGGGCGGGTTCGCGCTCTATCTTGGCCGGCGGGCAATACCGCAGGGTATCGTGCGCGAGATCAGGATGCTCGAGCTTTCCGTGAACCCCGCCAGCCTGATCAAGGGCATGATCCGACGGGGCTGGCGCGCGCCGGGGGGCGACGAATCCGGGGTTGCCCGTGTGCCCCTGCAAGTGTGATCACTAACTCCGAAAGTGTGATCACAAAACGGATTTTTCTGCGCTTGCAGCCTGAATCTGCGTCAAAAAGGCGCGACAAGACGTGACTCGCCCGAAAAAATCGCTATTGCTCAGCCCCGAGGATGGCCTGCCCGCGCCATGAGCGCGGCGCGGGGCTGCACATCAGGAGAGACCCCACATGGCAGACCCAAAGCCGATCGAACGGCCGATTTCACCCTTCATGCTTGGTCAGTACTACCGGTTCCAGATGACCTCGGTGTCGTCGATCCTGACGCGGATCACCGGCAACGCGCTGATCGGGTCGTTCATCCTTGGCGTCTGGTGGCTTTTGGCCGCGGCCGTGGGGCCGGATTACTTCGCCGTGGCGAACTGGTGGCTGACCTCGTGGCTTGGCGACCTGATCTTCACCCTCTCGCTGCTGGGCATCTGGTACCACTACCTCGCGGGGCTGCGGCACCTCTATTACGATGCCGGCCACGGGCTGGACATCGAGACCGCCGAAAAGCTTGGCTGGGTCATCATCATCGGCTCGGTCGTGCTGACCGTGCTGACGCTCATCATCATCCAATTCTGAGGGAGGGCCGGATGCGTTACCTCACCGACCGTAAGCGCGCCGAGCGCAAGGGCGCCTCGGGCACCGGGACCGAACACCACTGGTACATGTCGGTCAGCGCCGTCGCGCTCGCCTTCCTGATCCCGACGTTCCTCTACATCTTCGGCCATGCGCTAGGGCATGATCACGCGACGGTCAAGGCCACCTTCGGCAACCCGTTCGTGGCGATCCTGACCGGCCTCGTGCTGTTCGTCTCGATGCAGCACTTCGCCAAGGGCGCGCAGCTGATGATCGAGGATTACACCCAGGGTTCCTGGCGGCGCGGGCTGATCATGCTGGCCTATTCCGTGGCCTACGTGGTCACCGCGACCGGCCTCTGGGCCCTGGCGAAACTGGCGATGTGAAGGGGCCTGAAGAACAATGGCATCTTACGAATACGAAGTTCACGACTATGACGTCGTGGTGGTGGGCGCCGGCGGCGCCGGTCTGCGCGCGACGCTGGGCATGGCCGAGCAGGGGCTGCGCACGGCCTGCGTGACCAAGGTCTTCCCGACCCGGTCGCACACCGTGGCCGCCCAGGGCGGCATCGCCGCCTCGCTCAGCAACATGGGCCCCGACAACTGGCAGTGGCACATGTACGACACCGTGAAGGGGTCGGACTGGCTGGGCGACAACGATGCGATGGAATACCTCGTGCGTCACGCCCCGCAGGCGGTCTATGAGCTGGAGCACTACGGCGTGCCCTTCTCGCGCACCGAGCAGGGCAAGATCTACCAGCGTCCGTTCGGCGGCCACACCACCGAGTTCGGCGAAGGCCCGCCCGTGCAGCGCACCTGCGCCGCGGCCGACCGCACCGGCCACGCCATTCTGCACACGCTCTACGGCCAGTCGCTGAAGCAGAAGGCCGAGTTCTACATCGAATACTTCGCGATCGACCTGATCATGTCGGAAGACGGCGTGTGCCAGGGCGTCGTGGCGTGGAAGCTCGACGACGGGACGATCCACATCTTCAACGCGAAGATGACGGTTCTGGCGACCGGCGGCTACGGCCGGGCTTATTTCTCGGCCACCTCGGCCCACACTTGCACCGGCGACGGCGGCGGCATGGTGGCGCGCGCGGGGCTGGCGCTGCAGGATATGGAATTCGTGCAGTTCCACCCGACCGGCATCTACGGTTCGGGCTGCCTGATCACAGAAGGCGCGCGCGGCGAGGGCGGGTACCTCACCAACTCGGAAGGCGAGCGGTTCATGGAACGCTACGCGCCGACCTACAAGGACCTCGCCTCGCGCGACGTCGTTTCGCGCTGCATGACGATGGAGATCCGCGAAGGCCGGGGCGTGGGGTCGGAAGGCGACCACATCCACCTGAACCTGTCGCACATCCCGGCGGAAACCCTGGCCGAGCGTCTGCCCGGCATCTCGGAATCGGCCAAGATCTTTGCCGGCGTCGACGTGACGAAGGAGCCGATCCCGGTGCTGCCGACCGTGCACTACAACATGGGCGGCATCCCCACGAACTACTGGGGCGAAGTGCTGAACCCGACCGCCGAGAACCCCGACGCGGTGACGCCGGGCCTGATGGCGGTGGGCGAGGCGGGCTGTGCCTCGGTCCACGGCGCGAACCGCCTTGGCTCCAACTCGCTGATCGACCTTGTGGTGTTCGGCCGCGCCGCCGCTATCAAGGCGGGTCAGGTCGTCGACCGCGAGGCCGGCATCGCCAAGCCGAACCAGGCCAGCATCGACAAGGCGCTGGGGCGCTTCGACGGGCTGCGCTACGCCAAGGGCAACATCTCGACCGCCGAACTGCGGCTTGACCTGCAGAAGACGATGCAGGCCGACGCCGCGGTGTTCCGCACCGACAAGACGCTGGCCGAAGGCGTCAAGAAGGTCGAGGCGATCGCCGGCAAGATGGACGACATCTCGGTCTCCGACCGCTCGCTGGTCTGGAACTCGGACCTGATGGAAACGCTCGAGCTGACGAACCTGATGCCGAACGCCCTGGCGACCATCGTCGGCGCCGAGGCGCGCAAGGAAAGCCGCGGAGCGCATGCCCACGAGGATTACCCCGACCGTCACGACGACGAATGGCGCAAGCACTCGATCATGCGGGTCCACGGCAGCAAGGTCGATCTGACCTATCGCCCCGTGCATACCGATCCGCTGACGTCGGAAACCGACGGCGGGATCGAGCTCAAGCGGATCGCGCCGAAGAAGCGGGTCTACTGACGTGACCCGCGCGGGTGGATACGCGGCACTGGCGCTGGCGGGGCTGACCTCGGGCCTGTCGGCCTGTGGCCCCGTCTCGCCCGCCGAGGCGCAGCGGATGTGCACCGAGCGCGCCCGCCTCGCCGCCCACCCGCGCGGCTACATCGCCCTCGGGCGCGGATCGCACGGCATGGCCTGGCAGGGCGAGGTGAACATCTCGTCCGACTTCGTCCAGGGCCGCGACCCGAGCGCCGTCTACGAAACCTGTGTCGTGCAGAAGACCGGCCATGCGCCATCCACGCCCCTGTACGACCGCCCCGATTGGAAGGGATGATCCATGGTCCAGCTGACACTTCCCAAGAATTCGCGCATCCGCACCGGCAAGACCTGGCCGAAGCCCGAAGGCGCGACCAACGTCCGCAAGTTCGTGATCTACCGCTGGTCGCCCGATGATGGCGAAAACCCCCGCGTCGACACCTATTTCGTCGACATGGACAAGTGCGGCCCGATGGTCCTCGACGCGCTGATCAAGATCAAGAACGAGATCGACCCGACGCTGACCTTCCGCCGGTCGTGCCGCGAGGGGATCTGTGGTTCCTGCGCGATGAACATCGACGGCGGCAACCACCTGGCCTGCATCTACGGCCTAGACGAGATCCAGGGCGAGGTGAAGATCTACCCGCTGCCGCACATGCCGGTGGTCAAGGATCTGATCCCGGATCTGACGCATTTCTACGCCCAGCACGCGTCGATCATGCCCTGGCTCGAGACCAAGACGAACGAGCCGCAGAAGGAATGGCGCCAGTCGATCGAGGACCGCAAGAAGCTTGACGGCCTCTACGAATGCGTGATGTGCGCCTCGTGCTCCACCGCCTGCCCGAGCTACTGGTGGAACTCCGACCGCTACCTCGGCCCGGCCGCGCTGCTGCACGCCTACCGCTGGATCGTCGACAGCCGCGACGAGGCGACGGGCGAGCGTCTGGATGATCTGGAGGATCCGTTCAAGCTGTATCGCTGCCACACGATCATGAACTGCACCAAGACCTGCCCGAAGGGCCTGAACCCGGCCAAGTCGATCGCAGAGATCAAGCGCATGATGGTCGAACGCGTGGTCTGATCCACCGGCGGGGTGCGAGAACAGACTTGCCCCGACCCCGATGAGGAGTGTCCGTGAGCAAGGAGATCGCGCCGCACTGGATTTCCGTCACCAAGCATCCGGCGCCTGCGTCTTCCGACGCGGGCGCCTTTCAATTTGCGGCCCTGGGGGTGGTCGGGCTCGTGCTGGTGGTCTGCTTCCTGTGCATGCGATTTTGGACCTGGCGCCGATCACTGGGCAGATGCCGGTGGTCGCGCGATAAGGCGTCGGACCGGGGAGGTTTCCGGGCGTGGCGATGTACGACATGCGGCGAGACTGGCTATGGCCGAAACCGTGTTCCCCCGGCGCAATGCGCCCAAGCGACCCGACAGGGCGGGCTATGACAGAACATTGCGGGGGATAAGGTGAGAGGCTGGACAACGACCCAAGCGGGGCTCGTTACGGCTGCTTCCTTCCGGACCTGACCGGGTTGGCGAGGCGCTCGCCCGCGCCAACCTCTCGAGGGGTGATATAGGGGGGACGGAACGGATTCGCAACCCGTCCTCCCCGCCCTTCCGGCATGCAAGGGGGACGGCGCCCCCCTTTCCCTTTCATTGTTCCCCAAATACGCAGCCTGCATCGCCGCGCCGCGCCGCACCCCGGCCGGGCCCGGCGCGGCGTCGTCCTCACAGCTTGATCTTGAAACGGGCGAAGCCGTCCGGCCCGTCACCGTCCGGCACGATGTCCACGTCGCGCACGTCCTTGATGTACTGCTTCGCCTTCGGACCGGTGTCGAACAGGACCGAGGTCCCCGGCAGCGGCTTGAAGCGCCAGTTGTCGTCGGCGGTCGGGTTGATCGTGCCTTCCTCGTGGATATAGCGCACGATCACGTCGCGGTTGGTGTCGGGTGCCTCGAAGATCACCGCCTTCTCGCCGGTGCCGGGGAAGTTGCCGCCGCCCGAGGCGCGGTAGTTGTTCGTGGCGATCACGAATTCCTGCGCCGGGTCGATCGGCTTGCCCTGGTATTGCAGGTCGACGATGCGGTTGGCGTCCGGGTTCACCACCTTGCCGTCGTTGTCGAACTTCGAGGGCTGCGACAGGTCGATCTGGTAGGTCACCCCGTCGATCACGTCGAAATTGTAGCTTGGGAACTTGGGGTTCAGCAGCACCTGGTCGGCCTTGCCCGGCGTGATCTGGTTGAACATGCCGGCCGAGCGTTCCAGCCAGTCCTTCACCTCGGCGCCGGTCGCCTTCACCGCGCGCACCGTGTTGGGGTAAAGATAGAGGTCGGACACGTTCTTGATCGCCACGTTCCCCGCCGGCACGTCGGTGTAATAGCCGGGCCCCCCGCGTCCGCCCGCCTTGAACGGAGCCGCCGCCGACAGCAAGGGCAGGTCGGCATACTTCCCGCCCTTCAGCATCTGCTTCATGTACCAGACCTGCGCGATCGACACGATCTGGACGGACGGATCGTCGGCCACCAGCGCGAAATAGCTTTGCAGCGGTGCCGATGTCTTGCCCACGGGCCGGCGGATCTAGGCCAGCGTCGCCTCGTGCTCGGGCTTCACCGCGTCGAGGATGTATTGCTCCGACGCCACCGTCGGCGTCACCTTGCGATCTTCGCCGCGCAGGTAGATCGGCCGCGCCTCGGTCTCGGCCGACAGAACCTTCCACTGGTTGCCGTCACGTTCCAGCATCAGGTCGATGAGGCCCATGTGAGAGCCCCAGAACCCGCCCATCACAGCGGGCTTGCCGCCAAGGGTGCCGGCCTTGATATCGACCTCCTTCATGTTGGCGAAGGTCGGCGAGGGGAAGACGAGGTGCTGGTGCCCGGTCATGATCGCGTCGATCCCCTCGACCCGGCCCAGCGGGACCGAGGCGTTCTCGGCCCCTTCCACGTGGTCGGCGCTGTCGATGCCCGAATGCGACAGCGCGATGATGATGTCGGCGCCCTTCTCCTTCATCTCGGGGATGTAGGCGGCCATGGTCGAGACGATGTCGCGCGTCTTCACCTTGCCTTCGAGGTTGTGGCGGTCCCACAGCATGATCTGCGGCGGCACCGCCCCGATGAAGCCGATGTTGATCGTGTGCTTCTCGCCCGAGCCGTCGGTGATCTCCTTCTTCAGAATCACGTAGGGCGGGATCAGGGTCTTGTCCTTGGTGGGGTCCGCCCCCTCGGTCTTCACGACGTTGGCCGAGACGACCGGGAATTTCGCCCCCGCCAGCGATTTCTCAAGGAAACTCAGGCCATAGTTGAACTCGTGGTTGCCAAGGGTCGAAACCTCGACCCCCAGCGCGTTCATGGCGGCGATCACCGGGTGGACGTCGCCCTCCTTCATGCCCTTCTCGTAGGCCATGTAATCGCCCAGCGGGTTACCCTGCAGGAAGTCGCCGTTGTCGACCAGCATGGTGTTCGTCGCCTCTGCGCGCACGCCGTCGATCAGCGTGGCGGTGCGGGCAAGTCCCACGGTGTCCGAGGGTTTGTCAGCATAATAATCGTAGGGATAGACGTGGACGTGGATATCCGTCGTCTCCATGATCCGAAGGTGCGCCTGATTGGTCGCCGCGCGGGCGGAATAGGGGTGTAGTGCGATCAAGCCTGCTCCTGCGGCCGTGCCCGCGAGGAAGCCCCGGCGAGACATGCGACTGGTGTATTTCGGTGTCATGGTCGGTCCCTGTTCTCATGTCGCACTCGGGCAGGCGAGGTGCCATGACGTCGGCGCGACCTTAGCGTGAAGTTCTGAGCCTGCCAAAACCCGTACCGGGATTCCAATCACATTTCGACATCTCTAGGTTGTATGCGTCACGCCATAGCCTTGCCGGTTGCGGCCATGGCGCTGGTGGCGTCGTGCGCCATTTGCACCTTCCCCGCGGGCATGGCAGGAAAGGCGCAAACGGAGGGCAGGGAATGCGGATCGCGGAAGAGGTGACGTTCGGCGGATCGGGGTTGGACCGGGCGGCGCATCTGCGCGGCGATGCCGGTGAAGAGGCCCGGCTCGCCGCGGATCCGGCGGCCCGGGTGCTGCCGTTCTGGCGGATGAAGCCGCTTCTGGCGGGCGATGCGCTGACGCGGCTGGCGCCGGATCACCCGGCGCTAGCCTCCGCGGCAGAGGATGCGCTGCGGATCTTCCTCGGCCTCGACGAGAACGGCCCGGTCTTCGCGCTCGACTTGTCGGCCTGGCTGCCCGAGGGGCTGGACGAAACCGCGCTCGGCGGCTTCCTCGACCAGAGCGAACAGCGACACCCGGCGCTGCCCGACGATCATGCCTTCACCGAGCTGCGCGCCGCGATGACCCGGCTGACCCCGCGCGATGCCGAGCTGGCCGCGATGGCGCGTGCGCTCTTCGCCTGGCATGCGAGCCACGGGTTCTGCGCCCGCTGCGGTGCGAAAAGCGACGTGTCGTCGGCCGGCTGGCAGCGCCAGTGCCCGGCCTGTGGCGCGCCCCATTTTCCGCGCACCGACCCGGTCGTCATCATGCTGATCACGCATGGAAATTCGGTCCTGCTTGGTCGTTCGCCCGGCTGGCCCGAGGGGATGTATTCCCTGCTCGCCGGCTTTGTCGAACCGGGCGAGACGCTGGAGGCCGCGGTGCGCCGCGAGGTCTACGAGGAGGCCGGCGTCGAGGTTGGCCGCGTGGGATACCTTGCCAGCCAGCCCTGGCCCTTCCCCGCCTCGCTGATGATCGGTTGCCGGGGTGAGGCGCTGAGCCGCGAGATCACCATAGATCCCGCCGAGATCGAGGATGCGCTGTGGCTCCCGCGGGAGGAGGCGTTGCAGGCGATGGCGGGGTTGCATCCGCGCATCAAACCGGCCCGAAAGGGCGCGATCGCCCATTTCCTTCTGTCCAACTGGCTTGCGGACCGGCTGGATTGATCCCAGATTGGCGCGCCTGATCAGGCGGGCGGGTCAGACGGGCGTGGCAGAGGGGCTCTTGCATGCAGTTTTCGACGCGGGAAGATATCGAGGCGCCGATCGGCTTCGTCTTCGACCAGCTTTCCGATTTCGACGGGTTCGAGCGGGCCGCCCTGCGCCGGGGGATCGAGGTGGTGCGCACCGACCGGCTGTCTGAACCGGGGCCCGGGATGGCCTGGCGCACGCTGTTCACCATGCGCGGCAAGCGGCGCCGGATGGAGGTGACGCTACAGGGCTACGAAGTCCCCGGGCGGCTGATGTTCGATGGCGAATCGAAGAACCTGTCGGGGGAACTGTCGCTGGATCTGGTCGACCTCTCCCCCCGGCGGACCCGCGTGGTGGTCAAGCTCGACGTGCAGCCGCTGAGCCTTCCGGCACGGATCATGCTGCAGTCACTGCGCCTCGCGAAGGCCAAGACGCAGGACAAGTTCCGCACCCGCATCCGCGACCAGGCCCGCGAGATCGAGCACCGCTACCGCCGCGGCGCCGCCTGAGCGGCCCGCGGCCCAAGAGTTTTATCTAAAACTCTTGGCAAAACTCTTGAGGAAGAGTTTTGGCCCCTGGCCGGTGGTGGCTCAGCGCGCCATCTCGTGGCGCTTGGGGTCTGCGGGGTAGGTGCCCAGAAGCTTCATCTGGCTGGTGAAATACCGCAACTCCTCCAGCGCGAGCTGGACGTTGCGGTCGTCGGGATGGCCCTCGATATCGGCGTAGAACTGGGTCGCGGTGAAGTTGCCGTCGACCATGTAGCTTTCGAGCTTGGTCATGTTGACGCCGTTGGTCGCGAAGCCGCCCATCGCCTTGTAGAGCGCGGCGGGAATGTTGCGCACGCGGAACACGAAGGTGGTCATCATGCCGCTGTCGCCACGGCGCTTCAGGTCGGGCGCGCGCGCCATGACGAGGAAGCGCGTGGTGTTGTGGGCGTGATCCTCGATGTGCCGCGCCAGCACGTCGAGGCCGTAGACCTCTGCCGCCAGTTCCGAGGCCAGCGCCGCATCCGCCTTTTCGCCGCGTTCGGCCACCTCGCGCGCGGCGCGGGCGTTGTCGGAACTCACCTTGCCCTGGATCCCGTGGCTGCGCAGGAAGGTTGCGCATTGCGGCAGCAGCACGAGGTGGCTGTGGGCGCGCTCGACCTCTTCCAGCCGGGTGCCGGGCACGCCGAGAAGGTTGATGTGCACCCGAACGAAGGCTTCGCCGATGATGTGCAGCCCGGATTCGGGCAGCAGGCGGTGGATGTCGGCGACCCGCCCGTAGGTGGTGTTCTCGACCGGCAGCATGGCAAGGTCGACATCGCCCTTGCGGCACAGCTCCACGGCGTCTTCGAAGGTGGCGCAGGGCACGGGCTCCATATCGGGATGCGCCTCGCGGCAAGCCTGGTGGGAATAGGCCCCAAGCTCGCCCTGGAAGGAAATTCTGCCGCTCATCTTCACCTCTCGTCTCTATCCCTTGCCCGCCCCCCGGGGCACTCGGTCGCGGTAACTAAAACTTGAAAACGCGACTTGGAAGCGGATACATACCTCAAATTCCGATAAACGGGACACGTTGCATCATGACCTTCACGAAGATTTTCGGGGCGCTGTGCGGTGCGCTCCTGGTGTTCCTTCTGATCAACTGGGCCGCGGGGGGGATCTACACCGATGGCGTGAACTATGCCACCGGCGACAAGCAGGCCTACACGATCGACACCGGCGAGGAGAAACCCGCCGCTGCCAAGGATGCGGGCCCCACCTTCGACGAGCTTTTCGCCAAGGCGGATCCGGCCAAGGGCGAGAAGATCTTCAGCAAGTGCAAGGCCTGTCACAAGATCGACGGCAACAACGCGGTGGGGCCGCATCTGAACGGCGTCGTCGGGCGTCAGGTCGCCTCGGTCTCCGATTTCAGCTACAGCGATGCGCTGAAGGGGCTGGGCGGGGAATGGACCCCGGATCGTATCCAGCAGTTCATCGAGAATCCCAAGAAATACGCGCCGGGCACCAAGATGGGCTTTGCCGGGCTTTCGAAGGTGGCGGACCGCGCCGACGTGATCGCCTTCCTGGCCACCCAGAAGTAACCTGCGCCCCATCTCCGGGCTCGGACCGGCCGCCCCCCTGGGGCCGTTTCCGTTCCGGTGAGACCCGCGGAGCGGGGTGCATGCGCGGTGCCGGGCCGGTGACGGATTTGCGCCTTGCAGTTTCCGGCATGGGCAATAGCCTGTCTTGAACCCTGACGCCCCGTCCCCCGCGCCGGGAGCCCCGAGACCGGAGCCTTTCATGCGATCCACCCTTGCCGCCGATCCCGCCTTACCGCATCTGGGGCGCGCCGCTGCCCCCGCTGCCCGGGTTCTGGCGGTGATCGCCTGCGCCCTGCTTGCAGCGCCCGCCATGGCGCAGACGGCGGAGACGCCTGCATCCTCCGCCGCACCGGCCGCGGCAGCGGGGTCGCAGGAGGGGGCGAAGGCGGAGCGGGGGGATGTGATCACCTCGTACGGCATCTCGACCTTCGGCAAGCTTAAGTACCCCGAAGGGTTCAAGCATCTTGACTACGTCAACCCGGACGCGCCGAAGGGGGGCGAGATCTCGGAATGGCAGTTCGGCGGGTTCGACAACATGAACCCCTATACCGTGCAGGGCCGTGCCGCGGGATTGTCGTCGATCTTCTACGAATCCCTGATGGTCGGCACCGATGACGAGGTCGGGGCGTCCTACTGCCTGATCTGCAAGACGCTTGAATATCCCAAGGATCGGGCCTGGGTGATCTTCACCCTCCGGCCCGACGTGACCTTCTCGGACGGCACGCCGATGACTGCCGAGGATGTGAAATTCTCCTACGAGCAGTTCCGCGATCATGGCCTTCCCAGCCTGCGCGCCGTGCTGCAGCGGCAGGTGGAAAGTGCCGAGGTCCTGGGCAAGCTGAAGGTCAAGTTCACCTTCAAGACGGGCGTGCCGACCCGCGACCTGCCCGCCACCGTCGGCGGCCTGCCGATCTTCGAGAAGGCGGAGTTCGTGCGCGACAAGCGCAGCCTGGAGGAAAGCAGCCTGAAGCCGTTCGTGGGCTCGGGCCCCTATGTTCTCGATCACATGAACACGGGGCAGGAGATCGTCTACAAGCGCAACCCGGACTACTGGGGCTGGAAACAGCCGCTGAACGTCGGTCGCTGGAACTTCGACAAGATCCGGCTGGAGTATTACGCCGACTACAACGCCGCTTTCGAGGGCTTCAAGGGCGGCACCTACACCTTCCGGTCGGAGGCGTCGTCGAAGCTCTGGGCGACCGGCTACAACTTCCCGGGGGTGCAGAAGGGCAATGTGAAGAAGGTCGAGCTGCCCAACGGCAATCTTGCCACCAGCCAGAGCTTCATCTTCAACCTGCGCAAGCCGAGGTTTCAGGATATCCGTGTGCGCGAGGCGATCGCGCTGATGTTCAACTTCGAATGGTCGAACAAGACGCTGTTCTACGGGGTCTACGACAGGCTCACCTCGTTCTGGCAGAACTCGGACCTCGCGGCGAAGGGCAAGCCTTCGCCAGCCGAACAGGCGCTGCTGAAACCGGTGGCGAAGGACTTCCCTGGCGATATCCTGACCGACGAGGCGGCAATGCCCGAGCCCTCGGGTGAACGTCAGCTTGACCGCCGCAACCTGCGCCGCGCGTCGAAGCTGCTGGATGCGGCGGGGTGGAAGGTCGGCCCGGACGGGATGCGCGAGAACGCGCAAGGCGAAAAGCTGCGGGTCGAGTTCCTGAACGACAGCCCCAGCTTTGATCGCGTCATCAACCCCCTGGTCGAGAACCTGCGCCGACTGGGTGTCGACGCGGTCAACACCCGGGTCGACAACGCCCAGATGACCGACCGCGAGCGCACGCATGATTTCGACGTCATCACCGCGCAATTCCCGATGTCGCTGATTCCCGGTTCGGGGCTGGAACAGTTCTTCGGCTCGAAAAGCGCGGATGCGGGGGAATTCAACAAGATGGGGTTGGAGAATCCCGGTGTCGACAAGCTGATCGGCGATGTCGAGGCGGCGGACAGCCAAGGCGATCTCGACACAGCCGTGCATGCGCTGGACCGGGCGCTCCGGTCGCTGCACTTCTGGATCCCGCAATGGTACAACGCGCATTACCTCGTGGCCTATTACGACATCTTCGACCACCCCAAGACCCTGCCGCCCTACGCGCTGGGAGAGCTGGACCTGTGGTGGTATGACAAGGACAAAGCCGCCAAGCTGAAGGCGGAGGGCGTGCGCTTCTAGTGCCGCCCGCGAACGACAAAGACGGCAGGAGAGCATGGGCGCCTACATTCTGCGCAGGCTGTTGCTGATGATCCCGACTCTGGTGGGGATCATGGTGATCAACTTCACGCTGACCCAGTTCGTGCCCGGCGGCCCGATCGAACAGATCATCGCCAAGGTGCAGGGACAGGGCGACGTGTTCCAGAACATCGCGGGCGGCGGCGACGCCGGCCAGATGCAAAGCCAGGCGCAGGGGGACAATTCCAAGTACCTCGGCGCCCGCGGCCTGCCGCCCGAGTTCATCAAGCAACTGGAAAAGCAGTTCGGCTTCGACAAGCCGCCGCTGGAACGCTTTCTCGACATGATGTGGAACTACCTCCACTTCAATTTCGGCAAGAGCTATTTCCAGTCGGTTTCCGTGGTGCACCTGGTGCTTGAGAAGATCCCGGTGTCGTTGTCGCTGGGGCTGTGGTCGACGCTGATCGCCTATCTCGTGTCGATCCCGCTGGGCATCCGCAAGGCGGTGAAGGACGGCTCGCGCTTCGATACCTGGACGAGCGGAGCGATCATCGTGGGCTATGCGATCCCCGGGTTCCTGTTCGCGATCCTGCTTCTGGTGCTGTTCGCCGGCGGCAGCTACTGGCGGCTCTTTCCGCTCAAGGGGCTGGTGTCGGACAACTGGGACCAGATGGACTGGATCCACAGGATCCTCGATTATTTCTGGCACATCACCCTTCCGGTGATCGCCTCGACCATCTCCAGCTTTGCCACGCTGACGCTGCTGACGAAGAACTCCTTCCTCGAGGAGATCAAGAAGCACTACGTGATGACCGCCCGCGCCAAGGGCCTGACCGAGCGGAAGGTGCTTTACGGCCACGTCTTCCGCAACGCGATGCTGATCGTGATCGCGGGCTTTCCAGCGGTCTTCGTCAGCGTGTTCTTCGGCGGGTCGGTGATCATCGAGACGATCTTTTCCCTCGATGGCCTCGGCCGCCTTGGTTACGAGGCCGCGGTGTCGCGCGATTACCCGGTGATCTTCGGCACGCTCTTCGTCTTCGGCCTGATCGGCCTGGTGATGGGGCTGATTTCCGACCTGATGTATGTCTGGGTCGATCCCCGGATCGACTTCGAGACGCGGGAGACCTGACCGGATGGCCGTTTCCGCGCTTAACCGCCGCCGCTGGCGCAACTTCCGCTCGAACCGGCGGGCCTTCTGGTCCTTCGTGATCTTCGTCGTGCTGTTCGGCCTGTCGCTGTTCGCCGAGTTCATCGCCAACGATCACCCGCTGCTGGTCAAGTACCGGGGCGAGGTCTACACCCCGATCTTCCATTTCTACCCCGAGACGGAATTCGGGGGAGAGTTCAAGACCGAGGCCGATTACCGCGATCCGGCGGTGAAATGCCTGATCAAGACGGGCGGTCTCGATCCATGTTTCGACGAACCCGAGAAGGTGATGGCCGAGGTCGCGAAGACCGGGGCCTATGACGGGCAGAAGGCGAACAGGGGCTGGATCCTCTGGCCCCCCATTCCCTACAGCTACAACACGATCAACAACGTCGACGGCGCCGCCCCCTCGGCGCCCGATGCCAAGCACTGGCTGGGCACCGACGACACCGCGCGCGACGTGCTGGCCCGGGTGATCTACGGCTTCCGCATGTCGGTGGCGTTCGCCCTTGTGGTGACGCTCTTCACCTCGCTTCTGGGCATCGCGGCGGGGGCGGTACAGGGCTATTTCGGCGGCTGGATCGACCTGATCTTCCAGCGGGTGATCGAGATCTGGGGATCGACGCCGATGCTTTACGTCATCATCATCGTCGCGGCGATCTGGCGCATGAACTTCTGGCTTCTGGTGGGGCTGGCCGTCCTCTTCGGCTGGACCGCGCTTGTCCATGTCGTCCGGGCGGAGTTCCTGCGCGCGCGCAACTTCGAATACGTTCGCGCGGCCCGGGCGCTGGGGGTCAAGAACGGCGTCATCATGGTGCGTCACGTGCTGCCCAATGCCATGGTGGCGACGCTGACCTTCCTGCCCTTCATCATCACCGGCGCGATTTCCACCCTCGCCACGCTCGACTTCCTGGGCTTCGGCCTGCCGTCCTCGGCCCCGTCGCTGGGCGAGCTGACCTTGCAGGCGAAACAGAACCTCCAGGCGCCGTGGCTGGGCTTTTCCGCCTTCTTCACCTTCGCGATCATGCTCTCGCTTCTCGTCTTCATCTTCGAAGGCGTTCGCGATGCCTTCGACCCGAGGAAGACCTTCAGATGAGTGCGCCAGTCCTAGATATCCGCGACCTCAGGGTCAGCTTCCGGCAGGACGGCAAGATCACCGAGGCGGTCAAGGGCGTGAGCTTTTCCGTGGGCCGCGGCGAGACCGTCGCGCTGGTGGGGGAAAGCGGCTCGGGCAAGTCGGTGACGGCGCTGTCCACCGTGCAGCTTCTGGGCGAGGCGGCCGAGGTCTCGGGCTCCGTCACCTACATGGGTCGCGAAATGGTCGGCGCGCCGGAGGCGCAGCTGCGTGCGGTGCGCGGCAATGACATCAGCTTCATCTTCCAGGAGCCGATGACCTCGCTCAACCCGTTGCACACGCTGGAAAAGCAGATCACCGAAAGTCTCGCCCTGCACCAGGGGCTGCGGGGCGCCAAGGCCCGTGCCCGGGTGATCGAGCTCTTGACCAAGGTGGGCATACGCGACCCCGAGGAACGGCTGGGCGCCTATCCGCACCAGCTCTCGGGCGGGCAGAGGCAGCGGGTGATGATCGCCATGGCGCTGGCCAACGGGCCGGACCTGCTGATTGCCGACGAACCCACCACGGCGCTGGACGTGACGATCCAGGCGACGATCCTAGACCTCCTGGCGGATCTGAAACGTGACGAGGGGATGAGCCTTCTGTTCATCACCCACGACCTGGGCATCGTGCGGCGCATCGCTGACCGGGTCTGCGTCATGCAGGGCGGCGAGATCGTGGAGGAGGGGCCCACGGCCGAGATCTTCGCCAACCCGCGGCATCCCTACACGCAGAAGCTGCTCGCGGCCGAGCCCACCGGCCGCCCAGGCCCGGTCAAGCCCGGCGCCGAGGAGATCGTGGCGACCAAGGGCCTGCGCGTCTGGTTCCCGATCCAGCGCGGTTTCCTGCGCCGCACCGTGGGGCACGTGAAGGCGGTGAACGCGGCCAATATCTCCGTCCGTGCGGGCGAGACGCTGGGCGTGGTCGGCGAAAGCGGCTCGGGCAAGACGACGCTGGCGCTGGCGGTGATGCGGCTGATCTCGTCCGAGGGGCCGATCGTCTATCTCGGAAAGGATATCCAGGGCTGGAAGACGCGGGCGATGCGGCCCCTGCGGCGCGACATGCAGATCGTGTTCCAGGATCCGTTCGGCAGCCTGTCGCCGCGGATGACGGTGGAACAGATCATCGCCGAGGGGCTGGGCGTGCATGGCACCGCACCGGGCAAGGACCGTCGCCAGATGGTGTCGGAGATCATGGCAGAGGTCGGCCTCGACCCCGCCGCGATGGAACGCTACCCGCACGAATTTTCGGGCGGGCAGCGCCAGCGGATCGCCATTGCCCGCGCCATGATCCTGCGGCCGCGCCTCGTGGTGCTAGACGAACCGACCAGCGCGCTGGACATGACGGTGCAGGTGCAGATCGTCGATCTGTTGCGCGACCTCCAGCGGCGCCACGGCCTGGCCTACCTCTTCATCAGCCACGACCTGCGCGTCGTGCGCGCGCTGTCGCACAAGGTGATGGTGATGCGGGCGGGCGATGTGATCGAGACCGGCGAGGGCGACGCCGTCTTCGACGCCCCGCGTGAGGAATACACCCGCGCCCTGCTGGCCGCCGCCTTCAACCTGACGCCCTCCGCCGCGATCGAGGAAGCCTGATGCACCCCAACCCCGCCTTCCGGCAGACCCCGCAGGAGCTCAACCTTCTGTTCGCCCGCGCCCGGGGGTTCGGCACGCTCGCGCTGAACGGGGCGGCGGGGCCGTTGATCTCGCACATTCCCTTCGTCCTGTCCGGGGATGGCCGGCACGCCGCGTTCCACCTTGTCCGCTCCAACCCGATCGCCCGGGCACTGGCCGAGGGCGCGCGCGACGCGGTCCTGGCGATCAGCGGGCCGCAGGGCTATGTCTCGCCCGATTGGTACGGGTCCGAAGACCAGGTGCCGACGTGGAACTACGTCGCGGTGCACCTGCGCGGCCCGGTCGAGCTTTTGCCCCAAGAGGGGCTGCGCGCCCATCTCGATGCGCTGTCGGCGCGGTTCGAGGCGGATCTGGCGCCCAAGCTGCCCTGGACCGCGGACAAGATGACCGAGGGCGCGATGGAGCGGATGATGCGGCAGATCGTGCCCGCCCGACTGACGATCGCGCAGATCGACAGCACCTGGAAGCTGGGTCAGAACAAGCCCGAGACGGCGCGCCTTGGCGCGGCGGACGGGATCGAGGCGGCGGGCCTTTCCCCCGAGGCCGCGACCCTTGCCGCGCTGATGCGCGCGACGGATCCCGCCTGAACGCGAATCGCGTCGGAGATCTGGCCGCGCCCGCCTCGCCGCCATTTGCATTGCGCCGCCGGTGCCCTGCGTCCTAAGCTCACTGCGCAACTTGGGTCCGACCCCGGACCCGCGGGGAGGACAGGATGAAGCTCTACCATTCGCCGACGTCGCCTTATGTCCGCAAGGTCATGGTGGTGCTCAAGGAGACCGGGCAGGAGGGCGACGTCACCCTCGTGCCCGCGGCGGGAACCCCGATCGATCCGGGGACCATGCCGGTCGCCCAGAACCCGCTGGGCAAGATCCCGGCGCTGGAGCGCGGCGACGGCCCCACGCTGTATGACAGCCGCGTGATCTGCCGCTTTCTCGACGACCGCGCGGGGGCGGGCCTTTACCCGGCTGCGCCGCGCCTGTGGGATACGCTGACCCTCGAGGCGACGGCGGACGGCATGCTCGATGCCGCGATCCTCATGGTCTACGAGGGGCGCACCCGCCCGCCCGAGCTGCACCACGCCCCCTGGGTCGAGGGCCAATGGGCCAAGATCGATCGCGCGCTCGACGCGATCGAGGCGCGCTGGATGAGCCATCTGCATGGCGCGCTCGACATGGGCCAGATCGCTGTGGGCTGCGCGCTTGGCTATCTCGACTTCCGGCTCGATGCACGCGGTTGGCGAGAAGGGCGCGATCAGCTCGCGGCTTGGTATTCGGGCATTCTGGCGCGGCCGAGCATGGCCGCGACGATGCCGCCAGCGTGAGGTTGCGTGATCTGACGACGGGTCGGCGGGCGCGGCAACCAGGCATCAGCTACCTGCCGACCGGGGGGTGGGACGGTTTGACCGCTGGACGCAGAGGGTTTTGAGGTCTAAACACCCGCCCGTAAGGCCGTAGCAGAATTCACGGCTCCGTGAGTATGGGGCCGGCGAGGCCCGGGGAATGGAGGAAGCCTGTGTCCAACATCGAACACGAAGGCGGCAGCCGCAGGGATTTCCTGTACTATGCGACAGGGGCCGCGGGGGTTGTCGCAACCGGCGCGGCGGTCTGGCCGCTCGTCAACCAGATGAACCCCTCGGCCGACGTCAAGGCGCTCTCGTCGATCCTCGTCGACATTTCGGGGGTGGAGACCGGCACCCAGCTGACCGTGAAGTGGCGCGGCAAGCCCGTCTTCATCCGCCACCGCGACGAGAAGGACATCTCGCTTGCGCGGTCGGTCAAGCTTGACCAGCTGGTCGATCCGCTGGCCGAGAACGAGAACCTCGCGCATGACGCCCCCGCCACCGACGAGAACCGCACCCTCGACAAGGAAGGCACCTGGCTGGTGATGATGGGGGTGTGCACCCATCTCGGCTGCGTGCCGCTGGGCAACGCGGGTGATTTCGGTGGCTGGTTCTGCCCCTGCCACGGTTCGCATTACGACAGCGCGGGACGCATCCGCAAAGGGCCGGCGCCGCGCAACCTCGAGATTCCGGTCGCGAAGTTCGAGGACGAAAAAACGATCCGGCTCGGCTAGGGCGAAGGGGAGGGACAGTAAGATGTCGGGAATACCGCACGACCATTACGAGCCGAAGACGGGGTTCGAGAAGTGGCTGCATTCGCGTCTGCCGATCGTCGGTCTGGTCTATGACACGCTGATGATCCCCACGCCGAAGAACCTCAACTGGATGTGGATATGGGGCATCGTGCTGGCCTTCTGTCTGGTGCTGCAGATCGCCACCGGGGTGGTTCTGGCGATGCACTACACCGACAACACGCAGATGGCTTTTGCCTCGGTCGAGCATATCATGCGCGACGTGAACGGCGGCTACATGCTGCGCTACCTGCATGCGAACGGCGCGTCGCTGTTCTTCTTCGCGGTCTACATGCACATCTTCCGCGGCCTCTACTACGGCAGCTACAAAGCTCCGCGCGAGGTGACGTGGATCATCGGCATGCTGATCTACCTACTGATGATGGGCACCGCCTTCATGGGCTACGTTCTGCCGTGGGGGCAGATGTCGTTCTGGGGCGCCACGGTGATCACCGGCCTCTTCGGCGCGATCCCCGGCATCGGACCCGACATCCAGACCTGGCTTCTGGGTGGCCCGGCGGTCGAGAACGCGACGCTGAACCGCTTCTTCTCGCTGCACTACCTTCTGCCGTTCGTGATCGCGGCCCTTGTCGCCGTGCACATCTGGGCCTTCCACACCACCGGCAACAACAACCCCACCGGGGTTGAGGTGCGGCGCGAGAGCAAGGCCGTGGCCGACCGCGACACCGTGCCGTTCTGGCCCTATTACGTGATCAAGGACCTGTTCGCGCTGGCGGTCATCCTGATGGTGTTCTTCGCCATCGTCGGCTTCATGCCGAACTACCTCGGCCACCCCGACAACTACACCGAGGCCAACCCGCTGGCGACGCCCGCGCATATCGTGCCGGAATGGTACTTCCTGCCGTTCTACGCGATCCTGCGCGCCTTCACCTCGGACGTCTGGGTCGTGCAGCTGGTGCATTTCCTGAGCTTCGGCATTATCGACGCCAAGTTTTTCGGGGTGATCGCAATGTTCGGTTCGATCCTCGTGATGGCGCTGGCGCCTTGGCTGGATACCTCCTCGGTGCGCTCGGGCAAGTACCGGCCCAGCTTCAAGTGGTGGTTCTGGATCCTGGTGGTCGATTTCGTCGTGCTCATGTGGGTCGGCGCGATGCCACCCGAAGGGATCTATCCCTACATCTCGCTGATCGGCGCGACCTACTGGTTCTTCTACTTCCTGATCCTGCTGCCGCTTCTGGGCGTGATCGAACGCCCGCTGCCGCTGCCCTCGACGATCGAGGAGGATTTCGATCACCATTACCCGGCGGAAGACGCCAACGCGGCCGATGCGGCCCAGCCGGCGGAATGAGAGGGGCAAGATCATGATCATCAAGAGGATCGCTCTGACTGCCGCGCTGTCGATGTTGGCGCTTGCCGGTCCGGCAGCTCTGACCTCGCCGTCCTGGACCGCTGGCGCGGCCCTCGCCGCCGGCGAGGACGCCACGACCGGCGACACCGCCGCCCCGGCCGAGGCCGGGGGCCACGGCGCCCAGCACATCAAGGACGTGTCCTTCTCGTTCGAGGGGCCGTTCGGCGTCTACGACCGCAACCAGCTGCAGCGCGGCCTTCAGGTCTATACCGAGGTTTGCTCGGCCTGCCACGGGCTGCGCTATGTGCCGATCCGCACGCTCGGCGATGCCGGTGGCCCGGAACTGCCGGAAAAGCAGGTCCGTGCCTATGCCGCCAACCTGCCCGAGATCACCGACCCGGAAACCGGTGAGGACCGCCCGCGCAAGCCGTCGGACCACTTCCCCATGCACGTCGATCCCAAGGCCCCGGACCTGAGCCTGATGGCCAAGGCCCGTGCCGGCTTCCACGGGCCGATCGGGCTGGGCATCAACCAGTTCCTGCACGGGATCGGCGGGCCGGAATACATCTACTCCGTGCTGACCGGCTTCAACGGCCACGAGAAGACGCAGGCGGGTGTCACGCTTTACGGCAACGACGCCTTCCCGGGCGGCTGGATCTCGATGCCGCCGCCGCTGTCGGACGGGATGGTGGAATTCCAGGACGGATCGCCCAACGACGTCGCCCATATGGCACGGGACGTGTCGGCGTTCCTGATGTGGGCGGCCGAGCCCAAGCTGGAACAGCGCAAGCACGCGGGCTTTGTCGCGGTGATCTTCCTCGGCATCCTGTCGGTGCTGCTGTTCCTGACCAACAAGAAGCTCTGGGCACCGATCAAGCGCAAGCAGGTCCGGCTCTAGGGCCGCCTGCCGCGACTGGGGGCATGAAAGAAGATGGGCGTCCGGAAGGGCGCCCTTTTCACGTCAGCAACTGGTCTGGCTACACGATCAGATGAGTGGATGCGGGGCGGGCGCTACAACGTCTGTGCTCCTCGAGCGCAGGCACTCCCGCAGTGCGCATCGGCCGCGGTCCCCGTTTCCCGCCATGCCCATGAAAAGGCCCGCCCCCGGGGGGACGGGCAGGCCTGACCATCCTGGTGTTTTTTGTCCCTCAGGCCCGTCCGTAGGCCTCGGCGATCGCCACCTGCATGGCATCCGCGGGCGTGCGATCGGCCCAGGCGACCAGCTGAAACGCGGGGTAGAAGCGCTCGGCCGTGTGCACCGCCACGCCGATCAGCCGGTCGATCTGCTCCGGCCCGGCGATCTGCCCGCCGGCAAGGACAAGGCCGTAGCGCCAAACCATCAGCTTCTGCTCGGCCCAATAGGTGAAGGCCCCCGCCCAGCACGTATCGTTGACGCGGTTGAGCGTCTCGTAAAGTTCGGGCATGCGCCCCTCGGGCGGATCCATTTCGAAGGTGCAGATCAGCCGCAGCGTCTCGTCCGAGTGGGACCAGGCGAGGGTGATCGAGTAGGTGCGCCACTGGCCCTCGACCGACATGGCGATCTGGTCATCGGTGATGCGGTCGAATTCCCAGTCGCGGAATTCCGCCAGCGTCTCGACGATGTCGATTGGGTGGAGTTCATCCGAGTGAACGAAATCTTCGGAAAGCGACATGCCCGGCCTCTTCAATTGTCCCGAGTGAGCACGAGCCCACAAGAGAAGGGTGCCTGTACAAGGATCGGCGTTTTTTTCTGCCAGCCCTTACTATATATGGTGTATGCCCCAAGGGGTTCTGTAAAGGGCTATTTCCGAAAATATCTGTGGAAAAGCAGAGGTTGTGTGGCTCGCCACCGGTTCTTGCAGAGTTTGACACGGAAACCTGCAGCAGAGCGGTTTTGTGCAGCGAGCCTGGGCGGCCGGTCGGTGGGGGCTTTTAAGTTCGGTTGAAGCCACCCTGCAAGATGGCGTTCGTGGCGCCGGTGACCGATCAGCATGTCGGCGGCGGCTCCCAAGCACTCATGTCGGCAGCGCGCACCTAGAAAGCGTGTAGCGGTTGAGGTGGGACTGGGTGCGGCGGCGCGCAAGCTTCTGAACGGAAAATTATGGACGCTATCTCCGAAAGCTTTCGAGTGCGCCCGACAGCCTGACACGTTGCTTTCCTGAGCTGCGACTGTCGTTTGGCTGGGTCGTCACGTTCCATGCGGCTTCCGCATCAGTGTCGGCTTCTCCTTCCGCGCTCTGGCAGTGTGGCGGCGCGCCAGCTTCTGCACAGATGTTCGCCAGCTTCTGCACGGAAAATTTCATATAGCAGGCGCTGGGAGGCAGTCCTCAGAGAAATCTATGCATCTTGCAGATGAACTGGGTCCGATTATCCCACTTTCCTAGGCAGTTTTCCCCATGGCCGACCTGCCCAGATTGCCAATCGGCTTAGCACCCATCGCCTCGAAGGTCCCTACTTGGTCCTCAGGGATCAACACTGTCAAATTGATCATACGGCCTCGTGTGACGGTAACATCTTCCAAGGCAATGGCTGTGAACATAGGCACACCACTGCGAACTTGAATGACATCGCAGTCTATGAAGTGTGTCCCGTTTACACTGGTTTTCCCCATCAGGGCTATCGTCAGTGGACCGACCAAATCGCAGTCGACAAACGTCTTATCGCAAACTTTCTTTCTACCGGGATCTTTCAGGCTGCCTAGGAAGATCCTTTTTTTCCGGTACACATCCTCCATAGGGTCGATTCCATCTGTTCGCTTCGACCACTCTTCGAGTGCGCTACCTCTCTTCCAAAGGTAGCGAAATCCTGCAAACAAAAGTAACACTAGAGAGGCTACCAGGGCGCCAAGAAGGAAGGCAGCCCACCAGCCAAAGGCGCCATACTGCTCTACCCGAGCTAGACCGCTGGACAGCCAACCCGTCAAGCCGCCGCTCGACAACACTATTGCCGTTTGGCCAATCTGCCAAAGCGAGACTCTAGACTCAACGATGTCGAGCCAACGGTTCAGTTTCTTCCACATAGATGTGATGGTGCACGAGCAATCATCGCTTGTGGAGTCGTTTCTTGCACACGGATTCCTGCGCCGGCGATTTGGGCAGTGACCTTGCTTAAATTCGACCCTTCTATTTCTCTCAGGCGGAAGCAGCCGGTGAAGGGTGCGTTAAAGCCGGATTGAACGCCCCCTTCAAGATGACCCCGCGGGCTGGTGTCTGAGCGGGTCGCCGCCT
>NZ_PHSN01000019.1 GCF_002871005.1 Acidimangrovimonas sediminis
CTCCGGCAAAGAATGACGCGTCATAATGCCCTCCAGTCCCTGCAGGCGCCGTTCGCCCCGGACGAACCCGGGGACATGCACGCCTCAATCCTCACGCCTCCAATATCGTTGCATTTGCAATGAAGTCAAGCCGCGCCGGCCGCGCGCGCTGCCACGACTGCCCTTTCATTGTTCCCCAAATACGCAAGCGACATCACCGTCCCACTCGCCGTATGGAACGCCTGCGCGCAGGCGACGCTTGAACCGGCGACCGGAACGATGCAGTCATTGCAAACGTAACGACCGGGGCCCGCCGTGACCGATTTCGACCTCAACGACTTCCTGCCCTACCAGCTTGCCGCGGCGGCCGCGCGCGTCAGCCGGGCCTTTGCCGAGCGCTATCGGGCGGAGTTCGGCATCTCGATCCCGGAATGGCGGGTGCTGGTGCATCTCAACCACGCGGGCGCGGTCAGCGTGCGCGAGATCCACGCCCGGGTCGACATGGACAAGTCCAAGGTCAGCCGGGCGGCGCAGCGGCTGGTCGATGCGGGCTATGTCGAGAAGCGCGGCCATGCCGGGGACAGGCGGCTGGTCGATTTGCGGCTGACGGCCGAGGGGCACGCTCTCGTCGGGCGCATCCTGCCGATCGCCGCGACATTCCAGGCGGAGCTTCTCGCCACGCTGGGCGAGGACGGCATGCCGCTGAAGCGGGCATTGACACGGATCATGGAAGGAAAATGATGCTGACGCTCTACGATTACTGGCGCTCTTCCGCCTCCTACCGGCTGCGGATCGGGCTCAACCTGATGGAGCTGCCGTTCCGCTCGGTCCCGGTCGACATCGTGAAGGGAGAGCAGCGATCGCCCGAGAACCTGGCGCGCAATCCCCAGGGCCTCGTGCCGACGCTCGACATCGACGGCATGATGATGACCCAGTCGCTGGCGATCCTCGAATACCTCGACGAGACCCGCGGCGCGGGGTTCCTGCCTGCGGATCCGAAGGGGCGGGCGCGGGTGCGCACCTTGTCCTATGCCATCGCGATGGAGATCCACCCGGTCTGTAATTCGTCGGTCTCGGCCCATGTGGTGAAGGCCTCCGAGGGCCGGATCAGCGCCGAGGCCTGGATGCAGGCCTTCATCGGCCCGCGGCTCGAGGCGTTCGAGCGGCTGCTGGATCATCCCGACACCGGCAGGTTCTGCCATGGCGACAGCGTGACCATGGCCGATATCTGCCTCGTGCCGCAGATCTACAACGCGGAGCGCTGGGGCGTGGACGTGACGTCGTTGTCGCGCCTGTCGGGGATCGCCACTAGGCTGAGGGCGATTCCGGCCATCGCGGCCGCGCATCCGGACCGTTTCAAGGCTCCGGCAAGCTAGGAGGAGAGCAGAACATGAGCGACGACATCGTCATCCTGTCGGGGGCCCGCACCGCCATCGGCACTTTCGGCGGGGCGCTGTCCGGCGTGGCCCCGATCGACCTTGGCACGACCGCCGCGAAGGCCGCGCTGGAGCGGGCGGGTGTCGAGGGCGGGCAGATCGGCCATGTCGTCTTCGGCCATGTCATCAACACCGAGCCGCGCGACATGTACCTCAGCCGGGTCGCCGCGATGCAGGCGGGCGTGCCCGACACCACGCCCGCGATGAACGTGAACCGCCTTTGCGGTTCGGGGG
This sequence comes from Acidimangrovimonas sediminis, assembly GCF_002871005.1. Classification (GTDB taxonomy): domain Bacteria; phylum Pseudomonadota; class Alphaproteobacteria; order Rhodobacterales; family Rhodobacteraceae; genus Acidimangrovimonas; species Acidimangrovimonas sediminis. The sequence goes on from NZ_PHSN01000019.1 coordinate 1,650, forward strand.
CGCAGGCGATCGTTTCGGCGGCGCAGTCGCTGATGCTGGGCGATGCAGATTTCGCGCTGGCCGGCGGGGCGGAATGCATGAGCCGCTCTCCCTACATCCTGCCGGCTGCGCGCTGGGGCCAGAAGATGGGCGATGCGGGCGCGCAGGACATGATGCTGGGCGCGCTGAACTGCCCCTTCGGCACCGGCCACATGGGCGTGACGGCCGAGAATGTGTCGGACGAGAACGACATCGGGCGCGCGGCGCAGGACGCGTTCGCGCTGGAGAGCCAGACGCGGGCCGCGAAGGCGATCGCCGAGGGGTATTTCAAGGAGCAGATCGTGCCGGTCGAGGTGTCGTCGCGGCGCCAGACGATTTTGTTCGACACCGATGAACACCCCAAGGCCACGACGGCCGAGGCGCTGGCGGGCCTGCGCCCGGTGTTCCGCAAGGACGGCACCGTCACGGCGGGCAATGCCTCGGGCATCAACGACGGGGCGGCGGCCCTGGTGCTGGCGCGGGCCTCGGCGGCCGAGGGTGCGGGTCTCGCGCCGCGCGCCCGGATTCTGGGGTACGCCCATGCGGGCGTGCGGCCCGAGGTGATGGGCATCGGGCCGATCCCGGCTGTCCGCGCGCTTTGCGCGAAGACCGGGCTCAAGGTCGGCGATTTCGACGTGATCGAGTCGAACGAGGCCTTCGCGGCGCAGGCGCTGGCGGTGTCGAAGGAGCTGGGCCTCGACCCGGCGAAGGTGAACCCTAACGGCGGGGCAATCGCGCTTGGTCACCCGGTCGGAGCCACCGGCGCGATCATCACCGTCAAGGCGATGTACGAGCTGGAGCGGACGGGCGGAAAGCTGGGCCTGATCACCATGTGCATCGGCGGCGGGCAGGGGATCGCCATCGCCATCGAGCGTCTCTGAACGGGGCAGGGGGCGGTTAACCTTCGCCCTCTGACGGCCGGCGTGCGGCCCGGTCAGGCGTCGGGACGGTCCAGCACGCGCTCGGGGCTGTCCAGCGTCGGTACCTGGGCGGCCCAGGCGGCATACTCCCCGCTGGTCGCGCGCTTCAAAAGCGCGGCCAGCGCATCCAGCGGATCCTCGGGGTGGTAATCGATCCGAAGGGTCAGCGGCGCCGCGTCGCGTCGCACCACCAGCAGCGCCGCCGACAGGAGCCCCCGCGAATCGCTGCCCGCCGCGCGCCCCGCCATCAGACCGGCGAGGAGCCGCTCGGCAAAGCTTCCCGAGGCAGAAAGATACCCCTCGGCCGCCGCCCGCGGCACGCTGTCGTTGGCCAGCATGTTGCCCGCGACCACCCCGCCGTCGAATTCGTGCGCCGCGATCACGGGGGTGTTGCTCTGCCCGCTGAACACCCCGGTCCGCCCGATCTGGTCGAGCGCCGAGAGCTGGCGCCACTCGCGCCCCGTGTCGGCGCCGGTGACGTCGGCCACCACCTCGCCCGCGCTGCGGCCGAGGCGCATGCCGGCAAGCACGTCTTCGCCCCACATTGTCGAGGGCGCGGCCCCCTGGCTTGCCGACATGCCAGCCCGGATATCGCCGCGCAGAACCCAGCCGCCGACGCAGAGCGACCCGGTCGCCGCCGCGCCGCCAAGGGCCCCGGTCTCGCCATCGCGTGCAAGTATGGAAAAGGTCATGCCGCCCCCGCCGGTGTGCTGAGCCAGCGTGCTGGCCGATTTTGTCATCATCTGCCCGATTAATTATCATGAAAAATTGACGGGCGCAAATTATCATGATAATTTAGAGTCAAAGAGGGCCCCGCCAGACGGGTCCGGACAGCCTGCCAGACGGTCTTACCCACCCCTGCGCCAACAAGGAGACACCGATGACCCAACCCGTCCTCACGCGCCGCGGCCTGCTTGCGGCCACCGGCGCCACGCTGGCGCTTGCCGGCCTGCCGCAACGGCTGATGGCCGCCACGCCCTCGGGCGTCATGGTCGTGGCCCAGATCGCCGAGCCGAAGTCTCTCGATCCGGCCGCCGACACCGCTGCCAACGATTTCCGCATTCTCGTGAACCTTTACGATGGCCTCGTCCGCTTCAAGGACGGCACGCTGGAGGTGGAGCCGGCGCTGGCCGAGAAATGGGACATCAGCGAGGACGGCAAGGAATACACCTTCCACCTGCGCAAGGGCGTGAAGTTCCACGACGGCACCGATTTCGACGCCGAGGCGGTGAAGTTCAACTTCGACCGCATGCTCGACGACAAGAGCCCTTACCATGACACCGGCCCCTTCCCGCTGGCCTTCTTCTTCTCCTCGATCGACAAGACCGAGGCGGTGGATGCCCAGACCGTGAAATTCACGCTGAAGGAGCCCTACGCGCCCTTCCTGTCGAACCTCGCCACGCCAACGGGCGAGATCGTCTCGCCCGCCGCGGTGAAGAAGTACAAGAAGGATTACGGCCGCAACCCGGTCGGCACCGGCCCCTACAAGTTCAAGGAATGGAAGTCGAACCAGCGCGTCGTGGCCGAGCGGAACGACGATTACTGGGACGGCAAGCCGGGCCTGAAGGCGGTGATCTTCCGCCCGATCACCGACGCCAACACCCGCACCGCCGAGATGCTCTCGGGCGGGGTCGACCTGATGACCGAGGTGCCGCCGAACGCGCTGTCGCAGTTCAAGAGCGACCGCTACAAGATGTACGAGCAGGTCGGGCCCCACGTCTGGTTCCTGATCCTCGACTGTCAGAAGGGCCCGTTCAAGGACAAGAAGGTGCGCCAGGCCGCCAACTATGCGGTCAACAAGGAGGCGATCTGCAACAACGTCCTCGAGGGCACCGCCTCGGTGGCCAACGGCCCGATCGCCCCGGCCTTCAGCTGGGCCTATGACAAGGACCTCGACCCCTATCCCTACGACCCGGAAAAGGCCAAGTCGCTGCTGAAGGAGGCGGGCGTCGCCGAGGGCACGGAGATCACCTTCTACGTGACGGAGGGCGGCTCGGGCATGCTCGACCCGGTGGCGATGGGCACGGCGATCCAGGCTGACCTGGCCAAGGTGGGGCTGAAGGCCAAGATCCAGACCTTCGAGTGGAACACCTTCCTCGGCAAGGTGAACCCCGGCCTCGACAAGGACCAGCACGCCGACATGGCCGAGATGGCCTGGATGACCAACGACCCCGATACCCTGCCTTACCTGACCTTGCGCACCGCGGCCTGGCCGGAGAAGGGCGGGTTCAACTCGGGCTATTACTCCAACCCCGAGGTCGACAAGCTCCTCGAAGAGGCCCGCACCTCGACCGATCAGTCGAAGCGCGCCGACCTCTACAAGAAAGTCGCCCAGATCGTGCATGACGACGCGCCCTGGGTCTTCGTCGCCAACTGGAAGCAGAATGCCGTGTCCACCGACAAGGTCGAGAACTTCCAGCTTCAGCCCTCGTTCCTTCTCGAACTCGCGAAGGTGACGAAGAGCTGACGATCGACTGAGGGGGCGGCCGGTCCTTCGGCTGGCACGCCCCCCCTTTTCCTTTCCGTCCGCATGTTCGCTTGAGGGGGGCGTATGGGCCGCTACATCCTGCGACGGCTGATCTCGGCCATCCCGGTGCTTCTGGGGATCACCGTGATCGTCTTCCTGATCATGGCGATGATCCCGGGCAACCCGGCCCAGGCGATCCTCGGCGCCTATGCGACGCCCGACAACGTGGCGCGCATCAACAAGAGCCTGGGCCTCGATAAACCCCTGTGGGACCGGTATTTCATCTGGCTCTGGAACATGCTTCACGGCGATTTCGGACGCTCGTATTCGCTGAACCGCCCGGTGATCGACGAGGTGATGGACCGTCTCTCTGCCACCGCGATTCTCGCGGGCGTGAGCTGGGTCGTGGCCTCGCTCCTCGGCATCCTCGCAGGGGTGATCTCGGCGGCGCGGCAATATGGCCTCGCCGACAAGCTGATCACCTTCGTGGTGCTGATCGGAATCTCGATCCCGTCGTTCTTTCTCGGCATGATGATGATCCTGTTCTTCGCGGTGCGGCTGCAATGGCTGCCGGCATCGGGAATGTACGAGATCTACGGCGGCGGCGGCCTTGGCGACCTCGCGCGCCACATCACGATGCCTGCGATCGCGCTCTCGGTGGTGGCCACCGGCGTGATCGCCCGCCTCTCCCGCTCGGCCATGCTCGAGGTGCTGCGGCAGGACTACATCCGCACCGCCCGCGCCAAGGGCGTGAACGAGCGACGGGTGATCATGGGCCACGCGCTGCGTGCGGCCATGGTCTCGGTGATCCCGGTGCTGGGGCTGCAGGCGGGCTTCGTCCTGTCCGGCGCGGTCTATATCGAGATCGTGTTCCAATGGCCGGGCATCGGCCAGATGCTGGTGAACGCGATCCTGCAGCGCGACATCCTGTTGGTGCAGGGCGGCGTGGTGATCGTGGCCGCGCTTTACGTGATCTTCAACATCCTCGTCGACGTCGCCCAATCCCTCCTCGACCCGAGGATCAAGACATGAGCGCCGCGACGTCAAATGCGCTTCGCACGCCTTTCCCTTCGCTGGGGGCGCTGCCCCCAGACCCCCGGGATACTTGGGCTCAGAAGAAAGCGGATCTGGGTCTTCTTCTGAGCGGAAATATCCCGGGGTCCGGGGCAGCGCCCCGGCGCATGCAAAGTCTTGCGCCGCAGGCGCGCAACTGGATCCGTAGGGGGGCAGCATGAGCAAGTTCCTTGCACTCCTGTTCCGCAACCGCCTGGCCGCGCTCGGCGGGGTGGTGATCGCGGTCATCTTCGTGCTGGCTCTGATCACGCCGCTCCTGCCGCTGCAGAGCCCCGACGACACGGATACCGCCCATCGGTTCCTGCTGCCGTTCAGCGGCGGGCATCTGCTGGGCACCGATCAGCTGGGGCGCGACCTGCTTTCACGGTTGCTCTGGGGGACGCGGCTGAGCCTTGCCGTCGGGATCGCGGCGGCACTGGCCGCGGGGTTCGTGGGATCCGCCGTGGGGATCGTCGCCGGCTATTTCGGGGGTCGGACCGACAATGTCATCATGCGCGGCGTCGACATGCTCATGGCCTTTCCCTACATCCTGCTGGCGCTGGCGATCGTGGCGGCCCTCGGGCCCGGGTTGATGAATGCGCTGATCGCGGTGGCCGCCGTGAACGTGCCGTTCTTTGCGCGCAACATCCGCGGCATCACCGTGGGGCTGGCGGGGCGCGAGTTCGTCGATGCGGCGCGGCTGTCGGGCAAGGGGCACATCCGGATCCTGTTGACCGAGCTTCTGCCCAACGTGTTGCCAGTGATCGTCGTCGCCATGTCCACGACCGTGGGCTGGATGATCCTTGAGACGGCGGGGCTCAGCTTTCTCGGCCTCGGCGCGCAGCCGCCGCAGGCGGATCTGGGCGGAATGCTGGGCGAGGCGCGCTCGGCGATGATCTCCTCTCCGCATACCTCGGTCGTGCCGGGGGTGATGATCTTCCTCATCGTCATGTCGATCAACCTTCTGGGCGACGGTGTGCGCGATGCGCTCGACCCGCGGCTGCGGTCCGGCGCGCTGAGCCGGCCGAAGCCCGCCACCGACGTGCGGCGCGCGGGACCGGTGCCGGAGGCCACCGGCGCGTTGCTGGAGGTGCAGGCGCTGGAGACGCAGTTCCATGTCGGGCGCCGCATCTACCGCGCCGTCAACGGGGTGAGCCTTGCGGTCCGTCCCGGCGAGTGTCTGGGCGTCATCGGCGAGAGCGGCTCGGGCAAGTCGGTCACGGCGCTTTCGGTGATGGGTCTCGTCGCCTCGCCGCCGGGCGTAATCACCGGGGGTGCCGTGCGCTACAAGGGCGATGACCTGGTCGGTGCGCCCTATGGCAAGCTGCGCAGCCTGCGCGGCGACCGGGTCGCCTATATCTTCCAGGATCCGCTGTCGACGCTGCATCCGCTCTACCGCATCGGCGATCAGCTGGCCGAGGCGATCACCGCGCACCACGGGGTCGGCGGGCGCGAGGCACGGCAGCGCGCGCTGAAGCTGTTGCGCGATGTACGGATCCCGAACCCGGAAAGCCGGATCGACAATTACCCGCACGAGATGTCGGGCGGGATGCGCCAGCGCGTGGGCATCGCCATGGCGCTGGCCAACGACCCGGACGTGATCATCGCGGACGAACCCACCACCGCGCTCGACGTTACCGTGCAGGCGCAGATCCTCAGCCTGCTTGACGACCTGCGGCGCGACCGCGGTTTGGCGATCGTCTTCATTACCCATGATTTCGGCGTCGTGGGGCAGCTTTGCGACCGCGTGGCGGTGATGTATGCGGGCCAGATCGTCGAGGAGGGGCCGACACAGGCGATCCTCGACGCGCCTGCCCATCCCTATACCGCGCGGTTGATCGCCTGCGTGCCGGAGCTGGGCGGCGGGCGGCGTGCGCTGGCCGCGATCCCGGGTCTGCCGCCATCGGTCGACGATCTGCCGCCGGGCTGCGCCTTTGCCCCGCGCTGCGCCAGGGCGCAGGAGGGATGCACCGCGGCGCCCATCGACATGCGCGAAGGCGCCGTCGCCGGGACCCCTGGCCGCGCCGTCCGCTGCATCAACCCGGAGGAGGCGATCGCATGACCGAGGCCCTGCGTGTCACCGACCTGTCCAAGACCTTCCCGCAGGCGGGGGGGCTGTTCTCGCCCGCCAGGCCCGGGGTACGCGCCGTGCGCCCCGTCTCCTTCGCCGTGGAAGAGGGCGAGACACTGGGCATCGTCGGCGAGAGCGGCTGCGGCAAGTCCACCTTCGCACGGATGCTGGTGGGCCTTCTGCCGCCGTCCTCGGGCGAGATCGAGATCGAGGGCAGGCGGCTGGACAATGCCGACCCGGCGAAGTTCGGCAAGATGATCCAATACGTCTTCCAGGATCCGATCTCGTCGCTCAACCCGCGCAAGACCGTGCGGCAGATCATGGAGGCGCCACTCAGGCGTCTCCATGGGATGGCGCGGGCCGAGCGGGCGGCGCGGATCGCCGAGATCTTCGACAGCGTGAACCTGCGGCAGGAGTTCCTTGACCGTTATCCGCACGAATTCTCGGGCGGGCAGGCGCAGCGGATCGGCATCGCGCGCGCACTGGCGGCGGCGCCGAGGATCCTCGTGCTGGATGAGCCGGTCTCGGCGCTCGACGTGTCGGTTCAGGCGCAGGTGCTGAACCTGCTCGCCGGGCTGAAGGCGGACTTCAACCTGACTTACCTGTTCATCAGCCACGACCTTGCCGTGGTCGAGGCGGTCAGCGACCGGGTGCTGGTGCTCTATTTCGGGTCGGTGGTGGAGATCGGGCGGGCCGAAAGCATCTTTCGCCACCCGCGGCATCCCTACACCAGGCTGCTGGCCGACTCGGCCCCCGTGGTGGGCCGGCCGTTGACCGCGCCGGAGCAGAAGGATACCGAACTGCCCGACCCGCTCGATCCGCCGCCGGGCTGCGCCTTTGCCGGGCGCTGCCCCCGCGCCACGGATCTGTGCCGCCAAGAGGAACCGCCGCTGAGGCCGATGGGAGAGGATCAGCTTGCCGCCTGTCACCACCCGCTCGAAGACTGACCCCCGGGGAGAGCGCCTTTCGCGCCCTGAGCGGGTGGCCGAGGCGATCAAGGCCTGGGTGGTGGACGAGCGGCTGCAACCGGGCGACAGGCTGCCGTCGGAGCCGGAGCTGATCGAACGTTTCGCCATGGCGAAAAGCACGATCCGCGAGGCGATGCGCCTGCTGGAGGCGCAGGGGCTGGTGCGCACGCGGACCGGGCCGGGCGGCGGCAGCTTCGTGCACGAGGTGTCGCGCGGGCGGGCGCAGGCGCTTCTGGGCAACTACTTCTACTTTCGCGACCTGACGATCCGCGACATCTACCAGCTGCGCCGCGCGCTGGAGCCGGAGCTGGCCGCCTCTCTTGCCGGCAAGCTTTCCGAGGAAACCCTCGGCAGGCTGGGCGAGAACATCCACGAATACGACATGCCGGCGAAGACCCCGGAAGAAGAGCGCGCCCAGCACGTGGCGAGCCTGCGCTTTCACCAGATCCTGGCCGAGGCGGCGGAGAATGAGCTTCTGGGTTTCATTATCGGCTTCATGGCGACGATGCTGGCCGAGGTCACGGTGACGCGTCGGCTGTACGAGCCCCGGAACACCGAGCTGTGGGAGCGCGGCAAGGATTACCAGACGCGCCTGCTGATGGCGTTGCGCGCGGGTGACCGTGGGGCCGCGCGCGCGATCATGCTGGCGCATATGCGCACCGCGCAAGCGCTGATGGAGGGACAGGAGGCCGAGATGCACCGCCGTTTCATGTCGGAGAGATCACCCGATGCCTGACCGTCTCGAAGGGCCTGACCGTTTTGAAGGGGTCTCGGCCGGTGCCGAGGGCTGGTCCTTTGCCGCCTACGAAGTGGTGCGCGACCGGGTGCCCGTGGCGGATTTCTCCGGCGTCGCGTCGCGCCGCGTCGCGCATCTGGGCGAGGTGGCGGCGGATTACGATGTCTTCCTCCTTGATGCCTACGGCGTGCTGAACGTGGGCGAGGACCCGATTCCCGGCGTGCCGGAGCGTGTCGCCGACCTGCAGGCGCAGGGCAAGCGGGTTATGGTGGTGACGAATTCCGCGGGCTATCCCAAAAGCCACCTGCTGGCGCGCTATGCCCGGTTCGGCTTTCGCTTCGATCCGGACGACGTGGTGTCGAGCCGCGGCACGATGCTGGCCGCGCTGGAGGGGATGCCGCCAAGGCGCTGGGGCCTGATGGCCGAGGAACGCTACGGCACCGACGAGATCGGCCATCTGGATCATGTCTTCCTCGGCGACGATCCGGCGGCCTATGACGCGGTCGAGGGCTTTTTGCTGATCGGGTCGGGCGGCTGGTCCGAGCCGCGGCACGCGCTGATGGAGGCAAGCCTTGCCGCCCGGCCCCGGCCGGTCTTCTGCGCCAATCCCGACCTTTCCGCCCCGCTGGGGGCGTGGCTCTCGCGTGAGCCGGGGTTCTATGCGCACCGGCTGGCGGATACCGCTGGGGCGGCGCCGGGTTTCTACGGCAAGCCGTTCGCCAACATCTTCGCCCGGGCGCTGGCGCGGGTTCCGGCCGAGGTGCCGCGCCACCGGATCCTGATGGTGGGCGACACGCTGCAGACCGACATCCTGGGCGGGCGGGCGGCTGGCATCTCCACCGCGCTGGTCACGGGCCATGGGTCTCTTGCCGGGGCCGACGTGGACAGCGCGATCGCGAAATCTGGGATCGTGCCGGACGTGATCATGCCGACCCCCTGACCGGCCGATCCTTGTGCGGGCACGGGGCGCGCGCGGGCAGGAGGCGCGGATCAGGCGCCCTCGAACCCTGTCAGCACGCCCACCGCGTTGACGCCGATCTCCTCGACTGCGTAGCCGCCCTCCATCACGAAGAGTGTGGGCAGGCCCAGCTGGGCGATCCGCGCGCCGATCTTCGGGTAATCCGCGGTGGTCAGCTTGAATTCGCTGATCGGGTCCTTCTCGAACGTGTCGACGCCAAGCGAGACCACCACCACGTCGGGCGCGTAATCGGCGATCTTGCGGCAGGCGTCGTCCAGCGCCTCCGACCAGATGGCGAAGGGCGTGCCGGCGGGCATCGGGTAATTGTGGTTGAACCCCTCGCCCTCTCCGGCACCGCGTTCGTCGGCATGGCCCAGGAAGTAGGGGTATTCCTCGTTCGGATCGGCATGGAGGTTGAACACGGCCACGTCGCCGCGATGGTAGAAGATCTCCTGCGTGCCGTTGCCGTGGTGGTAATCGACGTCGAGGATCGCCACCCGCGCCGCGCCCTGGTCGCGATAGCGCTGCGCCACGATCGCCGCGTTGTTGAGGTAGCAATAGCCCCCCATGAAGGCGCTGCCCGCATGGTGCCCCGGCGGGCGGCACAGGGCGAAGGCGCTGCGTGTGTTGCCGTCGATCAGCGACGCTGCGGTCAGCGCCGTGTCGTAGGAGGATTTGACCGCGTCCCAGGTGCCCTTGACGAAGCTCACCCCGGCGTCGAAGCCGTAATAGCCCAGCAGCGCGTCGATCGAGGTGGGCCGCTTGTCGGCGCGCAAGCCCCTGATCGGAAAGGCGAAGGGCACTGTCGGGTTGGTCCGCCCGGAGGCTTCCCACATCGGCCAGGCCTGCGGCAGGAAGTCGACGAAATCGTCGCGGTGCACACGCCGCGCGGCATCGAGGCTGTGCGTCTCGGGCGCCGAGACCGGGCCGAGGCCCACCGCGTCGATCCGCGCCCGGATGAAGCGCGCGCGCTCGGGCTTCTCGAACCCGGGGACAAGCTGGCCCGAGATCAGTTCAAGCTGACCCGCATGGCCTTCGTGCCTTTCCGAAAAGATCGTCTGCATGGTGCTGCCTCGCTTCTGTGCCGTCGCCGTCTCGCGCAGGGCAAAGCTAGGCACGAACGCCGCGGTTGCACAAGATCGTTGCAGTACGAACAATCTCGCGGCTAGCATTCACCCCATGATGCCCGGCGTTTCACTGTCATCGGGCCCGTTTCGCCCATCCGGGCGGCGCAGGGGTCACGGCGGCGTGACGTGGGCGGATCGGGGCTTGATCCGTGCAGGGCGCTGCGAAAGCCTGCCGGGGCAGTCCCGAACGGAGCGGCGCCCGCGGTTGGTTCGGCGCCGGTTTTTGTGGCGGATTGCCCGCTTTCGGGGCGTTTTCGGTGCCTCGCGCACCGGCGCCGCCACGTTCTGCGTGGTGGCGCTGGCCCGGGCGGGGCGGGTTGTCACGATCGGGTCGGCGGACCGGCAGATGCCGGGGGTGACCGCTTCGGGGCCGTGTTGGGGGCTCCGGTTCAACGAGTATCACGCAAAGGGGACCGGTCGGACCGGGCAGTTCAGGGGAGCCATATGCAGGCAGCGAAGCTGGGGGCGGAGACGTCCCCGAGGGAGCGGGAGGGCGCCGCGCAGGAGGCCGCGCCGGTGATCTCGATCCGCGAGGTGAGCAAGGTCTTCGGGCAGGGCGTCGCGGCCTTCACCGCCCTCGACCGGGTGCAGATCGACATCGGCCAGAACGAGTTCTTCACGCTGCTCGGCCCCTCGGGCTGCGGCAAGACCACGCTTCTGAGGCTGATCGCGGGATTCGACTATCCGACCATGGGCGAGATCCGCCTGTTCGGACAGGACATCGCCCGCCAGCCGCCGTTCAAGCGCCCGATCAACACGGTGTTCCAGAACTACGCGCTGTTTCCGCACATGACGGTGGGCCAGAACGTGGGCTTCGGCCTTGAGATGCTGGGCCGCCCGAAGGCCGAGATCGCGGGACGCGTGGACGAGATGCTGCGGCTGGTGCGAATGGAGGCGCTGAAGGATCGGCGGACCTCGGAAATCTCGGGGGGGCAGCAGCAGCGGGTCGCGCTGGCCCGGGCCCTGGCGCCGCAGCCCAAGGTGCTGCTGCTGGACGAGCCCCTCTCGGCGCTCGACTACAAGCTGCGCAAGGAAATGCAGATCGAGCTGAAGCGGCTGCAGCACGAGACCGGGATCACCTTCATCTTCGTCACCCACGACCAGGAGGAGGCGCTGACCATGTCCGACCGCATCGCGGTGATGTCGGGCGGACGGGTGCTGCAGATCGGCAGCGCGCACGACATCTACGAGCGGCCGACGGAGCGCTTCGTCGCCAATTTCATCGGCGAGACGAACTTCCTCGAAGGGCAGGTGCAGGGCGGCGGCTCGGTGGCGCTGGACGCGGGCTCCGTGGTGCCCGCCCTGCCGCCCGAAGGCTTTGCGCCCTCGGGCCGCGTGACCGTGGTGATCCGGCCCGAACACGCGCGGCTGGTGCCCTCCGGCACGGCGGGCAGCCTGGCCGGCACGGTGTCGAACGCGGTCTATTTCGGTACCGACACGCATTACCACGTCACCCTCGGCGACGGGTCCGAATTCATGGTGCGGCAGCAGAACAGCCGCGCCAGCGCCAGCCATGAGATCGGCGCCCCGGTGGGCGTGGCGATCGACGAGGGCGCGGCAAGGATGCTGAGGGACTGATGGCCGCGACGGATACCCCCCCGCCCGCGCCGTCCCTGCCGTCGTTCGAGGCCGAGGCGCAAACCCGCGCGGCGCGGCGCAACCGGCTGCTGACGCTCCCCGCGCTGCTGATCATCGGAATCTTCGGGGTGCTGCCGCTCCTGATCATCCTCGTCTATTCGTTCCTCGAGGCCGGGCCCTACGGCGGCGTGGTCTGGAACTTCTCGACCGAGGCCTACGTCAACTTCCTGTTCCAGGCCGATATCTTCTCGGACAAGCTGACCTTTGCGCCGGCCTACCTGTTGATCTACCTGAGGTCGTTCCTGTTCGCGGTGGCGACGACGCTGGTCTGCCTGATCCTGGGCTTTCCGACCGCTTATTTCATGGCGACGCGCCCGCCGCGTCAGCGCAACCTGTGGGTCCTGCTGATCACCATCCCGTTCTGGTCGAACCTGCTGGTCCGCACCCTGGCGATCATGTTCATCATCCGCGACGAGGGGCTGATCAACTCTATCCTGATGGGCATGGGTGTGATCGACCATCCGATCACGATGCTCTACACCAATTTCGCGGTGCTTCTGGGCCTTCTCTATGCCTTCCTGCCGTTCATGGTGCTGCCGCTCTACGCCTCGCTCGAGAAGCTGGATTTCCGGCTGGTCGAGGCCGCCTATGACCTTTACGCCACGCGCTGGCGGGTGTTGTGGCGGGTGATCGTGCCGGCCTCGCTTCCCGGCATCGTGGCGGGGTGCCTGCTGGTCTTCATCCCGACGCTGGGCGCCTATGTGACGCCGCTGATCCTGGGGGGCGGCACGCACCTGATGATCGGCGACCTGATCGCGCAGCAGTTCGGGTCGGGGCGGAACTGGCCGTTGGGGTCGTCGCAGGCCCTGATCCTGATGGCCGTCGTGCTGATCGCGCTGTTCGTCTACGTCCGCAACACCACGGGGAGGACACCCCATGGCTAAGCGTCGCGCACCCCTCGACATCAAGGTGCTGCCGGGCTTCGCCTCCATGGCGGTGATCTGCCTGCTGGTCCTCTACGTGCCGATCCTCGTGCTCATGCTGTTCTCGTTCAACAGCGGCAACATCGTGACCCACTGGGAGGGCATCTCGCTTCACTGGTATGGCGTCGCCCTGCAGAATGACGAGTTCTTCTCGGCCGCCGAGAACACCATGATCATCGCCGTCTCGGCCACGGTGATCGCCACCTCGGTGGCGACGCTGGCGGCGCTGGGGATGACGCGGGTGAAGCCGTGGAAGGGGCTGACCGCCGCCTTCATGGTGCTGAACCTGCCGCTGATGGTGCCCGAGATCGTCACCGCCGTCGCCACCCTGTCGTTCTTTGCGCTGATCGCGGGCAAGCTGGGGCTGAACTTCGGCATCGGCAACCTGATCATCGCCCATACCGTGTTCTGCATCCCCTTTGCCTACATGCCGATCAAGGCCCGGCTCGAGGACATGGACACGACCCTCGATCATGCCGCGGCCGATCTCTATGCCCCGCCGTGGAAGACCTTCCGCCGCATCACCCTGCCGCTGCTGGCCCCCGGCATCATGTCCGGCGCGGCGCTGTCCTTCATCGTCTCGTTCGACGATTTCACCATCACCCAGCTGGTGGCGGGGCCGGGGCAGACGACCTTGCCGCTGTATATCTGGAACCAGATCCGCCGGCCGATGACGCCAGAGATCAACGCGATCTCGACCATCCTCCTGATGGTGTCGATCGTGCTGGTGGCGGTCTCGTTCCTCGTCACCCTCAAGAAGCGCCGTTAGGGCGCCGGACCAGACCAACAAGACCAAAGAAGACCAACAGAGGAGCAACAGATGAAACCCAAACTGATCCCGGCGCTCGCCGCGCTCGGCCTCGCGCTGGCGGCCGGCCCGGCGCTCGCCAAGGGCGAGCTGCACATCTACAACTGGGGCGACTACACCAACCCCAAGCTGATCGAGAAGTTCGAGAAGAAATACGACGTCAAGGTCACGCAGGACGATTACGACAGCAACGAGACGATGCTGGCGAAGGTCCGCACCGGCAACACCGGCTACGACATCGTGGTGCCCTCGGATTACACCGTGAAGATCATGATCGACGAGGGGCTGCTGGCCAAGACCGAGCCCGACCAGATGTCGAACTTCAAGAACATGAAGCCTGAATACGTCGACGTGTACTGGGACAAGGGTCGCCACTACTCCGTGCCGTGGCAGATCGGGACGACCGCCTTCGCCGTGGACACCGACAAGTACAAGGGCGACATCGACACCTATGCCATCCTGTTCGATCCGCCCGACGCGCTGAAGGGCCAGATCAACATGCTCGACGACATGAACTCGATCATGCACGCGGCGGAGCGTTACCTGGGCATCCCGCGGTGCAGCGCCGACAAGGCCAACCTGAAGAAGGTCAACGACCTGCTGGTCAAGGCCAAGCCGAACTGGAAGACCTTCTCCTACGACACGATCACCAAGATGACCTCGGGCGATGTGATCGTGACGCAGACGTGGAACGGTGCGGCCTATCGCATGCGGCAGAAGATGCCGTCGGTGAAATATGCCTATCCGAAGGAGGGGATCGAGGGCTGGATGGACAACGTGGCGGTCCTCAAGGGGGCGCCCAACATGGAGAACGCCAAGCTGTTCCAGAACTTCATCATGGAACCCGAGAACGCCGCGCTGATCTCGGAATTCGCGGGCTATGACAACGGCATCAAGGGCAGCGAGAAGTTCCTGCCGGCAAGCTTTGCCGACGCGCCGGAGATCAAGCGCCCCGAAGGCGCGCCGACCCCGGAATTCGTGCCGCCCTGCCCGCCGGCCGTGGTGAAGATCTACAACCAGATCTGGACCAACCTGCGCAAGTGATCCTTGCGCGCGGCCCCGGTCGCGGGGCCTGATCACGGGCCGGAGGGGGCGACCTCTCCGGCCTTTCCCTCACCTCCCCCGGGGCGCGTGCCATGACCTCCTACCGCAATTCCGACCCCCGCCCGCCGATCATGCAGGGCAGCCCGCCCGCGCAGCCGGTGCCCCGGATCGACTGGGACCGCCCGCCGTGGAACCGCTGGGCTTTCCAGCACATCCGCGAGCTGATGCCTACGGTCGAGGTCTGGCGCGGCGACGCCCCCGTCGTGCCCCTGCCACGGGCCGAACAGGATGCGGAGCGGGATTTCGACACCCTCGCCGTGACCCTGCCCGACGGCACCCCCGGCACGCTGGCCACCCTGCTGGATGAGACCTACACCGACGGCTTTCTCGTGATGAAGGACGGCGCCGTGGTGGCCGAGCGCTATTTCAACGGCATGGCCCCGCACAGCCTGCACCTGTCGCAATCGGTGGCGAAATCGGTCACCGGCACGGTCGCGGGTATCCTCGTGGGGCAGGGCGTCCTCGACCCCGATGCCCCGCTGACCGACCTTATCCCCGAACTCGCCACGACCGGGTGGAACGGCGCCAGCCTGCGCCACGTGCTCGACATGACCTCGGGCACGGCCTTCGACGAAAGCTATGCCGACCGGTATTCCGACATTGGCCAGGTCGATGTCGCCTCGGGCTGGAAACCCGTCCCCGAGGGCTCCGACCCCGCCTTCCGCTGGCCGCCCGACATCTGGTCGCTGATCCTCGGCCTCGACAACCAGACCAGGCCGCACGGGACGCGGTTCGAATACCGCTCGATCGAGACCGACGTCCTCGCCTTCGCGATGGAGCGCGCCACCGGCCGCCGCCTCGCGCAGCTGGTGTCCGAGGAACTCTGGCAGAAGATCGGGGCCGAGCGCGACGCCTGCTTCACCGTCGACCCGGCGGGTTATGCGCTCGCCGACGGCGGATTCAACGCCTGCCTGCGCGATTATGCCCGCCTCGGCCAGGCGTGGCTCGACGGGGACATCGTTCCCCCGGCCTGGATCGCCGACAGCCGCGGCCACGCCACGGCCGAGATCCCGCCCGCCGCGATGGAGGGCCTCTCGGGTGGCTCCTACCGCAACACGATGTGGAATATCGGTGACGGCAGCGTGCTGATGGCCCGCGGCGTCTTCGGCCAGCTGATCTGGATCGACTTCGAGAACGCCGTGGTCGCGGCCAAGCTGTCGAGCTGGCCCGACTTCCTGTCACCGGCCCTCGACGCTGCCACCCGCGCCGCAATCCAGTCGATCACCCGCGCCCTGAAATGACAGCCCGGCCACCCCGGGCCGGATGGGCGAACGCCCTTCCTTCTTCTGAGCGGAAATATCCCGCGGGGGGTGTGGTGGGGGCGCGAAGCCCCCCACCGCCGCTTACTGAAGGTCCGAGAACGCCGCCTGCAGCCGCCGCACCGCTTCCTCGATATTGGCGCGCGGTGTGGCCAGGTTGAAGCGCAGGAAATTCTCGCCGCCGATCCCGAAGGCCGCCCCCGCGTTCACCGCGATCTTCGCTTCCTTCTCGACCCGTGCCTTGAACTCCTCCGGCGCCATCCCCGTGCCCGAGAAATCGACCCAGGCCAGGTAGGTGCTTTCCAGCGCCATCGACGCCACCCCCGGGATCGCGTTCACCCCCGCGTCGAAGATCTTCCGGTTCCCGTCGAGATAGGCGCAAAGCGCATCCACCCATTCCGCGCCCTCGGGCGAATAGGCCGCCGTCGCCATCACCACGCCGAACGAGTTGGGCGAGATGCCAAGCCCGGCCATCGTGGCACCGAAGGCCTCGCGCAGCGCGGGGTCCGGGACGATCACGTTGCCCGAATGGGTGCCCGCGATGTTGAAGGTCTTGGTGGTCGCCGCCATCACCACCGTCCGGTCCTGCGCCTCGGGCGCGGCCTTGGTCATCACGCTGTGGGTCTGCCCCGGCATCACCAGGTCATGGTGGATCTCGTCCGACACCAGGATCAGGTCGTGCTTCTTGGCGAAGGCCGCGACCTCTTTCAGCTCCTCGACCGACCAGACCCGGCCGCCCGGGTTGTGCGGCGAACAGAAGACCAGCATCGTCTCCTTGCCCGTCAGTATCGCCTCATAGGCGTCGAAGTCGAGGGTATAGCGCCCCTCCGTCAGCTTCATCGGCAGCTCGGTCACCGTGCGGCCGGCGGCTTTGATGACCCGGTGGAAGGCATGGTAGACGGGGGTGAACAGCACCACCGCATCGCCTGGCTGCGACCAGGTCGCGACGCAGAGCGCGGTACCGTTCACAAGGCCATGGGTGGTAAAGATCCAGTCGGCCTCGATCTTCCAGCCGTGGCGGTTCTCCATCCACCAGCCGATCGCCGCCTTGTAGGCGCTGTCGTCGCCGAAATAGCCGTAGACGCCATGGTCGACCATGCCCCGGAGTGTCTCCTGCACCACTTGCGGCGGGCGGAAATCCATGTCGGCCACCCACATCGGCAGGCCTTCATCGGCGGGCACGCCGAAAAGCGGCTCCATCATGTCCCACTTGGCCGAATGCGTGCCGCGGCGCTCGATGATCTCGTCGAAGTTCATGAATCGGTCCTTTTCGCTCATCCCCTGCGGGGCCCGCCACCTGGTTCCGGCCCCGGCAACATCCTTCCCCGAGGCAAAGTGATAGCAGGGAGCATCGGGACGTTGAAGATCGCCCGCCTGGGAAGTTTTCTCATATTTCGACCGCGAAGACCCAGCCGCCGCCACATCTTCCCATGTCGCCCGGGAAATTCGCAAACCCTGTCGCCAGGCCCCGCGGCCTTCTTCTTTCTGCTCGAAAATATCCCACGGGGGTGCGGGGGTGTGAAACCCCCGCGGATGCGGTGGGTGCGGGGGTGTGAAACCCCCGCGGATGCGGTG
>NZ_PHSN01000002.1 GCF_002871005.1 Acidimangrovimonas sediminis
TCTCCCTTGTTGATCATGTCGCTGACGATCGGCTGCGCCGCGGGATCGAGCAGCGCCACGCCCCATTTCATGCCGACGTCGATCGAGGTGTTGCCGCCGGCCTTGAGCCCGTCGATCATGCTGTCGAGCGTCGATTGCGTGCCCGAGAACGGCAGGATGTAGCGGCTGGATTCGAGCGGGCACACCCTCCACGAACTGCCGGGATCCAGCCACGGCGAGTGGTAGGAGGTGCCCCATGGATCCCAGTTCGCGGCCTGCTGGATCTTCTCGGTCAGCGCGATCGCCGTCTGGGTGAAGTCGCTCGACGAGAAGTCCACGCAGTAGCTGTAATCATGATCCTTGGTGGTATTGAAATACGAAAACAGTTCGGGCCCTGCCGTCACCTGCGCCGCGTAGGGAATGATAGAGATCGACAGCTTGCCGGGGTCGACGGTGTTGAACATCTTGCTGACGAACTGGGTCGCGGCGGTCTTGAGGTTGCCGATCTTGTCGCTGGTGTTCATCGAGCCGGAGACGTCGAGCACCAGCGAGATCTCGACGTTGCCGATCGCCTCTTTCGCCGTGCTGTTGGCGCTGGGATCCAGCGTGTCGACGCCCAGCATGCTCATGAAGATCGAATTCACCTGGCCCGAGGCCGTCGCCGTCACGGTGCGGGCGTTGATGCTCGATGTGACCGTCACGTCGCTGGCGGTGATGTAGTCGCCGAGGCCCGCCTTGTCCATGTAGTCGAGGACCACCGAGGTCGGATCCTGGGTCTGGTCGAGGTTCGCCGCCGCCAGCGTTGCGGCGTCGAGCGTGTTCTGCAGCCTGGACCGGAGCATTTCATAGCGCAGGACGTCGATCGACATCCCCGAGACGACAAGCATCCCGGTCAGCATCAGCAGACCGAACACGAACATCGCACCGCTTTCGTCATCGCGGAAACGGGTTAGAGTGCGGAACCGGGTCAGGGCACGGCGGCGCATCCGCGAGCGAAGGCGTCGCGTCGCGGCGCCTTCAGTGTTGGCGCATGGCATGACGGATTCTGCACAGGATTTCTGCGTCTTCCACATCACTCTTCCTCTGCCGGGTGATCCCGGTACCCAAAGTCCCCAGCAGCGCGTGCCACCCGGCATGCGGAAGCCCAATCCAACGCCTATTTGCCATGGGGGTTGGGGCGAAAATGAGGCGCAACCGCGGTCGAAACCCGACGGATCGAACATTTCCGGCGATGATCCTGGGGCGATGCCCGGATCTGTTCGTCATTTGGCAACCAATAGGGGCGAAAACGGCGGAAACCGGCGTGTTTCGCCCTTGCCCCGCCCATGGCCCTGCCGATGTGCAGACCGGCACGCCTGGCGGTGCCGGGCGCCCCAGGAGGCGATTCGCCCAGGGGCGGGCGTTCTGCGCGGTGCCGCGCGACGGGGGGTGGCGGTCCGGCGCAGGGGGCGTATACCGGCGGGGCGAACCAAGCCCCCCGCCTCAGGGCCGAGCAGCCCCGGGGGGCGCCAGCTGGGAGAGAGAGATGGCCGCAATGAGCGAACCGAGTTTTCGCGAATCCGTCGACATGATGTTCAACCGCGCGGTGCAGGTGATGGACCTGTCGCCGGGGCTGGAACAGAAGATCCGGGTCTGCAACTCGACCTACACCGTGCGCTTCGGGGTGCGTCTGAGGGGCAAGATCGAGACCTTCGTGGGCTACCGCTCGGTGCATTCCGAGCACATGGAGCCGGTCAAGGGCGGCATCCGCTACGCCACCTCCGTCAACCAGGACGAGGTCGAGGCGCTGGCCGCGCTGATGACCTACAAATGCGCGCTGGTCGAAACCCCTTTCGGCGGCTCCAAGGGGGGCTTGTGCATCGACCCGACCCAGTACGAGGAGCACGAGCTGGAGCAGATCACCCGGCGCTTCGCCTACGAGCTGATCAAGCGCGACCTGATCAACCCCTCCCAGAACGTGCCGGCCCCCGACATGGGCACCGGCGAGCGTGAGATGGCCTGGATCGTCGACCAGTACCAGCGCATGAACACCACCGACATCAACGCCCGCGCCTGCGTCACCGGCAAGCCGCTGAACGGCGACGGCATCCAGGGCCGGGTGGAGGCCACGGGGCGCGGCGTGCAATACGCCCTGCGCGAATTCTTCCGCCACCCAGAGGACCGTGCGAAGGCCGGCCTTTCCGGCACGCTCGACGGCAAGCGCGTGGTTGTGCAGGGCCTCGGCAACGTGGGCTATCACGCCGCGCTCTTCCTCTCGACCGAGGACGGCGCCCGCGTCACCGGCATCGTCGAACGCGACGGCGGGCTGTGGTCCGAGGACGGGCTCGACGTCGAGGCGGTGCGCCAGTGGCTTGTCGCCCATGGTGGCATCAAGGACTATCCCGGCGCCACCTATGTCGAAAAGGGCGCGACGCTTCTGGAGGCCGAGTGCGACATCCTGGTCCCGGCGGCGATGGAGGGGGTGATCAACCTCGCCAATGCCCACCGCATCCAGGCGCCGCTGATCGCGGAGGCCGCGAACGGCCCCATCACCTTCGGCGCCGACGAGATCCTGCGCGCGCGCGGCAAGGTCATCATCCCCGACCTCTACGCCAACGCGGGCGGGGTGACGGTCAGCTATTTCGAATGGGTCAAGAACCTCACCCACATCCGCTTCGGCCGGCTGGAACGCCGGCGCGAGGAAGCCCGTCACCAGCTGCTGGTGGACGAGCTCGAGCGCCTCTCGGCCGACCGCGGCTGGCAGCTCTCGCCGACGTTCAAGAGCCAGTACCTGCGTGGCGCGGACGAGCTGGAGCTGGTCCGCTCTGGCCTCGACGACACGATGCGCTCGGCCTATGGCGAGATGCGCGCGCTCTGGCACGGCCGCGAGGATATCGCCGACCTGCGCATCGCCGCCTTCGTGGTGGCGATCGACCGGGTCGCCAAGGCCTACCGGTCCAAGGGGCTTTGAAGGCCGGGCCGGGGGCCAGCCCCCGGACCCCCGGGATATTTCCGCTCAGAAGAAGGGGAGAGGTCTTGCTTTCTTCTGAGTGAAAATATCCCACGGGGGTGCGGGGGTGTGAAACCCCCGCAGACTCGGCGCGTGCGGAGCGCCCCCGGGTGGATGCGGCGCGGGGGCGGCAACGGCCTTGTGGTGGCCCCGTCGTTTCCTCAGGGGCGCCTCGGGGTCGCAAGCGAGACAGGATCTGTCGCGGTTGGAGCCGGTTTCCGTGCCGGGGGCCATTGAAGTTCGTGCCAAGAGGCGCTTCACTCGCCTCGGTGCGTCGGGCAGGGGGCCAGGATGGGGATCTTCAGCGGCTATTCCGGGCTTCGGGTCATTGCCGAGGGGCTGACCGGCAACAAGGGCTGGAAGCCCGTGTGGCGCGACCCGGCACCCAAGGACAGCTATGACGCGATCATCATCGGTGGTGGCGGTCATGGGCTGGCGACCGCTTTCTACCTGGCCAAGAACCACGGGATGACCAACATCGCGGTGCTCGAGAAGGGCTATCTCGGCTCGGGCAACATCGGGCGCAATACCACCATCGTGCGCGCGAACTACTTCCTGCCGGGAAACTCCGAGTTCTATTCGCATTCGCTCAAGCTCTGGGAAGGGCTCGAAGCGGAGCTGAACTACAACGTGATGCATTCGCAGCGCGGCATCATCAACCTGTTCCATTCGGACGGTCAACGCGACGCGGCGGCGCGGCGCGGCAATGCCATGGTGAACCAGGGCGACGATGCGGTGCTGCTGGATCGGCCGCGCCTGCGGCGGATGCTGCCCTATCTGGATTTCGACAATGCGCGGTTCCCGGTGATGGGGGGCCTCTATCACGCCCGCGGCGGCACCGCGCGGCATGATGCAGTGGCCTGGGGTTATGCCAGGGGCGCCGACATGCGGGGCGTCGACCTGATCCAGAACTGCGAGGTCACGGGGATCGACATCCACGCCGGCCGGGTGACCGGGGTGCAGACCACGCGTGGCCCGATCAGGGCGGGCAAGGTGGGCATGGTCACCGCAGGCCGATCGGGCCAGACGGCGGCGATGGCCGGGATGCGGCTGCCGGTTGAGAGCCATGTCCTGCAGGCCTTCGTCACCGAAGGGCTGAAGCCTGCGATCGACCATGTCGTGACCTTCGGCATGGGGCATTTCTACATCTCGCAATCCGACAAGGGCGGTCTCGTCTTCGGCGGCGACATCGACATGTATGCCTCCTACGCGCAGCGCGGCAACTTGCCGGCGGTGGAGCATGTGATGGAGGCGGGGATGGCGCTGATGCCGATGATCGGGCGGGCGCGTGTGCTGCGGTCGTGGGGCGGGATCATGGACATGACGCCCGACGGATCGCCGATCATCGACAAGACGCCCATCGAGGGGCTGTTCGTCGATTGCGGCTGGAACTACGGCGGGTTCAAGGCGGTGCCGGCCTCGGGCTGGTGCATGGCGCATCTGATGGCCACGGGCGAAAGCCACGAGGTCGCCCGCCGCTTCCGCCTGAACCGGTTCGAGACGGGGCATCTTCTGGATGAAGAAGGCACCGGCAGCCAGCACAATCTGCACTGAGGCATCCATGCGCATCACCTGCCCCCATTGCGGCGAGAGAGACCGGCGAGAATTCTATTATTCCGGCGCCGAGGATTACCTGCACCGTCCCGGCGAGGGGGCGGAGCCCGCGGCCTGGGACGCCTACCTTCACCTGCGCGACAACCCCGCCGGGGTGACGCGCGACTTGTGGCACCATTCGCTGGGCTGCGGGGCGTGGCTGGTGGTCACCCGCAACACCGTCACGCACGCTGTGCTGGGGGTGGAGACGGTGGAGAAGGAGCAGGACCAATGACGCTGTCCGGTGGCAGGCATTTTGCGCTGCGGATCGCGCCCGGTACCGAGGGTGGGGCGCGATCCGGGGCGGCCGCCCCGGGAAGGGGCGAGTTGGTACGCGCCGCGCAGCACTTTGAAGAAGGAAGCCCCGCATGAGGATCCCCGGCGGCCTGATCGACCGATCGAAGCCGATTTCCTTCCGCTTCGACGGCCACCAGATGAGCGGCTACGCGGGCGACACCCTTGCCTCGGCACTGATCGCCAATCGCGTGCGCCTCGTCGGGCGCAGCTTCAAGTATCACCGCCCGCGCGGGATCCTGACCGCCGGATCGGAGGAACCCAATGCGCTGGTGCAGATCGACCAGCCCGGCGGCCAGAGCACGCCCAACACCCGCGCCACGGTGCAGGAGCTTTACGAGGGGCTGAGCGCGCGCAGCCAGAACCGTTTCCCCTCGCTCGCCTTCGACCTGGCGGCGGTGAACGATTTCGCGGCACCGATGCTCAGCGCAGGGTTCTACTACAAGACGTTCATGTGGCCGCGCGCCTTCTGGGAAAAGCTTTACGAGCCGCTCATCCGCCGTGCAGCGGGGATCGGTGCGCTGTCGGGCAAGCCTGACGAGGACGCCTACGAAAAGGCCTGGGCCTTCTGCGATGTGCTGGTGATCGGTGCCGGGCCCGCGGGCCTGATGGCCGCGTTGGCGGCGGGGCGGGCCGGGGCGGACGTGATCCTCGCCGACGAGGATGTACGGCCCGGCGGGCGGCTTCTGTCCGAGCGCGAAGAGGTGGGCGGGAGCGCCGCCACCGACTGGGTCGCGGGTGTGGTGGCCGAGCTTGAGGCGCTGCCCAACGTGCGGATCATGACCCGGACCAGCGTGGCGGGCGCCTATGACGGCGGCACCTACGCGGCGCTGGAGCGGGTGTCGCTGCACCTTGGCGAGCCGGGTGATCTGCCGCGCGAATGCTTCTGGCGGATCGTGGCCAAGCGCGCGGTGTTGGCCGCCGGTGCGCTGGAACGCGGCATCGCCTTTCCGTCGAACGACCGCCCCGGCGTGATGATGGCGGGCGCGGTGCGCTGCTACCTCAACCGCTATGCCGCGGTGCCGGGTCGCCGGGCGGTGATCTTCGCCAACAACGACGGTGCACGCCGCACGGCGGCGGATCTGAAGGCCGCGGGGTTCGAGGTGGCGGCGGTGATCGACGTCCGTCCCGACAGCTCGGCCGTGGCCGACGGCCCGGTCTATCGCGGTGCGCAGGTGACGGGGACCGAGGGGCGGCACGGGCTGACCAAGGTCTCGTTCCGCCACGAGGGCGCGCTGCACGAGGTGACCGCCGACTTGCTGGCGGTCTCGGGGGGCTGGAACCCCTCTGTGCACCTGACCTGCCACATGGGCGGGCGCCCGGTCTGGAACCCCGATCTTGCGGCATTCCTGCCGAAGGAGGGCGCGATCCCCGGCATGATTGTCTGCGGCGCGGCGGCGGGGGTGTTCTCGACTGCCGGGTGCCTGTCCGATGGCGCGGCCAAGGGGGCGGAGGCGGCCTCCGGCCTCGGCTTCACCGCTCCCGCGCCCGAGATCCCCGAGGCCGAGGACGCGGCCTATGCGCTGAAACCCTTCTGGATCGTCGAGGGCAAGGGGCGCGCCTGGCTCGACTTTGCCAACGACGTGACGGCCAAGGACGTGCGGTTGGCGGCGCAGGAGAATTACGCCGGCGTCGAGCATATGAAACGCTACACCACCCAAGGCATGGCGCCTGACCAGGGCAAGAATTCGAACGTCGCGGCGCTGGCGATCCTTGCCGACGCGACGGGACGGGGGATCGAGGGCACGGGAACCACGACCTTCCGCCCGCCCTATTCGCCGGTGTCGATCGCCGCGCTGGGCGCGGGCGGCCTGCACAAGGGGTTTGCGCCCGAACGCTTTACCACCTCGCACACGGCCGGCGCCGAGCGCGGCGCGCCGATGATCGAGGCGGGGCTGTGGTACCGACCCGGCTATTTCCCCCGGCCGGGTGAACGCAACTGGCGCGACAGCTGCAACCGCGAGGTCGGCTACGTGCGGAACGCGGTCGGCATCTGCGACGTCTCCACACTGGGCAAGATCGACATCCAGGGCACCGATGCGGCTGCCTTCCTCGACCTCGTCTACGCCAATACCTTCTCGACCCTGAAACCGGGGCGGGTGCGCTACGGCCTGATGCTGCGCGAGGACGGCCATGTCATGGACGACGGCACCACCGCCTGCCTCGGCCCGGACCACTACCTGATGACCACCACCACCGCCGCGGCGGGCGAGGTGATGCGCCACCTCGATTTCGCGCGCCAGGCATTCTGTGCCGGGCGGGATATCCACATCGCGTCGGTCACCGAACACTGGGCGCAATTCGCCGTGGCGGGGCCGAAATCACGCCCGCTGCTCGACACGCTGCTGGATGCGCCTGTCGATCCGGAGACGTTTCCGTTCATGGGCTGCGGCGAGGTCTCCGTCTCGGGTGTGGCGGCGCGGCTCTTCCGGATCTCGTTCTCGGGCGAACATGCCTACGAGATCGCGGTGCCGGCCCGGTATGGCGAGGCGCTCTACCGCGACCTCGTGGGCCGGGCCGAGACGCTGGGCGGCGGCGCCTACGGGATGGAGGCGCTGAACGTGCTCAGGATCGAGAAGGGCCTGATCACCCATGCCGAGATCCACGGCCGCATCACCGCGGGCGACATCGGCATGGGCCGGATGGTGAGCGCGAAGAAGGATTGCATCGGCAAGGCCGCTTCGCAGCGCCCGGGGATGCGCGAGGGGCCGGAAGCGGGGCGCGAGGAGTTGGTAGGCCTGCGCCCGCTCAATGCCAAGCACGAGATCGCCTCGGGCGCGCATCTCTTCCGCGAGGGGCACCCGGCGGTGCGCGAACATTCCGAAGGCTACGTGACCTCCTGCTGCTGGTCGCCGACGTTGCAGAGCCATATCGGCCTTGCCTTCCTCCGGGAGGGCCGGGGGCGGCATGGCAGCCGGGTTCGGATGAAGGACCACCTGCGCGGGCTCGACACGCTGTGCGAGGTGGTGGATCCGGTGTTCTTCGACAAGGACGGAGGGCGGGCGCGTGGCTGATCTGATCGCGAAATCGGCGCTGGAGGGGCTGGTGCCGGTGACCCATGGCGCGCTGGTGCTGTCCGACGCGACGCCGGCAGCGGTGACCTCGGTCGCGCCGTTTCGGGGCAAGGGGCGCGCGGTGGCCGAGGCGCTGGCCCCCATGGGCCTGACCTTACCCGCGCCGAACCGGATGGAAACTGGCCCGGTCGGCCGGATCGTCTGGTTCGGGCCGGGGCAGGCCCTTCTGCTCGACGCGGCCCCCGGGCCGCTTGCCGGGCTGGCGGCGCTGACCGACCAGAGCGATGGCTGGGTCGGCCTGCGGCTGGCCGGCCCCGGCACGGAAGAGGTGCTGGCCCGCCTCGTGCCGATCGACCTGCGCCCCCCGGCCTTCGGCCCGGGCGCGGCGGCGCGCGCGCCGCTCGGTCACATGACGGGGGTGGTGATGCGCGCGGACGACGGGATCGAGATCCTCGTTTTCCGGTCGATGGCGCGCACGGCGGTGCACGAGATCGCCACCGCCATGCGCCAGATCACCGCGCGCGAGGGCTGAACCCTCCTCGCGGCCTTCGGCCGCTCGTCGTGGGAACGCGCCGGAGGCTACCCCCGTCCCGGACCCGCACCCGCCGCATCCGCGGGGGTTTCACACCCCCGCACCCCCGTGGGATATTTCCACTCAGAAGAAGACAGCCCCTCTGTACTTTCTGCTCGAAAATATCCCGGGGGGTGCAGGGGGCAGCGCCCCCGCCGCGACGGTTCGGCCGGCGGAAGGGTTGGGGGGCGATTGGCATCTGGACAGCGGGGGCTCTGCATCGGATATGCTGGGCGCATGAGTCTCCCGCCCGGTTTCCTCGACGAATTGCGCAGCCGCACGCCGCTTTCCCAGGTGGTGGGCCGCAAGGTCACGTGGGACATGCGCAAGTCGAACCAGGGCAAGGGCGATTTCTGGGCGCCCTGTCCGTTCCACCAGGAAAAGAGCGCCTCGTTCCATGTCGATGACCGCAAGGGATTCTACTATTGCTTCGGCTGCCATGCGAAGGGCGACGCGCTCAGCTTCGTGCGCGAGACCGAGAACGTGGGCTTCATGGAGGCGGTCGAGATCCTCGCGCGCGAGGCCGGGATGCCGATGCCCGCCCGCGATCCCAAGGCGCAGGAGAAGGCCGACCGGAACACCGAGCTTGCCCGGGTCATGGAGGCGGCGGTGCAGTTCTACCGCCTGCAGCTCTCTACCGGGCAGGGGACGGAGGCGCGGGCCTATCTTGACGGGCGCAAGCTCACCGATGGCGCGCGCCAGCGGTTCGAGATCGGCTTTGCGCCCGCGGGGTGGCAGACGCTCTGGGATCACCTGCGCGGCAAGGGCGTGGCCGAGGATCTGATCCTCGGCGCCGGGCTTGCGAAGGCCTCGACCAAGGGCAAGCAGCCCTACGACACGTTCCGCAACCGGATCATGTTCCCGATCCGCGACGCGCGGGGGCGGGCGATCGCCTTCGGCGGGCGGGCGATGGATCCGAACGACAATGCCAAGTACCTGAACTCGCCCGAGACACCGCTCTTCGACAAGGGGCGCAGCCTTTACAACCACGGGCCGGCACGGGAAGGCGCGGGCAAGGGCAAGACCCTGGTGGTGGCCGAGGGCTACATGGACGTGATCGCGCTGAGCGAGGCGGGGTTCACGGCGACGGTGGCCCCCCTCGGCACCGCGATTACCGAGGATCAGCTGCGCCTTCTGTGGCGGATCTCGCCCGAGCCGGTGATCGCGCTCGACGGCGACAGCGCAGGGCTGCGCGCGGCGATGCGGGTGATCGACGTGGCGCTGCCGATGCTGGAGGCCGGGAACGGACTGCGGTTCTGCCTGCTGCCCGAGGGTCTTGATCCCGACGACCTGATCAAGACGCAGGGCGCGGCGGCGATGCAGGCGCTGCTTGAGGGGGCGATCCCGATGGTGAACCTGTTGTGGCGGCGCGAGACCGAGGGGAAGGTCTTCGACAGTCCCGAGCGGCGCGCGGCGCTGGACAAGTCGTTGCGCGCGACGATCAAGAAGATCGCCGACCCCTCGATCCGCAGCCATTACGGCGAGGTGGTGGCCGACCTGCGCCGCGATCTTTTCGGGCAGGGGCGCGCCCGCGAAGGCGGTGGCGGCTTTGGCGGCGGCTTCGGAGGAGGCTTTGGCGGCAGGGGTGGCGGCCGGGATTTCGTGCCGAACCCGGCTTACCGGGGCGGCGGCGGTCGGGGGCGGTTTGCGCAACTGCCGGTGGCGCCGACGGAGGGGACCAAGGGGTCGCTTCTCGTTTCGGGGGGCGACATGGCCGAGGAGCGGCTGCGCGAGGCGGTGATCCTGGCCGTGCTGATCACCCACCCGGTCCTGATCCCGGAATTCGAGCACCAGATCGAGGATCTGGACCTGACCGGTCCGGGCCATGCCCTGTTGCGCGGCGCGCTTTTGCGGCACGCGGACCTGGGTGATGTGGAAAAATTGAAGGAAGAAATCGCGCGCGATGCGGGCGATGCCCTTGAAACGCTGTTCTCGCTTGGCCATGTCACGACGGCACCGCCCGTGCTCAAGACCGAAGACACCGACCTTGCCCGTATGTGCCTGGCAGAGGAACTTGCGAAACTCGATGCGCGGCGCGGCGTCCGGAAGGAGATCGAACACGCGGTCGAGGATCTGGGAGGGCTGGCCGACGAGGGGGTCACGTGGCGTCTTGGGCAGGCGGCGGAAGCGATGGCGCGGGCCGGCCGGTCGGACCTCAATGATTCGGGCGACCTGGGGGAGGACCGCACGGCGTTGTCCCAACAGCTACAGGCGCTGATCGACAGCCAGGTCTGGGTCAAGAAAAGGCACTGAATGCCTTTCCTGCCCTGTGATTCGAACTAATGATTCTATAGAACAATGCGAATGATTCGTTACAGCCCGCCGAATCATCCCGCCGGTAACCAGGAGTGACCATGGCCATGAAGGACACCGACGACGCCAAGACCGAAGAGCAGGAGGCCGATGTCACGCTCGACATGAGCCAGGCGAAGGTGAAACGGATGATCGCCGACGCCAAGGAGCGCGGCTACATCACCTACGACCAGCTCAACGAGGTCCTGCCGCCGGAACAGGTGTCGTCCGAACAGATCGAGGACGTGATGTCGATGCTCTCGGAGATGGGCATCAATGTCATCGAGAACGACGAGGCGGACGAGGAGGATGGCGACCAGAAGGGTGGCCAGGTCGTCGAGACCGGCTCCGGCTCGCGCGAGGTGGCGCTTTCGACCTCGACGTCGGAGACGCTCGATCGCACGGACGACCCGGTCAGGATGTACCTGCGCGAGATGGGCTCGGTCGAGCTTCTGTCGCGCGAGGGCGAGATCGCGATCGCCAAGCGGATCGAGGCCGGACGCAACACGATGATCGCCGGGTTGTGCGAAAGCCCGCTGACCTTTCACGCGATCACCATCTGGCGCGACGAGCTTCTGAACGAGGACATTCTGCTGCGCGACGTCATCGACCTCGAGACGACCTTCGGGCGCTCGATGGAGGATGACGACGAGGAGCTGGAGGGCGTCACCGGCGCGGCCAGCACCGACAGCGAAAGCAAGTCGCAGCGCAGCGAGCCGGAGCTGGACGCCGACGGCAACCCGCTGTCGCGCGAGGATGACGGCGACGACGATGACGACGACCAGTCGAACATGTCGCTGGCGGCGATGGAGGCCGCGCTGAAGCCGCGCGTGCTGGAGACGCTTGAACAGATCGCCCACGATTACGCAGCCCTGGCCGAGATGCAGGACATGCGGATGTCGGCCACGCTGAACGAGGACAACAGCTTCACGCTGGAGGCCGAGCAGGCCTATCAGAAGCTGCGCTCCGAGATCGTGCTCCTGGTGAACGAGCTTCACCTGCACAACAACCGGATCGAGGCGCTGATCGACCAGCTCTACGGCATCAACCGCAAGATCATGTCGATCGATTCGAACATGGTGAAGCTGGCCGACCAGGCCCGCATCAATCGGCGCGAGTTCATCGACGAATATCGTGGGTACGAGCTTGATCCCGCGTGGCTTGACCGCATGGCGGCCAAGGATGGCCGCGGTTGGAACGCGCTGATCGACCGTTCGCGCGACAAGGTCGAGGATCTGCGCGCCGAGATGGCGCAGGTCGGCCAGTATGTCGGCGTCGACATCAGTGAATTCCGCCGCATCGTGAACCAGGTGCAGAAGGGCGAGAAAGAGGCCCGCTCGGCCAAGAAGGAGATGGTCGAGGCCAACCTGCGCCTCGTGATCTCGATCGCCAAGAAGTACACCAACCGCGGGCTGCAGTTCCTCGACCTGATCCAGGAAGGCAACATCGGCCTGATGAAGGCGGTGGACAAGTTCGAGTATCGCCGCGGTTACAAGTTCTCGACCTATGCGACGTGGTGGATCCGCCAGGCGATCACCCGTTCGATCGCCGACCAGGCGCGGACCATCCGCATCCCGGTCCACATGATCGAGACGATCAACAAGCTGGTCCGCACCGGCCGCCAGATGCTGCACGAGATCGGCCGGGAGCCGACGCCGGAAGAGCTGGCGGAAAAGCTGCAGATGCCGCTGGAAAAGGTTCGCAAGGTGATGAAGATCGCCAAGGAGCCGATCTCCCTCGAAACCCCGATCGGGGACGAGGAGGACAGCCAGCTTGGCGATTTCATCGAGGACAAGAACGCGATCCTGCCGCTGGATTCCGCCATTCAGGAGAACCTGAAGGAAACCACGACGCGGGTTCTGGCCTCGCTCACCCCGCGCGAGGAGCGGGTCCTGCGGATGCGTTTCGGCATCGGCATGAACACCGACCACACGCTGGAAGAGGTTGGCCAGCAGTTCTCGGTCACCCGCGAACGGATCCGCCAGATCGAGGCGAAGGCGCTGCGTAAGCTCAAGCATCCGAGCCGCTCGCGCAAGCTGCGCAGCTTCCTCGACCAGTGATCGAAGGGCGCCCTGCGGGGCGCCTTTTTCGTCGTGTAGGGTGCGTTTCAACGCACCTTTTCTCTGCGCCAACTCTCAGCTGCGTTGAAACGCATCCTGCGGATCGAAAAATCGGCAGGACCTGTCACCCATTGGCCTTTTGCCCGGTTCCACCTATCTCTAGGGCAGTCCCAACCCGGAGTCCGCCATGCGCCTCGCCCTCGTTGCCCTTCTCGCCGCCGGTGCCCTGTCTGCCTGCAGCCTGCCCCAGCCAAAAAGCGAGGTGGCCGGGCGCTACCTTGCCAAGAACCAGCTCTGGGTGACCTCGACCGGGCCGGGGACGTTCCGCGTCGAGCCGGGGCCGGGCACCGACGACGGCCCCGGGTCCTACTGGTGCGCGGCGGGTGAATTCGCGCAGGTCATGCTCAACCAGGGTGCCACGACGCAGATGTACCGCACCTCGCCGCCGCCGCGGCATACCGGGCAGGGGATGGACTTCTCCCTTTCGCCCGAGAATGCGCAGAAGTCGGGTATCGTGCGCTTCGGCAACTCGGGCCCCGGCTTCTCGGTGGGCGAGGCGACGGGCAGCTTCTGCCCGATCATGCCGGTCGTGGCCTTCGGTGGCGATTGATCCGGGGCGACGGATGCAGATTCGGATCAGCGTCGACACCCACGGTCCCGGCCTGACCGAGGTCACGCCCGAGGTGGCGCGCTGGCTGAAGGGGGTAGGCGATGGCCTGCTGACCGTCTTCGTGCGCCACACCTCCTGTTCGCTGCTGATCCAGGAGAATGCCGATCCCGAGGTGCGCACCGATCTGGCCGCGTTCCTGACGCGGCTGGTGCCGCCGTCCGACGATCCGTCGATGTCCTACCTGCGCCACACCTACGAGGGGCCGGACGACATGCCTGCCCATATCAAGGCGGCACTGCTGCCGGTCAGCCTTTCGATCCCCGTGGCGGGCGGGCGGATGGCCCTGGGCACCTGGCAGGGCATCTACCTCGTCGAACATCGCCGCGCCCCGCACCGGCGCGAGATCGCCCTGCATTTCCGCCCCGATTGACCCTTTCACGCCGCCCCCACGAAGGGCCAGGTGCGGCGGATCGGACTCAGTCGTCCCTCGCGATGTTGTGGGATGAAGAGGCCCCTACCCAAACTCTGGAGGGTGGCCTATAGTACCTGTGGATAACACGGAACCGACCCCCGAGGAGAGCCGATGCGCTGCCCCTTCTGTGGAAATATCGACACGCAGGTGAAAGATTCCCGGCCTGCCGAGGATAACGTCGCGATCCGCAGGCGGCGCTTCTGTCCCGCTTGCGGCGGGCGCTTCACCACCTACGAGCGGGTGCAGCTGCGCGACCTCGTGGTGATCAAGTCGTCCGGCAAGCGAGAGGATTTCGACCGCGACAAGATGGAACGCTCGATCCGCATCGCGATGCAGAAACGCCCGATCGAGCCGGAGCGCATCGACCAGATGATCTCGGGCATCGTGCGGCGGCTGGAAAGCATGGGAGAGACGGACATCCCATCGAAGACGATCGGCGAGATCGTGATGGAGACGCTGGCCCGGATCGACACCGTGGCCTACGTGCGTTTCGCAAGCGTTTACAAGAACTTCCAGGCCGCCGACGATTTCGACAAGTTCGTTTCGGAACTGCGTCCCGACGATCATCTCGACCACTGAAGCGATGAACCCCGCAGCCGAGGCCGAGGGCGACCGCCGCTTCATGTGGCTGGCGCTGACGCTGGGCCGGCGCGGGCAGGGCCGGTGTTGGCCCAATCCCGCCGTCGGCTGCGTTCTGGTGCGCGACGGCCGGGTGGTCGGGCGTGGCTGGACCCAGCCCGGCGGCAGGCCGCATGCCGAGGTGGTGGCGCTGGCGCAAGCGGGAGAGGCGGCGCGTGGCGCGACGGCCTATGTCACGCTTGAACCCTGCGCCCACCACGGCAAGACGCCGCCCTGCGCCAAGGCGCTGGTCGGCGCGGGGGTGGCGCGGGTGGTCACGGCGCTGGGGGATCCCGATCCGCGGGTCGCCGGGCGTGGTCACGACATCCTGCGCGCGGCGGGCATCGCGGTGACCGAAGGGGTGGAGGCCACAGCGGCGCGGCGCGATCATGCCGGTTTCCTCAGCCGGGTGACGCAGGGCCGTCCGCTGCTGACGCTGAAACTGGCGTCGAGCCTCGACGGCCGGATCGCGACGGCAAGCGGCGAAAGCCGATGGATCACCGGGGCCGAGGCACGCCGCCGGGTACATGCCCAGCGGATGGCGCATGACGCGGTGCTGGTGGGCGGGGGCACGGCCCGGGCCGACGATCCGCTGCTGACGGTGCGCGACATGGGGGCCGCGGTGCAGCCGGTGCGGGTGATCGCCGCGCGGCGGCTCGATCTGCCCGACGACGGGCGGCTTGCGGGCAGCCTTGGCGAGGCGCCGCTGTGGCTGGCCCATGATCCGGGCCAGACGCGGGAGGCGGCCGCGACCCGCTGGCAGGGGCTTGGCGCGCGGCTGCTGCCTGTCGCGGCGGGGGTGGATGGCCAGCTCGACCCGCTCGCGCTGCTCGGGTCGCTGGGGCAGGCGGGGCTGACCCGCGTCTATTGTGAGGGCGGGGGGGCCTTGGCGGCCTCGCTTCTGTCGGCGGGGGCGGTGGACCGGCTGGTGGTGTTCCAGGCGGGCCTCGCGCTCGGGGCCGAAGGGCGCCCGGCGCTGGGTGCGCTGGGTCTCGGCGCGCTGGCCGAGGCGCCGCGGTTTCGCCAGACCGGGGCCGAGGCGGTCGGCGCCGATGTCATGACCACGTGGGAGAGGGCCTGAGGGGGCACCGATCGCAGTACGGGCCGCAGTACGGGCCGCGTCATGGGTCACAGTCGGGCTAGTCACAGCCGGGCTAGGGTGCCGCTACCCCAAGGTGGCGCCCTAGCGGTGCGCCGCGAACAGCTCGGCGGCGGCGTCGAAGAACTGCGCCCGGGTGGTCGGCGTCTCCATCATGATCTCGTGCTCGGCGCCGGGCACCCGGACCAGCAGCGCACCGGGCCAGCTTGCAACCCGGCCCTCGACCGCGGGCACGCGGACGATGCGCTCGTTCATCCCGAGGAAGGTGATCATCGGCATCTTCGGCGCCTTGCGGCGGCACAGCCGGCGACATTCGTAGAGCGCCTCGTAGAGCCAGTGGATGCTTGGGCTGCCCAGCGACAGCTCTGGGTGGGTGGTGACCTGACGCTTCATCATGTCGAACATCGCCCGGTCGGTGGTGAGGGTGTTGTCCTCGAACGGTGCGTCGGCGACGTAGGTCACCGGCCCGCCACCGGGAATGAAGCGGTCGCCAAGCCCCGCGTTGCGCGCGATGGTCGAGACGCCCCAGGCCACGGGCACCATCGCCGGCGGGATGAAGATGCCCCACATCGGGGCCGAGAACATCGCCGCCTTGATCTGAAGTCCCTCGTAGATCGCGCGCAGGCCGATGGCGCCACCCATGGAATGGCCGACCAGGTACCAGGGCCGGGGCATGTCCAGCCGCTCCGCCGCCGCGATGACAGCCTGCAAGTCGTTCTGATAATCCGCGAAGCGCGCGACGTGGCCCATGTTGCGCTCTGCAAGGGGGCGGTCGGCAAGGCCCTGTCCGCGCCAGTCGATGGCAAGCATGGCATAGCCCCGGGCCGCGAAATCGGCGGCGGCGGGGGCGTATTTCTCGACATATTCGGTGCGGCCCGGCAGCAGGAGCACGGTGCCGCGCTCTCCCTCCGGCCAGAAGCCCGCGCGCAGGCGCACTCCGTCGCGGGCGGTAAGCCAGAGGCAATGCGCGGGCGCGGGCCCTTCCGAGACATCGTCGTGGAACGGGGCATCGGCGGGCGGGGCATCCGGGGGCCCGCCGTCCTTGATCGCGCTGGGATCCGGGGCGACCGCCATGGCGTCAGGCCAGCGCCGAACCCAGCTGCATCGCCAGTCCCATGTTGCCGTCGATCGACAGCTTGCCCGACATGAAGGCCGTGGTGGGGTTCAGGTCGCCCTCGAGGATCGCGCGGAAGGTTTCTGCGTCGGCGGTGAGCGTGACGTCGGCTTCCTCGTCGCCCGCGTGGACGTTGGCGCCGTCGACCATGATGGAGCCCTCGCCGGGGATCGTGAACTTGGCCTTGCCGTCGAAATCGCCGTCCATCTTGGCCTGCAGCGCGGTGACGGCCTGGTCGATCAGTTCGCTCATCTGGGAAGATCCTCCGGTAGGTTGCTTTGGCGCCCCGGGGCCGGGCTCCGTGGCATTCGGCCACTGGCAATTCCCGGCGTGTGGGCTACACTCGTCACCGTTATGGGTAGTCGCGGCACATATCTCAACCATATCGTTGCGGCAGTTGCCCTCGGGCTTCTGCCGATGGCTGCCTTGATGACGAATGCGGCAGCGGCCGATGTGGTTCCGGGTCAATCCGCGCCCGATGCCACCCCCGATCCTTCGGCGCCCAAGCCCAGGCTTCCGGGCCCGGTGCCGCCCGGTCAGCCGCTTCCGCTGCCCGGTGGGGATGCGCAGGCGGGCAGGGCCCCGGGCGAGGCGCCGGAACCCGACACCACGAAGCTGCTGAACGAGCTGAAATCGGACGATCCCAGCGTCTGGCGCAAGGCGCAGTCCGACCTGTTGCGGGCGTGGTCCTCTTCCGGGTCGGCGTCGATGGACCTGTTGCTGGCGCGCGGCAAGGCCGCCATCGAAACCAATCATACCGACGCGGCGATCGCCCATCTGACGGCGCTGATCGACCATGCGCCGGGCTTTGCGGAAGGCTACAACCTGCGCGCCATGGCCTATTACCAGGCCGGACTGTTCGGCCCGGCGCTGTCGGACATCGGCAAGACACTGGAACTGAACCCCAAGCAGTTCGGGGCGCTTGCCGGTCTGGGAATGATCCTGGAAGGCAGCGGATTCGACAAGAAGGCGCTCGAGGCCTACAAGGCCTCGGCCGCGATCGACCCGCACCAGTCGCGGGTCAACGACGCGATCCACCGCCTCGAGGCGGCGGCGGCGGGCGAGGAGCTCTGATCAGAAGATGTTGCAGCGTCCCGGACGGGTCACGGCGGTCCTCGGACCGACGAACACCGGCAAGACCCATTACGCAATCGAACGGATGCTGGCGCATCGCACGGGGGTGATCGGCCTGCCGCTGCGCCTGCTGGCGCGCGAAGTCTACGACAAGATCGTGGCGATTCGCGGCCCATCGGTGGTGGCGCTGGTGACGGGCGAGGAACGCATCGTGCCCGAGCGCACCCAGTACTGGGTCTGCACGGTCGAGGCGATGCCGGTGGGGATCGGCGCCGATTTCGTCGCGGTGGACGAGATCCAGCTGTGCGCTGACCCCGACCGCGGCCATGTTTTCACCGACCGGTTGCTGAACGCGCGCGGTCTGCACGAGACTCTGCTACTGGGGGCGGACACGATGCGCCCGGCGATCTCGGCGCTGGTGCCGGGGGCTGGCTTCGTGGCGCGGGAACGGTTTTCGGAACTGCGCTATGCCGGGTCGAAGAAGATCAGCCGGATGCCGGGCCGGGCGGCGATCGTCGGGTTTTCGGTGGAAAACGTCTATGCCATCGCGGAACTCATCCGCCGCCAGAAGGGTGGCTGCGCGGTGGTGATGGGGGCGCTTTCCCCCCGCACGCGCAACGCTCAGGTGGAGCTTTATCAGAACGGCGACGTCGATTACCTCGTGGCGACCGACGCGATCGGAATGGGGTTGAACCTCGACGTGCGGCATGTCGCTTTCTCGGCGCTGTCGAAGTTCGACGGCCATCGGATGCGCCCACTGCACATCCCGGAAATCGCCCAGATCGCGGGTCGGGCCGGGCGGCACCTGCAGCCGGGATCCTTCGGCGTCACGGGCGAGGCGCGGCCGCTTGAGGAAGAGGTCGTCGAGGCGGTGGAGAACCACCAGTTCGCACCGGTGCGCAAACTGCACTGGCGCAATGGCGCGCTGAACTTCGGCACGATCGACCGGCTGATCGCCTCGCTCGAGCAGCACACCACCGACGAGTGGCTGACACGTGTGCGCGAAGCTGACGATCTGGGCGCGCTGAAAACTCTTTCGGCAATGGAGGAGGTCCGCGACCGCGTTACCTCGCCGAAAGACGTGCAAAGGCTGTGGGACGTCTGCCGGATTCCCGATTTCCGTGGTATATCCGGGGGGGAGCATGCGGGCCTTCTGGCGCGGATCCACGGTTTCGTTCACGACGGTGGGCGGGTGCCGACGGATTGGCTGGCCGGCCGCGTGAAACAGATCGATCGGCCAGACGGGGACATCGACGCGATCTCCAAGCGCCTGGCGTTCATCCGGACGTGGACCTATGTCGCGCAACGTGCGGGGTGGGTCGATGACGAAAGTCATTGGCGCGGGGAAACTCGCGCGGTAGAAGACCGCCTGTCGGATGCGCTTCATGCGCGGCTGACCCAGAGATTTGTCGACCGGCGCACATCCGTGCTTATGCGCCGGCTGAAGCAGAAGGAGACCCTCGTGGCCGAGGTGAACGACAAGGGCGAGGTGACGGTTGAGGGCGAATTCATCGGCCGTCTCGAAGGGTTCCGCTTCCGCAGGGACGCTTCGGCTACGGGCGATGAGGCGAAGACGCTGAGCCAGGCCGCCGTGCAGGCGCTGGCGCCGGAATTCAGCCTGCGCGCCGACCGGTTCTACAACGCGCCGGACACCGAGTTCGACTTTACCGAACAGGGTGGCCTGATGTGGGGCGACACCGCGGTGGGCAAGCTGGTGGCCGGGCCCGACGTGATGGCGCCGCAGGCGGTGGCCTTCGTGGATGAAGAGGCCGGGCCGGATGTCGCCCAGAAGGTGCAGCGCCGGCTTCAGCATTTCATTGACCGCAAGGTGGCCGCGCTGTTCGAACCGCTCCTCGCGCTGAAGCGCGACGAAACGCTGACGGGCCTGGCCCGCGGCGTGGCGTTCCAGCTGGTCGAGGCGCTGGGGCTGATCCCGCGCCAGACGATCGCGTCCGACATCAAGTCGCTGGATCAGGAGGCGCGGGGCGCGCTGCGCCGCCACGGCGTGCGCTTCGGCCAGTACACGATCTTCCTTCCGGTCCTTCTCAAGCCCGCGCCGACGCGGCTGCGGTTGGTGCTGGCCTCGCTCGCGCAGGGCGCCGACACCTTCCCCGAAAGCCCGCCGCCGGGCCTCGTGACGATCCCGGTGGTGCCGCAGGTGCCGCAGGCGGAATACACGCTGGCCGGCTATCACCCGGCTGGCAGCCGCGCGATCCGGATCGACATGCTGGAACGCCTTGCCGACCTGCTGCGCGCCTGCGACAGCCGCGGGGGCTTCGAGGCGACGCCGGACATGCTCTCGATCACCGGCATGACGCTGGAACAGTTCTCGGATCTGATGGAGGGCCTCGGCTACAAGGCCGAGAAGGGCGAGCGGGCCAAGGTGAAGGCGGTCGAAGCCGCGGATCCGGCGACGTCGCCCGAGACGCCTCCTGCGCCAGGCCCCGACGTGCCGCCCGAGACCCCGCCGGAGCCGGGCCCAGATACGCCCCCCGATACGCCCCCCGACACTCCGGCACCGACCCCGCCCGAAGAGGCACCGGGCGACCTGCCGCAGGAAGCGCCACCCGAGACGCCGCAGGAGGTTCCTGCGGATCTTCCGCCGGAGACCGTGCCGGTGCCGGGCCCCGACCTGCCCAACCCCGACCTGCCTGGCCCCGCCGTGGCAGAGGCTGCGGCCGATGCCGAGCCGGCGGAAATGGAGACCTTCTTCACTTTCACCTGGGCGCCGCGTCCGCGCGGTCCGCGCCACGACGGCAAGCGCGGCCGCAATCAGCAGGCCTCGCAGGAGGGTCAGGGCGATCGTCCGCGCGGTCGCGACGGTCGGAGCGATGGCAAATCGGGCGGCAAGCCGGGCGGCAAACCCGACGGCAAGCGTGGCAAGCCCGGTGGCCCCAAGGGCAAGGGTGGCCCGCGCCGCGAAGACGGCGGCAAGCAGCGCAGCTTCGAGGCGCGTCCGCCGCGCCGCGAGAAGCCGATCGACCCCGACAACCCCTTCGCCGCCGCGCTGTCGGGGCTGAAGGACAAGCTCTGATACCTTGAGCGGGACCGCGCCCGACACGCAGATTTCCGGCAGCGCGCCGCGCGCGACGCTGCGGCTGGACAAGTGGCTGTGGCAGGCGCGGTTCTTCAAGACCCGCAGCCTGGCGGCCAAGGTGGTGTCGGACGGGGCGGTGCGCGTCAACGCGCGCCGGGTCACGAAGCCGGCGCAGGCCGTCGGGGCGGGGGACACGCTGACCTTCGCCGCCCACGACCGGGTGCGCGTCGTCAGGATCCTTGCGGTGGGAATAAGGCGCGGCCCGGCGCCCGAGGCGCAGGCGCTCTATGAGGATCTTTCGCCAGCGCCGGCGGAGCGGGACCGGGGGGCGCCCGTGGCCGAGGGTCCGCGCCCGACGAAGAAAGATCGCCGCATCCTCGATCAAACCCGCCGCGACCTGCTTGAATGATCCGGTCATTGGGGCTAGCTACCCAAGACGTCGGAAGAACGGAGCCGCTACATGACCTATGTTGTGATCGACAATTGCATCGCGTGTAAATACACCGATTGCGTCGAGGTCTGTCCGGTGGATTGCTTCTACGAGGGCGAGAACATGCTCGTCATCCACCCCGATGAGTGCATCGACTGCGGTGTGTGCGAGCCGGAATGCCCCGCCGACGCGATCCGCCCGGACACCGAGCCGGAGATGGAAAGCTGGGTGGAGTTCAATCGCAAGTATTCCGAGCTCTGGCCTGTGATCGTCACGAAGAAGGATCCTCTGCCCGAGGCCGAGGAACGCGACGGCGAGACGGAGAAGCTGAAGAAGTACTTTTCCGAGGCGGCCGGCGAAGGCAGCTGAGGGGCGATTCGCCCGCCCGGGCGGCGTCGTGACGCACGTGCATCGGCCGGGAGTGCGGCGGCCGCCGCCAAGGGATGACCAAATTTCCGAATTGGTTCGTCCCGGCAAGGGGTTGCAGGACGTTCCTGCGGTGAACGCGATGCGCGATGGGGTGTTTTCCCTCACGTCGCCGTGAGGTCGCTCATCTTTGCGCCGCTTTGAAACGCGGCCTTTTTGTGCTATATAAGTTTCACAAAAGAACTGGACGCCTGACCCGAAGCCATCCGCAGAGCTGCTCGCCTGTGAGGTGGATTTTATGTCCGAAGCCGACTTGGATCACCGGGAAGCCCTGCCTCCCGGCGTGATCTTGTCGCGTCTCGACACCCCGGGAAGGGCGACATGCGAGGATGCGACTGGATGACCAAAACCAAGAAGAACGAATTCCGCCCCAATGACTTCGTCGTCTACCCTGCCCATGGCGTGGGCAAGATCGTCTCGATCGAGGAGCAGGACATTGCCGGACTGCGGCTGGAACTGTTCGTGATCTCGTTCGAGAAGGACAAGATGACGCTGCGCGTGCCGACCAACAAGGCGGTCGAGGTCGGGATGCGGTCGCTGTCGACCCCGGACGTCGTGACCAAGGCGCTCGACACGCTGAAGGGCAAGGCGCGGGTGAAGCGCGCGATG
Organism: Acidimangrovimonas sediminis; assembly: GCF_002871005.1. Classification (GTDB taxonomy): domain Bacteria; phylum Pseudomonadota; class Alphaproteobacteria; order Rhodobacterales; family Rhodobacteraceae; genus Acidimangrovimonas; species Acidimangrovimonas sediminis. The sequence continues at coordinate 22,282 of NZ_PHSN01000002.1, forward strand.
TGGTCGCGCCGCGCTCAGGAGTACGAACAGAAGATCAACTCGGGTGATCTTCTGTCGATCGCCGAGGTTGTGCGTGACCTGCATCGCAGCGACGACCAGCGCGAGCAATCCTATTCCGAGCGTCAGCTGTACGAAGCGGCGCTTGAGCGCCTGACCCGCGAAGTGGCCGCCGTCTCGGGCACCGACGAGATGAACGCCCAGAAGCAGGTCGACGACGTCCTGCTGTCGCGAGCGGCCTGATCCGCGACCGGCCGGGCGGCACCGCCGCCCCTTCATTGAGCTTCGAACGCCTCCGCAGTGGCCCTGCGGGGGCGTTTCGCGTTTCGCCCCCCCCCCCCCAGTTGGCGCGCGGGGCTGAGGGGCATCACTCACTCGATTTTATTGTAAGGCTCATTATAAGCGTGCTTAGGACTTGCTTTGTAAGCGCGCTTATATTATCTGCTGCACATGAATCAGATGAAGCCGACCAATACTCTGGGATTCCTGCTGCATGACGCGTCGCGCCTGTTGCGCCGGCGTTTTCAGCAGCGGGGCGAGGCGCACGGGCTGTCGTCGTCGCAATGGCGACTTCTGGCCAATGTCGTGCGCGACGGAGGGGGCTCCGCCCAGGCGCGGCTCGCCGAGGTCCTCGAGGTGGAGCCGATCAGCGTCTCGCGCCTTGTCGATCGCATGGAGCAGGCGGGCTGGGTCCGCCGTTCGCCCGACCCGCAGGACCGCCGCGTGCGGCTGGTCCACCCGACCGAGAAGGCCTTGTCGGCCTACGCCGAGGTGAAGGCGATGGCCGGTGGCGTGTTCGAGGAGGCGATGGCCGGGATGGACGCCGAGGAACGGCGCATGCTGATCGAGGGGCTCAGCCGCGTGGTGGCGAACCTGTCGGAATTGGACGGCGAGGGCGGCTATGGCCGCCGCGCCCAGGTGAAAGACCAGAACGATGAACGCGAAGAGTGACGTCAAGATGAAGGATGCGGCGAAGATCGAGGCCGCCCAGCCGCAGGTCAAGGCGCCCGAGCCGACCCCGCCCGCGCCCAGGAAGAAGGGCCGTCGGCGGGCGCTGATGCTGTCGGTGCCGGTGGTTCTGGTGCTGGCCGGGGGCTATGTCTGGCTGACCGGCGGCCAGTACGAGGGCACGGACAACGCCAACCTCGAGCAGGCGCGCTTTGCCGTCGCCGCGACGGAATCGGGCCGTGTCGTCAAGGTCGGCATCGCAGAGAACGAGCACGTCAAGAAGGGCGAGCTGCTGTTCCAGATCGACCCGCAGCCCTACCGGATCGCGGTGGAGCAGGCCAAGGCCGCACTCGCCGGGGCGAAGCTGCAGGTCGAGATGCAGCGCGCCGGGCTGGCGCAAGCGCGCGCGCAGCTCAAGAACGCGACCGACAGCGTGACCTACTACCAGACCGAATACGACCGGCAGAAGGCGCTTGCCGCCAAGGGCGTCGCCGCGACCTCGTCGCTCGACAGCGCGGTGCACAACCTGCATTCGGCGCAGCAGACCCAGGCCGCGGCGCAGCAGGGCGTGAACCAGGCGCTGGCGCAGCTGGGCGGCAATGCCGACATCAAGACCGTGGATCATCCCGCGGTGATGCAGGCGCAGGCCGCCCTCGACAAGGCGCAGTACGACCTGGCGCAGACCTCGGTCTACGCCCCCGCCGACGGGGTGATCTACAAGGCCTCGTCGTTCAAGCCGGGCGCCTATGTCTCGGCCGGGACCTCGCTGTTCAGTCTGGTCGAGACCGGGGACACCTGGGTCGAGGCGAACTTCAAGGAAACCCAGCTGACATATCTCAAGAAGGGTCAGAAAGCCGATGTAAGCTTTGACGCCTTCCCGGGCCGGACATTCAAGGCGACGGTCACCGCCGTCGGCGCGGGGACGGGGGCGGAATTTTCGTTGCTGCCGGCCCAGAACGCGACCGGCAACTGGGTCAAGGTCACGCAACGGGTGCCGGTCTACCTGCATCTCGACGATCCCGATCCGAACATCGGGCTGCGCATGGGCATGAGCGCCTATGCCTCGGTCGATACCGAACATCACCGCTCGCTCGCCTCCATCGGGCGGATGATCGGTCTGAACTGACGCGCGAGGCGGGGCGACAGCCATGGCATCCGAGACTTTCGAGGAGGTCCCGCACCGGGGCCTGATCACGGTATCCATCATGCTGGGCACCATCATGCAGGTGCTCGACACGACGATTGCCAACGTCGCGCTGCCCTCCATGATGGGCGACCTCGGCGCGTCGCAGGATACGATCAACTGGGTGCTGACCTCGTATATCGTGGCCGCGGCGATCATGACGCCGGTGACCGGCTGGCTGGCCGACCGGTTCGGCCGGCGCGAGCTGTTCCTCTATTCCATCGTGGGCTTCGTCATCTTCTCGATGGCTTGCGGCCTTGCCTGGAATATCGAGGTGATGGTGCTGTTCCGCCTGCTTCAGGGCGTGTTCGGTGCCGCCATCGTGCCGTTGTCGCAGACCTTCCTTTTGGACATCAACCCGCGCGAGCGTCACGGCCAGGCCATGGCGATCTGGGGCGCGGGGATCATGGTCGGGCCGATCATCGGGCCGACCCTGGGCGGCTACCTGACCGAGACGTTCAACTGGCGCTACGTCTTCTTCGTCAACCTGCCGGTGGGGATCCTCGCCTTCCTCGGGTCAGCGGCCTACCTGCCGAGGATCGCGACCAGGTTGCGCAGCTTCGACTTCTTCGGCTTCGCGATGCTGTCGCTGGGGGTGGGGGCGCTTCAGCTTCTCCTCGACCGGGGCGGCGAGGTCGACTGGTTCAACTCGGTCGAGATCTGGATCGAGCTGGGGCTGTCCGTCACAGGTTTCTGGGTCTTCATGGTGCATATCATGACCGGCGAGGACACGTTCATCGACCCGGGCATCTTCCGTGACCGGAACTTCGTCACCGGGCTGATCTTCATCTTCGTGATCGGGGTGATCCTGCTGGCGTCGCTGGCGCTGCTGCCTCCGATGCTGTCGAACATCTTCGGCTACCCGACGATCACGACGGGGGTGGTGATGGCGCCGCGCGGGGTGGGGACGATGATCTCGATGCTGCTGGTCGGGCGGCTGGTAAAGTTCATCGACGCCCGGATCCTCGTGGTGGCGGGGCTTCTGCTGGCGGCTTGGTCACTGTGGATCATGGCCGGATTCTCGCCCCAGATGGACGATTTCGACATCATCGTCTCCGGCGTGATCCAGGGGCTGGGGCTGGGGCTGGTATTCGTGCCGCTGTCCACCGTGGCCTTCGCGACGCTCGACTCGCGTTACCGGACCGATGGCACGGCGCTCTTTTCGCTGACGCGCAACATCGGGTCGTCGATCGGCATCTCGGCGGTGTCGGCGATCCTGACGCGAAACATCCAGGTGAACCATACCGAGCTGGTGGGCAGCATCACGCCCTATTCGCAGAACCTGCAGGCGCAATTGCCGACGGCGGCGAAGGGGGATCCAACGATGCTGGGCGTCGTCGACAACCTGGTGAACCAGCAGGCGGCGATGATTTCCTATGTCGACGACTTCAAGCTGATGATGTTCGTCTGTCTTGCCGCGATCCTGCTGGCGTTCTTCATGCGTAGCCCGAAGGCGAAGACGGCAAGCAAGGACATCCCGGATGAGGAAATCAGCGCGGTGATGGAGTAGGCGCACCCCGCGTCGCTACGCTCCGGGCGGCTGGGCCCCCGTGGCCGAGAATGCGGCCCCCGGCTCCAAGGGCGTCAGTCACGGCCGCGGGGCGGTGTCAGGCCGTCCCCGGCTTCTTGCAGAACATGTCGTAGACGAGGCCGATCGCGCGCACCACCTTGGGGTCGCTCAGCGAATAGTAGATCGCCTTGCCGTCGCGCCGCGAGCTGACCAGCCCCTCGAGGCGCAGGCGCGCCAGCTGCTGGCTGACCGCGGCCTGACGCGAGTCGAGGAGATTCTCCAGCTCGGTCACCGACTTCTCGCCCGCGGACAGATGGCACAGGATCATCAGCCGCCCCTCGTGCGCCAGCGCCTTGAGGAAGTTCGACGCGGCCTGCGCCTGCACCGTCATCTCGTCGACCGAAAGCTCGCCGCAATGGTTTGCGGCGGCATCGTCGTTCTCAAGTTCGTCCTGTCTCACGCTGTCCAAAGATCCATACTCCCGGCGTCTTTCTCGGAGATCCCGAGTGGGCACGTCGCGCCCCCGCGGGAGTATCTAGCACGCTGCGCCTGCGAAATCGAGAGCAGGACGCATCCGGCGGCGTCATCAGGTCTTGGGCGCGGCATTCGGATCGACCCCGGCCCCGGTCAGCAACTTGTCGAGCATCGCCCAGAAGAAATCCGCGCCCGGATAGCCCTGTATGCGCCCAAGCTCCTTGCCGTCGCGCATCAGCACGAAGGTCGGCGTGAATTGCGGCGGCGCGGTCAGGGCCATGCCGGCCGGCACCTCGGCGTGAATGTCGCGCCGGACCAGCGGGGCAAGCTGGCCCTCGGTCGACTTGGGATAGCCAGGCGCCACCTCGTCGTTCCAGCGCGCGCACCAGGGGCAGCCGGCCTGCTGGAACATCACCAGCGCAAGACCCTGGGGCACGTCATCGCCGGTTGCCGCGGCGTGGGCCGCGCGCAACGTCCCCGCCACTGGCAGGGCCGAGAGGGTGACTGTACCGAGGACACGTGCAAGAAAGGCCCGACGAGCGAGAAGCATGATTGACGCTCCGTCAAATAGATTGAAAGATCGTAATGTGTTTCGACGCGATCATCAAGCCTGCGACGGGGAGGGTCCGGCCTGATGAGAGAGGTATTCGATGGGGTTCGACATCAGCTACGGCGGGGCTGCGCTGGCGGGGGTCCTGTCCTTCCTGTCGCCCTGCATCCTTCCGATGGTGCCGTTCTATATGTGCTACATGGCGGGCCTGTCGATGCAGGAGCTGCGCGCCGACGGCGGCATCGCGCCCGGCGCACAGCGGCGGCTGGTGGTCTCTGCCGTGGCCTTCGCGCTGGGGGTGACGACGATCTTCGTGCTGCTCGGCCTTGGCGCCACGGCGGTGGGGCAGGCCTTTGCCCAGTGGAAGGGCTGGCTTTCGTGGATCGCGGCGGCGGTGCTGTTCGTCTTCGGTCTGCATTTCCTGGGCATCCTGAGGATCGGCCTGCTGTACCGCGAAGCGCGGATCGAGGCCAGCACCGAACCGACGACGATGCTGGGGGCCTATGTCATGGGGCTGGCCTTCGGGTTCGGCTGGACGCCCTGCGTGGGCCCCGCGCTGGCGGCGATCCTGGCGATCGCGGCGGGGTCGGGGGATCTGTGGCACGGCGGCACGCTCCTGCTGGTCTATGGTCTTGCCATGACATTGCCCTTCGTCATCGCCGCGCTCTTCGCGCAGCCGTTTCTGCGCTGGGTGGGGCGACATCGCCGCGCGCTGTCCTATGTCGAAAAAGCAATGGGGGCGATGCTGATCCTGTTCGCGGTGCTGATCGCCACCAATTCCGTCAACCTGATCTCGGAATTCCTGGAGAACAATTTCGACTGGGGCGCGACGCTGAAATGAGCGCGCCGCCCGGTGCGGGAGCAAGGCCTGAGTCTTCCCGAGGTCATGCTTTCCGGAAGTCGGGCTTTCCTGAAGGAGGAACATCATGCGACGCCTTGCACTGATCCTGAGCGCGGCCCTGCTGACCGGCACCGCCGCCCTTGCCGACGCGGGCGGGGTCCCAAGATTGGGTGATGACGGTCTCTATCACCCGGCGTGGGAGCAGGAGACCTTCAAGAACCTTCCCGACGATCTTGCCGAGGCGAAGGCGTCGGGCAAGCGCCTGCTGATCATCGTCGAGCAGCGCGGCTGCATCTATTGCAAGAAGATGGAGACCGAGGTCTTTCCCGATCCCGCGATCGACAGGATGCTGACCGACGATTACTTCGCCCTCAAGATCAACATGTGGGGCGACACCGAGGTCACGGATTTTGACGGAAAGGTGCTGTCCGAGAAGGAGGCGGTGCGCCGCTGGGGGATCAACTTCACCCCGACGATGATCTTCGTCCCTGAGACGGTGCCGGAGGGCAAGACGGCCGCCCAGGCCGCCGTCATCATGATGCCCGGTGCCTTCGGAAAGGGCACCACGAGGGCGCTGCTCACCTATGTCAAGACAGATGCCTACAAGGACGGCCAAGGGTTTCAGGCCTACCTGCAGTCGCAGGCGAAGGCGGAAAAATCCGACTGACAAATGAATTTGGATTCAGATATTTGCATGGAAATAGGTGTGACTTCCTGACGCAGATTCCAGGAAGTTATCCCATGAAAACATAGCGATAGTAGAATTAGTTATTGCCCTTTGCATCACGTTTCCGCTACGCTAGGACTCGGAGGCAGCCCGGGAGGAGACGGCAGCCTCCCACCCAAATGAACAGGGAGGATCCCAATGAAGCGCCAGATCGCGCTGGGCGCCGTGGCGTCCGTCGCTGCGTCCGTCTTCGTCGCCGGCCTCGCCCAAGCAGTCACCGCGCCCGGCGACGTCGCCTTCAAGGATGGCGCCGTGGCCATGTCGCTGACCGGCCAGCCCGGTAGCGCGGACGCGGGCAAGAAGGTCTTCACCACGCGATCCGAGGGCAATTGCATTGCCTGCCACAAGGTCTCGGCGCTCAAGGACGTGCAGTTCCCCGGCAACATCGGCCCGGTGCTCGACGGCGTCGGCAGCGCCTATTCCGAGGCGCAGCTGCGCGGCATCGTGGTGAATGCCAAGCACATGTTCGACGGTACGATGATGCCCTCCTTCTACAAGGTGTCGGGCTTCATCCGTCCGGGTGACGATTACACCGGCAAGCCCGCCAAGGAGATCAAGCCGATCCTCTCGGCGCAGCAGGTGGAGGACGTGGTCGCGTTCCTCCAGACGCTCAAGAACTGACGCTGCCGGACGCAGGAGATCGCCGGGGATCCGTGCCCCGCGCAACGACATGGAGAACATGATGACATTGACCAGACGTGAGGCGCTGATCCTGGGTGCCGCCGGGTCCGCCGCCCTGATGTTGCCGCTGCCGGCCAGCGCCGCGGCCTTTGACGACGCGGTGAAGGCCTTCACCGGCGGGGCCACGCCCAAGGAGGGCGGGGTGACCCTGAACGCCCCCGAGATCGCCGAGAACGGCAACACCGTCCCGGTCTCGGTCGAGGCAAAGGGCGCCTCGGAGATCCTGATCCTCGCGCCCGAAAACCCGACGCCGAAGGTCGCGACCTTCAGCTTCGGGCCGCTGTCGGGGGGCGCCAGCGCCTCGACCCGGATGCGCCTGGCCAAGACCCAGGACGTCACCGCGATCGCCAAGATGGCCGACGGCAGCTTTGCCATGGCGAAGACGACCGTGAAAGTCACCATCGGCGGCTGCGGCGGCTGAGCTCGGGAGATTACCAGATGAAAGACGTCAAACCCCGTGTGAAGGTGCCGTCCGAGGCCAAGGCCGGCGAAGTCTTCACCATCAAGACGCTGATCAGCCACCCGATGATCTCGGGGCAGGGCAAGGACAAGGACGGCAAGCCGATCCCGCGTGACATCATCAATCACTTCTCATGCGATTTCGAGGGGCAGAACGTGATCGCGATCGAGCTTGATCCCGCGATCTCGGCCAACCCCTACATCGAGTTCACGGCCAAGGTCGACAAGAGCGGCACCTTCAAGTTCACCTGGAAGGACGACGACGGGTCGACCTACACCGATGAAAAGTCGATCAAGGTCGGCTGATCGTGGTGTACTCGGAACTCGACAGGGAGGGAGAGAGATGATGAAGCGGACCCGGATCGGCGGCATTGCGGCGGCTGCCGCGATCGCGGCGCTGACGGCGGCCGGCGCGGTCAGCGCCGACGATGCCAAGGCCCCCGACACCTCGAAGACGCTGGAGATAGACGGCACCAGCATTGTCACCCATGCCGATGCGCCGAAGAACATCCCCGGGCTGACGAAGATCTACTCCGGCTGGCTGTTTCGCGATGCAAGCACCCAGGACATGGAGCGGGACGATTTCGACAACCCGGGTATGAACTTCGCCCAGAACGGTATCGACGACTGGTCCAAGGTCGATGGCACCGCGGGCAAGTCCTGCGCGTCGTGCCACAACGGCATCTCGTCGATGAAGGGCGTGCGCACGCACATGCCCCAGATCAACAAGGCCGGTCAGCTTTGGTCGATGGAGGATTACATCAACAACTGCCGCACCAAGCGGATGGGCGCGAAGGCCTGGGGATGGAACAGCGCGTCGATGCAGGACATGGTCGCGGCTATTTCGGTGCAGTCGCGCGGCATGCCGATGGACGTCAAGACCACCGGCGACTATGCGAAATACTGGAAAGAGGGTGAGAAGATGTACTACACCCGCTACGGCCAGTTGCAGCTTGCCTGCGCCAATTGCCACGAGGATCACTACGGCGACAACATCCGCGCCGATCACCTCAGCCAGGGTCAGATCAACGCCTTCCCGACCTACCGCCTGAAGCAGGGCAAGCTGATCTCGATCCAGAACCGCTTCAAGGGCTGCATCCGCGACACTCGGGCAGCCACGTACAAGGAGGGCTCGCCCGAATTCCACGCGTTGGAGCTTTACGTCGCCTCGCGCGGCAACGGCCTGAGCGTCGAGGGGGTGGGCGTGCGTCCCTGAATTGGCGGGCGCGGTTTCCGGGCCTGACGCTTCCGGGGCAGGTCCTGCGGTCCGCCCCGTTCATCTGAAGGCTTCAACGATATGCGGAACGCAGCGCGCAGGACGGCCCCTGCGCGCCGTCCTGTCCGCATGGACCGGCGGGGCGTCCGTCGATGGGATAGGAGACGGGCATGATCTCGCGGCGTGATTTCCTGCAGGCGACGGTGGCGGCCTCTGCGCTCTGGGGCGCGTCGGGCGTGGGCAACTGGGCAAGACTGGCGGCGCAGCAAGCGCTGACGCAGGACAAGCTGCTGGCGTTCAAGCCCACCGGCAACGTGACCCTGATCCATATCACCGACATCCACGGCCAGATGAAGCCGATCTACTTCCGCGAGCCGGATACCAACATCGGCGTCGGCGCCGCCCACGGCCTTCCGCCGCATGTCACGGGGGCGGATTTCCTCAAGCTGTTCAACATCGAGTCCGGCACGCCCGAGGCCTATGCCCTGACCTATCCCGACTTTGCCGCGCTGGCCAAGAGCTACGGCAGGATGGGCGGCCTCGACCGGATCGCGACAGTGGTGAACGCGATCCGGGCGGAGCGGCCGCAGGCGCTGTTCCTCGACGGGGGCGATACCTGGCACGGCTCCTACACGGTGCTGAAGACCAAGGGCCAGGACATGGTCAACGTCATGAACGCGCTGAAGCCCGACGCGATGACCTCGCACTGGGAATTCACCCTGGGCCTCGACCGCGTGAAGGAGATCGTGAAGGGCCTGCCGTTCCCGTTTCTCGGCGCCAACATCTTCGACGCCGAATGGGAGGAACCCGCCTATCCGCCCTACAAGATGTTCGAACAGAACGGGGTGAACATCGCGGTCATCGGCCAGGCCTTTCCCTACCTGCCGGTGGCCAACCCGAAGTGGATGTTCCCGGGCCTCAGCTTCGGTATCCGGCAGGATCGGATGGCGCAGGTGGTCGAGGAGGTGAAGACGAAGGGCGCGGATCTCGTCGTCCTGCTCTCGCACAACGGTTTCGACGTCGACCGCAAGCTGGCGGGGGAGGTCAAGGGCATCGACGTGATCCTGACCGGCCACACCCACGATGCGCTGCCCGAGCCGGTCCGCGTGGGCAAGACCATGCTGATCGCCTCGGGCTCGAACGGCAAGTTCATCTCGCGCCTCGATCTCGACGTGAAGGACAAGGAGATCAAGGGCTTCAGCTACAAGCTTATCCCGATCTTCTCGGACGTGATCGCGCCGGACAAGGAGATCGCCGCGCTGATCGACAAACAGCGCGCACCCTATGAGAAGGACCTGTCAGAGGTCCTCGCACATACCGATGCCGTGCTCTATCGGCGCGGCAATTTCAACGGCACCTGGGATGACCTGATCTGCAACGCCCTGATCGAGGGGCGCGAGGCGGATATCGCCATGTCGCCGGGCTTTCGCTGGGGGCCGAGCCTGGTGCCGGGCGATGCGATCACCCGCGAGGATCTGTTCAACAACACCGCGATGACCTACCCGCAGGCCTACCGCTCGGAAATGACCGGCGCCCAGATCAAGGCGATCATGGAGGACGTGGCCGACAACCTGTTCAACCCCGATCCCTACTACCAGCAGGGCGGCGACATGGTGCGGATGGGCGGCATGGGCTACGCCATCGACGTGACCCAGCCGCAGGGCAAGCGGATCTCGAAGATGACGCTGCTCAGGAACGGGTCGGCGATGGAGGCGGACAAGACCTATACCGTCGCGGGCTGGGCCAGCGTGAACGAGGGCACCGAGGGGCCGGCGATCTGGGACGTGGTCGAGGGCTGGCTCAAGGCGAAGAAGACCGTCGACCTTGCCCCCAACACATCCGTTCAGGTCACCGGGGCCTGAACGGGCGGTTGAGCGGGGGCGGGCTAGGGCAGGGCCGCCACATCAGTCCTTTCCGGGTCGCCAGCTGCCCGGTTTGCGGGCATGCTGCTGCAAAAGCAATCTTCCGCGCGCGCGACCAAGGGGCGTGCGGCCGCCCCGGCCGGGCCGAGAGGGCCCCGTCTTGCGGTGCGGCGGGGCTTGTTCACAAGGTTGCGTGAAAGCCTTCCCGTCGCCGCACGGGACAGGAAAGCGACTTGGGCGGGAAGATGGGTCAGCCGCAACGCATCGCCTTGGAACGGCGCGCCTACAACCAGTGGGTTGCCGACCAGACGCTCGAGGATTTCGCGCTGCGCTTCACCGCGACCAGCGCGCGCAAGGGTGCCTTCCGCATCGGCAATACCGCGCTCGGCGCGATCTCGTTCCTTGCCTGCGAGGCGATCGGCGGCTCGCTCACGCTGGCCTACGGCACGCCCAACGTGGTGGTCGGCGTGCTGGCGATGGCGGTGGTCAGCTTCCTGATCGGGCTGCCGATCATCGTGCATGCCGCGCGGGCGGGCGTCGATGTCGACCTGCTGACCCGGGGGGCGGGCTTCGGCTACCTCGGATCGACGATCACCTCGCTGATCTATGCCTCCTTCACCTTCGTCCTGTTCTCGATCGAGGCGAGCATCCTGTCGGTCGCGCTGGAGATGGTGTTCGGCATTCCCCTTTGGTTCGCCCATATCCTCAGCGCGCTGGTGGTGATCCCGATCGCGGCCTACGGGATCAGGGTGATCAGCAAGGTGCAGATGCTGACCCAGCCGATCTGGCTGATCCTTCAGGTCGCGCCACTGGCGGTGATCGCATTCTCGGGCCGGGCGGAATTGTCGAGCTGGGCGCAATTCCCGGGGCTTGCCGGGGCCGGTGGCGCCGCCGCGGGCGGGTCGCTCAGCCTGCTGCTGGTCGGCTCGGTCCTGTCGATCCTGCTGTCGCTTCTGCCGCAGATCGGCGAGCAGGTGGATTACCTGCGCTTCCTGCCCGCCCGGACCCGGGCGAATGCGCGGACATGGTGGGCGGCGCTGCTGATCTCGGGGCCGGGCTGGGTGGTGCCGGGGGCGTTCAAGCTGATCCTCGGGTCGTTCCTGTGCTACCTTGCGCTCAGCTACGGCATCGCGCCGGACCATGCCGCCCAGCCGGCCGAGATCTTCAACCTCGCCTTCTCGATTCTGATCCCGTCCCCGGCGGTGGCGCTCGTTCTCACGGGGATCTTCGTCGCGGTCTGCCAGATCAAGATCAACGTCACCAACGCCTATGCCGGCTCCATCGCCTGGTCGAACTTCTTTTCGCGGCTGACGCACAGCCACCCGGGCCGTGTGGTCTGGCTGGTGTTCAACGTGATGCTCGCGCTCCTTCTGATGGAAATCGGGTTCTTCCGCGTGATCGAGAGCGTGCTGGGCCTTTACGCCAACTTCGCGGTCGGCTGGATGGGCGCGCTGGTGGCTGACCTCGTGATCAACAAGCCGCTGGGCCTGTCGCCGCGTCACATCGAGTTCAAGCGCGCACATCTTTACGACATCAACCCGGTCGGCACCGGGGCGATGGCGCTGTCGGTGCTGATCTCGACGCTGGCCTTTCTCGACGTCTTCGGCCCGGTGGCGCAGGCACTCTGCGCGCTGATCGGGCTGGTCATCGCCTTCGTCACCGCGCCGCTGATCGCCTGGGCGACGGGCGGGCGCTACTACCTTGCCCGGCAGTCCGAGGTGACGCCGGGGGCCGACGGACGGGTGCGCTGCGCGGTCTGCGAGAACGCGTTCGAACCTGCGGACATGGCGCATTGCACGGCCTATGCCGCGCCGATCTGTTCGTTGTGCTGCACGCTCGAGGCGCGGTGCCACGACCTGTGCAAGCGGCCCGATCCGGCCCTGCCACCCCCGGGCAAGAGCTGGCACATGGGCGCGCGGCGGCTCGTGGCCACGCGGCTGGGGCGGTTTGCGGGGGTTTTCGCCTGTTTCGTCGCCGTGATCGCGGCCATGCTTGGCCTGGTCCACAGCCAATATGCCGCGAAGTTGCCGACAGGGCAGCAGGGCGCGGTCGACGCGACACTGTGGATCGTCTTCTTCATCCTGGTGATCCTCTCGGGCATCAGCGCCTGGCTCATGGTGCTGAGCCAGGAAAGCCGGCGCGTGGCGGAGAACGAATTCGCTCGCCAGGCTGTCACCCTGATGCAGGAGATCGAGGCCCACGAACGCACCGACGCGGCGCTGCAGCGGGCCAAGGAAGCCGCCGAATCCGCGAATTATGCCAAGAGCCGCTACATCGTCGGGCTGAGCCACGAGATCCGTTCTCCGCTGAACTCGATCTTCGGTTATGCGCAGCTCCTGGAGAACGACGCCGAAGAGGCCGCCCGGGTCTCCGGCGGGGCGCCGCCCGCCACGTCCGTCCCGGCGACTGCCGCCGCCCTCTCGCAGGGGCCGCTGGAGCCGGTGCGGGTGATCCGCCGCTCGGCGCAGCACCTGTCTGACCTGGTCGACGGCCTGCTCGACATCTCGCGGATCGAAAGCGGGACGCTGGTGCTTGACCGCGACCGGGTGAATTTGCACGAGCTTCTCGACCAGATGGCGGGGATGTTCGCGTTGCAGGCGCGCGACAAGGGCATCGCCTTTCGCTACAGCCGCGGCGACAGCGTGCCCGCCCATGTCCATGCCGATGAAAAGCGGCTGCGCCAGATCCTCATCAACCTGCTGTCGAACGCGGTGAAGTTCACCGCTGAGGGCGAGGTGGCGCTGACCGTGCGCTGGCGCAACTCGATGTGCAGCTTCGAGATTTCGGATACCGGGATGGGCGTGGCCCCGGCCGATCATGCACGCATCTTCCAGCCGTTCGAACGTGGCTCCGACCCGCCCGCGCGGGCGATCCCGGGCACCGGGCTGGGTCTGACGATCACCAAGCTGCTGGTCGAGATCATGGGCGGCACGCTGGAGTTCGACAGCCAGCCGGGGGAGGGCAGCCGGGTTGTGGTGCGGCTCCTGCTGTTCGGCGCGGGGCCCGCGCCCGAACCGGCCCGGGCCGAACGGCGCATCCGGGGCTATGCCGGGCCGCGGCGGCGGGTGCTGACCGTGGATGACGCGCCCGAGCACCTGGAACTGATGCGCCGCATCCTCGTGCCGCTGGGCTTCGATGTGCTGGCCGCGCAGAACGGTGAGGAGGCGCTGCGCCTGTCGGCCGCCGCCGCCCCGGACCTGGCCCTGCTCGATGTCTCGATGCCAGGGATGAGCGGCTGGGATCTGGCGGCGCGCCTGCGCGAGGGCGTGCCGGGGATGCGCATCATCATGGTGTCGGCCAATGCCCACGACCGCCCGGCGCGGACCGGAAGTGCCGCGCATGACGCTTTCCTCGCGAAGCCCTTCGAACGCGAGCGGCTGTTGGCGCTGATCGCCACGCTGCTTGGCCTCGCCTGGGTCCACGAGGGTACGGCCGAGGCGTCCGGGGCGGACCTCGACAATCCGAAAGCGGGGGGAACCACGCTGCCCGCGCCGCTCCCCGACGGGTCCGAGCATCACCTTGCAGAGCTGCTGAACATGGGCGAGATCGGCTATGTCCACGGCATCCGCGCCAAGCTGGCCGAGCTGGAGGCGGCCGACGCGCGCTATCAGCCGCTGGTCGAGGATCTGCGCGGCTGGCTTGCCCGGTTTGACTTCGACGGCTATCTCGGCAGTCTGAGGAAGCACCTGGAATGAACGCGCCGCAGACAGATCCCCATGCCTCCCCGGCCGCGCAGCGCCGCGACCGGGTGCTGATCGTCGACGATTCCCCCGACGCGCTGGGGATGCTGACCGAGGCGTTGGAACGCGGCGGCATGACCGCGCTGGTGGCGACCGGCGGCGATGCCGCGCTGGCGCTTCTCGACCGGATCACGCCGGATCTCGTGCTGATGGACGCGGTCATGCCCGGCATGGACGGGTTCGAGACGACGCGCCGGATCAAGGCGCGGGTGGGGGCCGAGCATCTGCCGGTAATCTTCATGACGGGGCTGTCCGAGACCGAGCACGTGGTCGCCGGGCTGGCCGCAGGGGGCGTCGATTACGTGACCAAGCCGATCGTCATCGCCGAGCTTCTGGCACGGATCCGCGTGCACCTCGACAACGGCCGCCGGGCGCTGGGAACGCGCAATGCGCTGGACGCGGCAGGGCGCAACCTGATGTCGCTGGATGCGGGCGGCCGGATCCTGTGGTCGACCCCACGGACGGGCGCGCTTCTGGCCGAGGTACTGGGGCCCGGCGCGGGGCGCGACGGTTTCGGCACGCAGCAGGACCTTGCCGGAAAGCTTGCCGGGCTGCGCGAGGGCGGGGCACGGCGCGAGGATCCCTCGCTCACGCTGGAGATCGCCACGGCGGAGGGTTTGAGGCGCCTCGGCTTTACCTACCTCAGCCCGATCGGCCCGGGCGAATACCTGTACCGGGTCAGCGAGGACATCCCCGGCGCGCGCGAGGCGCTTCTGCGCGACACCTTCGCGCTGACCGAACGCGAGGCCGAGGTGCTGTTGTGGCTGGCAGCCGGCAAGACCAACCGCGATATCTCGGACATCCTGGGCATCAGCCCGCAGACGGTGAAGAAGCACCTCGAGCAGGTGTTTTCCAAGCTTGGCGCGGAGAACCGCGCGACGGCCACGGCCATGGCCGTCAGGGCGCTGGTCGAGGGTGCCTGACGCCCTCTTCCCACCCCGACGGCCACGCCCCGACCCCGAACCGTGTACCAAGAGAACCCCTCACACGTTCACCAGATGCGCCACCTCGCTGGCGCTTTCGGTCCGGGTCGAGCCCTGACGCTCGGTCCGCCCGCGCAGCAGCACGCAATAGCTGTCGGCGAAGGACCAGGCGAAATCGAGATATTGTTCGACGATGACGATCGTCACCCCCAGCTCCTCGCGCACGCGGCGCAAAGCGGCCTCGATCTGCTGCACCACGTTGGGCTGGATGCCCTCGGTCGGTTCGTCCAGCAACAGAAGCTTCGGCTGACCCGCCAGCGCCCGGCCGATGGCCAGTTGCTGCTGTTCGCCGCCCGACAGGACGCCGCCCTTGCGCGCCTTGATCTGCGCGAGCTTCGGGAAGAGGTCGTAGATGTGGTCGGGGATGCCTTGCGAGATCATCCCCTTGCCCCGGCCCTTCAGCGCCGAAAGGCCGGAGGCAAGGTTCTCCTCCACCGTCATGTGGGAAAAGATGTGCCGCCCCTGCGGAACGAAACCGATGCCCGCGCGGGCGCGTTCGTGCGGCCCGTGCCGCGTCACCTCGGCGCCGTCGAAGCGGATGGTGCCGGCGGTGGCGCGCTGCACCCCCATGATGGTGCGCAGAAGCGTGGTCTTGCCCACCCCGTTGCGCCCGATCAGCGCCAGCGCCCCGCCCTTCGGCACGTTCAGCTCGATGTCCCACAGCACCTGGCTTTGGCCGTAGGCGGCGGAAACCTTGTCGAGTGTCAGAAGGTTGTCCATCACGCTCCCCCTCAATGATCCGACCGGCCGAGGTAGACCGCGGCGACCTCGGGGTCGTTGCGGATCTGCTCGACCGTGCCCTGGCGCAGGAACTTGCCCTGATGCATCACCGTCACCTTGCCCCCCAGCGCCTCGACGAAGGTCATGTCGTGGTCGATCACCAGCACGGTGTGGCGCCCGACCAGCGAATGAATCAGCTGGGCGGTGCGCGCGGTCTCGTTCGGGCCCATCCCTGCGGTGGGTTCGTCCAGCAGCAGCAGTTCCGCCCCCGTGGCCACGACCATTCCGATCTCGATCCACTGCTTTTCGCCATGGGCCAGTTCACCGGCCAGCACGTCGGCGCGGTCGGCAAGGCCCACGATCTCGAGGATTTCCTCGACCCGCGCGCGTTCGTCCGCCGGAACCGCAAGGCCGAGGCCCCGCCACCAGCGCCGGTCGCGCCGGGCGGCCAGCGCAAGGTTGTCGCGCACGCTGAGCGAGGGCACGACGCCCGGGGTCTGGAACTTGCGGCAGATGCCGCGGCGGACGATCTCGTATTCCGGCAGGCCGCTGATCTCGTGCCCGCGGAACCGCACCTTGCCCGAGGCCGCCTGTACCCGCCCGATGATCGTGTCGCACAGCGTCGACTTGCCCGCGCCGTTCGGGCCGATCAGGATCCGAAGCTCCCCCGCCTCCAGCGTCATCGAGAAGTTGTCGATCGCCTTGAAGCCGTCGAAATCCACCGTCACCCCGTCGACCGACAGGAGAAGCGGTTTTGTCTCTTCCGCGATCACGCTCATTGCGGGGCCTCCACCGGCTGCGGCTGCGGTTTACGTGCGCTGCGGCGCGTCAGATCCTCGGCCAGTCCCATGATGCCCCGCGGCAGGAAGCCGACGACAAGGATGAAGACGAGGCCGAGGACGTAAAGCCACGCGCCCGGCAGGTAGCTGGAAATCTCGTCCTTGGCGAAGTTCACGGCCAGCGTACCGATCACCGCGCCCCAAAGGCTGCCACGCCCCCCGACCGCGACCCAGACCACCATCTCGATCGACGGCACGACGCCGACCAGGGCGGGGGAAATCACGCCCGCATGCAGAGTAAAGAGCGCCCCGCCGATGCCGGCCAGCATCGCGGCCAGGGTGAAGGCCACCACCTTGTAGGGCGTGGTGTCGTAGCCCAGGAACCGCACCCGGTTCTCGCCGTCCCGCGTGGCGCGCAACAGCATCCCGAACCGCGACCGGATCAGCCAGCGTACGCCCGCAAAGCAGACCACGACGAGGGCCAGCGTCACCCAGTAGAGGACCACGGGCGCCCTGGCCGCGTTCAGATCGAAGCCATAGAGCGTCTGGAAGTTCGTCAGGCCGTTGAAGCCGCCGGTCGCGCCCTGCTGGCTGACCAGCAGCGTGGCAAAGCTCAGCGCCAGCGCCTGGGTGATCAGCGCGAAATAGACACCCACCACCCGGCGGCGGAACACCAGCCACGAGAAGAACCCGGCAAAGACCCCCGGCACCACGACGACCATGAGCGTCGCGAGGACCGGGCTCTTGAACGGCACCCACCACCACGGCAGCGCGGTGATCCCGCTCCACTCCATGAAATCGGGCAGGCTGCCAGGCTCCAGCCCCGCAAGCTTCATGTGGATGGCCAGCGCATAGCCGCCAAGGCCGAAGAACACCCCCTGCCCGAGGGTGAGGATCCCCGCCTCGCCCCACACGAGCATCAGCCCGATGGCAAGGATCGACATGGCGAGGAAACGGCCCAGCAGGCTGAGTTCATAGCCCGAGATCAGCCAAGGGGCTGCGATGGCCAGCAGGACCACGGGAATCCACAGGCGGCTGAGAAACGGTGTCTGGGTCATGACTTATTCCTCCAGCGCACGCGAGCGCACGGCGATCACGCCTTGCGGCCGGAATTGCAGGAAGACGATGACGAAGACGAGGACGAGGACCTGGCTCATCGACACATCGAGGAAGATCTGGCTGAGCGCCGAGACAAGGCCGAGGATCAGCGCGGCGATCGTGGTGCCCACCATCGACCCAAGCCCGCCGAGGATGACGACAAGGAACGCGGGCACGATATAGCTTTGCCCGACCGAGGGCGTCACAGGGCCAAGGAGCGCCAGCACCACGCCTGCAAGCCCCGCGATCCCGCTGCCAAGGCAGAAGACCGCAAGGTCGACCTGCCGCACGTTGATGCCCGAGGCGGCGGCCATCATCCGGTCCTGGTTCACCGCGCGGACCAGAAGACCGATGCGGCTTTTCGCGATGAAAAGGCCAAGGGCCGCCAGCACCACCACGGCGACCAGCAGGATGAAGAGGCGCGTTGCAGGCAGGCTCAGCCCCGCCAAGGGCCCCGAGGCGATGGCGAAGGAATGGTTCAGCCAGTCGGGCGCGGTGACCGACACGCCGATCGGTCCGAAGACGTCGCGCGCGCCTTGCTGCAGGATCAGGCTGGTGCCCCATGTCGCCAGAAGCGTGTCGAGCGGGCGAGAGGACAGCCGGTGGATCACCGACACCTCGATCACCGCGCCGACGGCAGCGGCACCGACAAAGGCCACGGGCATCGCGACCAGAAGGGCCAGCGGCCCGGGCACGACGAGGAAGGTCAGGTAGGCAAGGTATCCGCCCAGCATCAGCATCTCGCCATGGGCCATGTTGATGACCCGCATCAGCCCGAAGCTGAGGGCAAGGCCGAGGGCCGCGAGGACGACGAGCGAGGCGACGCTGAAGCCGTTGAACACCTGGCCTATGAGGAGGGGCAGGTCGAGCATGTGAGGTCTCCGGTATGCGAGGGGGCCCGGGAGCCGTCGGATAGGTGCGAGGGGAGGGGGCCGCGGCGGAAGATGGGATCCGCCGCGGCCGGGTCGGCCCCGGGTCGGCCTCCGCTCAGCCCGGGGGGACCGCGGATCGGGGCCGGTGGGGGGCGTCTTGCGAAGGCGGGCTGCTGCCCGCCTCGGGCCGCGTCAGTGCAGCTTGCAGGACTTGTTCGGGAAGGCGACCGGATCGTAGGGATCGGGCTGGATCGCACCGTCCGATTTCCACTCGATCTTGAACTGCCCGTCGGGCTGGAGCTTGCCAACATAGGCGGTCTGCACGAGGCTCTGGTTCTGGGCGAAGTGCACGTCGCCCATCGGGCTTGCGATCTTCAGGCCGACGGCGGCGGCGCGCACCTTGTCGGGGTTGAAGCTTTTCGCCTTCTCGACCGCGGCCTTCCAGGCGTAGACGTCAAGATAGCCATGGACCATCGGGTCGGTGATCGCGGCGTTCTTGCCGAACTTCGCCTGATAGTCGGCGACGAACTTCTTGTTGGCGGCCCCCGGCAGGCTTTCGAAATAGTTCCAGCCGGCAAAGCTGTCCTGCACCAGTTTGGTGCCCATCGCCTGGGCTTCCTGCTCGCCGATCGAGAAGGACATCACCGGCAGCTTCTCGGGCGACATGCCCGCGGCGGCCATCTGCTTGAAGAACGAGACGTTGGAATCGCCGTTCAGGGTGTTGAAGATGATGTCGGGCTTGGCGGCCTGGATCTTGGCGATCACGGCCGAGAAATCGGTCCCGCCCAGCGGCACGTATTGTTCGCCCACGGTCTTCAGCCCGTCCTTGGCGATGTGCTTTTTCAGGATCAGGTTGGCGGTGCGCGGGAAGACGTAATCCGACCCGATCAGGAAGTACTTCTTGTACCCCGCCTTCTCGGCCCATTTCAGCGAGGGCACGATCTGCTGGTTCGGCTGGGCGCCCGAATACATGATGTTGGGCGAGCATTCGTTGCCCTCGAACTGCACCGGGTACCACAGCAGGTTCTTGGTGCGCTGGAACACCGGCAGCATCGCCTTGCGCGAGGCCGAGGTCCAGCCGCCGAACACCGTGGCGACCTTGTCGTCCTGGATGAGCTTGGTGGCCTTCTGGGCGAAGATCGCGGGATCCGAGGCGCCGTCCTCGACCACCGGAACGATCTTCTTGCCCATCACGCCGCCGGCGGCGTTGATCTCGTCGATCGCCATCATCTCGGCGTTCTTCACCGTGACTTCGCTGATCGCCATCGTGCCCGAAAGCGATTGCAGCACGCCCACCTTCACGGTGCCTTCGGCATGGGCGCCGACGGAGAAGGCCGCCGTCGCCAGCAGCGCGCCGGTCAGCAATCCTGTCGCCTGTTTCATGGGAACTCCCTGTGTTTCATCTGGTTACGCGTTTGCGGAAACCAGCCTATGCCGCGGCGCGGCGCAGGGGGTATGGGCCGTTTGGGGTATGGACCCGGGCGGGGGAGGCCGTCACGTTCGGGCTCGCGCGCAGATCCTTGCGGTCCGTGCAAACGGCGATGCTGGGGGGCCGGGGCCGGCCGGAACGCCGCGCGCCCTTTCCAGTCTTTCTTGCGGAAATACTCCCGGGGGTCCGGGGGCGGCGCCCCCGGCCTTGCCGTGCGTGCCTCAGCTCGGGCTGAAGCGCAGGCTGAGGCAGGACATCCCGCCGTCGAGCTTGGCGCATTCGGTATTGCCGATCTCGCGCACGTCGTAGCCCGCCTTGACCAGCGCCGCGCGGGTCTTGGCAAAGCCCGCGGGCATCAGCACGAGGTCGTTGAACCGGATCGTGTTGGCCGCGGCCTCCTCGCCCTCGGCGGTGTGGATCACCCGGTAGCCCTCGAAACAGCCCGAGGCCGCGAGGCGCGGGGTGGCAAGGATCGTCTCGGCATCGAGCAGCGAACAGTCGGTCTTGAAATGCAGCACGCCCTTGGGCACCACGACCTCGCGCACCGTGTAGCCCCAGCGCGCAGTCAGCGCGCCCAGCTGGCGGATGCCCTCGGCGTCGGTTCGCGCGGAACGGCCGACGAGGATCTCGCGCTCCGTCACCAGAATGTCGCCGCCCTCGATATGGCCTGGGGCCGCGATCTCCAGCACCTCGGAATAGAGGGTGCGCAGGACAGGGGCCATCTCGGCCGCCTCGCCCATCCGGGTCGGCGCGCCGGGGCGCATCACGATCGCGCCCTCGGGCAGGCAGAGCGCGGTATCCTCGACGAAGACCGAATCCGGGTAGGCGTCGAGCGGCCCGAGGTCGAGCACCTGCGCCCCGGTGGAGCGCAGGGTCGCCACGTAATGGCGATGATTTTCCAGCATGATCCCGAGATCCGGGGTGCCGGTGTCGACGGCGCGCAAGCCCCTGGTGATCGAGGGCGCGGGCGCCCGGGTGATCGCGTGGCTGAAGCGGAAGGACCGGTCGCTCATGCCCGCACCCCCGCGAATTTCTGCTGCCAATCGGCGCGTTCCTCGTCGGCAATCTTGCGGAACATGACCTCGGGCACGGTGAAGGCGTGGCCGGGTTTCAGCACGTCGAGCGCGGCGGCCACGTCGTCGGGCCACGCGGTGTCATCGGTCTTCATGGCCTCCAGCATTACCGCTGATGCATCCGGGATGAAGGGTGCCGAGAGGACGGCGTAGAGGCGGATGAGGTTGAGGCCCAGGCGGACCTGCGCCGCGGCCTTCGCCGGGTCTTCCTTGAAGGTCGACCAGGGGGCGGCGCTTTGCAGGTACTCGTTGCCCGCGACCCAGATCGCGCGCAGCTCGGTCGCCGATTTGCGGACCTCCATCGCCTCCATGTTGGCCTCGTAGGCGCGGATGCGGGGGGTGATCTCGGCGATCAGCGCCTCTTCGGCCGCGCCATATGTGCCCTCAGGCACTGCCTCGCCGAACTTCGAGCGGCAGAACTTGGTGATACGGCTGACGAAGTTGCCCAGCACGTCGGCGAGGTCCTTGTTCACCGAGGCCTGGAAATTCTCCCACGTGAACTCGCTGTCCGAGCTTTCGGGCGCGTGCGACAGCAGCCACCAGCGCCAGTAGTCGGCGGGCAGGATGGAAAGCGCCTGGTCCATGAACACGCCGCGGCCCTGGCTGGTGGAGAACTGGCCGCCATCGTAGTTCAGGTAATTGAACGACTTGATGTAGTCGACCAGCTTCCACGGCTCGCCCGAGCCGAGGATTGTGGAGGGGAACGACAGCGTGTGAAACGGCACGTTATCCTTGCCCATGAACTCCACATAACGCACGTCGTCTGCGCCCTTGTCGGTGCGCCACCAGCGCAGCCAGGCGTCTTCGTCCAGACCGTTCGCATCGGCCCATTCGGCGGTCGCGGCGATGTATTCGATCGGCGCATCGAACCAGACGTAGAAGACCTTACCCTCCATCCCCGGCCAGTCCTGATCGCCCTTCTTCACGGGGATGCCCCAGTCCAGATCGCGGGTGATGCCGCGGTCTTGCAGGCCGTCGCCGTCATTCAGCCACTTCTTGGCGATCGAGGTGGTCAGGATCGGCCAGTCCGTCTTGCTGTCGATCCACGTGTTCAGCTCGTCCCGCATCGCCGACTGGCGCAGGAACAGGTGCTTGGTCTCGCGTACCTCGAGGTCGGTCGATCCCGAGATTGCCGAGCGCGGGTTGATCAGATCGGTCGGATCCAGCTGCTTGGTGCAGTTCTCGCACTGGTCGCCGCGCGCCTTGTCGTAGCCGCAGTTCGGGCAGGTGCCCTCGATGTAGCGGTCGGGCAGGAAGCGGCCGTCGGCATTGGAATAGACCTGTTTCTCGCTGACTTCGGAGATCAGGCCGGCGTCGGCCAGCCGGCCGGCGAAATGCTGGGTGAGCGCGTGGTTGCGCTGGCTCGAGGACCGCCCGAAATGGTCGAAGGACAGCCGGTAGCCCGCGGCGAGGCCGGCCTGCACCTCGTGCATCTCGGCGCAATATTCGGCCACCGGCTTGCCCGCCTTGGCGGCGGCCAGTTCGGCAGGGGTGCCATGTTCGTCGGTGGCGCAGATGAACATCACCTCGTTGCCCCGGCCGCGCTGGAAGCGGGCGTAGAGGTCGGCGGGCAGCTGGCTGCCCACGAGGTTTCCGAGGTGCTTGATCCCGTTGATGTAGGGCAGCGCCGAGGTGATGAGTATCCGTGCCATGAATGCGCCTCTTTAGGTGTGGGCGCCCATGTAGCCCAGAAGGGGCCTCAGCGCCAGAGGTGCGCGCGGCTGGCCATCATCCCCTGCGCTTTGGCCAGCAGGCGGTTCGCCGGGCCGGGCCGGGGCAGAGGGCCGTGGGCAAGACGGTCGGCCACCACCTCGGGCGGGCAGGGCAGGCCGCTGACCGGATCGAAATACCGCGGGTAGGCGATCAGCGCGGCATGGGCGAGGGCATGGATATCCGGCCGTGCCCTGCGCCGCGCGGGCACCGGGCCAAGATCGGTCGTCAGCCCCCAGCCCGCGTAGAACGGCGCACCGAGGCAGGTGACGGGCCTGCCGCGCAGCAGCGCCTCGAACCCCATGAGCGAGGTCATCGTCCAGACCTCGTCGCAGGCCTCGATCAGCGCGATCGGGTCGGCGTGGCGGGCGGTGACGTCTGCGAGCGGGGAAAGTTCGGCCTCGGGGATGGCGCCACTGCGCAGGCCGGCCTCGACATCCGGGTGGGGTTTGTAGACGATCACCGCCTCTGGGTGGGCGGCGCGCACTTGTCGCAAAAGGTCAAGGTTCGTGCGGATCTCAGCGGCGCCAAGACGTATGGAAGCGTCGTCTTCCACCTGACCAGGAACGAGAATCCTGTGGCCAAGGGGCAGATCGGGCATCTGCCCGGTAATATTGTATTTCGACAAATGGTCCCGGATCAGCCCGCGCACCAGTCGCTCTGCCCTCAGCGTGCCGCCGGGGGGAGGGCCCGCCGCGATCAGCCGTTCCAGCGCGCTTTCGCGGGTCGGGTCGTAATAGATGCCCCAGGGGTCGGTGACCAGCGACAGGGGCGGGATCAGTGCGGCGCCGAGGCCCCGGGACCGCAGGAAGCCGTCCTCGACCCGGATCAGGTCCTCGCCCATCTCCGGTGTCTCCTTGCCCGCCCAGACCATCAGGCGGCGCCCGGTCTCATCCGCCGTGGCGCGCGCCTTCGCCGGGTCGTCCTGAAACGTCATCCGACGCGCGCGGCCAAAGACCTTCTGCAACGGCGCCCGTTTCCACAGGCGCATGCCCATGGCGACATGGCCGTGACGGTCCTCGCGGAAGGCGCGGGCCTCGGCCTCGAGCTGATCCACCGCCTCTTCGAAGCTGCACAGCCGGTCGCGGCAGGGATCGTACCAGTTGGGATAAAGGATCATGGCGGCGGCGAAAAGCTGGGCCCTGGTCAGCCTGCGCTCGCGCCGCGGTTCAGGGGCCTCGTCCGTTGTCAGCCCCCAGCCTCCGTAGAAGGGGCGGCCGAAGATCCGGGGCTTGTGCCCGGCAAGGATCGCCTCGAACCCAAGCTGCGACGACACGGCGTAGACGGCGATCGCGCCCTCCATCAAGGCCCAGGGCGAGACCGGCGCGTCGTAGAGGCTGATCCGGTCGCTCTCGTCATCCGGGCCGTAATGGCCGGGGCGGTGGCCGCCTGAGGTCTCGGGGTGGGTCTTGATCAGGATCCGGGCGCCCGGATGCTCGATCTGCGCATAGGCCAGCATCTCGCGGAAGACGCCCTCGGCGACACCGCCGTGGCGGATCGAGGCATCGCCCTTCAACTGGTCGACGACCAGAACATACCCGGGCTCTGGCGGGGGCAGGGCGGGATCGTGGATGTTGTATTTCGACAGGTCCGCGGCCTTCAGGCGACCGATCCCGTCGCGGGCACGTTGCAGAAGGGCGGAGTCGTCCAGCGGATGGGTGGCCAGCATCCGTTCCAGATCGGTGGGGGTGGAGGGGTCGAAATGCACGCCCGAGCGGTCGATCAGCAGGCCCAGCGGCGGCGCCCCGTCGCGCCCGGTCTTCACCGAGCGCAGGAAGGCATCCTCGATCCGGATCACCGGGCTGCCATGGCGCGCGGCCACCCGTTCGCCCCGGGCCGCCAGCGGGCTGCGGCCCCATACGCCCACCGGGTCCTCGGCGCCCGGGAGGCCAAGCGCGGGCCGCAGTCCGGCCAGCGTCAGGATCCGCCGCACACGTCCCGGACGCAGCAGGCCCCCCGCATAACAGTAGAGCCGCCGAGGGGTTTCCCCCCCGGCGGCCCGGTTTTCCTGGGCGACGTCGCCCGTCACGCCTAGAGGCCGGTCGACGTCTTGATCGAAGCGACGCCGTTGGCCGAGCCGGTGATCGCCGAGATCGCCTTCTGCCACTGGGCGAACGGTGCCTGGGTGACGTAGAGCGTGTCGCCGTCGCGGATCAGGAAGTCGCGCGCCTCGAACATGCCCTCGGGCTTGGTCAGGTCGAGGACGTAGATCATCCGCTGCGGCCCCACGAGGTCGGTCCGGCCCAGCACCTGGTTGGCGATGGCGGCGGGTTCGTTGCGGTAGACGAAGACGCCGGTCGGATCGGCCAGCAGCGGGTTCAGCCCGCCCACCTGCGCGATCGCCTCGATCGCCGACAGGGTGTTCTGGTCGAAGTTCACCCGGGTCTGGCTGCCGGTGGCGCCAAGCGCGGTGAAGGAGCGGCGGTCCTTTTCCACGGTAATCCGGTCGCCCGGGCGAAGCGCGATGTCGAGGCTGGGGTTGTCATAGAGGTCGTTGAGCCAGATCTTGCCCTGCTGGTGGCCGCGGGTCACCGTGACCAGCGCCACCTCGGCCGGGATCGACACGCCGCCGGCCTTGGCGATCATCGCCGCCAGCGTGCGGGTGGACCGGTCGATCGGGAAGACGCCCTGGCCGGTCACCGCGCCCTCGACCGTCACCGTCGCGCCGTCGCCCGGCACGCGGATGACCGAGACCTGCGGATCCGGGGTCTGGGTGTCCAGCTTCTTGGTGATCGACTGGCGCAGCCCCTCGATCGTCAGCCCGGCGGCCTTGATGCGGCCGGCGTAGGGCACGAAGATGTAGCCCGCGCCATCCACCGTGATCTCGGCCAGCTGCGACACTTTCTGCCCGGGCGCACCGAGCAGCGGATCGGTCACGTTCTCGTAAACCGAGACGCCCAGCTTGTCGCCGTCGTGGATGATGTCGGAGCCGACCAGCCCCGCCCTCTCGAAGCTTTTCGAGAAGCCGAGCGCCGGGGTGACAGCGGTGGCGCGGGTCACGCGGTCGTTCACGCTGACGATGAACGCATCGCCCTTGCGCTGTACGGAGCCCTCGTAAATCTCGCTTTTGTTGGGGCCGGGCCGGGGAAGGGCACACCCCGCCACCAGCGCGACAAGCGCCAGACAGGCCAGTACCCTGACCCCTGCAAAATCACAAATTTTCACTGCCCGGGCTCCTTGACCTGGATTTCTGCCTCAGCTTTTTGCCGTAAACGTACATAAATCCGAGACAAAAAGCCAGCCTGTTGCCCATTGGCGGCGCGGCCGGTCACTTTACCAGGCGCAACTGTTGCCGGGGTGCCGCGTTGCCCGAACTCAGCGCGTCATAAGGGTCTTGCGGGGCCAGCATCATGTCGACCACCTGACGCAGCAGCTCCCGCCGCCCGCGCGCGGAATAGAACCCGCCGGGAACCTGAGAGGTTTCAAGCAGGTAGTGCCGATAATCGCGGTAGGCGCGGCTGTCGGGGCGCGACGGATGGGCGAAGAAATCGGGCAGCGGCTGGGTCGAGACGAATTCCGGCTTGGCATAGACCGCAGCGCCGAAGACCTTGAGCGGCAGACCACGCCAGAGCACCTGCTGCGCGGCGGTGGAATTCACCGTCACCGCGCTGCGGGCGTGGTTCAGCAGCGCGGCCAGCTTGCCGCCGCGGACGAAATGCACGCGGTGGGAGACGCCGTGATCCTCGGCCAGGCGGCGGATATCCTCGGCCATGGGTACGCGGCCGTCCTCTAGCGGATGGGCCTTGAAGACAAGGTGGTGGTGCGGTGGCGCGCCCTCGGCAAAACCCTCGATGCAGAGCGCGAGGAACTCGGTCATCGTCTCGAAGGGCGAGTGCATGACGAAGCTTGAATCGTGTTCCAGCTGCAGCAGAACGAGGTGATAGGGAAAGCCGCCAAGCTTGATCCGTTGGGTCGCGGCAAAGCGTTCGAGCTTGTGCGCGGGCATCATCAGCAGGCGCCGCAGGTAGAGGCGGAACTCCTGTCGCACGCTCAGCGCCCGGTGCGGGCGAAAGGCGCGGTAGGCGGCGTTCCGGGTCAGCACGAAGTAATGGTAGAGCGCGCCGTAGAAGATGTGCTGGCGCATGTCGCCCCAGCGCGCGGGCGCATCCGGCAGCTCCATGTCCAGCTGCGCCAGCGCGGCCTGCATCTCCGCCACCTCCATCTGCATGAGGCGCGAGTGCCCGTTGGCGCCGCCGCGTTCGTAGGTCACCCAGTAGGGACGCAGGTACCCCTCTTCGAAGACATGGACCGCGAGCCCCATCGCGCGGGCGATCGTCACCGCCTCGGCATGGATCGGGCGGGTGTCGCCATAGAGCACGATGTCGGTGATGCGGTGCTCGGCCACCAGGGCGCGGAAGGTCCGGGGCCAGTCCTCTGGCGTACCGCGATAGGGAAGGTAGCTTGCCCGGTCGGACCAGAAGGCCTCGTCGCCGCGGTTGAAGCCGACGCGAAGCACCCCGGCCCCCGCAGCCCCAAGCATCGATCCCAGCCGCTGGAAGAAGGGGCCGTGCGGCCCTTGCAGGAACAGAAACCGCCTTCCGCGCCCCGAGATGGCCGCCGCCGAAGTATCCCCCGCGCCATCTCCCGCGCCGGTGTCCCCCACGTCCCCCGCGGAGGCGCCCCTTTCGTCGCCGGTCCTGACCCGACGTGTCGGGGCTGGAACGCGGTCTTCCAGGGCGGCGGGAGTTCCGCCTGCCGAGGTCACGACACCGGTCACGCCGCTGCGCGCGCCTTCGCCTTCGCTGCCCGTCTCGCCCATGTCCCCAACCCGCACCACACAGTCACACGGCCCCGCGGTTCCGGGGCATATCTTCCAGTGCCGCGCTGCGGCGGCTTTGTCACGCGATTTCAGCCAGTCTGACAAGGGCCCATGGCGGAAGTGGGGCGCCGGGAGGGCAGCCGCGGGCCATCGCGCCACGGTCCCGGGCGGATCCGGCCGCCGGCGCGCGCCGCGCCTCCCTCTGGACACGCCCGGGCGCGGCGGCTACGCCTCGGTGAAAGCGAAGGAGAGCCGCCATGTTCACCGGCATCATCACCGACCAGGGCCGCGTGCTGCAGGTCGAAAAGCGCGGCGACCTGCGCGCCCGCATCGCCACCGCCTACGACCTTGCCACCATCGACATCGGCGCCTCGATCGCCTGCGACGGGGTCTGCCTCACGGTGATTGCCCTGGGCGAGACGCCCGAGCCCTGGTTCGACGTCGAGATCTCGGCCGAGACCGTTTCCAAGACCAACATCGGCCACAACGGCTGGCAGGCGGGTCAGGTGCTGAACCTCGAACGCGCGCTGAAGGTCGGGGATGAGCTGGGCGGCCACATCGTCTCGGGCCATGTCGACGGCGTGGCCGAGATCGTGGGTATGGAGGAGGAGGGCGACAGCACCCGCTTCACCTTTCGGGCGCCCGAGGCCTTCGCGCGTTTCATCGCACCCAAGGGGTCGATCGCGCTGAACGGCACCTCGCTCACCGTGAACGAGGTTTCTGGGCGCGACTTCGGCGTCAACATCATCCCCCATACCAAGCAGGTCACCACCTGGGGCACCGCGGCGCAGGGCGACATGGTCAACCTCGAGGTCGACACCATGGCCCGCTACGTCGCCCGGCTTCAGGACTGGGCCGCCGAGGTCCCGGCATGAGCATGATCGGCCACAACAATGGCCCGACGCTGGAGGGCGGCTACAGCTGGCGCAAGCATGTCTGGACCCGGGCGCGCGCCAGCCTCCTGCCCAATACCCTGCCGGTCGAGGTGGTGCGGATGCGCGTGCGCCGCGCGGCCGAGCTGGGGCTGGATTACAAGACCTACGCCTCGGTGCGGGCCTCGACCGGGCATGACGTGGTGGCGTTCCTGTTCTCGTCGAACGCACTGCGGCTGATCGCGCCCGCGCCGCATCTGCCGGGCGACCGGGCCGAGAAGCTCGCCGCCCTCGCGTCCTGCGGCCGGATCGCGCTGGCCCAGGCGCCGCTCAGCCCCGCGCGGGTCCTCGAGGCGGCGCCGGTGCTCGACGCGGCCGATCCGGCCCCGCACGCGCTCGCCAGCTGGCCCGCCGCCCGCGCGGCGATCCGCGCCGCGCTCGACCCGATGAAGCTTCCCGGCGACCGGGTGATCCTGGTGGGCGACATGGCGCTTGAACGCGACTGGTCCTCTGCCGCGGGCCTTGCCTATTACCTGCCGGCGGATCGCTACTTCGCAGGTGCTTGACCGGGTGCTTGAGCGGGGTCCTGATCGGGCACGCGCGACCGGCGGGTGAACGCCCGGTCGCCTGTCAGCCGTGCCGCGCCCCACCACGCCGCCAGCCCGCAGGCAAATCCCGCGTAGACGTCGATCGCGTAATGCCAGCCGAGTATGACGGCAGAGGTGCAGATCAGCGCCCAGAACAGCGTCAGCCAGCGCCCGACGTTCCGTCCGCGCCGCCAGCCGTAGAGCATCAGCACCGTGGTCGAGGCCACGTGCATCGACGGCATGGCCGAGATGCCGCGAACGCCGCCATGACCCAGGTAACCGTCCCAGAGCATTTCCTGCACCCTGAGCGACCAGTTCGGCGCGATCCGGTTATAGGCCTGCAGCGTCGACATGAGCCCGTCGTAGGCGTGGCCGAAGCCGAGCCTGTCGTAGTAGCAGGGCCCCGCCGAGGACAGGAGGGTCGCGATCACGTTGCCGCCGATGCCCCAGGCCAGAACGAAGCCGACCAGGAACGTGTTGCGGCTGGCGCGGTCGGCGGTCGAGAACACGGCGACGAAGATCATCAGGAACATCACGAAGAACCAGCCCTGATAAACCGCGTTCAGGACGCTGATGACGTAGGCATTGCCGAAGGCGTGCAACAGCAGGGTCTGCGGCAGGACGCCGAAGTGCAGCAGCTTGTCCCAATGCGAGAAGGTGGTGTCCCATGAGAACGGCGCGAGGTGGGGGATCAGCTCCTTGAAATAGGAGAAGGTGCCGGTGAAGACCGAAAGCGCGATCAGCGCAAGCACCCCGTCTGCCGCGCGGCCGGGTGCCGTGGCAAGCGCGCGCAGATCCTGAAGAAACCACGCCACCGGATGCGCGGGGCGCACGTACCGCGCCATGCGCAGGAAGCGCAGGACAACCGCGCCGGTCAGGAAGACGGGCAGCAACATGTAGAAGATCTGCGCCAGCGCAGCGAGGGTGCCCGGGTGGAACGGAACGCCGGCGATGCGCCCGGCGATCAGGGTCAGAAAGAAATGCGCGGCGACCAGTCCGAGAAGCACCCTGTTGCGCCTTGCCGCCCCGGCGGCGACCCTCGCGACCGCTCCGCCACGGGCGACCGCCGCGGACAGGGCGCGCGCGCGTGCGACGGCTGTGGCGGTCTCTGCTTGCGTTTCGATCGCGATCGTCTTGCCCATGCGCCCGTGCCCACCCGTACTTGCCGTTTCAGGACTTCCCTGCCCGGAGATTGTGGCCCGGGCTGGGCGAGGGGCCGAAAATTCTGTGTTCCGCGGCGTTCTGTGTCTCGGGGCACGTCCGGTCTGCGCTCTTTGGCATTTCCATTTGCGCGCCGCCGCGATAAAGCCGGGCCGCCGGGGTGCCGGCACGGGACAGGAGCGCGAGGGCCGATGACCGAGACCACCGAATATTCCGACGCGATCTCCCCCATCGAGGAGATCATCGAAGACGCCCGCAACGGGCGGATGTTCATCCTCGTCGATCACGAGGATCGGGAGAACGAGGGCGACCTCGTCATCCCCGCGCAGATGGCGACGCCGGAAGCGATCAACTTCATGGCGACCCACGGGCGCGGGCTGATCTGCCTGTCGCTGCCGGGCGCGCGGATCGATGCGCTGGGGCTGCCGCTCATGAGCGCCAAGAACTCTTCGCGCCACGAGACCGCCTTCACGCTGTCGATCGAAGCGCGCGAGGGGGTGACCACGGGCATCTCGGCGCATGACCGCGCCCGCACTGTGGCCGTGGCGATCGACGCCTCGAAGGGGCCGCAGGACATCGCCACCCCGGGCCACGTCTTTCCGCTTCGCGCGCGCGAGGGCGGGGTGCTGGTGCGTGCGGGCCATACCGAGGCCGCGGTGGACGTGAGCCGCCTGGCCGGCCTCAACCCCTCGGGGGTGATCTGCGAGATCATGAACGAGGACGGCTCCATGTCGCGCTTGCCCGACCTTGTGGCCTTCGCGCAGAAGCACGGGCTGAAGATCGGCACGATCAGCGACCTGATCGCCTACCGCCGGCGTCACGACAACCTCGTCCGCGTGACCCGCGAAAGCGTCATCCGGTCTGAATTCGGCGGCGAATGGGCGCTGCGCATCTTCACCGACGAGACCCACGGCGCCGAGCACATCGCGCTGATCAAGGGCGACGTCTCGGGGCCGGAGCCGGTCTTGGTGCGGATGCACACGCTCGACCCGTTCCTCGACGTGATCGGCACGGGCGGCGCGGGCCGCTCGGGCGAGTTCGGCGCGGCGATGCGGATGATCGCGGCCGAGGGGCGGGGGGCGGTCGTCCTGCTGCGCGACGTCACGATGAAGCTCGCGACCGAGGGAAGTGTCTCGCCGCAGACGCTGCGTCAATACGGCGTGGGCGCCCAGATCCTCACCTCGCTCGGGATTTCCGAGATCACGCTGCTCACCAACTCTCCCACCCCCCGGGTGGTCGGACTCGAGGCCTATGGCCTGTCGATCACCGGCACCCGGCCTATCTCGCTGGAGTAGGACAATGGCCAGTTCCGAGACCCACCACACCCTGCCGAAGCCGGTCTTCGACACGCCCGTTAAGCTGCTGATCGTGGTCGCACCCTATTACAAGGACATCGCCGATCAACTGGTTGCAGGTGCCCGCGCCGCGATCGAGGCGGTGGGCGGCACGCATGAGACGATCGAGGTGCCCGGCGCCCTCGAGGTGCCGCAGGCGATCGCTCTGGCGGCGCGGCTGTCGAACTACGACGGCTATGTCGCGCTCGGCTGCGTGATCCGCGGCGAGACCACGCATTACGAGACGGTGTGCAACGACAGCTCGCACGCGCTGATGCTGCTGGGGCTGCAGGGCGCTTGCGTCGGCAACGGCATCCTGACGGTCGAGCATCATGCCCAGGCCGCAGTGCGCGCCGAGGCCAAGGGGCAGAACAAGGGCGGCGGCGCGGCCGATGCGGCGCTGCACCTGATCGCGCTGGCACGGCGCTGGTCGGGGACGTCGCGACCGGTGGGCTTTCAGCCCGGTGGCGAATTCCAGGTCGCCGGACAGGGCATGACCGGGAAGGACCAGGCATGAGCACGACCCCCGACAAGCGCCAGATGAAGGCCGCGGCGCGGCTGTACGCGGTGCAGGCGCTGTTCCAGATGGAACGCTCGGGCCAGACCGTCGAGCAGGTGATCCAGGAGTTCGAGGATCACCGTTTCGGCGCCGTCTACGAGGGCGACGAGATGGCCGAGGGCGACCCGAAGCATTTCCGCAAGGTGATGGACGAGGCGGTGAACTGGCAGGCCAAGGTCGACCAGATGACCGACCGCGCGCTGGTCGCGAAATGGCCGATCGCGCGGATTGACCCGGTGCTGCGCGCGCTGTTCCGCGCCGCCGGGGCCGAGCTGGTGGCGCTGGACACGCCGCCGAAGGTGGTCATCAACGAATATGTCGAGGTCACCCGCGCATTCTTCCCCGAGGGCCGCGAGACCAAATTCGTCAACGCCGTGATCGACCACATGGCGCGCGAGGCCCGGCCCGAGGCGTTCTGATCGTCTCGCCGCCCTGATTTCGTCCCGGCGCAGCGCCTGGCCGGCATGGGCGCGGCGGTGGGCCGGTGGCGGAGGCCCCCCGAGGAAGCTCCGTGCGGACAGATTTCCTGTCCGCTCCCGCGACGGAAGAAGGCGGTGCAGAGGGGGCGCGTCGGCAAAGTTTCCCGCTCTGCGTCGAGATGCCTCTAGGCAAGCCGCCGAATCGCGCTATCTTGAAGGGTAGATCTTCGGGAGGCCCAGATGCCCAAACTCGTGCACATGTACATCCGCAACGTCCTGATCGGCTGGCTCGTGGCTGCCGTGTTCGTGGCGGTTCTTGTCGGTTTCAATGTCGCGAACCTCGGTCACCTCGTGCTTGAGACGCGGGGCGGGTATCTTGCGGGGCTGATGCTCTGGATGGCCAACGGTGTCGTCTTCGCGGGCGTCCAGTTCGCGATTGCCGTGATGCGCATGGCGGAGGATGACGAGGGCCCGCGCGGCGGCCACCGCCGGCGGATCCGTTTCGACGAGCCGGCCATGATCCGCGCCGAGGCGCCCGCGCGGCGTCGCCCCGGTCAGCAGCCGCGGCGCCGCGGCTGAGACAGGATCCGATTTGCGTTCGGAACAGGGCGGGGTGACCCGCCCTTTTTCATGCCTTGCCCTTTGCTGGCCCCGCTTTTTTCAGGCCTGCCCTTTGCAGCTGCGATGACCCGGGCGACGGTGCGCAGACCCGGCGCGACGGGACCCGACGCTGGCGCCGACGGGCGCAAAATTCTTCCCAAGAATTTTGCAAATTCCTTTTGAAGGAATTTGGCGGCGACTGTGGAGAGGGGGGGAGCGGCGGGCCCGCGGCAACCGTGGAGGTGTCATTTTCCCGAGAGCCTGGATGTACCAGGTGGGCGCCAGATACCGGGACCACGGTCCCGGCAGAGCCAGCTCCCTCGGAATTGCTTATCGGCCACTGGAAAAGGGCCTCGCACGAGAGGGGCAGAACCCGCCAGTCCCGTAGATAGGGCGCCGCCCTCGGCCCGACAAGGGGGGATTTCGCTTGAGCGGTGCGGGCGCGGTGGTATCGTTTTTCCGGGGTTGGGCCTGTTTGACCTTCAGGGAGGGCAGGGACGTGAAGGGACTGGGCTTCTTCTTCGTCGCCTCGGCGGCGGTCTACCTGACATTGGGAATGCTCTGGGGCATCAGCATGGGCATCGCCCATGATTTCCAGATGGCGCCCGCGCATGCGCATCTCAACCTCGTCGGCGGGGTGCTCATGGCGATCTTCGGTCTGTTCTACCACGTGGTGCCACGGGCGGGCGCAACCGCCTTGGCGCGCGTGCATTTCTGGGTGGCGACCCTTGGGGTGTGGATTTTTCCCGCCGGGATCGCGCTGTCCGAGGCGACCGGCCGCCCGGCCATGGCGATCGTCGGATCCCTTGTGGTGCTGGCGTCGATGCTGATCTTCCTTGGCGTGGTGATGCGCAGCCGCCTCTGAGCGGGAGGGGAGGGGCGGGGCCGGTCGGTCCCGGTGGTGTCCTGCGTCGCCGTCCAGCGGGGGGTGCTGGACGGATGTGGCGGCCTTGACCATTGTTCATCTTTTGTTCATCTTTCGGGTCATGTTCGCCAGCAACCCTTCCGACTCCTCCAGCGCGCCGCCGGGCGGCCTTCAGCCCGGCCAGGTGCTGGCCCGGGGTGTCTGCCGCGCGCTGCTGAGCCACGATTTCGTGCCGCTGCCCGAGATGGTGCCGGCGCAGGGGCTTCGGGTTGATGTCATGGCGGTCGGGCCGAAAGGGGAGATTTGGGTGGTGGAGTGCAAGTCAAGCCGCGCGGATTTCACCTCCGACCGCAAATGGCAGGGGTACCTTGCGCATTGCGATCGGTTCTTCTGGGCGGTGGATGCCGCGTTTCCACAGGATCTGCTTCCGCCGGAGAGTGGGCTGATCCTTGCCGACGGCTACGGGGCGGAGATCCTTCGGATGCCCGAGGCGCTGCACCTGCCGGCGGCGCGGCGCAAGGTGGTGATGCGGGCCTTTGCCCGGCAGGCGGCGCGGCAGTTGCAGGGCCTGAGGGATCCGGTGGGTCCCTTCGGTGGCTGAGGCCAGAGTGTGAGGCCGAGGTCGAGGCGCCCCGGCCGGCCGCCGAAACGCATCGTCCGGAAAAGCGGGGCGGAAAGCCCCGGTCAGCCGCGGCGCGGCTTGCCCTTCGGCTTGCGGTCCTTGGACTTGTCGGCGGCGTTGCGGGCCAGCTTGGCCGCGGCCATGAGTTCCTCGGCGATCTCTTCCGCCTCTTCGGGTTCGAAGTCCAGCGGCAGGTCGACGCCCTCCGCCTCGACGTAGATCCTCACCATGCCGAGCGTGGTCGGCCCGATCTGCAGGTTCGCCGCGATGTCGCTTTGCTTGTCGATGCTCATGTCCAACCCTCCGGGATGCCACCGCGTAGCCCCGATCGGCCAAGTACGCAAGGGCCGCATAGCTTGACTGAGGCAAGTAATCGTGCTTTTCCATCGGGGGGAGGACATCGCCATGACAGACAGGCCCGAGCGCGCGTCTGCGCGTGACAAGATGGATGCCGAGCGCGCGCCCGCGCGCGACCAGATCGACCGGATCCGTGCCTTCAACCGGGTCTATACCGGCCGGCTGGGCCTTCTGAACCGCAGCTACCTCGACAGCGGCTTCGTGCTGAGC
Organism: Acidimangrovimonas sediminis; assembly: GCF_002871005.1. Lineage (GTDB taxonomy): Bacteria > Pseudomonadota > Alphaproteobacteria > Rhodobacterales > Rhodobacteraceae > Acidimangrovimonas > Acidimangrovimonas sediminis. Next base: position 57,479 of record NZ_PHSN01000002.1, read on the forward strand.
GAGGTGAGGGTGCTCTATGAACTGGCCGAGGGGGAGCTGCGCAGCGCGCGCGACCTGGCGCAGGCGCTGACGCTGGACGAGGGCTACCTCAGCCGGATGCTGAAGCGGTTCCAGGCCCGCGGCTGGATCGAGCGCCGCCCGAGCCCGGGGGACGGGCGCAGGCGTGTTCTGACCCTGACCGCCGAGGGCCGGGCCGCCTTTGCCCCGCTGCGCGACCGGTCCCGGGCCGCGCTGGCCGAGATGCTGGCCCCGCTGGGGGCGCCGGGGCAGGCCGCGCTGACCGAGGCGCTTGCCCGGGCGCAGACCCTGCTCGAGGGGCCGCCGGCCGAGATTGTTCTGCGCGACCTCATGCCGGGCGATGCGGGGTGGATCGTCCAGCGGCACGGGGAGCTTTACGCCCGGGACGAGGGGTTCGACAGCAGTTTCGAGGCGCTGGTGGCCGAGGTGATCGCGGCCTTCCTGCGCGGCCACGACCCTGCGTGGGAGCGCGGCTGGATTGCCGAGGCCGCGGGGCGGCGGCTGGGATCGATCTTCTGCGTCCGGCTGGATGACCGAACCGCCAAGCTGCGGCTTTTCCTGGTCGAACCCGAGGCGCGGGGGACGGGGCTCGCCCGGCGGATGCTGGCCACCTGCATGGGCTGGGCGCGGGACCGCGGGTACCGGCGGATGAGCCTCTGGACGCACGAGAGCCACCGTGCCGCCTGCGCGCTCTATGCCCGGACCGGCTTTGTCCTGACCGGAAGCAGGGCGGTCCGCTCGTTCGGGCAGGACGTGGTGGAACAGACCTGGGAGATCGACCTGTGAGCGAGCGGCGGGGGCTGATCGCAGCCGCGCTGACCGGGGTGCAGGTCGGGGCGGCCCTTGTCGCCACCCGCTACGTCGCGGCCGATCTCGGGCCGGCGACGCTGGCCTCTCTGCGCTACGCGGTGGGGCTGTTCGTGCTGGTGCCCTTTGCGCTGCGGTCCCGACGGGTGGGGTTCCGGCTGGCCGATCTCGTTCCCGTGCTGGGCCTCGGGATCGCGCAGTTCGGCCTTCTTGTGGCGCTGCTGAACTGGGGGCTCGTGCGGATCCCGGCGAGTCGCGGGGCGCTGATCTTCGCGACCTTCCCGCTGCTGACCATGGTGCTGGCGGCCGTGCTGGGGCGCGAAACCATGTCCTGGCGCAAGACGCTGGGCACGCTGTTGTCGATCGCCGGCGTCGCACTGACCCTGGAGGGCGGGCTGATCGCCGCCGGTATTGGGGCCAGTGACGGGACCAGTGCGGTGGGAGCGGCGGGTCTTGCAGGGGGCCTTGCCATCCTGGCGGCGGCGATCACGGGGGCGGGCTGCGCGGTGTTCTACCGACCCTACCTGCTGCGCTACCCGACCCTGCAGGTGGGCACCGTGGCCATGGCCGCGGCGGTGGTCGCGCTGGTGCCCTTCGCGCTGGCCGAAGCGCCGGTGGCGCGGCTGGCGGCGCTGGGGCCGGGCGCGATCGCGGTGGTCGGGTTCATCGGCCTGTCGAGCGGTGCGGGCTATGTGCTGTGGCTGACCGCGCTGCGCCACACGACGCCGACCCGGGCGACCGTCCTGCTGGGCCTGTCGCCGGTGACGGCGGCGATTCTCGGGGTGCTGCTGCTGCACGAACGGCCCGGCGCCACGCTGTGGGCCGGTCTTGCGGCGGTGCTGGCGGGGGCCGTGCTGGCGGCAAGGGAGGCACCGCGAAAGGCCGGGCGCATGGCAGGGCAGATGGCGGTGCAAGACCCTCTTGCAATCGACAGGGCGGGGCGGTAAACGGCCCACAGTGCCGCCTTAGCTCAGTTGGTTAGAGCGCTGGATTGTGGATCCAGAGGTCCCCTGTTCAAGCCAGGGAGGCGGTACCATCCTCCGCTTCTTTCCGCACTTCACGTCGTGTCTCATTTCGGCCCAAGCCTGCGCCGTTCTTCGTGCGGGGGTGTCGGCATGCTTGCTCCGCGCGTCCGTCAGAACAAAGTTCCCTTTATGTTCCTTAACGGTTATCCTGATCCGAACGAGCGGTTGAGGATAAAGCGGGCAGGGCAGGCATGGCACAGGCGGACAGCGTCGCGGCGATCGGCGGGGCGAAGGGCGCGGTTTCCGGGCAGGCACCGGGGGCGGGCGGCTACCTTGACGGGCTGAACGCGGGCCAGCGGGCGGCGGTGGAGTTCGGGGTTTCCCCCGGGGCGCCCGCCGCGCCGCCGCTTCTGGTGATCGCGGGGGCGGGGTCGGGCAAGACCAACACGCTGGCGCATCGGGTGGCGCATCTGCTGGTGAACGGCGCCGATCCGCGCCGCATCCTGCTGATGACCTTTTCCCGCCGCGCGGCGGCCGAACTGACCCGCCGGGTGGAGCGCATCACCGCGCGCGCCATGGGCACTGCCGTGGCCGCCGAGGCGCTGACCTGGGCCGGCACCTTTCACGGAATCGGTGCGCGGATCATGCGCGACCTTGCCCCCTCGATCGGCCTGAACCCCGAATTCTCGATCCACGACCGCGAGGACAGCGCGGATCTGATGAACCTCTGCCGTCATGGCGAAGGTCTGTCGAAGACCGAGACGCGATTCCCGATGAAGGGCACCTGCCTCGCGATCTACTCCCGGGCCGTGAACGCCGAGGAGCCGCTGGCCGAGGTCTTGCGCGACCATTTTCCCTGGTGCCTGCGCTGGGAGGCGGAGCTGAAGCGCCTGTTTGCGGCCTATGTCATGGCGAAGCAGGCGCAGAACGTGCTGGATTACGACGACCTGTTGCTGGCCTGGGCGCAGGTGATGGCGGATCCGGGTTTTGCCGCCCATATCGGCGATGGCTGGGACCATGTGCTGATCGACGAATACCAGGATACGAACCGCCTTCAGGCCCGCATACTGACCGCTTTGAAACCGGATGGCCGGGGGCTGACCGTGGTGGGCGACGATGCGCAGTCGATCTATGCTTTCCGGGCCGCCACCGTGCGCAACATCCTCGACTTTCCCGACACCTTCCAGCCGCGGGCCGAGGTGGTGACACTTGACCGCAACTACCGTTCCACCCAGCCGATCCTTGCGGCCGCGAACGCGGTGATCGGCTACGCCCGGGAACGCCATGCGAAGGAGCTGTGGACCGACCGGGTGTCGGACCGCAAGCCCGCGCTGGTGACGGTGAACACCGAGGGCGAGCAGGCGCGTCACTTCGTCGACCAGATCCTGGCCGACCGCGAGACGGGGATGCGGCTGAAGGAGCAGGCGGTGTTGTTCCGCACCTCGTCCCACGCCGTGCAGATCGAGGCGGAGCTGACCCGGCGCAACGTGCCTTACGTGAAGTTCGGCGGGCTGAAGTTCCTCGACAGCGCGCATGTGAAGGACCTGATGGCGATGCTGCGGCTGGGGCGCAATCCGCGTGACCGGGTGGCGGGGTTCCGGGTGTTGCAGCTGATCCCCGGCATCGGGCCCAAGGCCGCGGGGCGGATCCTCGATGCGCTGGATCTGGCGCCGGATCCGCTGGCCGCGCTGGCCGACGTGGCGCCGCCGCCGCGGGCGGGGGCCGACTGGCCCGCCTTCGTTGCGGCGATGACCGTGCGCGCGGGCTGGCCCGGCACGCTGTCTGCGGCGCGGGCGTGGTACGCGCCGCATCTGGAGCGTCTGCACGAGGATCCGCAAGCGCGGCAGGCCGATCTGGCCCAGCTCGAGGCGATCGCGGGCGGCTATGCCAGCGCCGAGGCGTTTCTCACCGACCTGACCCTCGACCCGCCGGATGCCACCAGCGATCAGGCGGGCGTGCCGTTGAAGGACGAGGATTACCTGATCCTGTCCACCATCCATTCCGCCAAGGGGCAGGAGTGGAAATCGGTCTATCTGCTCAATGCGGTTGACGGCTGCATTCCCGCCGATCTGGGCACCGGCACCCAGCCCGAGATCGAAGAGGAGCGGCGGCTGCTCTACGTAGCCATGACCCGCGCGAAGGAGGCGCTGACGCTCGGGTTGCCCTTGCGGTTCTACGTCACGCAACAGACGCGGAATGGCGACCGGCACGTCTACGCCATGCGCACGCGGTTCATCCCGGGCGAGATCCTCGACCGGTTCGAGGCGCGGCATTGGTCGCCGGTTCAGGGCGAGGCCACGCCCCGCCCGGCGCCCGCGCCGATCGACGTGGCCGCGCAGATGCGGGCGATGTGGGGGTAGGGGCGGCGCGCGCCCACCTCCACCTTCTCGCCCGGGCGACCAGCCCGGGCAGCGCCCGACCCTCCCCATGGGAGGGCGCATGTCAACGTCACCGCAGGCTCAGCCGTCAGGGGGGGAGCGTGACGCGATACAGCGCGGACCATGATCGTCGCGCCAGCGCCCACCCAGGGTCGGGCGCTGCCTTTCTCGCGCGGATCTCAGGGCGCTTCTGCCGCGATCTCCTCGCGCACCTCCTCGGCGACCTGCAGGAACGCCTGAAGGATCGGCGAGGTGTCGTCCCGCGACCACGCCAGCCCGGTTTCCAGCATCGGCGGGCTGTCTGCCAGATCGAGGTAGCGCACCCCGACCCGCGCGAGGTTGCGCAGCGAGGCGGGCACCAGCGCGATGCCGATCCCGGCCGAGACGAGGCTGACGATGGTCTGCATCTGGATCGCCGTCTGCACCACCTGGGCCGCCCCCCCGCGGGCGGTGAAATACCCCGTCACGAGGTCGTGGAAGGCCGGCGCCGCCGTGCGGGGAAACACGATCAGCGGGGCGTCGATCACCTGTGCGGCGGCCAGCCCCCCGGGCGCGGGCGCGATGCGCCCCCCGGCGATCCAGCTTTCGGGCACCGCGGCGACCAGCGGTTCGCGCCCCAGCCGCCGGTAGGTGAGGGAGGGCGGCAGCCGATCGGTGCCGGGCGGGATGACGATGCCCACCTGACCTTCGCCCGCCGCAAGCCGGGCAAATTGCCGGTCGCTCGTGGCCTCGGTCAGCGACAGCTCGACCTCGGGGCGGGCGGCGCGGAAGCGGCTGACCAGCAGGGGCAGCACCGAATAATCCGCCGTGCTGACGAAGGACAGGTCCAGACGCCCGGTCTGGCCGCGCAGGATCCGTCCGGCGCTGTCCTTCAGCCCCGCCACCCCCTTCAGCGCCGCCTGTACATGCGGCAGCCATTCCGCGCCGAAGGGGCTGAGCGCCACGCTCCGCCGGGTGCGCACGAACAGGGCCGCGCCAAGCTCCTCCTCCAGCGCCCGGATCGACTGTGACAGCGGCGGCTGGGTCATCCCCAGTTTTTCCGCCGCGCGGCCGAAATGCAGGGTCTCGGCCACGGCCACGAAGTGCCTGAGCTGGCGGATGTCCATACTTATATCTCCTGCGACCCAATAGGCGCAGTTTAATATATTTCACTCTCAGCTGCGAGGCGGATAAGCAGGGCGCCAAACTTGCCAGCCGGGAGGACCCGATGCCACGCTACCGTTCGAGAACCAGCACCCATGGACGCAACATGGCCGGGGCCCGTGGCCTCTGGCGCGCCACGGGCATGAAAGAGGGCGATTTCGGCAAGCCGATCATCGCCATCGCCAACTCCTTCACCCAGTTCGTACCGGGGCACGTGCACCTGAAGGACCTTGGCCAGCTGGTCGCGGCCGAGGTCGAAAAGGCCGGGGGCGTGGCGAAGGAATTCAACACCATCGCGGTCGATGACGGCATCGCCATGGGCCATGACGGCATGCTCTATTCGCTGCCCTCGCGCGAGATCATCGCTGACAGCGTCGAATACATGGTCAACGCGCACTGCGCCGACGCGCTGATCTGCATCTCGAACTGCGACAAGATCACCCCCGGCATGCTGATGGCGGCGATGCGGCTGAACATTCCGGTCATCTTCGTCTCGGGCGGTCCGATGGAGGCCGGCAAGGTCACGTGGGAGGGCAAGGAAATGGCGCTCGACCTCGTCGACGCCATGGTCGCCGCCGCGGATGAAAGCGTGTCCGACGCCAAGCTGCAGGCGATCGAGGAGGCCGCGTGCCCGACCTGCGGCTCCTGCTCGGGGATGTTCACCGCGAACTCGATGAACTGCCTGACCGAGGCGCTGGGCCTCGCGCTGCCCGGCAACGGCTCGACCCTTGCCACCCATGCCGACCGCGAACGCCTGTTCGTCGAGGCAGGTCACCTGATCGTCGATCTGGCGCGGCGTTATTATGAGCAGGACGACGCCAGCGTCCTGCCGCGTTCGATCGCGTCCAAGAAGGCCTTCGAGAACGCGATGACGCTGGATATCTCGATGGGCGGGTCGACCAACACGGTGCTGCACCTGCTGGCCGCCGCGCATGAGGGCGAGGTCGATTTCGACATGTCCGACATTGACCGGCTGTCGCGTCATGTGCCGGTGCTCTGCAAGGTCGCGCCCGCCAAGCAGGACGTGCATATGGAGGACGTTCATCGCGCGGGCGGTATCATGGGCATCCTGGGCGAGCTGGACCGTGCCGAGCTTCTGGACACCTCGGTCGGCACCATCCATGCCGAGACGATGGCCCGCGCGCTGGACCGCTGGGACGTGAAGCGCACGAATTCCGAAAGCGTGCATGATTTCTACCGTGCCGCGCCCGGTGGCGTGCGCACCACCCAGGCCTTCAGCCAGGAGCGGCGCTATCCCACGCTGGACACCGACCGCGCCACCGGCGTGATCCGCGAAAAGGCCCATGCCTTCAGCCAGGACGGCGGTCTGGCCGTGCTTTACGGTAACCTCGCCGAGGACGGCTGCATCGTGAAGACGGCGGGCGTGGACGAGTCGATCCTGACCTTCACCGGCCCCGCGCGGATCTTCGAATCGCAGGACAGCGCAGTGAGCGCGATCCTGACCAACAAGGTGAAGCCGGGCGACATCGTGCTGATCCGCTACGAGGGGCCGCGCGGCGGGCCGGGGATGCAGGAAATGCTCTACCCGACCTCGTATCTGAAATCGAAGGGGCTGGGCAAAGCCTGCGCGCTGGTCACCGACGGGCGCTTTTCCGGCGGGTCGTCGGGGCTGTCGATCGGCCACGTCTCGCCCGAGGCGGCCGAGGGCGGCACCATCGGTCTGGTGGAAGAGGGCGATCTGATCGAGATCGACATCCCGGCGCGCAAGATCAACCTTGCGGTGGACGACGCGGTGATCGCCGAACGCCGGGCCGCGCGCGAGGCCAAGGGCTGGACGCCCGAGGAAAAGCGTACGCGCAAGGTGTCGGGCGCGCTCAAGGCCTATGCCGCGCTGACCACCTCGGCCGCGCGCGGCGCGGTGCGCGACGTGGATCAGTTCACCAAGGGCTGAGGCCTGCGAGCAGGGGGGCGGGTGCCTGCATCCGCCCTGCCTGAGGCGCGCAGCGGCGCCGGCGAAAGGCCGGACGTACCCCGCGCGTCAGTTGGAATTCGGCTGGAAGGTGGTCGAGGTCCGCCCCTTCATGACGCCTTCGCCGCTGACGGTGTCGAAGTCGAGCCGGTCGCCGTGGCTTTCGTTGCCGGCCTGGTTCAGGGTGACCTCCTCGAGGATCGTCCCCTTGCCCGAGCTCACGTCGTAATGCGCGGTGCGGCCGGTCGCCTGTTCGGCGGTGTCGTCGAAGAACACCCCGCCGGTCGCGTCGATTTCGGTCAGGCTGCGCTTGCCCGTCGCGGGGTCCGAATGGAAATGCCCCACGACCCGCGGCGCCTTGAGCGTCATCTTGCCCTGCGTCACCACCACCTTGCCCTCGAACACCGCCTTGTTGTCGGCGTTCTTCACGGTCAGCGTCTCGGAGGTGATGTTGACCGGCTGGTGCGTCATGTCGGGTTGCGGGGTCAGGGCGACCTTGGTGTCGGCCCGCGCGGCGGCCAAAGGCGCCACTGACAGGGCCGCGGAAACAGCCAGCGCGGCGAGGGTCGCGCGACTCATTCCTTGCACCCGGGGCAGGCGTGGAACCGGACGTTGCCGCTGTAGCGGGCGACGAAATCGCTGTTTGCGCGGGGGGCAGCGGTCTGTTCGGCGCCACCGTCCTTCCCCGCCCCGCTGCCCAGGCGGCGGGCGTCAAGCCGCGCCGCGTGGATCGTGCCATAGCTCGAGACCGAAACGACGTTGGCGCGTGCCTGCAGGGTGCCCGCGTCGAAGTTGGCGGTCAGGCTGTCGGCCGTGACGTTGAAATCCCTGTTGGTGTCCATCCGCGCCGCCCCTTTCGTCAGAACCCGGTCCTGGGAAGTCCAGATCGTCGAACTGTTCCCCGTCAGCACGATCACGTCGCCACGCGTCGTCGTCAACCGTGCGATGGTATCGGTGCCGTGGATGACGTCGGCCTGGCTGCCGTCGCTGACCGCCTGGGCGGCATCGACCACCAGCGTGCCGTCGGTGCCCGTGAGGCTGGTATAGGTTACCCGGTGGGCGGTGTTGCTGGGCTTCACCTGCACCGCGCCGTCGTCGCCGGACAGGAAATCGGGCCGCGGCTTGTAGCCGGCCAGCGCGGCCACGAGCAGCAGGATACCAAAGGCCGGCAGGGCGAACTTGAGGATCGAGATGCCCCTCAGCGGCCGCTTTGTCACCTTGCCGAACCCCATCTTCATCACCCGTTCCCAATACAACCGAAACCGGCCCTGCCCGTAAAGGGCAGGGCGCGGGAAATGCCTTTCATGCAGATCGGCGGTCCGTGCCCCCGCTCAGAGCGCCTCGGTCTGCAGATCGTAAGCCTTCTTGAAGAAATTCTCTCGCGCAACCAGTTCCTTGGGGCTACCACGGTCGACCGCTTCGCCGCTCTGGATCACGATGACTTCGTCGGCACGCAGCACCGAAGACAGGCGGTGCGCGATCATGATCGTGGTGCGCCCTTCGCCAAGGCGGATCAGCGCCTGCTGGATCGCGTGTTCGCTTTCCGCGTCCAGCGCGCTGGTGGCCTCGTCGAGCAGCAGGATCGGCGCGTCGCGCAGGATCGCGCGGGCGATCGACAGACGCTGGCGCTGTCCGCCCGACAGGTTGCGGCCGTTCTCGCCGACGCTGGACTGATAGCCCTGCGGCATCCGCATGATGAAGTCGTGGGCGTTGGCATCCTTGGCGGCGGCGATCACGTCTTCCTCGGTCGCGTCCTTGCGGCCGAGCGAGATGTTCTCGAACACGGTACCGTTGAAGAGGAACGTCTCCTGGCCCACGAAGGCGATCTTCTCGCGCAGCGACGCGAAGGTCACTTCGCTGATGTCGTGCCCGTCGATGCAGATCCTTCCCGAGGTCGGGTCGTAGAGCCGCATCATCAGGTTGACGAGGGTGGTCTTGCCGCCGCCCGAGGGACCGACCAGCGCGGTGGTCTTGCCCGCCGGGAAGGTCAGGTTCAGGTCGCGCAGGACCGGGTCGTCCTGTGAGTAGAAGAAGTTCACGCCCTCGAAGGTGATCTCGCCCGGGCCGCTCGGCAGGTGGCGGGCGTCCGCCTTCTCGTCCATGGTGATCGGGGCGTCGAGCAGCGTGTACATCATCTTCACGCCGACCATCCCGGTCTCAAGCTGCACGCGCATCTGGGCGATCCGGCGGGCCGGTTCGTAGGCCATGATGAGCGCCGTCAGGAACGACATCAGCTGCCCCTGGGACGTCACGATCTGAACCCCGAACAGCGTCGAGGCGCTGAGGGCGAGGATGCCCGCGATGGCGAAGCCCGACAGGAAATCCATCAGCGGCATGGTCGCGGCCTGCAGGCTGGCGATCCTGTTCGACATCCGCTCCACCCGGCGGATGGCGTCATCCATGATCACCATCATCCGGTCCTCGAGCGAGAACGCCTTGACCACGCGAATGCCGATCGTCGTCTCGGTCAGGATCTCGATGATCTTGGAGATCGACGCCAGTTCGCGGGTCACGATGTCACGCACCGCCTTCAGCAGGCGTTGCATGGCAAGGATGGCGAAGGGAATGGCGAGGATCGAGATCGACGACAGCATCGGCTGCTGCGAGAACATCACCCACAGCAGGCCGAACAGGGTGAAAAGGTCGCGCACCAGGGCCGAGACGATGGTGTCGATCACGTTGCGCGCCGACTGCGCCGCCTGGGTGAAGCTGACCATGATGTCGCCCGACCCCTGGGTCGAGTAGAAGCTCATCCCCTGGCGCAGCATCCGGTGGTACATCTTGCGCTGCTGCGAGGCGACGACGCTGTTGCCCGCCTTTGCCATGAACACCGACTGAAGGTAGGTCGCCACCCCGCGGGCCGTGAAGATCAGCGCCACCGAGAGCGCGACCATGTAGACCTCTTCCTTCGGCGTGCCGGGGGTCAGCGACTTGACGATCGAATTCATGATCCAGGCCGAGGCCGCGGTGGCCCCCGCGACACCCAGCATGAAGATCATCCCGATCGCGTACCAGGGCCATTGCTGGCGGAAGTTTTCCGAAAACAGGCGCCACAGAAGCTTGTCCTGCATCCGGCCAAGAAAGGTCTGGATCATCTGGGTCCTCGGGCAACGACGCGTGGCTTTGGTTAGGGAATGCGGCCCGGGAAGTAAAGTCGCGGACCGTCCTTGTGGCGCATCATGGCCGGCATCCTGCCGGCTTGGCGCGGGGGTTCGGTCTAGATCTAGGGTTCTCGCCCCCGCTCTGCAATGGCCGGCCTGCCGGCGGGCGCGTGCCGGCGGGGGGTGGGGGGCGAGTGGGCGCTGTTGCGGCGCCCGGGGCGGGGGGCTAGAACGGGTGTCCGTCCTGACAGGAGGCTGACGTGACCGACGCCGAAACCCGAACCGCCGAGCGGATCGCCCGCACCATCGCCACCGAGATCGTGGCCAGCCCCGAACAGGTGAGCGCGGCGGTCGGCCTTCTGGATGGCGGCGCCACGGTGCCCTTCGTCGCGCGCTACCGCAAGGAGGTGACCGGCGGCCTTGACGACACCCAGCTGCGCACGCTGGCCGACCGGCTGACCTACCTGCGCGAGATGGAGGCGCGGCGCGCCGCGATCCTGAAGTCGATCACCGAGCAGGGCAAGCTGACCGACGATCTGGCCCGCGCGATCGCGGGCGCCGACAGCAAGGCGGTGCTGGAAGACATCTACCTTCCCTACAAGCCCAAGCGCCGCACCAAGGCGATGATCGCCCGCGAGAACGGGTTGGAGCCTTTGCTCCGCGCGATCCAGGACAACCGCAACGCCGACCCCGAGGCGCTGGCCGCGGGCTACCTGACCGAGGCCGTCGCCACGGTGAAGGACGCGCTGAACGGCGCGCGCGACATCCTGACCGAGGAGCTTTCGGAGAACGCGAAGCTGGTGGGCTCCTTGCGCGACTTCATGCGCCGCGAGGCCTTCATCACGGCGAAGGTCGTGCCGGGCAAGGAGGAAGCGGGCGCCAAGTTCAGCGACTATTTCGACCACCGCGAGAAATGGTCCGACATTGCCTCGCATCGGGCGCTGGCGATCCTGCGCGCGGCCAAGGAAGAGGTTGTGACGATGGAAATCGCTCCCGACCCCGAGACCGGCGCGCCGCAGGCGGTGGCGGCGATCGCCGCCACGCTGGACACGCGGGGCGAGGGCAAGGGCGACGCCTGGCTGCGCGGCGTCGCGGGCTGGGCCTGGCGCGTGAAATTCTCCATCTCGCTCTACGTCGACCTGCTGGGCGAATTGCGCGAGCGCGCGCACGAGGAGGCGATCGCCGTCTTCTCGCGCAACCTCAAGGATCTGCTGCTGGCGGCCCCGGCGGGCGCTAAGGCAACCTTGGGCCTTGATCCCGGCATCCGCACGGGGGTGAAGGCCGCGGTGGTGGATGCGACCGGCAAGCTGCTGGAGACTGCCACACTCTACCCGTTCCAGCCCAAGATGGACGTGCGCGGCGCGCAGGCCAAGATTGTCGAACTGGTGCGGCGTCATGGCGTGGGCCTCATCGCCATCGGCAACGGCACCGCCAGCCGCGAGACGGAAAAGCTGGTGGCCGAGACTTTGAAACTTCTGCCCGGGGATGGCCCGGCGCCCACCAAGGTCGTGGTGTCGGAGGCAGGGGCCTCGGTCTATTCGGCCTCGGAACTGGCTGCGAAGGAATTCCCCGGTCTCGACGTCAGCTTGCGCGGCGCGGTCTCGATCGCGCGGCGGCTGCAGGACCCGCTGGCCGAGTTGGTGAAGATCACGCCACAGTCGATCGGCGTGGGCCAGTACCAGCACGACGTCGATCAGCGCCGCCTCAGCCAGGCGCTCGACGCCGTGGTCGAGGATGCGGTGAACGCCGTGGGCGTGGATCTGAACACTGCCTCGGCGCCCTTGCTGGCGCAGGTCGCGGGCCTCGGGCCATCGCTGGCGCAGTCGATCGTCGATCACCGCGACGCGAACGGTTCCTACCCCACCCGCAAGGCGCTTTTGAAGGTGGCGGGCCTCGGGCCCAAGGCGTTCGAGCAATGCGCGGGCTTCCTGCGCATCCGCGACGGGAAGGAGCCGCTCGATGCCTCGTCAGTCCACCCCGAGGCCTATGATGTGGCGCGCCGCATCGTCGAGGCCTGCGGACGCGACATCCGGTCCATCATGGGGGCGTCGGGCGCGCTGAAGGGCCTGCGGGCGGAGCAATTCGTGACCGAGGATTTCGGCCTGCCCACGGTGCGCGACATCTTCGGAGAGCTTGAGAAACCCGGCCGCGACCCGCGCCCCGAGTTCAAGACGGCGACCTTTGCCGACGGGGTCGAGGACATCAAGGACCTCAAGCCCGGGATGCGGCTGGAGGGCACGGTGACGAACGTCGCGGCCTTCGGCGCTTTTGTGGATATCGGCGTGCATCAGGACGGCCTCGTCCACGTCAGCCAATTGGCCGACCGCTTCGTCAAGGACCCGCATGAGGTGGTCAAGGCGGGCGACGTGGTGCAGGTCCGGGTGACCGAGGTCGACGTGCCGCGCAAGCGCATCGGCCTGAGCATGCGCAAGGATGCCGCTGCGCAGGCCCGCGGGCAGGGCGGACAGGGCGCAAGAGGGGGCGACAAGGGGCAGCCGACGGGCAGATCCGGCGGCAAACCCGGTGGCGGCAGTGGCGGCAAGGGCGGCCATGGCGGTCAGGGGCACCGCAACGGCAAGGCGGGCAACCCCGATTCCGGGCGTGACAACCGTCCCGGCGGGTTCGGCGAGGCGCTGCTGGCCGCGATGAAGAAGGACTGAGCTCCGGCACCCCCGGCGCCACCGGGGCCACCGGGGCCAGCGTTCCGGGGGGGCGCGCAAGGCGCATCCCACGGGACAGGGTGCCTTACGGGGTGGAGAGGGCGGCGGCCATCTGCGCGTCGGATTTCTGCGAGGCGATGGTCACGTCCGACAGCTTCTGTTCCGGGTCGCTGACGATGAAGCCGGCCTTCTGCAGCCGCGCGGTCAGGCCCTCGGGGGTTTCGTCCAGCACCGCCGCCATCTCGGTCACCGTGCCGCCCATCACCTTCTGCGACAGCGCGAATTGCGGCGGACCCGAGCGCCGGCCCGGACCGCCGCTGATGCCGCCGGTGGGCACGATGAAGGCCAGCGCCGCCAGCAGCGACAGCCCCATCGCGATCGCGAAGGGCGCGCCCCGCAGATAGCGCAGCAGCGGGCGCCAGTTCTTCCACAGGTGCAGGATGAAGGGCGCGATCAGCACCATCGACAGCCATTCGTGCATCGAATGGAAATAGGCAGATCCCCAGTGAAAGAAGAGCGCGATGCCCGAAATCAGCGAGACCGCGAAGAGGCCTGCGATCAGTGGCGTGCTGTAACGGTTGAAGAAGACGGTCATTGTCTTGTCCCTCGGAATTTTCTGGTTCGCGCGGTTTCCTGCGCCGTGCGGCGGCTTTCTGAACAACGCGCGGCAGCGGGGGTTCCGTCGCGCCGCAAGCACGTTTTTTTCCATCCCGGCGCGGGCGCGCCGGCGGGGCGCCCGCGGATCGGCGGGGGCGCTCGCGTTTCCGTGTGGCTATGTCGCGGAACATGCCCGCGCCGACGTGGGTTCATAGGCCAGACGCCCATCGGGGGCGCCCGGCGGGGGAGAACGGCCATGAACCTGATCAAGCGGGCGATCGTGCCGATCGCTTCAATCGTCCTGACACTCGTCGCGCTGGCGCTCGGCCTTGCGGTCAGCGCCTGGTGGCTGCTGATCCTGGTGCTGACGCTGCCGCTGATCGCGCTGGGGGTCTACGATTATGGCCAGCGGCGCTGGACCATCCTGCGCAACTACCCGGTCGCCGCCCGTTTCCGTTTTCTCGCCTACGAGCTGCGCCCCTTCCTGCGTGCCTACATCGTCGAGGGCGACCTTGAGGGGAAACCCTTCCCCTACGAGGCGCGCAACCTCGTGCATGCCCGGGCGCGGGGCGAGACCGACACCCACCCCTTCGGGACCGAGCGCGACACCGAGGCCGAGGAATACCTCTGGCTCAACCATTCCATCGCGCCGGCCGAGAACCCCGAGAAGCGCCCGCGCGTGACGGTTGGCAACGACCAGTGTTCGAAACCGTACTCAGCCTCGGTCTTCAACATCTCCGCCATGAGCTTCGGCGCGCTGTCGGCCAACGCGGTCGAGGCGCTGAACATCGGCGCGAAGCAGGGCGAGTTCTACCACGATACGGGTGAGGGAGGGCTGTCGAAATACCACCTCAAGCACGGCGGCGACATCGTGTGGGAGCTCGGCTCGGGCTATTTCGGCGCGCGTGACGATGACGGGCGTTTCGACCCCGGCCTCTTCCAGGAGCAGGCCGGCCGCGATGAGGTCAAGATGACTGAGATCAAGCTGAGCCAGGGCGCGAAGCCTGGCCACGGCGGCCTTCTGCCCGGCGCCAAGGTGACGAAAGAGATCGCCGAGACCCGCAAGGTGCCCGAGGGCCAGGATTGCCTGTCTCCGCGCGGGCACAGGGAATTCTCGACCCCCTGCGAGATGATGGAATTCGCGGCACGGATGCGCGACCTCTCGGGCGGCAAGCCGGTGGGGCTCAAGCTGTGCATCGGTCAGCCGCACGAGGCCTTCGCCATGGTCAAGGCGATGCGCAAGACCGGGATCTACCCCGATTTCATCGTGGTGGACGGCGGCGAGGGCGGCACCGGCGCGGCGCCGCTGGAACTGTCCGACAGCATCGGCATGCCGCTGATCGACGGGCTGGTGCTGATGCGCAACGCCCTGGTCGGGGGCGGGGTGCGCGACAAGGTGCGCCTCGCGGCGTCGGGCAAGGTCTATTCGGGGTTCGGGCTGGCCCACTCGATGGCGATCGGCGCCGATTGGTGCAACGCGGCGCGGGCCTTCATGTTCTCGGTCGGCTGCATCCAGGCGCAGCGCTGCCATCTGGGCACCTGCCCGACCGGGGTGACGACGCAGGATCCGTCCCGCCAGCGCGGCCTGATCCCGTCGGTGCAGGGGGAACGTGCCGCGCGGTTCCACGGCAAGACGCTGGACGCGCTGGCCGATATCGTGGCGGCGGCGGGGGTGACCCATCCGACCGACCTGCAGCCGCATCACATTGTCCACCGGGTCGGCGTGACCCAGGCCAAGCCGATCGACACGATCTACCCGTTCCTGCCCGAGGGCATCCTGCTGGAGGCGCCCGAGGACACGATCTACGCCGATTGGTGGCGCGCGGCCGATCCCGACAGCTTCGCCCCGCGGATCGTGCTGGAGCGGGCCCGCGAAAGCACAGAGTCCCATCAGAAGGAGGCCTGAGACATGGCAGTTACCGTTTCCGAAATCGTCGCCGATGCGCTGGTCCAGGCCGGGGCGCGGCGCGTCTACGGGATCGTCGGCGACACGATCAACCACTTCACCGACGCGGTGCGCCGCTCTCCCCTCGACTGGGTTCACGTCCGGCACGAGGAGGTGGGAGCGCTGGCCGCGGGCGGCGAGAGCTACATGACGGGGGAGCTGTCGGTCTGTGCCGGGACCACGGGGCCGGGGTCGCTGCACTTCGTCAACGGCATCTTCGAAAGTCATCGCAACGGCGCGCCGGTGGTGCTGATCGCCTCCAACGTCGACCGTACGGAGGAGGGGCTGGGCTTTCCCCAGGAGGTCGACCAGAAGAAGGTGTACGAGCAATCCTCGGTCTTCTGCGAACGGATCAGCCATCCCGACCAGGCGCGCCGGATCGTCGCGCAGGCGGCGCAGGCGGCCCTCAGCCGCCGGGGCGTCGCGGTGGTGATCGTCAACGGCGACATGTTCAAGGAGACGTCGGAGGATGCCCTGCCCTGGGGCGTCTATCGTCCGGCGCCCGTGACCCGGCCCTCGGAGGCAGAGCTTGACGGGCTGGCCGAACTGGTCGCCGGGGCGCGCAAGGTCACGCTGTACGTGGGCATCGGCGCGCGCGGATCGGAACGCGAGGTCAAGGCGCTGGCCGAAACGCTGGGCGCGCCGATCGTCCACACCACCCGGTCGAAGGAATTCATCGAGCCCGAGAACCCCTGGAACGTCGGCATGACCGGGATCCTCGGCAACAAGGCGGGGATGGAGGCAGTGGCGGGCTGCGACCTGCTGATCTGCCTCGGCACCGATTTCGCCTATACCCAGTTCTACCCCGAGGCAGCGAAGATCGTGCAGATCGACATCGACGCCGCGCGTCTGGGCCGGCGGCACCCGGTGCACCTCGGTCTCGTGGGGGATGTCGGGGCGACCATCGAGGCGCTGTTGCCGCGGCTGTCGTCGCAATCCGACGCGGGCCACCTGGGCGCTGCGCAGAAGCAGTGGGGCAAGGATCGCGCCGCCTACCTTGACGAGGGGGACGAGCCCGACCCCGCGCTGATCCACCCGCAGCACGTGGCCAACATGCTCGACCGCATGGCGGGCGAGGACGCGATCTTCACCGCCGACGGCGGATCGCCAATGGTCTGGCTGCTTCGGCACCTGACCGCGCGCGGCGGGCGGCGGTTCCTTACCTCTCTGCTGCACGGGACGATGGCCAATGCCTATCCGCAGGCGCTGGGGATCCAGCTTGCCTATCCCGACCGGCAGGTCGTGGCGATGTGCGGCGACGGCGGCATGACCATGCTGATGGGTGACCTCCTGACACTGGTGCAGGAGGAGATTCCGGTGAAGCTCTTGATCTTCAACAACGCCTCGCTGGGTTTTGTCGAGATGGAGCAGCGGGTCGAGGGGCTGTTGGACAGCTTCACCGGCCTCACCAATCCGGATTTCGGGGCGCTGGCGCGCACCATCGGGATGCAGGGCTGGCGGGTCGAGGACGCGGGCGAGCTGGAGACGGCGATGCGCGCCTGGCTGGCGGCCGAGGGGCCGGCGCTCCTGGACGTCAAGGTGAACCGGATGGAGCTTGTGATGCCGCCGAAGATCGAGGCCGGGCAGGTCGCGGGCACGGCGATGTTCGGGCTGCGCGCGGTGCTGGGCGGACGCTCGGGCGAGGTGGTGGAACTGCTGCGCGACAACTTCCTGCGCTGAGCGTTTCGCCGCCGTCTGCGGTGGTCATTCGGGGGCGGGTTCCGACAAGGGCCCGGCCCCGGTGCGGACCGGTACGGCGGAGAGAGCGGCTGCGTATTTGGGGAACAATGAAAGGCAGGGGTTGACGCCTGTCAATCGGGCGGGCCTGCGGGTCCGCCAGCGATGCGCCACGGGCGTGCCGCCACTGGCGGGAGTACGGCGGATATCTGTGGTATGTCTGGGGGGGGGAGGCGCGCGCGACGGGCGCGCGCACCGGACAGGTCAGGCCATGAGGGCGGCGACGCAGCTTTCGATATCGTGCGCCGAGGAGGGCTTGGGGCAGAATCGCGCGCCGGGGTAGCGCTTGGACAGCTGCGCGGAATCCGCGTGGCCCGAATGGAAGATCAACGGCACCTGCGCGGCGTGCAGCGCATCGGCGAGTGCGTAGACCTCGCCGTCTGCCAGTTGCACGTCGAGGATCGCCGCGTCCGGTTTGCGCCATTCCACCGCCGACATGCCCGACGCCACCGACGGGCAGGGCCCGATCACCGATACGCCCATGTCCTCGAGGATGCACTGGAGGTCGAGCGCGACGATCGCCTCGTCTTCGACCACAAGGATGCCCGGAGGCCTTTCCACGGGCACTGCGCCCTTATGATTTCTGCTCGCCATCGTCATAGACCAACCTGCTTGTCCGTCGCGTCTTGTTGACGTCGACCTCGATCCTGCCGTTGAGCTGGGCGGCCGAGAGACGCACTAGGGTGGTTCCGAAACCTTCGGACTCGCTTTCGCTCGACTGTTCCAACGCCTCATCGAAGAATTCGTTCCATTCAAGACGGATTTCGTTGGTCTTTTCTTCGCTTGCCGGCTGGTGGGTCCTGTCCCACTGGATCTGAAGCCGCCCGGGCATCGGCCCCAGCACCCCGTACTTGGCCGAGTTGGTCGCCCATTCGTGCAGGATCAGCGCGAGCGAGGTCAGCTGGCCGGCCGAGATCGACACCTCCGGACCGTCGAGCACGACCTCGTGCCCCTCGAGATGCGGCGCGATGGCGGCGTCGATCGCCTCGCCCAGCTGGATGCCGTCGCGCCCGCCCTGGGTCAGGTCGTGCGACCGGGCCAGCGCGGAGATCCGGCGGCTGACGTCGTCGACCAGGTCCTTGGGGGTGTCGGCGTTGCGCGCGGCCAGCCGCAGCATCCCCGAGATGATCGAGAACAGGTTCTTCACCCTGTGGTTCATCTCGCGCAGCATCAGCTCGCGCAGGCGCGCGGCCTCGACCTCGGCGGTGACATCGAGGTTGACGCCGATCAGGCGCCGCCCGCCGCGATCGCCCAGGCCGGGACGCTGCTGGCCCACGCCGCGCAGGATGCGCCGGGTGCCGTCGGTCGCGATGACCTCGAAGCTGGCGTCGAAACGGCCGCCTTCGCCGATCGCGTGCTGCACTTCTTCCTGCACCCGGGCGCGGTCGGTCTCGGGCATGTGGTCATAGAACAGGGTGGCCGGGTGCCAGCCGGCTTCGTCGAGGCCGAAGAAGCTGGCGATGCGGTCGTCGACCTCGGTCATCTGGCGCTGCGGGTCGAGTTCCCAGACGCCGATTCTTGCGACGTCGAGGGCGAGTTTGA
>NZ_PHSN01000020.1 GCF_002871005.1 Acidimangrovimonas sediminis
CGCGTGCACCCCTCTCTCGTAAGGCGCCGGACCGGCGCTTTGCCGCCCTCTCCCCCGTTGCGCGAGGCATCGCGATCGCCTACATCCGGGCCATGAGCCTCAAGACGATCCTGATCCATCCCGACCCGCGCCTGAAGAAGGTGACCGACCCCGTCGGCGCCATCACCCCCGAGGTGGGCAAGCTGGCCGAGGACATGCTTGAAACCATGTACGACGCGCCCGGCATCGGCCTGGCCGCGCCGCAGGTGGGTGTCATGTCGCGCCTGCTGGTCATGGATTGCGTCAAGGACCCGGAGGTCAGCCCGCGCCCGATGGTGCTGATCAACCCCCGGATCACCTGGTCGTCCGAGGATCGCAGCACCTACGAGGAAGGCTGTCTCTCGATCCCCGATCAATATGCCGAGGTCGAGCGCCCCGCCGAGGTGCGGGTGGAATGGACCGGCCTCGACGGCAAGACCCACGAAGAGGAGTTCGCGGGTCTCTGGGCGACCTGCGTCCAGCACGAGATCGACCACCTCGATGGAAAGTTGTTCATCGACTACCTCAAGCCGCTGAAGCGTCAGATGATCACCCGCAAGATGGTCAAGCTCAAGCGCGAGAAGGCCCGTTTGTGAGCCTTCTGCCCATCGTCACCTGGCCTGACCCGCGCCTGTCGCGCCGCTGCAACCCGGTGGCGACCGTGGATGACGGGATCCGCTCCCTCGCCGAGGACATGCTGGAAACCATGTACGACGCGCCGGGCCGGGGGCTTGCAGGGCCGCAGGTGGGGGCGATGTTCCGGCTTTTCGTGATGGACGCGACCTGGCGCGACGGCCGGCCCGCGCCCCGGATCGTGATCAACCCGGCAATCGTGGCCGGGTCGGACGAGACGGTGGCGATGGACGAAGTCTGCCTGTCGATCCCCGGCGTCACCGCGCGGGTTACCCGCCCCGCCCGGGTACGCATGCGCTGGACCGGGATCGACGGCGCGGCGCGAGACGAATGGTTCGACGGCCCCGCAGCGCGCATCGTGCAGCACGAGTTCGATCATCTCGACGGCATCGTCACCTTCCACCGCCTCGACCCCGAGGCCCGCGCCGCCGCCGAGGAAGGCTATTCCCCATGATCCGCCCCTTCGTTCCCTGGCCCGACAAGCGCCTGCGCACCGCCGCCGCCCCGGTGGAGGCCGTGACCGAAGAGATCCGCGCGATCTGGGCCGACATGGTGGAGACGATGGACGCGATGCCGGGCTACGGCCTTGCCGGGCCGCAGATCGGGGTGATGCAGGCGCTGGCCGTCGTCGATTGTTCCGAGAAGCGCGGGCAGGCGGTGAAGATGGCCAACCCACAGGTCCTGCATGCCTCCGTCCAGCTGCGCGAGCATGAGGAGGCAAGTCCGAACCTTCCCGGCGTCTCTGCTGTCGTCGAGCGGCCGCGCGCGGTGACGGTGCGGTTCCTCAACGAGGCTGGCGAGGTCGAGGAGCGCGATTTCGTGGGCCTCTGGGCGACCTCGGTGCAGCACCAGATCGACCACCTGCAGGGCAAGATGTATTTCGACCGGCTGTCCAAGCTGAAGCGCGAGCGGCTGGTGAAGCGCGCGGGCAAGATGGCCAAGGGCTGAGGAGGAGAGGCTGATGCGCATCGTCTTCATGGGGACGCCCGACTTCTCCGTCCCCGTGCTCGAATCGCTGGCCGAGCGGCACGAGGTGGTCTGCGTCTACTGCCAGCCGCCGCGCGCCGCGGGCCGCGGCAAGAAGGATCGCCCGACCCCGGTGCAGGCCAAGGCCGAAGCGCTGGGTCTGCCGGTGCGGCATCCCAAAAGCCTTCGCACGCCCGAGGCGCAGGCGGAATTCGCGGCGCTTGACGCCGATGTGGCGGTGGTCGTGGCCTATGGCCTGATCCTGCCGCAACCGGTGCTGGATGCCCCGCGCCACGGCTGCCTGAACATCCACGCCTCGCTTCTGCCGCGCTGGCGCGGGGCGGCGCCGATTCACCGGGCGATCATGGCGGGCGATACCGAAACCGGCGTGTGCATCATGCAGATGGAGGCGGGGCTGGATACCGGGCCCGTGCTGCTGCGGCGCGCCACCCCGATCGGGGCGGAGGAAACCACCGCCGACCTGCACGACCGGCTGTCCGCGATGGGCGCCGTGGCCATCGTCGAGGCGCTCGACCGGCTGGAGGGGCTGGTGCCCGAGGTGCAGCCGGAGGAGGGCGTGACCTACGCGTCCAAGATCGACAAGGCCGAGGCGCGGCTTGATTTCACGCGCCCCGCGGAAGAGGTCTGCCGCCTCGTGCGCGGTCTCTCGCCCTTTCCGGGCGCATGGTGCGAGGCCGCCGGAGAGCGGCTGAAGCTGTTGCGTTGCCGCGTGGTGGCGGGGGAAGGGGCGCCGGGCGAGGTGCTCTCGAACCTGACGATCGCCTGCGGCACCGGCGCGATCGAGGTGACGCAGGCGCAGCGCGAGGGCAAGCGCCCGATGCCCGCCGATGAGATTCTGCGCGGCTGGCACTTGCCCGAACGTCTTTCCTGACGCACCCCCCGTGTCCGCGGCGGCCGTTGTCCGTGGCCGGGCGCCCCGCCCCCGGTTCGATCCCCATTGGACGCGCGCGCGATCTGCGCTTAGCCTTGGCGGGAAGCGCGGGTTCCGTGCGCGGGTTGACCCGCGCCTTTCGTCAAAGGAGACAGCATGTTCCTGATCTATCTCGTGATCATCGGCGCGGCGGCGGGCTATGTCGCAACGCGGATGATGAACCTGCGCACCGGCCCCGTGCTGACCATCGTGATCGGCATCGTCGGCGCGGTGATAGGCGGATTGCTTCTGAAACTGTTCCTCGTGTTCCTCGGCCTTCTGGCCGCGCTGATCGGGGCGGTCATCGGGGCCGCCGTGCTGATCGGGATTTGGCAGGCGCTGGCCGGGCGCTGAGGCGGATAAGAAGAGGGGCGCCCCGAAGGACGCCCCCAAGTCGGTCAGAGCCGGTGTCCCGGCCTGACGGGGAATGCAAGTGAACGGCCGTCAGTTCTTGGCCTTGTCGACCATGCGGCCGGCCGAGATCCACGGCATCATGGCGCGAAGCTTTTCGCCCACGGCCTCGATCTGGTGCTCGTCGTTGCGGCGGCGGGTGGCCTTGAAGTAGGGCTGACCCACGGCGTTCTCGGCCATGAAGTTCGACACGAAGCGGCCCGACTGGATGTCTTCCAGAACCGCCTTCATCCGCGCCTTGGTCTCGTCGTAGGGCAGGATGCGCGGGCCCGAAACGTACTCGCCGTATTCGGCGGTGTTCGAGATCGAGTAGTTCATGTTCGCGATGCCGCCCTCGTAGATCAGGTCGACGATCAGCTTCACCTCATGCAGGCACTCGAAATAGGCCATCTCGGGCTCGTAGCCCGCTTCGACCAGCGTCTCGAAGCCCATGCGGATGAGCTCGACGAGGCCGCCGCAGAGAACCGCCTGCTCACCGAACAGGTCGGTTTCGCATTCCTGACGGAAGTTCGTCTCGATCACGCCCGAGCGGCCACCGCCGATGGCGGAGCAGTAGGACAGGCCGATCTCCATGGCCTTGCCCGAGGCGTCGTTGTGAACCGCCACGAGGCAGGGCACGCCGCCGCCCTTGACGTATTCGCCGCGCACGGTGTGGCCCGGACCCTTGGGGGCCATCATGATGACGTCGACGCCGGGCTTCGGTTCGATCAGGCCGAAGTGCACGTTCAGGCCGTGCGCAAACGCGATGGCCGAACCTTCCTTGAGGTTGTCGTGGACGTATTTCTTGTAGGTATCGGCCTGAAGCTCGTCGGGCATGGTGAACATGATCAGGTCGCACCAGGCCGCGGCCTCGGCGATGCCCATCACCTTGAGGCCCTCGGCCTCGGCCTTCGCTGCCGAGGGGGAGCCTTCGCGCAGCGCGATCACGAGGTTCTTGGCACCCGAATCGCGCAGGTTGAGCGCATGGGCGTGGCCCTGGCTGCCATAGCCGAGGATTGCAACCTTCTTGTCCTTGATCAGGTTGATGTCGCAATCACGATCGTAATAGACGCGCATCTTTTCCTCCTTGGTGTGCGTTGTGGGGCAGCATAGGGAAAAGCCTGTGATTGCCCGTGCAAAGTTCGATAATTTTGTTAAAAGTGCGCAAGGATCATTCTGAAATTATGTGAATGTCGGAAATATCATGCGTCTCGACGATACGGACCGTCGCATCCTGCGGCAATTGATGGCCGAACCCGACCTGTCGACCCCCGAGCTGGCGGCGCGCGCGGGGGTGACCGCGGCGACCTGCTGGCGGCGGCTTGAGAAGCTGCGCGAGCGCGGGGTGCTGAAGGGGCAGCAGGCGGTGATCGACTGGCGGGCGCTCGGATACGAGGTGGAGGTGTCCCTGCGGGTGACGCTGGACAAGACCCAGCCGCGCGCGTTTGAGGAGCTGATCGCGGGCGCCCGGCAGATCCCCGAGGTGATCGAGATCCAGACCTTCCTTGGCCAGGTCGATCTGCGCATCAACCTCGTGGCGCGCGACATGGCGCATTACCAGGAGGTGTACCGCGAGCGGATCCTCGCGCTGCCGCATATCGCGGATATCGAGGCGCTGATGCATGTCTCGATCATCAAGGCGAACGAGGGGTTGCCGCTGTGATCGCGCTCGACGATCTGGATCGCGCGTTCCTGCGGGCGCTGGTGGGGGATGCCACGCTGTCGGCGGGGGAGCTGGGCCGGCGCTTCGGCCTGTCGCAGCCCGCGGCGTGGCGGCGGCTGAAGCGGCTGACCGAGGCGGGGGCGATCCGTACCCGGCGGCTGGACCTGGATCGCGAGGCGCTCGGGTTCGGCGTGACCGTCTTCCTGGGGGTGAAGCTTGCCACCAAGGGGCGGGTCAGCCTCGAGGAATTCGAACGCGCGGTGACGGCGGTCCCCGAAGTGCAGGTGGTGCAGTATATCCTCGGGGCCTACGACTACCGCCTCCGGGTCGTGGCGCGGGACCTTGCCGATTTCGAGCGTGTACTGCGGCGCCGGATCATGACGCTACCGGGGATCGGGCAGGTGGATGCCAATGTCCTGCTGAGCGAGGAACGGCTGCCGGGTCCGCTTGGCTGACCCGCGGCCAGGCCGCGCGAAGGGCCTCCTGCGCCGTGCGCATCGTGAGGAAGGGCGCAGCGGCGCACGGGACAGGGCCCATGGCCCGGCGGATCCGGAGGCGTTGCGCCGGGGTCATTGCTCCCATCGCCATCTTCCCCGGCCAGAAGCTTTCGCAGGGCACCCCCTCGGCGAGGATCACGGCGTGCCGGGCCAGAACGATGTGGACATAGTCGATCCTTCCGGCTGCGCGCAGAGGCCCGATCCGGGGCAGACAGGTGAGGGCGCGCGCGGGAACGAGCGCGCCGATATCGTCGACCCAGACCCGGTGCTGGGGCGACAGCACGAGGTCGCGCGCCGGGCATCCGGGGCCGAGGGCGCCTGCGCGCAAGCGGACGGGCCGCCGCGCCGGGTTACCGCCCGCGTCGGCGCTGCTGTGAAGCACCAGGCGCACCGGCGCCGTGCCGCCGCCCGCCAGGCAGATCGCCTGACCGGGGCGCAGGTGACGCACCTCGGCCCAGCCGCCGGGAATGGCGATGCGGGTGCCGGCGGCAAAGCACGAGGGGGCCGAGTTGGCATAGGGGTAGAGGCCGGCCTGATTGTCGGCATGTCCGATGATGGTCAGCGCCTCGCCGGTGGGGGGCATCACGTCCTGGGCGACGAAACCCTGTATGTTGTAGGCGTCTTCGGCCATGGACACGAAAAGCAGCGTGTATTGCGTGCCGCTGCTGTCTTCGACCCTCAGGCTGTATTCCTGCTCGATCACCGTGCCGGCGGTATAATCCAGCCCGTTCAGGCTGATCCCCGTGGCAAGGACCTGCGCGGTGCCGGTGTCGTCGTCGAACGTGGCGTCGGTCGCGTCGGCGATGGTGATCGCCTGCGACAGCGCCCCGGGGGCGATCGTCACCGTGTCGGTGCCCAGCACGAACTGATAGCCCCCGTTGTTGGAGAAGCCGGCGGCGTCGCTCGTGGAAATATCCGACAGCGAGAAGATGTTGAGGGTTTGATCTGCCATGATCCCGGGGCCTGTTGAGAGCCGGCGGAGCTTAGGCCCGATGTCCCTAAGGCCGGGTTAAGCGCGGCGCCCACGGCACATTTCTGGGCCTCCGAGCGCCGCCGGGGGTGGTCGTGCAGCAGGTGGCGGGCTACACCTCGTGCAGGAACCAAATGGAGAGGCTCATGCCCGGCTTGCGTCCTGACGTCGACCCCGACGGTCTTCAGGAATTCTCGGTCGTCTTCACCGACCGCTCGCTCAACCACATGTCGGCGAAGTTCCAGCAGGTGATGCGCGACATCTCGGAAATGCTCAAGGAGGTCTACAACGCGGCCTCGGTGGCGCTGGTCCCGGGCGGCGGCAGTGCCGCGATGGAGGCGGTGGCCCGGCAATTCGCCTCGGGGCGCAACGCGCTGGTGGTGCGCAACGGCTGGTTCTCCTATCGCTGGACGCAGATCTTCGAGGCCGGCGGGTTTGCCGCCGAGACCACGGTGATGAAGGCCCGGCAGGACGGCAACGACACCAAGGCCCCCTTCGCCCCCGCGCCGATCGAGGAGGTGGTGGCGAAGATCCACGACGTGAAGCCCGACGTGGTTTTCGCGCCGCACGTGGAAACCGCCGCGGGCATCATCCTGACCGATGCCTACCTGTCCGCGCTGGCCGAGGCCGCGCATGACGTGGGCGCGCTGTTCGTTCTGGACTGTGTGGCCTCGGGTGCCGTCTGGGTCGACATGAAGGAGGTCGGCGTCGACGTGCTGATCTCGGCGCCGCAAAAGGGCTGGTCGGCCTCGCCCTCGGCGGGGCTTGTCATGCTGTCCGACCGGGCGCGGGCCCGGATCGAGACGACGGAGAGTACGTCTTTCGTGCTGGACCTCAAGAAGTGGCTGTCGATCATGGAGGCCTACGAGGGCGGCGGGCATGCCTATCATGCGACGCTGCCGACCGATGCGCTTCTGGGGTTCCGTGACGCCATGGCCGAGACGCGCGAGATCGGCTTTGCCAAGCTGAAGGATGCGCAATGGGCGCTGGGCAACGGCGTGCGGCGGATGCTGGCGGCGAAGGGGGTCACCTCGGTCGCGGCTGACGGGTTCGGCGCGCCGGGCGTGGTGGTCAGCTATACCGACGATCCGGACATCCAGAACGGCAAGAAATTCGCTGCGAAGGGCTTGCAGATAGCGGCCGGCGTGCCGCTGCAATGCGATGAGCCGGAGGGGTTCCGGACCTTCCGCCTCGGGCTTTTCGGTCTCGACAAGCTGACCGATGTCGAAGGCACGCTTGCGCGGCTGAAGAAGGCCGTCGATCAGGTGCTCTGACGTACTCGTCAGGCGCTTCGCTTCTCCTCGCGGGCCCGGCGTCACGGCCCGCGGGCGATTGCGCCGTCAGCTGACCCCCAGGCCTGCACGCATCAGCGTCCTGCGCACCGGTGCGACGGAATAAAGCGTGTTGAGCGCCCCGGCCCGCAGGTCGCGCAGGCCCTGTGCCCCGAGCATCGAGGCCCGGTTCAGCGCGTCGATCCCCGTCACCCGTGCCAGAACCTCGGCGTGGCGGCGGCGGTGGTAGGCCTCCAGCATCTTAGGCGTGCCAAGCTCGGCCGGCGCGGCTTCGGCGAGTTCGAGCAGCACGCGAAGATCGGCCAGGCTCATGTTCAGCCCCTGCGCCCCGATCGGGGGCACCACATGCGCCGCCTCGGCGATCAGGGCGGTGCGTTCGCCCGCCATCCGCGCCGCCAGCTGGGAAATGATCGGCCAGACCGTGCGGCGGCTGGCAAGCCTGAGCGGCCCGAACAGATGGCATGAGCGTTCCGACATCGCGGCCTCGAACGCGGGTTCGGGCAGGGCGGCGAGGCGAAGCGCCTCGGGCCCGCGTTCCATCCAGACGACGGCCGAGCAGGGCAGCCCGCCGCGATCGGGCAGCGGCACCAGGGTGAAGGGGCCGCCCGAGCGGTGGATCTCGGTCGAGACGCTTTCATGCGGGATCGGGTGCGTCACCGCGAAGGCAAGCGCCTTCTGGCCATAGCGCGTCGTACGAACCGGGATCTGCAACGCCTCGCGTACCGCCGAATTGCGCCCGTCCGCGCCGATCAGCAACCTGGCCGAGACGCGGCTGCCGTCCGACAACGTCACCAGTGCGGCGCTCTCGCGGGTCAGCACGGCCCGGGTCGCAGTGCCGGGCCGGAAATCGACATTCGGCATCTCTGCAAGCCGCGCCACCATCTCGCGCCGCAAAAGCCAGTTGGGAAGGTTCCAGCCAAAGGGCTGGTCCGAGATGTCGGAGGCGTCGAAATCCTTGACGATGCGCGGTTCCGGCTCGGCGCCGCCGGCATCGACGATGCGCATGATCTGCAGGGGGGCCGCGTGGGGCTCCAGCGCCTGCCACAGCCCCGCGGCCTGCAGCACGGGGATCGAGGGCTGGAGGAAGGCCGTGGTGCGCAGGTCCGCACCCTCGGCCGTCTCGTCGGTGACGGGCGGCGCGGGGTCGACGCAAATCACGGAATGACCCGCCGCGCCGAAGGCCGCCGCGGCCGTCAGCCCGGCGACACCGCCGCCGGACACCAGGATGTCAGTGCTGATGCGTTCCATCGCCGCCTTCCGTTCCGGGCTTCGTCTCAGCCAAGTCTTCTCTCGGGCCAAATCTATTCTCGAGCCAAGTCTAGCCCGGGAGGGCAGAGCGGGGAAAGCGGCGAAGCGTCACCCGTTGGTGATGGCGATCAGGGTGATCATCATCACGGGAACAAGGGCGAGCGCGGTCATCGACAGCGCGACCACGCCGAACATCATCGTCGCGATCGCCACGAGGCTTACCGCGCCGCCGATCGCGTACCAGATGTTCTCATGCCCCCTGTGCGCGATGTCGCTGGCGATCCATCCCAGGATCGGCAGGGCGAAGAAGGTGCGTTTGAGGGCCGCGGTCATCATGGATGGATCTCCTGTTCACGATCTCGCCGCCCGCTATAGCGGTCACGTTAAGATCACGGAAACGTCAGGAGGCGGGGCGCGACGGAATGCCGCGGCCCGGCCAAGCCTGTCCTCCGGAAGATGGCCGTGTCTTCAGGGATTTGCCGAGAGCGCCCCGAGAAAGCTGCGCAGGTCGTCGGTGTGATGATGGATGTGCGGCACGGGGACCGGAGCCGGGGCCACGAGAATCGTCTGCATCCCCATCGCATGCGGCGCGGCAAGGTTGCGCGGGTCGTCCTCGAACATCGCGCCGCGATCGGGGGCGATTTCCGCCCGGGCGAAGACCGTCTCGAAGGCGTCCCGCTCGGGCTTGGGGCGGAACCCGGCATGTTCCACCCCGAAGACGGCGTCGAACAGGTTGCCGAGGCCGCGCGCCTCCAGCACCCGTTCGGCATAGGGGGCGGAGCCGTTGGTGTAGACGATGCGGGTGCCGGGCAGGGCGCGGATATGCGCCGCCAGCAGGTCGTCGCGCTCCAGATGGTCGAGAGAGATGTCGTGCACTTCCGTCAGGTAGGGGCCCGGGTCGACCCCGTGTTCCTGCATCAGCCCGGCCAGCGTGGTGCCGTAGGTCGCCCAGTAATGCTTGCGAAGGCGGTCCGCCTCGGCCCGGTCGACGCGCAGCGTGTTCATTACCCAGGCGGTCATCTTCACCTCGATCTGGTCGAAGAGGCGGGCCTCGGGCGGGTAGAGCGTGTTGTCGAGGTCGAAGACCCAGGCGCGGACATGGGCAAACTGTGCGGCGTGCGAGCCGAGAGGGGGCGGTGGCGCTGTCATGGCCGCGAAACTAGGCGCGCGGAGGGGCATGGGCAAGGGGCGGCCAGAGGTCGCAGGCGGCGGGCGGGGCGCGGGGAGGGCGGGGCCTTGGTGCCTGGCAGAAGGCTTCCCGTGTGCGGGGAGGGCGGTCTGCCGCCCGGCCACGTCCTTTCGCGCGCCCACCCGGGTGGGCCTGAAGGCGGGGCAGGCTTGAAGGCGGGGCGGGGCAGGTCTAGGCTTTCGGGATCGCCCGGCCAGGGGCGGGAGGACGAAGAGATGCAGGACCTCAAGCCCGTCCAGAAGGACGCCTATTCGCTGATCCTCGAAGCGATCGACTCGGGGCTGTACCGGCCCGGAGACCGGCTGGTGGAATCCGAGCTGGCCGAACGCTTCGGCGTGTCGCGGACCCCGATCCGCGAGGCGTTGCAGCGGCTCGAGACCCAGTCGATGCTGACCCGCGACGGACGCAGCCTGATCGTGGCCTCGCTGGACCACAACCAGCTGGCCGAGCTTTACGCAGTCAGGACCGAGCTCGAGTCGCTCGCCGCCCGGCTGGCCGCGCGCCATGCCAGCGACGAGGAGATCCGCGTGCTGAAGGACATGGCCGCGGCGGACCGGCGGCTGATGGGGGATGCGCAGGCGCTCAGCCGGGCGAACCGGCGCTTTCACAAGCAGATCCACCTGGCCTCGCACAACCGGTTCCTGGTGCAGCAACTCGACCTGGTGCATCGGTCGATGGCGCTGCTTGCCACCACCTCCTTCTCGGCCGAAGGGCGCGAGGAGGTCGCGCTGGACGAGCATGACGCGGTGGTCGCGGCGATCGCCGCGCGTGACGAGGACGAGGCAGCGCGGCATCTGCGTCACCATATCTCGAAGGCGTTCGAGACGCGGCTGAAGCTGGACGCCGGGGAATTGCCGGTACGCAACCGCTAGGGCCGGTTCAGGCCTTGGGCAGGCGACGCGGGGGGCGCGCCTGTTCCGGTGTGGCGGCGGCTGGGCGGGGCGGAAGCCGTCGGGGGCGCGCTGCGGGGGGCGGACCGGGTATCGTCGTAGAGGCCGTGTTTCGTCTTGTCCCAGAAGAAGGGGCGTGCGGCGAGTTCCCAGATCGCCTTGTAGGCGGCCAGCGCGGCGAGGGGGAAGTAGAAGGTCAGCGTCGGGACCCATGGCATCAGGAACCTGTGCCGCTTTCCCGCGACGGCGATCAGCCCGAGGGCGAGGTTGACCGCTTCGGTGCCAAGGAACACCGTGGCCAGGGCGAAGCCGGTCCAGGCCGGGAAAGCGTCGAGCGGGTGCCAGAGGCCGAGGAACAGAAGCCAGTATGTCCAGAGGAGCGGCGCCAGAAGCTGCTGCGACAGCGTTCCCGCGAACAGCACCTGAAAGCCCAGGAAGCGGCGCCACCCCATCTGCCGCAGGGTCTTGCGGGGGCTGCGCATGTGCACCGCCCATGTCATCATGTACCCCTTGATCCAGCGCGAGCGCTGGCGGATCCACGGCACGACCCGGCAGTTGGCCTCTTCGAGGGTTTCGGTGTCGATCACCTCCGTCCGGTAGCCGTGGCGGGCTAGCCGGATGCCAAGGTCGGCGTCCTCGGTCACGTTGTGGGCGTCCCAGCCGCCGAGCGCCTCGAGCGCGGGGCGGCGGAAGAAAAGCGTGGTGCCGCCCAGCGGGATCGGCAGGCCCAGCCGTTGCAGCCCCGGCAGGACGAGGCGGAACCAGACCGCGTATTCCACGGTGAAGCAGCGCGACATCCAGTTGGTCCGCGGGTTGTAGTAGTCGAGCCGCCCTTGCAGGCAGGCGACCTCCGATCCGCGGTCGTGGAACTGGCGCACCACCTTCTGGATCTGGTCGCGGTCCGGGGCGTCCTCGGCATCCCAGACCCCGACGATCGATCCGCGGCAGAGATCGAGCGCGAAATTCAGCGCGCGCGGTTTGGTCTTCAGCGTGCCTTCCGGGGCGACGGCCACGCGCATCCACCGCGGCAGGCGGTGACCGGCCAGCGCGATGCGGGTGGCGGTATCCTCCTCCTCCACCACGAGGATGATATCCAGAAGCTCGCGGGGATAATCGACCTGCCCCAGCCGCCGGATCAGGTGGGGGGCGATGTCGGGCTCGTCGAACAGCGGGACGAGGACCGAGACGCACGGCAGGCGGGCGATCTGCGGCATCGGTGCGAGGGGGGGCTGCGCCGCTGCCCGGTCGCCCCGGGTCAGCATGGCGATTGCGGCGGCGGCCTTGAGGCCCATCAGCGCGACCATGGTCAGCGCGGCTCAGATCGTCATCGCTGCCAGGACGATTTCGGGGAAGCTCAGCATCAGGGGCACCCCCGCCGCGGCGGCGGCGAGGCGCAGGCCGATGCGGCGAGTGCGCCTGGGGCGACAGCTTTCCGCGGGGGCGACGCGGGTTTCGGCGCGCCGGGCGAGCGCGGGCGCGCGCAATGCCATGACCGCCTCGGTCAGTGCGGATTCGGCGGCGACGGCCATCGCCACGGGGCCGAAGAGGGCGGTCAGCTCCGCGCGGTGGCGTTCGAACAATTCGGGGCGTGCGGTCGCGATCACCACCACCCCGCCCGCCCGGCGCCATGGCGCCAGCCCCTCGGCCATGCACCTGTGGGCGCCGAGGCTGTCGATCAGCCGGGGGTCGGGCGGCGTGATGCGCAGATCGACGACCTGGGTTCCGAAAAGCTCCGCCTGTGCGTCGAGCAGCACCGCCTCGTCGACGAGGTCGCGGGCGGAGAGGATATCGGCAAGGCGGGTGTCCTGCCGCGCGGCCAGCGCGAGGACCTCGGCCGCCGCGGCGGGCTGCAGGGCGCCACGGGCGACGAGCAGGTCAAGAAGGCCCCGCGGTCCCTGCCGCGGGGGCCTTGCCAGCGGCATGTGCGCCCCGGCAGCCTGTCTCAACTTGGGATCCATCGTGCACCCTTCCGGCCATGGGGCCAGCATGGGTGTCCTTGCTTAAGGATCGGTTAACAGCACCCCGCAAGCGGCGGGGCGCCGAATGTCAGCCGGCGCGGCGGGCGCGCATTGCCTCGGCGAAACGATCGAACAGGTAATAGCTGTCCTGCGGGCCGGGGCTCGCCTCGGGGTGATATTGCACGCTGAACACGGGCTTGTCGGCCATGCGGATGCCGCAGTTCGATCCGTCGAACAGGCTGACATGGGTTTCCATCACGCCCTCGGGCAGGGTCTGGCTGTCCACGGTGAAGCCGTGGTTCATCGAGGTGATCTCGACCTTGCCGGTCTCCTGGTCCTTCACGGGATGGTTCGCGCCGTGGTGGCCGTGGTTCATCTTGACCGTGCGGGCACCAAGCGCCAGCGCCAGCATCTGGTGGCCGAGACAGATACCGAAGACCGGGATGTCAGCCGCCAGCACGCCCTTGATCGCGGGCACAGCATATTCGCCGGTCGCTGCCGGGTCGCCCGGGCCGTTCGAGAGGAACACCCCCTCGGGGTTCAGCGCCAGCACGTCCTCGGCGGTGGCTGTGGCGGGCAGGACGGTGACGTCGCAGCCGGCCGAGGCGAGGCAGCGCAGGATGTTGCGTTTCGCGCCGTAGTCGATGGCGACCACCTTCAGCCCCTCGCCCTCGCGCTTCTTGTAGCCGTCCGGCCAAGCCCACCGCATCTCGTCCCAGCGGTAGCTTTGGGCGCAGGTCACGTCCTTGGCCAGATCTAGGCCCACGAGGCCCTTCCAGCCGCGGGCCTTGGCCACAAGCGCCTCGAGGTCGAAATTGCCGTCGGGATCGTGGGCGAGGGCGACATGCGGCGCGCCCTGCTGGCGGATCGCGCGGGTCAGGCGCCGGGTGTCGATGCCGCCGATGCCGATCCGGCCCTTGCGGCGCAGCCAGTCGACGAGGTCGCCCGCGGCGCGCCAGTTCGACGGCTCGGTCGGGTCCCACTTCACCACCATGCCGTCGGCGACCGGGTTCGCGGTCTCGTCGTCTTCTTCGTTGACGCCGGTGTTGCCGATGTGAGGGAAGGTGAAGGTCACCACCTGTCCGGCGTAGGAGGGATCGGTCATGATCTCCTGATACCCGGTCATCGCGGTGTTGAAACAAAGTTCGGCAACCGTCACGCCGGTCGCGCCGAACCCCTTGCCGTAGAAGATCGTGCCGTCTGCCAGGGCGAGGCAGGCGGTCGGATGCGGTGCGGATTGCGGCTGGCTGGCGGGCATTGGGCGACTCCCGGGCTTAAATCCGGGGCAAACTAAGGGGAGGCGCTGGCAGGGTCAAGGTCCAGCGGTTAAATGAAATCCCGTTTGTTTTCAATGGGTTTGTCGCGAAGGTATAGGTTGTGTCGAGCGCCGCGGCGCTTTATCTTTGCGGCTTGCCCCCAAACGGGGCCGTCAGACCCGAGGACAAGTCTTCCCGATGAGCCTGCAAGACCGGATTTCCACGGCGCTCAAGAGCGCGATGAAGAACAAGGAGGCCGAGCGCCTCTCGACCCTGCGGCTGATCAATGCCGCGATCAAGGACAAGGACATCGCGCTGCGCGGCGAGGGTGCCGACCACGGGGTCGGCGATGCCGAGATCCTGGCGATCCTGGGCCGCATGGTGAAGCAGCGGCAGGAAAGCGCGCGCGCCTATGAGGAGGGCGGTCGGCTGGAACTGGCCGAGAAGGAGCGCGCCGAGATCGAGGTTATCGAGGGGTTCCTGC
This sequence comes from Acidimangrovimonas sediminis, assembly GCF_002871005.1. Lineage (GTDB taxonomy): Bacteria > Pseudomonadota > Alphaproteobacteria > Rhodobacterales > Rhodobacteraceae > Acidimangrovimonas > Acidimangrovimonas sediminis. The sequence continues at coordinate 14,386 of NZ_PHSN01000020.1, forward strand.
CGCGCCAGCTGTCCGAGACGGAGGCCTCTGCCGCGATCGACGCGGCGATCGCCGAGACCGGGGCGGAATCGATCCGCGACATGGGCAAGGTGATGGGTGCGCTGAAGGCCAAGTATACCGGCCAGATGGATTTCGCGACCGTCGGCCCGGCGGTCAAGGACCGGCTGGGCTGATCCATCGGCAGGGCGCGGCCCGCAGGCCGGCGCCCCAGCCGCGGTGATGCGGCGCCGGTCCGTCCGGCGGTTTGATGCCTCACGCTCATGTTGCGGTTTGTTTCAGCGGCCGTGTGTGCTAGCTTCCCGGTGGGGAGAAGACTCGGCCGGTGGTCCTTCGGGAGTGTCCGGCCACAAGGGGGGCAGGGACGCGACAGCGAGGGAGGAGACCCGCGATGCGGCACCTGTTTACGATGCTTGCTGCCGGGGCGGCGCTGGCTGCTCCCGCGGCCCGGGCCGAGGATCCCGGACAGGCGATCCGGACCGTCATCAGCGACCAGATCGCCGCCTTCCGCACGCAGGATTACGCCCGCGCGTTCGGCTATGCCTCACCCAACATCCAGGCCGCCTTCGGCAGCCCGACACGGTTCGGCGAAATGGTCGCCCATGGCTATTCCAGCGTGCTCGACCCCGCGGAAACGCGCTTTCTCGGCCATCATGCAGAGGGCGGGCACGAGGTGCAGCGGCTCATGGTGCGCGGGGCTGACGGGCGTGTCGTCCTGTGGGATTACCACATGGTCGAGGTCGACGGCCGCTGGCGCATCGACGCAGTGACGCCCGTTCAGGCGCAGGGTGTGGGCGTCTGACGCCGGGGGCGGCGAGGGATCAGCCTTCCTTGCGCCATAGCGACCACCACGCGCCCCAGCGCGCGGCCAGCGCGGTGCCATCCTCGGACAGGAGCTTGTCGGCGTCGGGAATGGCGATATCGCGAAGCTCGCCGTAGCGGGCATGCGCAAGGGCGAGGGCCTGTGCGCGTTCGCGGTCGGGCAGGTCCAGCGACTCGACATGGGCCGCGAAGACCGCGAGGTCGTTCATCTGGCCCAGTGTCTCGCCCAGCGGGTCGACGACCGCGCGGTGGGCGGTCATCATCGCGGGCCACACCGGTTCGAGCAGGCGCGCCTGATAGCCATGCGCCTTGATCCGCTTGCGGGTCTCGTGCATCGCGTGGGCATCGCCCGAGGCGCGTGCGGCGTGCCAGTCACGGCGGGCGCGGTCGAAGGTGGCGGCCACCCCGGCCTGCAGCACCAGCCGGCCCTTGCCCGACAGTTTCCATCGTGCCACGCGATCTTCGAGATCCCGGAGCGCCGCGCGATAGGCAGCAAGCCCGGTGTCGAGCACGCCGGGGCCGTGGGCATCCGCATGGGCGCGGTCGAGGGCCGCGCGCAGCGTTGGCAGGGCGTCACCGGGGGCGAGCGCCTCGAGGGTCTGGCGCATCACCTCGCTGTCGCGCGGCGCCGAGATGCCGCGGGCGGCATCGCGCAGCACCTTGTCCTCCTCGTCGGCGGTCGCAAGCCCCGGACGCACCAGCCGGATCAGCCCGCGCAGCTTCTTCACCGTGGTGCGCAGCTTGTGGATATCCTCGGCCGAGAGGGGGCGCCCCTCGTCGATCAGGGCCAGCGCGGGGCGGATCAACCCCGTCGCGATGCGCCGTGTTCCGCGTGCCAGTTTACCGTCGTCGCGGTCGAAAGCGTAGGCCATGGCGTCCCCCACCCAAGTGACCGTTTCTGCTTTGCCGACAAGTGTAACGCAATCATGACGCGGACGCAGGGTTAACGACACGTTAGTCGGCGATTGTTAGCCATTTTTGCGCCAGACGGTCGGGCTGGCATCTCATGGACAGAGCGGCGTCATGCGCGGTGGGGGCGGATCCCGTGCCCCGCCCCGGCCCCGCCTTGCCCTCCGCGCCCCGGCCCCGCCTGCAGAAGACCAAACATGGGGTAAGCTGAATGGATATCACGATCACCGATGGGCTGGCGCTGATGCCGCCGGCCTTCGCCGCGGGGCTGAACCTCTGGTCCCGGACCGACGGAACCCCGGGCACGCCGACCTGGGACGGCCAGGCCAATGCGGCGCTGGTAGCGGCCGATGCCGATTTCGGCGGCTGCGTCGAGATGGTGAAGACCGAGACGACCCAGCGCATGCGCTACATGGGTAACACGCCCCTGGTGCCGGGCCTTTACCTGCGGGTCACCGTGCGGATCAAGGCGGTGGCGGGCAACCTGCCCTCGGTCCGCATCGCGGCCTGGGCCGGGGATGCCGGCGGCAAGAACGTGGTCGCGGCCGACCAGATCGGGCCCTCGGTCGCGCTGACCTCCTATGGCGAGGTCGTCGAGGTCAGCGCGATCATCGGGGCGGGGAACCGCGAGGGTGTCGACATGGTCTGGGGGTCGAAGCCGGTCTTCGGCCATTTCGGGTTCGACCTGACCGGATCGAACGGCGGCACCCTCCGGATCGACGACATCCGGATCGAGGACGCCACCGACGTCTTCGCCCGCAAGCTGATGGATTGGGTCGACGTGCGCGACTATGGCGCCGTGGGGGACGGGACGACCGACGACACTGCGGCCTTCGAGGCCGCGGATTCCGATGCCGACGGCCGGTCGGTGCTGGTTTCCTCGGGGAACTACTATCTTGGCGGCAACGTGACCTTCGAAAGCCCGGTCCGGTTCGAGGGCACGGTGACGATGCCCGACAGTGCCAACCTCGCGCTGACCCGCAACTACGATCTGGCCACCTACGAGGCCGCTTTCGGGGATGAGCTGACGGGGTTCAGGAAGGCGCTGCAGGCGCTGTTCTCGTTCACCGACCACGCCACGCTCGACCTGTCGGGGCGGCGGATTGCGATCGACGCGCCGCTTGACGTGGCGGCGATTGCGGGGCTGAGCGGCCAGGCCTTCCAGATCCGCCGCGTGCTGCGCAACGGCAGCTTCGACGTGCAGGATTCGGCCGCCTGGGACACCCGGGTGGTGACCTCGCAGGCCACCTATGCCACCTCGAACCCGCAGAAGCTGACGGGCGTCGCGAATGTCTCGCAGATCGAGGTGGGCAGCCTCGTGCAGGGCAGCGGCGTGGGGCGCGAGATCTACGTCACCGCCCGCAACGTCGGTGCCGGCACGGTGACGCTGAGCCAGCCGCTTTACGGCGGGGGCGGCGTGCGGACCTACACCTTCAGCCGGTTTCGCTACGTCCTCGACCTGATCAACTTCGCCGCGCTGTCGAAGTTCGAGCTGCACGATATCGAGTTCAACCTGAACGGCTATGCCAGCGCGATCATGATGGCGCCGGACGGGATCATCTTCCAGGTCGGCAACTGCTTCTTCAACAAGCCGAAGGACCGCTGCCTCACCTCGATCGGCGAGGGTGACCAGGGCATGATGATCGACAATTGCCAGTTCCTGTCGAACGAGCAGGCGACCCCGGCGCAGGACCGGACCTCGGGCGTGCTGAACACCAACGCGAACGACATCAAGCTGCGGCAGAACAGGGTGGTCCGCTTCGGCTTCTTCGCGGTGATCGGCGGCAACGGCAGCCTGATCCTGGGCAACCACTTCTTCCACGGCGACAACGAGCAGGACGGCGTGCGCCGGGCCGGGATCGTGCTGACGGCGTCGAACTGCAAGACAACGATCAACGGCAATTACATCGACGATTGCTCGATCGAGTGGACCAACGAATACGATGTCGATCCCAACTTCACCTCGGGCTATTCCTTCGGCGGACTGACGGTGGAAGGCAACATCTTCACCGTCATCAACGTCAACCCGGCGTTCCGGTTCATGGTGATCAAGCCCTACGGGGCCGATCATTACCTGCAGGGCTTTTCCATGCAGGGCAACGTGTTCAAGCCGCTGAACGGGGCGATCGACCGGGTCGAGATGGTCGACACCACCTTTGCCGATCTGAACTATGGCCGGTTCCGCAACATCATCGTGCAGGGCAACAGCTTCAATTCGGTGAACCAGCTGACCATGAGCCCGGTGACCCTGGAGTTCAGCCAGAACAGCGCGGCGTCGGTCTGGACGGTCGGCACGCAGGGCTACATGCCCTTCGGCGGGCGGGCGCGCAACGTGGTCGGGCTGGTCGCCGAGAGCGCGATCAAGGACGCAGGCGGCAACCGCCTCACCGAGTGGCCCTATGTCAAAATCGAGCAGGGTGCGGACAAGCAGGACGTCACCGTGAACTGGTCGCAGGCGGCGCAGGGCAAGGTGCAGATCACGATCCGGGTCGATACGCCAAGCTGACGGCGGTCGGGCGGTGTTGCGGTTCGCCGGTGTGGGGCCGCCGGCGGAGTGCGGTCAGGGGGCGTCGGAAACGGCGCCCCCTTTCGCATGTCTCAGCGCGGCAGCAGGTCGGCGGGCGTCAGATGAAAGGCGCGGCCGAAGCCGCCGTTGAGGGCGGCGCCCGACGGATCGAACACGACGAAGCCGAAATCGGCGAAATCCGCGTAGAGCTTTGCCTTGGGGTGGGAGGCAAGGTAATGCGCGCGGAGCGCGGCGTGGTCGGGCCCGTCGCGCGGGATGAACCGGGCGGTGGCCTGAAGCGACAGCCGCGGGTGCGTCAGTGGATCGCCGCGAGGGCCCGGCTCGCCGATCAGCAGGGCGCAGCGCGGGTCGGCCTTCAGCGCCGCGGTATGGGCCGCCAGCGTCGAGATCAGCGTGACCGGCAGCCCCTCCGGGTCGAGCCCCAGCGCGATGCGGCTGACGAAGGGCGCGCCGCTGGCCGGGTCGGTCACGGCGAGGGCGGCGAAGGTCGCGCCCTGCAACAGATCGCGCGCCAGGGCGCGGGCCGCGTCGTCGGTCGGGCGGATCGGTGAAGGGCGGTCTTGGTCGGACTCTGTCATGGCGGATTTGACTTTGGCTTGGGGCGAACGACACTTTAGGTTGAAGGGAGGGCGGCTTCAACGGATCCTGCGCACCCGTCCGCAGGCCCGCGCGGCGCCGAATCGCCCGAAGGGCGGCAGGGGTGCGACCATAGGTGCCAGGGGGCGCCATGGCCCCGGGCAGGGCCGCCCGGCGCGCCCGGGGCGGTGAAAACCGCCGGCACGGCACGAAGGGCGTGCGAGGCATGGGGCTAAGGCGCTGGAATCGGGGATGATTTTCGGCGGATCGCCGGAAGGTTTGCAGAATTTACCACTCGAAAGTGAAGAAATTTACAGAAAAATCCATATTTAGAAAAGGGTTACCTAACGATTGACTTGACGTTACACTGACTTTCGGGATGGAGGCTTCCGCGCCCGGAAGCATGAGGAGAGACCGCGCGCCAGGGGCCGCGGATGGAGAGGAGAGGCATCCATGACGGATCAGGCACACGCGGCATTCGCCGCCCCTGAGGAATTCATCAAGCACGCCCATATCGACGCGGCCCGCTACGAGGAAATGTACAAGGCCTCGGTCGCCGACCCCGAGGGGTTCTGGGGCGAGCATGGCAAGCGGCTCGACTGGATCGAACCCTACACCAAGGTGAAGAACACCACCTTCGAGTTCGGCAAGGTCGACATCCGCTGGTTCGAGGACGGCGTGCTGAACGTCGCGGCGAACTGCATCGACAGGCACCTCGCCACGCGGGGCGAGCAGACCGCGATCATCTTCGAGCCCGACAGCCCCGCCGATCCGGCGCAGCACATCACCTACCGCGAGCTGCACGAGAAGGTCTGCCGTTTCGCCAACGTCCTTCTGAGCCAGGGCGTGATGCGCGGCGACCGCGTGGTGATCTACATGCCGATGATCCCCGAGGCGGCCTATGCCATGCTGGCCTGCGCGCGGATCGGGGCGATTCACTCGGTGGTGTTCGCGGGCTTCTCTCCCGATGCGCTGGCGAACCGGATCAACGATTGCGGCGCCAAGCTGGTGATCACCTCGGACACCGCGCCGCGGGGCGGGCGCAAAACCGCGCTGAAGTCGAACACCGATGCCGCGCTTCTGCACTGCTCGGACAAGGTGCGCTGCCTCGTGGTCAAGCATACCGGCGACCAGACGACGTGGATCGAGGGGCGCGACGTCGACGTGAAGGCACTGATGGCGACCGCGGCACCGGATTGCCCGGCCCGCCCGATGAAGGCCGAGGATCCGCTGTTCATCCTCTACACCTCGGGCTCGACCGGCAAGCCCAAGGGCGTGGTGCATACCTCGGGCGGCTACCTCGCCTATGCCGCGATGACGCATGAATACACCTTCGACTACCACGACGGCGACGTCTTCTGGTGTTCGGCCGATGTCGGCTGGGTGACCGGGCACAGCTATATCGTCTACGGGCCGCTGGCGAACGGCGCGACCACGCTGATGTTCGAGGGCGTGCCGACCTACCCGGATGCGGGCCGGTTCTGGGCGATCTGCGACAAGCACAAGGTGAATCAGTTCTATACCGCCCCCACCGCGATCCGTGCGCTGATGGGGCAGGGCGACGAATGGGTGGCCAAGTACGACCTGTCGACGCTGCGCCTGCTGGGCACGGTGGGCGAGCCGATCAACCCCGAGGCCTGGAACTGGTACAACGAGCATGTCGGCCGCGGCCGTTGCCCGATCGTCGACACCTGGTGGCAGACCGAGACCGGGGGGCACATGATCACGCCGCTTCCGGGCGCCATCGCGACCAAGCCGGGATCGGCGACCAAGCCCTTCTTCGGGGTGCAGCCGGTGGTTCTGGACGCCGTCGACGGCCACGAGCTGACCGAGACCGAGGCCGAGGGCGTGCTGGCCATCAAGGAAAGCTGGCCGGGGCAGATGCGCACCGTCTGGGGCGATCACGAGCGGTTCCAGGAGACCTATTTCCAGCAGTACAAGGGCTACTACTTCTCGGGCGACGGGTGCCGCCGGGATGCCGACGGCTATTACTGGATCACCGGCCGGGTGGACGACGTGATCAACGTTTCGGGTCACCGGATGGGCACGGCCGAGGTTGAATCGGCCCTCGTCGCCCATGCCAAGGTGGCCGAGGCCGCGGTGGTCGGCTATCCGCACAGCGTGAAGGGGCAGGGCATTTATGCCTATGTCACCCTGATGAACGGGATCGACCCGTCGGACGGCCTGAAGAAGGAACTGGAGGCCTGGGTCCGGACCGAGATCGGCCCGATCGCCAAGCCCGACCTGATCCAGTGGGCCCCGGGCCTGCCCAAGACGCGCTCGGGCAAGATCATGCGCCGGATCCTGCGCAAGATCGCCGAGAACGACTATGGCGCCCTGGGCGACACATCGACGCTGGCAGACCCTTCAGTGGTTGACGATCTGATCGAGAACCGGATGAATCGGGGATGACAGGTGAAAGGAGACCAGCCATGGCTGATGCGCCCGTGACGACCAAGCCGGCGGTCCTCATCCTTCTGGGGCCTCCGGGCGCCGGCAAGGGGACCCAGGCCCGCATGCTGCAGGAGGATTTCGGCCTCGTGCAGCTTTCCACCGGCGACCTGCTGCGCGCCGCCGTCGCCCAGGGCACGCCCGCGGGCCTTGCCGCGAAAGCGGTGATGGAGGCCGGCGGGCTGGTGTCGGACGATATCGTGCTGGCGATCCTGCGTGACCGCATGGCCGAGCCGGACGTGTCGCACGGCATCATCCTTGACGGGTTCCCGCGCACCGACGGCCAGGCCTCGGCGCTTGACGCGCTGCTCGACGAGACGGGGCAGAGCGTCACCGCCGCGATCTCGATGGAGGTCGACGACGGGGCGATGGTGGACCGGGTGGCCGGCCGCTACACCTGCGCCAAGTGCGGCGAGGGCTATCACGACAGCTTCAAGGTGCCGGCGAAGGCTGGGGTCTGCGACAAGTGCGGTTCCACCGAGTTCAAGCGGCGCCCCGACGACAACGCGGAAACCGTGCGCGCGCGGCTGGAGGCCTACCACGACCAGACGGCGCCGCTGATTGCCTATTACGAGGGGCAGGGCGTGCTGAAGCGCGTCGATGCCATGGGCGAGATCGCGGATGTGCGGGCGGAGCTGGCGGGGATCGTCAAGGACGTCGCGGGCTAAGCGGGTCGGTCAAGCCGGGGGCCGGGGGGCGCGGACAGGGAAGCGGGCCAAGGCCTGGCGGTGTGCACGGGTGGAGAGGCCGGGGGGCCAGCCCCCCGGACCCCCCGGGATATTTCCGCTCAGAAGAATGTTGGGTGGGCCTTGGCAAGCCCCTTGCCAGATATGTTGCACGAGGTGGCGGCCTGACCTGTGCAACTGAGCCCGCACGACAATCAAGCGATCGCGGAAATTTGCGAGCGCATTTCTTTCGATGGGTCGCCCGGTGGGCAAAGCTGCCACTCATTCTGGCGGACGCCGCGACCGTCTCGATCCGTGAAGATGGTCTTCGAGGTCGGCACGGCGAGGGGCTGGCCGTGGCCTCGTCGGTTTGTCAGCGCCGGAGCACAGCTTTTCACGATCGGCACACCCGAGGCATCGCGGGGGAAGGTCTTCGGCCCATCGGTCACGTCGAGGCAACGGGCGATGTACGCGCTTGCGCGACCAGCTTGCCGAAGCGCGCGATCCGGGCCGGGAACGGTCGTGGGAGGTAGATCTACACCGAGAGCAAAGCATGGCGTCCGGCTGATAGGCTGCGGAGATCCGCAACCGAGCGACTCGAAGCCTTGCCCGGGAAGCTGGCATTGGAAGGCGTAGTTCGCTCCCGGTTCGGTCGGCAGGAACTCGTCACTTGTATTGATACCCCGCGTCGGGGTGCTGGTGCGGATCTCGTGACCGGGGAGTTCCCAGCGCCTCGGGAATGCCGGTCTGATATTTGAAATTCGGGTCTGGGGCAGGTCGCGACCAGCCCTCCAAGGGTTTCGTCGGTGATCGTTTGATTGGGAAGACGGCACCTGCCGGGAAGATCCCCGCCAAGGTACGCGGGAAAATGAAGGCGATGAAAAGAGAACGCATGTCGTGGCCGAACCGAACGGATGTCCACGTCAGTTGAACATGTACCAGATGCAGTCTTCTGCCCGAAAATAGGCCGCTGCCGCACAAGTCAGCCGAGCAGAGGCGTTTTCGAGTGCCGCTCAAAGACGCCTGCACGCCCCAGACGGCGTGGAGTGCGGATCGTTCCCGGGCCTGTGCGATCGAGACGCCCGAACTTGGCCGCAGATGAGTGGGGCCTGCAAGAGCCGGGCCCGGCGCGGGCTATCGGATCCCTGAACGCACGACACATCTGGTAACGGGCTTGGGGTCTGGCCTGTGCCCCTTTTGTCTTGCCGGGGGCTCAGGCGGTGGCGAAGGGGTCGGGGTCGTAGACCACGCCGCAGAGGTAGAGACCCTGGGGCGGGCAGACCGGGCCGCAGGCGGCGCGGTCGGCCGCCTCGAGCGCGGTTCTCACCTGGTCGGGGTGCCAGGCGCCGGCGCCGACGCGTTCCAGCGTGCCGACGATCGAGCGGACCTGGTTGTGCAGGAAGCTGCGGGCGGCGAGGTGGAAACGGAATTCGGTGCCGTGGGGGTAATCCCGTGCCTCGATGTCGAGCCGGTCGAGCGTCTTCACCGGGGAATTCGCCTGGCACATGGTCGAGCGGAAGGTGGTGAAGTCGTGCAGGCCGATCAGGTGGCGCGCGGCCTCTTGCATCGGCGCGAGGTCGAGCGCGTTGCGGACCTGCCAGACCCGGCCCGCGTCGTGGGTGACGGGGGCGCGCCGCGCGATCAGGCGGAAGAGGTAGCGCCGGCCCATGGCCGAGAAGCGGGCGTGGAAACCGTCGTCGACCGGGGCCGCGTCGACCACCGCCACGGGGGCGGGCTTCAGGTGGTAGTTCAGCGCCTCCATCAGGCGGAACGGCTCCCACGGTTTGGCAAGGTCGCAATGGGCGACCTGCGCCGTGGCGTGGACGCCGGTGTCGGTGCGCCCCGCCGCGCCGATGCCCGGGGCGTCGGGTTCGAGGCGGCGGAGTGCCTCTTCCACCGTCTGCTGCACCGAGGGCTGACCGTTCTGCCGTTGCCAGCCGCAGAACGGGGTGCCGTCGTATTCGATCTTGAGGGCGTAGCGCATCCGGTTCCGTTAGCCGTTGCCGCGCCCCCTGTAAACTGCTGCCGTCCCTGCCTATCTTGTGCGCTGAAGCAGAGGGGCAGGGTTTGGTATTCACCAGCATCACGGACGGCATCACCCGGGGGATCGAGGAGATCGGCGCGCAGGTGTCCGGCGCCTTCATGGAGCCGACGATCCGGCTGGGGGTCACCGGCCTCAGCCGCGCGGGCAAGACCGTGTTCATCACCTCGCTGGTGGCAAACCTGATGGACCGGGGCCGGATGCCGCAGCTGCGGGCCGCCGCGAAGGGGCAGATCCGCACCGCCTATCTGCAGCCGCAGCCCGACGATACCGTGCCGCGCTTCGACTACGAGACGCACCTGGCCGCGCTGACCGGGGATGCGCCGCACTGGCCGGATTCGACCCGTTCGGTGAGCGAGTTGCGGCTGAGCTTCCGGGTGCAGCCCTCGGGGATCCTGGGGTCGGTGTCGGGGCCGCGGACGGTGCATCTCGACATCATCGACTACCCGGGCGAGTGGCTCCTGGACCTGACGCTGATGGAAAAGACCTATGCCGAGTGGTCGGCGGAGGTGCTGGGCCGGATCGGGGCGCGGCCGGGCGGGGCGGAGTACCTCGGCGGGGTGAGCGCCGAGACGGGTGCCGAGACGATGGACGAGGGCCGGGCCAAGGCGCTTGCCGCGGCCTTCACTGCGCATCTGGTCGAGGCGCGCAATGCGGGGTTTTCGGATTGCACGCCGGGGCGGTTCCTGCTGCCCGGGGATCTGGCGGGGTCCCCCGCCGTCACCTTCGCGCCGCTGCCCGCGCCGGACAAGCCCGCCCGCGGCAGCCTGTGGCGCGAGTTCGAGCGCCGGTTCGAGGCCTACAAGCGCGAGGTGGTGCGTCCCTTCTTCCGCAGCCACTTTGCCCGGCTCGACCGGCAGGTGGTGCTGATGGATGCGTTGGGTGCGATCCATGCCGGGCCGCGGGCGGTGGAGGACATGCGCCGGGTGATGGCCGAGATCCTGTCGGCCTTTCGCCCCGGGCGGTCGCGCTGGCTGGCCGATCTCGTGCTGGGCAAGCGGATCGACCGGATCCTCTTTGCCGCGACCAAGGCCGATCACCTGCACCATTCCCAGCACGCGCGGCTGGCCGCGATCATGGAGGCGCTGGTGCGCGACGCCCGCGACCGGGCCGATTTCGCAGGCGCCAAGACGGCCGCCATGGCGATCGCCAGTGTGCGCGCGACGGTGGAGACCAGCGTGGAGCAGGGCGGTCACAGCCTCGACTGCGTGAAGGGGGTGCTGATGGAGACGGGCCGGACGGCGGCCATGTATCCGGGCGATCTGCCCGAGGATCCCGCGCGGCTTCTGTCGCCGGCGCGGCAGGGGGCGGAGCGGTGGCTTGACGCCGATTATGCCGTCATGGGCTTTGCCCCGGCGCGGTTGAACCTGAAGCCGGGAGAGGGGCCGCCGCATATCCGCCTTGACCGGGCGGCGGAGTTCCTGATCGGGGACAAGCTGGCATGACACGGCGGCCGGTTATCTTCGAGCTGGAGGACGAGGCCGATCCCTCGGCCGCGCCCCCGGTGCCCGAGGCCGAGGCGCCCGAGGGCCGGGCGATGCAGGCGGCGGCGAGTTTCGCCGCGCGCAGGTCGTCGCGGCTGGGGCGGTGGTTCTGGGGGTTGCTGGCGTCGATCCTGGGGTTCGCGATCTCGGTCGCGGCCTGGACCTTCGTCACGGACCTGATGGCGCGGTATCCGCTGCTGGGCTGGATCGCGACGGTGCTGATCGCGGCATTCGTGCTGGTGGTGCTGGTGATCGCGGCGCGCGAGCTGTCGGCCTTTGCGCGGCTCAAGCGCGTGGACACGATCCACCGCGCGGCGGAAGAGGCGATCGCGGCGGCGGATCTGAAGGCGGCGCGCGGGGTGGTGGCAAAGCTCGACGCGCTTTATGCCCACCGGCCCGAGGTCGCGCTGGGGCGCGAGCGGCTGGCGGCGCGGCAGGAAGACAGCTTCGACGCCGACGGGCTGATCGCGCTGGCCGAGGACACGCTGCTGGCGCCGCTCGACGCGCAGGCGCTGCGCGAGGTCGAGGGCGCGGCGCGGTCGGTGGCCACCGTGACCGCGCTGGTGCCGCTGGCGCTGGCCGACGTGGTGACGGCGCTGGGGGCCAACCTGCGGATGATCCGGCGGGTCGCCGAGATCTACGGCGGGCGATCGGGGACGCTGGGGTCGTGGCGGCTGACGCGGTCGGTGATGACCCATCTGGTGGCGACCGGCGCGGTCGCGGTGGGCGACGATCTGGTGCATTCGGTGGCGGGGGGGCATCTTCTCGCCAAGGTCTCGCGCCGGTTCGGCGAGGGTTTCGTGAACGGGGCGCTGACCGCGCGGGTAGGCGTCGCGGCGATGGAGGTCTGCCGCCCGCTGCCGTTCCGCGCGGCCCGCAGGCCGTCGGTCTCGGCGGTGATCGGGCGGGCGCTTACGGGGCTGTTCGGACGGACGTGACCTTCGGTTGAGCGAGGAGAGCGGCGCCCGACCCCGGGTGGGCGGCGCTTCGCGACGTCCTGGGTCTTCGCTTTATCGTCTCACGTCCCTCTGCCGGTTGAACGCGCGGCGAGGTGCCAAATGCTCCCTACTGGAGGGAAGGTCGGGCCCTGCCCGGGCTGGTCGCCCGGGCAGAAGGGGGCAGGGTGCGTTTCGACGCACCCCACCACATCAGCCGAAGCGGCCGGTCACGTAATCGTTGGTCTTCTGATTGCTCGGCGCGGTGAAGATCTGCTCGGTCCGGTCGAACTCCACGATCTCGCCCAGGTACATGAAGGCGGTGTAGTCCGAGGTCCGGGCCGCCTGCTGCATGTTGTGGGTGACGATCGCGATGCAGTAATCGTCGGCGAGGCGGGTGATCAGATCCTCGATCTTCGCCGTCGAGATCGGGTCGAGGGCCGAGGCGGGCTCGTCCATCAGGAGAACCTCGGGCTTCACGGCCACCGCGCGGGCGATGCACAGGCGCTGCTGCTGACCGCCCGAGAGGCCGAGGCCCGACTGGTGGATCTTGTCCTTCACCTCGTCCCAGAGCGCGGCCTCGCGCAGCGCGGCCTCCACCCGGTCGTTCATCTCGCTCTTGGAGAGTTTCTCGTAGAGGCGGATGCCGAAGGCGATGTTCTCGTAGATCGACATCGGGAAGGGCGTGGGCTTCTGGAACACCATCCCCACCTTGGCGCGCAGGAGGTTCAGGTCCTCCTTCGGCGACAGGATGTTGCGCCCGTCGAGCAGCACCTCGCCCTCGGTCTTCTGGCCGGGGTAGAGATCGCAGATGCGGTTGAGCGTGCGCAGGAGCGTGGACTTGCCGCAGCCCGACGGCCCGATGAAGGCGGTCACCGTCTTGTCGTGCAGCTTGAGATTGATGTCCTTTAGCGCGTGATGGCCGTTCGCATAGTGGAAGTTCAGCGACTTCACCTCAAGCTTGACGGGACGGTCTTCGACCATCCGGCGGGGCTTGAGAGAAGACAGCGTATCGGTCACGGGGCGGTCTGCAAGATCGTTCATGTGCGTCGTATCCATAGGGCTAGCCTCTAGCGGCGGCGGTCGACAAGGGCGCGGGCGATGATATTCAGCGCCAGGATCGCGAATGTGATGATTAGGGCACCGGCCCAGGCCAGGCGCTGCCAGTCGTCATAGGGGCTCATCGCGAACTGGAAGATCACGGTGGGCAGGCTGGCCATGGACTGGCTCATGTTGGTCGACCAGTACTGGTTGTTGAACGAGGTGAAGAGAAGCGGCGCGGTTTCGCCCGAGATCCGGGCGACGGCCAGCAGGATGCCGGTCAGAATGCCGCTTTTCGCGGCGCGCCAGACGACGAAGGTCATCACCTTCCAGCGCGGCGCGCCAAGGGCGGCGGCGGCCTCGCGCAGGGTGTTGGGCACCAGCGCCAGCATGTCCTGCGTGGTGCGGTTGATCACCGGCAGGGCGATCACCGCCAGCGCGACACCGCCGGCCCAGGCCGAGAAGGTGCCGAAGGGCACGACGAGCAGCGCGTTGATGAAGAGGCCGATGATGATCGACGGCGCCGACAGCAGCACATCGTTGATGAATTTCGCGGCCTCGCCGATCTTCGACCCGCGGGCGTATTCCGACAGGTAGGTGCCGGCCAGAACGCCGATCGGGGTGGCGATGACGATGCCGGTCAGCGTCAGCACGATCGAGCCGTAGATCGCGTTGGCAAGCCCGCCGTCCGACCCCGGGGGAGGCGTCGATTCGGTGAAGACCTTGAGGCTGAGCCCGCCGACCCCGCGGCTTACCAGCGTCCAGAGGATCGCGGCGAGGATGAGAAGACCGATGGCGGCGGCGATGGCCGACAGCGCGACGGCGACCGCGTTGCGGCGGTAGCGGCGGCGGGTGATGGGGTTGAGAGTGCTCATGTCCTGCCTCCTCTCAATACGATTCGGTGCGGCCGATGAGCCACTTGGCCAGCGCCAGCACGGTGAAGCTGATGACGAAAAGGATCAGCCCCAGTTCCACCAGCGAGGCGGAGTAGAGCTTGCCCGAGGCCTCGGCGAATTCGTTCGCGATCGAGGCCGAGATCGTGGTGCCCGGCGCCATCAGCGAAGCCTTTACCCGGTGTGCGTTGCCGATCACGAAGGTCACGGCCATGGTTTCCCCCAGTGCGCGGCCGAGGCCCAGCATCACGCCGCCGACGAGGCCGAGGCGGGTGTAGGGGATGACGATGTGGCGCATCACCTCCCACGTGGTCATGCCCATGCCGTAGGCGCTTTCGCGCAGCATAACCGGCACGGTCTGGAACACGTCGCGGGTGACCGAGGTGATGAAGGGCAGGATCATGATCGCCAGCACGAGGCCCGCGGTCAGCATGCCGATACCGTAGGGCGCGCCGGAAAACAGCGCGCCGACGATCGGCAGGGGCCCCAGCACGTCGATCAGGAAGGGCTGGACGAATTGCTGCATCAGCGGCGCCAGCACGAAGAAGCCCCAGAGGCCGTAGATGATCGACGGGATGCCGGCCAGAAGCTCGATCGCGGTGCCGATCGGGCGGCGCAGCGGCTTGGGGCAGATCTCGGTCAGGAAGATCGCGATGCCGAAGCTGAGCGGGATGGCGATCACCATGGCGATGACCGAGGTGACGATGGTGCCGTAGATCGGTGCCAGCGCGCCGAAGATCTCCTTGGCCGGGCTCCAGCGTTCGGTCCAGAGGAACGAGAGGCCGAAGGTCCTGACCGCCGGGATCGATTCCCACACCAGCGAGAACAGGATCCCCAGAAGCACCACCACCACCAGCGTGGCCGATCCCCAGGCCAGCCAGAAGAACACCCGGTCCTGCCGCTGCAGGCGCCGGGTGGCGGCGTTCGGGTCGCGGGCCGCGTCGGGGCCCATGGTCGTCATCGTCATCGTCGCGCGTCTCCGATGGATTCTGCGATTGTCACTCGGGCGTCAAATACCGGGGCTTTCAACAGCCGAACGGGCGGGGGTTCAACCCCGCCCGCCGCAAGTCAGTCCAAGGCGTTTGCCTCAGTTGCCGGCATACACCGGCTTGCCGTCGGCCTTGATGTCGGACCAAGAGGCCTCGATCAGCTTGACGACGTTGTCGGGGATCGCGACGTAGTCGAGCGCCTTGGCTTCGGGCTTGCCGTTCTTGTAGGCCCAGTCGAAGAACTTCAGCGCGGCGGCCGCGGCCTTCGGGTCCTTCGGGTCCTTGTGGATGATGACCCAGGTCGAGGCGGCGATCGGCCACGACTTCTCGCCCGGCTGGTCGGTGATGATCACGTGGAAGTTCTTCGCGCCTTTCCAGTCGGCGTTGGCCGCGGCCGAGGCGAAGGTTTCCAGCGACGGCGACACGACCTTGCCGTCCTTGTTGATCATCTTCGAATAGCCCAGCTTGTTCTGGATCACGTAGGCATATTCGTTGTAGCCGATCGCGCCCTTGGTCTGCTTGACCATGTTGGCGACGCCTTCCGAACCCTTCGCGCCCAGGCCCGTCGGCCATTCGACGGCGGTGTCCGACCCGACCTGGTCGTCCCAGTCCTTCGAGATCTTCGACAGGTAGTTGGTGAAGTTGAAGGTGGTGCCCGACCCGTCCGAGCGGTGCACGACGACGATCGGCTCGTTCGGGAGCGTGACGTCCTTGTTCAGCGCCTTGATCGCCGGGTCGTTCCACTTGGTGATGTCGCCCATGTAGATCTTCTCGACGGTCTTGCCGTCGAGGACGAGCTGGCCCGGCTTCACGCCGTCGATGTTGTACATCATGACGATCCCGCCCGAGATCATCGGGAACTGGGTCATGCCTTGCTTGGCCAGCGTCGCGTCGTCGAGCGGCTTGTCCGAGGCGCCGAAGGTCACGGTCTTGGCGGTCACCTGCTTGATGCCGCCGCCCGAGCCGATCGACTGGTAGTTCAGCTTGACGCCGGTGGCCTTGTTGTAGGCTTCGCCCCATTTCGCGAACACGGGGTAGATGAAGCTCGAGCCGGCGCCCGAGATGTCGGCTTGCGCGGTCGCGGCCATGCCGAGGGTGAAGGCCGCGGCAGCGGTGCCCGCAACGATGGTCTTGATGAAGCTCACTGTCAGTCTCCTGGTCAGGGACGAGGTTGCCCGGAGAGCAGCCCCCGGGGATGAAGTGAGTGCCGGATACGGTTCGAGTACGACGCCTACATGACACTCGGCATCACCGGGCATCACGTTCAATCACGGAAAGGTGATCAGGCCGGAAGCGGCATGGCCGCGGCTTGTGGCCGGCCTGCGCCGGGCCTAGCGTCGGCGGCCAGAGGGCGGACCGGCCTCCTCCGGCGCCCGTCAAGGAGCAAGCCATGCAGAACACCGACCGCATCTGGGACATCGTCGAGGGGCACGGGCCCGACTTCACGGCGCTGTCCGACAAGGTCTTCGATACGCCCGAGATCGCCTATACCGAATATGCCTCGGCCGATGCCCACGCGGCGCAGCTGGAGGCCTCGGGCTTCCGCCTGACGCGCGGCCTTGCCGGGATTCCCACGGCGATGATGGGCGAGGCGGGCGAGGAGGGGCCCGTGATCGCGATCCTCGGCGAATACGACGCCCTGCCGGAACTGGGGCAGGAGGCCGGCGTGGTGGAGCCCTCGCCCGCGGGCGGCAAGGTGGGGCCGGGGCATGGTTGCGGCCACAACCTCTTTGGCGCGGCCTCGATGCTGGCGGCGGTGGCGCTGCGCGACTACCTGGCCGAGAGCGGGATCAAGGCGCGGGTGCGCTACTACGGCTGCCCGGCGGAAGAGGGCGGGGCGGCCAAGACCTTCATGGTACGCGCGGGCTGCTTCGATGACGTGGACGCTGCGATCACCTGGCATCCCTCGTCGCTGAACGGGGTGGATGACGCGATCTCGCTTGCCAATTCGCGTATCGACTACACCTTCACTGGCCGGTCTGCCCATGCCGCGGCGGCGCCCGAGCTGGGGCGTTCCGGCCTCGACGCGGTGGAGCTGATGAACATCGGCGTCAACTACATGCGCGAGCACATGCCGGATTCGGCCCGTGTCCACTATGCCTATCTCGATGCGGGCGGGGTGGCGCCGAACGTGGTGCAGGCGAAGGCCACGGTGCGCCAGCTGGTGCGTGCCTCGGACCTGGCCACGCTGCAGGATCTGATTGCCCGCGTCGACAAGATCGCCCAGGGGGCGGCGCTGATGACCGAGACGCAGGTGACGCGCAAGGTCGTGTCCGGCGTGTCGAACCTGCTGGAAAACCGGGTGCTGTCGGAGACGATGCAGGCGGCCTTCGACCGTCTCGGCGCGCCGGAGTTCGACGCCGAGGACCGGGCCTTTGCCGAAAAGATCCGCGCGACCCTGACACCCGGGCATATCGCGGCCTCGTTCAAGAAGATGGGCGCGGCGCCGAGGATGGACCTGCCGCTGGCCGATTTCGTGGCACCGCTGGTCCGGCCGCATGTCGGTGGCGAAGGCTCGACCGATGTGGGCGATGTGAGCTGGGCGGTGCCGACCGTGCAGGCGCGGGTCTCGACCTGCGCCGTGGGCACGCCGCTGCACACCTGGCAGATGACGGCACAGGGCAAGAGCCCGATGGCCCACAAGGGGATGATCCACGCTGCCAAGGTCATGGCCTCGACCGCGCAGGCGCTGATCGAGAAGCCCGAGCTGCTTAAGGCTGCCAAGGAGGCGCACGCCACCTATCTCTCGGCCAACCCCTACACCTGCCCGATGCCGGATGAGGTGCAGCCGCCGCTCCAGCCGCGCAAGGTGGCCGCGGAGTAATTGTCAGCCTTTTCAGGCTGCCGGGGGTTTCACACCCCCGGACCCCCGTGGGATATTTCCACTCAGAAGAAGGCCAGAAAGCTCTTGATCTTCTTCTGAGTGGAAATATCCCGGGGGTGCAGGGGGCAGCGCCCCCGCCGCCGCGCTCGACGCAAGTGCC
Organism: Acidimangrovimonas sediminis; assembly: GCF_002871005.1. GTDB lineage: Bacteria > Pseudomonadota > Alphaproteobacteria > Rhodobacterales > Rhodobacteraceae > Acidimangrovimonas > Acidimangrovimonas sediminis. The sequence goes on from NZ_PHSN01000020.1 coordinate 32,700, forward strand.
GAAGGGCGTATGAGGCGCGCCAGTGCGAAGCGCTCGGGGCGCTCAGATGTCCAGCTCTTCCACGAACTGGGCGTTCTCCGAGATGTACTGGAACCGCAGTTCGGGCTTCTTGCCCATCAGCCGTTCCACGAGGTCGCCGGTCTCGCCCGGCTCGTCCTCGTCGATTGTCACCCGGATCAGCTTGCGCGAGTTCGGGTCCATCGTGGTTTCCTTCAGGTCCTTGGCGTCCATCTCGCCCAAACCCTTGAAGCGCGACACGTCGATCTTGCCCTTGCCGCCCAGACCCTTGGCCAACCAGGTCTCCTTCTCCGCCTCGTCCAGCGCGTAGATCCGCTTTGCCCCTTGCGTCAGGCGGAACAGAGGCGGGCAGGCGAGGTAGAGGTGCCCCTGGTCGATCAGCGGCCGCATCTGGGTGAAGAAGAACGTCATCAGGAGCGAGGCGATATGCGCCCCGTCGACATCGGCGTCGGTCATGATGATGATCTTGTCATAGCGTAGGTCGTCGAGGCGGAACTTCGTCCCCAGCCCGGTGCCAAGCGCTTGCGACAGGTCGTTGATCTCCTGGTTGGTCCCGAGCTTGGACGAGGCCGCGCCCAGCACGTTCAGGATCTTGCCGCGTAGTGGCAGCAGCGCCTGGGTATTCCGGTTGCGCGCCATCTTGGCCGAGCCGCCGGCCGAGTCGCCCTCGACGATGAACAGCTCGGTCCCGTCGCGGTTCGTGGCCGAGCAGTCCACAAGCTTGCCGGGAAGGCGCAGCTTCTTGGTGGCCGATTTGCGCGCGGTCTCTTTCTCCTGCCGCCGCCGCAGCCGTTCCTCGGCGCGCAGAACGAGGAAATCGAGGATCGCGCCGGCGGATTTGGTGTCGGACGCCAGCCAGTTGTCGAAATGGTCGCGCACCGCCCCCTCGACGAGGCGCTGCGCCTCGGTCGTGGCCAGACGGTCCTTGGTCTGGCCGACAAACTCGGGCTCGGCGATGAAGGCCGAGATCAGGGCACAGCCGCCGCCGATCAAATCCTCGCGGCTGATCTGCGCGGCTTTCTTGTTGTTCACCAGCTCACCATAGGCGCGGATCCCCTTCAGGATCGCGGCCCAGAACCCGGCCTCGTGCGTGCCGCCCTCGGGCGTGGGGACGGTGTTACAGTAGCTCTGCGTGAAGCCGTCGCGCATTGGCGTCCAGTTGATCGCCCATTCCACCCGGCCCGGCACGTTGAACTTTTCCTGAAACTCCACCCGGCCCGCGAACGGCCGGTCGGCATAGGTCGAGGTGCTGCCCAGCGTCTCGTTCAGGTAATCGGCGAGGCCCCCGGGGAAGTGGAAGGTCGCCTCCATCGGCGTGTCGCCATCCTCGATCGCCGATTTCCAGCGGATTTCCACCCCCGAGAAGAGGTAGGCCTTCGACCGCACCATCTTGAACAGCCGCGAGGGCTTGAAGCGGAGGTGGCCGAAAATCTGTTCGTCGGCGTGGAAGGAGGTCGAGGTGCCGCGCCGGTTCGGCGTCTGGCCCAGATGCTGCAACGGCCCCTGAGGAATGCCGCGGGAAAACTCCTGCGCCACCAGCTCGCGGTTGCGCGCCACCTCGACCCGCATCTTGTCGGAAAGCGCGTTCACCACCGAGGCGCCGACCCCGTGCAGGCCGCCCGAGGTCTGGTAGGCCTTGCCCGAGAACTTGCCGCCCGCGTGCAGCGTGCACAGGATCACCTCGAGCGCCGACTTGCCCGGAAACTTCGGGTGCGGATCGAACGGCATGCCGCGGCCGTTGTCGCGGATCGTGATGGTGTAATCGGCCGCAAGCTCCACCTCGATCCGGGTGGCATGGCCCGCGACGGCCTCGTCCATCGAGTTGTCGAGGATCTCGGCCACCAGATGGTGCAGCGCGCGTTCGTCCGTGCCGCCGATATACATGCCGGGGCGCTTGCGCACCGGTTCCAGCCCTTCGAGCACCTCGATCGAGGAGGCGTCGTAATTGGTGGACTCGTCGGCGGAGAGGAGGTCGTCGGCCATCGGGTGGTGTGCTCGGATTCTTGTGGATTGGTTCCGGCGACTATCCCATCCTTGGGGGCGCCGATCAAGGCAAATGCCCAGATCTGGGGGTGGCGCACGCGCAGGTGCCCAGGGCGGCGGCGGCGGCGGTCGGGGCAGGGGCAGAGGTAGGGGGGGGCGAAGGTGCGCTGAAGCGCACCCTACGGTATGGGAGGCGATGCCGCGCGCGCCGCGTGGGTCAGAGCCCCCAGGCGGCTTGTTCCGAGGTCTCCCACCCCAGCGTCATCTTTTCGCCGTCGACGATGAGCGGGCGTTTCATCAGGGTGGGCTGGGCCAGCAGCTGCGCATCGGTGTCGGATTCGCGCAGCCAGTCCGACAGCCCGCGCCATGTGGTGGACTTGCGGTTCACGAGGTTCGACCCGAACTCGGCGATGAAGGGCGCCCATTCGTCCTCGGTCAGCGGCTCGGCGCGGATGTCGTGGAAGGTCACTTCATGGCCCGCGGCTTGCAGCGCCTTCAGGGCCTTCTTGCAGGTGTCGCAGGTGGGGATGCCGTAGAGGATCATTGATTTTCTGCCTTCCGGTCGTCTTGCGTCAAAAGTCTATCGAGCCGTGCAAGCACTTCAGAGATTCCCAGAAAAATGAGAGCTATCGCCAGTATAAGAAAAGGCGAGGCGCGATTGCGAGACGTCCCCGCATAGCGCCGTACTGCCTCATCTGCACCGAAGAGCTTGATCGCAATGTTTGTGACTGATGCTACGCAGAGAAGCCAGCCGCACCCACCAAGAAGCCATTTGAGCATCAACCTCTCCTAATGCGGAAACATTCCATCCTTTTGGCAAAGCGCGCTCAAACGGGCCTCACCCGATCACCCCCATAAACTCCCGCCACTCGCCCTTGGACATGCCCGAGGTCTCTTGCGTGACCTCTTCGCCCTTGAGCATCCGCCGGACGCACTCCAGCGCCTTCGACGACAGGGTCGCGCCGCCCATCCGGTAATCCTCGAACGCGGCGTAGGCCAGCGGCACCCAGTCGGCCACGACCTTGCAGATCGCGTCGGCATAGACGCGGATCTCGTATTGCGCGTGGGCGTCGGCGCGCAGGCGCAGGAAGTGGAAGAGGTTGTGAAGATCCACCTTCCAGTACCATTGGGTGTAGATGTTCGCGGGCAGGTTCATCCGCGCCAGCTCACGCGCGAGGCCCTGCTGGCCCTCTTGGCTCAGCATCGCCTCGTAATGATCGTAGGCGCGGCCGGCGTCGGATTTGAGAAGCTCCAGCACGCGGGCCGCCTCTTCGCCCGTCAGAACCTCGCCCCGGCCCTGGTTGTTCACCGTGGATTGCGCGGCCAGCTGCTCGGGCGCGGGGATATAGAACTCCCGGTCGAGAATCGAATAGCGGGCCGAATATTCGTTCACGTTGGCGGTGCGGTGGCGGATCCACTGGCGGGCGACGAAGACCGGCAGCTTCACGTGCAGCTTCAGTTCGCACATCTCGAAGGGGGTCGAGTGCCAGTGACGCATCAGGTAGCGGATCAGCCCCTCGTCGTTCGACACATGCTTGGTGCCCGCGCCGTAGCTGACGCGCGCGGCCTGCACGATCGCCGAATCGTCGCCCATGTAGTCGATCACCCGCACGAATCCGTGGTCGAGCACCTCGTGCGCCTTGTAGAGATGCGCCTCCATCCCTTCGCTGACGGCGCGGAGCGTCGTCCGGGAGGTGGCGCGGGCGGCCTCGATCTCGGCGATCTGGTCTTGGGTCAGCGGCATGGGGGCTCCTGTCAGCGGGCGAGTCGGTGAGATCAGAGGGCGACTATATCTATGGGGTGCGCCCAGGGGAACATCCATATCCGGTATAGTTTTGCAAAGGCGGCGCTGGGGCAACAGGATCGTCCCCGGCCGGGGCTGACACGGCGGCCCGGTGTGCTATCTCATGGGCCGACAAGGACATGAGATGACGGAGGAACGGATGCAGGTGAAATATCTCCACACGATGGTGCGGGTGAAAGACCTGGAGGCGACGAAGAAGTTCTTCGAGCTTCTGGGGCTGCAGGAGACGCGGCGGATCGACAACGATAAGGGCCGCTTCTCGCTGGTGTTCATGGCGGCGCCGGGGGACGAGGATTGCCCGGTCGAGCTGACCTACAACTGGGACGGGGACGAGGGGCTGCCGTCGGACAGCCGGCATTTCGGCCATCTCGCCTACCGGGTCGAGAACATCTACGAGATGTGCGACCACCTGCAGAAGAACGGCGTGACGATCAACCGCCCGCCGCGCGATGGCCACATGGCTTTTGTCCGCAGCCCCGACAACGTGTCGGTGGAGCTGTTGCAGGCCGGCGACGCGCTGGCGCCGGCCGAGCCCTGGGCCAGCATGGGCAACACCGGCCACTGGTAGGTGCGGCATTGGCGGTGCCCCGGCAACGGGGCGCCGCCGTGAGCCGGGCGCGGCCCGGTCAGTAGATGTAGCGGATCTGGTCCGTCCAGAAGCGTTCCATCAGGCGCAGCGAGCCGTTCAGCCGGTCGAGCCCGTCGATCGCCAGCACGCCCTTGCTTTCCATCCCCTCGGACTGGCGCGCGAAAAGCTCGGTCACGATCTGCCGGATCCGGTCGCCCCGCGGCGTCAGGCGCACGCGGACCGAGCGGCGATCGACCTCGGACCGCTCGTGGTGCATGTAGCCGAGGTCGACCAGCTTCTTGAGGTTGTAGCTGACATTCGAGCCCTGGTAGTAACCGCGGCTCTTGAGCTCCCCCGCGGTCACCTCGTTATCGCCGATGTTGAACAGCAAAAGCGCCTGCACCGCGTTGATTTCCAGCACGCCGAGACGTTCGAACTCGTCCTTGATGACGTCAAGCAGCAGGCGGTGAAGCCGTTCGATGAGGCCAAGGCTGTCGAGGTAACTGTCCATGTAGGCCGGGCCCGGCGCCCGTGCCGCCTGTGCGTGCATGCTCATCCTGGTCTCCGTCGGGGTCTGCGGGGGCACCCTGGCGCGGAAACGGAAAGATAAGGTTAATCCGGCCCTAAGCCGCCGTGCGGCCCATCGCCGGCGGCAGGGGGGACCCCGCCGGGGGCATGCCGTAGCCACGACGGGGCACCCGGCGGGGCTGAGGAGGGGCAAGACCTGTCAGGGCCAGACCTGTCAGGGGGCTCAGGGGCGGGCGCGCAGCCGGTCGCGCGCGAAGACCCCGATCCTGTCGAGCAGCGGGGCAAGCCGTTCGGGTGCCGCCGACTGGCCGGTGATCCAAGGGTAGAGATCCTGGTCATTCTCGTCGAGGAGCACCTCGTAGAGATCGAGCGTCGCCGGATCGAGCGACGCGAGATGCGCGTCCGACCAGGGGCCGAGGATCAGGTCCATCTCCTTGGTGCCGCGGCGCCAGGATCGCATCTTCAGTCGTTTCAGCCGGTTGTCTTGCGTCTCGCTCACAGCGGGTTTTCCTTCAACAGGGTACGCAGGCGCTTTTCCATCCGTCCGATCCGTTCCGCAAGGTCCTGCGCGTCGGTGCGGGCCTTGCGCAGGTCGGTCAGCAGCCTCTCGGCACTGGGGTCCAGCCGCTCCGGCTCCACCGGGCCGTCCAGCCCCTCGCCGCGCCCGGTCAGCAGCCACATGATCGAGACGTTGAGCATGCCCGCCATCATCTGGAGCTTGTTGGCGCGCGGTTCGCGCAGGTCTTCCTCCCAGCCATGGACGGTCTTGAGCTTGACCCCCAGCCGCTGGGCGAAATCCTCCTGCGTCATGCCCGCCGCCTCGCGCGCGCCGGCCAGCCGGTCGCCGAAGGTCGCGGCCTCTTCGCTGTACCAGCCGCCGTTCGTGCTTTCGTCCGTCATTCTCGTCCCTCCACTTCCGCCGGAGCCTCTGGGGCCACTTGATCGTGGTCGGAGCGCACCCTAAGACAGGTCTCCGGCAACATCAAACCGGAGGCCCTCCCCAATGCCGTTCCTGTCCGACCAGCTTTCGCGCGTGAAACCTTCGCCGACCATCGCTGTCACCACCAAGGCGGGAGAGCTGAAGGCCGCCGGGCGCGACGTCATCGGCCTTGGCGCAGGCGAGCCGGATTTCGACACGCCCGACAACATCAAGCAGGCCGCGATCGCCGCGATCAACGCCGGCAAGACCAAGTATACCGCGGTCGACGGCCTGCCGGAGCTGAAGCGCGCGATCTGCGAGAAGTTCAAGCGCGAGAACGGGCTGGAGTATCAGCCGAACCAGATCTCGGTCGGCACTGGCGGCAAGCAGACGCTCTACAACGCGCTGGTGGCCACGCTGAACCCGGGCGACGAGGTGATCATTCCCGCGCCCTATTGGGTCAGCTATCCCGACATGGTGCTGCTTGCGGGCGGCGAGCCGGTCGCGGTGCCCTGCCCGATGGAGAACGCCTACAAGCTGACGCCTGAGGCGCTCGAGGCGGCGATCACGCCCAAGACCAAGTGGTTCATCTTCAACTCGCCGTCGAACCCGACCGGCGCGGGCTATTCGCGCGACGAGTTGAAGGCGCTGACCGACGTTCTGATGCGCCACCCGCATGTCTGGGTGCTGACCGACGACATGTACGAGCACCTCGTCTTCGACGATTTCGAATTCTGCACGCCTGCACAGGTGGAGCCCGGCCTTTATGACCGGACGCTGACCTGCAACGGCGTCTCCAAGGCCTACGCGATGACCGGCTGGCGCATCGGCTATGCCGCCGGCCCGGTGGAGCTGATCAAGGCGATGGCCAAGATCCAGTCGCAATCCACCTCGAACCCCTGCACGATCAGCCAATGGGCCGCGGTCGAGGCGCTCAACGGCCCGCAGGATTACATCGGCGAAAGCCGCGCCGCCTTCCAGCGCCGCCGCAACCTTGTGGTCGAGATGCTGAACGCGGCGCCGGGCGTCACCTGTCCGGTTCCGGAGGGGGCTTTCTACGTCTATCCCGATATCTCGGGCTGCATCGGCAAGACCTCTGCCGGCGGCGCGAAGATCACGGATGACGAGGCCTTCGCCACCGCGCTGCTGGAAGAGACCGGGGTGGCCGTGGTGTTCGGCGCGGCCTTCGGTCTTTCGCCGGCGTTCCGCGTCAGCTACGCTACCTCGGACGAGGCGCTGAAAGACGCGTGCACGCGGATCCAGACCTTCTGCAAGGGTCTGCAATAGGGGCAGAAGGGGCAGGGATGGCGGGCGAACTCCCCGAGTTCTACTTCCGTATCCGCGAGAATGGCGCGGCGGTTTTCCGGGTCGATACCGAGAACCGCCAGCGCCGGATCGAGATGGACCAGATCGCGGTCGTCAACGTCAAGAACGGCGAGATCAAGCCGCAGGGCGACCGCACCCTCTCGCGCGAGGAGACGAAGGCGATCCGCGACTGGCTGGCGGCCCGGCGGGCGCTTTTGGCCCGGCGCGACATCGACGACATTCATCGCGCGGTGGATTACCTCAACCTCACCACGCAATGGGTGCAGTCGAAGGCCACCGATCCGCAGCTGGAGATGGTGACCGACGCGCTTTTGCTGGCGATGCACGATCTGCGCTCGGTCCTCGTGCGCAAGAAGGCCGAGCGGATCATGGGCAAGCAGGGCGCGAAGGACGAGGAGACGGAGTGAGCGCGGTCCAGGCCCGGCCCCGGGGCGGCCATGGCTGGTGGGTCAGGCCGGCACGCCGGGGACGCCCTCGGCCGCGGGCCGCGGTGCGCGGCGCCAGAACCGGGTCATCATCATCGCCGCGGCCAGGCTGAGCCCGACGACGAGGCCAAGCCAGACGCCGACGCCCCCCAGCCCGAGCGGGAAGGCCAGCACGTAGCTGGCGGGGATCCCCACCAGCCAGTAGCTGATCGCCGCCTGGATCATCGGCACCCGCGTGTCACGCAGGCCGCGCAGCAGCCCCAGCGCCATCACCTGCGCCGCGTCGGTCAGCTGGAACAGCGCCGCCACCATCAGAAGGCGCGTGCCGAATGCGAGTATCTCGGGCTTCAACTCGGAATGCGGGTCGATGAACAGGCCCAGAAGCTGGTGCGGAAGCGCCAGCATCGCGGCGACCGAGATCAGCCCGAACCCGGCCGAGAGGATCAGCGCGGCCTGCGCGCTCTGCCGCAGGCCGGCCGCATCGCGCCGGCCCTGGGCGCGGCCGGTGCGCACGGTGGCGGCGGTCGACAGGCCGACATGCACCATGAAGGCGATCGAGGCGATCTGCAGCGCGATCCCGTGCGCGGCCAGCGCCACGGTGCCGATCCAGCCCATCATGATCGCCGTGGCCGAAAACAGCCCGCCCTCGGCGAGGCTGGTGATGCCGATCGGAAGGCCCAGCCGGAACACCTGCCCCAGTGCCTGCCAGTCCGGCCGCCAGAACCGCACGAAAAGCTGGTAGGCGCGGAATTCCTTAGGCACGGTGACGAAGGCCACCGCGAACACCAGGATCAGTGTCTGGGTCGAGAGCGAGGCGATCGCCGCGCCCTGAAGGCCCATCTCGGGCAGGCCGAAATTGCCGAAGATCAGGCCGTAGTCGAGGATCCCGTTCAGCACCGCCCCCGTCATCGTGGCCCAGAGGATCATCCGTGCCCGCTCCATCGCGGCAAGGAAGGCGATCAGCACCTGCACGATCAGCGCGGGCACCACGACGAAGCCGAAGACCCGCAGGTAGGCCTGGGTTTCCATTGCCAGCGCGGGCTTCTGCCCCAGCGCAAGCAGGATCGCGCCGGAATGCCAGGTCACGGGGATCGACACCGCGGCAAAGGCCAGCGACAGCCACAGCCCCATCCGCGTGGCGCGCCGCGCCTCGGTCTGGTCGCCGGAGGAGGCGGCCTCGGCCACCATCGGCATCACCGCCATGGCGAAGCCCTTGCCGAGGATGAAGAGCAGGAAATAGAAGGAAAAGCCCAGCGTGCTCGCGGCCAGGGCCGGCACCGAGTACCAGCCCAGCATCACCGTGTCGGTGATCCCCAGCGCCATCGTCGCAAGGTTCGAACCGATGAGCGGCAGGCCAAGCCCCAGCGTCGCGCGAAGCTCGGCGCGGAATGTCCTGTCCTGCACCATACTTGCCCCTTAGCCGAGCCCCGTGCACCAGTCCAGCGCCAACGTGAGCGACGGTGAAAAGCCGCTCAGGCACGGCTCTGTCCCGTCCCCCCGCCCGTCGGCGCCGTTCAGCCGGCCTTGCGCGCGACGAAGTCGATCAGCGCGGATTGGCCGGAATGGCCCTCGCCCTCGTCGACATGGGCCTCATAGGCCTCGAGGCGGTCGATCTCGAAGCCCGGCAGCTCGGCCCTGAGCTGATCCTCGGTATAGAGGTTCTCCACCGCCTTCGGTCCGCCCGTGCCGTAGTCGAGCTGTTTCGGCGTGTAGCCGTGCAGCAAGAGGATTCCGCCGGGGCGCAGGGTGCGGCGGATCCCCTCGAAGACCGCGCGCCGGGCCTCGGGGCCGACGAACTGGATGAAGATCGCGGCCACTGCGTCATAGGCCTCGGGTGTCCAGTCCCAGGTGCCGATGTCGGCGACGTGGAACTCCACCGTGACGCCGCGCGCCGCGGCAAGCTTGCGGGCCTTGGCGACGGCGTTCGGCGCGCCATCCATCGCGGTCACCTCGTGGCCGAGGCCGGCAAGGTACACCGAATTGCGCCCCTCGCCGTCGGCCACCATCAGAACGCGCGACCCGGGCGGGATGCGCTCCGCCTCAGCCCGCAGGAAGGCCGCGGGTTCGGTTCCGAAGAGGTAGGCATCACTCGCGTAGCGGTCGTTCCACATGGCAGATCCCCCCGTTGCTGTGGCCGTTGCTGTGGCCGTTGTTGCAGACGTTCCCGTGGCCATTTCCGTGGCGGTCAGGTAGGGCGCGGCCCGGACCCCGGCAAGCGGGGCGGGCAGGAACCCGGCGCGGTGATCCGGGGCAGCCGCCCGGCAACGCAAAAGGCCCGGGCTTGCCCGGGCCTCGAAGCGGCGGTCGGCAGGCAGGCGCCCGGCCGTTCCGCTGTCAGAGCAGCTTGAGATCCGAGGCCGAGGACCGCCCGTCGCGGCCGGCCTGCAGTTCGTAGCCGATCTTCTGGTTGTCGTTCAGGCCCTTGAGGCCGGCGCGTTCGACCGCAGAGATGTGCACGAACACGTCCTTGCCGCCATCGTCGGGCGCGATGAAGCCATAACCCTTGGTGCTGTTGAACCACTTCACGGTGCCGGTGGGCATGCCGTTTCTCCCTATCAGTTTCCCCCGGCGGGATTGCCGCGGGCCGTGCAGCCAGGTCCTTCGAGTCTTCCGGCTGCCTGAATCAGGAGGCGGTCGCGCAGAAAGTCTGTTGTCACGCTGAAAAATGATGACCGAACTCACGAAAAAATCAAGAAAACATTCAATGACACGGAGGCCGTCCGGGGCCTTGGCGTTGCAGGGCGCCGCGAAGTGCCTATATCGGCCTGACGTTTGCAGGAGGCGCACGCATGCGCAACGCGGCACTGATCCTCGGCATCATCGGCGGCCTCTGGGGCATGCTGGTGGGCTTTTTCAGCTACGGCTACACCGTGTTCGTCGATATGTTCGGCAACGACGTCGGTGACCTCGCCCATCAGGTCGATAATCCGCAGTTAATTCGTGTAGTTAGCCTGATCGCGCCGATCCTCGCGATCGCCGGTGGCGCGATGGCGCGGTCACAGAACATCGCCGCGGGCGTGCTGCTGATCGCCTCGGCCGCGGGGATGTATTACGCCTTCGGATACGGGGTCTTCACGATGTTCCCGATCGCCATGTGCGGCATCGGCGGCCTTTTCGCGCTGATGGCGATTCGGCCGGACCCGCATTAAGCGCCAGCAAGTCACGTTCCACCCCCGCCCGGCGGAAACCGGCTGCCCGGGCAGGGCCGGCCGGCCGGGTCGATTCGGGCCTCAGCGCAGGTCGGGCGGCGTGCCCTCGGCGGCGAGATCGGCCACCACCTGGTCGAGCGTCACGGTCTCGGTCCGGTTCTCGCCGAGGCGGCGCAGGGACACGGTACGCTCCTCGACCTCCTTCATGCCGACGGCAAGGATCGCGGGGACCTTGCCCAGCGAATGCTCGCGGACCTTGTAGTTGATCTTCTCGTTGCGGATGTCGGCCTCGGCCCGCACCCCCGCGGCCTTCAGCGCGGCCACGACCTCGTGCACATAATCGTCGGCATCCGAGACGATCGAGGCGACGACGGCCTGGCGCGGCGCCAGCCACATCGGCAGGCGGCCCGCGAAGTTTTCGATCATCATGCCGATGAACCGCTCGAACGAACCCAGCACCGCGCGGTGCAGCATGAAGGGCCGGTGGCGTTCGCCATCCGCGCCCACGTAATCTGCATCCAGCCGCTCGGGCAGGTTCGGGTCAAGTTGCAGCGTGCCGCACTGCCAGTCGCGCCCGATCGCGTCGGTCAGCACGAATTCCAGCTTGGGCGCGTAGAAGGCGCCTTCGCCCTCGAAGATCTCGTAGGGGCGGCCGGCCATGTCGCAGGCGTTGGCCAGCGCGGCCTCCATCTTGTCCCAGCTCTCGTCCGAGCCCACGCGCTTTTCCGGCCGGGTCGACAGCTTCACCCGCCACTTGTCGAACCCGAGGTCGGCGTAGATGCCGGCCAGGAACTCGATGAACTTGGCCGATTCCGCCTCGATCTGGTCGGCGGTGCAGAAGATATGCGCATCGTCCTGGGTGAAGCCGCGCACCCGCATGATGCCGTGCAGCGCGCCCGAGGGCTCATAGCGGTTGCACGAGCCGAACTCGGCCATGCGCAGCGGCAGGTCGCGGTAGCTTTTCGTGCCCACGTTGAAGATCTGCACATGGCAGGGGCAGTTCATCGGCTTCAGCGCGTTCACGGTCTTCTCGCGCGCGTGGTCTTCCTCGACCTCGACGATGAACATGTTCTCGCCGTAGTTGTCCCAGTGGCCCGAGGCTTCCCACAGCTTGCGGTTCACGACCTGGGGGGTGTTCACCTCGACATAGCCGTCGGCGCGCTGCTTGCGGCGCATGTAGTCCTGCAGCGTGGTGTAGATCGTCCAGCCGTTCGGATGCCAGAAGACCTGGCCCGGCGCCTCTTCCTGCATGTGAAACAGGTCCATCTCGCGGCCCAGCTTGCGGTGGTCGCGCTTGGCGGCCTCTTCCAGCATCGTCAGATGAGCCTTGAGGTCGTCGCGGTTGCGGAAGGCGACGCCATAGATGCGCTGGAGCATCGGGCGATTGCTGTCGCCGCGCCAGTAGGCGCCCGCCACGCTCATCAGCTTGAATGCGTCGGCGGGCAGCTGGCCGGTGTGTTGCAGGTGCGGCCCGCGGCACAGATCCTGCCAGTCGCCGTGCCAGTACATCCGGATCTTCTGATCCGCCGGGATCGCCTCGACCAGCTCGACCTTGTAGTTCTCGCCGTTGGCCTTGTAGTAGGCGATCGCGCGGTCGCGGTCCCAGACCTCGGTGCGGACCGGATCGCGGAGGTTGATGATTTCCTTCATCTTCTTCTCGATCGCCCCCAGATCCTCGGGCGTGAACGGCTCTTCGCGGTCGAAGTCGTAATACCAGCCGTCCTTGATCACTGGGCCGATCGTGACCTTGACGTCGGGCCACAGCTCCTGCACCGCGCGGGCCATCACGTGAGCCAGGTCGTGGCGGATCAGTTCCAGCGCCGGGGCCTCGTCGGCCATGGTGTTGATGGCGATCTTCGCGTCCGCGTCGATCGGCCACTGCAGGTCCCAGTGCTGGCCGTCCACCTTGGCCGAAATCGCCTTCTTCGCCAGCGACTTGGAGATGTCGGCGGCAACTTCGGCGGGGGTCACGCCGGCGGCGTAATCGCGCGAATTGCCGTCAGGGAATGTCAGGGAGATGCGGGACGTGTCGAGGCTCATCGGCCTGTCTCCTCGTCGGTTTGGCGCCCACGGAGCGCCCGGTTGCGGGTTATGTCCGGGCGTGATGCGCCCGGCGCCCGGCGAAGTCAACCGCGAATGCGGGCGGGGCAGGGGCCGAGGCGATCGCGCCGCGGCCCCGTGGGCACACCCGCCCCTCCGGCGGTCGTCGGCGGGTGGGAAAGACAAGGCGCGGCGTGTCAAAGCTGCGTGGCCGTGGCACCATGCGCGGGAACCCGCCGGGGAGATCCCGCATTGGAACCAGCATGAGCGACACTGCATCCTCACCAGACACCAACGGAACCCGGGACGACGGCCTTGCATGCGCCGTCTTCGACCGGGTCGCCGGCGAAAGCGAGACCGATGACCTCGCTCCCGGGATCCGCGCGCAGGAGCCTGCGAACTTCCTGCGCCATGTCAGCGCGCTGAGCCTGACGAAGGCTGCCGACGGTCTGATCGACCCGAAGCTTGTGCTGAGCTGGCTTCTGACGCAGGGCGGCGCCGGGGCTGGCTTCGTGGGCTTCCTCGTGCCGATCCGCGAGGCGGGCGCGCTGCTGCCGCAGCTGTTCGTCACCGACAGGATCCGGCGGATGGCCCGGCGCAAATGGGCCTGGGCCGGGGGCAGCGCTGTGCAGGGGCTCGCGGCGGCGGCGATCGGTCTGGCGGGGTTCATGCTCTCGGGCCCGGCGCTCGGCTATGCGATCCTGGGGGCGCTCGCGGTGCTGGCGGTGGCGCGCTCGGTCTGCTCGGCCAGCTACAAGGACGTGCTGGGGCGTACCGTCGCCAAGGGGCGGCGCGGCACGGCCTCGGGGATCGCCGGGTCGGTCGCGGCGGGGGCGGTACTGATCTTCGCGCTTGTGCTGCTCTCGGGGCTGGCGCCGCGCCGGGGCGTGGTGCTGGTCGCGCTCGCGCTGGCGGCGCTGTTCTGGCTCGGCGGCGGCACGCTGATGTCGCGCATGGCCGAACCCTCGGAACCCGCCAAGGCGCAGGGCGGGGGCGTGCGGGCCGCGCTGGGTCAGCTCCATCACCTGCGCGACGATTGGCGGCTGCGGCGCTTCGTGCTGGCCCGCGGCCTTCTGACCGCGACGGCGCTGTCGCCGCCCTATATCGTGCTGATGGCGGGCGAGGGGGCCAGGGGCGCGTTGGGCGGAGAGCTGGGCGCGATGGTGCTGGCATCCTCGCTGGCGGCGCTAGTGTCGTCCTACGTCTGGGGGCGGCTGTCGGACCGGTCGAGCCGCTGGGTGCTGATGCTCGCGGGCGTCATGGGCGCGGCGGGCATGGGGCTGGCCCTGGGGTTCGGGGCCGCGGGCCTAATGGGTACGGTCTGGGCACCGGCGGCGGCGCTCTTCGTGCTGAACCTCGCCCACCAGGGGGTGCGGATCGGGCGGTCGACCTACCTCGTCGACATGGCGCGCGAGGATCTGCGCGCACCCTATACCTCGGTCGGGAACACGGTGATCGGGGTGATCCTGCTCGCCTCGGGTGCCTTCGGGGCGCTGGCGGCCGCCTGGGGGGCCGAGGCCACCCTCGCGCTCTTCGCAGCCATGGCGATCGCGGCGGCCCTCGTGGCGCGCGGCCTGCCGGAAGCCTGAGCGCCCGCCCCTGCGATAGGGCGCCGCCCCTTCCGACCCGGACCACCGACCGCCCTTTCATTGTTCCCCAAATACGCAAACCACATCCCGGGCCCCTCGACCGGCCCGATACATGGCACCGGCCCCCTCCGCTCCGCCGCCTTTCATTCGCCGCCCCGCCGCGCTAGGCAGGACGAAACGGAGGGCAGGACATGGCAGAGCCGCAGCATCTGGAACCGCAGTATCTGGAAACGCCGCAGGGCCGGCGCATCGCCTATCACCGGACCGGGGGCACGGGGCCGGGTGTCGTCTTCCTCGGCGGTTTCAAGTCCGACATGGAGGGCACGAAGGCCGTCCACCTTCAGGGTTGGGCCGAACGCACGGGCCGCGCCTTCCTGCGGTTCGACTATTCCGGCCATGGCCAGTCTTCCGGGGATTTCCTCGAGGGGTGCATCGGCGACTGGGCCGAGGATGCGGCCGCGGCGATCTCGGCCCTGACCGAGGGGCCGCAGGTCCTTGTCGGGTCCTCGATGGGGGGGTGGATCTCGCTCCTGATGACGCGGCGACCGGGCGCGCGGGTGGCGGGCCTCGTGGGTATCGCCGCGGCGCCCGATTTCACCGAGGACAGCATGTGGGCGGGCTTTTCCGAGGCCCAGCGGCAGGAAATGGCCGAGACGGGCCGGGTCGCGCTGCCGTCGGAATACGACGACGGCCCCTACATCATCACCCGGCGGCTGATCGAGGAGGGCCGCGACCGGCTGGTGCTGCGCGATCCCCTGCCGCTGGCGTTTCCGGTCCGGTTCCTGCAGGGCACTGCCGATGCCGACGTGCCGCAGGAGGTGGCGCTGCGGCTTCTGGGCCATGCCGAGGGGGCGGACATCCGGCTGACGCTGGTCAAGGGGGCCGATCACCGGTTCTCGACCCCCGAGTGTCTCGCGCTGGTCGAGGCGACGGTGGAAGAGGTGCTGGCGGCGGTCTGAAGGCGCCGGATTACCGGGGAAGTGACGGGGGCGCGGCCACCGGAATGTCATCCCCCGACGTCCCGAAATATCGTAGACATGGCGCGAGCAGACGCGCGGAAAGACCCCACGATGCCTGAACCTCTTGTGCTGATCCCCGGCATGATGTGCGACGCCCGGGCCGTCTGGCACCAGACCATCGCCCTGTCGGCCGAGCGTGCGGTCACCGTCGCGCCGCCGGTTGCGGGCACCACGGTCGAGGAGATGGCGGTCGCGACCCTCGACCAGTCGCCCGCGCGCTTCGCGCTGGCGGGGCAGGGGCTTGGGGCGAATGTGGCGCTGGAGATGCTGCGCCGCGCGCCGGAGCGGATCAGCCGGATCGCCCTCATAGCCTTCTCGGCGCAGGCCGACCCCTCGGCCCAGTCGGTGGCGCGCGAGCCGCGCATCGTCGGCGCGCAGGCCGGGCGCCTGGCCGAGGTGATGCGCGAGGAGGTGCCCGAGGCCTGGCTTGCCGATGGCGATGCGCGGCCCGAGATCCTGGGCATGCTGCGCGACATGGCGCTGACGCTGGGCGAGGGGGTCTTTGTCCGCCAGAGCCGGGCGTTGCAGCGCCGGGGCGACCAGCAGGCGGTGCTGCGGCGCGCGACGCTTCCGGCGCTGGTGATCTGCGGCGCCGACGATCCCGCCACGTTGCCGCGGCGGCATCACTTCATGGCGGAACTGATGCCGCAGGCGCGCTGCGTCGAGATCGTCCTGTGCGGCCACCTGCCGACGATGGAGCAGCCGGAGATCGTCACCGGTGTGCTCGAAGACTGGCTGCGCGCGCCGCTACCGGCACGCTGAGAAGTTCGACAGGCTGCGAAGTCCGGAGCCTGAGATCCTATGCGGTGAGAGGCCCGGCGCACTTGGGTCGGTCGCACTGAGAGGCCCGCAACGCTGAGGAACGGCGCGCCGTTCCCAGTGCCCTGCTCCCGGTTCCCTGCTCCCCGTGCGTCGCGCCCGGGCCCCCGGGCCGTTCAGGCGGAGGCGGCGGAGGTGACGGCGCGCACCTTGGGGCGCGGGGCGTCGGCGTTGGCGTCGATGAAGTTCAGCACGAGCGGGCGGATGTTGTTGCGCCAGGACTTGCCGGCGAAGATGCCGTAATGGCCCGCACCGGGTTCGAGGTGGCTGGCCTTCTTCTCGTCCGGGAGCCCGGTGCAGAGGTCGAGCGCGGCGATGCACTGGCCCGGGGCCGAGATGTCGTCATTCGCGCCCTCGACCGTCTTCACCGCGACCTGGGTGATCTTGCCGATGTCGACGCGCTTGCCGGCCACTGTGAACTCGTTCTTCGCCACCTCGCGGTTCTTGAAGATCCGCTCGACGGTGGAGAGGTAGAATTCCGCCGTCATGTCCATCACGGCGAGGTATTCGTCGTAGAAGCGGTTGTGGGCGTCGCCGTCCGAGGCATCGCCCTTCGCCTCACGCAGGATCTGGTCGAAGAACGCCTTGCCGTGGCGGTCGGCATTCATCGAGATGAACGAGGTCAGCTGCAGAAGGCCGGGGTAGACCGGCCGGCCGACGCCCGCGTATTTCATCCCCACCCGCTGGATCGCCATGTGCTCCAGCTGGCCCATGGTGACCCGCCGGCCGAAATCCGTCACCTCGGTCGCTGCGGCGTCCGGGTCGATCGGGCCGCCGATCAGCGTCAGCGTGCGCGGCTGCGCCTCGGGGTCCTCCTCGGCGAGGTAGGCGGTGGCTGCCAGCGTCAGCGGCGCCGGCTGGCAGATCGCGATGACGTTGGTGTCGGGGCCGAGGTGGCGCATGAATTCCACGAGGTAGAGCGTGTAATCCTCGACGTCGAACTTGCCCATCGAGACCGGGATGTCGCGGGCGTTCTTCCAGTCGGTGACGTAGACCTCGTTGTCGACGATCAGGCTTTTCACGGTGGATCGGGTGAGCGTGGCGTAGTGGCCCGACATCGGCGCGACCAGCAGGATCTTGCGCTTGCAGGGCTTGCGGCCCGACACCTTGAAGTGGATCAGGTCGCCGAACGGGCGGTCGAGCACGGTCTCGACCGAGACCAGGTGATCGCGGCCGTCCTCGCCCGTGAAGGTGCGGATGCCCCAGCTGGGTTTCGCCACCATGCGCGAAAAGGCGCGTTCGGTCACCGCGCCCCAGGCGGCGGTGAGATTGACCAGCGGAGAGGGCACCATGCCGAACATCGGGTAGCCCGCCAGCGCGCGCGCCGAGGCGCCCAGCCACTCGTTCGTGTTGCGCGCGGTCTCCATCAGGTCGTAGGTCATGAGGTTCTTCATCGCGGTCCCTTTCCCAGGCTGCTCCTCCCGGTGGGTTGAGCCATGGCGCCTTTCCCCAAAGGGACTCGGGCGCTATGATTGGACGAGAAGATAGGGGGGAAACCTTAACATGACAACTGATGATGCAGCCGCAGAAACCCGGCTGGACCGTCTGAACGCCAATCTTTCCAAGGTTGACGAGTTGTCCCGACGGCTGGCCACCGTGCTGTCGCAGAAACGGCAGATTCCCTCGGCTCTGCAGGGGCCGAGCCAGGATTTGTTCCTGCGCGCGGCCGCGGCCTACATGGCCGAGATGATGAACAACCCGTCGAAGATCATCGAGCAGCAGGTCGGTTACTGGGGCAAGACGCTGAAACATTACGTAGAGGCGCAGGAGCAGCTTGCGCACGGCAAGTTTACCGCACCGCCCGACCTGACCGCCGCCGACCGTCGGTTCCAGAACCCGCTGTGGGAGACCCACCCGTGGTTCAACTTCATCAAGCAGCAGTACATGTTCAACGCCGAGGCGGTGGAGCGCGCGGTGCATGACCTCGACGATCTTTCGCCGAAAGATCGCTCCCGGGTCGAGTATTTCACACGCCAGATCCTCGACATGATGTCGCCCACGAATTTCCTCGGGACCAACCCCGACGCGCTGGAACGCGCCGTCGCCACGGACGGCGAATCGCTGGTGCAGGGGCTGGAGAACCTGGTGCGCGACCTTGAGTCGAACAAGGGCGACCTGCTGGTCACGCTGGCCGATCGCGACGCGTTCAAGGTGGGCGAGAACCTTGGCACCACGCCCGGCTCGGTGGTCTTCCGCAACCGCATGCTGGAGCTGATCCAGTACGCGCCCGCGACCGAGAAGGTGCACAAGACCCCGCTGGTGATCTTCCCGCCCTGGATCAACAAGTACTACATCCTCGACCTGAAGCCGCAGAACAGCTTCATCAAGTGGCTGACGGAACAGGGCTTCACCGTCTTCATCGCCAGCTGGGTGAACCCCGATCCCAGCTATGTCGACGTGGGTCTCGACCAGTATATCGAGGAGGGCTACCTCGCCGCCTTCGACGCAGTGCAGAAGATCACCGGCGAGAAGAAGCTCAACGCCATTGGCTATTGCATCGGCGGCACCACGCTGGCGCTGACCCTGGCCTACCTGGCCAAGCGCGGCAGGAACCCGGTGAAGGCCGCGACCTTCTTCACCACGCTCACCGATTTCTCGGACCAGGGCGAGGTCGGGGTGTTCCTGGCCGATGATTTCGTCGACGGGATCGAGGCCGAGGTCGGCCATGCCGGGATGCTGCCCGCCTTCTACATGTCACGCACCTTCTCGTTCCTGCGCTCGAACGACCTGATCTACCAGCCCGCGATCAAGAGCTACATGATGGGCGAGGCCCCCCCCGCCTTCGACCTGCTCTACTGGAACGGCGACTCGACCAACTTGCCGGGCAAGATGGCGGTGGAGTACCTGCGCCGCCTGTGCCAGCAGGACGCCTTCGCGGCGAAGGGCTTCGAGGTGTTGGGCGAGACGGTCCGGATTTCCGACGTCAACGTGCCGCTCTGCGCCATCGCGTGCGAGACCGACCACATCGCCGCCTGGCGGTCGAGCTTCAACGGCATCAAGCAGATGGGGGCGAAGGACAAGACCTTCATTCTGGCGCAGTCGGGCCATATCGCAGGGATCGTCAACCCGCCGTCCAAGGGCAAGTACGGCCATTGGGTCGGCGAGACGCCCGCCGGAACGCCAGAGGCGTGGAAGGAGGCGGCGGCGTTCCACCAGGGCAGCTGGTGGCCACGCTGGCGCGACTGGCTGGCGACGATGTCGGGCCCGATGGTGGCGGCTCGCGTTCCGGGCGATTCGGGGGGAGAGGTGCTCGCCCCCGCGCCGGGCACCTATGTCGTCTCTCAGCCAAGTGCCCGTGCCGCCGAATAATTTACCTTGCGTCAGCCATTTGCTGCTGCGTCGCAGCAATGTCACTTGAAATGCTGCACTGCAGCATCTATCTTGATTGCCAGGACGAAACGCGGGACCGCAGATGCGGCCAGACCGTGGCCGCCCGCGAAGTGACACGCGAACCCAAGGAGTTGTTGTTATGGCGAAGACTCAAGATTTCACCAAAGTCATGCAGGACATGATGGCCGCTTTCCCGGTCGACACCAGCGCGTTCCAGGACGCCTTCAAATCGACCGCCGCGTTCGGCGAGAAGATGGCGAAGGTCAACCTCGAGGCGGCCGAGAAGTCGGTCGAGATCTCGAACAAGTGGACCAAGGACACGCTGGGCAAGATCGCCGACATGTCGAAGGCCAAGACCGAGCCGGCGGAATACACCAAGGCGATGACCGAATTCGCTTCGTCGCAGGCCGAGATGGCCGCCGAGAACATGGCGGCCTTCGCCGAAGTGGCGAAGAAAGTGCAGATGGAAACCGTCGAGCTGATGCTCGCTGCGGGCAAGGACATGCAGGAAGAGACCTCGGCCGCCGTCAAGAAGGCGACGACCGACATGTCGACCGCTGCCAAGAAAGCCGCCACCGCGGCGAAATAATCCCCCCAAGGGATGCGAAGCGCCTCGTGCCGGACCTCCTCCCCCGGTATACGAGACGCCGAAGGGCGGGCCCGTGTGGTCCGCCCTTTTTCATGTGACCCAATCGCGCCGAAGCGGGGGCCCGCAGCTGTGGAACCTGCGGTCCGTTAGTCCGTGCAGGTGGAGTCGCGACGTTACGCGGCGGTGCGGTTCCGTGGGGGTCGGCGGGGGGGGCAGCGGGGGGATGGCAAGGGGCGCGATTGCTGCGTCTGCAAACGAGGCCGCGGAAATCCTTTCCTTTTTTTCTGCGCTGCCCTAGGCTTTTCTGCCAGTGCACAGTCCCGGGGAGGGGATGAAGATGGCAGATACGGAAAAGCCGCTTCTGATCAAGCGATACGCGAGCCGCCGGCTCTACAACACCGAGACGAGCGACTACGTCACGCTGGACGACATCGCCAAGTTCATCCGCGCCGGGCGCGAGGTGCAGATCGTCGACCTGAAGTCCGGCGACGACCTGACCCGCCAGTACCTTCTTCAGATCATCGCCGAGCACGAGAGCAAGGGCGAAAGCGTGCTGCCGATCACCGTGCTGACCGACCTCGTGCGAAGCTACACCACGAATGCGCAAAGCGTGGTGCCGCAATTCCTGGCGGCGTCGTTCGAGATGCTGCGCGAGGGGCAGTCGAAGATGCTGGAGAACCTGGGGACGATGCCGAACCCGATGGCCAGCGTGCCCGGGTTCGAGGCGATGCAGCGCCAGCAGGAGGCGTTCCTCAAGTCGATGATGGGCGGCTGGGCGCAGGCCAAGGGCACCCAGCCCGAGGCCGAGAGCGACGCCGCCGGCGCGGGCGACAAGGACGCCGAACTACGCCAGATCAAGAAACAACTCGCCGACCTGCAGTCGAAACTCTCGAAGCTTTGAGCCGGGACGGGGCTCCTCTTCGGCCCCGTTTCCCGGTCGCGCGGCGTCCACCGCGGATCCGGGCTCAGGTGATGCGCCCGTCAAGGCAGGGCAGACAGGGCCGCGCCATGCAGGTGGTCGGGTGAAGACGGCCCGGCTGGATCTGCGCCCGCCGCGGCTTGCGGATATTCCAGACCTTTTCAGCTTCCTCGGTGATCAGGCTGCGATGTCCCTTACCCATGCGGATGCCGACCTGCGGGCCTGCCGGCGCAGCGTGATGGTGCATGAATGGTTTCGCCGCAGGGACGGGTGCGGCCCCTGGGTCGTGCGGGCCGGCAACCCAGGCGGCGGGGACGGCCCGAGAATCATCGGGTGGGGTGGCCTGTACCAAGACCCGTTCGACCCGGGCTGGGGGTTCGAGGTCGGCTACTACTTTCATCCGGCGGGCTGGGGAAAGGGCTACGCGTCCAAACTGGTCGCCTGCGCCCTGCGGGTGGCGGATGACGTGCTTTCGCTGCCGGAGGTTTGGGCCATGGCGCATCCGACAAACGCGGCGTCACGGCGCGTGCTCGAAAAGGCGGGGTTCACAGTCGAGCGGACCTTGCCGGAGCGGGAGCGGCTGCTGTTTCGACGGGAAGGGCCGGGTGAGGGGGCAGGTGAGGCGCCAGGCGGGGAGCGCGGCCCCCACTGCCACGGCATCGATCGACGCGGTCCCGGGGTGGCCCCGGCCCCGACGATGCGGGGCCGGAGATGCTGAAGCGGCGTCAGGCGACCTCGGCAAACACCTTGGTCAGCGCCTTTTCCAGCTTGCCGAACATCTCATCCAGCTGCGCGGGCGTCGTGATGAACGGCGGGCAGAGCACGATCGCCTGCCCCAGCGGACGGCAGATCAGGCCCATGTCGGTGCAGGTATTGGCGATGCGTTCCGACACGGACAGCTTGCCGTCGAACGGCGTCTTGGTGTCCTTGTCCTGCACCGCCTCCAGCGCCCCCATCAGGCCCTTGCCGCGCCATTCGCCGATGTTCTTGTTCTCGGCCAGGCGCTTCATGCCCTCTTCGAACAGCGGCGTCAGCGTGTTCACGTTGTCCGCCAGCCCCTCGTTCATGATCACGTCGATCGCTTTCAGCGCCACGGCGCAGCCGACCGGGTGGCCCGAGGCGGTGAAGCCGTGCGGAAACTCCTCGATCGCCTCGCTGGCGGCTTGAACCCGATCCGACAGCTCCGGCCCGAGGATGATCGCGCCCATCGGGAAGAAGCCCGCGGTGATGTTCTTCGACGAGATGATCGCGTCGGGCACGAAGTCGTAGGTCTGGCAGCCCCAGGTATTGCCGGTGCGCCCGAAACCGCAGATCACCTCGTCCGCCACCAGCGGGATGCCGTAGCGTTTCAGCACCTTCTCGACCGCCTGGAAATAGCCCTTGGACGGCGGGATCACCCCGCCCGCGCCCATCACCGGTTCGGCGACGAAGGCGGCGATGGTGTCGGGGCCCTCGGTGATGATCGTGGCCTCCAGTTCCTTCGCCATGCGCTCGGTGAACTGTTCTTCGGTCTCGCCCGGCTTGCCGAAGCGCCAGTAATGCGGGCACCCGACGTGGATGAAGCCGGGCAGCGGAAGGCCGAAGACCGAGTTGTAGGGCTTCGCCGTCATCGAGGCAGAGACCGCGGTGACACCGTGGTAGCCGTTCACGCGGGTGATGATCTTGCGGCGCTGCGGGTTGCCCTCGACGTGGTTCAGCATCCACAGGATCTTCACCAGCGTGTCGTTCGCCTCGGATCCCGAGTTGGTGTAGAACACCCGCCCGCGGTCGTAGGGCGAAACCTCGACCAGCTTTTCCGACAGCATCACGGTCTGGTCCGACATCCGGCCGAAGAAGGCGTGATAGCCGGGAAACTTGTCGTACTGGGCCTTGGCGGCCTCGGTCAGGCCGGGGTGATCGAATCCCGCGACCATGTTCCACAGGCCCGAATTCGCGTCGAAGTATTCCTTGCCGTGAACGTCGTAGATGTAGGGACCCTTGCCGTGGGTCACCACGACGGCCCCGCGTTCATGGATCGAGGGCAGGTCAGTGAAGCCGTAGAGCGAGAAGCTGTCGGCGCGTGATTCCCAAGAATTGGGCGAGTCGTCCCGCATGGTCCGTCCTTTCCTGTGTCTGTTTGGGCGCCAAGCTATCCGGGCGCCCGAGCGGGCGCAATCGGCGCGCGGAAAGCTCGCGCGCGCGTGAGGGCGGTGAAACAATCGTGGTCCGCGCCGGCGCGGCTCCCGCTCGAAGACGAGGCCCAGGGGGGCAGCGCCCACGCCGGCCCGCCCCCTGCATCAGGACTGTCGCCAGAGCGGGGGCTAGGGGGCAGGCTCCGCAGCCGCGATGCCCTCAGCGCAATTGTGCACCTGCGGCATCCGGGATAGCCTGCGGCCCGGGTATCGGACGGAGGAGCCCCGGCATGGTCGAAGCACAGGGGCGGCTGACGCTCTGGGCAATCGAGGTCTTCCTCGTCACCGCGGAGGAGGGCACGGTCTCGGCTGCTGCGCGCCGGCTTGGGGCCTCGGTCTCGGGGGTCAGCCAGCAGCTTTCCGCGCTCGAATCGGCCCTGGGTGCCGATCTCTTCGACCGTTCGGCCCGGCCGCTGCGCCTGACCCCGGCGGGTGAGCTGTTCCGGCGCCGGGCCAGGACCATCGCGATCGAGGTAGCCGAGGCGCGGGCAGAGCTCGCCTCGGGCGATCTGGCCGGCCTTACCCGTTTCCGCCTCGGCATGATCGAGGATTTCGACGCCGACGTGACGCCGCGCCTGCTGGCAGCCATGGCCGAGCAGCTGAAGGGCTGCCAGTTCCTGCTCGAGACCGGGCCGAGTCACCGCCTGCTCGACCAGCTCGACAGCCGCGCGCTGGACGTGGTGGTGGCCGCCGAGATGGGGCCGGTGGCGGATTGGATGGAGGTGCACCCGCTGTTGCAGGAACCCTTCGTCGCGGCGGTGCCGCAGGGCGTTGTCGACCCCGGTGGCGACGTGCTGGCCCAGCTCGAAGCGTTGCCTCTGATCGTCTATTCCTCGCGCCATGCCATGGGCCGGCAGATTGCGGCGCATCTGATGCGCGAGGAGATCCGGCTGGACCACCGGTTCGAGATGGACAGCTATCACGCGATCATGGCGATGGTGTCGGAGGGGCTTGGGTGGACCATCCTCACGCCGCTGGGCTACCTGCACGCGGCGCGGTTCCGCGACCGGGCCGACGTGCTGCCGCTGCCCTTCGCGCCGCTCTCGCGCCGGATCCTGCTCAGCGCGCGCAAGGGGGTGCTGAAGTCGATGCCCGGCGAGGTGGCCGACCGGCTGCGCGGCCTTCTGCAGGAACTGATCGTGACCCCGGCACTGGGCCGGCTGCCCTGGCTCGAGGGGGAGCTGCGGGTGCTCTAGCTGCGGCAGAACGGGAGAGTGGGTCGGCGTGCGGTCGGTAGCGCGGCCCGCGCCGTGGCGGCCCGTTTCGCGCGGGTCAGGCGCGGCCGGCGGTCGAGGACAGGGTGATGGCGTCGATCCCGAGGGTCTTGAGCGCGCGTTCCCATTTCGTGGCATTGTCGCCCGAGAACACGATCTCGGCGCTGGCGTCGGCGGTGATCCAGCCGTTCTGGAGGATCTCCTCCTCGATCTGTCCCGGCCCCCAGCCCGCGTAGCCGAGCGCCAGCAGTGCCCGGGCCGGCCCACGCCCGGCCGAGATATCCTCGAGCACGTCGAGCGTCGCGGTCATGGCGAATTCGTCGCCCACCTCCTGGGTGCCGAGGGCGCTGTTGTAATCGGGCGAATGCAGCACGAAGCCGCGGCCGTTCTCGACCGGGCCACCGAAATGCACGCGGATGCCGCGCGCGCCGGGGCCGACCTCGATCTCCAGCTGTTCCAGAAGCCGGGCGAAGGGCAGGTCGGGCACGGGCTTGTTGACGATCAGCCCCATCGCGCCGCGGTCGGAATGTTCGCAGACGAAGATGACGCTGTGTTCGAAGCGGGGATCGCCCATGCCGGGCATGGCGATCAGCAACGTCCCGGTCAGGTTCATGGGCGGGGGTGCATCGGTCATCATCCCTCAAGGATGGGGTGCGCGGCGCACATGTGCAAGGTCGCCGGTGGCCCCGGGCGACGGGAGGCGCGGGTTTCCCCCGAAAGTGATTCCCCCGAAAGTGATTTCCCGCCGCCGCGCGGTCGACTAGGATCGCACGGATGACACGCATTCATGCCCCCCTCGCAAATCCTGGCCGCCGTCAATCTGGCCGCCGTCAATCTGGCCGCCCAGATCCCCGCCATGTGCCGCGCGCCGCGAGGCTGCGCGCCCGCTTCGGCGCGCCGGGGGGGGCAGGTCGCCAAGTCCTGGCGCTTGCGGCCTCGCTTTTCCTGGCGCCCGCCGCGCTGATCGGGGTTTCCGCGCTGCCGGCGTCCGCCTCGGGGCAGCCCGATGTTGCGCAGATCGTTCATGCCGAGGTCTTGCCGGGTTGGCGCATGAACGATGGGCACCGCATGGCGGCGCTGAAACTGACGCTGGCGCCGGGGTGGCACACCTACTGGCGCGCGCCGGGAGATGCCGGGATCCCGCCCTCCTTCGACTGGTCGAAAAGCACCAACCTCAAGGCGGTGGCGATTCACTGGCCGGTGCCCAGGACGTTCGATCTCGGCGGCCTGCGCTCGATCGGGTACGAGGGCGGGCTGGTGCTGCCGATCGAGCTTACGCCGAAGGCGGCGGGCAAACCGATCGCGCTGGAGGCGCAGATCGACATCGGCGTGTGCAAGGACATCTGCCTGCCCGCCTCGCTGTCCCTCAGGGCCGATCTGTCCGGGCCGGGGAAAAAGGGCGGCGCGATCCGCGGCGCCCTGACCGACGGCCCGGAAAGCGCGGCGAAGGCGGGGGTGAAAGATGTGAGCTGCACGGTGGCGCCCTCCGCCGACGGGCTGGCGCTGACCGCGCGGCTGCGGATGCCGCCGCTGCCGGGCAAGGAGCTGACGGTGGTCGAGCTGCCCGACCCCGCGATCTGGGTGTCGGAGGCAAAGACGACGCGCCAGGGGGATACGCTGACCGCGGTGGCCGATATCGTTCCGCCGTCGAAATCCTTCGCGCTGGACCGGTCGCAACTGACGATCACGGTGCTGGGGCAGGGCAGGGCGGTGGAGTTGCACGGCTGCGCGGGCTGACAGGGGGCCTCTTCGCGTGCCCTTCGGGGCTGCGAGGTGGGGCCGACAGGTAGTGTTCGGGTCGGGGCTTCGATGAGCGTCGTAGGCCATGAAGAGCCCCCTCCGAAGCCCCCCGCCCGCCACGGTCCGGCGCTACTTGCGGCGCAGGTGTTCGTCGAGCCGGGGCAGGATCTCGACGAAGTTGCAGGGCCGGTGGCGGTAGTCGAGCTGGAACTTCAGGATCTCGTCCCAGGCGTCCTTGCAAGCCCCCGGGCTGCCCGGCAGCGCGAAGAGGTAGGTGCCCCCCGCGACGCCGCCGGTCGCGCGCGACTGCACCGCCGATGTGCCGATCTTCTGCATGGACACCATCGTGAAGACCGTGGCGAAGGCCTCGATCTCCTTCTCGTAGACGTCACGGTGCGCCTCGACCGTCACGTCGCGCCCGGTCAGCCCGGTGCCGCCGGTCGAGATCACCACGTCGATGCCGGGATCGGCCACCCAGGCACGCAGCTGTTCGGCGATCCGCGTGCGTTCGTCTGGCAGGATCGCGCGGGCGACCAGGGAATGGCCTGCCTCGGTCAGGCGGGCGACCAGGGTGTCGCCGGAACGGTCCTCGGCTGCGGTCCGGGTGTCGGACACGGTCAGGACGGCGATCCGGACGGGGACGAAATCGCGGCTGTCGTCGATGCGGCTCATGTCTGTCCTTTCAGCCGGGCCTGCAGCGACAGAAGATCGGCCCAGGCCTCGCGCTTGGCGGCGGGGTTGCGCAGGAGGTAGGCGGGGTGGAACATTGGCAGCACCGGCAGGCCCGGCAGCGGCAGCTCGGGCGCCTCGGTCCACTTGCCGCGCATCCGTGTGATGCCGCGTCGGCCCAGCACGGCCGCGCAGGGCGTGTTCCCCATCAGGACAAGCACCTCGGGCGCGGCAAGCTCGACGTGGCGGGCGACGAAGGGCATCATCATGGCGATCTCGGCCGCCTCGGGGTCGCGGTTGTGCGGCGGGCGCCAGGGCAGGATATTCGAGATGTAGACGGCGTTTTCCGCATCTGGACCGGAACGCGAGAGGCCGATCGCCCCCAGCATCCGGTCGAGGAGTTTCCCGGCGCGCCCGACGAAGGGCTTTCCCTGCATGTCCTCGTCGCGGCCCGGCGCTTCGCCCAGGATCATGACCCGCGCGGCGGGGTTGCCGTCGGCGAAGACGGTGTTCTTCGCACCCTTCTTCAGATCGCAGAGGTCGAAGGCCGCGATCGCCTCGGCCAGCGCGGGGAGGTCGGTGGCGGCCCGGGCGGCCTCGCGCGCGGCGGCGACCGGGTCGGGGCCGTCGTTCTGCGGCGGCGCCATCGGCATCGGTTCGGGCGCCTGCCCCGTACGCGGGGCCGTGGCGCGGGGCTCCCCGGCGCGGGCTTCCCCGGCACGCGCTTCCTCGGCGCGGGCGGCCTCGTAGCGGTTGACCGGGGTTTCCGAGAGCGTCTCGTCGGCGCCAAGCTCCACCTGCCACGCCAGCATGGCGAGGGCGGTGTCGAAATCGAGGTCGCTCGCTGCGTCGATGTCGGGGCCGAGATCCATGGCCGGAAGCTAGGCGATTCCCCCGCGGGGGGGAACCGGATTCGGCGCGGCTGCGGAGCGTGGCGTTGCCGGGTGCGTCGAAACGCACCCCATGGGGCGCCTCGTCTCCGGTCCTCTCGTCTCCGGTCCCCTCGTCTGGCCCCTCGTGCCTTCCGGCCCCTTGTCCCTTCCGGCCGCGCTTCCTATAACCGGGCGAACCGGACCGGAGGCCCCATGACGTTCCGCGCGCGCCATCTTCTCGGCATCGAACATCTCGCGCCGGAGGAGATTCGCACCCTCCTCGACCTGGCCGAGACCTACGTCGACCTCAACCGCCGCACGATCAAGAAGACCGATGTGCTGGCGGGCATGACCCAGATCAACATGTTCTTCGAGAACTCGACCCGCACGCAGGCGAGTTTCGAGCTGGCGGGCAAGCGCCTTGGCGCCGACGTGATGAACATGGCGATGTCGCAGTCGAGCGTGAAGAAGGGCGAGACGCTGATCGACACGGCGCTGACGCTGAACGCGATGCATCCCG
Organism: Acidimangrovimonas sediminis; assembly: GCF_002871005.1. GTDB lineage: Bacteria > Pseudomonadota > Alphaproteobacteria > Rhodobacterales > Rhodobacteraceae > Acidimangrovimonas > Acidimangrovimonas sediminis. The sequence continues at coordinate 60,911 of NZ_PHSN01000020.1, forward strand.
ACCTGCTGGTGGTGCGGCACCAGAATTCGGGCGCGGTGGATCTGCTGGCGCAGAAGGTGAACTGCGCCGTCCTGAACGCCGGCGACGGCAGGCACGAACACCCGACGCAGGCGCTTCTCGATGCGCTGACCATCCGCCGGGCCAAGGGGCGGCTGCATCGCCTGACGGTCGCGATCTGCGGCGACATCGCCCACAGCCGGGTGGCGCGGTCGAACCTGATCCTGTTGGGCAAGATGGAGAACCGGGTGCGGCTGATCGGGCCGCCGACGCTGATGCCCCCGGGCGTGGCCGAGCTGGGCTGCGAAGTCTACGACGACATGAAGGCGGGGCTCGAGGGTGCCGACGTCGTGATGATGCTGCGCCTTCAGAAGGAGCGGATGGATGGCGGCTTCATCCCGTCCGAGCGCGAATATTTCTACCGCTTCGGGCTGGATGCCGAAAAGCTCGGCTATGCCAAGGATGATGCGATCGTCATGCACCCCGGCCCGATGAACCGCGGGGTCGAGATCGACGGCACGCTGGCCGACGACATCAACCGCTCGGTGATCCAGGACCAGGTCGAGATGGGGGTGGCCGTCAGGATGGCCGCGATGGACCTGCTCGCGCGCAATCTCAAGGCTGCGCGGGGGGCGGAAGCCGCGGGGGTGATGGTGTGAGCGACACGATGCAGATCCCGACCGGAGAGCGTGGCGTGGTGCGCCTCTTCGCGCTCGACCTGCCGCCCGACGCGGTCGCGAAGGCCGCGGCCGAGGAGGACGCCGCGACTGTGCGCGGCGCTCTCGGCGCCGAGACGCTGGACCCTGCTTATGTCGAGGTGTTCGACGCCCGCGACGTGGCCGAGATCGGCCTTGCCGCCTACCTTGTGCAGGGGGCGGGCATCCCCGAGGCGGCCCTCGCGGAGGACCGCGGCCGGCTCGACGCGCTGACCGGGCCGCTGGTCGTGGTCACCTCCGGCGCCTTCGGGGGCCATGCCCAGACCATCGCGCCGCGCGCGCCGCTGCGCTGGATCGGCACCTGGGCCGAGGATCTGCCCCCGGTCCATTTCGAGGCCCTGCCCGATGCCTCGGCACACGGGGCCGTCCATGGCGCCGCCCCCGGCGCCGTCCAGCCGGTGCAGCTGACCGATGCCGCCCCGCCGGAGGAGGAGGGCGCCGCCGGCCCGGCGACCACCCCCGCGCAGCGGCGCTTGGCCTTCGCCATCGTCGCCGCGATCGCCGTCGTCGGCATCGCCCTGGCCCTTCTTGTGATGAGCTTGCACGGATGACCCTGTATCTTTCTGACGCCCGCATCGTCGATCCGGCGGCTGGCACCGAAACCCACGGCAACATCGTGCTCGACGGCGGCGTGATCGCGGCGATCGGCGACATGGGCCCGCCGAAGGGTGCCGAGGTGATCGACTGCCGTGGCAAATGCGTGGCCCCCGGGATCGTCGATCTCGGCGCCAAGGTCTGCGAACCCGGCGAGCGGCACAAGGAAAGCTTCCGCTCCGCCGGTCTCGCGGCGGCGGCGGGCGGCGTGACCACGATCATCGCGCGCCCCGACACGCTGCCTGCGATCGACAATCCCGAGACGCTGGAATTCGTCACCCGCCGCGCGGCCGAGGCCAGCCCCGTGCGCATCCGCCACATGGCGGCCCTGACCAAGGGGCGCGAGGGGCGCGAGATGACCGAGATCGGGTTCCTGATGGATGCCGGCGCGGTGGCCTTCACCGATTGCGACCATGTCGTGACCGACAACAAGGTGCTGTCCCGGGCGCTTAGCTATGCGCGCAGCCTGGGCGCGCTGGTGATCGGCCACCCGCAGGATCCGGGCCTGTCGAAGGGTGCCGCGGTGACGAACGGAAAGTTCGCCTCGCTCCGCGGGCTGCCGGGCGTCTCGCCCATGGCCGAGCGGATGGCCTTCGACCGCGACATGGCGCTGGTCGAGATGACGGGCGCGCGCTACCACGCCGACCAGATCACGTGCGCCCGCACCCTGCCGGCGCTGGAGCGGGCCAAGGCGAACGGCCTCGACGTCACTGCCGGGGTTTCGGTCCATCACGTCACGCTGAACGAATTCGACGTGGGCGATTACCGCACCTTCTTCAAGCTGACCCCGCCGCTCCGCCCCGAGGACGACCGGATCGCGGTGGCGCAGGCGCTGGCCTCGGGGGTGATCGACATCCTGTGTTCGATGCACACGCCGCAGGACGAGGAATCGAAGCGCCTGCCCTACGAGGAGGCCGCCGCCGGCGCCGTCGCGCTGGAGACGTTCCTTCCCGCCGCGCTGCGCCTCGTTCATGACGGCACGCTGACGCTGCCGCAGCTGTTCCGGGCGATGGCGCTGAACCCGGCCAGGCGGCTGGGCCTGCCGCAGGGCCGGATGGAGCAGGGCGCGCCCGCCGACGTGATCCTGTTCGATCCGGACGCGCCCTTCGTCCTCGACCGTTTCACCATGCTCCGGTCGAAATCCAAGAACACGCCCTTTGACGGGGCCCGGATGCAGGGTAAGGTGCTGGCTACTTTCGTCGGCGGGCAAAGGGTTTATGCCGCCGACACGGTTGCGCAGGCGGGGGGCTGAAGTGCCGCATATCATCCATTCCTTTCCGCTGCTCGCCGTCGTGGCGGTGCTGGCCTACCTGTTGGGCGCCGTGCCCTTCGGCATCGTCATGGCGCGGATCTTCGGGCTGGGCGACCTGCGCGCCATCGGCTCGGGCAACATCGGGGCGACCAACGTCCTGCGCACCGGCAACAAGCTGGCCGCCTTCCTCACGCTGATCCTCGATGCCGGCAAGGGCGCCATCGCGGTGGGTCTGGCCTGGGCGCTGTTCCGGCAGCCGGGGCAGATGCCCTACATGGTGGATGCCGCGCAGGTGGCGGGGTTCTTCGCCTTTCTCGGCCACATCTACCCGGTCTACCTGCGGTTCCGCGGCGGCAAGGGGGTGGCGACCTTCCTCGGCACGCTGCTGGCGCTGTCCTTTCCGCTGGGGCTGGCCTGCTGTGCGACCTGGCTGGTCGTCGCGGTGATTACCCGCTACTCTTCGCTGGCCGCCCTGGCCGCGGCGGCGCTGTCGTCGCTGTGGATCCTGCTTCTCGGGCAGGGCGGGTTGCTCTTGCTGATGGTGCTGTTCACCATCCTGATCTACCTGCGCCACTGGCAGAACATCACCCGCCTGCGCGCCGGGACCGAGACGAAGATCGGCGCCAAGAAGGGTTAGGCGCGCCACACCCACGCACCACACCCGCGACCCGGGGCGGCGCCGGAAGGGGAGGATACGATCCATGGGACCGATCGCCGCCATTCGCCGGTGCTTCGCGGCCTACGTCACGTTCTCGGGGCGGGCGTCTCGGCCGGAATTCTGGTATTTCGCGCTTTTCGTCTGGTTGGGCCTGGCGGTGCTTGGCGCGATCGACATCGCGCTGACCGGGACGGTGGAAACCGGGCCCGGCGGCTTCGTCGCCGAGACCGACACGCCGATCCTGTCGGGGCTGTTCGGCCTGCTGACATGCCTGCCCGCGCTGTCGGTGCTGGTGCGGCGGCTGCACGATACCGACCGTAGCGGCTGGTGGTACTGGATCCTCCTGATCCCGCTGATCGGCCCGATCGTGCTGCTCGTCTTCCTTGCCAGCCGCGGCACGCCCGCGCCGAACCGCTTCGGCCCTGCACCGGGGACGGCGACGGAGGTGGGCTGAAGCCCCCTCCGGTCAGGTCACGTCAGTAGCTGTAGGCGTCGTAGATCCGGCTCAGGTCGCCGTTCCAGTCGCCATGGTAATGGGCCAGAAGCTCGTCCGCCGGGGTCTGACCGCTTTCCACGCTTTCCTTCAGCGCGTCGAGGAAATGTGTCTCGTCCGGGATCAGCCCGTTCGCGCCGGGCATGGCGCGGGCCTTCAGCCCGCCCTCCGAGATCGCCACCGCCTCGCGCGCGAGGTCGAGCATCTCGATCCCTTCGACCTTGGCCTGCAACCCGTCCTTGGAGGCGGCGATCCGCAGTGCCTCGCGCTGTTCGGCGCTCCAGCCCTTCACGAGGTCCCAGGCGGCGTCGAGTGCGCCCTGATCGTACATCAGCCCCACCCAGAAGGCGGGTAGCGCGCAGAGGCGGCGCCACGGGCCGCCGTCGGCGCCGCGCATCTCGATGAACTTCTTCGCGCGCGCCTCGGGGAAGGCGGTGGTCATGTGGTCGGCCCAGTCGGACAGCGTGGGTTTCTCGCCCGGCAGCGCCGGCAGCTCGCCCTTCAGGAAGTCGCGGAACGACTGGCCGAGCGCGTCGATGTACTTGCCATCGCGGTAGACGAAATACATCGGCACATCGAGGATGTAGTCGACGTACCGCTGGAACCCCATGCCCTCCTCGAACACGAAGGGCAGCATGCCGGTGCGGGCCGCATCGAGGTGGCGCCAGACGTAGGAGCGGTAGCTCTTCATCCCGTTCGGCTTGCCCTCGAAGAAGGGCGAGTTGGCGAACAGCGCGGTGGCGACCGGCTGCAACGCCAGCGCCACGCGCAGCTTCTGGACAAAATCGGTCTCGGACCCGAAGTCGAGGTTTACCTGCACCGTGCAGGTGCGCCGCATCATCGTGGTGCCGGTGGTGCCGACCTCCTGCATGTAGCGATCCATCAGGCGGTAGCGGCCCTTGGGCATCAGCGGCATCTGGTCGTGCATCCACTCGGGCGCGGCGCCAAGGCCGATGAAGCCCGCGCCGATCCGGTCGGAAACGGCCTTCACCTCGCGCAGATGCTCGTTCACCTCGTCGCAGGTCTGGTGAATGGTCTCGAGCGGCGCCCCCGACAGCTCCAGCGCGCCGCCGGGTTCGAGGCTGACATTGGCGCCATCCTTGGTCAGGCCGATCAGGTGACCGCCTTCCTCGACCGGATCCCAGCCATAGCCGTCGCGCAGCCCTTCCAGCATGGCGCGGATCGAGGCGGGGCCGTCATAGGGCAGCGGCAGGTGGCTGCCCTCGATATAGCCGAACTTCTCGTGCTCGGTGCCGATCCGCCAGTCGGCCTTGGGCTTGCAGCCGGCCTCCATGTATTCGGCCAGTTGCTCGAACCGTTCGATCGGCCCGCCGCCGGATTGAGGAATGGACATGCAAGGCTCCGATCGTTGGCGTGTCCGTGCAGGACTTGAAGCGACCATGTGGTCAAGTCAAGGGCGCTCGGGAAATGACCGCGCAAGGTGAGGAGACCGCCCCCGCCGCCCCCCGGCCGCACCCAGACCTGCCGGATATTCGTGCGGCAAAGAAAAGGGAGCCTCCCGTCCCTTCATCTTGGTGCAAATACTCCACGGGGGTGCGGGGGGTATGCCCCCCAGCGGATGCGGCGGGTGCGGGGGTGTGAAACCCCACGGACGAGGGGCCTCTGGGATCAGTGCAGCATCCGCCGCGCCAGCCTGCGGCGCCAGACGATGCGTGCGGCAAGCTCGGGTCCGTCGAGGGCGGCGATCAGCGCCGGGGTCTCCAGGCCGGGCAGCCCGGCGAAGGCGTCGAACAGCGCCTCGGCACCGGCGGCGTCCACCGGGATGGCAAGGAGGGTGCCGTCGCCCTGCGCCAGGCGCCAGGCGCGCCCGCTGCCGCGGCTGACGAGGGCAAGCTCGTCAAGGTCGGCCAGCGCGACGTAGCCGCCGCCGTGGGGGCCGAAATAGCCGATCTGGCCCTCCACGACCTCGACCAGCCCCGGCGCGCCCGTGCCCCGGGCGAACCGCATCCGGCGTCGGGCGATCAGGCCGAGCCCCGCACCCGTCAGCGCGATCGCCGCGCCGAGGGCGGCAAAGAAATAGCCGCCCCAGAAGACGATCCAGACGCCACCCGCGGCGATTGCTGCGGCGGCGATGGCTTCGCGCCAGCGATGCAGGAGGGCGGTGGCCTCGGGGCGGAGAAATGCCATCTCAGCTCCCCAGAAGAACCGGGTCGGCATGGAACACCAGCCGGTAGTCGCCCGCGGGCCGAAAGCCGATCGCGCCATAGGCATGGGCCGCGCGGGCGGAGGCCGCGAAGAGCACGGCGGAGGTGGTGCCGCGGTCGCGGGCCTCGGCAAGGTGCAGCGCGACGGCGCGGCGGGCATGGCCGCGGCCACGCAGCGCGGGCGGTGTGTAGACGCCGCCGACCTGCACCCGGTCGGGCAGCACCGCGTTGAAGGCGCAGATCGCGACCGGGACGCCGTCCTCCTCGAGCACGCGGGCATTGTCCTCGGCGATCAGGCGGCGCAGCTGACCCTCGGCCGCGCGCGCCGCGCGATCGCCCAGGATGTCGGCCATGGTCTCGTTCAGATAGGCCGCACGCCAGGGCACGAGGGCGGGCAGGTCGTCGCCGGTGAGCGGCCGCAGCGTGCTCGTCCCCTCGGGCAGCACCAGGGTCGAGAGGTCGAGGGTGAAGAGCGGCTCGACCCGGTCCAGCGTGGCGGGATGGCGGTCGATCCCGAGCCCCGCGAGGGCGGGCGCGACGCAGTCGGGCCGGCCGTTCACGCCATGGCAGGGCCGGCCGCGGAGGCGGTGGCGCAGGGTGGCCCAGTCGTCGTCGCTCAGCCCGGGGGCGAGGGTGAGGAAGAAATCCTGCGAGGACAGCTGCACGACCCCGGAGGGCGGGTCGCCGCTGAGCCAGAAACCGCCCCGGCCGCGCGCATGTTCCACGGCCATGAACATCGCGTGCTGCGGCGCGCGCGCGATCAGCGCGGCGATCGTCGGGCGGTCCTCGGGCGTTGCCGGGCGGATCATCCCCGATCTCGATCCTGGTCCTGGCCCTGGTTCCAGTCGCCGTGGCGGAGCTGCCAGAGGGTGAGAGCGGCGACGGCGGCGGTGTCGGCCCGCAGGATGCGCGGCCCGAGCGCGGTGGCCACCGCCTGCGGCAGCGCGGCGAGGCGTCGGCGCTCGGCCTCTGAAAAGCCGCCCTCGGGGCCGATCAGGATGGCCCAGGGCGCGCGGCCCGGGGTGCCTCGTCGCGCGCCTTCCGGCGTCTCCTCGTCTGTCCGGGCCTCGTTCTGTCCTTCCCGGTCCGCCCGCTCGGGATCGGCGAGGAGATGCCGGGAGGCATCCGACGAGAGCGCCTCGTCGCAGAACATCAGCTGCCGTTCTGCTGGCCAGTCGTCCAGCAGCCGCGTCAGCGGCACGAGGTCGGTCACCTCGGCCACGGTCGTGGCGCCGCATTGCTCGGCCGCCTCGATGGCGTGGGCTTGCAGGCGGTCCTGCCGGATCCGCTCGGAATTGGTGAACTCGGTCTGCACCGGCACGATCCGGGCCGCGCCCATCTCGGCCGCCTTCTCGACGATGAAATCGGTGCGCGCCTTCTTGATCGGGGCGAACAGCAGCCACAGGTCGGGCGGCGGTTGCAGCGGCCGGGTGCGCTCGGCACAGACCAGCGTCCCGCCCTTCTTGCCTGCTTCCGCCACCTCGGCGCGCCATTCGCCATCCTGCCCGTTGAACAGGAGGACCTGGCCGCCCGCCGACAGCCGCATCACCCCGAAGAGGTAATGCGCCTGCTCCCGCGACAGGGCGACGGATTGCCCCGCCCCCAGCGGGTGATCTACATAGAGCCTGATCTTTGCCACCGACATGAGGCGGAACTTATGCCCGACCCCACCGGAACGCCAGCGGGAACACCGCCCAGCCAGGGCGAGGTCTACGATGCCTACAAGGGCAACTGGGTCGACCGGTACGCGCCGGCCTGGTCCCGGCCCTACCTGAGGTTGTCGCGCGCCGACCGGCCGATCGGGACGTGGCTTCTGCTGCTGCCCTGCTGGTGGGGCGTGGCGCTTGCCGCCGCGGGGGATCCGGCGGGGGCGGGCTGGCGCGATCTTTGGATCGCGGTGGCCTGCGCCGCGGGGGCGTTCCTGATGCGCGGCGCGGGCTGCACCTGGAACGACATCACCGACCGAGAGTTCGACGCCGCCGTCGCCCGCACGCGCTCCCGCCCGATCCCCTCGGGGCAGGTGAGCGCGAAGCAGGCCGCGGTCTGGATGGCCCTCCAGGCGCTGATCGCCTTCTGCCTTCTGCTCACCTTCAACGGTGCCGCGATCGCGCTCGGGGTGCTGTCGCTCCTGCCGGTCGCGGTCTATCCCTTCGCAAAGCGCTTCACCTGGTGGCCGCAGGTGTTCCTGGGGCTCGCCTTCAACTGGGGCGCGCTGCTGGCCTGGACGGCGCATGGCGGAAGCCTGGGCTGGCCGGCGGTGATCCTTTACCTCGCGGGGATCGCGTGGACACTGTTCTACGACACGATCTATGCCCACCAGGACAAGGAGGACGATGCGCTGATCGGGGTGAAGTCGACTGCGCGGCTGTTTGCGCAGAACACAAAGCCGTGGCTGCGAGCCTTCCTGATGATCTCGGTCGCGCTGATGGCCATCGCGGTGATCGTGGCGCTGGTCGATACCGCGAACGTCCTGGCCATGGTGCTGGCGCTGGCGGGTGTCTGGGGGTTCGGATGGCACATGGCGTGGCAGTTGCGCCGGCTCGACATCGACGCGCCGGACCTGTGCCTGACGCTTTTCCGAAGCAACCGCGACACCGGGCTGATCCCTGCGCTGTTTCTTGCCATCGCCGCCCTGGTCTGATTGAAGCGGAGCCTGTGCCCGGGTAACCATCGCGGACCCCGCCGCGACCGGGCCCCGATCCCCCGGTCTCCGATCCCCGGCAACGACCCATGTCGACCGTGGAATGCCGGAGCGGAGGGTGACGCAAGACGGCCATCGAGGATGGCCCCGAGAACATTCCGGGCGTGGCCGCTGGGTAACCACCCGAGCCGGCCACCACGGACACCAGAAGGACCCAGATGCGCGTCTCCCAGAACCTGCTCGCCCTCGCCGCCTTCGCGATCGCCGCGGTGCTCTGTTATGCTGGCGCGGTCTGGGGGGTCGGCGTGGTCGAGACCCGCTCGACCGAGATGGTGCACCAGCGGCTAAGCCAGGCCGGTCTCGACTGGGTCACGGTCACGCCGGACGGGTTGCAACTGCATCTCGGCGGCAAGGCCCCGGACGAAGCGGCGCGGTTCCGGGCGATCTCGGTCGCCAGTTCGCAGGTCGATCCCAACCGGATCCAGGACGACATGAGCGTGACGCCGCCCAAGGCGATCCAGGCGCCGCGCTTCTCGGTGGAGCTGTTGCGCAACGAGAACGGGATCTCGCTGATCGGGCTGGTGCCAGCGTCGACCGGTCACGACCCGATCCTCGACAAGGTCGACCCGGTGATGGGCAAGGACCGCGTCACCGACATGCTCGAGACCGCGGATTATCCCGCGCCCGACGAGTGGTCGGACGCGCTGAGCTTCGGCCTTGAGGCGCTGGCGAAGCTGCCGCGCTCGAAGATCTCGATTTCCTCGGACCGGGTCTCCGTCACCGCGATCTCCGAGTCGCTGGCGGCCAAGCGCCGGATGGAGGCGGAGCTTGCGCAGATGGCGCCGAAGGGGCTGAAGCTGTCACTCGACATCTCGGCGCCGCGGCCGGTGATCACGCCGTTCACCCTGCGCTTCGTGATCGACGATTCGGGGCCGCGCTTCGATGCCTGCTCGGCCGATACCGACGACGCGCGGGCGCGCATCGTGGCGGCGGGCCGCAAGGCCGGGGTCGAGGGCAAGATCAGCTGCACCGTCGGCCTTGGCGTGCCGTCGCCGCAATGGGCCGAGGCAGCGGTCGAAGGGATCGACGCGGTGAAGACGCTGGGTCATGCCTCGGTCACCTTCTCGGATGCCGACGTGACGCTGCTGGCCGAGGCCTCGGTCGGGCAGGCGAATTTCGACCGGGTGGTGGGCGACCTTCAGGCGCGGCTGCCCGATGTCTTTTCGCTCAAGGCGACGCTGGCCGAGAAGAAGGCGCAGAAGAAGGGCCCGGCCGAGTTCACTGCGACGCTGAGCGCGTCGGGGCAGGTGCAGATGCGTGGCCGGATCGGCAGCGCGCTGACCCGCGACGCGATCACCAGCTATGCCAGGGCGGCGTTCCCCGATGCCGGCGTCTACAACGCCACCCGCATCGACAAGGAATTGCCCGACGGGTGGCCGGTGCGGGTGCTGGCGGGGCTGCGGGCGCTGTCCTTCCTCGACCACGGCGCGCTTCTGGTGCGCAACGACACGGTGAACGTGAGCGGGGTCTCAGGGCACAAGGATGCCAGCGATCAGATCTCGCGCGTGCTGTCGGACAAGCTGGGGCAGGGCAAGGCATTCAAGATCTCGGTCCAGTACGACAAGAAGCTCGACCCGCTGGCGGGTCTGCCCAGCCCGCAGGAATGCGTCGACGGGGCCAACGCGATCCTCAAGAAGCACCAGATCACCTTCGATCCGGGCTCCGACCGGTTGGACGCGGCGGCGGCGAAGGTGATGGACGACCTCGCCGACGAGCTCAAGCAATGCACGCGGGTGCCGATGGAGATCGGCGGTTATACCGACAACCAGGGCCGGGCCGAGATGAACCTTGCCCTCAGCCAGAAGCGGGCGCAGGCGGTGGTGAACGGCCTGCTGTCGCGGCGCGTGCCGGTCGCGAATTTCCACGCCAAGGGCTATGGCGAGGCCGACCCGATCGCCGACAACTCGACCGAGGCGGGGCGCGAGGCGAACCGGCGGATCGAGTTCTCGCTGATCGACGCCGGAGGCGCCAAGAAGAGCGGCCAGACGGGTGATACATCCGGAGATGCCGCGGCCGCGAATGCTGAAGGCGGGAATGCTGCGGCCGGGGATGCCGGGGGCGGCGATACCGCAGGACCGGACGCCCAGGGGGGCGATCAGGGGGCGGATCAGGCGACCGGCGACACGGACGGACAGGGCGCGGATCAGGTGGCGCCGGACAATCTGCCCGACGGGTCGGGAGACGACGGCGCGGATGTGGCCGGCCCCGCGCAGGCCGGTGATAAGGGGTCGGCCGATCAGGGCGCAGCCGACCAGGGGTCCGGCGATCAGACGTCCGGCGATCAGGCCGGGGCCCAAGTTGGGGCACAGGACGGCGGGTCGGTTCCATCGGCGGAGCCGGGCACGACGGATCAGGCGCCGAAGAAACCGACGGTGCGGCCGAAGCTCAGGCCAGCGAAATAACGGTGAAGTGACGCCCGCGCCGAGACGGGCGCGGTACGAGACGGGGAAGGAACGCACAGAATGAACCGCACGGAATTCATCTTCGCCACGGCGATCATCCTTTTCGTGGCCTTCGCGCTTGGCTGGTTCGCGCATTGGCTGATCCACCGCTTCACCCGCGTGAGCCAGGCCGACGTGTCAGAGCTCGACAAGATGGCGCAGGACCTGCACGAGGCCGAGGAGACGCGCGACCAGGCGCTGACCTACATCCACGCCCGCGAGGCGGAGCTGACCAACCAGCTGTCGCAGACCGAGGCCGAACTGCGCGCGGCGATGGACGGCCTGCGCGAAGCCCGCGCCGAGGCCGAGCACATGCGGGCCCATATCGACCGGTCGCTGAAGAGCTAGGGCCCCGTTATTGGCATTACTGGCGCTACCAGCGCTTCAGCGCGTCCTCGTCACTGTCCTTGGCGGCGACCCATTCGGCACCCTCCGCGGTGATCTCCTTCTTCCAGAACGGAGCGCGGGATTTCAGGTAATCCATCAGGAATTCCGCCGCGGCGAAGGCTTCGGCCCGGTGGCCGGCGGCGGTGGCGACCATCATGATCGGCTGCCCCGGGGCCAGCGCCCCGTAGCGGTGGATCACCAGGCAGTCGGTCAGATCCCAGCGGGTGCAGGCTTCGGCCGCGATCCCGGCGATCGCGCGTTCGGTCATGCCGGGGTAATGCTCGATCTCCATCGCGGTCAGGTCGCCGCCCGCAAGGTCGCGCACCACGCCCGAGAAGGTGACGATGCCGCCGGTTCGGGGCTGCGCGCCGAAGGCGGCAAGCTCTGCCCCTGTGTCGAAGGTCTCCGTCTGCACCCGGATGCGCGGTGTGCAGGCCATGGCTCAGCCCCCCGTCATCGGCGGGAAGAAGGCCACCTCGCGCACGCCCATCAGCGGCGCGTCCATGTCGGTCAGCTCCTGGTCCAGGGCCACCCGGATCGCCGAGAGGTTCTCGAACGCGACGGCATAGCGCTCTTCGCGCGCGACGAGTTCGGAGACCAGCTCGCGCACCGTGGCGGCCCCGGTCTCGACCGTCTCGCGCGGGGTGCCGATCCGTTCGCGCAGCCAGGCGAAATACAGGATCTCAGTCATTCTTCGACCCCTTCAGGAAGGGCAGCGCCTTGAGGAAATAGTCGAGCCCGGTGACGAAGGTCAGCGCGGCGGCAACCCAGATCAGGACGAGGCCCGCGACCGTCGCCTCGGACGAGGTCCAGCGCATGACGCGTTCCTGCGTGTTCTCGACATAGCCGAGGCCGGTGCCGAGGAACAGCACGGCGATCGCCAGCATCTGGAAGGTGGTCTTCCACTTGGCAAGCTTCGTGACCTTGAGAAGCCCCGCCTTGTCGCCCAGGTATTCGCGCAGCCCCGAGACGAAGACCTCGCGGAAGAGGATCACCGTGGCGGGCAGGATGAGCCAGGGGTTCATGCCGGAGTAGCCGGTGATCACGACGAGGGCGATCACCACCATCGCCTTGTCGGCGATCGGATCCAGCATGGCGCCGAATTTCGATTCCTGCTGCCAGCGGCGCGCGAGGTAGCCGTCGATCCAGTCGGTGACCGAGGCGATGACGAAGAGTGCCAGCGCGAACCAGTCTGCCGCCGGGCGGGCAAAGTACAGGAACATCACCGGTACGCCGGGGGCCGCGAACAGCCGCAGCACGGTCAGGGCATTGGGAATCCACCATCTCATGGCATCTACCTAGTGCGAAGCCGGTCGGCAGGGAAGGGGGGCAATGTCACCTGAGGCGGCGCGGCAGGGTGCGGGGGCTGCGTATTTTGGGAACAATGAAAGGCAGGGGCGGCAGGAGCGTCATCCGGTGCGCCCGCCCGCGGGATCGAGGAGGCGGCCCAGCACGCTGTCCCGGGTGACCTCGCCGATCAGGGTGCCGGCCTCGGTCACGCCGACCGGGGTGTCGGTGGAGCAGACGCGCGACATCACCTCCTGGATCGGGGTTTCCGCGGGCAGGGTGATTGCCGGGGTGCCGCTTGCCGCCTGCATCGCGTCGCGCGCGGTCAGCACACCCAGAGGGTTCATGTGGGCGACGAAATCGGCGACGTAGTCGGACGAAGGGTTCTGGAAGATCTCGCGCGCGGTGCCGCACTGGACGATCCGGCCGCCTTCCATCAGCGCGATGCGGTTGCCGATCTTGAAGGCCTCGTCGAGGTCGTGGCTGACGAAGATGATCGTGCGCCGGAGCTTGCCCTGCAATTCGAGGAGTTCGTCCTGCAGCTTGGTGCGAATGAGCGGGTCGAGCGCCGAGAAGGGTTCGTCCATCAGGAGGATCGGCGCTTCGGTGGCGAAGGCGCGGGCCAGGCCCACGCGCTGCTGCATGCCGCCCGAAAGCTCTCCGACCTTGCGGTCGGCCCAGTCGGCGAGGCCGACGAGGGAGAGCTGCGCCTCGACCTTCTCGCGCCGTTCAGACCGCGACATGCCGCCGAGTTCGAGACCGAGGCCCACGTTCTCGCGCACCGTGCGCCATGGCAGCAGGCCGAACTGCTGGAACACCATGGCGACATGATGCAGGCGCATCCGGCGCAGGGTGGCGGGGTCGGCGTGGGTGACGTCGACCAGCGTCTTGCCATCGGAGACCTGGGCCGCGCCGCGCACCACCGGGTTCAGCCCGTTGACCGCGCGCAGCAGCGTGGACTTGCCCGAGCCGGACAGGCCCATGAGCACGAGGATCTCGCCCTCGGCCACGTCGAGCGAGCAGTTGTGGACCCCCAGCACCTGATCGGTGGCGGCCTGCACCTCCTCGCGGGACTTGCCCTGGTCCATCAGGGGCAGGGCGGTCTGCGGCTTCTCTCCGAAGACGATGGAGACGTTGTCGAAGCGGACGGCGGTTTTCTCGGTCATTTGCGCGTCACCCTCAGCATGCGATCCAGAAGTACCGCCACCACGACGATGATGAAGCCCGATTCGAACCCGAGGGCGGTGTTCACAGACCCGAGCGCCCGCACCACCGGCACGCCAAGGCCGTCGGCGCCGACGTAGGCCGCGATCACGACCATGGAGAGCGAGAGCATGATGGTCTGGTTCAGCCCGGTCATGATCTGGGGGAAGGCGTAGGGAAGTTCGACCTTCCACAGCCGCTGGTGCGGGGTGGCGCCGAAGGCGGTGGCGGCCTCGGTCAGCGCGCTTGGGGTGTTGACGATGCCCAGCTGCGTCAGGCGAATGGGGGCGGGCAGGACGAAGATCACCGTGGCGATCAGGCCCGGCACCATGCCGAGGCCGAAGAAGATGATCGCGGGGATCAGGTAGACGAAGGGCGGCAGCGTCTGCATCAGGTCGAGCACCGGCGAGACCACGGCGTAAAGCCGGGGGCGGTGCGCCACGAAGATGCCGATCGGCACGCCGAGGCCCATGCAGACGACGCAGGCCGACAGCACCAGCGTCAGGCTTTCCGTGGTCTGCACCCAGTAGCCCTGGTTCAGGATGAAGAGGAAGGCGACCAGCACGAGGAGGCAGGTCTTCCACGATTTCTGCAGCACCCAGGTCAGCGCCACGAAGACCGCGACGATGACCAGGGGCGGCGGCGATTGCAGGCACCACAGGATCGCGTCGATCATGGTTTCCATGACGGTCGAGAGGCCATCGAAGAACCATGTCGCATGGCCCTGAAGCCAGTCGAAGGCGACCTCTGCGGTCTTCCCTACCGGAATCTTGGTGTCGGTGATCCAGTTCATCGCGCGTCCCCCGTATCGGCCCGGTGGTGAATGGGTCAGTCAGGTCTTGTGGCTCCGTTCGGGCGGAACCTTATGCAAGGGACCCCGGGCGCGCCGTGCGCCGGGGCCCCGAGACGTCAGGCCGGAGTTACATCCCCAGCGCCTTGTCGACCGCTGCGACTGCGTCGCCGCCGTCCTTGGTGGTCACGCCCTTCAGCCAGGGCTTGATCGCATCCGGGTGGGCCTTCAGCCATTCCTTGGCGGCGGCCTGCGGCTGTTCCCCGTCATCGAGGATCTTGCCCATGATGGTGTTTTCCATGTCGAGCGTGAAGGACAGGTTTTCCAGCATCTTGCCGACGTTCGGGCATTCCTTGACATAGCCGGCGCGGGTGTTGGTGTAGACCGTGGCGCCGCCGTAGTTCGGACCGAAGTAATCGTCACCGCCTGACAGGTAGGTCATGTGGAACTTGGTGTTCATCGGATGCGGCTCCCACCCCAGGAACACGATCGGCTTCTCACGCTTGTCGGCGCGGGCGACCTGCGCCAGCATCCCCTGTTCCGAGCTTTCGACAAGCTTGATGTCCTTCATCCCGAAGGCATCCTTCTTGATCATGCTCAGGATCAGGCGGTTGCCGTCGTTGCCCGGCTCGATGCCGTAGATCTTGCCGTCCAGCTCATCCGCGTGCTTGGCGATGTCGGCGAAGGTCTTGATGCCGAGCTTGGCGCCGTATTCGTTGGTTGCCAGCGTGTACTTGGCGCCCTCGAGGTTGGCGCGCACGGTGTCGACCGTGCCCTTTTCCTTGTAGGGTTTGATGTTGGCTTCCATCGACGGCATCCAGTTGCCGAGGAAGACGTCGACATCGCCCTTGGCCATGGATTGGTAGGTCACGGGGACGGACAGCTGCTTGATGTCGGTCTTGTAGCCCATGGCGTCGAGCATGAAGGTCGTCACCGCGGTGGTCGAGGTGATGTCGGTCCAGCCAACGTCGGAGAAGGTCACGTCGTCGCAGCCCTTTGCAAGGGCGGGGGTGGCGGCCAGCGGCAGGGCGAGGGCAAGCCCCGCGATCATGGCCAGGAACGTCGAACGGATGGTCATCGGTCAGGCTCCCTGTCTTTGTCGGTTTCGGTCTTGTTCTGCTACGGTCGCATGCACGGCCGGCGCGTGGCCCGCAGCGGCATTGCGCCGCAACCCTAGCGCGCGGCCCCTAGCATGCAAGCGCGGTTTCGGATTGCAAGGGCTTCTTGATTGACGAGTCAATAAACGATGCGCTAGCCACGGGACGAAGCGAACAGGAGAAGACGATGCCACGGCTCGGGATGGAACCCATTCGCAAGGCGGCCCTCGTGGAGGCGACGATCACCGAGATCGGCCGCGCCGGCAGCCTTGATGTCACGGTGGCGCAGATCGCGCGCCGGGCCGGGGTGTCCTCGGCGCTGGCGCATCATTACTTCGGATCCAAGGAGCAGCTTTTCCTTGCCGCGATGCGCCACATCCTGTCGCTCTACGGTGCCGAGGTGCGCGGCGCCCTGGCTGTGGCCGATACCCCGGCCGAGCGTCTGCGCGCGGTGATCCGGGCGTCGTTCGCGGCGTCGAGCTTCCGGCGCGAGGTGATCGGGGCCTGGCTGAACTTCTATGTTCTGGCCCAGACCGTGCCCGAGGCGCAGCGACTTCTCAGGATCTACCAGATCCGGCTGGCGTCGAACCTGCGCGGGCCGCTCCGGCGGGTCGCCCCCGGCCGCGAGGTGGCACTGGCAGACGGCCTTGGCGCGATGATCGACGGCGCCTACCTGCGCGAGGTTCTGGGGGCCACGCCCCCCGACGGGGCGCAGGCGGCGGCGATGGTGCTGGGCTATCTCGAGGCCGAACTGGCCCGGACGCCGCAGCCGCGACAGCAACCCCAGGAAGGAGGTGCGGCATGATCCGGATCCTCGGACGCGCGACCTCGTCCAACGTGCAGGCGGTGATGTGGGGCGTGGGCGAGCTTGGCCTCGCGCATGAGCGGCTGGACTATGGTCACGTTTTCGGCGGGACCGACACGCCCGAGTTCCGGGCGATGAATCCCAACGGCCTTGTCCCGGTGCTGGTGGACGGCGACCTGACGATGTTCGAAAGCTGCGCGATCCTGCGCTATCTCGCCGCACGCTATGGTGATGGCGGGGCGTTCTGGCCCGCCGACCCAGTGGCCCGCGCGCCTGTCGACATGTGGGCCGAGTGGGGCAAGACCTCGTTCAACGCGGCCTTCACCGGGCCGATCTTCTGGCTGCGCGTGCGCACTGCCGCGAAGGACCGAGACGAGGCCGCGCTGGCGCGCAACCTTGCCACATTCGAGGCGCGTCTCGACATCCTCGAGGGGCAGATCGGGGCCGGGCCCTGGGTCTGCGGCGCGGCGTTCACGCTTGCCGACATCGTCATCGGTCACGTGCTTTACCGCTGGTTCGACATCGACGTGCCGCGCAGGCCCCGCCCGGTGATCGAGGCCTATCACGAGCGGCTCAGGGCCCGTCCGGCCTTCGCCGAGCACGTGATGATCTCCTATGACATACTGAAGGTGGAGGGCGCATGATGGAAGCCGATTACGTCATCGTCGGCGCCGGCTCCGCCGGTTGCGCGCTTGCCTACCGCCTGGCCGAGGCCGGGCGCGAGGTTCTGGTGATCGAACATGGCGGCACCGATGCCGGGCCGTTCATCCAGATGCCGGCGGCGCTCAGCTATCCGATGAACATGTCGCGCTATGACTGGGGCTACCAGTCCGAGCCCGAGCCGCACCTCGGCGGGCGCCGCATCGCCGTGCCGCGGGGCAAGGTGATCGGCGGGTCGTCCTCGATCAACGGGATGGTCTACGTGCGCGGCCATGCCCGCGACTATGACCACTGGGCCGAGCAGGGGGCGACCGGCTGGGGCTATGCCGACGTGCTGCCCTATTTCAAGCGGATGGAGCATTGGCACGGCGACGAGGCGGGCAAGGGCGGCGGCGATGCCGACTGGCGCGGCACGGAGGGCCCCCTGCACATCTCGCGCGGGCCACGGAAAAACCCGCTGTTCCATGCCTTCGTCGAGGCCGGGCGCGAGGCCGGTTACCCGGTGACCGACGACTACAATGGCCGCCAGCAGGAGGGCTTTGGCCCGATGGAGGCAACGATCTGGCGCGGCCGGCGCTGGTCGGCCGCGAATGCCTATCTCAAGCCTGCGCTGAAGCGGCGGAACGCCACGCTGGTGCGGGCGCTCGCGCAGAAGGTGGTGATCGAGGAAGGCCGCGCCACCGGGGTCGAAGTGATCCGGGGTGGCACGCGCGAGGTGATCCGGGCGCGGCGCGAGGTGATCCTTGCGGCCTCGTCGGTCAACACGCCGAAGCTTCTGATGCTGTCGGGCATCGGCCCCGCCGCGCATCTGGCCGAGCACGGGATCGAATTGGTGGCGGATCGTCCCGGCGTCGGGGCGAACCTGCAGGACCACCTCGAGATCTATCTTCAGATGGCGGCGACGCAGCCGATCACGCTCTTCAAGTACTGGAACCTGTTTGGCAAGGCGCTGATCGGGGCGCAGTGGCTGTTCACCAAGGGCGGCGGTCTTGGCGGGTCCAACCAGTTCGAGAGCGCGGCCTTCATCCGCTCGCGCGCAGGCATCGAATATCCCGACATCCAGTACCACTTTCTGCCGATCGCGGTGCGCTATGACGGCAAGGCCGCGGCCGAGGGGCATGGCTTCCAGGCCCATGTCGGGCCGATGCGGTCGAAGTCGCGCGGGTCGGTCACGCTCCGGTCCGCCGATCCGGCCGAGGCACCGGTGATCCGCTTCAACGCCATGTCCCAGCCCGAGGATTGGGAGGAGTTCCGCGCCTGCGTCCGGCTGACGCGCGAGATCTTCGCCCAGCCGGCGTTCAAGCCCTTCGCCGGGCACGAGATCCAGCCGGGTGCCGCGCTGCAATCGGATGACGAGATCGACGGTTTCATCCGCGAACACGCGGAAAGCGCCTATCACCCCTGCGGCACGGCCCGGATGGGGCGCGCGGCGGATCCGGGCGCGGTGGTCGACCCGGAATGCCGTGTGATCGGGGTCGAGGGGCTGCGCGTCGCGGACAGCTCGATCTTCCCGCGCATCACCAACGGCAACCTCAACGGCCCGTCGATCATGGTGGGCGAGAAGGCGGCGGATCACATCCTTGGCCAAGGCATGCTGGCGCCGGGCAATGCCGAGCCGTGGATCAACCCCGACTGGCGGGTCTCGCAGCGGTAGGGGCCCACGGCCGCGCCCGAGGCCCCGCCGCCCCGCGTGCGGCGAGGGGATTTGCGTATTTGCGGAACAATGAAAGGCAGGGGGCCGAGACGGTGGGGGCGTTCGGGCCCGGTCGCGCCGGTTTGACACGGGTCAAGGAAACCGCGCGCCCATGTGTCTAGCCTGTCGTCGACATCATGGACACAGGAGGCGAAACATGGCCCACACCCCGCATGCATTGGCCGAGGATTTTCCCGAGGCGGCCGACCGGATCGCCGCGCTGAAGGCCGCGAACGCGCATTTCGCGCGGCTGGTGGAGGAATACCAGGAGGTCAACCAGGCCGTGCACACCGCCGAGACCCTGGCCCAGCCGACGGCCGAGGAGCACGAGGCGGAGCTGCGCCGCAAGCGGATGCAGCTCAAGGACGAGATCTGGAAGATGCTGCAGGAGGCCTGACCGGAGGGCCGACCGGGTCTTGCCTTCGCGGCAAGGCGGCCCTGTGCCGGGATCTGGCCCGGCACAGGGTTTCACGTTGGATCAGGGCTTCACGTAGGAATAGCCGTCTTCTTCCAGCTCGACGATCTTGGCGACGCCGGCGGGCACCACCGTCGCCTCGTCGACCAGCGTCAGCTTGTGGCCCGCCTTCTTTTCCATCCCCATGAGCGTGTTGTGGCAGGCGTCGAATTCCAGCCCGTCGAATTGCAGCGACATGGCCGAGATCCGCTCGGCCACCGGGCTGTCCTTGAGGAGCATCTTCAGCCCGGGGCCATAGGCCACGACGTGAACCTGCGCCGTGTCGCCCTTCTTGGCGTAATACTCCTCGATGTTCTGGACGTTGTTGAGCAGCAGGGTCATGCGGCCCGGGTCGGCGTCGTCGATCTGGAAGACGACCTTGTGCTCGGCGGCCGAGGCGGTGGCCGCGCCCAGCAGCATGAACGTCAGGGCCGCGGCCGCGGCAAGCTTTCTGGACATCTCTTTCCTCCCAAAGCGACATTCCGTCGCATAGAGTTATGCGACTTCGATGATGCGATCGCAAGGATGGCGTTCCCACCGAAGCGCCGGGACGGGGGCGCCTGGGCGCCCCCGCGGTGTGTCAGGCAAGCGCGCCCTCGGGGGTGATCCGGGTCTTGCCGCCAAGGTAGGGGTGCAGCGCCTCGGGCAGCACGACCGAGCCGTCCGCCCGCTGGCCGTTCTCCAGCACCGCGATCAGGGTGCGGCCCACGGCCAGCCCCGAGCCGTTCAGCGTGTGTACGAACTCGGGCTTGCCACCGCCTTCGGGGCGGAAGCGGGCGTTCATCCGGCGGGCCTGGAAATCGCCGCAGACCGAGACCGACGAGATCTCGCGGTAGGTGTCCTGCCCGGGCAGCCAGACCTCCAGATCATGGGTCTTCTTCGCGCCGAACCCCATGTCGCCGGTGCAGAGCACGACGACGCGGTAGGCAAGGCCCAGCTTCTGCAGGATCGCCTCGGCGCAGCCGGTCATGCGCTCATGCTCGGCCAAGCTTTCGTCGGGGTGGGTGATCGACACCATCTCGACCTTCTCGAACTGGTGCTGTCGCAGCATCCCCGAGGTATCCTTGCCCGCGCTGCCCGCCTCCGAGCGGAAGCACTGGGTATGCGCGGTCATGCGGATCGGCAGCTGCCCCGCATCGAGGATCTCTCCCGAGACGGTGTTGGTCAGCGTCACTTCCGAGGTCGGGATCAGCCACCAGCCATTCGTCGTCTGATAGCTGTCCTCGGCGAATTTCGGCAGCTGGTTGGTGCCGTACATCGCCTCTTCCTTGACCAGGACCGGGGTCCAGGTCTCGGCCAGGCCATGCTCCTCGACATGGGTGTCGAGCATGAACTGCGCGAGCGCCCGGTGCACGCGGATCACCGCGCCCTTCAGCACCACGAAGCGCGAGCCCGACAGCTTGGCCGCGGTCTCGAAATCCATCCCCGGCTTCACGCCCGCGATGTCGAAATGCTCCTTCGGGGCGAAGTCGAAGGCGGGCGGGGTGCCCCAGCGGCGCAATTCGACGTTGTCGTCCTCGTCCGCACCCTCGGGCACCTCGTCCAGCGGCAGGTTCGGCAGGCCCATGAGGAGGTCGCGCAGCGCCACGTCCTCGGCCTGCGCCTCTTCGTTGAGGCTGGCAATCTCGGCCTTCTTCTCGGCCACCAGCGCGCGCAGACGTTCGAATTCCGCCTCGTCGCCCTTCGCCTTGGCCGCGCCAACCTGCTTGGAGGCAGCGTTCTGGGCGGCCTGCGCGGTCTCGGCGGCCAGGATCTTGGCGCGCCGCGCCTCGTCGAGGGCGAGGATCTGCGACGACAGCGGCGACATCCCCCGGCGGCCGAGGCCGGCGTCGAACTGGGCGGGGTTCTCGCGGATAGCGCGGATGTCGTGCATGTCTGTCACCTTGTCTAAAGCCAAGCGCCGAGACGCCTAGCAGAAAGCCGAGCGCCGGGGAAGACGGTGGGGCCGGGAAGACGGTGGGGCCGGGAAGACGGTGGGTTGGGGGTTACCCATGCCGGTCGCCCGGTGCAGGCCGGGGCCGATTGGGCGCGTCCGGGCCCTGCCTCCGCCGCACGCGGTTCTGACCGGGCGTGCCGTGCCCGCCGATCGCGCCCCCTTGCACCGGGCGCGCAATCTGCGTCACTAGGGGCACCCCTTCCGGAGCCGCCATGATCCGCGCCGCGCCCCTTCTTCTTGCCCTTGCGCTGGGGCCCCTTGCCGCCTGCCAGCTGGGCGACACGCCGCCGCAACTGCCCCCTACGGGCAAGGCCATGGCCACCCAGGATGACGATCGGTGCCTGGCCTCGGGCGGGGTCTGGAGCCATGAGGACGGCAAGGCCCGGGTCTGCATCCACTACACCAAGGACGCCGGCAAGATCTGCACGAGGTCGAGCGAGTGCGATGGCGCCTGCCTTGCCCGCTCGGGCACCTGTTCCCCGGTGAAGCCGTTGCTCGGCTGCCAATCGATCCTGACAGATTCAGGCATGAGGATGACCCAATGCGTCAACTGACCCTTCCGGGGATCGCCGCCCTAGCCGCCCTCGCGGTGCTGGCCGCCTGCACCCAGGCGCCGATGAACAGCGGTCGCGGCGGCTATCGCACGCCCGGCAAGCTCTATTCCCTCGCGGGGTTCCAGCCGAAGCGGCTGGCCGGCAGCTGGCACGAGGTAGCGGGCTTCTACGATCCGTCACGGCAATCCTGCGCGCTTGGGCTGACCGGTGCAAAGACCACCGCCACCGGGCTGGAGGTGACGCTGTCCTCCTGCGCGGGTCCCGCCGCCACGGTCGCCGCACCGCAGATCGTGCCGGGCCGCTTCGCGCCCGATCTCGCGGATGCGCGGGGCGAGACCTGGTACGTGCTCTGGGTCGATGCCGATGACCGCACGGTGGTGATCGGCACCCCCTCGGGCCGCTGGGGCGCGATCCTGAACCGCCAGCCGCAGATCCCCGCCGACCGGCTGGGTGCCGCGAAGCGGATCCTCGAGTTCAACGGCTACGACCTGTCCCGGCTTCAACCGCACTGATCCGGGATCCGGGCGCGCAGGCGGCGCAGGTGGTCGGGCAGGGCATGCGCCTCGACCGCCGCCTCGCGCACCAGCCAGTCGAACTGCGCCGAGAAGGCCGCCACCCGGTCGCTGTCGCGAAACGCAAGATAATGGCGCCCGACATAGACCACGGCAAGGAGCGGCCCGAACACCGTGATCGGCGCCGAGAACACCCGCCGCGCATCGAAGAGCGTGATCCGGAGCGAGGGGTAAAGCTGCTCCCCCAGCCGTATCAGCCGGTCGATCTGCGCCAGCCGCACCCCGGCGGGCAGGCCCGCGTAATAGCCCGTGGCATCGGTGAAATCCTCGAATTCGTGCAGGGGCAGGGCGATCTCGTAATCCGATCGGGCGCCGCGCATCCACGCCAGCCGGTCCTCCGACGCGCCGATCGCCTGGTCCACGGTGCGCCCGAGATGCGGCGTGTATTCCCATTGCAGCATCTCGCGGGTCTTGAACATGTCGGGCAGCGCGGCGGGCACGTGGCGAATCTTGTAGCCCGCCGCCTCGCGGTGCCAGGCGAAGATCTGTTCGTCGACCAGAGCGCGCGGCGCCGCCGTCATGCTGAGCGAGGTTGCCAGAAGGTCGGCCAGCTTTTCCGGCCGGTCCGACAGCCCCAGCAGCCAGTCCGCGCTGACCCCCAGCGCGGCGGCGCATTCCGCGGCCACCTGCGCATTCGGCAGACGCGCCACACTGGGCGAAAGAAGTTGCGACACGGTCGAGCGGTCCACCCCCACGGCACGGCCAAGCGCGCTCTGGCTCATCCCCTTTTCGGCCATGGCGGCGGCAAGGCGGCTGCGGAACAGATCCGATCGGTCACGTTTGTCGAGTCTTTGCTGCATGTGGTTATAAATATCACCAGATGCGATGTTTGTTAAGCAAACACGGAATTCCGCAACGCAGCAAATTCCGCAAGTCTTTGCCCCATGGGGACAATTTCTGAAACACGGGGACGCACCCTCCTGAAAGCGGTGCTGTGGAACCTTCTCGGGCTGGCCGTGATGGCCGGCGTCGGGTTGGCGATGACCGGGTCGGCGACGCTTGGCGGAACGATGGCGCTGGTGAACGCGGCGCTGGGGCTACTTTGCTATTTCCTTTACGAACGCGCCTGGGCGCATGTCCGCTGGGGCCGGGTCGAGGGGGAGGCGCGCCATGGCTGAGCTGTCGCGCACCCCGACCCGTCTCTGGCGCGACGAGGCGCCGACGCTGGCGCTGCTCGCGCTGGTCTACCTGCTTTGGGGCTGGGGCACCTCTGGTCTCTGGTCCTGGTCGCCGCTTCTCGGCTGGGGGCTGACCGCGCTGGCGATCGTCCAGTTTTCATCGCTTCAGCACGAGGTGCTGCACGGGCACCCGTTCCGCTCGCGCCGCCTGAACGAGGCGCTGGTGTTTGCCGGGCTCACCCTCTTCGTCCCGTACCGGCGGTTCCGCGACACCCATATCGCGCATCACCGCGACCCGATGCTGACCGACCCTTATGACGACCCCGAGACGAACTTTCTCGACCCCGACGCCTGGGCCCGACTGAGCCGCCCCGTGCAGAGGCTGCGGCGCCTGAACAACACGCTGCTGGGGCGGGTTCTGCTGGGGCCGGTCATCGGCACCGTTGCCTTCGTGCAGTCGGACCTGGCGCTGGCGCGCGCGGGCGACCGGGGAATCGCCAGGGCCTGGATCCTGCATGGCCTGGGGGTGCTTCTGGTGCTTGCCTGGCTCTGGACCCTTGGCGCGATGCCGCTCTGGGCCTACCTGCTGGCGGCCTACGCGGCTTTCGGCGTGCTCAAGATCCGCACCTTCCTCGAGCACCGCGCGGAAGAGGAGGCCGCCCATCGCACCGTGCTGGTCGAGGACCGGGGGCCGCTGGCGTTCCTGTTTCTCTTCAACAACCTGCATGCGGTGCACCATCTTTACCCCGGCGTCGCCTGGCACCGCCTGCCCCGGGTCTATGCCGAGGGCCGCGCACAGTTCCGCGCGCAGAACGGCGGTTACGTCTACCGCTCCTACGCCCAGATCATCCGCCGCCATCTCCTGACCCCGAAAGACCCGGTCCCGCATCCGTTCTACCGCCCCGGACGCTAGGGATCGCCCTTCCGTCCTGCCGCGGAAAGACACCTCCACCTCCCTTCATCTTGGCGGAAACACTCCACGGGGGGCGGGGGTGCGGGGGTATGAAACCCCAGGGGCCTCATCCCCTCCGCACGGCCGACGGGCTGAGGCCAAAGCGCCTCCGGAACGCCCGCGAAAACGCCGATTGCGAGGTGAAGCCCGTGCGCAGCGCCACCTCCTGGAGCGGGTGGGCGGTGTCGGCCACCAGCCGCCGCGCCGCCTGCAGCCGCAGGTTCAGCGCATAGGCGCCCGGGGGTTGGCCCAGCTCCTTGCGGAACAGCATCTCCAGCCGCCTTGGCGTCAGGTTCAGGGCCCGGGCGGTCTCGGCCATTGGCTCGGGATCGTCGAGGCGGCCCTCCCAGCGGGCGATGGCGGCGGTGACGCGGGCATCGGCCCGGGCGGGCAGGGGGGCCGTGCGCGCGCTCTGCTGCGGCTCTGACCCGTCACGCGCGGCGGTGATGAAACTGCCCGCCACCTGCAGGGCGGTGGCGGCATCGTGGCGGGCACGGATCAGGTGCAGCATCAGGTCGGTCGCGGGCCCAGCACCCCCCGCTGTCATCCGGCTGCCCGAGATGACGAAACGGTCCGGCGCCACCTCGATCTGCGGATGCGCATGGGCGAGGTCCTCCAGATCCTCCCAATGCACCGTCGCGCGGTGCCCATCCAGAAGGCCCGCCCGTGCCAGCACCCAGGAGCCGGCGTCGATCCCGCCCACCGCGCGAAACCGCGACGCCAGCCGGCGCAGGTCGCGGATCAGCGGGCGCGTCGCCATCTCGGCCTGCCGGAACCCGGCGATCACGATCAGCGCATCCGCCCCTTCCGCGGCGGAGAGCGGCCCCGTGGCGGGCAGCGACAGCCCACAGGTCAGCGGCACCGCGTTGCCATCGGGCGAGACGACGCGCCACTGGAACGCATCCCGCCCCAGGTGGCGGTTGGCGCTGCGCATCGGGTCGAGCGTCGCGGCCACCGTCAGGATCGAGGCCTGCGGCAGCACCAGAACGGCAATCGACAGGGGGGCTTTCGCCGGGGCAAAAATCGTTTCGGAATTGCGCATGAAGATTTCGTAATTCGTCAAATGAACGGATGCAACAGGCCTATGCTCCGGCCAAATCCACATCCGATGGAGGGAGACTCCGATGCCGCTTGCCATGAACCGAGAGGTCTTCATCACCTGTGCCGTCACTGGCTCCGGCGGGACGCAGGACCGCAGCCCCCACGTGCCGCGCAGCCCCGCCCAGATCGCCGAGAGTGCGATCGAGGCGGCGCGCGCCGGGGCCGCGGTGGTCCATTGCCACGTCCGCGACCCCGAGACCGGCGCGCCCTCGCGCGATCCGAAGCTCTACCGCGAGGTCACCGACCGGATCCGCGAATCCGAGGTCGACGTCGTGCTGAACCTCACTGCCGGGATGGGCGGTGACATGGTTTTCGGCCCGACCGAACGCCCGCTGCCCTTGCAGGAAAAGGGCACCGACATGATCGGCGCGGCCGAGCGCGTGGTGCATGTCGCCGAATGCCTGCCCGAGATCTGCACCCTCGACTGCGGCACGATGAACTTTGCCGAGGCCGATTACGTCATGACCAACACGCCCGGCATGCTGCGGGCCATGGGCGCGATGATGACGGAACTCGGCGTGAAGCCCGAGATCGAGGCCTTCGATACCGGCCACCTGTGGTTCGCCAAGCAGCTGGTGAAGGAGGGCGTTCTGAAAGGCCCCGCGCTGGTGCAGCTGTGCATGGGCGTGCCGTGGGGGGCGCCCGATGACCTCAACACCTTCATGGCGATGGTCAACAACGTGCCGGACGACTGGACCTTTTCGGCCTTCTCGCTGGGGCGCAACCAGATGCCCATCGCCGCGGCCTCGGTCCTTGCGGGCGGCAACGTGCGCGTGGGGCTGGAGGATAACCTGTTCCTCGACAAGGGCGTGCTGGCCACCAACGCGCAGCTTGTCGACCGTGCTGTCGGCATCGTCGAACGCATGGGTGCCCGGGTGATCGGCCCGGACGAGGTGCGTGCCAAGCTGGGCCTGACCAAGCGGGCGCCGAAGTGAGCCTGAAGGCCGCCCGAGTCCTGATCACGGCGGGGGCGGGTGGCATCGGCCTCGCGCTCGCCCGTGGCTTTCTGGCCGAAGGGGCCCGCGTCGCGATCTGCGATCTTGACGCGGCGGCGGTGGCGGCGGTGCCCGAGGGCATCCGCGCCTTCACCGCCGACGTGACGGACGAGGGGCAGATGACCGCGCTCTTCGACCGGCTGGACGCCGATTGGGGCGGGGTCGATATCCTCTGCGCCAATGCCGGGACCGGCGGGCCTGCGGGCGGCATCGACACGCTCGACTTCGACGGCTGGCGTGCCTGCCTCTCGGCCAATCTCGACGGCGCGTTCCTCGCCTGCCGCTGGGCGGCGGGGCACATGAAACGGCAGGGGGCGGGGCTGATCCTGCTGACCTCGTCGACCTCGGGCCTTGGCGGCTGCCCGAACCGCAGCCCCTACGTCACCGCGAAATGGGGCGTCATCGGCCTGATGAAGACGCTGGCGATGGAGCTTGGCCCCCATGGCATCCGGGTCAATGCGCTCTGCCCCGGCTCGGTCGAGGGCCCCCGGATGGAGCGGGTCCTGAAGATGGAGGCCGAGGCGCGCGGCACCACCCCCGAGGCGGTGCGCGAGATCTACGTCGCAGGCACCTCGCTGAAGACATGGGTCACGGCCGAGGACGTCGCCGCGATGGCACTTTTCGTCGCTTCGCCCGCCGGGGCCCGGATCTCGGGTCAGGCGCTGGCGATCGACGGACATACCGAAACACTGAACGGATAGGAGATCTTCGTCATGACGAAGACGGCGGCAATCATCGGCGGGGGCGTAATCGGCGGCGGCTGGGCCGCGCGCTTCCTGATCAACGGCTGGGACGTGGCGGTGTTCGATCCCGACCCGCAGGCGGAACGCAAGATCGGCGAGGTGCTGGCCAACGCGCGCGCCTCGCTCCCTGCGCTGTCGGACGTGCCGCTGCCGCCCGAGGGGGCGCTGCGGTTCTGCAAGACGCTGGAAGAGGCCGTGACCGGCGCCGATTACATCCAGGAATCGGTGTCCGAGCAGCTGGCGCTGAAGCACCGTGTCTATGCCCAGATCCAGGCCGCGGCACCGGACACGCTGCTGGGCTCCTCCACCTCCGGGTTCAAGCCCTCGCAGCTGCAGGAAGGGGCGGTGAACCCCGGCACGATCTTCGTGGCGCACCCGTTCAACCCGGTCTACCTGCTGCCGCTGGTCGAGGTCGTGCCCTCGCCGCAGACCCCGCCCGAGGTGGTTGCCGCCGCCAAGGCCGCGCTGACCGCGATCGGCATGTACCCGCTGCACGTCCGCAAGGAGATCGACGCCCACATCGCCGACCGCTTCCTTGAGGCCGTGTGGCGCGAGGCGCTGTGGCTGGTGACCGACGGGATCGCCACCACCGAGGAGATCGACGAGGCGATCCGCATGGGCTTTGGCCTGCGCTGGGGCCAGATGGGCCTGTTCGAGACCTACCGTGTGGCGGGCGGCGAGGCGGGCATGAAGCATTTCATGGCGCAGTTCGGCCCGGCGTTGGAATGGCCCTGGACGAAGCTCATGGACGTGCCCGAGTTCACCGAGGAACTCGTGGACCTGATCGCCGGGCAGTCGGACGCCCAATCTGGCCACCTGTCGATCCGCGAGTTGGAGCGGGCGCGCGACAGCAACCTCGTGGGGTTCCTTCGGGTGCTGAAGGATCGCGACTGGGGCGCGGGGAAGGTTCTGCGCGACCACGACCGCGCGCGGCAACCCGCGGCGGTGGCCGAGGTGTCGGATCCGGCGGGCAAGGGCGCCGCCCCGCTGGAACTGGCGCCGATGCAGGTGCTGCCCGGCTGGATCGACTACAACGGCCACATGACCGAAAGCCGATATCTCTTTGCCTGCTCCGAGACGACCGATGCCTTCCTGCGGCTGATCGGCTCTGACATGGAGTATGTGAAGGGCGGTCACAGCTACTACACTGCCGAGACGCATATCCTGCACAAGGGCGAGGCAAAGCTGGGCGACCGGTTGATAGGCACGTTGCAGGTGCTGGCCGCGGACGAGAAGCGCCTGCATGTCTTCGTTCAGATCCTCAAGGACGGCGAGACGGTGGCGACGATCGAGCAGATGCTTCTGCATGTCGACATGAAGGCCGGCCGCGCCTGCCCGGCGGCGCCCGAGATCCTCGCCCGCCTGATGCCGATCGCGAAGGCGCACGAAGCCCTACCGAAGCCCGAGGGCGCGGGCCGCTTCGTCGGCGAAAGGAGGGCGAAATGAACTTCGGCCTGACCGAGGAACAGAGCCTGATCGTCCAGACCACCCGCGCCTTCGTGGAGAAGGAGCTGTACCCCCACGAGGCCGAGGTGGAACGCACCGGCCACCTGCGGATGGATCTGGTTCGGGAGATCCAGGCCAAGGCGATGGATGCGGGCCTCTATGCCGCCAACATGCCCGAGGAGGTGGGGGGCGCCGGCCTCGATACCCTGTCGTGGCTGCTCTACGAACGTGAACTGGGGCGGGCGAATTATGCGCTGCACTGGACCTGCGTCGCGCGCCCCTCGAACATCCTGCTGGCGGGCACGCCCGAACAGCGCGAGAAATACCTCGTGCCCTGCATGAAGGGCGAGACCTGGGATTGCCTCGCCATGACCGAACCGGGCGCGGGGTCCGACCTGCGGGGAATGAGCGCCTCGGCCCGGCCTGATGGCGATGACTGGATCCTGAACGGCACCAAGCACTTCATCAGCCACGCCGACATCGCGGGCTTCACCATCGCCTTCATGGCGACGGGCGAGGAAGAGACGCCGCGCGGCAAGAAGAAGCTGATCACGGCCTTTCTCGTCGACAAGGGGACGCCCGGTTTCACGGTGCGCGAGGGCTACCGCAATGTCTCGCACCGCGGCTACACCAACTCGATCCTGGAATTCGACGATTGCCGGGTGCCGGCGTCCCAGATCCTGGGCGAGGTGCACAAGGGCTTCGAGGTGGCCAACACATGGCTCGGCGCCACCCGCCTGCAGGTCGCGGCCACCTCTCTGGGCCGTGCCGATCGTGCTCTGTCGCATGCGGTGGACTACGCCGCGCAAAGGCGCCAGTTCGGCCAGCAGATCGGCAAGTTCCAGGGTGTGTCGTTCCATCTGGCCGACATGGCGACGGAACTGCGCGCGGCAGAATTGCTGACCTGGGCGGCGGGCTGGAAGTTCGACGAAGGCACGGTGACCGAAGCCGACATGTCGATGGCCAAGCTGAAGGCGACCGAGGCGCTTGCCTTCATCGCCGACGCGGCGATCCAGATCCACGGCGGCATGGGCCTGATGGACGAGTTGCCGCTGGAACGCATCTGGCGCGACGCCCGGGTGGAGCGGATCTGGGAGGGCACCTCGGAGATCCAGCGCCACATCATCAGCCGCGAAATGCTGCGGGCGGTCGGCGGGTGATGAGGCCAGAGCAGGGGGGCCGTCTGCCCCCCTGCACCCCCCGAGGATATTTTTGAGCAGAAAGTGAGAAGATGGGCGCGCGTGGTAATGTCTTGTTAACGCTAAGCCGCAAGACTCAGGGTGCGGTACAGGCGGGGACGCCGATGACCGCAGCAGGAAGTGGCACCCTGTCGTCGCCACGAGGGCAGGGTGCTCTTTCTTTCTGCTCGGAAATATCCCCGGGGGTCCGGGGGCAGGCGGCCCCCGGCGCCGCCTTCGGGGCCGGCGCATGAGTCGGGATCTCTCGCGCCTTCTGCGGCCACGGTCGATCGCGGTGCTTGGCGGAAGCTGGGCCGCGAACGTGGTGGAGCAGACCCGCAAGATGGGTTTCAGCGGCGAGGTTTGGCCGGTGCACCCGGCGAAGCCTGAGATTGGCGGGGCGCGTGCCTATCCGTCGGTCCGGGAATTGCCCGGGGTGCCGGATGCGACCTTCATCGGCGTCAACCGGCATGCCACGCTCGATGTCGTGGCGGAACTGGCCGCCGTCGGGGCGGGGGGCGCGATCTGTTTCGCCTCCGGATGGCGCGAGGCGGGCGAAGCGGCGTTGCAGGACCGGCTGGTCGTCGCGGCGGGCGGGATGCCGGTGCTGGGGCCAAATTGCTATGGCGTCATAAACTATCTCGATGGGGCTTTGCTGTGGCCCGATCAGCATGGCGGCAGGCGGGTCGAGCGGGGCGTGGCGCTGCTCAGCCAGTCGTCGAACATCGTGATCAATCTGACGATGCAGGCCCGGGGGCTGCCGGTGGCCTATGTCGCCTGCCTGGGGAATGCCGCGCAGGTGGGGCTGGCGGAGTTGGGCGCCGCGCTGCTGCACGACGAGAGGGTGACGGCGCTGGGGCTTTATGTCGAAGGGATCGGCGATGCCCCCGCCGTTGCCGCGCTGGCCGAGGCGGCGCGGGCGTCGGGCAAGGGGATCGTGGCGTTGAAATCCGGCAAGGGGGCCAAGGCGCAGGCGGCGGCGGCCTCGCATACCGCTGCGCTTGCAGGGGGAGGGGCGGCGAGCGCCGCTTTCCTCGCCCAGGCCGGCATGACCGAGGTGGCGACCCTCGAGGAGATGCTAGAGGCGCTGAAGATCGTCCATGTGCATCGTGGCCTTCCCGGGCGCCGGATCTGTTCGCTCAGCTGTTCGGGGGGCGAGGCGGGATTGGTGGCCGACCTGGCCGAGGGGCGGGCACTTGATTTCGCGCTGCCTGCGGAGGCGCAGGCCGAGGTTCTGGCGGCCGAGTTGGGGCCGCTCGTCACGATCGCCAACCCGCTGGATTACCATACCTTCATCTGGGGCGACGGGCCGCGCACGACCAAGGTCTTTTCGACCATGCTGGCGGGGTATGACGCGGGTCTCTTCCTGATCGACCCGCCGCGGCCCGACCGTTGCGATCCGGCCTCGTTCCGGCCCGCGCTGGAGGCGATCGGGGCGGCGCAGGAGATCACGGGAAAGCCCGCTTTCCCGGTCGCCTCCCTGCCCGAGAATTTCGACGAGGGGCTGGCCGAGGCGCTGATCGCCCGTGGCGTGGCCCCGCTGATGGGGCTGCCTGCGGCCCTGGGCGCGCTTGAGGCGCTGGCCCTGACCCGGGCGCCGGAGAAGGGCTGGCGGCCCTGGCCTGCGGCGCCGGAGCGGGGGGGGCGAGTGCTGCCCGAGGGCGAGGCCAAGGCCCGGCTGGCGGCGGCGGGAATCGTGGTGCCCCGGGGTGTTTCCGCCCCGACGTTGCAGGCCCTGGGGCCGCTTGCCGCCGACCTCGATCCGCCCCTTGCGCTCAAGGGGCTGGGGTTCGTGCACAAGTCCGAGGCCGGGGCGGTTCGGCTGGGGCTTGCCTCGCTTTCGGGGCAGGCGGAGATGCCGGGGGCCACGGGCTACCTTGCCGAGGAGATGGCAACCGGCGGGGTGGCGGAGCTTCTGCTTGGCGCGCGGCGGGACCCGGTCTATGGCGCGACGCTGACCCTGGGTCTTGGCGGCGTGACGGCGGAGCTGATGGCCGATACGGTCACCCTCGTGCTGCCGGTGAGGGCCGAGGAGGTCGAGGGTGCGCTGCGGCGCCTGCGCCTGTGGCCGCTGCTTGATGGCTACCGGGGGCGCCCGAGGGCGGATGTGGGTGCGGCGGTCGCGGCGGCGCTGGCGTTGCAGGGCATGTTGGCCGAGGGGCCGGAGCTGGAAGAGATCGAGATCAACCCGCTGATCCTGCGCCAGGAGGGCGCGGTGGCGGTGGATGCGGTGATACGGGAGACCGAGGCATGAGCTGGGACAGGAACGAGGGGCCGGTGAAGACCCGGGTCGAGGGTGCGGTGCTGGAGGTGACGCTGGATCGCCCCAAGGCGAACGCGATCGACCTGGTGACCAGCCGGATCATGGGCGAGACCTTCCGCGCCTTCCGCGACGACGACGCGCTGCGGGTCTGCCTGCTGCGGGCCGAGGGCGACAAGTTCTTCTGCCCCGGCTGGGACCTCAAGGCCGCGGCCGACGGCGACGCGGTGGATGGCGATTACGGCGTGGGGGGCTTCGGCGGTTTGCAGGAGCTGCCGCAGATGAACAAGCCGGTGATCTGCGCGGTCAACGGCATCTGCTGTGGCGGCGGGCTGGAGCTGGCGCTGAGCTGCGACATCATCCTGGCGTCGGAGACCGCGACATTCGCGTTGCCCGAGATCCGGTCGGGCACGGTCGCCGATGCGGCCTCGATCAAGCTGCCCAAGCGCATTCCCTATCACGTCGCGATGGACCTGCTGCTGACGGGGCGCTGGTTCGATGCCGAGGAGGCACTGCGCTGGGGCCTTCTGCGCGAGATTTGCACGCCGGGGGATCTGCTGGCGAAGGCGTGGGACCTGGCGCGCTTGCTGGAGAGCGGTCCGCCGCTCGTCTACGCCGCGATCAAGGAGGTGGTGCGCGAGGCCGAGGACATGCGGTTCCAGGATGCGCTGAACCGGATCACGCGGCGGCAGTTCGCGACCGTCGACCGGCTCTATTCCTCCGAGGACCAGCTGGAGGGTGCGCGCGCCTTCGCCGAGAAGCGTGACCCGGTGTGGAAGGGGCGCTAGCGAAGCCTGGCAGAGTGATCCGAGCTTTTCCCGCAGAGCTCTCCGATTGCGCCAAGGGTGGTGGCCGAACCTGAGCCGGACCGTCGGGATGCGGGTGGCCTGCACTTTATCGTTTCACGAACTTCCGGCGTCTAAATGCGCGAAGACGCTGCCGCGCGCCCTCCCGGGGGGGGCGGTCGCTGCCCGGGTGCCGGAGAGGCAGGTGACGCCCAGTCACAACAGGCCCCGCAAAAGCAAAAGGGGCGGTTGCCCGCCCCTTCCGTAAACTTCCTGTCGCGGGTGGCGACAGTTCAGTCGATCAGCGCCAGTTTGCTGGCCGACTCGCGGCCGTCACGGCCGGCTTCGAGTTCGTAGCTGATCTTCTGGCCGTCGTTCAGGCCGCGCAGGCCCGCACGCTCGACGGCGCTGATGTGGACGAAGACGTCCTTCGAGCCGCCGTCGGGCTGGATGAAGCCGAAGCCTTTGGTGGCGTTGAACCATTTCACGGTGCCGGTGGCCATCGTGTTCTCTCCTTCAGTGTCGTGCCGCCCACGGGATGCGGCGGCGTGGCTCGGTAGTTCCAGATCGAGGGACTGTAGCCGGTAAGGGAGAACAGTGGTCGATAGGCGTAACGTTGCGAGTGGCGATATTGTCGATCGTACCGCGAATCGCAAGAAAAATCTGTGGCACAGGCGGATCCCGGCGCAGCGAAGGCCCCGGGGAAAACGCTTTGCGGGGCAGGTCCGGGGGGCGCGCGGCCGGCTGCAGGGGCTAGGCTTCGCGGTAGAGCGCGGCCCAGGTCTCGATCAGGTTCTGCTGCAACTGGCGCGAGTGCCGGGTCCAGGTCCGCATCCCCGGGGGGCGCTCGCGATTGGATCCGCGGGCCGCGTCGCGCTTGTCCATGTTCGCGGTGAGGATGGCGAAGACCAGCTCCTGCTGCGCCGGCCCCACGACATACCCGGCCAGCCCCGAGACGAAGTTCAGCGTGCCGGTCTTGGCATGCACCGTCAGCGGGCTGTTCCTGATCAGCCGGCCGCGGGAATCGAGCAGGTGGATCTGCTTGAGGAGGCTGCGGAACTGGTCGTCGGTGCTTGCGATGCTCAGCATCCGGCCCAGCTCGGCCGCCGTGACCCTGGTGCCGGGGGCAAGACCCGAATGGTCGCCGAAACGCGGAGAAACGCCGTAGGTCGCCTTGATCCAGGCCGCCATCTCGGCGGCCGAGGCCTCAAGCGTGCTGGGCGCCTGCCGGGTGGGGGAGGCGGCGGCCGACGCGGCAAGGCCCACCAGTTCGGCCGTCAGGTTGGTCGAGTAGTAGAGCATTTCCTTGAGGACATGCGTCAGCGCATCGCTCTGGTGGGTGACCAGCACGGCGGCCCCGTTCGGCGTGTTGCCCGGCGCGGCCACCGGCAGCCGGATCGAATAGGCCGCGGCGACCTCGCGGAATACCGCCGCCGCGTAGGGGGCGGGGTTGCTTACCGGTAGCCAGCGCGCCCCGTGGCGGCCCAGCACCCCGCCGGCGACCGTCCAGCTTTCGCTTTGGGCGCCGACCTTGTGGGTGTAGACCGGGCGCGTCCGGTCGACGATCTGCATGGTGATGTCGGGGGTCGCGGGCTGCACCCGGTCGCCGCGCGCATCCATCTGCACCTGATAGCCGCCGCTGACGCGCTTCCACTGGAAATGCACGCGGTTGAAGTTGAGGTTCAGCCCGGAAAGCCCGGGGTTGTAGCCCTCCTGCGGGGGCTGGTCGGGATCCATCGCCTCGAAATGGGGGATCGCGCTCGCGTCGTAGAGGTAGCGCCCGGTTACGCCGCGCACGCCCTTGGAGGCCAGCGCGGCCGCCATGTCGGCAAGGTCGTCCGAGGTCAGCGTGGGGTCGCCGCCGCCCAGAAGGATCAGGTCGCCCTGTACCACGCCGCCGCTGATCGGCCCGGTCGCCACGACATGGGTCTGGAACCGGTGATCCGGTCCCAGCCGGTGCAGCGCGTAGAGCGTGGTGAACGTCTTGGTGATCGAGGCGCAGGGAAGCGGGTGGTCGGCGTTGTGGCTGTCGAGCACACGGCCGTTCTTCGGGTCGACCACGACGTAGCCGACGGTGCCGCCAAGGCCGGCCCGGTCGATCAGCTCGGCAGGGCTGGGCACGTCCGGCCGTCCCGAGGAGGCCAGCGCCGCATGGGCGCCGGGCCGAGAATGGGGGCGCAGCGAAACGCGCGGCGCATCGGCCAGCGCGGGCCAAGCCGCCTGGGCCGCCACACCGGCGAGAAGGCCGCCCAGCAGGCGGCGTCGGGAAATCGGATCGCGTGTCGTCATGGGGGAAACTAAACCTCAGCGGGGGCGGGGCGGCAAGGGCCCTAGCATGGGCTTCGGCACGGCCGCCAATCACGGAACGGTCAGCCCGGCGTCATCCGCGATGGTCCCGCGCGATCGCCTGGTCCGGGGCGGCGAAGGGGAACGCCGCGCCTCCCTGCATTGCCGGGTGCTGGTGGCGCCGACGGCAGGCGCGCGGCAGGGAAAAAGGGGGTGGTGGAAACCCGCTGGGTGCGGCGCTCCGGGCGCGGTCCGGGCGGTGGGCCGTGGCCGGAGGGCTCAGCGGCGGCGCCACTTCCCCTGGGCGCGGATCGCGCTCGACGAGATCGGCATCAGCGGCACGTTGATGTAGCACCAGGCCGGGGCGGGGCGGTGCCCCAGTCGCCGCGCGGCCGAGGGTGGAACGCGGTACTGATGATACCGGTCGGCGGCGGGCGACAGCCGCGCCGCGATCCCCGATCCGGGCCGGGCAATCACCCC
This sequence comes from Acidimangrovimonas sediminis, assembly GCF_002871005.1. Taxonomy (GTDB): domain Bacteria; phylum Pseudomonadota; class Alphaproteobacteria; order Rhodobacterales; family Rhodobacteraceae; genus Acidimangrovimonas; species Acidimangrovimonas sediminis. Next base: position 96,710 of record NZ_PHSN01000020.1, read on the forward strand.
GATCGGGACATGCTCCATGATCCAGCGCCAGCTCTGCCAGCGGTGGAATTGCGCCAGGTTGTCGGCGCCCATCAGCCAGACGAAGCGCACCCCGGGATACAGCGCGCGCAGCCGGCGCAGGGTTTCGGCGGTGTACCGGGTGCCGAGGCGCGATTCGATGTCCGTGACCACGACGCGGGGGTCGTGCATCACCTCCCGCGCCTCGGCCAGGCGCCGGGCCATGGGCGCGGGCCCCTCGGCCTTCAGCGGGTTGCCGGGGCTCACCAGCCACCACACCCGCGTCAGCCCGAAGTGACGCAGCGCCTCGCGCGTGATATGGGCGTGGCCCGCATGCGCGGGGTCGAAGGAGCCGCCGAGCAGGCCGATCACCTGCCCCGGTCTGGCCACCGGAAATCCCTGCACCTCGGTTCTGCCCCTCTCCGCCCGTCAAGGCGTCTTTTTGACGCCCGGGCGGGAGGGTGTCAACGCATCGCCGGACACCGCGGCCCCCGGAACGGCGATTTCCCGGGCGGCATTCCGGTCCGCCCCGGCAGGCGGCCCGGAGCAATTCGGGGCTTGCATTCGGCAATTGTCTGACTAAAGTCAGGCAAAAATCGAAGGGCCCGGACATGACCGAGATTCACCCCGAAGACCCGGTGGCGCGGATCCGCCGCTTCAATCGCGCGGTGACGCGCGAGGTGGGGGTGCTGGACGCGTCGTTCCTCGGCCGCGGGCGCCCGCTGGGGGCGGCGCGGGTGCTCAACGCGATCGGCCGGGGCCGGGGCGAGGTGGCGGCGATCCGCGATTACCTCGGTCTCGACAGCGGGTTGATGAGCCGCCTCCTGCGCGGGCTGGAGGCCGAGGGGCTGGTCGAGACAGCGGCGGACGAGGGCGACGCCCGGCGCCGGGTGGCACGGCTGACGCCAGCGGGGGAGGCGGAGTTCGCGGCCTACGAGGCGCTGTCGGACAGCCAGGCCGCAGCGATCCTCGCGGCTCACCCGAAACCGGCCGCCCTGCTGGCTGCGATGGACCTCGTGGCCTCGGCGCTGGGGCGGGGCGACGTCACGCTGGAGGAGGCCGATCCGCGTACCCCCGCGGCGCGCGGCTGCCTCGAGGCCTATTATGCCGAGCTCGCACGGCGCTTCGCGGACGGGTTCGAGGTCTCGCTGTCGCGCGACCCGGAGGCCACCGACATGATCCGCCCGCGCGGCCTGTTCCTGGTCGCGATATCCGACGGCCTGCCGGTCGGCTGCGCCGGGCTGAAGGGGCACGACGACCTGGTCGAGGGGGCCCGCTGGGGCGAGGTCAAGCGGCTCTGGGTGTCGCCCTCCGCCCGCGGGCTGGGACTGGCCGGGCGGATGATGGCCCGGATCGAGGTGGCGGCACAGGAGTTGGGGATGGCGCGGCTCCGGCTCGACACCAACTCGGCGTTGCCGGAGGCGGTCGCGATGTACCGCAACGCCGGCTGGACCGAGATCGACCGGTTCAACGACGACCCCTACCCGGATTTCTTCTTCGAGAAGCTGCTCTGACGGATCGCTCGCCCGCCGCGCCGCTCCTGGTCCTTCAGCATCGAAGGCACGGGGATCCAGCGGTGCGCGTGGCGGCGATGGCAGGGCCGGCGGGCGCGCTGCCCCCTGCGCCCCCGGGATATTTCCGCTCAGAAGAAGGGTGGGGCACTCCTTTCTTCTGAGCGGAAATATCCCACGGGGGTCCGGGGGTGTGAAACCCCCGGCCTTGACGTCGAAGAGGGGGCAGCCGGTCGCGAGGTGCCGCCAGCATCGCGCGGGCCTTACCGCATTGCTCTTGCCCGCGGCCTCCACTACATGGGGCGCAACCCCATTCCCCAAGGAGGTCCGCATGGCATCCTATCAATACGTCTACCACATGGACGGCGTCTCGAAGACCTATCCCGGTGGCAAGAAGTGCTTCGAGAACATCCGTCTGAATTTCCTGCCCGGCGTCAAGATCGGCGTCGTGGGCGTCAACGGCGCGGGTAAGTCCACGCTGCTGCGCATCATGGCCGGCATCGACAAGGATTTCTCTGGCGAGGCCTGGGCCGCCAAGGGCGCCAAGGTCGGTTACCTGCCGCAGGAGCCGCAGCTCGACGAAAACCTCTCGGTCCGCGAGAACGTCATGCTGGGCGTGGCCGAGAAAACCGCCAAGCTGGAGCGGTACAACGAGCTGGCGATGAACTACTCGGACGAGACCGCCGAGGAAATGGCCCAGCTGCAGGATGAGATCGACGCGCAGAACCTCTGGGATCTGGACAGCCAGGTCGACGTCGCGCTCGAGGCCCTGCGCTGCCCGCCGGACGAAGCCGACGTCGCCACCCTTTCGGGCGGGGAGCGCCGCCGGGTCGCGCTGTGCAAGCTGCTGCTTGAAGCGCCGGACATGCTGCTGCTGGACGAACCGACCAACCACCTGGACGCCGAGACTATCGCCTGGCTGCAAAAGCACCTGATCGAGTACAAGGGCACGATCCTCTGCGTCACGCACGACCGTTATTTCCTTGACGACATCACCTCGTGGATCCTCGAGCTGGAGCGCGGCCGGGGCATTCCGTGGGAAGGCAACTATTCCAGTTGGCTGGAACAGAAGGCCAAGCGGATGGCGCAGGAAGCGCGCGAGGACAAGGCCAAGCAGAAGGTCCTTGAAAAGGAACTCGACTGGATCCGTTCGGGCGTCAAGGCGCGTCAGTCCAAGTCCAAGGCGCGGATCGCCGCCTACAACAAGATGGCCGAGGAATCGGTCAAGGACCGGGTGGGCACCGCCCAGATCGTCATCCCCAACGGCCCGCGCCTCGGCAACAAGGTGATCGAGGTCGAGGGGCTGTCAAAGGCCATGGGCGACAAGCTTCTGATCGACGATCTGTCGTTCTCGCTGCCGCCGGGCGGCATCATCGGGGTGATCGGCCCGAACGGCGCCGGCAAGACCACGCTGTTCCGCATGCTGACCGGGCAGGAGACGCCGGACAAGGGCAAGGTCGAGATCGGCGAGACGGTGAAGATGTCCTTCGTCGACCAGTCGCGCGATGCCTTGGATCCCGAGCACAACGTTTGGGAGGAGATCTCGGGCGGGGCGGAGATGATCTCGCTCGGCGATGCGCAGGTGGCCAGCCGCAGCTATGTCGGTGCCTTCAACTTCAAGGGCGGCGACCAGCAGAAGAAGGTGGGCCTTCTGTCGGGCGGTGAGCGTAACCGCGTGCACATGGCCAAGCTGCTGAAGGACGGCGGCAACCTCTTGCTCCTCGACGAACCGACCAACGACCTGGACGTCGAGACCCTGCAGGCGCTGGAAGCGGCGATCGAGGATTTCGCGGGCTGCGCGGTGATCATTTCGCACGACCGCTTCTTCCTCGACCGCCTGTGCACGCATATCCTGGCCTTCGAGGGCGATGGCCATGTGGAGTTCTTCGAAGGCAACTTCGAGGATTACGAGGCCGACAAGATCCGCCGCCTCGGCCCGGATTCGGTCGAGCCGAAGCGGGTGAAGTACAAGAAGTTCTCGCGCTGAGGCGAGGGGGCCGCCGTCCCGCCGGAATTGCCGAACGCCCCTGCGGGAGACCGCGGGGGCGTTTTGCGTTGGGGGGGGCTTCGCAGGATGCGTTTGAACGCACCCCACTAGCGACAACGCCTATCGGCGGTAATGCTGTGTTAACCATGCGGGGGCATCCTGCGGGCATGTCGCAGTACCGCCGCCCTGTCGTGCCCGGAGGCACCGTCTTCTTCACCGTCTGTCTGGCGCAGCGGGGCTCGTGGCTGCTGGTGGACGAGATCGAGCGGTTGCGCGCGGCGGTACGTGACACCCGGGCGGCACAGCCGTTCCGGATCGACGCCTGGGTGGTGCTTCCCGATCATCTTCACTGCATCTGGACCCTGCCCGAGGGGGTGGAGGATTTCTCGCGCCGCTGGGCCGGGATCAAGGCGCGTTTCTCGCGCGGGCTGCCTGCCGGGCCGCGCCGCCCGAGTCACGTCCGCCGGGGGGAGAAGGGGATCTGGCAACGTCGGTTCCGGGAGCACCAGATCCGTCACCCGGCCGAACTGGCGCTGCATCTGCGGTACTGTCACCTGAACCCGGTGCGTCACGGGCTGGTCGAGAGTCCTGACGACTGGCCCTATTCCTCGATCCACTGGCGGGATGGAGGAAGCGCCGCGTGAGGTGCGTTGAAACGCCCCCTACCGGTCGGGCTGCGGGGGGCATGTTGCGATGAAGCGCGCGCGTCCAGCCAGCCCCGGCCTCCGTAGGCCGCGTTGCGACGCACTCCGGTTCACCTTCGGCCGCCTGCCTCCGGCTGTTCATCCGTGACCGGTCAGCCCCGCCAGAACCGCGGCAGCAGCAGCACATAGCCTGCGACCATCCCCAGCCGGCCCATCAGCATGGCGATGATCATCAGCCATTTCGCGGTGTCGTCGAAATCCACCATCGTGCCGGTGGGCTGCGTGGCCGAGCCGAAGACGTAGCCGATGTTGCCGATCGACGTCCAGACAGCCATCAGCGCGCTTTCGATGTCCACGCCGGTCAGGCTGACCCCGATCGACAGGATCATGATCGTGACCAGGTAACCGGTCAGATACATGATCAGCGGGTTCATCACCTCGGCGTCCAGCACCACGCCGTCATAGCGCACCACCATCATCCGCGAGGGGGAATGCACCTTGGAGATCTGCGCCCGGATCGCGGCAAAGAGGATCTGCGTGCGGAACACCGAAAACGCGCCGGAGGATGAGGAGGAACACCCCCCGATCAGCCCCACGGCCAGCGCCACCACCACCGCGAACGGCCCCCACGAGTTCACGTCGGCCGAGGAAAACCCGGTGCCGGTGAAGATCGACACGATGTTGAACAGCGACTGGCGCACGATCGTCTCGATCGGCGCGTTCGAGGTCAGCACGCGGTAGAGCACGGTGATGCCCACCGCGATCGTCACCCAGCGCAGGAAGGCATGGACCTGCGGGTCGCGCAGCATCGGGCGGTAGGCCCCGCCCATCATCTGGACGAAGCGGATGTAGGGCAGCGCGGACAGGATCATGAAGAAGGCCCCGGCATATTCCGCAGGCCCCGCGTATTTTCCGAACGAGGCGTCGGAGGTCGAGAACCCCCCCGTCGCCACGGTGGCGAAGGCGTTCACCACCCCGTCGAAGAGGGTCATGCCGAACAGCACATAGGTCACGATGCAGGCCAGCGTCAGCAGCACGTAGAACGCCAGCAGCCTTTGCGCGATATCGGTCGCGCGCGGCAGCACCTTGCCCATCGTGTCGAAGCCCTCGGTGCGGAAGAACTTCATTCCGCCCACCCGCATCACCGGCAGGAAGATCATCGCGACGAAGGCGATCCCGAGGCCCCCCAGCCAGTTCAGGATGCCGCGCCACAGAAGCACCCCGGGCGGCAGCAGGTCGAGATGTGGAAAGACCGAGGACCCGGTGGTGGTGATCCCCGACACGGCCTCGAAATAGGCGTCGGTGAAGCCCGCGTGCGGGGCGCCGGTGATGAAGGGCAGGGCGCCGAAGACCGGGGCGAAGACCCAGATCCCGGTGGTCAGCAGAAAGGCCTCGCGCACCGTGAACTCGTCGTCGCTGTCGAGACCGGAGCGGCAGGCCACCGAGATCATCGCGCCGGTGAGCGAGGTGAAGACCGCGGCCTCGAAGAACGCCTGCCAGTTTCGCGACCCGTCCCAGAGGTCGACCGCCAGGGGTGCCAGCATCGCGGCCCCCAGCGCGGTCAGCAGCAGCCCCAGGACAAAGCCCACCGGGCGCAGATCGATCAGCGCCTTACGACGGGCCTGGTGGCCGGTGGGCCGCAGTTCGATCCTCACGCCGATGTCCCCGGCCCTTGCCGCGCGCCGTCCGCCGTCACGCCGGGGCGAAGCGCGCCCGCGCCCCACGCTCGATCGCGGCGGCGTGCAGGCGGTCGATGTCCAGCTCGTAGCGGATCTCCTCGAGCAGGCGAAGCTCGGTATCATCCAGCGCGCCGTCCGCCGCCGCCACGTCGCACGACAGCGCGTAGGCGGTCTCGTAGAGCTTTTCAGGCAGCGCGTCGCGGATCAGGCCGAACAGCGCGTCCAGCCCGTCCTCCTCCTCGAAGAGGTCGAACACGGTCTGCGAGATCTGCTTGAAGCGGTCGGCGTCGTAGCCCTTGAACACGGGCAGGGTGTTGACGATGCCCTGGATCATGAACAGCTCGGCCGAGCGGATCGTCTCGTCGGAGGCCGAAACCGCGACCATGAGCGCGATCAGGCTGTCCTGCGGGGTCATCGAGGCGGTGTCGAAGCTCATCGCTGGGTCCTTCGCTGCGGGTCGCCGCCAAGATAGGGGGGGGGCGGGCTAGGGGCAAGGCCCGCCGTCATCCTGCCCCGCAAGCCATCGCCCCCGCTCCCCAGGCGCCGCCGCACCCCCGCCCGTTGCGCTCCCGGCACGAACGCCCAGGCAGATTCCCCTTTCATTGTTCCCCAAATACGCTTCTGCGCCCACCAACCTTGCGCCGCCGGGCGACCGTACCACTCGACTCATTCCGTTCTCTTCAAGGTGGGCCGCCTCGGTTTCGGCTTCCGCCATGAGTCAGAAGCTGTATCGTCTTCTTGTTAGGCGAAGCTTCGCCCCCCGCGAACACCCGGCGACCTGGCGCCTCTCCCCCTCAGCCGGTGACTGGTCCGAGGGTCCGGGACCCCTTTGGATGCTGGGGAATGTTGACCTCCGCGTCCGGCTCCCCTAGGTAGCGGAGCTTGCGGGACATGGGGTTCCGCGTCCACTGAAAGCCGTGATGATGACCACCCTGCGCGACGCCGCGATGAGTTCCAAAGCCTGGCCCTTCGAAGAGGCCCGCCGGATCCTCAAACGCTATGAAAAGGCGCCGCCGGAGAAGGGCCATGTCCTGTTCGAGACCGGCTACGGCCCCTCGGGCCTGCCGCATATCGGCACCTTCGGCGAGGTGGCACGCACCACGATGATCCGCCGCGCCTTCGAGGCGATCTGCGACATTCCCACGCGGCTGATCTGCTTCTCGGACGACATGGACGGGATGCGCAAGGTTCCCGAGAACGTGCCGAACCAGGACCTGCTGAAGGCCAACATCCAGAAGCCGCTGACCTCTGTCCCCGATCCGTTCGGCGAGTATGAGAGCTTCGGCCACCACAACAACGCCATGCTGCGGCGTTTCCTCGACACCTTTGGGTTCGAGTACGAATTCTATTCGGCGACCGAGTTCTACAAGACCGGCAAGTTCGACGAGGTGCTGCTGCGCGCCGCCGAACGCTATGACGCCGTGATGAAGGTCATGCTGAAAAGCCTGCGCGACGAGCGGCGCGAGACCTATTCGATTTTCCTGCCGATCCACCCCGAGACCGGCCGCGTCCTCTACGTGCCGATGAAGCATGTCGACGCGAAGGCAGGCACCATCACCTTCGACGACGAGGACGGGCGCGAATGGACGCTGCCGGTTACCGGCGGTAACGTGAAGCTGCAGTGGAAGCCCGATTTCGGTGCCCGCTGGGCGGCCCTCGACGTCGATTTCGAGATGTATGGCAAGGACCATTCGACCAACACGCCGATCTACGATTCGATCTGCGAGATCCTTGGCGGCCAGAAGCCCGAGCATTTCACTTATGAACTCTTCCTCGACGAGAACGGCGAGAAGATCTCCAAGTCGAAGGGCAACGGCCTGACCATCGACGAATGGCTGACCTATGCCTCGACCGAGAGCCTGTCGTACTACATGTACCAGAAGCCGAAGACGGCGAAGCGGCTCTATTTCGATGTGATCCCCAAGGCGGTGGATGAATACCACCAGCAGCTGCGTGCCTATCACGACACCGACGATATCGAGAAGCGCGTCAACAACCCGGTCTGGCACATCCACAACGGCAACCCGCCGCAAAGCCATATGGTGGTGCCCTTCGCGATGCTCCTGAACCTCGCCTCCGTCGCGGCGGCCGAGGACAAGGCCGGGCTCTGGGGTTTCATCAAGCGCTATGCGCCCGAGGCCAGTCCCGAGGCGAACCCGGATCTGGACGCGGCGGCGGAATTCGCGGTGCGCTACTTCCGCGATTTCGTGGCTCCGACACGGACGTTCCGTGCGCCGACGGAACAGGAGCGCGCCGCGATGGAGGATCTGATCGTCCGGCTGAAGGCCTGGGACGGCGGTCTCGATGCCGAGGAGCTGCAGTCGATGGTGTTCGCGGTGGGCAAGGAGCACGGCTTCGAGAACCTGCGCGACTGGTTCAAGGCGCTCTACGAGGTGCTGCTGGGTCAGAGCCAGGGGCCCCGCTTCGGCGGCTTCATCGCGCTCTACGGCGTGGGCGAGACCGTGGCGCTGATCGAGAAGGGGCTGGCGGGCGAGCTGGCCTGAGGCCCGGGGCTCAAGAGGCGTACCTGCCGCCCTTTTTGCCCGGGCGCCCAGCCCGGGCCGCGCCCGACCCTGCCCCGGGAGGGCGCATTGCAGCGTCCCCGCGCGATCAGGCGCGGGAGGGGCGTGCCAGGATAAAGTGCAGACCACAATCGCCGGGAAAGCGCCCGTCCAGGGTCGGGCGCTGCCCTGCGCGCCAAGGCCCCTCAACGCCCCCCAAGGCCCCCAAGGACCTTCGTCTTGGTGCTTCACCCCGTCCGTACCCGGGCCAGTGCCTCGGTCAGCTCGTCGCGCAGCCGCACCCGTTCCTCGGGCGCGAGGAAGGCGCCCAGCTCCACCTCACGGCCCGCGCCCTTGAGGGTCAGGTAGTCGGGGACCGGCCCGGCGGAGGGATGCAGCGTCAGCGTCACCCAATAGGGGTTGGCCCGCCATTCCTGCCGCGGCCCGCCGGGGTTGTGGCGTACCAGCCGGATCGTGTCGCGGCTCAGTCGCAGTTCCTCGATCGTCTCGCCGTCGCGGTAGCTGCGCCCGAGCGCCCACCAGAGCCCCCCTCCGGTCAGCACAGCGAAGGGCAGGAGCCCCCACAGCACCGGCGTGCCCAGCACCTCGACCAATGGCAGCATCAGGAAGGCGGACATTCCGCCGATGACCCAGACGAAGCCCCGCCGGGGCAGTGAGCGGTAGGGCCAGAGGTGCAGCACCGCCTCCTCCTGCGACGGCAAGGGGGCTCCGGATCGCTCCGGAGCCCCCTCGATGCGGCTGACCCACTCATAGGGCATCCGCGGACATCGCCCTAGTGGCCGTGGCCGTGATCCCAGTCCGACCGCTGCGGCAGGATCTCGAACGTGTGTTCGGGCGGGGGCGAGGGCAGGGTCCATTCCAGCGTGTCGGCGTATTCGTTCCAGTAATTCGCCTGGGTCACCCGCTTGCCCTTCAGCAGGGTCCAGGCCACCACGCCGATGAACCACAGGAAGGAGGCGAAGGCGATGAAGGCCCCGATCGACGACACGTGGTTCCAGAGCGAGAACGCCTCTGGGTAATCGAGGATCCGCCGCGGCATCCCCTGCCGGCCGAGGAAGTGCTGCGGAAAGAACGTCAGGTTCGAGCCGATGAACATTCCCCAGAAATGGATCTTGCCGGCCCATTCCGGGTATTGCCGCCCCGACATCTTGCCGATCCAGAAATAGATCCCCGCGAAGATCGCATAGACCGCGCCAAGGCTCATGACGTAGTGGAAATGCGCCACGACGTAGTAGGTATCGTGGTAGTAGCGGTCGACGGCGGCCTGGCTGAGGATCACCCCCGTGACGCCGCCCACGGTGAAGAGGAACAGGAACCCGGTGGCGAACAGCATGGGCGTCTTGAACTCGATCGAGCCGCCCCACATCGTGGCGATCCAGCTGAACACCTTGATGCCGGTAGGCACCGCGATCACCATTGTCGCCAGCATGAAATAGCTTTGCTGCGTCAGGCTGAGGCCCACGGTGTACATGTGATGCGCCCAGACGACGAAGCCCAGTACCCCGATCGAGACCATGGCGTAGACCATCGGCAAGTAGCCGAAGATCGGCTTTTTCGAGAAGGTGGAGATCACGTGGCTGATGATGCCGAACCCCGGCACGATGATGATATAGACCTCGGGGTGGCCGAAGAACCACAGGATGTGCTGGTAAAGCACCGGGTCGCCGCCGCCCGAGGCCTCGAAGAAGGTGGTGCCGAAGTTGCGGTCGGTGATCAGCATGGTGATCGCGCCCGCCAGCACCGGCAGCGACAAGAGGATCAGCCAGGCGGTGACGAAGATCGACCACGGGAACAGCGGCACCTTGTGCAGGGTCATGCCCGGCGCGCGCATGTTGAGGAAGGTGGTGATCATGTTGATCGCGCCCAGGATCGACGAGGCCCCCGAAAGGTGCACCGCGAAAAGCGCAAGATCGGTGGAATAGCCCCCCTCGTGCGTCGACAACGGCGGGTAGAGCACCCAGCCAAGGCCGGACCCGGCCTGGTTCGCCCCGCCCGGCGCGAAGACCGAGGCGATCGCCAGCGAAGTGCCCGCGACATAGAGCCAGTAGGACAGATTGTTCATCCGCGGAAACGCCATGTCGGGCGCCCCGATCTGCAGCGGCATGAAGTAGTTGCCGAATCCCCCGAAGAGCGCGGGGATCACCACGAAGAACATCATCAGGATGCCATGCGCGGTGATGATCACGTTCCAGAGGTGGCCGTTCGGGGTGCAATCGGCGCCCGAGGGCAGCACCCGCATCCCTTCCATGCACATGAGCTGGGCGCCGGGCGCCATGAGCTCCATCCGCATGTAGACGGTGAACAGGACCGACACGAAGCCCACCGCCGCGGCGGTGAACAGGTAGAGGATCCCGATGTCCTTGTGATTGGTCGACATGAACCAGCGCGTGAAGAAATTGCGCCGGTCGTGCGCGTCGTGCCCTCTGATGGCTGCATCCGCCATGAAGTGCCCTCCCTCCCTGAGGTCGCTTCGCGCGGGTCTCCCTTCCTCACGCGAAGGTCGTCTGCATTCACATGTTAGTGTGTTTCTGCGTGATCTGACAATCGTGCAGTTCGCAGGAGCGGTTTCCGGGCCGTTGGCGAAGGCGGGAAGGGGGTGCAGGGACGGGTTTGACCGGGAAACCGTCTTGGTCGGGGTGACGGAAGGGCGGCGCCCGACCCTGGGTGGGTGCCGTCGCGTCGCATGTGGTCATCGCTTTATCGGGCCACGTCCCTCGGGCGCCTGCATGCGCGGTGACGTTGCAATCCACCCTCCCGGGGGAGGGGCGGGCGCCGCCCGGGGCTGGGCGCGCCGGGCAAGATCACGCTACGCGCCACAGCTTCGCCGATGCCTCTCCCGAAACAACATGCCCCGAAACACAACGGCCCCGCATGTCCTGCGGGGCCGTGTCGATGATCATCCGTCCGGGGTGGCGCTTTCGCCACCAGGGCGGATCACTTCGAGAAGGTCGCCAGATAGGCCGCGACGTCCTCGCCGCCCTTCGACAGCCTGTAGGTCATCTTGCTGTGCGCCTTGTCGTCGCCGGTGTACTTCTGCAGGAACTTCGTCGGATCCTGGACGTATTCCGCGATCTCTTCCTGGTTCCAGACAAGGCCCTTTTCGGCCGCTTCCTTGATGCCCGCGCCGTAGTTGAAGCCCTCGGCACTTGCCGCCTTGCGGCCGACGACGCCGAACAGGTTGGGGCCGACCTTGCCGCCGCGCACGATCGCCTTGCCATCGGCACCGGTGATCGAGTGGCAGGCCTTGCACCGCATGAACGTCTTTTCCCCCTTGGCGGCATCGCCCGCCGCCAGGGCGGGGCTGGCCAGGGCGATCGCGGCCAGCGCCGCGAGCATCTGGGTCTTCATAATCCTGCTTCTCCTCAAGACTTGGGTTGCGCGCCGGGACTGAGCCTAGCCAAATACCGGCCGTCAGGAAAAGCCCGGGATTATACGGTTTTGGCAGGAAGGTCCTGAAAGACACGGCCGAAGGTCCGCTTCAGCGCGTCGTCGACATCCCCGAGTGTCACCGGAAGCCCAAGGTCGACGAGGCTGGTCACCCCGTGGTCGCGGATGCCGCAGGGCACGATGCCGCCGAAATGCGACAGGTCCGGCTCGACGTTGATCGACAGGCCGTGAAAGCTCACCCACCGGCGCAGCTTCACCCCGATCGCGGCGATCTTGTCCTCGGGCACCGCGCCGTCGGGGCCCGGAGGGCGCTCGGGGCGCTGCACCCAGACGCCGACGCGGCCCTCGCGGATTTCGCCCTTCACGTTGAACTCGTCCAGCGCGTCGATGACCCAGGTTTCCAGGGCGTGGACGAAGGCGCGGACGTCGCGGCCCCGGCGGTTGAGGTCGAGCATGACATAGGCCACGCGCTGCCCCGGCCCGTGATAGGTATACTGCCCGCCCCGCCCCGCGACATGAACCGGAAAGCGGTCCGGCTCCACCAGATCCTCGGCCCGGGAAGATGTGCCGGCGGTGTAGAGCGGCGGGTGTTCAAGCAGCCAGATCGCCTCGTCCGCCTCGCCGCGGGCGATTCGCGCGACCCGGTCCTCCATCGCCGCCAGCGCCTCGTCATAGGGCACGAGGCCGGGCCAGTTGCGCCATTCCACCATCGGATGCATCCCTTTTCCACGGCACTTCCGTCCACCGCCGGGAGATTTCACGCACCCGTGAGGGCGGCTGGTGGTACACTCGGGGCGATTTGAAAATGCCTTTTCCGGGAGTGATGTGATGAACAAGAAGAGAATTGCAACCTTGTGCCTTGTTTCCGTGGTCGCCGCCGTGCCGGCGCAGACGGTCCGGGCCGGTGGCGGCGACGCGCTGGTCGGTGGCGTGATCGGCGGCATCATCGGCGGCGTCATCGTGAACGAGGGCAACCGTCACCGCAGCACCCACCGCGTCTACCGCGCACCGGCGCCGCGAATGTCCTCGGCGCAGCGGCAGTACAATCGCGATACCCAGGTCGCGCTGAACTACTTCGGCTTTCCCGCGGGCACGCCCGACGGTGTGATGGGCAGCCAGTCGCGCGCCGCGGTGTCGAACTACCAGGCCTTCATGGGCTACCCGCCGACCGGACAGATCTCGGATTACGAGCGGTCGTTCCTGATGACCTCGTATCAGCGGGCGATGGCGGGCGGGCCGCTGACGATGCAGCAGGCCGCGGCGAACCCCATGGGGCCGAGGGGCCTTCTGCTGGTCTATCGCGACGAGATGACGGGCCGGGCGCCGATGGGCGGCATGAACGGGACGCAGAGCATGGGCGATTCGATGGCGGCAATGCCGCAGGCCCCGTCCAGCGACCCGTTCTCGGCCGAGGCGCCGGGCACGCTGGCCGCCGTGGCGCAGCCCGCTGCCGCCGCCACGGCGCCCGCCCCCGCGCCCGCCGCGCCGCCGCCGGCACCGGCCGAAACGACCGCCGCGCCGGCTGCTCCCCTTTCGGGTGCCCCCGCATCGAATGCCCTGCCCAGCTTCATGGCGGGGGCGCAGTCCGGTCAGGCCGCGCTCTCGTCGCATTGCAACAAGGTCAGCGTGCAGACCAATGCCAACGGCGGGATGGCCACCTCGTCAACGATGAAGGATGCTGGGCAGGCGCTGGACGAACAGTTCTGCCTTGCCCGCAGTTACGCCATCTCCACCGGCGAGGATCTGGCGCAGAAGGTGCAGGGCTTCACCCCCGCGCAGATCGCCGCGCAATGCGAAGGGTTCGGCCCGGCGATGAAGGATGAGATCTCGGCCGTGTCGATCGAGCCGGAGGCCGAGGTGCTGAAGAAGGTGCAGGCCTTCGCGCTGAAGACGGGGATGGCGCCGGCGCAGCTTCAGGCCACCGCCAAGATCTGTCTTTCGGTCGGGTATCGGACGGACAACATGGACGTCGCGCTTGGCTCGGCGCTCCTGCTGACGGCTCTGGGCGATTCTGCCTATGCCGAACTGGTCGGTGCGCATCTGGTCGACGGCTTCGGCGTCACGCGGCGCAGTGACCTGGCGCTTGGCTGGTACCAGAGCGCGATCGACGCGGCGGGGCAGGGCGACACGGCGGGGATCGTGCCGAACACGCCCGACCGCGCGATGCTGCTGAAAAAGGCGGCCTACACGGTTGCCGGCAAGCCCCTGGGCGATGGTGCTCAGGGCGCGGCGGCGCCGGCGGGCGCCTCGGCCCTGCCCAGCTTCGGCATCGCGATGCCGGCCAAGAACTGACGCGGGACAAGCACCCGGCGCCGTGCCCCTGGCGGGCGGCGCCGGGGCCGGTCAGGCGCTTTTCCGCGTGATCGTCCCCGCCGCCGGGCCCCGCGATCGCGCCCCACCGGGGGGTCCCGGGCAGGGCGGGCCAGGCGCCCTGAGAGGCGGATGGGAAATTCCTGCCGGGCGATGGAAAATTCCCCTTCACATCCGCCAAACGACCCGCTAAGAGACGGCCCACCAAGCCAAGGCAGTGCGGTCGTGGCGGAATTGGTAGACGCGCAGCGTTGAGGTCGCTGTGGGGTAACTCCCGTGGAAGTTCGAGTCTTCTCGACCGCACCATCCTTCCTTTAGCCGGCCGGCCGGGAATCGTTCATGCTCGCAACTGACGGACGCAAGTTCGGACCCTGGGTCCAGGACCGTGCGCTTCGCATTCTCATCGGCGGGCTTCTCCTCCTCCCCTATCGGGTGCGCGTGCCGCTCTGCGGATGGGTGCTGTCGCGGCTGGTGGCACGGATCGCGGGGTACCGCGGGCGGATCCGCGACAACCTTCACAAGATCCTTCCCGACCTGCCCGAGGATGAGGTCCGCAGGCTGGAACTGGCCGTTCCCGACAACGTGGGCCGCACCCTGATCGAGCTTTACTCCGGCCAGGAGTTCGTCGAGCGCTGCACCCGGTCGGAGCCCAGCGGCCCCGGCGTCGCCGCGCTGGACGAGGCGCACGCCTCTGGCCGCCCGGTGATCCTGGTGACCGGGCATTTCGGCAATTACGACGCGTCGCGCGCAGCGTTGATCGCCCGCGGATTCCGGGTGGGCGGCCTCTACCGTCCGATGTCCAACCCCTGGTTCAACGATCATTACGTCGAGGCGATCTCGCGCATCGGCAAGCCGCTGTTTCCGCGCGGCCGCCGTGGCATGGCCGAGATGGTGAAGTTCCTGCGCTCGGGCGGGATGCTGGGTCTCGTGATGGACCAGTGGATGCAGAACGGCGCGACGCTGACCTTTTTCGGCCACGAGGCTTCGACCGCGCTATCGGCGGCGGAGCTGGCGCTGAAATACGACGCGCTGGTGGTGCCGACCTACGGCATCCGGCGCGAGAACGGTCTGGATTTCGACATCGTGGTCGAGGCGCCGATCCCGCATGGTGACCCCGAGGTCATGACACAGGCGATGAACGACAGCCTCGAGCGACTTGTGCGCCAGCACCTCGGCCAGTGGTTCTGGATCCACCGCCGCTGGAAGCAATAGCGGGACGGGACACCCCGGTAGGGGTCTGACGGGGCAGGGGGCGGCAGGCCCCGCGCGGCTCAGCCCTTCGCCCAAAGCTCTTCGTACACACCCTCGATCGCGGCGGCCTCGCCGGTCAGGTTGAAATGCTCGACGGCGCGCGCCCTTGCGGCCTGCGCCCGTGGTGCGCCCTCGGCCAGCACGGCCTTGACCGCGGCAACCGTCGCCTCGACATCCCCGGTGGGCACCAGCCGGCCGGCCTCGCCGTCGCCCGCGAAGGCTGCGAAATGGCCGGTGTCCGACACCACGATCGGCACGCCCGAGGCCATGCCCTCGGAAGGTGTCACCCCGAAAGGTTCGTACCGCGGCACCGCCATCAGAAGCGACAGCGCGCGGATCAGCCCAGGCATCTCGGGGGTCGGGACCTCTCCGGTAAAGAGGATCCGGTCGGACAGGCCCGCCTCGGCAATCCGTGCCTTGAGCTGGTCGACGAAGCCCTGATCCTTGCCCTTCACCCGCCCGATCAGCAGCGCGGTGGCGCCGGGCAGATCGGGCAGGACGCGGATCATCGTCTCGACGAAGATGTCCGATCCCTTCTCGGGCCGGATCCGGCCCATCACGCCGATGCCGTAGTCACCGGGGTATCCGGTCGCGCGCCAGGCGGCGGCGCGGTCCTCGGCCGGGTGCCAGAGGGTGCAATCGACGCCGTGCGGGGCGGTCACGCGAACATGGGGGACCAGCGCCGCGGCCTCGTCCGAGGTGGCGATCACCGCGTCCATCCGGCTGATCAGCCAGCGCGGCCAGAACGAGTGGCGGTGCTTGGCAGCCGAGGTGAAGACGATGCGGATCGGCAGCCGCAGGATGTCGCGGGCAAAGAGCGCGACCTGCATCTCGGGGTCGCGGCGGACATGCCAGATGGTGAAGGGTCGGCCCGGCGGCGGGGTGCGCGAGAGGCGGATCGCCTCGGCCCGGGTGACGGGGGCGGGGCAGTCGGGTAGCGGCACGCCCACCAGCTGCGCCTTCACCCCGTCGGCCAGCGTCTGGCGCAGCACGTTGCGGGTGGTCGAGGACACCCCCGTGTAGCGGGGGTTGAAATTGGTCACGAGGACCTCTGGCTTGGCGGCGTCGGTCATGCGTCGGTCTTTCCGGGCAGGGCGTCGAGGATCGCGGCCAAGGCCGCACGGGTGGCACCGGCGGCCTCGCGCGCGGCGGTGCGCGCGCGGGCGGCCTGCTGCTCGGCGGCGCCGGGGGTGGAAAGCGCGGCGAGGCCCTGTGCCAGGCTGTCGGCGCCCCGGACCTCGAGCGCGGCATCCGCGGCGGCGAGCCGGGCGTAGATGGGGGCGAAGTTGGCGACATGGGGGCCGTGCAGGATCGCCGACCCCAGCGCCGCGGGTTCATAGGGGTTGTGGCCCCCCACCTCGACCAGCGAACCGCCGACAAAGCTCAGCGGGGCAAGACGATACCACAGGCCCATCTCGCCCAGGGTATCGGCAAGGTAGATCTGCGTGTCGGGCCCCGGATCCTCGCCCGCGGCGCGGCGGGCGACGCGCCAGCCGTCGGTGCGCAGGCTGTCGGCCAGTGCCGGGCCGCGTTCCGGGTGGCGCGGGGCAAGGATCATCAGCGTCGGCGCGTCGAAGGCAGCGCGATGTGCCTGTGCCGCGATCTCCTCCTCGCCCGGGTGGGTCGAGGCGGCCAGCCAACAGGGCCGCCCGGTCAGCAATGCCTTGAGACGGCCAAGTTCGACCGGGTCACAGCCGGGGGCGGTGGCATCTTCCTTCAGCGTGCCGGTGACGCGCAAACGCCCTGCCGGCGCACCGAGCGCGGTCAGCCGGCCGGCGGTCTCCTCGTCCTGGGCGAGGATCGCGCCGAAGCGGGTCAGCATGCCGCCTACCAGCCCCTTGGCCCGGGTCCAGCCCTGCGCCGAGGCGGCCGAGACCCGGGCGTTGATTAGAAGCATCGGGATGCCACGGGCGAACGTGTCGTGCACCATTCGCGGCCAGAGCTCGCTTTCCGCCCAGACCGCCAGATCGGGACGCCAGTGGTCGAGGAAGGCGGCCATCGCGCCCGGGGTGTCGTAGGGGGCGAAGGCATGCACGGCACCTTCGGGCAGGCGGTCGGCCATCAGCCCGGCCGAGGTCACGGTGCCGGTCGTGACGAGGATGCCGATCTCCGGCCGCTCGGCCCTCAGCGTCTCGACCAGCCCAAGGAGCGAGAGGCTCTCGCCAACGCTGGCTGCGTGGAACCAGACCAGCGGGCCCGCGGGCCGGGGGCGGTCGTCTCGGCCCCAACGTTCGCCGCGGCGCGCCGCGTCTTCCTTGCCGGCGGCGAGGCGGCGGGTCTGGACCCGGCGGAAAAGCGGCGGCGTCAGGTGCGACAGCCCGAGGTAGAGCGCCATCAGGGCGCTCCGGTGCGGTCTGGGTGGGGTCGCGGTGGTCATGTCCGTCTCGGCGCCGTTTGGGGAGTTCTCGGGGGTCCGTGTCGGCGCGGACCTTAGGAAAGTTCGCGTTCGGGGAAAACCGGAAAACCTGTGAGGCCGAGGCAGGGGAGGGGCCAAATTCCTTAGAAGGAATTTGCAAAACTCTTTGAAGAGTTTTGGGCGCGGGCCGGATCGGTGCGCGCGGCGCCCCGGCCGGGGATCCCGGCCGGGGCGGTGTTTCGGTCAGCGCGTCGGTGCGTCGGTGTCGCCGGTCATGCGCCGGTCCTGCACCACCTCAAGCCACATCGCGTTCAGCACGGCAAAGCCGGCGGCCAGCGGGAGGCCAAGGATCCAGGCGAAATACCACATGGTGTCGGTCCTTTCTGTAGGGCAGTCAGTAGGAATGGCCTTCGCCGGTGATCTCGGCCTCGGTCACCTTGCCCCACAGCACCTTGTAGACCCAGGCGGTGTAGGCAAGGATGATCGGAACGAAGATCACGGCGGCAACGAGCATCACGAACAGCGTCATCTGCGAGGACGAGCTGTCCCACACCGTCAGCGACGATTTCGGATCGGTCGAGGACGGCAGGATGAACGGGAACATGGTCAGCCCGACCGAAGAGATCACGCCGAAGATGCCGAGCTTGGACCACAGGAGGGTGGACACCTCGCCGCCGCTCTTCAGCCCGCGGATCGCCATCGCCATGCCGACGAAACCGAAGACCGGGGCCACGATGATCCACGGCCGGGCGCCATAGGCTGCAAGCCAGCTGCCCGCATGGTCGACCGGGGTCAGCAGCGGGTTCGACGGCATGTCCGCCGGCACCGCGGCCGCGAAGTGGTAGCCGTCGATCCCGAAGGCGAGCCACAGCCCGGCCAGCGCGTAGCCGGCCATCGCGACGAAGCCCGCCACCGACCCGATCGCCCGGGCGCGCGTGGCCACCGGGCTGCCGGCCTCGGTCTTGACCGTCAGCCAGGCCGCGCCGTGCATCAGAAGCATGGTCAGCGACACGATGCCGGCCAGCAGGGCGAAGGGGTTCAGGAGACCGAAGAACGACCCGGTGTAGACCGACAGCAGGTCATCGGTCAGGTGGAAGGGCACGCCCTGCAGCACGTTGCCCACGGCCACGCCAAAGATCAGCGCGGGCACCGCGCCGCCCACGAACAGCGCCCAGTCCCAGCAGGTGCGCCAAGTCTCGCTGTCGCGCTTCGAGCGGTATTTGAACCCCACGGGCCGCAGGATCAGCGAGGCCAGGATCGCGAACATCGCGAGGTAGAACCCCGAGAAGCTGACCGCGTAGAGCGGCGGCCAGGCGGCAAAGATCGCGCCGCCGCCCAGGATGAACCACACCTGGTTGCCTTCCCAGACCGGGCCGATCGTGTTGATCGCGATGCGGCGCTCGGTGTCGGTCTTGCCGACGAAGGGGGTGAGGGCACCCACCCCCATGTCGAAGCCGTCGGTCAGCGCGAAGCCGATCAGCAGCACCCCCAGAAGGAACCACCACAGGACGCGCAGCACGTCGAGCGAGATGAGATCGTGAAGGATCATTGGTCTTTACTCCTCACTCGGCCGGGGTCAGGACGCCGCCGGTCAGGCGTTTCTCGTGGCGGTCCATCCAGGCGTCGGTTTCCGCGACGTCCTCATGCGGACCCTTGCGGATGTATTTCAGCATCAGGCCCATCTCGATGATGAAGAGCACCGAGTAGAGCGCGACGAAGCCCACCAGCGTGATCGCCAGATCGGTGGCCGACAGGTGACTGACCGAGAGCGCTGTGGGCAGGATGCCGTCGACCGTCCAGGGCTGGCGCCCCACCTCGGCCACGACCCAGCCCAGTTCCGCGGCCAGCCACGGCGCCGGGATCATCCAGACGGCGAGCCGGAGCGCGGGGCGCGGGAAGCGCAGGCCGCGGAAGCTCGACTGCCAGAAGAAATAGGCCATCAGGGCGATCAGGCTGATCCCGAGCGCGACCATGAAGCGGAAGGCCCAGAACAGCGGGAACACCGGGGGGACCGTATCGTTGGCGGCCATCTTGATCTGCTCGGGCGTCGCCTTGAGCGGATCGTCGGTGTATTTCTTCAGGAGGAACGCATAGCCCAGATCGGCCGAGTGATCCTCGAACTGCTTCTTGAGGTCGGCGGGGATGGCAAAGTTGCCCTTGGCCGCGTCGGTCTTGACCTTGGCGCGGATCTGCATCAGCGCGTCATAGGCGATCAGACCGTCCTTGATGCGGTCCTCGTTCTCGGCCACCAACTGCTCGATGCCCGGGATCTGGGTGTTCAGCGACCTTGTGCCGATCAGGCCCATGACCCAGGGGATATGCACTGCCCACTTGGTTTCATGCGCCGACTGGTCGGGCAGGCCCAGCAGGGTGAAGGAGGCGGGGGCCTTTTCGGTCTCCCACATGGCCTCGATCGCGGCCATCTTCATCTTCTGGTTCTGCGACACGTCGTAACCGGATTCGTCGCCCAGCAGCACCACCGACAGCGAGGCGGCCAGGCCGAAGGCCGAGGCGACCGCGATCGAGCGGCGGGCAAGCTCGACGTGCCGGCCGCGCAGCAGGTACCAGGCCGAGACACCCAGCACGAAGGCCGAGGCCGTGACGTAGCCGGCCGAGGTGGTGTGCACGAATTTCGCCTGCGCGACGGGGTTGAACAGCACGTCGAAGAAGCTGGTCATCTCCATCCGCATCGAGATCGGGTCGAACGTGGCCCCCACCGGGTGCTGCATCCAGCCGTTCGCGATCAGGATCCACAGCGCCGAGAAGTTCGATCCCAGCGCCACCAGCCAGGCGACGGTAAGGTGCGCCACCTTCGAAAGCCGGCCCCAGCCGAAGAAGAAGAGGCCCACGAAGGTTGCCTCGAGGAAGAAGGCCATCAGGCCCTCGATGGCGAGGGGGGCACCGAAGATGTCGCCCACGTAGTGGCTGTAATAGCTCCAGTTCATGCCGAACTGGAATTCCATCGTAAGGCCGGTCGCCACGCCCAGGACGAAGTTGATCCCGAAAAGCGTGCCCCAGAACTTGGTCATCTGACGCCAGATCGGACGGCCGGTCATGACGTAGACCGTCTCCATGATGGCGACGAGGATCGAAAGCCCCAGGGTGAGCGGCACGAAGAGGAAGTGGTACAGCGCCGTCATCGCGAATTGCAGGCGCGAGAGATCGACGATTGTAAGATCCATGTCTCGTAGCTCCGTTTGGCCGACTCGCCCAAAAGGCGAGACGGCGACTCATAATTTGACCAGACGGTGATACGAGGACAGGCTGACGTAAGACCTTGATGCAGATCAAGACCTTGGTCACCGGATCGTGAGCGGCGAAGATGTCGCGGGTTAGGCGCTGCGGATCAGGCGCTGCGGGTCGGGCATCGCGGATCAGGCGATGGGCACGACGCGCCCGGCCCAGCCCAGTTCCGCCGCGCGGTGCGAGGCGGTCAGGATCGCGGCCTGCGGCAGCCAGGCCCGGATGCCGTCGAGGACGGCGCGGGCGGTCTCGGGGTCCAGGCCCTCTGTCGGTTCGTCGAGGAGCAGCACCCGGGGTCGGCGCAGAAGCGCGCGGGCAAGGACGAGGCGGCGGGTTTCGCCGCCGGAAAGACCCGCGCCGCCCTCGCCCAGCGTCGCGTCGAGACCGCCCTTCGCGGCGATCACGTGGGAAAGCGCGACGGCGGCCAGGGCGGCCTCGGCTTCGGCATCGGTCAGATCGTCGCAGGCGAGCGCGAGGTTCTCGCGGATCGTGCCGGCGACCAGGGCGGCGCGCTGCGGCACCAGGGTGAGCTGCGCGCGCAGCGTCCGTTCGCCAAGATCGGGCAGGGGGGTGCCGGCCAGCGCGATCATGCCGCTCTCGGGCGCGAGGAGGCCGGCGCAGAGGAACAGCAGGGTGGATTTCCCGCTGCCCGAGGGGCCGGAAACCGCCACCGTCTCGCCCGCGGCGACCGACAGCGACAGCGCGTCGAGCACGGGGCGCCCGGCACCGGGGCGGCGGTAGGTGAGCCCCGAGATTTCAAGCAAGGCGGTGCCGTCTGCCGGGGTGAGGGCCATGGTGGGGGCCGACGTGAGGGCCGACGTGGGGGCGGAGGGTTCGGCCACCACCTCCTCCACAGCCCCGGGGGCTGTCTCGTCGTCAAGCACGCGGCCCGCGGCATCGCGCATCCGGCCCAGTTCGGCCATGCCGCGGCGCAGGCCGAAGAGCATCTCGCCCAGTCCCAGCGCGACGAAGAAGCCGAGCGCCGCCGACGCGGGATCGAGCGCGCCCCGGCTCACCAATGCGCCGCCGATCGCCAGCGCCCCGCCCGCCAGCAGGGTGGCGACCGACGACAGCGCGAGACCGGCGCGACGCTCGGCCCGGTCGAGCGCATCGAGCGCGCCGCGGGTCTCGGCATCGGCCGCCAGCACGGTGCCGCGCTGCGCCTCCATCCGGCCGAAGACCACGAGTTCGGTGCGCGCGCGGCCCATGTCGATCACGGCCCGGCGCAGCGCCTGCGCGCCACGTTCGGCCCGGATCGACGGCTGCAGCCCCGCCCGCGCGGTTGCGGTCAGGATCACCGCGCCGCCGACGAAATACCCCAGCGCGACCCACAGCGCGACGGTCTCGTCCACCAGCCAGGCCAGCAGGAAGAAGGCCAGCACATGCGTGATCAGCCCGGCCGCCAGCGGCAGCACCAGGCGCAGTGCGACCCCGTCGAGCGCGTCGACATCCGCCGTGATCCGGTTCAGCGCGGTGGCGCCTCGCAGCCGCAGCAGGGTGTCGAGGCCGGCCCGCGTCTGCCGCCGCATCAGGTCGATCCTCAGGGCCGCGAGGGCGCGCAGCGTGGCGTCATGGGTCAGCAGGCGCTCGCCGTAGCGGGCGGCGGTGCGGCCGAGGGCGAGCCCGCGCACGCCCGCCGAGGGGCCGAAGACGTTGAAGTCGAGCGCGCCGGCGGTCAGGCCCGCGGCGCCCGCGGCGGTGATGAACCACCCCGACAGGCCCAGGAGCGAGGCCCCGGCCACCAGCACGACCACGGTCAGCACCGCGCCGCGGGTCATGGCGCCGGGAGCGGCGGCCCAGATCTTGCGGAAGATCGTCAGGAGCGGCTTCATGCCTCCGTCTCCGCCGATGTTTCTGCCTGGCTCCCGGCCTCTGTATCCTCCGCCGCCCGGGCCGGGCCCCGCGCGGGCACAGCGACCGCGCGGTCCATCGCGGCGATCAGCCCCTCGTCGTGGGTCGCGACGATCAGCGCGGTGCCCCGGGCCTTCAGCGCCATCAGCGCGGCGATCACCGCAAGCGCGGTCTCGGCGTCGAGATCGGCGGTGGGTTCATCGGCCAGCAGGAGGTCGGGCGCGGCCATCAGCGCGCGGGCCAGCGTCAGCCGCCGTGCCTCGCCGCCCGAGATGCCGCCGCCGGTCTCGCCCAGCCGCGCGGCGAGGCCCCCGGGCAGCCCCGCGACCACGCCCTCGGCCCGGGCGGCGGCCAGCGCCGGGGCCGGGTCGGCGCCGGTTGCACGCAGGTCTAGGTTCTCGGCCAGCGCGGCGTCGAGGAAATGTGGCGCCTGGCCGACCCAGGCCAGCCTCGCGCGCCAGGCATCGGCATTGGCGTCGGTCAGCGGGGCGCCCGCGACCGTGATCTCGCCCACCTCGGCGCGCGCGAGGCCCGCAATCGCGGCCAGCGCCGTCGACTTTCCGGCGCCCGAGGGGCCGGTCAGCGCCAGCGCCTCGCCGCGCGCGAGGGTGAAGTTGGGCAGCCTGACCCAGCCGCTGCCGCGCCGCACGGCCGCGCCCTCGACCCGCAGCGACAGTGGCCCGGGCAGGGGCGCCGCCGTGGCGCCCTCTCCCAGGACCGGCGTTGCCTCGGCCGCGGCTCCGGCGGCCAGTTCCTCGGCCACCGCGTCGGCGGCGGCCTTGTCGTGCCAGGCGGCGGCGAGGTCGCGCAGCGGCTGAAAGTACTCGGGCGCCAGCAGCAGAAGAAAGATGCCCTCGCCGACCGAGAGGTGCCCCCAGGCACCGAAATTGATCTGTCCGAGCAGGCTGAAGCCCACATAGACCGCCATCATCGCCACGCCGAGGGCCGAGAACAGCTCCAGCACCGTGGAGGACAGGAAGGCGATCCGCAGGACCGCCATGGTGCGCACCCGGAGCCCTTCGGCCCGGGCACCGAAATCGCGCGCGGTGCGTTCGGTCGCGTCCAGCAGCCGGATATCGGCAAGGGCGGCGAGCCGGTCCATCAGAAGCGCGTTCATGTCGCCGATCTCGACCATCTGCCTGGCGCTCGCCTCCTTGGCGGCCATGCCGACGAGGGCCATGAACAGCGGGATCAGCGGGCCCGCGACGACGAGGATCAGGGCGGCGACCCAGCTGACCCAGGCGGTCAGGGCGATGAAGACGAAGGGCAGCACCATCACCCGGAACCGCGCCGGGCGATAGTGGGTGAGGTAGGGCACGAGGAGCGGCAGCTTCTGGGCGACGAGGGCGCCCAGGGCGGCCGAGGAGGGGCCGCCGTCCGCCCCGCCAGTGACGCCGCCGGCGGAGCGCAGGCTTTCGCGGGCGATGGCGGCGGCGCGTTCCGAGGCCAGAACCTCGTCAGCCGCACGGAACAGGATCGCGCCGCCCCATTGGTCGAGCAGGGCGCGCAGGATCCCGGCCACCGCGAACCCGGCTCCGGCGACGAGGGAATGGGCCAGCGGTGCGTGGGTCAGCCACCCCGCGATCGCCCAGGCCACCAGCGCGGCCTGCACCGGCCAAAGCAGGCCGCCGAGGATCGCCAGCCGCCCCGCCCGGGCCTGGGCGGCGCGCGCAGGTGCCTCGATCGCCGCCAGCGGCCCGCTGGGCCGGCGCCGGCGTCCGCTGCGGGAGGCTGGGGTCCGTTTGTCGCGCATGATCCGGGCGGGTACCCCCACCGGACGCGGGGATCAAGCGCCGAATGGTCGCAACCGACCGGCGGCGAGGCCTTACGCGGGGCGGATGCTGGGTAGGACCGGGGTTCCGAATGGCGCCACGGTGTGGGCCAAGGTGTGGGCACTGGGCGGAAACGGCGTGGCGGAAGTGACGGAAACCTCGGGCCCGTGCGTATGCAGTGTTCACGGGCCTTGCATTTTCTCGTGATTGGCCCACGACTCCGTGAAGCAACATGTGACGGACGCCGCATGAAGATTCTTTTGCAGACCCTCGTGGCGCTGGCCGTGATCACAGGCGCTGTCGCGCTGTGGGTGGCGTATGTGCCCGCGGCGCGGCCCTGGCTCGACCGGGCCGGCGTGTCGGCGCTGATCGGCTTGCCGCCTGCGCCGACGGGCGGCACGTCGGGTGGTGGGGCGGCGGGTGGCGGGGCGGCGGGGCCACGTGCCCGGGGCGGGCCGGTGGCGGTCGTTGCAGACCCGGTGGGGACGGCGCTGATGAACGACAGCGCGCGGGCGATCGGCGACGGGCGGGCGCTGCGGGCGGTGACCGTGATGCCGCAGGTCGCGGGCCAGATCACCGCCGTCAACGCGACCTCGGGCAGCCGGGTGGAAAGCGGCTTCGTGCTGGCCCAGCTCGAGGACGAGGCGCAGAAGATCGCGCTGGAGCAGGCCAGGCTGACCCTCGCCGACACGCAGGAAACGCTGAAACGGCAGCAGCGGCTGGGCACCTCCGGCGCCACCGCCATCTCGCAGATCCAGGAGGCGCAGCTGCAAGTCCGCACCGCCGAGCTGGGCGTGCGCAAGGCCGAGTTCGAGCTGGGTCAGCGCAAGATCCGCGCCCCCTTCGCGGGCTGGGTCGGGCTGATCTCGGCCGAGGTGGGCGATCAGGTCACGCCGTCCAGCGAGATCGCCCAGATCGACGATCGTTCGACCCTGCTGGTCGATTTCCGCCTGCCCGAACGCTATGTCGGCCAGCTGGCCGAGGGGCTGTCGGTGACGGCGACGTCGCTTGCACGCACCGATGTCGCGCTGACGGGGCGGATCCGGGCGCTCGACAACCGGGTGGACGAGGCGAGCCGGACGATCCTCGTCGAGGCGGAACTTGCCAACCCCGAGGATCGCTTGCGCGCCGGGATGGCCTTCGCGATCCGGGTGGACCTGCCGGGCGACCAGGTGCCGACGGTGCCGCCGCTTGCGGTGCAATGGTCGGGAGAGGGGCCCTTCGTCTGGGTCGTCGCGGAGGGGAAGGCGCGGCGCTTGGCGTTGCAGATCCTTCAGCGCAACGCCGATGCGGTGCTGGTGCGGGCCGATTTCCGGCCGGGCGACCGGGTGGTGACCGAAGGGGTGCAGATGCTGCGCCCCGGCAGCGCGGTGCAGATCGTCGCGGGCGACGGCGCGCAGGCGGCGGCCGGCCCCGGCGGCGGCGCGGGCCAGCCCGCAATCGCCCGCCCTCAGGTCAGCCAGTGAGCGCGCCCCATTCATCCGGTCCGGGCGTGCCTGATTCCCGCGCGCCCGATCCCCACGCGCCTGATCCGGTTGATCCGGGGCACGCGCCCGACGAAGGGGCGGAGGCGATGCCCGCCGCCGCGCGCTCGGGCACCGCGCTGTTCGTGCGCCGCCCGATCCTCGCCTTCGTGCTGAACGCGCTGATCGTGATCGCGGGCCTCGGCGCGCTGATGGGGGTCGAGGTGCGGGAACTGCCCGATGTCGACCGCCCGGTGATCACCGTGACGACGACGCTTCAGGGGGCCTCGCCCCAGACCGTGGACCGCGAGATCACCGGGATCATCGAGGGCGCGGCGGGCCGTGTGGCGGGGGTCAAGTCGATCTCGTCCTCGTCGTCCTTCGGGCGCAGCCGTGTGACGGTGGAGTTCAGCGCGACCACCAACCTCGACGTTGCGGCCAGCGACATGCGCGACGCGATCAGCCGCGTGCAGCGCGACCTGCCCGATGACGTGGACGCGCCGCGCATCGTCAAGGCCGATGCCAACGCCGACGCGGTGATGCGGATCGGCGTGACCTCGGCCCTGCGCTCGGCGCCGGAGCTGACACAGCTGGTCAACGACGTCGTTGCGGACCGGCTGATCGCGGTGCAGGGGGTGGCCGACGTCAATCTTTACGGCGACCGGGACGAGATCTTCCGCATCGACGTGGATCAGCGCCAGCTGGCGAGCCGGGGCCTGACGCTGGCCGATGTACGCGCGGCGCTGACCAACGCGAATTTCGACGTGCCTGCGGGGGAGCTGAGCACGGCAAGCCAGTCGCTGACCGTGCGCTCCGTCGCCTCGGTCGTCTCGGCGCAGGCGTTCGAGGACCTCGTGCTGCGCAAGCACGTGCGTCTTGGCGACGTGGCGACGGTGACGATGGGGCCGGCGCCCGGCACCTCGATCCTGCGCGCCAACGGCCAGACCGGGATCGGCATCGGGATCATCCGGCAGGCGCAGTCGAACACCCTCGATATCTCGGCGGGCGTGCGGCGGGCGGTGGCCCAGATGAAGGGGGTGCTGCCGAAGGATGTGAACATCTTCGTCACCTCGGACGACGCCAACTTCATCAAGGGCGCGATCGAGGAGGTGGTGCGCTCGCTCGTGCTGGCCTGCCTGATCGTGGTGGCGATAATCTATGTCTTCCTGCGCGACTGGCGCGCCACGCTGATCCCGGCGCTGACCCTGCCGGTCGCGCTGGTGGGCACGCTGGCCGCGATCTACATCGTGGGCTTTTCCGTCAACATCCTCACCCTGCTGGCGCTGGTGCTGGCCACCGGCATGGTGGTCGACGACGCCATCGTCGTTCTGGAGAACATCGTGCGCCGCCGAGCCGAGGGGATGGGCCCGCGCGCGGCCGCCGTGCTGGGCACCCAGCAGGTGTTCTTCGCGGTGCTGGCAACCACGACGACGCTGGCCGCGGTGTTCATCCCGATCTCGTTCCTGCCGGGTCAGACCGGCGGCCTGTTCCGGGAATTCGGCTTCACCCTGGCGATGTCGGTCCTGCTTTCGTCCGTGGTCGCCCTGACCCTGACGCCGGTGCTGGCAAGCCGCCTGCTGAAGGGGCACGCCGGGGAAGGCGGGGGCAGCGGCCCGGTGGCACGGCTGGGGGCGGGGCTTGCCCGGCTTTATGCCGCGACGCTGCGCGTGGTGCTGGCCGCGCCGGCGATCGTCCTGTTGGTCGCCGCCCTCTTCGGGGCGACCGCCTGGCTTGTCTCCTCCGGCATCCAGCGAGAGCTTACCCCGCGCGAGGATCGCGCGGTTCTGCTGATGTCGGTCAGCGCGCCGCAGGGGGTCTCCCTCGACTATACCGCCGCGAAGATGCGCGAGATCGAGGACCGGGTCGCGCCGCTGCGCCGCGAGGGCCTTGTGCGGAACGTCTTTTCCATCGCCGGGCGGGGCGGTCAGTCGAACAGCGGGTTCATCGTGATGACGCTGTCGGACTGGGGCGACCGTGCGCTGAGCCAGAACGAGATCGCGACCCGGGTCTATGGCCTCACGAAGGGTGTCGTGGGGGTGCGGATGTTCACCATCCAGCCGAACTCGCTGCGCATCCGCGGCGGCGGTTCGGGGCTGAAATTCGCGATCACCGGGCAGGATTACGACCAGCTTGCCACCGCCGCCACGAAGATGGAGGTCGCGCTTGAGGCCGACCTGCGCTTTGGTCGGGTGCAACTGGGATATGAGACCACACAGCCGCAGCTTTTCATCGACATCGACCGCAGGCGCGCCTCGGACCTCGGCGTCAACATCAACGGGCTGGGCGATGCGCTGCAGGCCGTGCTGCAGGGCGCCAAGGTGACCAGCGTCTTCCTGGGCGACCAGTCCTACGATGTCGACATGCTGTCCACCGCCGAGCCGGTGAACGACCCCTCGGACCTGGAACATATCTTCATCAAGGCGGGCGACGGGACGATGGTGCCGCTGTCGTCCTTTGTCACGCTTCAGGAACGCGCGGTCGCGCCCGAGCTTGACCGGGAAAGCCAGATGCGCGCGGTGACGATGTCGGCGGGCCTGACGCCCGAGTTCGGGCTGGGCGAGGCCTGGGGGGCGGCGCTGATCCTCGCCGCCGAGGTGCTGCCGCCCGAGAACCACCTGATCCCGATGGCCGAGGCCGCGACGCTGAACGAGACGAACTCGGGCCTTGTCGCGATCTTTGCCGCCGCCATCGCGGTGGTCTTCCTCGTGCTTGCCGCGCAGTTCGAAAGCTTCCTCTCGGCGATCATCGTGATGGCGACGGTGCCGCTGGGCCTTGCCTGCGCGATCTTCGCGCTGCTGCTCACCGGGGGCAGCCTGAACGTCTATTCGCAGATCGGGCTGGTGCTGCTGGTGGGCATCATGGCCAAGAACGGCATCCTGATCGTAGAATTCGCGAACCAGCTGCGCGACCGGGGCGCCAATGTGCACCGGGCCATCTTCGAGGCGTCGACGGTGCGGTTGCGCCCGGTGATGATGACCATGGTCTCCACCGTGCTGGGCGGCGTGCCGCTGATCCTGTCCGAGGGCGCGGGCGCCGAGGCGCGGCAGGCGCTGGGATGGATCATTGTCGGTGGCCTCGGCCTTGCGACGCTTGCCACGCTCTACGTCACGCCGGTGGCCTACCTTTTGCTGGCCCGTTTCTCGAAACCCCGCGCGGCCGAGGAGGCCCGGCTCGCGCAGGAGCTGCGCGCCGCGGCACGGGGGTAGGTGTCTGGAGGCTGTGCGTCCGGGGGGGTAGGCGTTCGGGGGCTAGGCGTTCGGGAGGGCTGGGCGTCTAGGGCTGGCCCGGGGTCTGACGCCGCGCGACAAGCACGACCTGCCCCCGCGCCAGAAGTCGCAGTTCGCCGTTCCGGATGTCGAAGCCATCCGTCGCGCCAAGGGCGTTGAACAGCGCGGCCTCCTTTTCCATCCTGGCGTTCGAACAGGTCATCCTGGTCGCCGCCACCGGGCCCATCCGCATCCCCTCGCCGAACATGATCCGCGCGGAGAAGCGGTTGCAGGGCCCCTTGCCCGAGACCTGGTTGGCGAGAAAGCGCATCTCCGTCCCGATGCCCCCAAGCCGCGCCGAAGCGGCGCGCTCGACCGTCCAGGGCGCCCCGGTCAAAAGGTCCGCTGGCAATCCGCCGCAGCCCCGGTGCGTCCGTCCCCCGGTCGTGACGGTCACCTGAAGCGGATGCGGCAGGGCGGTGGCGCCATCGCGGCAGAGCGCGCGGGTGACATCGGCGGTGAGGGCGCCGTCCGGGGCGGCAAAGCGCAGGCCCGTGGGGATCGGATCCGGGGCGGGCAGGGGCAGGTCGAGCGGCGCGCCTTCCTGCGGGGTGAAGCGCATGCGCGATGCGGTGATCTCCAGCCGCCAGCCGGGTTCGCTGCCGCCGGCGCGGATCGGAAAGACCGGTGCCGCGATCTCGGGGTGGCATTCGGGAAGGGTTCTGCCCTTCAGGCGGACCGTGGCGGCGTTCCCCTTTGACCAGAACCAGGTGTCCGATTTCCCGTCGGCACCGGGCGCGGCGGAATAGCGCGCGCCCGAGGCGGTCTTGTCGGGGGTGAGGATGTAGCTGGCCCCGGCGACCATCAGGCGCGCCGACCCGCCGGCAAAGCTGACCTCGGCGTCGGTATCGCCGCAGCGGAAGGCGCTGGCGAAGCCGATCGCCTCGTTGCGGGTCAGGAGGACCGGCGGAAGGATCGAGGTGCCGCGCCCCGGCTTGATCATCACGGGCGCGCTGGCAAGGATTTCCCGCCCGCCGTCGAAGACCGCGGCGCGCAGTGCGATGGGCGCGTTGGCTGGCCCCTGGATCGCGAAGGGCAGCGGCAGTTGCGCCCCCTCGGTCGGGCGCCGGGTCTCGGCGATCCGCGTGCCGTCGAGGGTTTCCAGCGCGACCACCATGAGGGCGCCTTTCGGCAGCAAAATCGTCTCGCGTGCGATCAGCGCCCCCGACAGGGCACGGCCGACCTGCGCCTCGGCCCGCGCCCGGGCGGGCAGCACGCCGATCGTCAGGGCCGGCAGCAGGGCGGCCAGCGCGGCGGTCGCGGCCAGTCGGGCGGGTGTCGGGCGCATGGGATCCTCCGGGGCGTCGGAGACACAGGATAGCAGGCTGCGGCGGGGGGCCAAGCGCCCTTGCAAGGGTATGCACCCGCCGCGCGTGGTGGAGCGGTGGCCCCGGTCGATGCGCAAAGCAGTGGATGCGGAAACACAGTGGTTTCGGAAACGCGGGCCCGCGACCGGGAAGCGGATTGTTGTGAAGGCCGCGCGCGGCTACTGAGACCCCAAGGCCCGACCGGGCCCCGATCTGCGTCGTGCGGGCGTGGTGGAACGGTAGACACATGGCACTTAAACTGCCTGGGGCATTGCCCGTGCGGGTTCGACTCCCGCCGCCCGCACCACAGTATCCCGGAGCTGGCCTTGCCCAACACCGCCCCCCTCGGGTGGCGGCAGGGGCACCATCAGGCGGGATGTTCGAGCAGCTTGTCCCGGTTGCCGCCGGACAGCGGCACGTCGACCGCGGTATCCATGCAGTCCAGCCGGATCGGGAACGTCACCAGCTGGTAGTTGTAAGTCGCCGCGGCATGGGTCGTCGAATAATAGATGAACATCTCGCCGTTCCGCACGGCGGTGACGGCGCGGCCCTCCTTGTCGGCGGCCAGGTGATATTCGATGAACTGGCCGAAGCCGCCCGCCTGGTTCGCCGGGTTCGTCTTGTGCGCGCCACGCGACAGGTGGTTGCCCTTCGATTCGATGATCGTCTTGACCCCGGGGCGGAACTTCGCCGGGATATCGGCATAGGAGATGGTGCCCTTGAGGCCGACCCGGAGCCTGCCCTTCGCCGTCTCGACCATGGCGGCATTCTTGTCGACGATCCGGCGCTCCATCTCCTCGAGCCAGAGGTGATGCTTGGCGAATGACGCCTTGCTCTGGATCAGGTCCCTGATGATCTGCTGCGCGACGGATTTGCGGCACTTGTCCTTGCCGCCGCGCGATTCCCATTTCTTCATCGCCCCGGCGGGGTCGTAATCAATCCCGTCGATATAGAGCCCGGTCGCGTGGTAATCGTAGCTGCGGGTGGCGACGTTCCAGACCTTTTCCATTGTTGAAGGGGCTTGTTGCACATATCGGTGATGAGGATTCACTGCGCGAATCCAGTGCGTTAG
>NZ_PHSN01000021.1 GCF_002871005.1 Acidimangrovimonas sediminis
AACAAAACGCCCAGCTCAACCCTCATCACCCGCACTTCGAATACCCGCAGCTCGCGCAGGTCATGCA
This sequence comes from Acidimangrovimonas sediminis, assembly GCF_002871005.1. GTDB lineage: Bacteria > Pseudomonadota > Alphaproteobacteria > Rhodobacterales > Rhodobacteraceae > Acidimangrovimonas > Acidimangrovimonas sediminis. Next base: position 68 of record NZ_PHSN01000021.1, read on the forward strand.
GCCTTCCACCATCCGCATGTCGTAGCTGCCGCAGGAGGAGCAGGCCGGGCCGCGTGGGCGGTCGCCGACGGCCATGACCTCGGCCTGCGGGTCGGACTTGAGGCCCATCCCTTCGCCCTCAATGAAGCCGATCGAGATCAGGTGACCCTCGATCACACCGCCGATCGCCGCCAGGATCGACGGGATGTACTTGCCCGTCATCCAGGCGCCGCCACGGGGGTCGAAGACCGCCTTCAGCTCCTCGACCACGAAACTCACGTCGCCGCCGCGCCGGAACACCGCCGAGATCATCCGCGTCAGCGCGACGGTCCAGGCATAATGCTCCATGTTCTTCGAGTTGATGAACACCTCGAAGGGCCGCCGGTGGCCGGCGATGATGATGTCGTTGATCGTGATGTAGATCGCGTGCTCCGACCCCGGCCACTTGAGCTTGTAGGTGTTGCCCTCCAGCGAATGCGGACGGTCGAGCGGATCGGACAGGTAGACCACATCGGCGCCCTCGTCGGCCTCGGGGGCGGCCTCGGTCTTCTCCGACACCGACAGGACCGACCCGGTCACGTCGTTCGGGCGGTAGGTCGTGCAGCCCTTGCAGCCGGTCTCGTAGGCCTCGAGGTAGACCTCCTTGAACGCCTCGAAGGAGATATCCTCGGGGCAGTTGATCGTCTTCGAGATCGAGGAATCGATCCACTTCTGCGCCGCGGCCTGCATGCGGACGTGATCCATCGGCGCCAGCGTCTGGGCGTTGACGAAATGCTCGGGCAGGGGGGCGTCGCCCTTCAGGTCGCGCCACATCTGCACGGCGTAATCGACCACCTCTTCCTCGGTCCGGCTGCCGTCCTTCTGCAGCACCTTGCGGGTGTAGGCATAGGCAAAGACCGGCTCGATCCCCGACGACACGTTGCCGGCGTAGAGCGAGATCGTCCCCGTCGGCGCGATCGAGGTCAGCAGGGCGTTGCGGATGCCGTGCTCGGCGATCGCCGCGCGCACGTCGTCATCCATCTGCAGCATGTTGCCGGTGGCTAGGTACTTGTCGGCATCGAACAGCGCAAAGGCGCCCTTCTCCTTCGCCAACTCGACCGAGGCGAGGTACGAGGCGCGCGCGATGCGCTTCATCCACTCCTCGGTCTTGGCGGCCGCCTCGGGGGAGCCATAGCGCAGGCCGACCATCAGCAGGGCATCGGCAAGGCCGGTGACGCCAAGGCCGATGCGGCGCTTGTTGGCGGCTTCCTCGGCCTGCTGGGGCAGGGGGAAGTTGGACGCATCGACCACGTTGTCCATCATCCGGATCGCCATGGTCACCAGATCGTCCAGCACCTTGTCGTCGATCCCGGCGCCGTCCTCGAACGGCTGCGTCACCAGCCGCGCAAGGTTGATCGAGCCCAGCAGGCAGGCGCCATAGGGCGGCAGAGGCTGCTCGCCGCAGGGGTTGGTGGCGGCGATCGTCTCGGCATAGGACAGGTTGTTCATCTTGTTGATGCGGTCGATGAAGATCACGCCCGGCTCGGCATAATCGTAGGTCGAGCGCATGATCTTGTTCCACAGGTCTCGGGCCTCGACCGTGTGGTAGACCTTGTCGCCGAAGGTCAGCTCCCACGGGCCGTCGGCCTTCACCGCCTCCATGAAGGCGTCGGTCACCAGCACCGACAGGTTGAACATCCGCAGGCGCGCGGGGTCGCGCTTGGCCTCGATGAAGGCCTCGATATCGGGGTGGTCGCAGCGCATCGTCGCCATCATCGCGCCGCGGCGCGAGCCGGCGGACATGATGGTGCGGCACATCGCATCCCAGACATCCATGAAGCTGAGCGGGCCGGAGGCATCGGCCGCCACGCCCTTCACCTCGGCCCCGCGCGGCCGGATGGTCGAGAAGTCATATCCGATGCCGCCGCCCTGCTGCATGGTCAGCGCGGCCTCCTTCAGCATGTCGAAGATGCCGGCCATGGTGTCGGGGATGGTTCCCATGACGAAGCAGTTGAACAACGTAACCGCCCGGCCGGTGCCGGCGCCCGCGGTGATGCGGCCCGCGGGCAGGTACTTGAAGTCTTCGAGCGCGTGGTAGAACCGCTCCTCCCAGGTTGCCGGATCCGCCTCCACCGAGGCGAGAGAGCGGGCGATGCGGCGCCAGCTATCCTCGACCGTCGCGTCGATCGGCTGCCCGGCCTCGTCCTTGAAACGGTATTTCATGTCCCAGATCTGCTCGGCAATGGGGGCGGAGAAACGGGTCATCGGGGCATCCTTGGGCTGACAGGTCGGGGAGGGGGCTGGTTCCGGCGCCGTCTCCGGCGCAAGGACATTCAAGATAAGCCCGGTATCCGCCGGGGTCAACGCAAGGTGTAGGTGTCTGGGGCAGTTTTGCGCATCCTCCCGGCGTTCCCTTTCCGGGGCCGGCGACACGGCGCCGCCGCGCCTCGGCGCCCCCGATGCCAGCGCGGTCCACGCATTGCCCTTGCCCGCGGCGCGCTATATCGAAGGCCGAGGGGTGTGGTAATGGCCGAATACGTCAATCTTCTGAAACTCTGCGTTGGCGCCGAGGCGGTCGAGGACCTGCTCGACTGGCAGGCACGGCGCATGGCCGAGAACCCGGGCCAGCCGCTCGCACATGTCACCCGAATGTGGCCCAAGCGCGAGGCCGAGGTGTTGGCGGGCGGATCGCTCTACTGGGTGTTCAAGGGCACGATTGGCGCGCGGCAGCGCATCACGGGGCTCGAGGAACGCATCGGCGCCGACGGCATCCGCCGCTGCGCCCTCGTGCTCGACCCGCAGGTGATCCGCACCGCCCCGGCACCGCGGCGCCCGTTCCAGGGCTGGCGCTACCTCGATCCGGCGGATGCCCCGCGCGACCTGCCCGCGATGCGCGCCGCCGACGACGACCTGCCCCCCGAACTCGCCGCAGCGCTGGCCGAACTCGGCCTGCGCTGAATCGCCCCTTCATTGTTCTTCAAATACGCGAAATCCGACGCAGCCATCTGCGCCGTGATCCGTCAGGTCGCCTCCGTCAGGGGCGCCTCAGGCGGCCGGCTTGTCCTTCTCGATCAGCGCGAGAACCTCGTCCTTCTCGGTCGGCTTCAGCTTCTCGACCTCGCGGCTGAGCTGCTTCGCCTGCCTGGTCGAGCGCGCGGCGACCTTGCGGTGCTTGTGCTCGCGCAGCCATTCCCAGACGAAGCCGAGGAACACTCCCACCGCCACCGCCGCGAAGATCACGAGGTAGAGCGGAACCCCGACCTGCCAGTTGCGCCCGACGTAGGGGACGAACTCTCCGGGCAGCAGCTGCAGGCTTACCATGCCGCGGTTCGCCGAGGCGATCAGCAGCAGGCACAGCCCGATCAGGACGAGGACGAGATAGCGGACATAGCGCATGGGTTCAGTCGGTTTCCTTGCCGTTCAGCCTGTCGCGTAGCAGCTTGCCGGTCTTGAAGAAAGGTACCGACTTCTCATCCACGTCGACGGCCTCTCCGGTGCGCGGGTTGCGGCCGGTCCGCGCACCGCGTTCCTTGACCGAAAACGCGCCGAACCCGCGAAGCTCGACCCGGTCGCCCCGGGCGAGCGCCGAGATGATCTCCTCGAAGATCGTGTTCACGATCTTTTCGACGTCGCGCTGGTAGAGATGCTGATTGTCGTCGGCGATCTTCTGAATCAGTTCAGAACGGATCATTCTATATCCCCCTGTGGGCCTCTCCGGGCTCAGGCTCTTCACGCCACTTGTTGTGCCCTGACTATAGGCAGAAATTGCACGGGGACAAACCGAAAAGCCCTTGGAATGGCGCGGTTTTCCACAGTGGGAGCGGGCACGATGATGTCATTCCGCGCCGCCCGGGCGCCCGCCGCCCCGGTTTCGCCCACCCGCCCGCGCTGCCCCGCCACGCCACGAACATCGCGCAGAGGATGATTCGCCTGTCACCGATTGCCTGGCCGAAGGGCGCCTGCGGCGCGCGCCCTGGCGGTCGCCGGGGGCGCTGCCCCCGGACCCCCGGGATATTTCCGCTCAGAAGAAGAGAAGGATGTGCCTTCTTCTGAGCGGAAATATCCCACGGGGGTGCGGGGGTGTGAAACCCCCGCGGTACGGTGGGCGGAGAGGTGGGGCGTTTCCTGAAACGGGAACGGCCCCGCGCGGGATGCGCGGGGCCGTCCTGTGTCGTGCCGGAAAATTGCCCGGTCTCAGCGATCGCCTTTGAGCGCGGCGCCAAGGATGTCGCCCAGCGAGGCGCCCGAGTCGGACGAGCCGTACTGTTCCACGGCTTCCTTCTCTTCGGCGATCTCGCGCGCCTTGATCGAGAGGCCGAGGCGGCGGGTCTTCGAGTCCACGTTGGTCACGCGCACATCGACGTGATCGCCGACCTGGAAGCGCTCGGGGCGCTGCTCCGAACGGTCGCGCGACAGGTCCGAGCGGCGGATGAACGACTTCATGCCGTTGTATTCCACCTCGATCCCGCCATCCTCGATCGCCGTCACGGTGACGGTGATGATCGAGCCGCGCTTCACGCCGTCGACCGCATCGGTGAACGTGTCGTCGCCGAGCGCCTTGATCGAGAGCGAGATACGCTCCTTGTCGGTGTCGACTTCGGTAACGACCGCCTTGACGATGTCGCCCTTGCGGTAGTTCTGGATCGCCTCTTCGCCGCGCTGATCCCAGCTCAGGTCGGAGAGGTGCACCATGCCGTCGATGTCGTTGTCGAGACCCACGAACAGACCGAATTCGGTGATGTTCTTGACCTCGCCCTCGATCTGCGTGCCCGACGGATGCGATTCCGCGAACAGCTCCCACGGGTTGCGCATGGTCTGCTTGAGACCCAGCGAAACGCGGCGCTTGGCGCTGTCGATTTCCAGGACCATGACGTCGACTTCCTGGCTCGTCGAAACGATCTTGCCGGGGTGGACGTTCTTCTTGGTCCAGGACATCTCGGACACGTGGACGAGGCCCTCGACACCCGGCTCCAGCTCGACGAATGCGCCGTAGTCGGTGATGTTGGTGACCCGGCCCTTGTGCACGGTGCCGATCGGGTAGTTGCCCTCGACCGCGTCCCACGGATCCGCCTGCAGCTGCTTCATGCCAAGCGAGATGCGGTGGGTTTCCTTGTTGATCTTGATGACCTGGACCTTCACGGTCTCGCCGATCGACAGGATCTCGGACGGGTGGTTCACGCGGCGCCACGCCATGTCGGTGACGTGCAGCAGGCCGTCAACGCCGCCCAGGTCGACGAACGCACCGTATTCGGTGATGTTCTTGACGACGCCTTCGACGGTCTGGCCTTCGCTGAGGTTCGCGATGACCTCGGCGCGCTGTTCGGCGCGGCTTTCTTCCAGGATGGCGCGGCGCGAGACAACGATGTTGCCGCGGCGACGGTCCATCTTGAGGATCTGGAACGGCTGCTTCATGCCCATGAGCGGGCCGGCGTCGCGCACGGGGCGGACATCGACCTGCGACCCGGGAAGGAAGGCCACGGCGCCGCCGAGATCGACGGTGAAGCCGCCCTTGACGCGGCCGAAGATGGCGCCTTCGACGCGGTCCTCGTTGGCGTAGGCTTTTTCCAGGCGATCCCAGGCTTCTTCGCGGCGGGCCTTGTCACGGCTGATGACAGCCTCGCCACGGGCGTTCTCGACGCGGTCGAGGTAGACCTCGACTTCATCGCCGACTTCGATCTCGGGCGCTTCGCCCGGGTTCGCGAATTCCTTGAGGTCGACGCGGCCTTCCATCTTGTAGCCGACGTCGATGATGGCCTGACCCGCCTCGATGGCGATGACCCGGCCTTTGACAACCGAACCTTCGTCCGGCGTGTCGATCTCGAAGCTTTCTTGCAGGAGGGCTTCGAATTCCTCCATGGACGCTTTGGCGCTCATCAGTGTTCAGTTTCCTTTTGCGTTGTTGCTGGCCGGGCGGTTGGCTCCGCCGGTCTCTTGTGAATGCCCTTGGGGCGGGAGGACCGGACAAACGACAAAGGGCCGGAGTGTGGTTCCGACCCTGCCCGCATGTCCTTCGTGGCGTTCTCGCCTTCTTGACGGGGGCGTCTATACGCAGATTCCGCCCGCGAAGCAAGGGGAGAAGGGGCCATGGCCGTTCCGGAACCCGCATCAGGGCCACGTCGGACCCCACCACGCCACCGCGCGGGAGCGAAGCGGGCGCCGGCGGGCTAGCCGCAGACCCGGGTGTTGGTGTGATAGCGTGGCACCGGGCCGGGCGCGCCCGGATCGTCGGGATCGCCCGCGACCGGGGGCAGGGCGCGCGGCACAGGTGCGCCGGGCCGGGCAGGGGGGCTGTGCAGCAACGAGTTCGGCTCGAGGCGGTAGTCCTGGCAGATCACCTGCGCCCGCGCGCCTGCCGCAGCCTCGGTCATTGTGGCAGCGCCGCGCAGGTCGACGATCTGGCCGGATTTCCGCCCGAACCCCGTGACCCCGAAGAACAGCGGTGCGGGCAGGCGCCGCCACGTCGTGCCCGGACCGAAGAGCTTTTCCCTGCCAAGCCAGCTGCCGGGCCCCGACGCGAAGGACAGGGTCAGATCGCCCTTCGGCACGAGGATGCGGAACATCTTTCCGGCCCGGAGGTAGGCGCCCATCACCGCCTTGCCCTCTCGGTCGGTGAGGGTGAGGTAAAGGTCGCGCCCCGGGCTGGTCTTCACCACCAGCGGAAAGACCGCCGGCAGGCCAGCATGGTTCCACAAGACGCCCGGCAGAGGGCGCACCGGTACCTCTGCCCGCGCGGTGGAAGGCGCGACGAGTGCCGGCAGCGCCAGCAAAAGAAGGACCGAGAGCATACGCGACATGAGACTGAAGATGGGCCCGCCCGGCGCAATGTCCAGCCGGGCCCGGCCGCGGGGAAGGGTCCACGGGGAAGAGGCCACGGGGTGAGGGGGGCCTCGGCCCCCCTGCGGGATCAACGCAACAGCGGATAGTTCGGCGGCGGCGGTGGCGGCGGCTCGTAGGGCAGCCCCATATCCCGCCGCAAGTGCTCGCTCAGGACGGGGGGCGCGTGTTGCCGCCGCCGGATCAGCGCGACCAGCGCCGCACGCAGCACCTTGCCGGCGCCGTGTTGCGCGATGACGAGGTCGAGCGGCACCGGCCGTTGGGGGATCGGTTCACGGGGAGAATTCGGAAAGCTGACGATCATTTCATGCAGACCGGCGCCGATGGCGGCCGACTCCTCTGGAAGGGGATCCGCCGCACGCGGGCAAGGGAATACCCCCGCCTTGGCACGCAGGATCGGTGGTGGTTGAGATGTAGAAGGGGAGGGCCCGTCAGGCCCCTGACGGATCGGAACTTACCGGTGGGCGCCCAGGCGCTTGCCATCGTCCGATCGGCGCATGCCGGTAAAGGCGTTATAAGTCGAAATCATATGACGCCTCCATCTCATGCGTTGCCAGTAAGTGCACTAAGCATGTTCCGGGCGAGTCGCCCAGAGCGCCCATGTCATGGATCAACTATTGTGACAGTTGCGCCACATTGCCCTGCAGGGCAGCGCTCAGCCGAGCGCCCGTGCCACCTCGGCGCAGGCGGCCCTGACCGCGTCCTCGACGCTCAGCTCGGAGGTATCCAGCAGATGCGCATCCGCGGCCGGCCTCAGCGGCGCGTCCGCGCGGTTCATGTCGCGCTCGTCGCGCTCTTGCACCTCGGCCAGCACGGCGTCATAGGGCTTCGGCGCATCCTCCCCGCCCAGCTCCAGCCATCGCCGCCGCGCCCTGACCTCGGCCGAGGCGGTGACGAACAGCTTCACGTCGGCGCCAGGGCAGATCACCGTACCGATGTCGCGCCCGTCCAGGACGGCGCCGCCCTCGCGGCGGGCAAAGTCGCGCTGGAACGCCACCAGCGCCTTGCGCACCTCGGGGATCGCCGCCACCCGGCTCGCCGCCTGGCCCGCCTCCAGCGACCTGAGGCCCTCTCGGTCGAGGTCAGCGGGGCAAAGCGCGCGCGCCGCCGCCACCGGATCACCCCCCATCGCCCCCACCGCACGGTAGAGCAAGCCGGTATCGAGATGGGCCAGGCCGAAGCGCTCGGCCACCGCCCGGCTGATCGTGCCCTTGCCCGCCGCCGCCGGCCCGTCGATCGCCACCGTGAAGATCATCCGCCTGTTCCCTCTGGCTGTCGCGCGGTCGCCTCCGGCGGAAGTATCTTGACCGGGATGAAGGGGCGCTTCCGTCTTCATCTTGGCTCCAATACTCCCGCGCGGCGCGCGTCCGCCCTATCCGTTCGTCCGGACGATGGGGGCGCCGAGCCCGGTCATCAACCCCTCGAACACCGGGAAGGAGGTGGCGATCGGCGCACCGTCATCCACGCTCACCGGGTTCCGCGCGGCCAGCCCGAGAACGAGGAAGCTCATCGCGATGCGGTGGTCGAGGTGGCTGGCGCAGGTGGCCCCGCCCGGCACGCCGCCGGCGCCCAACCCATGGACGATCAGTGTGTCCTCGTCCTCCTCGATGCGCACGCCGCAGGCCTCAAGGCCACGCGCCATGGCGTCGATCCGGTCGCTTTCCTTCACGCGCAGCTCCTTGACCCCGCGCATCACCGTGGTGCCCTCGGCGCAGGCGGCCACGACCGAGAGTACCGGGAATTCGTCGATCATCGAGGCGGCGCGTTCGGGCGGCACCTCGACGCCCTTCAGCGCCGAGAAGCGCACCCGGAGGTCGGCCACCGGCTCGCCGCCTTCCTCGCGCGGGTCCTCGAAGGTGATGTCGGCGCCCATCTCCACCAGCGTGGTATAAAGACCGTTGCGCGTGGGGTTCTGGCTGACCCCGGGCACCAGGATCTCGCTGCCCTCGACGATCAGCGCGGCGCAGACCGGGAAGGCGGCCGAGGAGGGGTCGCGCGGCACGGCCACGGTCTGGGGCCGCAGCTCGGGCTGGCCGGTCAGGGTGATGATCCGGCCTTCGGGCGCGTCCTCGACCGCGATCTCGGCGCCGAAGCCGCGCAGCATCCGCTCGGAATGGTCCCGCGTCGCTTCGCGCTCGATCACGACGGTCCGGCCCGGCGCATTCAACCCCGCCAGAAGCACCGCCGATTTCACCTGCGCGCTGGGAACCGGCGTCGCATAGCGCACCGGCACCGGGCTTTCCGCGCCGACGATGGTCATCGGCAACCGCCCGCCCGCGCGCCCGTAGGCCCGCGCGCCGAACAGCGCCAGCGGATCCGTCACCCGCCCCATCGGCCGCTTCGACAGGCTCGCGTCGCCGGTGAAGGTGGCGGTGATCGGCGTCGTCGCCATCGCCCCCATGATCAGCCGCACGCCGGTGCCCGAATTGCCGCAGTCGATCACCGCCGCAGGCTCGGCGAAACCGCCGACCCCCACGCCATGCACCGACCACGCACCCGCCCCAGTGCGCGTGACCTCGGCCCCGAAGGCGCGCATCGCCTTGGCGGTATCGAGCACGTCCTCGCCTTCCAGCAGGCCAGAGACGCGGGTCTCGCCCACCGCCATCGCGCCGAGGATCAGGGCGCGATGGCTGATCGACTTGTCGCCCGGCACCTCGGCCACGCCCGACAGCGGGCCGGATCGGCGGGAACTCATCGGGATCGGGGTATCGTGACCGGACATGGGCGCTCCTTCCTCGTTCGCTGGCGTGATAGCGCAGGGCAGCCGGGCCGTCCATTCGCCTCTCGCAGATGCCCCGCCCGCGATGGCGCGCCCCTGCCTCTTCTTCTGAGCGAAAATATCCCGGGGGTCCGGGGGCTGGCCCCCGGCCCGTCCTCAGACCCTGCGGAACGTCAGGTAATGCGGCACCCGGCCTTCGCGCAGCGCCTTCTGCTCATAGCGGGTGGAGATCCAGTCCCCCCAGGCCACGCCGCCCTCCTCGACCAGTTCGAACCCGGCAGGCGGCACCTCTTCCAGCGTCTGGCGGACGTAGTCGGGGATGTCGGTGGCCACGCGGAATTCCGCGCCGGGCGCAAGCACGCGGTGCAGCGGCTCGAGGTGCTCGGGCGTCACGAACCGGCGCCGGTGGTGGCGCGCCTTGGGCCAGGGGTCGGGGTAGTTCAGGAAAGCCTTGGCGATCGACCCGTCCGGCAGCACGTCGAACAGATCGCGCACGTCGCCCGGATGGACCGAGACGTTCTCCACCCCGGCGCGGCGGATCTTGCCCAGAAGCATCGCCACGCCGTTGATGAAGGGCTCACACCCCAGGATGCCTATGTCGGGGTAGGCGGCGGCCATGTGCACCATGTGCTCGCCCCCGCCAAAGCCCACCTCCAGCCAGACCGGCTTGCCGCCGAACAGCTTGCCGAGGTCGAGCGGCCTGCGCTCGGGGTTCTCGTCGAACTCCACCGCGCCGGGCGACAGGGCGCGCAGGTCCTCGTCGAGATACCCCCGCTGGCTGTCGCGCAGGGTCTTGCCATGGCGGCGGCCATAGAAGTTGCGCCACGGCCGTTCAGGCGTGGCCTCGGAAGCGGGGCTTTCGGGCGGTGTGTCGGTCATGGCGCGGCGTATGGACCGGCCACGGGCGCGCCGTCAAGGGATTGGCGTCGGGGGAGGGACGTCAGTCGTTGGGGATATACCGCAGAACGCCCGCGATCCGCGTGCCCGCCCCGGTATCAGAGGGATGCGAGACACCGTCCGTCACCTCGACCTCGGGGAAGTCGAAGGGGCTGACGCCCTCGATGCAGGCCACGTTGATCCCGAATTGCGTCGGGTCCGAGCGGCGCTGGTGGTGGGTATAGATCCCGCAGGTCTTGCAGAAGTAATGCTTCGCCGTCTTGCTGCCGAACTGGTAGAGGGTGAGGTTCTCCTCCCCCTGCACGATCTCCAGATCGGCGAGCTTCGCCGAGACTGCGATCGCGCCGCGCATCCGGCAGTAAGAGCAGGTGCAGCGGCGGATCGTGTTGAAGCCGTCGGCCAGCCGGACCCGCAGTTTCACCGTGCCGCAATGGCACGACACGTCATGGTGCGGGGTCTCGGTGGTCATCGGTGTGTCTCCCTGGAGGTCGGGCGCGCTTCAACGCACCCCGCGATTTCACCCCCGGCCGCGATAGCCCGGCACGCCCTGGTCGGGGATCCAGACGCCCTCGGGCGGGGTGCCGGTTTGCCAGAAGACGTCGATCGGGATGCCGCCGCGCGGGTACCAATAGGCGCCGATGCGCAGCCAGCGGGGCGCCAGCAGATCGACCAGCCGGGTCGCGATCTGCATCGTGCAATCCTCGTGGAACGAGCCGTGGTTGCGGAACGAGGTCAGGAACAGCTTGAGCGATTTGGATTCCACCAGCCACTCGCCCGGCACGTAGTCGATCACGATATGGGCAAAGTCCGGCTGCCCCGTCATCGGGCAGAGCGAGGTGAATTCCGGCGCGGTGAAGCGTACCACGTAATCCTGCCCCGAATGACCTGAAGGCACGCGCTCGAGCACGGCCTCCTCGGGGGTTGCCGGGGCCTCGACCGAGGCCCCGAGCTGGGTCAGGCCGGATACATCCGTCCCGGCCATCGGCTTACACCGCCGCTTTCAGCGCGTCGACGAGGTCGGTCTTCTCCCACGAGAAACCGCCGTCGGCATCGGGCACGCGGCCGAAGTGGCCATAGGCCGAGGTGCGCGAGTAGATCGGCTTGTTCAGCTCCAGATGCGTGCGGATGCCGCGCGGGCTGAGGTCCATCACCTGACGCAGCGCGGTCTCGATCTTGCCTTCGTCCACCGTGCCGGTGCCGTAGGTGTCGACATAGACCGACAGCGGCTTGGCCACGCCGATGGCATAGGACAGCTGCAGCGTGCAGCGCTTGGCCAGGCCCGCCGCGACGACGTTCTTGGCAAGGTAGCGCGCCGCATAGGCGGCCGAGCGGTCCACCTTGGTCGGATCCTTGCCCGAGAAGGCGCCGCCGCCGTGGGGCGCGGCCCCGCCGTAGGTGTCGACGATGATCTTGCGGCCGGTCAGGCCCGCGTCACCGTCCGGCCCGCCGATCACGAACTTGCCCGTGGGGTTCACGTGCCATTCGGTCGCGTCGGTGATCCAGCCCTCGGGCAGAACCTCGAGGATGAAGGGGTTCACCAGCTGGCGCACGTCGTCCGAGGTCATCGAGGCGTCGAGGTGCTGGGTCGAGAGCACGAGCGAGGTGATCTCCTTCGGCACGCCGCCCTCGTAGCGGATCGACAGCTGCGACTTGGCGTCGGGGCCAAGCTGCGGCGCCTCGCCGGATTTGCGCGCGTCCGTCAGGCGGCGCAGGATCTTGTGGGCATACTGGATCGGCGCCGGCATCAGCGCCTCGGTCTCGTCGGTGGCATAGCCGAACATGATGCCCTGGTCGCCGGCACCTTCATCCTTGTTGTCGGCCGCGTCGACGCCCTGGGCGATGTCGGCCGATTGGGCGTGCAGGTAGCTGTCGACCTTGAGGTTGGCCCAGTGAAATCCGTCCTGCTCGTATCCGATGTCCTTGACGCAGTCGCGGGCGATGTCCTCGACGCGTTCGATGACGCTGCCGGGGCCGCGCACCTCGCCGCCGATCACCACGCGGTCGGTGGTGGCGAAGGTCTCGCAGGCGACGCGCGAATGGGGATCCTCGGCCAGGAAGGCGTCGAGAACGGCATCCGAAATGCGGTCGCAGACCTTGTCAGGGTGCCCCTCGGAAACGGATTCCGAGGTGAAGATATAGTCGAGTCTGGACATTAAAGTGCTCCATTGGGGTTTCGCCGCCACGCCAGGAAGCCGTTGTGACGGTCAGTGGAGCATGGCTAGACCCCTGATCGGGCAGGGTCAACGACATTCGTGTTCTGTTCGCAACGGGTGGGCCGATGTGCCACGTCGACTGCCCGGAAACCCGGCAGCAGGTCGGGCGCGGCGCGCCGGGATCCGCCAGGGGATCGGCCAGCTTCCGACGGGCCGCGCCTCTCACGGACCGCGCCAGGATCGTTTCAAGTGGCCCGTTGCCCGCGCCGCCCGATCAGCGCGACCCCCGCGAGACCGGCAAGGATCAGCCAGAGCACCGGCCAGTCGCCCCAGCGGGTATAGGGCGGCGGGGCGAGCGCGCCGGGCACCGATGCCTCGATCATGCCCTGAGTGTTCAGCGGCAGCGATTTCAGCACGCGGCCGTAGGGGTCGATCACCGCCGTGACCCCGGTGTTGGCGGCGCGCAGGAAGGGCAGACCCTCCTCGATCGCGCGCAGGCGGGTCTGGGCGAGGTGCTGGTAGGGGCCCGCGAAGTTGCCGAACCAGGCATCGTTCGTCACCTGCAGGATCCAGTCGGCCCGTCCCGGCGCGTTCAGCAGGTCGGCGGGAAAGATCGCCTCGTAGCAGATCAGCGGCAGCACCTTGCCGATCTTCGGCCCGAGGTCGAGCACCGCGGGGCCGGATCCCGGGGTGTAGCCGTTGCCCTCCTGCGCGGCGAAGGCGCTCACGCCCACCTTCGCTAGCAGGTCGCCGTAGGGGACGTATTCGCCGAAGGGGACGAGGTGATGCTTGTCGTAGATCGCCTCGATATCGCCCTTGTGGTCCATCACGGCGAGGCTGTTGTAATACCGTTGCCCCGCGCCGCGCTGCACGCCGAAGGCCACCGGCACGCCCTGCGCGGCCTCGGCGATCATGTCGAGGCCGGCGCCGGGGTCGTTCAGAAGGAACGGCGCCGAGGTCTCGGGCCAGACGATCAGGTCCAGCGGTGGCCGGCCCTTGGCGACGGGCGCGGCGGTGGCCTTCAGAAGGCGCTCCCAGAAGACGTATTGCATCTTCGGGTTCCATTTCTGCGACTGGGTGGCGTTGGGCTGGATCAGCCGCACCTCGATCGGTGTCGCGCGCGGGGGGATCGGCTGGCTTACCCGCCAGGCGCCGAAGCCCGCGACCGCCACCAGCCCCACCGCGGAAACCGCCGTACCGCGCACCCGCCCCAGCGCGGCGGGCAGCGCGGCGGCCAGCGTGGTCATCAGCGACAGGCCCACCGGCCCGAGGAAGATATCCGCCTGCGCAAGCCAGGTGCCCACCCAGACATGCCCGACCAATGCCCAGGGCAAGCCGGTGAAAAGGTAGGTGCGCAGCAGGTCCGTTCCCGCCAGCGCAAGTGCGAAGCCGATCGCCCGGCCCGCCGCACCGCGCCCCAGCCAGCGCCCGACACCCGCCGCCAGCGCCCAGAAAAGCGCCATGCCGAAGCTCAGGAACAGCCAGGCGAAGGGCGCCATCCAGAGGTCGCGCGCGGGGTCCACCAGGAACGGATCGACGATCCAGTACATCGCGGTGCCGAACATGCCGGCACCGGCGAACCAACCGATCCATACTGCCCGAGCGACCGACGGGGCCCGCGCGACCCACGCCGTCAGCAGCGCAAGCGCAGCGAGGGTGGCCCACCAGAACCCCAGCGGGGCCTGCCCCAGCGCGGCCAGCGCGCCAAGCGCAGCCGCGCCGAGAAGGGCGCGGCCCGCGGGGCGCGCCGGCGCCTTCAACACCTCGGGTAGACGCATTCAGCCGCCCTTCGCCGCCATCTTCTCGGGTTCCGACGTCTCGGCGGCTCCGGCCCCGGCCGCGGGATGCGGCACCGGCGCGCGCGAGGTGCCGGGCAGACGGATCCGAAGCCGCTTGATACGGCGCGGGTCGGCATCGACCACCTCGAATTCCACCCCGCTCTCGTGGCGGATCACCTCGCCCCGGGCAGGCACGCGGCCGCACATCAGGAAGACGAGGCCGCCCAGCGTGTCGACCTCTTCCTCCTCCTCGCCCTCGACGCCGAGGTCGACGCCGGTCTCGGCCTCGAAATCGGCGAGCGGGGCGCGGGCCTGGGCGATGTAGACACCCGGTTTCTCGGCCTGCCAGAAGGCGTCGGACGCCTCGTCGTGTTCATCCTCGATCTCGCCGATCACCGTCTCGATCAGGTCCTCGATCGTTACCAGACCGTCGACGCCGCCGTATTCGTCGATCACGAGAGCCATGTGCACCCGCTCCTTCTGCATCTTCTGCAGCAGAACGCCCACGGGCATCGAGGGCGGCGCATAAAGCACGGGGCGAAGCAGCTTGCGCAGGCTGAACCGCCCGCCGCCATTGCCGAAACCGTAGGTCAGCGCGAGGTCCTTGAGCAGCACGAGGCCCAGCGGCTTGTCGAGCGTGCCCTTGTAGACCGGAAGGCGGGAATAGCCGTGTTCGCGGAACACCTCGACCAGCTCTTCCTTGCCGATCTCGACGGGAACGGCCGCGATCTCGGCCTTGGGGATGGCGACGTCGTCGACCCGCATCCGGCGCAGGTTCGAAATGCCGAAGGTCACCGGCTGGGACGTGGTGCCCTGCGCGGGGCCGTGATCGGCCTCCGGCTCGGTACTCGTATCACTCGGGGAGAGGACGGAGAACAGGCGGCTGAAAAAGCCCGGCTGTTCGGTCTGGTCCAGGTCCTGCGCGCGTTGCGCTGCCCTAGATCCCTCGCTGCTACTGTCCATCGTTCCTTTCCAACTGGTCTCTGTCCGTCTCGATCCGTCCCGCCGCGCGCCCTGCCGGGCATGGTGCCCGCGAAGATGGCGCCGGCGAAGGCGGCTCCTGCCTGGGCGCGCGCCGCCGCGTGACCCTAGCCGGTCCCATATGGGTCCGCGATGCCCAGGGTTGCAAGTATCGCGACTTCACGACCTTCCATCAACGCCGCATCTTCGTCGTCGACGTGATCGTACCCCAGAAGATGCAAGGTTGCGTGAACGACGAGATGGGTGACGTGATCGGCCATCGGCTTTCCCTGCTCAAGCGCCTCGCGCGCGCAGGTCTCCCAGGCGATCGCCATGTCCCCCAGCTCCAGCGTGCCGAAGACGTCGGGCGCGGGCAGGGCGGGGACGGTGCCCGGGGCCTCGGCCGCGCGCTCCTCCGCGGGCCAGGACAGCACGTTCGTAGGCGTGGGCTTGTCCCGGAATTCGGCG
The DNA here is from genome assembly GCF_002871005.1 of Acidimangrovimonas sediminis. Classification (GTDB taxonomy): domain Bacteria; phylum Pseudomonadota; class Alphaproteobacteria; order Rhodobacterales; family Rhodobacteraceae; genus Acidimangrovimonas; species Acidimangrovimonas sediminis. The sequence goes on from NZ_PHSN01000021.1 coordinate 15,835, forward strand.
TTCAGGCCAGCAATTCGCGCGTCATCGCAGGCGAGCAGGGTGGCCTCCGCCTCCTCGGCGTCGAGGCCGACCGCGGCAAGGGTCGCCGCGACCGCCGGACCCGCAAGCGCCGCAAGGCCGAAGTCTTCCCAGCGGGAATCCTCGAACGCGATGTCGAGCATCGCCTGCCCGGAATACTCTGCGATCTGGTCCATCATGCCCGGCTATCCTGCGTCATGGGCGCCGCGATACACCGCCGACCGCCCGGTCGCGAGGGAAATCCGCGTCCGAGCAGGCCCGGAGGCGGCGGGATCGGCGGCCCGGCGCCGACCGTCCAACCTGTTCGACCCGCCCCGATCTTCCGGCCCGCCCCGGGGCATGCTGCCGCGGGGCGGGGACACGGGTCAGGCCTCGGCTTTCTCATAGGCCTCGATGATGCGGGCGACCAGCGGGTGGCGCACCACGTCCTTCGAGGTGAAATAGTTGAAGGTCACGCCCTTCACGCCGTTCAGGATCCGCTCCGCCTCGGCCAGCCCCGAGGCCATGCCGCGCGGGAGGTCGACCTGGGTGCGGTCGCCGGTGATCACCATGCGGCTGCCTTCGCCCAGACGCGTGAGGAACATCTTCATCTGCATCGAGGTGGCGTTCTGCGCCTCGTCCAGCACGACGAAGGCGTTCGACAGCGTCCGCCCCCGCATGAAGGCCAGCGGCGCGATCTCGATCTGCTTTTCCTCGAGCATCTTCTGCACCTGCTTGGCGGGCAGGAAGTCGTTCAGCGCGTCGTAGAGCGGCTGCATGTAGGGATCGACCTTCTCCTTCATGTCGCCGGGCAGAAAGCCCAGACGCTCGCCCGCCTCGACGGCCGGGCGCGACAGAAGGATCTTGTCGACATGCCCGCCGATCAGCATCGAGACGCCTACCGCGACGGCGAGATAGGTCTTGCCCGTGCCAGCAGGCCCGATGCCGAAGCCCAGCTCGTTGGCGTAGAGCGCCTTGACATAGGCCTTCTGCGCCTCGGTCCGGGGCTCGACGATCTTCTTGCGGGTCCGGATCTCGACCCGGCCACCCTGGAACATCTCCAGCTGGCTGTCGCCGCCTTCGGCCTTCGGGGCGTCGAACATCGAATCGCCCATGCGGATCTCGGCGTCGATATCGCCCGCCTCCACCGTGCGCCCGGCCTCGAGCCGCGCGTAAAGCGCGCGCAGCACCACCGAGGCCTGCGTGCGGGCGGCGCCGGGGCCGATCACGGCGAGCTGGTTGCCCCGCCGAACGATCTGGATGGCGAGGCGATGCTCGATCTGCGCCAGATTGCGGTCGAACTCACCGCACAGGCCGATCAGCAGGCGATTGTCGGGGAACTCCAGAAGCGTTTCCTGAACGTCTTCCGGAACGGTCGGGGGGTGCAGCGCGCTGATGCCCAACAAGGTCTCCTCTCGCTCGGGCCGGGGCGTCCGGCCCGTACAGGTATGGTGGGGCCGACGGGGTGATGACGCAAGTGGTAGTTGGCAAAATTGACGAGGCTGTAACACATCCGGCGCAGGATTGCGCAACGACGGGATTTTTCCGCCCAAGAGGGGGGCCGAAGACGGACCGGCACCGCCTCTCTCCGGCCCGAGATAGCGCGCCCGTCGCCCGGGGCGAGTCGCCCGCCGCCGCGCGCGCCAAATTCCTTCGAAGGAATTTGCAAAACTCTTGGAAGAGTTTTGGCGCTCCAATGCGAACGCCCGGGCGCGGGGCCCGGGCGTCGTGATGGTCTGGTGCTGACGGCCCCGTTGGGGAGGGGCGCTCTGAGCGCCGGCTCAGCGCGTGTAGGTCACCCGCTCGTTCGCGCGGGTCGGGTCCGAGATGTCCTCGCCCGCCTTGAACGGGCCGGTGGCGACGTTCGGCGGCGCAATGCCCGAACAGACCGGCTTGCCGTACTTGTCGAGCCGCGCCGAGAGGTAGCCCTCGACGCCATCGTCGATGATCCAGTGATCGCAGCCGGTCGGGTCGACCCAGATCCCGGCTTTCAGCTGGCTCAGGTGCTTGTGGCCGATCCAGCCGCGGTCGACGCCCTTGTCCTGCGGCATGGCGACGGTTTCGTCGCAGGCCGACAGCACGGCGGGGACGGCAAGCAGGGCGAGAAGTTTGATCGCGTTCTTCATGTCCTGTCCCCTCAGCGGATGCATTGAATTTCGACGCGGCGGTTCAGCTGCATGTTGTGTGCCGAGGTGTTGGGCACCAGGGGCTCACGCTCACCGTACCAGCGCACCGTCGCGATCCGCGCACCGACCGAGCGGGCGACCGTCGCCACCGCCTCGGCCCGGCGCTTGGACAGGCCCATGTTGTAGGCATCCGAGGCACGGCTGTCGGTGTGGCCGTTGATATTGTAGGAGAAGGCATTGGCCTGGGTGAAGAACTGCTGCAACTTGCGCCGACCCTCGGCCGAGATGCGCGAGCTGTCGGTGGCGAACAGCTGGTCGCTGTTGATCACCGCGCAGGTGTTGGTGCGGTGGCAGACCGGCTTGCCGTCGCGGGTCAGCCGGATGTCCATGTAGCCCTCGGCGCCGTCGTCCATCGCCCAGTGCTCGCACCCGTCGGGATCGATCCAGATCGTCGGGATGTAGATCTCCCCGGTCCGGGTCTCGGGCTTGGCGGCAACGGTGCTGCGCGCGCCCGGTGCCGGCATGCCCTTGCCGGAGGGGTTGAACGGACCCGGCGTGCCGCCGGCCACCGCCGCACCGCCGGAAACGGCCAAGGCGACGGCGGCGCATGCCGCAGCCGTCGCGAGCCCGGCCAGGCCGAAACGAAGTCTTCTGGTAATCATAGCTGCCACGCCCCCTACACTCATCAGCCACACACACTCACCCTGATATGTTGGCCGGCGAAATCGTCACACACTCAATATACTCAAGTCTAGCAAAATTAGGGGTATCTCGGAAGAAGATTCACCAAATATTGTGTCTCCACGCGGGACACTGGTCGGCTCGCGCGGCGATTGTCGAGGCTGGGCGGAAGAACTCGCCTCTGGGGTGAATTGCCACGCTTTACGCGAGGATCAGGCGCCAAGCCATTCGCCGGCAAGGGAATTCGGATTCGAGGCGGTGATTCTCACGCGACCGAGAGCTCCGGGGCGGGCATCGGGGTGGCTGAGCGCGACCGCATGCAGGTGGCCCGACTTGCCCACCATCTGGCCCGGCAGGCGGCCCGGTTTCTCGATCAGCACCTCGACCTCGCGCCCGACCATCGCGGTCTGCGCGGCGCGCTGCTGCTCGGTCAGAAGGGCCTGCAGCCGCTGCAGCCGCTCATCGGCCACCTCGGCTGCCACCGGGGCGCGTTCCGCCGCGGGCGTGCCCGGCCGCGAGGAATACTTGAACGAGAATGCGGCGCCGTAGCCCACCGCCCGGATCAGATCCATCGTGGCCTCGAAATCCTCATCCGTCTCGCCCGGGAACCCCACGATGAAATCCGAGGTCAGCAGGATGTCGGGCCGCGCCGCGCGGATCTTCTCGACCAGCCGCAGGTAGGCCTCGGCCGTGTGCTTGCGGTTCATCGCCTTGAGGATCCGGTCGCTGCCCGATTGCACCGGCAGGTGCAGGTAGGGCATCAGCTTGGGCTCCTCGCCATGGGCGGCGATCAGGGCCTCGTCCATGTCGTTCGGATGTGAGGTGGTGTAGCGGATCCGCGCCAGCCCCTCGATCCGCGCGAGGTCCCGCACCAGCCCGCCGAGGCCGCCGTCGTGGCCGTGATAGGCGTTGACGTTCTGGCCCAGCAGCGTGATCTCGCGCACGCCGCGGTCGACCAGCGCGCGCGCTTCGGTCAGGATCCGCTCCGCCGGGCGCGAGACCTCGGCGCCCCGGGTGTAGGGGACGACGCAGAAGGCGCAGAACTTGTCGCAGCCCTCCTGCACCGTCAGAAAGGCCGTGGGACCGCGCTTGGGCAGGTCCCGGGTCGGCAGGTGGTCGAACTTGTCCTCGGCCGGGAAATCGGTGTCGACGGATTTCCGCCCTTCGCCTGCGGCCTTCGCCATCGCCGGCAGGCGGTGATAGCTCTGCGGTCCGACGACCAGGTCGACGAGCGGCATCCGCTCGAGGATCTCCGCCCCCTCGGCCTGCGCCACGCAGCCGGCGACGCCGATCTTCAGGTCGGGTTTGGCGGCCTTCAGCGGGCGCAGGCGGCCCAGGTCGGAATAGACCTTCTCGGCCGCCTTCTCGCGGATGTGACAGGTGTTGAGGAGCACCATGTCGGCCTCTTCCGCCACTTCGGTCGTGACATAGCCCTCCGCCCCCATGGCTTCGGCCATGCGCTCGCTGTCGTAGACGTTCATCTGGCAACCGTAGGTCTTGATGAACAGCTTCTTGGGCTTGCTGTCGGTCTGGGGCTGATCGGTCATCGCACCGCTCCTGGGGCCGCGCCGGGCCGTCACATGGAATTGCAGCCGGCGTCGTAGCGCAACGGGCGCCCCGGTGCAATCTTCGGCAGGAATTGGGGCGGGAACTGCGGGGCAGCGGGGGCTGCCGGACGGGAGCGTGGCACAGGCGCCGTGGCGCAGGGGCAACCCCGGGCAGGGAGGCTGCGACCGGCGCTCGTCGGGGGGGAGGTAGGCGCCGAAACGACCTCTACGCCCCTTGCAATACACTCCGCCTTCACCGACCCTGCCCGACAACGGAAAACGGGCAGGGCAGGAGCGGCGGCGTGGATTACGCGGGGCTGGACGATTTCTTTCTCAAGGGCAGGGACGCGCTGTCCGCCGGCCCGGTCGCGCTGGTCTTCGCCGAGGACCGGATCGAGGTGAACTCCTGTGTCCGCCACAACCTCGACGCGGGCTTCGAGGAGGTGCTGGTATTCTGCCCCGAAGGCGTCGACTTCGCGCTGAAGATCTCGGGCAAGGTGCACCGCATCCCCTACGACGTCTACGGCGAGGGGGCGCTGGTCGCGGCGGTGAACCGGGTGATCGAGCAGGCGCCGGGCATCTGGCTGTACTATTGCTACAACGCCGAGTACCTGTTCCACCCGTTCTGCGAGACCCGTAACATCCGCGAGATGCTGGCCTTCCACACCGAGGAGCGGCGTGACGCGGTGCTGACCTATGTCGTCGACCTCTACGCCGGCGACCTCGGGCGCCATCACAACGCCGTCTCTCTCGAGGAGGCGATGATGGACAGGACCGGCTATTACGCGCTCGCGCGCCGCGACCCGGGGCGGCGCGGAGAGCCGAAGGAACGCCAGCTCGACTTCTTCGGCGGCCTGCGCTGGCGGTTCGAGGAACACATTCCCAAGGCGCGGCGCAAGATCGACCGGATCGCGCTGTTCCGGGCGAAGAAGGGGTTGCACCTGCGCCCCGACCACACCTTCGACGACGAGGAATACAATACCTACGCCTGCCCCTGGCACCACAACATCACCGCGGCGATCGCCTCGTTCCGCACCGCCAAGGCGCTCAAGACCAACCCGGGGTCGACCTTCGACATCCCCACCTTCCGGTGGCACAACTCGATCCCGTTCCAGTGGCATTCCAAGCAGCTGATGGACCTTGGGCTGATGGAGCCGGGCCAGTGGTTCTAGACCCGCAGGACCTGACGATCCGCCCCGCTGCGCCCGCCGACCTGGGCGACATGGCGGCCCTGCTGAACGCGATCGTCCGCGCCGGCGGCACCACGGCTATCACCGACGAACTGACGCCCGAGGCGCTGGGCCGGTGGTTCCTGCACCCGCCCGAGGCGCTGTTCTGCCACGTGGCCCTTGCCGCCGAGGGCACGCTGGCGGGGTTCCAGTCGGTCGGCCGCGGCCACGACCTGCCCGAAGGCTGGGGCGACATGGCGACCTTCGCGCGCCGCGGCAGCACCCGGCGCGGCATCGGCGGCGCACTTTTCGCTGCCACCCGCGCCCGGGCCGTGGCCGAGGGGCTCATAGGTCTCAACGCCACGATCCGCGCCGACAACGTGGGGGGCCTTGCCTATTACAGCCGCATGGGGTTCGCGGACTTCGACATCACCCCCGCCGCCCCGCTCGGCGATGGAACGAGGGTCGACAGGATCCACAAGCGCCTGACACTGTGACGCGCGCCGCCAAGCCCGCCCTTCATCTTGGCGAAAATACTCCACAGGGGCGCGGGCGTGTGCCCCCCTTGCGGGCACCACGTCAGCCGAACGCGCCGTGCTCAGGCCTTGCGCAGCCGGATCACCACGTCGACATGGCTGACCACGGTGCCGTCCGGCGCCTCGGGCAGGCCCTCGATGCGCAGGTTGTCGGCCGGGGCGTCGCTCAGGCGGTTCTCGTCTTCCCAGTAGAAATGCGGATGGTCGTCGGTCCGGGTGTCGAAATGGCTCTTGGTGCCGTCGACCGTGATCTCGTTCATCAGCCCCGCGCGGCAGAAGGCGCGCAGCGTGTTGTAGACCGTGGCCAGCGACACTTTCTCGCCCGCAGCGCGGGCGGCGTCGTACAGGCTTTCCGCGGTCACATGGCGGTTCTTGCCGTCTCCGATGAGCAGCGCGGCCAGCGACAGACGCTGCCGCGTCGGGCGCAATCCCGCCCCGGACAGCCAGTCGGCCCCGCGCTCATGTGCCCGGTGTGCAGCCTCCGTCGCGGCGCCTGCGGCCCGGGTGACGGTCTCGACCATGACGTCTCGCCTTTCCTTCATGACCCCGTACTATAGGGGGCGGACCGGCAGGGATTCAAACGAAAACGTCGTGATGCTCCGCCGGTGGCTCCACCACGCGCCTCTCCCGCCGCCTCCGGGAGCCGGGCGGTTGCGCGCCCCGGTGCCCGCCCGGCGGCGGCGCGAAAACCCGGCGTGGGCCCGCCGGCGGCGCGCCCGAGATCCGGCGGCGGTCGCGCCATGACGCGGCCATGACGCGGCCATGCCTGCCGCTCTCCGCCGATCTCCCCGGGGGGGTGCCGTGCCGCGCTCGCGGCCGCTGTGGTAGGGCCGGGAGGGGCGCGTCTGGCGGCCTGAAGCTGCCGCGGAACCTGCGTCTCCACGGCGCCGCGCCCTTGCATGACTTCGGAAACGGGTGGTAGAGGGGTCGGAAGGACCGAGAACCGCGCCGCACATCCGCAGGCCGGCATCGGCTCCGACAGGGGCACCAGAGGGGGCAGGGCCGTATGCCGAACTATCCGACCAGCTTCGACCGCGAAGCGCTTCTCGCCTGCGCGCGGGGGGAGCTTTTCGGCCCGGGCAATGCACAGCTGCCCGAGCCGCCGATGCTGATGATGGACCGGATCACCGATATCTCGTCGGACGGGGGGGCGCATGGCAAGGGCCATGTGGTCGCCGAATTCGACATCCACCCGGACCTGTGGTTCTTCGGCTGTCACTTCCCGGGCAACCCTATCATGCCCGGCTGCCTCGGCCTCGACGGGCTGTGGCAACTTACCGGATTCAACCTGGGGTGGCGCGGCTGGCAGGGCCGCGGCTATGCCCTCGGCGTGGGCGAGGTCAAGCTGACAGGCATGGTCCGCCCCGACCGCAAGATGCTGACCTACAAGGTCGACTTCACCAAGGCCGTACAGACGCGGCGCCTGACCATGGGCGTCGCCGACGGGATCGTCGAGGCCGACGGTGATGTGATCTACCAGGTCAAGGACATGAAGGTCGCGCTCTCCGAGAGCTGACCCCAACGTATAGATGAGGAGGCCGAACATGCGCCGCGTCGTCGTCACCGGGCTGGGGATCGTCTCGCCCATCGGAAACAATGCAACCGAAGTGGAGGCCAGCCTCCGCGCCGGCCGCTCGGGGATCGTCTTCGCCGAGGATTATGCCGAGCATGGCTTCCGCAGCCGCGTGAAGGGCCAACCCCAGATCGACGTGTCCGAGCACATCGACAAGCGCAACCTGCGCTTCATGGGCGACGGGGCGGCCTACAACTTCATCGCGATGGAGCAGGCGATCGCCGATGCCGGGCTCGAGGAAACCGACGTCTCGAACGAGCGTTCGGGCCTGATCATGGGCTCGGGCGGTCCGTCCACCTCGAACTTCTTCCAGGCGCACCAGACGGTGATCGAGAAGGGCAGCCCCAAGCGGATGGGCCCGTTCATGGTCACGCGCTGCATGTCGTCGACGAACTCGGCCTGCCTGGCCACGCCGTTCAAGATCAAGGGCGTGAACTATTCCATCACCTCGGCCTGCTCGACCTCGGCCCATTGCATCGGCAACGGGGTGGAGCTGATCCAGATGGGCAAGCAGGACATCGTCTTCGCCGGCGGCGGCGAGGAACTGGACTGGACGCTCAGCTGCCTGTTCGACGCGATGGGCGCGATGTCGTCGAAATACAACGACACCCCCGGCAGCGCCTCGCGCCCCTATGACGCCACCCGCGACGGCTTCGTCATCGCCGGCGGCGGCGGTGTGCTGGTGCTCGAGGAATACGAGCACGCCAAGGCCCGCGGCGCGAAGATCTATGCCGAGGTCACCGGCTACGGCGCCACCTCTGACGGCTACGACATGGTCGCGCCCTCGGGCGAGGGCGGCGAGCGCGCGATGCGCCTTGCCGTGTCGACGCTGGGCGAGGGCCGCAAGGTCGATTACATCAACGCGCACGGCACCTCGACCCCGGTGGGCGACATCGGCGAGGTGCAGGCAGTGCGCCGCATCTTCGGCGAGGGGACGACGCCGCCGATCAGCTCCACCAAGTCGTTGACCGGCCATTCGCTGGGGGCCACCGGCGTGCACGAGGCAATCTATTCGCTTCTGATGATGCAGGGCAATTTCATCGCGGCGTCCGCCAATGTGACCGAGCTGGACCCGGCGCTGAAACCGGAAGAGATCGTGACCACCCTGCGTGAGGGGGTGGCGCTGGATACCGTGCTTTCCAACAGCTTCGGCTTCGGCGGCACCAATGCTTCGCTGATGTTCAGCAAGCTCAAGGATTGAAGGGACAAGGTCACATGGCCGATCTGATGAAGGGCAAGCGCGGGCTGATCATGGGGGTCGCGAACGACCGCTCGATCGCCTGGGGCATTGCCAAGGCGATGGCGGCCGAGGGGGCCGAACTGGCGTTCACCTATCAGGGCGAGGCCTTCGGCAAGCGCGTGCAACCGCTGGCCGAAAGCCTGGGCGCGAAGGTGCTGATCGATGCCGACGTGATGGACGATGCCTCGATGGACCGGGCGTTCGAGACCCTGAAATCGGAATGGGGCAGCCTCGACTTCGTGGTGCACGCGATCGCCTATTCGGACAAGAACGAGCTGACCGGGCGGTTCATCAACACCACGCGTGAGAACTTCCGCAATTCGCTTACGATTTCGTGCTATTCGCTGATCGACGTGGCGCGCCGCGCGTCGCACCTGATGCCAAGCGGCGGCACGATCCTGACCCTGACCTACCAGGGGTCGAACCGGGTGACGCCCTATTACAACGTGATGGGTGTGGCCAAGGCGGCGCTGGAATCGGCGGTGCGGTATCTGGCCAACGACCTCGGCCCCGACAACATCCGCGTCAACGCGATCTCGCCCGGCCCGATGAAGACGTTGGCCGGTGCGGCGATCGGTGGCGCGCGCAAGACCTTTCGCCAGACGGAAGCGAACGCGCCCCTGCGCGTCAACGCCACGCTCGAGGCGGTGGGTGGCACTGCGGTGTACCTGGCCTCGGACTACGGCGCCTGCACGACGGGAGAGATCGTCCGCGTCGACGGCGGTTACCACGTCTTGGGCATGCCGCAGCCGGAATACCTCTGATCCCGACCACGGATTCCGGTGCCGCGAAGGGCAGGGGGCCGGCATGGTAGGGTGCGTTTGAACGCACCCTACAAGACGGCGCCGACGTCCGCCTCTCAGACGACCTCGACCACCGAGAAGGCGAAGGTCAGTTCCTTGCCGGCAAGCGGGTGGTTGGCGTCGAGGGTGACGTGCTCGTCGGTGACCTCGACCACCTGAACCGGCATCGTCTGACCCTCGGGCGTGCGCAGCTCGAGCATCGTGCCCAGCTCCAGCGGGATGTTCTCGGGCACCTGGCTGCGCGGCACCGATTGCTTGGCGCCGTCCTGCACCGGACCATAGGCCTGCTCGGGCGGGATCGTGACGGTCTTCGCTTCGCCGATCTCCATCCCGGGCAGCTCGTTGTCGAGGCCCTGGATGATCTGGCCGGAGCCTACCGTGAATTCGAGGGGATCGCGGCCCTCGGACGAGTCGAAGACCGAACCGTCGGCGAGCGTGCCGGTGTAATGAATGCGAACCTTGTCGCCAGTTTGTACCTGGGTCATGTTTTCTCTCTTCTCTTAAGGGAATTTGCGAGGCTGCGCGCGGTTGGCACAGGTGCTCGGGTTCGCAAGACAGCCTTTCAGTCGTGGAGGGGGATGTAAACCCCCGTGCCCGGAGCAGACCTCCCCGGGCATTTGGCGGCCTCTCGGCGCGCCGTTGCTGCGGGGGGGAGGGGCTGCGGTCGAGGGCCGGGTCGTGGCGCAGACAGGTCTAGCGTCGCGTGGTTTTTCGGACCGGGGGCGTTGACTCCCCGAAAACCCCCTGTATAAGCCGCCCATCCGGGTGCCGAGGCGCCCGGCTTTTCATTGGTGTTGGTGGCTCCCGCAAGGGATTGCCTGTCGCCCTTCGGGGAAAGGACAACGCCCTTCGAGACCTTATGAAGGAGATCAGCGGTGACCAAACGCACCTCTGCCAAGTACAAGATCGACCGCCGCATGGGCGAAAACATCTGGGGCCGTCCGAAGTCCCCGGTGAACAAGCGCGAATACGGCCCGGGCCAGCACGGCCAGCGCCGCAAGAACAAGCTGTCGGACTTCGGTACCCAGCTGCGCGCCAAGCAAAAGCTCAAGGGCCACTACGGCGACCTGACCGAAAAGCAGTTCCGCCGCATCTACTCGGAAGCCGAGCGGGTGAAGGGCGACACCGGTGAAAACCTCATCGGCCTGCTGGAGCGTCGCCTCGACGCCGTCGTCTACCGCGCCAAGTTCGTGCCGACCGTCTTTGCGGCCCGCCAGTTCGTGAACCACGGCCACGTCACCGTGAACGGCAAGCGCGTCAACATCCCGTCCTACCGGGTCAAGGAAGGCGACGTCATCGCGGTCCGCGACAAGTCGCGCCAGATGGCCCTTGTCCTCGAGGCCGTGCAACTGCCCGAGCGTGAAGTGCCCGACTACATCGAGGCCGACCACTCGAAGCTGACGGCGACGTTCGTCCGCACCCCGGCCCTGGGCGATGTGCCCTACGCGGTGCAGATGGAACCGAACCTCGTGGTCGAATACTACGCCAAGAACTGATCGCGCCTCTTTCGGGGAACGCGATGGAAGGCCCGCCCTGGTGGCGGGCCTTTCTGCATCTGCACGACAATTGTCAGGGCGAGCGCGGGCGCCGCGCGGCCGTTGGGCCTTCCGTACTGCCGCCGCACACATCGGCATGGTGGCGCCGCGCCAAGTCCCGGGCCGTCGGGTGATGACCCCTTGCGGCATTCTGTTTCCCGAATATGTTCTTGGAGGCGGTCGGCCGGTCCGGTCGACCGGCGCCCCGAACGTTGCGATCAGGAGAATGCGAGATGAAGACCGAGGATATCGACGGCAAGCAGCTGGAGACCTGGACCCCCGACGAGGTGCAGGAGGCGATGATGGACGGAGAGATCGTTCTGATCGACGTGCGCACGCCGCAGGAATACATGTTCGAGAGTATCCCCGGCGCGCTTCTTGCCCCGCTGGCGAACCTCGGCGCGGTGTCGATGCCGGTGGGGGGCGACAAGCCGGTGGTGCTTTATTGCGGGTCGGCCAAGCGCTCGCGCAAGGCGGCCGAGATGTGCCTCGGCCAGAAGGGATTCGACAAGATCGCGCATCTCGAGGGCGGGTTCGGCAACTGGAAAGCCTCGAAGATGCCCTACCTCGGGACGAACATGGCCACCGGCGCACCGGAGCGCATGAAGGCGGAGTGAAGGCGGAGGGGCGACCCCGGGGCGGCCCCTCGGCCCCCTCTGCTGCGGGCCGCCTTTCGCATCCCTGCCACAGGTCGCACCCAAGCTTCGCCGCAGGCGCGAAGGGGCTGGTCTGCCGCCGGGGCCGCCGCTATGACGGGGCCGTGACCATGAGGACCGCGATGAACGACCGACCCGTACCCCAGCCCGGCATCCTGGAGATCGAGCTTTATCACGGCGGGCAGTCCCATATCGCGGGCGTCTCGAACGTGGTGAAGCTCAGCTCGAACGAGAACCCGTTCGGCCCCTCGGAGAAGTCGCGCGAGGCCTTTGCCCGCGCGGTCCACCAGCTCCACCGCTATCCCAACACCGACCACGCCGGCCTGCGCACCGCGATCGCCGAGGTGCACGGCCTCGACCCCGATTGCATCATCTGCGGCGCGGGCTCGGACGAGGTGCTGACCTTCCTGTGCCAGGCCTATGCCGGCCCGGGGGACGAGATCGTGCGGACCGAGCATGGCTTTTCGCTTTACGACGTGCTGATCCACGCGGTTGGCGCCACCCCGGTGGTCGCGCCCGAGCGCGAGCGGGTGGTGGATGTCGACGCGATCCTCGCGGCCTGCAGCGACAAGACGAAGATCGTCTTCCTGACCAACCCGGGCAACCCCAGCGCCACCATGATCGGCGGTGGAGAGGTCGCGCGGCTGGCCGAGAACATCCCCAAGCAGGCGCTGCTTGTGCTCGACGGCGCCTATGCCGAATTCGTCGAGGGGTTCGACGGCGGCAAGGCGCTGGTCGAGGCGCGCCGCAACGTGGTGATGACGCGCACCTTCTCCAAGATTTACGGCCTTGGCGGTCTGCGGATCGGCTGGGGCTATGGCCCGCGCGAGGTGATCGACGTTCTCAACCGCATCCGCGCGCCGTTCAACCTGTCGTCGGCGCAGCTTGAGACCGCCGAGGCGGCGATGCGCGATCAGGAATGGGTGTCGCGCTGCCGTCAGGAAAACAGCCGCCTGCGCGCCTGGCTGGCAGAGGCGCTGGCCGAGGTCGGCGTGCCCTCGGACACCTCTACCACCAATTTCATCCTCGCCCGCTTCGCCGATGCGGCCGAGGCCGACGCCTGCGACGCGCATCTCAAGCGCGAGGGGTTGATCGTGCGCAAGGTCGCGGGCTACGGCCTTCCGAACTGCCTGCGCATCACCGTGGGCGACGAGGCCTCGTGCCGCCGGGTGGCCCATGCCATCGCACAATTCAAGGGACAGCGCTGATGGCGATCTACCAACGAGTGGCACTGATCGGGCTTGGGCTGATCGCCTCGTCCATGGCCCACGCGATTCGCCAGTTCGGGCTGGCCGACCACATCGCGGGCCATGCGAAAAGCCCCGAGACCCGGGTCATCGCCAAGGAGATCGGCCTGTGCGATTCGATCCATGCCACCGCGGCCGAGGCCGTCATGGGCGCGGATCTCGTCGTTCTTGCCGTCCCGGTGGGGGCGATGGCCGCGATCGCCGCCGAGATCGGGCCGCATCTGCGCCCGGGCACGACGGTCACCGATGTCGGCTCGGTCAAGCAGGCGGTGATCGACGCGGTCGGGCCGAAGATGCTCGACGGCGTGCATTTCATCCCCGGCCACCCGATCGCGGGCACGGAACATTCGGGGCCCCGGTCGGGCTTTGCCACGCTCTTTCGCAATCGCTGGTGGCTTCTCACGCCGCTGCCCGGCGCGGACCCGGTGCCGGTTGCCCGGCTGCGCGGCTTCTGCGAGGCGATGGGCGCCAATGTCGGGGAGATGGAGGCCGCGCACCATGATCTGGTGCTGGCCGTCACCAGCCACGTGCCGCACCTGATCGCCTACACGATGGTGGGCGTGGCCGACGACCTGAGCCGTGTCACCGACAGCGAGGTGGTGCGCTATTCCGCCGCCGGTTTCCGCGATTTCACCCGCATTGCGGCCTCGGACCCGACGATGTGGCGTGACGTCTTCCTGACCAACAAGGAGGCGACGCTGGAGATCCTCGGCCGGTTCACCGAGGAACTCTTTGCCCTCCAGCGCGCGATCCGGACGGGCGACGGCCAGCTCCTGTTCGATTACTTCACCCATACCCGCGCGATCCGCCGTGGCATCATCGAGGCCGGGCAGGACACCGCCGCCCCCGACTTCGGCCGCGCCAAGGCCGAGGGGTGACGCTCCGCGCCGGGGCGCCCGCGCTCCTGCCGGTTCTACTGACGGCGCTTCTGGCGATGGCGGGACCCGCCGTCGCCGAACCGCCCCGCGTCTCTCCCCTGCCGAAGCCGCGCCCTGGCGCTTTGGCCACGCCGGCGCCGCTGCCTTCCGGCCCTGCCACCCGGCCGCCCTTGCGTCCCGTCCCGGTGGGCAAGGGCGCCACTGCCGCGCCAACGGGGACAATCGCGGTGCAGGAAGAGCAGGCGGGGCAAGAAGATCGGGCGGGGCATGGCCCCCGCGTCTCGCTCCTGCCGCGGGCGCGCCCCGAGGTCTCTCCTCCGCCTGCGGTGCCCGGCGGGTCGGCCAAGGTCGTGCCGCAGCCGTCTGGGCTGGCTGCGATCTTCGGCAAGCACCGGGTGCCGCAGGCCGAGCGGGAGGGCAACGGCTGGATCTGCGGCGACCGGGGCATCCACGGCACACGCATCGCCGAGATCACCAGCCCGGTGGAGGGCTGCGGCATTCCCGCGCCGGTGCGCGTGACCGGCGTCGCGGGCCTTGCCCTCGATCCGCCGGCGGTGATCGACTGCACCACGGCGCGGACGTTGCAAAGGTGGATCCGCTCGGGGCTGAAGCCCGCTGTCGGGCGCCGCGGCGGCGGGGTGGTCAAGCTGCACATCGCCGCGTCCTACGTCTGCCGGCCCCGCAACAACCGCAAGGGTGCGAGGATCTCGGAGCATGGTCTGGGCCATGCCGTCGATATCTCGGAATTCACCCTGCGCGACGGAACGGTGCGGAGCGTCGCCAAGGATTACCGCGCCACCCGCTGGATGCATGCGGCCTATGGCGCGGCCTGCGGGATCTTCGGCACCACGCTTGGGCCGGGCAGCGACGGCTATCACAAGACGCATTTCCACTTCGATACCGCCCATTACCGGGGCGGGCCCTACTGTCGCTAGGCTATCGGGTGAGGCGTGGGACGCCGCCCGGGATTGGACTCAGGAAGGGGCCGCAGCGGGCGCCAGTCGCGGTGCCGGGCCCAGCGGCAGCGGCCCGAGGCTCATCCATCCGTCGTGGAAGCTGAGCGGCAGCGAGACCGTGTCGGGCGCACCCGACCCCTTGGCCAGCGCGGCCAGCGCATTGCGCCAGGTGGGGGCCACCCCGGGCTTGATCAGGCCCTGCGCCTCGGCAATGTCGATCAGCGGCTGCCAATGGGTGACCGACAGCGTGATACGGCCCTCGGGCACCCCGTTGGCGCCGACCGTCAGCTTTCCGTTCGCGGTGGCCTTCACCGGCCCCCAGTCAAGCCGCGTATCGGTGAGCGCCAGCGCCGTCGCGCGGGGCCGGGTCTGTCCCGCGTGCCGGTCGAGCGGGGCCGATAGCGTCACCTGCCCCTCGAGATGCACGAGGCCGATCCGGTCGGGCAGGGCGCCCTTGGGGTCGATCCGGGCCCGGAGCGTCGGGTTCGGCACGATGTCGACCAGTTCGGCACCGAAGCGATAGGTGGCCGGGCCCGCCAGCCGGTTCGCGGCGAGCCGCGCCTGTTTCAGCGTCGCACCCCAGCCGGCAGAGGAGGTGACCGAAAGCTTGTCGCCCACCAGCGCGAGGCTGTCGAAGCTGAGTGCGGTATCGGCGGCGAGGTTGAAGTTGGCGCCGATCTGCTGGCCGTCGACCGACAGCTTCTGCCCCGGCAGGTCCAGCGTCTGCGTGCCGTCCAGCGAGGCGATCATCCGGTTCGGTCGGTAGCTGAGCGCGAAGAGCTGCACCCCCGGCGCGTGCCACACAAGGCGGTTTCCGGGGGCCCCAAGCGTCACGTCATGCAGGCTCAGGTCGAAGCGGTTGGGAAAGCCCTGCACCCGGAGCGCGGTGTAGGAGGCCACCCGCCCATCGGCCCGCGCCTTCTGGAACGCCGCCTCGACGCCGCGTTCCAGCGCCGTGCTGCCCGCGACCCAGTAGCCGCCCCAGAGCGCGCCAAGCGCGATGACGATCCCGATGATCCAGCGCATCCGGCCTTTCCCTTAGCTTGCCGAGGGTGTTTACAGGGGCCGCGCGCGAGAGGAAAGCGATTGGAAAGGCAATGACGGACAACACCCTGTGGGTCTTTGGTTACGGCTCGTTGATCTGGCACCCGGGTTTTCCGGTGGCCGAACGCCGGATCGCCCGGCTGCCGGGCTGGCACCGGTCGTTCTGCATGCGCTCGATCCACCACCGCGGCACCGAGGCAGAGCCGGGCCTCGTGCTGGCGCTCGACGCGGCCGAGGGGGCGGTGTGCGACGGGGTGTGCTTTGCCGTCGAGGCGGGCGCCGAGGAGGCCACGATCGCTTATCTGCGCGAGCGAGAGCTGATCTCCTCGGCCTATCTGGAGACCTGGCAGGCGGCGGAACTGACGGACGGGCCGGCGGTGCGCGCGCTGACCTATGTCATCGACCCCGATCACGTGCAGTATTGCGGCGGGCTGCCACTGGAGGAGCAGGCGCGGATCATCGCCCATGCCGAGGGTGGGCGGGGCCCGAACTGCGAGTATCTCTACAACACCGAGGCACATCTGGCCGAGCTGGGGATCGCGGATCCGGATCTTGGCTGGCTGAGCGCGCGGGTCCGGGCGCTGCGCGGGGCCTGAGCGGCGGGCCGGCGGGGGCGCTGCCCCCTGCACCCCCGGCGTATTTGGGGAACAATGAAAGGCGGAGGGCGCGGGCCGGGCGTGAGTTGCCTGGGGGCCACGCCGGGCCGGAGCGGCGGAGGCGTCGGGAGAGGCCGGTTGTGACGCCCGTGCGCCGCCGCTAGGGTGGGCGCGAAACTGGGGCGGAAGTAGTACATGGACACGGCTGGAAGCGACGCGGAACGGTTCTTCAAGCAACCGGTGCGGCAGCTGACCACGATGCTGATCGTGGTGGCGCTGGTGGCCGTCGGCGGCTGGTTCGCCTGGCCGCGGGTCTCTGGCGTGTTCCTGTCGAACCCCTACCTCAACGGGTTGATCTTCCTCGTTTTCCTGGTCGGTGTGCTGTCTTGTTTCTGGCAGGTGGCGCGGCTGTTCTCATCGGTGCGCTGGATCAGCGATTTCGCCAAGCACCTGCCCGGGCACCAGTTCGTGCGCGCGCCGCGCCTGCTGGCCGCGCTGGCGCAGCTGCTGCGGTCGCGCGGCGCGCGGTCGCAGATCTCGGCGACCTCGGCCTCGTCGATCCTCGATTCCGTGGCGACCCGCATCGACGAGGCGCGCGACATCACGCGCTACCTGGTGAACCTGCTGGTGTTCCTGGGCCTTCTGGGCACCTTCTGGGGGCTGGCCAACACCGTGCCCGCCGTGGTGCAGACAATCCAGTCGCTGGCCCCCAAGGAAGGGCAGAGCGCGGTCGAGGTGTTCGGCAACCTGATGGGCGGCCTGCAGAAGCAGCTGGGCGGGATGGGGACGGCGTTTTCCTCGTCGCTGCTGGGTCTGGCGGGGTCGCTGGTCGTGGGGCTGCTGGAGCTGTTCGCGAGCCAGGCCGAGAACCGCTTCTACCGCCAGCTCGAGGATTGGCTTTCGACGATCACGCGGCTGGGGCTGGCCGACGGGGGCGGCGACGGCGAGCATGGCGTGCTGGCCGCGGTGATCGACCAGATGGCCGAGCAGATGGAGAACCTCCAGGCCCTCGTCGCGCAGAGCGAGGCGAGCCGGGCCGAGACCACGCAGCGGCTGGGCGATGTCGCCGTTGCGGTGGAGCGGCTGACCCAGGGCATGGCAGAGGACCGGGCCACCCGCCATGACAACGGGGTCGAGCGCGCGCTGATGGAACGCCTCGTCACGGGGCAGGAGCGGGTGGTCGAGATCCTGTCCGACGACGAGGGCGGGGGCGGCGCCGGCGGCGATGCCGAGAGCCGGATGCGCCTGCGCTCCATCGACGTGCAGCTTCTGCGCATCCTCGAGGAGCTGTCGGCGGGCCGGCAGGAAAGCCTGAGCGAGCTGCGCGGTGACATCGCGCAGCTTACCAAGGCGATCCGCGCGCTCGGCCGTATCGACGGTCGTACCGACGGCGGGCGGGGCTGACGCGATGGGATTGTCGCGCCGAGGATCCTCGTCCCGCGGCGAAGCCCCGATCTGGCCCGGCTTCGTCGACGCGATGACCTCGCTCCTGATGGTGCTGATCTTCGTGCTGACGATCTTCATGATCGTGCAATTCGTGCTGCGCGAGACGATCACCACGCAGGACAGCCAGTTGAGCGAGCTGAACACCCAGCTGTCGGGGCTGGCCAAAGCGCTGGGGCTGGAGAAGAAGAAGACTGCGGCGCTGACCGGTGATCTGAAGGTGGCGCGGCAGAAGGCGGACCAGCAGACCGCGCTGATCGCCTCGCTCAACGGGCAGCTGGCGCAGAAGGCCAGCGACCTGAAGGCGGCGCAGGACAAGATCACCTCGTTCCAGGCGCAGGTGGCGGGGCTTCTGGCAGACAAGGCGGCGGCGGAGAAGACCACGAGCGACCTGAACGCCAAGGTGAGCGACCTGCAATCGCAGCGTGATGCGTTGCAGCTGGCCGTGGCAAAGGCCCGCAAGGAGATCGACGACAAGGCCGAAGCCGCGCGCCTGGCCGCGGCCCGTGCGGACGCCCTGCAACAGCTGATCGCGAGCCTGAAGTCGCAGGCGGCGGAGAAGGACAGTTCTCTCGCCGCGCTGGCCGCGGAACTTTCGGACCAGAAGGACAAGACGCAGGCGGCCTCGGACCAGCTGGCCAAGGTGCAGTCGGACCTGTCGGATGCGCAGAAGGCGAAGCTGGCCGAGGAAGCCGCGGCGAAGGCGCTTCAGGAAAAGCTGAAGGATGCGCAGGACAAGTTCAGCGATGCCGACAAGCAGCGGCTGGCAGATGCGGCGGCGGCGAAGCTTCTGAAGGACAAACTCAAGAAATCGCAGGATGAATTGACGGCGATGACCCTGGCGCTCGAGGAGCAGCGCAAGAAGGCCGAGGATACGCTGACCTTGTTGGCCGCGGCGCAGGCTGCCGAGAAACAGGCCAAGGACAAGCAGCAGGCCCAGCTCACCGAGGCGCAGAAGCAGGCGGCCCTTCTGGCCGTGGCGAACAAGGAATTGTCCCAGCAAAAGGCGAAATCGGCCGACAGCCAGCGCAAGGTGGCGCTTCTGAACCAGCAGCTTTCGGCGCTGCGCAGCCAGTTGCAGACGCTGCAGGGGATGCTTGACGCGTCGCAGGCCAAGGATACCAAGAACAAGGTTCAGATCCAGGCGCTTGGCAGCCAGTTGAACGCGGCGCTGGCGCAGGTCGCAATGGAAACCAAAAAGCGCCTCGCCGCCGAAGAGGCCGCCCGCAAGGCCGCCGAGGAGAAGGCGCAGAACCTCGAACAATACCGGTCGGAATTCTTCGGCAAGCTCCGGCAGGTGCTGAAGGATCAGCCGGGGGTGCGGATCGTCGGCGACCGGTTCGTGTTCTCCTCCGAGGTGCTGTTCGAGCCGGGCTCGGCCACGCTCTCGCCCGAGGGCAAGAACCAGATCGCGAACGTCACGCAGACGCTCAAGACCATCGCGGCAGAGATCCCGTCCTCGATCAACTGGATCCTCGAGGTCGACGGTTTCACCGACAAGACGCCGCTGACCGGCAACGGCCAGTTCGCCGACAACTGGGAGCTATCCCAGGCCCGCGCTCTGTCCGTGGTGCATTACATGATCAACACGCTGGGGTTCCCGCCCGATCACCTGGCCGCGGCGGGTTTTGGCGAGTACCAGCCCGTGGCCACCGGCGATACGCCCGATGCCCGGGCGCAGAACCGCCGCATCGAGATGAAGCTGACCGAGCGCTAGGGCAGGGCCGACGGGATGGAGGGTGCGATGGCGGGGATTGTCATCACTTCCAGCCCCTCGATATCGCTTTCCCGCAGCGTGAAGCCGCGCGCCAGGTAGTAGGGCGCGATCCGCGGCTCGGCGCAGAGATGGCAGATCGGGTACCCCAGGCGCCCGGCCTCGGCCCGGGCCGCAGTCATCAGGCGGACGGCAAGGCCCTGACGGCGTGCCTGCGGCTCGACCCAGAGCGCGGCGATCCAGGGGGTCAGTGCCGGGCGCGAGGGCAGATCCGAGGCGATCAGCAAGACGGACCCGAAGTAACGCCCGGCATCATGGGCGACCAGCGTGCGCGGCATTCCGTCCGTTCCGGCGGTGGCCGCGATCCCGGCGCGATAGGCGTCTGTCGTCATCTCGGTGCCTTGCCACCAGGCGGCCCAGGCACGCCGGGCGACGAGCGCGGCCATCTCCGGCACCTCGCGCAGGGGGCTGATCCGCATTCGGCACTTCCTTCGAACGGCAGCGGCGGGCCCAAGAAAATTCGAATTTTCTTGCCAAATTTCTTCGAAGAAATTTGGGCTTGGCCCGCGCGATGTGAAAAGGCCCCCGGAGTAGTCTCCGGGGGCCTTCGTCGTTTTCCGGTCGCGCCTTACTCGGCGGTCAGGAGCGGCGGCTTCGAATTCGACAGCCGGCCTTTCTGGGGCTCTTCGAACTCCAGCACGATCTTGTCGTCCTTGACGCCGACCTTCACCAGCCCGCCCTTGGTCAGCTTGCCGAACAGCAGCTCTTCGGCCAGCGGCTTCTTGATGTGCTCCTGGATCACACGGCCCAGCGGACGCGCGCCCATCTTGTCGTCGTAGCCTTCCGTGGCCAGCCAGTCGGCCGCCTCGTCAGACAGCTCGATGTTCACGCCGCGGTCGAACAGCTGCGCCTCGAGCTGAAGCACGAACTTCTCGACCACCCGCAGGATCACCTCGCGCGGCAGCGGCGCGAAGGAGATGACCGCGTCCAGACGGTTGCGGAACTCGGGCGTGAAGGTCCGCTCGATCGCGGCGGTATCCTCGCCCTCGCGACGGTCGCGCCCGAAGCCGATCGCGGCCTTGGCCATGTCGGCCGCGCCCGCATTCGAGGTCATGATCAGGATCACGTTGCGGAAATCCACCGTCCGGCCGTTGTGGTCGGTCAGCTTCCCGTGGTCCATCACCTGCAGCAGGATGTTGTAGACATCCGGGTGCGCCTTTTCGATCTCGTCCAGCAGCAGCACGCAATGCGGGTGCTGGTCGACCCCGTCGGTCAGCATGCCGCCCTGATCGAAGCCGACATAGCCGGGCGGGGCGCCGATCAGGCGCGAAACCGCGTGCTTCTCCATGTATTCCGACATGTCGAAGCGCAGAAGCTCCACCCCCAGCGTGTTGGCCAGCTGGTTCGCGACCTCGGTCTTGCCGACACCGGTGGGACCCGCGAACAGGTAGTTGCCGATCGGTTTTTCCGGTTCGCGCAGGCCCGCGCGGGACAGCTTGATCGCCGAGGCCAGCGCCTCGATCGCCTTGTCCTGCCCAAACACCACGCGCTTGAGCGAGCCTTCGAGATCCTTGAGGACCTCGGCATCGTCCTTGGTGACGTTCTTTGGCGGGATCCGAGCGATCTTGGCCACCACCGCCTCGATCTCCTTGGGAGAGATCGTCTTGCGGCGCTTCGATTCCGCGACCAGATGCTGGGCCGCGCCGGCCTCGTCGATCACGTCGATCGCCTTGTCGGGCAGCTTGCGGTCATGGATGTAGCGCGACGACAGGTCCACCGCGGCGCGGATCGCATCTTGGGTGTAGCGGATGTCGTGGTGCTTCTCGAAGTACGGCTTCAGCCCCATCAGGATCTTCACCGCGTCGTCGATCGAGGGCTCGTTCACATCGATCTTCTGGAACCGGCGGCTCAGCGCGCGGTCCTTCTCGAAGTGCTGGCGGAACTCCTTGTAGGTGGTGGAGCCCATGCAGCGCAGCTTGCCGCCCTGAAGCGCGGGCTTCAGCAGGTTCGAGGCATCCATCGCGCCGCCGGAAGTGGCGCCCGCACCGATCACTGTGTGGATCTCGTCGATGAAGAGGATCGCATCGGGGTGATCCTCCAGCTCCTTCACCACGGCCTTCAGCCGTTCCTCGAAATCGCCGCGATAGCGGGTGCCCGCCAGAAGCGCGCCCATGTCGAGCGAGAAGATGGTGGCCCCGGCCAGAACCTCGGGCACCTCGTCCTGGACGATTTTCCAGGCCAGGCCCTCGGCGATGGCGGTCTTGCCCACGCCGGGATCGCCCACCAGAAGCGGGTTGTTCTTGCGGCGGCGGCACAGCACCTGAATGCAGCGCTCCACCTCATGCTCGCGGCCGATCAGCGGATCGACGTCGCCCTTGCGCGACTTGGCGTTCAGGTCGACGCAGTATTTCGCCAGCGCGGATTCCTTGGATTCGGCATTGCCGCCCTCGGATTTCTGCGCCTCTTCGGCGGGTTCCGCGCCGGTGATCGGGCGGGCCTCGCCAAAGGACGGATCCTTGGCCACGCCATGGGCGATGAAGTTCACCGCGTCGTAGCGCGTCATGTCCTGCTCCTGCAGGAAGTAGGCGGCGTTCGATTCCCGTTCGGCGAAGATCGCGACCAGCACGTTTGCACCGGTCACTTCGGACCGGCCCGACGACTGGACGTGAATCGCCGCGCGCTGGATCACGCGCTGGAACGCGGCGGTCGGCACCGCCTCGGACCCTTCGACGTCTGTCACGAGCGTCGAGAGTTCCTCGTCGATGAAGTCGTTGAGCGACTTGCGCAGCACCTCGAGATCGACGGAACACGCCCGCATCACCTTGGCGGCGTCGGGTTCGTCGGTCAGCGCCAGAAGCAGGTGTTCTAGCGTCGCGAGTTCATGTCGGCGCGCATTCGCCAGGGCCAGGGCGCCGTGGATGGCCTGTTCAAGCGTTGTCGAGAATGACGGCACGTTTCGTGCTCCTCTCCAATCTGGGTGAGGGCCGGGCCGAGGCCCGAACTCACCGTTGCCTCATAGGTTTAGAGTTCGGCTTTATTTCCGCCGCTTCAAGGCTTTTCTCTCAGAATATCCGTAATATTCCGCAAACGCCCAAAATGTGGCCGGCACACCTCAGACGTATAGGGGGCGCTCAGAAGCGATCCTTGCGGGAACGGATTTCGGCGAAGACTTGCGCCGGGGTGGCCTCGGCCAGTCCCAGTGCCTGCCTCATATGGGGTTCCCCCGCGCGAAGAAAAGGGTTGGTCGCCAGTTCTTCCGAAAGCGGCGCCTGTGCCGTCGGCTGCTTCTGCACCTTGGCCGAGACGATGCGGTCGACGCGGGCCACCAGCTCGGGGTTCTCCGGCTCGATCGTGCGGGCGAATTTCAGGTTCGCGAGCGTGTAGTCGTGGCCGGAATAGACCATGGTCTCGGGTGGCAGGGCGGCAAGCTTCGACAGGCTTTCCCACATCATTTCCGGCGTGCCTTCGAAGACGCGCCCGCAGCCCGCGGCCATCAGGCTGTCGGCGGTGAAGACGGCGGGGCCGGCGGGGAAGTGGAAGGCCACGTGTCCCAGCGTGTGGCCCGGCACCGCGATCACATGGGCCGCAAGGTCGCCGGCGCCCACGGTGTCGCCCTCGGTCAGCCCGCGGTCGAGGGGCGGCAGCTTGTCGGCCTCGTCTGCCGGCCCCATGACCACGCAGCCGTGCGCCGCGCGCAGTTCCTCGACGCCGCCGACATGGTCGTGGTGGTGGTGGGTGATCAGCAGCGTGTCCAAGGACCATCCGCGCGCGCGAAGTTCGGCGGCGATCGGCGCGGCCTCGGGCGCGTCGATCAGCATGACGCCGTCCGGGCCCTTCACGATGTAGGCGTAGTTGTCCTTCAGACAGGGTACTGTGACGATCTCGAGGGCCATGGCGTTTCCCCAGTGGTTTTGTATGCTTTCCCGGAATGTGGAGCGGATCGCCCCCGTCGGCAAGGCGGGGACGGAACGCGATGGCCCCCGCGGGCTGGGGAAGAGGCTGCCCGCCGGTGTCGGGGGCGCGATGGAAAAGGACGATGGCCGGTGCATCTCGACGTGCTCGACCTGCGCAGCTTCTATTACCGCACGGGCCTCGGGCGGGTGGCCCAGAAGGCGGTGCGCGACCAGGTGCTCGCGCTCTGGCCGAGGGCCGCGAACCAGACTGTTGTGGGCTATGGATTCGCCGTGCCGCTGCTGCGGCCTTATCTGGCCGACGCGCGCCGCGTTGTGGCGCTGATGCCCGCGCCGCAGGGGGTGATGCCCTGGCCCGCGGGCCAGCCCAACGTCTCGGCGCTGGCGGCCGAGGGCAACTGGCCGTTGCAGACCGGGATGGTCGACCGCCTGATCCTGATGCACGGGCTTGAGACCTCGGACAACCAGTCGGCCGTGCTGGAAGAGGCCGCGCGGGTGCTTGGCCCCGGCGGGCGGGCGCTGGTGATCGTGCCCAACCGCGCGGGTCTCTGGGCGCGGCGCGACGTGACGCCCTTCGGCTATGGCCGGCCCTATTCGGCCAGCCAGCTCGAGGCGCAGCTGCGCCGGCACGGGTTCCAGGCGGAACGGCACCTTTCGGCGCTTTACATGCCGCCGTCGCAGAAGCGGTTCTGGCTGCGCACCGCACCCTTCTGGGAGCGCACCGGGCGGCAGATCCCCTGGCGGGCAGGGGGCGTGCTCATGCTCGAGGTGTCCAAGCAGGCCTTCGCGCCGACGCGCCCCGGCCTCGGCGCCGTCGTCCGCCGCCCGCTCAAGGCGCTGGAGGGTATTCCCTCGCCGGGGGTGAAGCCGATCTGACGGGCCCCGGGGGCCGTTCGGTCCCCGGTCTGGCCGGTCCCGGCGCCATGATGGACGCGCGCGCTCGCGAATCTCTCAATATGGGACGCGGCAGCCTGCCGTGGGGGAAGCGGGCGCCCCAGCGCGCCGGCGGGCGGAATGCAAGAGCGTTAGCGCAACCTTTATCGCGACCTCCCGTCGCAGGTCGCGCCGCGCATCTGGTGACGATGCGACGCGGGTCCCCAAACCTCACCGGATCGTGAGCAATGTGGTTGCTAGGCGGGGTTTGCTCTGCTACACCACCGCCGGATTTGAGGATACATACATCGGTATGTATCACGGGAGGCCTTTGCAAAACGTGAATCGATCCCGGCGACCGATCGGGAGGGGTTTGCGCGGTGCAGGGGCCAAGACAGCGGAAGGGTGAACGTGTCCGAACCAGCCTCGACCTCTTCCGGCATCGCCGCCCGCTACGCCACGGCCGTTTTCGACCTGGCGTGCGAGGACAAGGCGCTGCCGAAACTGGAAAGTGACGTCGACGCGATCGACGAGGCGCTCAAAGGCAGCGCCGATCTGCGCGATCTCATTTCGTCGCCGATCTACACCCGGGCCCAGCAGGGCGCCGCGATCACTGCGATCGCGGACAAGATGGGTCTGACGCCGCTGATGCGGAATACCTTGTCTGTGATGGCAGGAAAGCGCCGGCTTTTCGTCCTTCCGCAGCTGGTCGTCGTGCTACGCGCGCTGATCGCCGAGGAAAAGGGCGAGGTGACCGCCGAGGTGCGTTCGGCCACCGAACTGAGCAAGGCGCAGTCCGACAAGCTGATCGCGGCGCTGAAGTCGCAGATCGGCAAGGACATCAAACTGAAAACGACTGTGGACGAGGGGCTGATCGGCGGCCTCGTCGTGAAAGTGGGCTCGAAGATGATCGACACCTCGATCCGCTCGAAGCTTGCCTCCCTCCAGAATGCAATGAAAGAGGTCGGATAAATGGGTATCCAAGCAGCTGAGATTTCTGCGATCCTCAAGGAGCAGATCAAGAACTTCGGCCAGGAGGCGGAAGTCGCAGAAGTCGGCCGCGTGCTGTCCGTGGGTGACGGGATCGCGCGGGTTCACGGCCTCGACAACGTGCAGGCGGGCGAGCTGGTGGAATTCCCCGGCGGCATCACCGGCATGGCGCTCAACCTCGAGATGGACAACGTCGGTGTCGTGATCTTCGGCTCGGACCAGGACATCAAGGAAGGCGATACCGTCAAGCGCACCAAGTCGATCGTCGACGTGCCGGCGGGTGAGGCGCTGCTTGGCCGCGTGGTCGACGGTCTCGGCAACCCGATCGACGGCAAGGGCCCGATCGCGGCGTCCGAGCGCCGGGTGGCCGACGTGAAGGCGCCGGGCATCATCCCGCGGAAATCGGTGCACGAGCCGATGGCGACCGGCCTCAAGTCGGTCGACGCCATGATCCCGATCGGCCGCGGCCAGCGCGAGCTGATCATCGGCGACCGCCAGACCGGCAAGACCGCCGTTGCGCTCGATGCGATCCTGAACCAGAAAAGCTACAACGACGCCGCCGGCGACGATGAATCGAAAAAGCTGTACTGCATCTACGTCGCGGTGGGGCAGAAGCGTTCGACCGTTGCCCAGCTGGTGAAGAAGCTCGAGGAAACCGGCGCTATCGACTATTCGATCGTCGTGGCCGCGACCGCCTCGGACCCGGCGCCGATGCAGTTCCTCGCGCCCTATTCGGCGACTGCCATGGCGGAATTCTTCCGCGACAACGGCCGCCACGCGCTGATCATCTACGATGACCTGTCGAAACAGGCTGTCGCCTACCGCCAGATGTCGCTTCTGCTGCGCCGTCCGCCGGGGCGTGAAGCCTACCCGGGCGACGTTTTCTACCTGCACTCCCGCCTGCTGGAGCGTTCGGCCAAGCTGAACGAGGACAACGGCTCGGGCTCGCTTACCGCACTGCCGATCATCGAGACCCAGGGCGGCGACGTGTCGGCCTTCATTCCGACCAACGTGATCTCGATCACCGATGGTCAGATCTTCCTCGAGACCGAACTGTTCTACCAAGGCATCCGCCCGGCCGTGAACACCGGTCTGTCGGTGTCGCGCGTCGGCTCCTCGGCCCAGACCAAGGCGATGTCCTCGGTGGCCGGCCCGGTGAAGCTGTCGCTGGCCCAGTACCGCGAGATGGCGGCCTTCGCGCAGTTCGGCTCGGACCTCGATGCCGCGACGCAGAAGCTGCTGAACCGCGGCGCGCGCCTGACCGAGCTGATGAAGCAGCCGCAATACGCGCCGCTCAGCAACGCGGAAATCGTGTGCGTGATCTTTGCCGGCACCAACGGCTATCTCGACAAGGTTCCGGTGAAGGAAGTCGGCCGCTACGAAGAGGGCCTGCTGAAGCACCTGCGTACCGCGCACAAGGACCTGCTCGACGACATCACCCAGAACGACCGCAAGGTGAAGGGTGAGCTCGAGGACAAGATCAAGGCCGCGCTGGACGAGTACGCGAAAGACTTCGCGTAAGCGCGGGGCGGGGAGAGTAGACAGATGCCCAGCCTCAAGGATCTGAAAAACCGGATCGCGAGTGTGAAAAACACCCGCAAGATCACCAAGGCCATGCAGATGGTCGCGGCGGCCAAGCTCCGCCGCGCCCAGGAGGCCGCCGAAGCCGCCCGGCCCTATGCCGAGCGGATGAACGCGGTCATGGCCGGCCTCGCCGCCTCGGTGAAGGGGGCGGACAACGCGCCGCGCCTTCTGGCGGGGACCGGGTCGGACAAGGTGCAGCTTGTGGTCGTGATGACGGCCGAGCGCGGCCTCTGCGGCGGCTTCAACTCGTCCATCGTGCGGCTTGCGCGTCAGCGCATCGCCGCGCTTCAGGCCGAGGGCAAGACCGTCAAGGTGCTGACCGTCGGCAAGAAGGGCCGCGAGCAACTGCGCCGCGACTTCGGCAACCTGCTGATCGACCATGTCGACCTGAGCGAGGTCCGGCGCATCGGCTATGACAACGCCCAAGGCATCGCGCGCAGCATCCTCAAGCGGTTCGACGCGGGCGAGTTCGACGTCGCGACGATCTTCTACAACCGCTTCGAGTCGGTGATCTCTCAGGTGCCGACGGCGCTTCAGGTGATCCCGGCCAAGTACGACGAGAGCGACGCGCCGGAAACCGGCGAGAACACGGTCTATGACTACGAGCCCTCGGAAGAGGAGATCCTGGCCGACCTGCTGCCGCGCGGCGTGGCGACCCAGATCTTCACCGCGCTGCTGGAAAACGCGGCGTCCGAGCAGGGCGCGCGGATGACCGCCATGGACAACGCGACCCGCAACGCGGGCGACATGATCGACCGCCTGACCATCGAGTACAACCGTACCCGTCAGGCCGCGATCACCAAGGAACTGATCGAAATCATCTCGGGCGCCGAGGCGCTCTGACGGAACCGGAGAGAGATACATGGCAAGCAAAGGTAAAGTGACCCAGGTCATCGGCGCCGTCGTCGACGTGCAGTTCGAAGACGGGCTTCCGGCCATCCTCAACGCCCTCGAGACCGACAACAACGGCAAGCGCCTGGTCCTCGAAGTGGCCCAGCACCTGGGCGAAAGCACCGTCCGCGCCATCGCGATGGACGCGACCGAAGGCCTCGTGCGCGGCCAGGCCGTGACCGACACCGGGTCGCCGATCTCGGTGCCCGTCGGCACCGCCACGCTCGGCCGCATCCTCAACGTCGTCGGCGAGCCGGTGGACGAAAAGGGCCCGGTCGAGGCCGAGGAATTCCGCCCGATCCACGCCCCCGCGCCCGAATTCTCGGAGCAGGCGACCGAGGCCGAGATCCTCGTCACCGGCATCAAGGTGATCGACCTCCTGGCCCCCTACGCCAAGGGCGGCAAGATCGGCCTGTTCGGCGGCGCCGGCGTGGGCAAGACGGTTCTGATCCAGGAACTGATCAACAACATCGCCAAGGTCCACTCGGGCCTGTCGGTTTTTGCCGGCGTGGGCGAGCGGACGCGTGAGGGCAACGACCTCTACCACGAGATGATCGAGTCGGGCGTTCTGACCCCGGACAACCTGCCCGATTCCAAGATCGCGCTGGTCTACGGTCAGATGAACGAGCCGCCGGGTGCCCGTGCCCGCATCGCGCTGACCGGTCTGACCATAGCCGAACAGTTCCGCGACGCCACCGGCAGCGACGTGCTGTTCTTCGTCGACAACATCTTCCGCTTCACCCAGGCGGGTTCGGAGATGTCGGCGCTTCTGGGCCGCATCCCCTCGGCCGTGGGCTACCAGCCGACGCTGGCCACCGACATGGGCGCGATGCAGGAACGCATCACCTCGACCAAAGCGGGCTCGATCACCTCGATCCAGGCCGTCTACGTCCCGGCCGACGACCTCACCGACCCGGCTCCGGCCACGACCTTCGCCCACCTCGACGCGACGACCGTTCTCAACCGCGCGATCTCGGAGCTGGGGATCTACCCGGCCGTCGACCCGCTCGACTCGACCTCGCGCCTGATGGATCCGCAGGTCATCGGGGAAGAGCACTACCAGGTCGCCCGCGACGTTCAGGGGATCCTCCAGCGCTACAAGTCGCTGCAGGACATCATCGCCATCCTCGGGATGGACGAGCTGAGCGAAGAGGACAAGCAGACCGTGGCCCGCGCCCGGAAGATCCAGCGTTTCCTGTCGCAGCCGTTCGACGTGGCGAAGGTCTTCACCGGTTCGGACGGGGTTCAGGTCCCGCTCGAAAAGACGATCGCGTCGTTCAAGGCCGTCGTCGCCGGCGAATACGATCACCTGCCCGAGGCCGCCTTCTACATGGTCGGCGACATCGAGGAAGTGATCGCCAAGGCCGAGCGTCTGGCAGCGGCCGCGGCCTGAGGAGGGCATAGCTGATGGCCACGATGCAATTCGATCTCGTCTCGCCCGAGCGCATGCTCGCCTCGTTCGAGGCGACCGCGGTCGAGGTGCCCGGCGCCGAGGGCGATCTCGAGGCGATGCCGGGCCACGAACCGGTCATCACCACGCTGCGCCCGGGGGTTCTTCGGGCGCACGGGGCCGAGGGGCGCAAGTCCTTCATCGTGACCGGCGGCTTCGCCCAGATCAACGGCACCTCTATCTCGGTCCTGGCCGAGCGCGCGGTGGCGATCGAGGAAGCGACCGGCACGATCATGGACGAGCTTCTGGAAGAGGCCCGGAGCCTTGCCGAGGCGGCGCTGCCCGAAGACAAGGACGCCGCGCAGAAGCTGGTGCACGACGTCGAGATGCTGCGCGCCCGGGTCTGATACCGGCGCGGCAGATGGAAGAATGACGAAGGGCTCCGCGATGGCGGGGCCCTTTGCATTTGGACGTGGGGACACCGCCGTTCCCGCGCCCGGGCGCAGGGGGGTTGCGCGGCGCGGCGCGGTCGGGGATAGATTCCATCGGCATGTCATGGCTCGGCGCCTTTCATGCCGGTTCGGCACCGCAGGACCGGCGGGGCCCGCATCGAATGAGGGAGGACCCGCAGGGATGAAGCGCCTGCGCAGCAACGTGGTGGGGATCGAGCAGGGGGCGTCGCTGCTGTTCTCGGATTACGAAGACAACGGGGCGATGTGGACCGGGACGGGCCCGCGCGAGGCGCGCCAGCCGGTGCAGTTTTCCGAAACCTTCCGCGCGCCGCCAGCGGTCACCGTCGGCATCGGCATGTGGGACATGGACCACAAGGCCAACCTGCGCGCCGACATCAGCGCCGAACATGTCACCGCCAAGGGGTTCGAGATCGTTTTCCGCACCTGGGGCGACAGCCGCGTCGCCCGGGTGCGCGCCGAGTGGATGGCGATCGGCGCGCTCAGGGATGAGGACGACTGGGAGATCGACTGACCCCGGTCGTCCGCCGGGTGCCCGGCTCGTCGCGGGCTCAGCACCGTGGCAGGGGCCTCAGCGCGAATACATGCCCTCGTAGATCGGCACCAGGGTCTCGGTCTCGAACAGCGACGACACCGAGGTCCCGTTCCAGGTGTTCAGGATCGCCTGGGCGAACATCGGCGCGGTCGGCACGATGCGGATGTTCGCCGCGCCCTTCACCGGCTCCGTCGGTTCGATCGAGTCGGTTATCACCAGGCTCTTCATCACGGAGTTGGTGATCCGCTCCACCGCCGGCCCCGAAAGAACGCCGTGCGTGATGTAGGCGTGCACCTCGCTCGCGCCATGCTCGATCAGCAGTTCGGCCGCCTTGCACAGCGTGCCCGCCGTGTCGCAGATGTCGTCGATGATCAGGCAGGTCTTGCCGGTGACGTCGCCGATCACCGTCATCTCGGCCACTTCGCCCGCCTTCTCGCGCCGCTTGTCGACGATCGCCAGCGGCGCGTTGATCCGCTTGGCCAGTTCCCGCGCGCGGCCGACGCCGCCGACGTCGGGCGAGACCACCATCAGCTCTCCCATGCGGCCCTTGAAGTGGTGCTCGATGTCCAGCGCAAAGATAGGCGCGGCATACAGGTTGTCGACCGGGATGTCGAAGAAGCCCTGGATCTGCGTCGCGTGCAGATCCATCGTCAGCACCCGCTCGATCCCCGCCTCGACCAGCAGGTTGGCGATCAGCTTGGCGCTGATCGGTGTCCGGGCCTTGGTGCGGCGGTCCTGCCGGGCGTAGCCGAAGTAGGGGATCACCGCGGTGATGCGGTCGGCGGAGGAGCGGCGCAGCGCGTCGGCGATGATCAGCAGCTCCATCAGGTTGTCGTTCGCCGGGTTGGAGGTCGGCTGGATGATGAACATGTCCTCGCCGCGGACGTTCTCGTAGACCTCGACGAAGATCTCCTGATCGTTGAACCGTTCGACCCGCGCGTTCACCAGCCCGACGGACATGCCCCGGTGCATCGACATCCGCCGCGCGATGGCGGTGGCGAGGACACGGTTAGCGTTGCCGGAAATCAGTTTCGGCTCGGTGATGGCGGGCATGGGCAGATCCTGGTCAGGGGCGCAGGGAGGGCGCAGGAAGTATGACGCGAAACGGGGCGCAATTGCAGGCGGGGACTGGTCAATTGAAGGATTCGTGACGTTGACACCGCTTACCACCCGGCTACCGTCTTGCAAACCGCATCGGGGACAGGGAGGGGCGCCGAAATGGCCCATATCGACTACTTTTTTGCAACCGTGTCACCATTCACATACCTCGCGGGCCAACGGCTCGAGGAGATCGCGAAACGGCACGGCGCGACCATCACCTACATGCCGGTCGACGTGCTGGCGCTGTTTACCCGCACGGGCGGCGTCGCGCCCAAGGAACGGCACGAAAGCCGCCTTGCCTACCGCGCGCAAGAGCTTCGCCGCCAGGCCCGCA
Organism: Acidimangrovimonas sediminis; assembly: GCF_002871005.1. Lineage (GTDB taxonomy): Bacteria > Pseudomonadota > Alphaproteobacteria > Rhodobacterales > Rhodobacteraceae > Acidimangrovimonas > Acidimangrovimonas sediminis. Next base: position 47,655 of record NZ_PHSN01000021.1, read on the forward strand.
AGGCCGGTCTGCCAATCAACCTGCGGCCCGCGTTCTTTCCGGTGAATGCCGCGCCCTCATCCTACGCCTGCATCGCAGCGCAGGCCGAGGTGGCCAAGGGCGGGCCAGGCAACCTTGGCGCGCTGGTGCACGGCTTTACCCGCGCGGTCTGGGCCGAGGAACGCGACGTCTCGGACGATGCGGTGATCCGCGACGTGCTCAAGGGCGCGGGCTTCGATCCGGGGCTTGCCGACAAGGGCCTGCTTCTGGGCGCCGAGACCTACCCGAGGAACCTTGAGGAAGCGGTGAAGCGCGGTGTCTTCGGCGCGCCGTTCTACATCACCGACGGTGACGAGCGGTTCTGGGGACAGGACCGGCTCGACGATCTCGATGCGCATCTCGCGGGCACGTTGTGACCGTGGCTGGTGGGCGGCCCCCCGCGACCGACCAGATCGCCGATGCCCAACCCGCCGACGTGGCGCCCGCCGATCCGGTCTGGGTGCGCCGCCTGGGGCGGCCGGCGGGGCAGGACGCGCGCGCGGCCCTGATGGTGCATTGCTCGCTTGCGCATTCCGGCGAATGGCGCGGCGTGGCCGAGCGTCTGGGCGACCGTCTCGCGATCACGGCCTTCGACCTGCCGGGGCACGGTCGCGCCCCGGATCACGACCCGGCCCGCGACATTGGCGACGAGGCGGTGGCGATGGGCCTGCCGCTTCTGGAGGCGGCCGAGGGCCAGGTCGACCTGATCGGCCATTCCTTCGGCGGCACGATCGCCCTGCGCCTCGCGATCGAGGCGCCCGGGAAGGTGCGCAGCCTCACCCTGATCGAACCCACGCTGTTCGCTGCCGCCCGCGCCGCCGGCCTGGTCGACGACCCCTCGCACGAGGACGAGATGCGCCCGCTCGAGGCGCTGATCGCCGCGGGCGATGCCGAGGGCGCGGCGCGGCGCTTCACCGGGCAATGGGGCACCGGCCCGGACTGGTCCGCCCAGCCCGAGGCACAGCGCGCCTACATCACCGAAAGGGTCGGGCTGATCGTGCAGTCTGAACCCGTGCTCTGGCACGACAGCGGCCGGATCCTGCCGCGGATCGGCGCCGTGACCTGCCCGGTGCTCCTGATGCAGGGGGCGGATTCGCCGCCCATCATCGGGGCGATCCTGACCGCGCTGGAACGCCTGGTGCCCGACACGCGCCGCGTCTCTGTGCCCGGCGCGCGCCATATGCTTCCCGTCACCCACCCGGCCGAAGTCTCGGCCGCGCTGGCAGGGTTCCTTGGGCTCTGAGGGTCTGGCCAACGGGGCGGGCCCGAGAGGCCCGCGCCCGCCCGTAGGCTCCCCTCGGCCGGGTCAGCCCCGCGCCAGGGCGAGGAACCGGTCGACCTCTTCGTCGGTGGTGCTCCACGACGTGACGAACCGCGCCTCGACCGCCTCCTCCGCCGGGCCGTCTTCGGGACCGTTCAGGAAATAGGCCGCCCCCTCGGCCCGCGCCCGGGCGTGGGCCGCACGCGGCATAGAGGCGAACATCAGGTTCGCCGGCGGTTCGTGGGTAAAGCTTGCCCCCTGCACGGTGCGCAGCCCCTCGGCCAGACGCTGGCCCGCGGCATTGGCCTGCCGCGCCAGCCGCATCCACAGGCCGTCCTCGAGATAGGCCTGCATCTGCGCCGAAAGATAGCGGTGCTTCGAAAAGAGATGCCCGCCGCGCTTGCGCCGAAGCTCGAATTCCCAGGCCCTGGACGGATCGAACAGCACCACCGCCTCGACCCCCATCAGCCCGTTCTTCGTGCCGCCGAAAGACAACACGTCGACCCCGGCGCGCCAGGTCATCTCGGCCGGGGTGGCATTGGTGGCAACCAGGGCGTTGGCAAAGCGCGCCCCGTCGAGATGCACGGGCAGGCCGGCCTCCCGGGCAACCCCGGCAAGCGCCGCGATCTCTGCCACCGAGTAGGCGGTGCCGGCCTCGGTCAGGTTGGTCAGGCTCAGCATGCCGGGCTGGACGTTGTGCACACCCGTCGGCGTCGCCCGCCCGATCGCCGCGGCCAGGGCCTCGGGCGAGATCTTGCCGTCCGGCCCGTCGACGCAAACCAGCTTGGCGCCGTTCGTGAAGAATTCCGGGGCGCCGCATTCGTCGACGTTGATATGCGCCTCGGGCTGGCAATAGACGGCGCCCCAGGGCGGGCAGAAGGCGGCCAGCGACAGCGCGTTCGCCGTGGTGCCGGTGGCGACCAGGTAGACCGCGGCCTCAGGCGCCTCGAACAGCTCGCGGATCTGCGCACGCACCTCGTCCATGATCGGGTCGGCGCCGTAGGAAGACGCGTAGCCCTCGTTCGCGCGCGCCAGGGCCGCCATCACCTGGGGCGGCACGGGTGAGGTGTTGTCAGAGGCGAAATACATCACAGGTCTCCTTCGACGATGTAGTCTTCCCAGTCGTCCTCCGGCACCTCGAATTCGGGCACGGTCCAGCCCTGAACCGATTCCCCTGCGCGGTGCACGCTGTCGGGGTCGCCCGAGATCAGCGGATGCCAGTCATAGAGCGACTTGCCTTCGTGCAGGAGCCGATAGGCACAGGTGCGCGGCATCCAGTAGGCGATCTCGCCGATGTTGCCGGGGGTGAGGACGACGCATTCGGGAACGATGGTCTTGCGGATCTCGTAATTGCCGCAGCGGCAGGTCTCGTCGTCGAGCAGCCGGCAGCCGATACGGGTGAAAACCACCTCGCCGGTGTCGGGATCCTCGAGCTTGTTGAGACAGCACTTGCCGCAGCCGTCACAAAGCGCCTCCCACTCCTTCGGCGCCATGTTTCGCAGCGGCACACGCTCCCAGAACCGGGGGCGCAGGCCCTCGCGTGGAATCGGATCTTTCGGGGGATGGGGGCGTCGCGTCATGGGCCGGGACATTGGCGCAGGATGGCAGGGAAGGAAAGGGGGGCGCTGCCCCCCTTCGACCCCCCGGGATATTTTCACTCAGAAGAAGAGGCGGGCTCGCTTTCTTCTGAGTGGAAATATCCCACGGGGGTGCGGGGGTGTGAAACCCCCGCGGATGCGGTGGGTGCGGGGGTGTGAAACCCCCGCGTCCGGGGAGGACGAGGAGGGGCCGGAGGCCCTGAGGAGGCGCGCCTCAGCCCTTCACGACAAGCTCGCGCGGCACGTCGGCGAGGCATTCTGCCCCGGTCTCGGTGATCAGGATGCTTTCCGTCATCTCGAACCCCATGTCGGCAAGCCACAGGCTGGTCATGAAGTGGAAGGTCATGCCGGGCACGAGCTCGGTCCGGTCGCCGCGGCGCAGGCTCATGGTGCGCTCGCCCCAATCGGGCGGGTAGGAGAGGCCGATGGAATAGCCCGCCCGGCTGTCCTTGTCGAAGCCGTGCTTGTTCAGCGTGTCGAAGAAGGCGATCGCGATGTCCTCGCAGGTCCCGCCGGGCCTTGCCGCCGAAAGCCCGGCCTCCATGCCTTCCTCGACCGCGCGTTCGGCGGCGATGAAGGCGGGCGTGGGATCGCCGAGGAACAGCGTGCGCGACAGCGGGCAATGGTAGCGCCGGTAGACCCCTGCGATCTCGAAGAACGTGCCTTCGCCCATCTGCAGCGTGCGTTCGTCCCAGGTCAGGTGCGGCGCTGCCGCCTCGCGCCCCGAGGGCAGCATCGGCACGATCGCCGGGTAGTCGCCGCCGATCCCCGGCACGCCGCGCAGGGATGCATCGTAGATCTCGGCCACCAGGTCGCATTTGCGCAGCCCCGGCACCGCCACCTCGCGGATCCGGGCATGCATCGCCTCGACGATCCGCGCGGCCTGGCGCATATGGGCGATCTCGGCCTCGGATTTCACCGCGCGCTGCCAGTTCACGAGGCCGGTGCAATCGGTGAAGGGGGCATCTGGCAAGTGCCGCGAGAGACTGGCGAAGGCGGCCGCGGTGAACCAGTAATTGTCCATCTCCACGCCGATCCGCGCGGTGCCGAAGCCGCGGTCCTTCAGCCGGGCCGAAAGCACGTCCATCGGGTGGCGCTCAGTCGACTGGACGTAGATGTCGTCGTAGGGGAGCAGGTTTTCCTCGGCCAGCCAGGCGGTCAGCCTTGCCCCTTCGGCGTCCATGGCGCGGCCGAACCACAGGGGGTCGCCCGAGGGCGGGACCACGACGCATTGGTGGACGTAGAAGGACCAGCCGTCATAGCCGGTCAGCCAGTGCATGTTCGACGGATCGGTGACGATCAGGAGGTCGATACCGGCGCGTTCCATGGCGGCACGCGTTCGGGCGAGGCGCGCGTCGTACTCGGCGCGCGAGAAGGGAGGCAGAGACATGTGGGGTACCCAGACGGAGGGAATGGACCCGGCCAGCCTCGCCTCAGCCGGTGTCCCTGTTCTGTCCTGTCAGCGACGCCTGCGCATGCATTCGCGTCTCCTGTGCACAGGTTGATCGGTGCCGGTGGCCGGGACAGGGAGTGGAGCCCACGGGAGCGGCAGACGGGGCGGCGGTCGCCGCCGCGTCCTCAGCCCGGGAAGTAGGGGGCGAGGTTGGCGCGCACGCGGTCAAGCGTCGTCGCACCGCTTTCGTCCGGGGTGAAGGTCTGGCCGGTGATCGCCTCGTAGGCATCGATGTAGACGCGGGAGGTCTTCTCGATCATCTCGGCCGGGATCTCGGGGATCGGGTCGGTGTAGGGGTCGCAGCGCTCGGCCACCCAGGCGCGGATGAAATCCTTGTCGAAGCTGGGCGGGCGGCTGCCGGTCTCGAACGCTTCCTGGTAGCCGTCGGCCAGCCAGTAGCGGCTGCTGTCGGGCGTGTGGATCTCGTCCGCCAGCAGGATCTTTCCGTCCGCATCGGTGCCGAATTCGTATTTCGTATCGCACAGGATCAGCCCGCGTTCGGCGGCCAGCTGCTGGCCGCGCGCGAAGAGGTCGAGCGCATGGGCCGAGACCTCGTCCCACTGCGCCTGGGTCAGGAGGCCCTCCTCGACGATCTGCAGGGCGGTCAGCGGTTCGTCATGGCCGCCGTCGAAGGCCTTCGACGTGGGGGTGATGATCGGGTGCGGCAGCGCCTGGTTGTCGCGCAGGCCCTCGGGCAGGGTATGGCCGTACATCTCGCGCTCGCCCCGCTTGTAGCGCGGCAGGATCGAGGTGCCGGTGGTGCCGGCAAGGTAGCCGCGCACGATCACCTCGACCGGCAGGATGTCCAGCCGCTTGCCGACCACGACGTTCGGATCGGGATAGGCGAGCACGTGGTTGGGGCAGATGTCGGCGGTTTCCTCGAACCAGTAGCGCGCGGTCTGGGTCAGCACCTGACCCTTCCACGGGATGCAGGCGAGGATCCGGTCGAAGGCGCTGATCCGGTCCGACGAGATGATGATCCGGGTCCCGTCCGGCAGATCGTAATTGTCGCGCACCTTGCCGAAATACGGGTTCGGAAGCTCGGGGATCTCGGCCTTTTCGAGGATGCGCATGGGGGACCCTTTCCTTTGCCTCCGCTATCGGATGCGCGCGGGAGGGAGTCAAGGCGCGGTTGGCAAGGGGCGAACGCAGCCTGCGGGGCGGGCTGATCGTGGAGTGGGCTGATCGCGGGGCGGCCAGATCGTGGGGTGGGGCAGGGTGGAGAGATCGGGGCCTGCGTATTTGGCGAACAATGAAAGCAGGGCGGGCCGTCAGGGGATTGCGGCCGTGGCCTCGACCCGGGCGCGGGCGGCTGTGAGGGCGAGCGTCGCGATCACCGCGAGGCCCGCGATCACGTAGCCGGTCAGCACGAGGCGGATCTCGGTATAGGGCATGGCGCCCACGCCGCTGGCCGAAGTCGAGGCAAGCCAGAGCGAGGCGGCGAAGGCGATCCTGCCCGCAAAGCTTTCGAGCGAGAAATAGGTGGCGCGGCTGTCGCGGTCGAGAAGCGGCTGGAGGCGGGCCACCCGGAACGGGCGGGACAGGGCGACGGGCACCATCCTGAGCATCAGCAGGCAGATCGCCCAGGGGCCGTTGGTCAGCGCCATCACCGCGCAGAGTGCGATCTGAAGGCCGAAGGACAGCAGCAGGATGCCGGGCAGGCCGAGGCCGCGCCGAAGCCCCGGGGCGAAGGCCGACACCCCCAGAGACACCGCCATCATCGCCGCCGAGACCGCGCCCGAGACGCCCGGCGCCTGCGCGCCGAGGCCCAGCCCGTCCAGCGCCGACAGGATGAAGGGCTGGCCGAAGACAAAGGGCACGTGGCTGAAGGCATACATCGCCACGGCCAGCGCGAAGAGCCAACGTACCACCGGCTGGCGGAAGGCCTGGCGGAGGCCGCCGGGGTGCAGGATCTCGGCGCCCTCGGGCAGGCCGGGGTGGCGGCGGGGCGGTTCGGCGAAGCGCCAGGCGACGAGGGTGGCCGCGCCGAAGGTCAGGATGCCGCCCGCGAAGGGCAGCGCAGGGCCTACCATCGCCATCAGGCCGCCCGTGAGCGCCGCCAGCGCATAGGCCGCGAAGGAGAAGCGCCAGGCGCGGATCTCCTGGCGCTCCACCTCGGCGCTGCGGCCCTCGGCCTCGAGGGATTCGTAGAGCAGGGCCGAGTCGGTACCGGAGGCGAAGGCGGCGCTTGCCCCGATCAGGCATTGCCCCAGTGCGATCATCGCGAAACCGTCGCCGAGGTAGAGGAAGGCCGCGCCCAGGGCGCCGCAGCCCGCCGAGAGGATCAGCGTGACCCGCCGCCCCAGCCGGTCCGAGGCATAGCCCGAAGGCACCTCGAGCAATGTCGTGGCCACGTCGTAGATCGCGTAGAGCAGCACCGCCTCGGCCGCCGAGAGGTGCGACTGGAAGTAGAGAAACCACACCGCCTGCCAGAAGTTCAGGCTCATCAGCGCCTTGAACCAGGGATAGAGGGCGATGTTGCGGGCTGGCGGCGTGAGGGTTGGCGGCGCGGCGGTCATCTATCGGTTTTGCGTGACGATCACGAAGATGCCAAGCGCGATCAGCGCCAGCAGCACCGCGAAGGCGATCTTCCAGGCCGACCAGGGGCGTTCGCCGCGCACCCGCCCGGTCTGGCCGTTGACGACGAAGCGGTAGGTCTTGCCGCGGTACTTGTAGGCCGCCATCCATATGGGCAGCAGCACGTGCTTGAAGGTCTCGTCCGAGGTTTCGGTGTCCATCGAGGCGATCATCTGCTCGTCACCGCCGATGTCGGCGCGCACGTCGCCCTCGATCACCGGTTGCATCTTCTGCTGCGCGATGCCGAAACCGTCGCGCAGGCCGACGGTGTAGCCCTCGGCCCGGAAGCCCGCGAGGTAATCGGGGCTGTAGGCGGTCAGGGTGCCCAGATCCCAGGGTTCCAGCGCGTCGACATAGTCGCGGGGCAGGCCGGTCGAGGCCATCACGAGGACATCGTCGAAGCGCCGCCCCACGGTGCCCGCCGCCGGGTACCAGGCGATGCGGCGGACCTGGCGGGTCTGCATCTCGTCGCGGCCGTTCACGTTCACGACGACGGTTTCGGTCTCGTAATAGGCCTCTCCGCGCTGGCCGGTATACTCGGTTCGGGTGGTGGCGTCGTAGGTCCAGTAGGGGACGTAGATGCCGTTCATCGCGCGGCCCTTGCGGGCATAGTCGACCAGGCCGTTCGGCGCGAACCACAGGCGCCCCAGCCAGGCGGTCATCGCCTCGCGCGCCTGGGTCTGGTCGAGCTGGAACGGCACGACCGCCTGCGGCTTGATCTGGCGATGCGCGCCGGTGTCGGTGACGATGGGGGTGGCGCAGAACGGGCATTCGGCGGCATGGACCGCCGGGTCGAAATCGAACGAGGCGCCGCAGGAGGGGCAGGTTACGGTGCGCCGCTCCTCCATCTGCGAGGGCGGCAGGGCATTGGCCAGCGCGGCGCGGTAATCCTGTTCGTTCAATGCGGACTGGCGCGCCTCGTGGGCCGCGCGGGTCGAGGGCACACGGGTGAGGCTTTGCGGCGGCTTGGGCCCGCCCGCAGAGAGGCCCCCGGGGGCGGCGGGTTCCTCGTGGCCGCAATGATCGCAATGGAGCATGCCCCTCGCGGGGTCGAAGCGAAGCTCGGCGCCGCATTGCGGGCAGGGGGTGTGGTGCTGGGCGTCGGTCATGCGGGGAGGTCCGGGGAATTTGCGGAGCGCGCGATGCGCGCGCGCCTTTTCATGCGATGGGGGGCCGTCTGCCCCCCATGCCCCCCGAGGATATTTCCGCTCAGAAGAAATGGGGCGGCGTCAGCCGGCGGGGGGGCGCTGTCAGCCTGCGGGGGGCGGCGGAGGCGGCGGGGGGGGCGCGATGGTGAAGAGCTGGCCCAGTTCGGCGATCTCGCCGGCCTTGATCCAGCCGTCCTGGCCCGGGGTCCAGACCAGCGTGTCGCGGGTCAGCGCGCCATCCTGCACCATGCGCCCGAGGTGGCCGCGGCCGTAAGGGCCATGGGTCGCGCCGTTTTCGGCGATGTGCCAGACCTTTTCGACCGGCGGCGGAGGAGGCGGGGGCGGAGCGGCGGTTTGCGGCGCTTGCTGGGGGGCCTGCTGGGGGGCGGCGCCCCAGGGGCCCTGGTGCGCCATCTGCGCGGCCATGCCCATGCCCATCCCGGCACCGAGGCCCGCGGCCATCTGCGAGCCGGGGGTGGAGGCCGCGGTCGTCATAGCCTCGGCTGCGGAATACTGGGTGTACTTGTTCAGGTCGCCCACGATCCCGATGGAGGTGCGCTTGTCGAGGGCCTTTTCCACCTCGGGCGGGAGCGAGATGTTCTCGATGTAGAATTCGGGCAGTTCGAGGCCGTAATTCGCTACCGTGGGCGCGATCGCATTGGCGATCAGCTTGCCCAGGTCGAGAGTGTTCGCCGCCATGTCGAGGACCGCCACGTTCGACGCGGCGATCACGCGCGAGAACTCCTGCACGATGATGTTTCGGATCTGGTAGGCGATCTCGTCCGAGGTGAATTCGCCGTCGGTTCCCACGATCTCGGTCATGAACCTGGCCGGGTCCTTGATCCGCATCGTGTAGGTGCCGTAGGCGCGCAGGCGCACCGGGCCGAATTCCGGGTCGCGGCAGATGATCGGGTTCTTGGTGCCCCATTTCTGGTCGTTGAAGCGGGTGGTCGAGAGGAAATAGACCTCGGCCTTGAACGGCGACTGGAAGCCGTGGTCCCAGTGCTGGAGCGTGGTCATCACCGGCATGTTGTTGGTCTCGAGCATGTAGAGACCGGGGGTGAAGACGTCGGCCAGCTGGCCCTCGTTGATGAAGACCGCCGATTGCCCCTCGCGCACCGTCAGCTTGGCGCCGTACTTGATCGCGTGGCCCTCGCGTTCGAACCGCCAGACCATGGTGTCGCGGGTGTCGTCGGTCCAGGCGATGACGTCGATGAACTCGCCCTTGAGGAAGTCGAAGATGGCCATGTGTCTCTCCCTTTGAAGGCTGGGGCGTTGAGGGTGGCGGCGCCGAGGGCCACCGTATCAGGTATCGCCCGGCATCAGCTGGGCGGCAAGGCGTCGGACGATCGGGGTTGCCTCGGTGGGCGTCATCCCGATCGAGAGGCGCGGGTCGTAGAGCATCTTCAGCATCAGCTCGTCCTGGGTGGTGAGCAATGCGAATTCCTCGTCATCGTTGAAGATCGAGGGGCGCGCCTTGGGCCAGTCGTTGGCGAGGCCGAGGCCCTGAGCCAGCTCCTCGTGGTAGCACAGCAGGCGCAGCGCGTCGGGATGTTCGCCCCGGATCACCGCGACCGCCCTTTCATAGACGGCGGAATCGCCCTTGGAGAAGGCGAAGACGAGGCAATAGGTGGTGCGCGGCATGTCGGTGATCGTGCGCACCGCCTCGGGGGTGATGCCGGGGACGTGGCGTTCGAGGAAGGGGCCGAAGCCGCGACGCTCATCCTCGTTCAGGACGTAGATGTCGAAGTTCGACGCCCCGGTGGTGAGCGCGACCGGATGGCCCGAGACCCGGCCGAGGCGGGCGGCATAGGCGCCCACGTCGCGGCGGTCCTTGATCCGCTCCGTCTCGGGGATGGTCGGGCCGAAGTGGAGCTTCATCCGCACCGGCGCGACCCAGCGGCGCAGGCGCGAGGGCGTCTGGCGCGCCACCATCTGGCCGTTCTTCTCGGTCGCGTATTCGTCGTAGAGCGCGATGTGGATGAAGTTGGTCGCGAGGTCGGCGGCGGTATAGGGCGCGTCGGCCGGCGTGGTCGGCGCGCCGTCGGTCCGCATCAGCCCCTCGGACTTCAGCTTGTCCTGCACATAGGCGAAGTAGCGGTGCGCCGCGCGGCTTTCGGCCGAGGGGGCGGGGTGGTTGAACTTGGCCGGGCGTTCGGGCGGCACGGGGACGGGCCTGACGAAGGCGTTGCACCCGGCCAGAAGGCCGAGTGCCAGGACCCCGCCAAGCGGGCGCAGGGGAGGCGCCGCCCGCACCTGCGCCTTACCGCGGCACTGCGGTGCCGGCGTTGTCGCCGACACCGTCCGCGCGCGCCTTGGCCGAGGCCAGCGTGTCGCGCAGGTCGTGCTCCATCTTCACCAGCTCCTCTTCGGCGGCGGCGCGTTTCTTCTTCCCGTCGTCGGCGATCTGGAGGCTTTCGTTGATCGTGGCGATCAGCGTGTCGTTGGCTTCCTTCACCTTCTCGATGTCGAAGACGCCGCGCTCCATCTCGGTGCGGACGACCTTGTTGGCCTCCTGCAGGTTCTTGGCGTTGGCAGTCAGCAACTCGTTCGTCAGATCGTTCGCCGCGCGCACCGATTCCGCCGCCTCGCGCGAGCGCTGGATCGTCACCGCCTGCGCCAGCTGGGTTTCCCACAGCGGTACGGTGTTCACGAGGGTGGAGTTGATCTTGGTCACCAGCGACTTGTCGTTTTCCTGCACCAGCCGGATCGAGGGCAGCGACTGCATCGTCACCTGCCGCGTGAGCTTCAGGTCGTGCACCCGACGTTCCAGATCGTCGCGCGCGGCGCGAAGGTCGCGCAACTCCTGCGCGCGGATCACCTGGTCGTCCTCGGGGGCGGCCTTCACCTCGGCCTCCTTGGCGGGAATCGTGGTCTCGTCCAATTCCTTGAGCTTTTCCTCGCCCGCCGAGATGTAGAGCGCGAGTTCCTCGTAGAAGGTCAGCGTCTTGGCATAGAGCTGGTCGAGCGACTTGATGTCGATCAGGAGCTTGTGCTGATGCTGGTCGAGATCCTCGGTCACGCGGTCGATCTGGCCCTGCACCTCTTCGTAGCGGGCCACGAACTGGGCGAAGGGGGCGGCGCGGCCGGTGAGTTTTTCCCACCATGACCGCTTGCGCCGGACGTCGAGTTCATTGACCGAGAAGCCGCGGATCGTGGTGACGATCTGGCGCAGGCTGTCGCCCGCCGGGCCCACGTCCTTGTTGCGCACGCCCGACAGCATGGACTGGCTGATCACCTGCAACTCGCCCTGCGCGTTCGAGCCGAAGGAGATGATCGACTGGGTATTGGCCATGTCGATCTCGGACATCCGCTTGCGGATTTCCTCGGCCACCGGGGTGGGGGCGTCGGACAGCTTCGTCACCTCGGCCGCCTCGGTGGGGGCTGGCAGGACCTGTTTGCTGACCGCCTCGACCTCGGCAAGCGTGGCCTGGGCCTTGGCGCGAACATCCTCGGTCATCGTGAATTCCTTTCCCTCGCTGGGTCTATCGCCGGTTGGAATGGGTCAGACGGATGAGACGCCCTCGCGCTGAAGCCGTTCGCGCAGCACGTCGATCTGAACGTCCAGATCGCTGCGGTCGTCGGCCAGGAGCTTTTGCGTCTGGGCGGTGAAATTGGCCTCGAGATCGTCGAGGAGTGCCACGTAATCCTTGCGGGGGCCAGCATCATGGCCCCGCGCGTAGAGATCGGCAAAGCGCACCGTCGCGTCGCGCATCCCCATGAGGTAGACGCCCAGGTACTTGCGCGATGCGGTCAGGTCGCGCGGGTCGTCCTCGATCGTTCGGAACATCTTGCGGGCGGTCGCAAGGAAGGTATCGACCCTGGTCACCAGCTGGCGGTCCTGCGTGCGCAGGATCGCGTCGTGGATGGCGGCAAGGTATTTCTCGGCCTCCTCGACGGCGCGGGCGACGCGGTCGGTCTGGAAGCTGTCGATCCCCTCCATCCCCTTGTCGCGCATGGGGTCCGGGCCGAAGGCGCCGAAGTGCAGGACGGCGCCCAGCACCGCGAAGACCACAGGCGCCACGATGCCGCCGGGGGCCACGAACCCCGCGAGGCCCAGCCCTGCGCCCATCAGGACCGAGCCGAAGATCTTGCGCGGAATCGCCGGGCGGCGGGCGACCTTGCGCGCTTCGTAGGCTTCCTCGGCCAGGAGCCCCTCACGCGTGAGCCAGGCGGAGAGAAGCATCAGCCCCAGTGCGCAGAGGTCGAGGGCAAGGCCGACAGGGCCCTGCCCGAAGGCCTTGATCCCGATCAGCAGCGGGACGAGGAACAGGAAATTCACCCGCGCTCCGGCCCGCGTCGGGCGCTTGCCGTGAAAGGCGTTGGGCTTCGGGGTGGCGCTGCTCTGGTCCATCCCGGGGGGCGGGCCGCCGGGGCTGTACTTGCCACCATACCGCTGGGCCATCAGACACCCCCCGCGAAGGCGGCGTAGACGATGAGCGCCAGCAACAGGAAATACGACAGTTTCTGTAGGCCTGTTCCGGACATCCTGCCCCCAGCGAGCGTCACCCAGGGCGCGTGCCGCGCCCGTTACGAGTATAGGAGATGGGGGCGGCTTTCGCCAGACGCAAGCGCCCGCCGCGCCTGACAGATTCGCCAGCCGCGGGCAGGAAGGCGGGTCAGCTGTCGCGGCGCGTGCGGATCACCCGGCGCGCGCCGGGCTTCGGCCCGCCCTTCGAATTGCCGCCCTTCGGTCCGCCTTTCGGCCCGTCCTTCGGGCCGGCATCCTTGCCATCGCCATGCCCGCCACGACCGGACGATGCCGCCATCGGCGTCACCCCGGACATGGTCGCAGCTTTGCCGCCCGTCTTGAAGCTGGCCTTGAAACCAGCCTTGAGACCTTCCTTCGGCCCTGCTTTGGGGTCCGATTTCGGAACCGGCCTGCCCGGGCCCTTGCCGCGCGGCCGGGCCTTGGCGGTGCCGGTCGGTTCGGGCTTGTCATGGTCGAGGCCCAACTGGTCGCGCAGCACCTTGGCACGCACCTCCTCGACCGCGCCAGGGGCCAGTTCCCCCAGCCGGAACGGGCCGTAGGAGATCCGGATCAGCCGGTTCACGGTCAGGCCCACAGCCTCCATCGCGCGGCGGATCTCGCGGTTCTTGCCCTCGCGCAGACCGACCGTCAGCCAGGCGTTCGACCCCTGCTGACGATCCAGCGTCACGTCCATGCCCTGGAACCGCTCGCCCTCGATCTCCATGCCCTTGCGCAGCGGGGCGAGCATGGCATCGTCCGGTGCGCCCTTGACCCGGACACGGTACTTGCGCAGCCAGCCGGTCGAGGGCAGTTCAAGCCGGCGCTTGATCTCGCCGTCGTTGGTCAGCAGCAGGAGGCCTTCGGAATTGAGGTCGAGCCGCCCGATCGACATCACCCGGGGCATATCCTCGGGCAGGGCGTCGAACACGGTCCGCCGCCCTTTCTCGTCCTTGGCCGAGGTCACCAGCCCCTCGGGCTTGTGGTAGAGCCACAGCCGCGGCGGTTCGGCCGCCGCAAGGGGGGTGCCGTCGACGGTGATGCGGTCGCGGTCGGTCACGTTCAGCGCCGGGCTGTCGATCACCTTGCCGTTCACCGAGACACGGCCTTGGGCCACCATCTCCTCGGCGCCACGGCGCGAGGCGAGGCCCGCGCGGGCGATGACCTTGGCGATGCGGTCGCCGGCCCGGCCCTGGGGCGGTGTCTTGTCGGAGGGAGGGGTGTCTGTGCTCATGCAAAGCCTTCTACCGCCGTTCGCGCCCGGGCGAAAGCGCCTTGCCAGCGTGGCGGCGCGCGGGCAGAGAGAGCCGATGACGCGTTTCACCAGCCATATGGACAGGGCCCTCGCCGAGGCCCGCGCCGCCGCCCGCCGGGGCGAGGTGCCGGTGGGCGCGGTAATCGTGGCACCCGACGGCCGGGTCGTGGCGCAGGCCGGCAACCGCACGCGCGAGCTTGCCGATCCAACGGCGCATGCCGAGATACTGGCCCTGCGCGCGGCCTGTGCCGCCATGGGGTCGGAACGCCTGCCGGGGCACGCGCTCTACGTCACGCTGGAACCCTGCCCGATGTGTGCCGCGGCGATCGGCCAGGCCAGGATCGCGCGCCTCTACTATGGCGCCGCCGACCCGAAATCCGGCGGAGTGGCGCAGGGCCCGCGGGTCTTTGCCCACCCGCAAAGCCACCATGTTCCCGAGGTTTACGACGGGATCGCCGCCGCAGAGGCTGCGGCCCTTCTGCGTGAATTCTTCGCCAGCCGCCGAGACGCCTGACAACCGGCGCGCCCGTTCCCGTTCCTTGGCGCCCGTTCCTTGGTACCCGTTCCATGATGCCCGTGCCCCAGATGCCGGCATGAACCGGGGCCTGCGTGAAATTCCCTTCCATTCCGAGGCGATCCGAGGAACCCCGGGGCGGATCCCGCGTTCGCCCCCGGATTGCTGTCGACCGCGAAGGAGGATGCCATGGCCGAGTTGCCGTTCGACGACGAGGAAATCGAGGAGCTGGTCCTGCGGTTCAACGCGGTGATGGCCAAGGAAGACGCCGACATCGACGACCCGGGCGGGAACCCGACCGACGACGAGGGTCCGGACGTGCTTCAGGACAGCGCGGGCGAGATGACCGAGGACGAACTGATCGCCGAGATCGAAGGCATGAACGAGGAGCAGCAGCACGCGCTGGTGGCCCTGTTCTGGATCGGGCGCGAGGATGGCGATCCCGAGGAGTGGGACGAGCTGATGGAGCAGGCGGCGGAGCGCGAGGATGCCTCGGTCTCGTCCTACCTGCTCGGTCAGCCGATGGTCAGCGAGTATCTCGAGGCCGGTCTCGAGCGGATGCGCGAGGCAGGCGAGCTGGACTGACGGGGCGCGCGCCTCCTCGGGCGCCCCTCGGCGCCTCGTCGTGGCTACGACGGGGCAGCTGGGGGCCGGGGAGGCGCCGCGGGTCAGAGCACGACGATCTCGACGTCGATATTGCCCTTGGTCGCGTTCGAATAGGGGCAGATGAAGTCGCCGCGCTCGGCGATCTTCTCGGCCGTGGCGCGGTCGGTGCCCGGCATCTTCACCTCAAGCTTCACCTTCAGGCCGAAGCCGCCGTCGCTACGCGGCCCGATGCCGACATGGGCGTTGACGGTGGTGTCGGCCGGCACGGTGCCCAGCTTCTCGCTCTGCGCGGCGAAGCGCATCGCGCCGAGATAGCATGCGGCATAGCCGAGCGCGAACAGCTCCTCGGGATTGTGCCCCTTGCCGGCACCGCCAAGTTCCTGCGGCGGGTTCATCGTGACGGTCAGCATTCCCGAGGTCAGTCGCGACAGGCCGTCACGGCCGCCGCCGCTGGCTTGGGCCTCGGTCCAGTACTTGGGGTCGATGGACATCTCCGTTTCCCTTCGCATGCGATTGTATCGTGTGCGATTTAATTAGGTCGAGGCGGGCAGTGTGTCAATCGCTTGCCAGTCTATCGCGTGCGATTTATTATCGTGCCATGACCCTCGCACCGCACGACATGATCTGTTTCGCCCTCTATTCGGCCGCGCATGCGATGCAGCAGGCCTATCGTCCCTATCTGGATGAGTTGGGGCTGACCTATCCGCAGTACCTTGTGATGAGCGCGCTCTGGTCGGGCGCGGCGGAGGGGTGGGACCGGGGGGCGGAGCAAGACCCCGAGCATGCGCCGTCCCTGGGGGACATCGCGCGCGAGGTGCAGCTTGAATCGAGCACGCTTACGCCGCTGGTGAAGCGGCTTGAGGCGGCGGGGCTGGTCACGCGCCGCCGGGACGCCCGGGATGAGCGGCAGGTCCGCATTCACCTTACCGCCGCGGGGCGGGAGATGCGGGCCCGCGCCGCGCATATCCCGGCCTGCATCGCCGAGAAGGCCGGGATGGAAATCGGCGAACTCGTGCGCTTGCGCGACGAGGTGAACACGCTCCGCGACCGGATGAAGGCGGGCTGACCGGGGACGGCCCCGTGGGCCGCTTCTCTTTCTGACATCGCAGTGTCGCGGGCTAGGTTCGGGGTGTCGGGCCAGCGACCGATCGGCCCGGACCCTGCGGCAGGGCGCCGATGCGGCGGCCCGCGCGCTGGGGGCGGCTCCAAACATGACATTCTCATGCCTGGCCGGCATCGAACGGCTGTCATCGAACGCGGCTCGCGGGGTTTCCCGGCGGGCGTTTCTGTCTGTGGGAAACAAAAATGGCGGCGGTGCCAGGGAGGAGGAGAGGCACCGCCGCCGAATACGATCGGCCCAGGGAGGAGGAGAGGGCCTTTCGCAATGGCTCGGACCCGCAGGTCCGGTATGGGGTGCGGCCGCGCCAGGGAGGAGGAGAGGCGCCGCCGCTGATACGAATGGCCCAGGGAGGAGGAGAGGGCCTTCCGTAACTTGGTGGATCCCGCGTCTTCGCGCGAAACCCGATATGGGGTGCGGCCGCGCCAGGGAGGAGGAGAGGCGCCGCCGCTGATACGATCGGCCCAGGGAGGAGGAAGGGCCTTCCGTAACCTGGTGGATCCCGCGTCGTGGGGCGGAACCCGGTATCTGGGTGCGGCGGCGCCAGGGAGGAGGAGAGGCGCCGCCGCTGATACGATCGGCCCAGGGAGGAGGAAGGGCCTTTCGTAACTGGGTGGAGCGGGCGCCTTGCGGCGCGGGCTCCGGGAAGAAAAGGCGGCGACACCAGGGAGGAGGAGAGGTGTCGCCGCGAGATTTGGAAGGCTCAGGGAGGAGGAGAGAGCCTTCCTAGGAACCTCTTAGACCTTGTTCGCCGCTTCGAGGGCGATCCGCTTGATCATCGAACGGTGCAGGCCGAGGTCCGCCAGATCGCGGTCGCTCAGGGCGCGCAGTTCGTTCATCGTGGTCTTGTAGATCCGGCGACGCTCCATCGCGGCACCGAACTGGGATTTCAGGTGGGCCAAACGCCCGTTATGGGCACCGGCGGAAGCATGGGTCGCGCTCAGGGTAGCCATGGTTTCTTCTTTCGTCTTGCTTGCAGCGTCATTGCTCGTCTTCGTTGAACTCAATTTAGCGAAATGCTGCGGCTGCACAATGCCCCAAGTCGGAAATGCTGCCATGCGGCAATTGCATAACTCGTACTGACCTTTTCTGGACCTCAAATCGGGGGTCTGGCACAAAAAGGCGACAGTTTTTGTACGGAACCTGTGTCCCCGCCCTTGTCCTCGGCGCGATTCGAGAAGAGGTATGCGCCTGACTGCATGCGTAGCACAGGAGAGGAGGCCCCCATGGCCGCGACCCGCGAAGCCGTGCTCGAGGCGCTCAAGGCGCTGTCATTCCCGGATGGAAGCAATGTCATCTCGCGCGATCTGGTGCGCGCGTTGACCGTCGAGGGAGATCACGTCCGATTCGTCATCGAGGCACCCAGCCCCGAGGCCGCCAAGGCCATGGAGAAGTTGCGCGCGATCGCCGAGGAGACGGTGGCGCAGCTGCCCGGCGTGTCCCGGGTGACGGCGGCGCTGACCGCGCCGACCCGACAGGCGGGGCAGGGCGCTGCTCCGTCGGGCGACCAGGGCCAGCAGCCGCCGCGGCTGAAGATCGGCGGGCACCCGACACCGCAGCAGGGTGGGCCGCAGAAGGTGGCGGGCGTCGACCGGATACTGGTGGTCGCCTCGGGCAAGGGCGGTGTGGGCAAGTCGACCGTCTCGGCCAACCTGGCCGTCGCGCTGGCGCGGCAAGGGCGGCGCGTCGGCCTTCTGGACGCCGATATATACGGCCCCTCGCAGCCGCGGATGATGGGCGTGGATGCCCGCCCGGAATCTCCGGACGGGGAAACCATCGTGCCGCTGAAGGCGCATGGCGTGACGATGATGTCCATCGGCCTGATGGTGCCGCCGGAAACCGCGCTGGTGTGGCGCGGGCCGATGCTGATGGGGGCATTGCAGCAGTTGCTCAACAAGGTGCAGTGGGGCGAGCTTGACGTGCTGATCGTCGATCTGCCGCCCGGCACGGGCGACGTGCAGCTGACTCTGGGCCAGCGCACGGTCATGACCGGCGCCCTGGTGGTGTCGACGCCGCAGGACGTGGCGCTTCTGGATGCGCGCAAGGCGATCGACATGTTCGACAAGCTGAAGACGCCGATTCTCGGGATGATCGAGAACATGTCCACCTACGTCTGCCCGAACTGCGGGCATGAGGAGCATCTCTTCGGTCATGGCGGCGTGGCGGCCGAGGCGGAAAAGCTGGGCGTGCCGCTGCTGGGCGAGCTGCCGCTGGACCTGTCGGTGCGGCTGGCGGGTGATTCGGGGACGCCTGTGGCTGCGGGCGAGGGAGCGGCGGCAGAGGCCTACATGAAGATCGCGAAGCGCCTGGTCGACGAGGGCAAGGCTTAGCACAAGGCTTGAGGCGGGGCCTCGCGCCCGTTCCATCCCATCCCGTCCCGTGAGATCCGCGCCCGGCTGTCCCGACGGCCGGGCGCTTCTGTGTCCTGCACCTGGGATTGCATGGTACTCGCCCCCGGGACGGCATGGGACAGGATGGTCTGTGCATGGTGCGTGGCGGGGATTTTCCCGTGTGACCCGAATCACTGCGGCGTGAATGCCTGTGTTTTATGGCAATTCCTATGGGAAGACAGAATCGACACTCTTTGGAACTGGATTGCAAACTGTGTCGTTTTGGTCATAGCGCCCCAAAGCGTGGGAATTTGCCCCACCCGGTGGGGTAAGCCTCTTCAGCGCAATATGTTGTGTCTGTGGCGACATCCTTGTCTATCACTTCGATTTGGTTGGGTTGACTTGGGTCGACACTTGCTTCTCGTTCGACGATTCTCTGCAATTTTCGCGGTTCGGTCCGCGTTTCTCCATTGAGTTCCATGAATTCCCGTGGCATCCCTGTATCCACGATGAGACGGCCAAGAGATGGGGCGACCAAAGACCCCGAACAAGGCAAAAAGCAGGTTCATACAGGCAGCCGCTTTCATCGAACTGAAGAGATCCGGCGCGCGAGCGAGCAGACATCCCCCCAGGTGGCATGCGTAGCTGGACAAACCCAGAGATGGGACGAGGGCGGCGGATCGGGCAGTGGCAGCAGCCCGACCGCCGTTTTCCGTTCCGGGGGCCGAAAGCCCGCTGGGTCCGGGCAAGGGACTTTGATGAAAGGGCGCGATCAAGGTGGCGCGCAAATTCGTAGGCAGATTCGAGCAGAAGGTGGACGGCAAGGGCCGTGTTTCCATCCCCGCCTCGTTTCGCCGCGTCATCGAGACCTCCGATCCCGCCTGGACCGCCGGCGCCCGCCCCACGCTGAACATCGCCTATGGTGAAGAGGGGCGCCCCTACCTCGAAGGGTATTCGGTCGAGGGTCTTTCCGAGATGCATGACCAGATCGACGATCTGACCCCCGGGTCGGTCGAGCGCGAGGTGATGGAAGATCTCTACTATTCCTGCGTTCAGGAATTCTCGGTCGACGACGACGGCCGTATCGTCCTGTCGAAGGACCTGCGCGACATGATCGGCATCGACGGCGAGGCGCTGTTCCTGGCCAAGGGCAACCGGTTCGAGATCTGGTCGCCCGCCGCCCACAAGGAAATGCGCGCCAACCGCACTCGCGACTTCCTGGCCAGCCAGGGCGAGGGCTTCAATCCTCACGCCCTGCTTGCCGCTGCGAAGGGGCAGGGGTGATGTCGGGGGCCGCGCCCTCTGCCCCGCACGTTCCGGTTCTTCTGCGTCCGTTGCTTGCTGCCGTCGCCCCCGTATCGGGCCACTGGATCGACGGCACGCTGGGGGCGGGCGGCTATACCCGCGGGCTGCTGGAGGCGGGGGCGCATCGCGTGACCGGGATCGACCGCGATCCGCTGGCCTTGCAGATGGCGGCGGAGTGGGGCGCGCCCTATGGCGAAAGGCTGATCCTGCGCCATGGCACCTTCTCCGACATGGATGACCTGGCGGGCGAGCCGGTGGACGGCGTTGTGCTGGACCTCGGCGTCTCGTCGATGCAGCTCGACCAGGCCGAGCGCGGGTTTTCCTTCCTGCGCGACGGCCCCCTCGACATGCGGATGAGCCAGGAGGGGCCGAGCGCAGCCGACCTGGTGGCCGATGCCCCGGAAGCGGAGCTGGCCGACATCCTGTTCCATTACGGGGAGGAGCGCGCCTCGCGCCGGATCGCCCGCGCGATCGTCAAGGCGCGCGAGGTGGAGCCGATCACCACCACGCTGCAACTGGTTGGTATCGTTGAAAAATGCCTGCCTCGTCCGAAGCCGGGGCAAAGCCACCCGGCGACCCGCTCCTTCCAGGCGATCCGGATCGCGGTGAACGCGGAATTCGATCAGCTGGTCGACGGGCTGGAGGCCGCCGAGCGTGCACTGAAGCCGGGCGGAAAGCTGGCGGTGGTCACCTTCCATTCGCTCGAGGATCGGGTGGTCAAGCGCTTCCTGCAGATGCGGGCCAGCCAGACCGGAAACGCCAACCGTTACGCGCCGCAGGCCGAGGAGGACGCGCCGCGTTTCACGCTGACCCTGCGCAAGGCGGTGGGGCCGGACGACGAGGAACTGGCGGAAAACCCCCGTGCGCGCTCGGCCAAGCTGCGCGTCGCGGAACGGACTGATAAGCCGGCGTCGCCGGTTGATCGCACGCGGCTGGGGCTGCCGGGCTACGGCGTCCTCGGGGCAGGGGATAGGGACGGCGGGAAACGCGCCGGCGGGGCAAGGAAACGGGGACGATGAAGAACCTTCTTTACATTCTCACCTCCCTCGCCGTGATGGCGCTGGTGTTCTGGGCCTACCGCGAGAACTACGGCACCCAGCACGCGCTGAAGAAGGTGACGGCGCTCCAGCACGAGATTGCCGGGCTGAAGGAGAACCTCGGCATGCAGCGTGCCGAATGGGCCTATCTCAACCGCCCGGCGCGGCTGCGCGAACTGGCGCTTCTGAACTTCGAACGGCTAAAGCTGGTGCCGATGGCGCCCGAACAGTTCGGCGACGTCAGCCAGATCCCCTATCCGACACCCGGCGAATACGACGACAAGGGCGCCGACGGCGTGAAGACCGCATCCGCCGATAGCAAGACCACCGATCTGAACGACAAGGACGGGCAGAACCCATGACCCGCACCCCCCTCCGCCCGCTCGCCCGCATCCTCCAGGCCCGCGCCAAGGGGGAGAATCCCGACGTCATCGAGCGCGAGAACATCCGCCAGCGGCACGAGCAGATGCGCGACCGCCAGCGCCACCTCGCCGAGGGGCGCCTTCTGGTGCTGGGGGCCTTCTTTTTCGTGGCCTTCATTGCCGTGGGGTTGCGGATGGGGATGATTTCGGCCTCGGACCCGACCGAGCCGCGCGCCAGCGGGTCGGCGGACAGCCAGATCCTCAATCAGCGCGCCGACATCGTCGACCGCGACGGCAACATCCTCGCCACCAACATGGCGACCTATTCGCTCTATGCCCAGCCGCAGCAGATGATCAACCCGGTGGCGGTGGCCAAGGACCTCAAGAAGATCTTCCCGGATCTGGATCTTGCCCGGATGGAACGCCAGTTCACCGGCAAGCGCACCTTCGTGTGGATTCGCAAGACCCTCTCGCCCGAGCAGATGCAGGAGGTGCACGACATCGGCGATCCGGGCCTCCTGTTCGGCCCGCGCGAGATGCGGCTCTATCCCAACGGCCACCTCGCCTCGCACATCCTCGGCGGCGTGCGTTTCGGCCGCGAGGGCGTCGATTCGGCGGAACTCGTCGGCGTCGGCGGGATCGAGAAGGTCTATGACAACTGGCTGCGCGACCCGGCGAATGGCGGCAAGCCGCTGGTGCTGTCGCTCGACCTGACGGCCGAGGCAACGGTGCGCGAGGTCCTCAAGGCCGGGATGGACATGCTGCATGCCAAGGGGGCGGCGGCGGTCCTGATGAACGTCCACACGGGCGAGATCGTGTCGATGGTGTCGCTGCCCGACTTCGACCCGAACGAGCGACCGACCCCGAAGCCGACCAAGGACCCCGGCGATTCGCCGCTGTTCAACCGCGCGGTGCAGGGGGTGTACGAGCTCGGCTCGACCTTCAAGCTCTTCGTGCTGGCGCAGGCGCTGCAGATGGGCCTCGTCACCCCCGATACCGTGATCGACACCAAGCCGTTCCGCCTGGGCGGCTTCCTGATCCACGATTTCCACAATTACGGCAGCCAGATGACGGTGACCAAGATCCTCGTCGAAAGCTCCAACATCGGGGCCGCGCGAATGGCCCAGATGATCGGCCCCGAGAAGCAGGAGGCCTTCCTGCGCACGCTCGGGCTGCTCAACACGACCGGCGTGCAGCTGGTCGAGGCCGAGGGCGCCAAGCCGATCCTGCCGCCGAAATGGACCGATGTCGCCTCCTCCACCATCGCCTATGGCCATGGCCTGGCCGTCAGCCCGCTGCATCTTGCGACGGCCTATGCCTCGATCCTGAACGGCGGGATGCGGATCTATCCGACGCTGATCAAGACCGACCACCCGAAGGTCGGGCCGCGCGTCGTGTCCGAGAAGGTCTCGGCCACCGCGCGGGCGATCCTGCGGCAGGTGGTGACCCAGGGCACCGCGTCCATGGGGAACGTCAAGGGCTACGACATAGCGGGCAAGACGGGTACCGCCGACAAGCCCGATCCGCAGGGCGGCTATTACAAGAACAAGGTCGTCTCGTCCTTCGCCAGCGTGTTCCCGGCCCGCGATCCGAAATACGTCCTCGTGGTGACGCTGGACGAACCCTCGGACGGTACCGGCAAGGATGCCAAGCGCACGGCCGGCTGGACGGCGGTGCCGGTCGCGGCCGAGATCGTGCGCCGTGTCGCGCCGCTTCTGGGCATGCGGCCGCAAGTTGAAACCGCCTCGCTCAATGGCGTAAAGCTCGCTCAGAACTGACGGCGGCGATTCCGAGTGCAGCATACCTGAACGCAGCGATCTGGAGGGGCGGCAATGGTCGGAACCGAACAGACGAAAACCCTTGCCGAGCTTGGCCTGGCAGCCCGCGGCGGACGCGAGGCGCAGGTCACCGGGCTTTGCGTCGACAGCCGGGCGGTGACGCCGGGCTGCCTGTTCGCGGCGCTCCCCGGGTCGAAGGTGCACGGCGCGGCCTTTCTCGACGCGGCGCTTGCCGGCGGGGCGGGGGCGGTTCTGACCGACCCGCAGGGTGCGGCCGAGGCGCGCGAGCGGCTGGCCGAGGCGGGCGTGCCCGTCGTCGTGGCCGAGGATCCGCGCCAGGCGCTGGCGATGGCCGCGGCGCTCTGGTTCGGGGTCCAGCCCGCCACCATGGTCGCGGTGACAGGCACCAACGGAAAGACCTCCGTTGCCACCTTCACGCGGCAGATCTGGGTCGAGCTCGGCCTTGCGGCGATCAACCTCGGCACCACGGGAATCGAAGGCAGCTGGACCGCGCCGCTGCACCACACGACGCCCGAGCCCATCACCCTGCACCGCGCGCTGGCCGAGGCTGCGCGCGCGGGCGTGACCCATGCGGCGATGGAGGCCTCCTCGCACGGGCTGGATCAGCGCCGCCTGGACGGGGTGGACCTGGCCGCCGCGGGTTTCACCAACTTCACGCAGGATCACCTCGACTACCACGCCACGTTCGAGGCCTATTTCGCGGCCAAGGCGGGGCTTTTCGACAGGGTGCTGCCGGTAGACGGGCACGCTGTGATCAACACCGACGACCCGAAGGGCGCCGAGATGCGGAAGGTGGCCGAGCGGCGTGGCCAGGAGGTGATCACCGTGGGCCGGGGCGAGGGCTGCGACCTGCGCATCACCGGCCAGCGCTTCGACGCGACGGGGCAGGACCTCCGCTTCGAATGGCAGGGCCAGCCGCACCAGATCCGCCTCAACCTGATCGGCGGGTTCCAGGCCGACAACGTGATGCTGGCTGCCGGCCTCGTGATCGCGGCGGGCGAACCGCCGGAGGCGGTCTTTGCGGTGCTTGAGCGGCTGACCACGGTCCGCGGCCGGATGCAGCACGTTGCCACGCGGGCGAACGGCGCGCCGGTCTTTGTCGATTTCGCGCACACGCCTGACGCGGTGGCGACCGCGCTGAAGGCTTTGCGCCCGCATGTGATGGGACGGATCGTGGTGATCCTCGGCGCGGGCGGCGATCGCGACCGCACCAAGCGTCCGTTGATGGGACGTGCCGCGGCCCAGCATGCCGACCTTGTCATCGTCACCGATGACAACCCACGCTCCGAGGATCCGGCGGCGATCCGCGCCGAAGTGCGCGAAGGCTGCGCACAGGCGACCGAGGTCGGCGACCGGGCCGAAGCGATCCTGCGCGGGGTCGACGCGCTGGGGCCGGGCGATGCCCTTCTGGTCGCCGGCAAGGGGCACGAGAGCGGCCAGACCGTCGGCGATACGATCTATCCCTTCGACGATGCCGAACAGGCCAGCCTCGCCGTCGCCGCGCTGGAAGGGAAACTGGCATGACGATCCTCTGGACTGCCGCCGACGCGGCCGCCGCGACCGGGGGGCGCGCGACCCGCGATTTCGCGGCGACCGGCGTGTCGATCGACACCCGCACGCTGCAGCCGGGAGACCTGTTCGTCGCGCTGACCGACCTGCGCGACGGTCATGAATTCGTGACCCAGGCGCTGGAAAAGGGTGCCTGTGCGGCGATGGTCAGCCGGGTGCCCGAGGGCGTGGCGGCCGATGCGCCGCTGCTCATCGTCGATGAGGTGCTGCCGGCGCTGGGGCGACTCGGGGTCGCGGGACGGGCGCGTTGCGGCGCGCGCGTGGTGGGGGTGACGGGATCCGTCGGCAAGACCTCCACCAAGGAGATGCTGCGCGCCGTTCTTGGCGGGCAGGGGCGGGTGCATGCCGCCGAGGCCAGCTACAACAACCATTGGGGCGTGCCGCTGACGCTGGCGCGGATGCCTGCGGACAGCGATTTCGCGGTGATCGAGATCGGCATGAACCACCCCGGTGAGATCGCCCCGCTGGCCGTCATGGCGCGGCCGCACGTGGCGATGATCACCACCGTCGCCGCCGTCCACCTCGAGGCGTTCGAGAATGTCGAGGGCATCGCACGTGAGAAGGCCGCGATCCTCGACGGGCTGGAGCCGGGCGGGACGGCGGTGTTGCCCGCCGACCTGGAGGTGACGCCGATCCTGACCGCGAAGGCGCAGAAGGTTGACGCGAAGGTCATCCTCTTCGGATCTGATAAGACGGCGGATTTCCGTTTGTCGAGCGTCACGCTCAGCCGTGACACCACGGTCGTTCAGGCCGAGGCCCGCGGCGCCCCGGTGCTGTTCAAGGTGCAATCGGCCGGACGGCATTTCGCGGCCAATGCTCTGGGGGCCCTGGCGGTGGCAGAGGCCCTTGGCCTCGATCTGGCCATCGCCGCGACAGACCTCGGCCATTGGACCCCGGTGGTGGGCCGGGGCATGCGCGAGACCGTCGTGATGGACGTGGTGCAGGACCGCATGGCCTTCGACCTGATCGACGATGCCTTCAACGCCAACCCCGCCTCGATGGCGGCCGCGCTCGACGTGCTGATCGCGGCGGAGCCGGTGCATGACGTGGGGCGGCTGGCCGAGGGGCGGCGCATCGCCATCCTCGGCGACATGCTGGAGCTTGGGCCGGATGAGGCCGCGATGCATGTCGATATCGCCAGGCACCCCGGCCTGGACAAGATAGCCACGATCCATTGCGTCGGGCCGCGGATGCGCGGCCTGTGGCAGGCGTTGCCGCGCCGCCAGCGCGGCGAATGGGTCGAGAAGGCCACCGACCTTGCCGCCCACGCCCATCAGCTTGTCGATGCGGGCGATGTCGTGCTCGTCAAGGGATCGAAGGGCGTCAAGGTCAGCCTCGTGGTTGACGCGCTGCGCAAATTGGCGCAAGCGGGCGCATCCCTAAGCCAAGGACCCCTCTGAATGCTCTACTGGCTGAGCGCCCTCGCGCAGGGCGGCGACTTCTACAACCTGTTTCGTTACATCACTTTCCGGGCCGGGGGCGCATTCTTCACCGCACTGGTGTTCGGATTCCTGTTCGGCCGGCCGCTGATCGCCTTTCTTCGGGTACGCCAGAAGCGCGGCCAACCGATCCGCGATGACGGGCCCGAGACGCATTTCGTCAAGGCCGGAACGCCGACGATGGGGGGCGTGCTGATCCTTGCCGCGCTGACGCTGTCGACGCTGCTCTGGGCCCGGCTCGACACCGTCTATGTCTGGCTGGTGTTGGTCGTGACGCTGTGCTTCGGCGCGATCGGCTTTGCCGACGACTGGAAGAAGGTCACCAAGAACAACACCAAGGGCGTGTCCAGCCGCACCCGGTTCCTGCTTGGGCTGGTGATCGCGGCGCTGGCGACAGCGGTGGTGATGTGGGTGCAGCCGCCGGACCTGCGCGGCGACCTCGCCGTGCCGATCTTCAAGCGGGTGCTCCTGCACCTGAGCTATTTCTACATCCCCTTCGGCATGATCGTGATCGTGGGATCCGCGAATGCGGTGAACCTGACCGATGGCCTTGACGGTCTTGCCATCATGCCGGTGATGATTGCCGCCGGCACGCTGGGGGTGATCGCCTATGTCGTGGGGAACGCCAATTTCGCCGACTACCTCGACCTGCATTACGTGCCCGGCACGGGGGAGCTTCTGGTCTTCGTCGCGGGCCTGATCGGCGGCGGGCTGGGGTTCCTGTGGTACAACGCGCCGCCCGCGGCGGTGTTCATGGGCGATACCGGGTCGCTGGCCCTTGGTGGTGCCTTGGGGGCGATCGCCGTGGCCACCAAGCACGAGATCGTGCTGGCCGTGGTCGGCGGCCTCTTCGTGGTCGAGGCGCTGAGCGTGATCATCCAGGTGCTCTACTTCAAGCGCACCGGCAAGCGGGTGTTCCTGATGGCGCCGATCCACCACCATTTCGAGAAGAAGGGCTGGGCCGAGCCGCAGATCGTCATCCGCTTCTGGATCATCTCGCTGATCCTCGCGCTGATCGGCCTCGCCACGCTGAAGCTGCGCTGACGTCAACGCCGCGCTGATGGGGAGGGCGGGCTACTTCGCCCGCCGTCCGCCCGCCCAGACCGCGCTTACGGCCCGGTCGTCGCCCATCATGATGGTGGGGAAGAGCGCCTCCCACAGGTCGCCAGCCCGTGCCGCGCGCTGCGCGATCGCCGGGGTCGAGGCCAGGTCGGT
Source organism: Acidimangrovimonas sediminis (assembly GCF_002871005.1). Lineage (GTDB taxonomy): Bacteria > Pseudomonadota > Alphaproteobacteria > Rhodobacterales > Rhodobacteraceae > Acidimangrovimonas > Acidimangrovimonas sediminis. The sequence goes on from NZ_PHSN01000021.1 coordinate 74,726, forward strand.
CGCCACAAGATCGGCCTCCATCCCCTTGGCGAGATTGCCGATCTTCCCCTCCAGCCCCAGCGCGCGGGCGGAGCCCTGGGTGGCCAGCCACCACAATTCCGACGGATGCAGGGGCCGACCGCGAAGCTGCCCCACCTCGTAGGCCGCCGCCATGGTGCGCAGCATGGAAAAGGACGACCCGCCCCCGGTGTCGGTGGCGAGGCCCACCTTCAGCCCCCGCCGCGTCAGCCCGCCCATGTCGAATAGCCCCGAGCCGATGAAGGTGTTCGACGTCGGGCAATGGATAAGGCTGGCGCCTACCTCGGCCAGCCGGTCGATCTCGCGCGGCTCAAGGTGGATCGCGTGGCCATACAGGCCGCCAGCCCCCAGAAGGCCATGCGCCTCGTAGGTGTCGAGGTAGTCGCGCGCTTGCGGGTAGAGCGACTTGACCCAGGCGATCTCGTCGATCTGCTCGCTCAGATGGGTCTGCATCAGGCACTCGGGGTGCTCGGCCCAGAGCGCGCCGAGCGCAGAGAGCTGTTCCGGCGTCGAGGTGGGCGAGAAGCGCGGCGTGATGACATAGGACAGCCGGTCGACCCCGTGCCATCGTTCCAGCAGGGCCCTGGACTGGTCATAGGCCGACTGCGCGGTGTCGCGCAGCCCCTCCGGCGCGGTGTCGCGGTCCATGCAGGTCTTGCCGCCAAGTGCGCGCAGGCCGCGCTTGCGCGCCGCGCCGAAGTAGGCGTCGACGCTTTCGGGGTGAATGGTGCAATAGCTGACCGTGGTCGTCGTGCCGTTGGAAATGGTCAGGTCGAAATAGGTTTCGGCGGCAGTCTCGGCGTAGGAGCTGTCCGAAAACCGCATTTCCTCGGGGAAGGTATAGCTGTTAAGCCAGTCGATCAGCCGCTTGCCCCAGGACGCGATGATCGCCGTCTGCGGGTAATGCGCATGGGCGTCGACAAAGCCCGCTGACAGCAGGGCATCCCCCATGTCGGTGACAGTCGCGCCCGGGTGCGCCGCGCGCAACGCATCCGCCGAACCGACCGCGGCGATCTTGCCACCTTCGACCAGCACGGCGCCCCGTCTCTCGTGCCGTGCCGCGCCCGGCCCCTCGGCGAAGGGATCGCCTGCAAAGGCCAGCACCTGGCCCAGAATCAGCTCTGCCATGGGGTCTCCTTGCGCCACCTTTCCCCATGCTATGCGGCTTTCACGGCAGGGTAAATTTTGCCATTTCCCCTGTTTCCCAGAAACACTTTCGGCTAGGGTCCGCGAAATTCCCGGAACCGGCCAGCGGGGGCGTGATGACCGACGAAGCGACGATCGAAGACCCCCGCCCCGAGAACCGGGAGGAAAGCCGCGAGGAAGAGGTGCACGGCCTCAGCCGCGAGCGGCGCGACGCCATCCTCGAGGCGATCGAGGACCGCGACGCCACCCGCCTGAACGAACTTCTCGACCCGCTCCACCCGGCCGACATCGCCGACCTTCTGGAACAGATCGGTGCCAGCGAGCGTGCCGAACTGCTCAAGCTCTGGTCCGGAGAGATCGACGGCGACATCCTGTCGGAACTCGACGAGGGGATCCGCGAAGAGGTGATCGCGGCGCTGCCGCCGGAGCTTCTGGGCGAGGCGGTCAGCGAACTCGACTCGGATGACATCGTCGACATTCTCGAGGATCTCGAGGAACCGCAGCAGGGCATCATCCTCGACGCGCTTGACGATGCCGACCGCGTGGCTGTGCAGCAGGCGATGTCCTACCCGGAATATTCCGCGGGCCGTCTGATGCAGCGCGAGACGGTGGTCGCGCCTGAGCATTGGACCGTGGGCGAGACGATCGATTTCCTGCGCGCCGAGGAATGGCTGCCGGACCAGTTCTACCACGTCATCCTCGTCGATCCGCGGATGAAGCCGGTGGGCAACGTCACCCTCGGCCGCCTGCTGTCGTCGAAGCGCGACGTCAAGCTGCGCGACATCATGGAAGAGATGTTCCGCACCATCCGCGCGACCGAGGAAGAGGCCGACGTCGCCTATCTCTTCAACCAGTACCACCTGATTTCCGCCCCGGTGGTGGACGATGACGACCGGCTGGTCGGCGTCATCACCATCGACGACGCCATGAACGTGCTGGACGAGGAGCACGAGGAGGACATCCTGCGCCTCGCCGGTGTCGGCGAGGGGTCGCTCTCGGACAGCTGGATGGAGACGGTCAAGCAGCGGTTCCCGTGGCTGTTCGTCAACCTGATGACGGCGATCCTGGCATCGCTGGTGATCTCGGTCTTCGAGGGCACGATTTCCAAACTGGTGGCGCTGGCGGTGCTGATGCCGATCGTCGCCTCGCAGGGGGGCAACGCCGGCACGCAGGGGCTGACCGTCGCGGTCCGGGCGCTTGCGACGCGGTCGCTGACCCATTCCAACGTCGGCCGGGTGATCCTGCGCGAAATCGCGCAAGGGGTGGCGAACGGCGTGTTCTTCGGCGTGATCATGGGGATCATCAGCTATTTCTGGTTCGGCCAGCCGGTGCTGGGGCTGGTGATCGGCCTTGCGATGATCATCAACCTCTTCGCCGCCGCGCTGGCGGGCATCCTGATCCCGCTGGGGCTGGAGAAGGTGGGCTTTGACCCGGCGCTGTCCTCCGGTGCCTTCGTCACGACGGTGACCGATGTCGTGGGCTTCTTTTCCTTCCTCTGGCTTGCCTCGATGATCCTGCTATGAGCGGCGCAGGGCTTGCCGAGACAAAGGCCGCGGCGCGCAAGGCGGCCTTCGCCGCGCGCAAGGCGGCCTTTGCCGAGGGGCAGGGCTACGCTGTGAGGAACCTTCTGCAAGTGCTTGGAGGGCATGCGGAAAAGTCGGTCTCCGGCTACATGCCGATGCGGACGGAGATCGATCCCCTTCCCGCCATGGCGGCGCATCCCGGGCCGGTGTGCGTTCCGGTGATCCTGGGGCGCGGACAGCCCCTCGGGTTCCGGGAATGGACGCCCTGCGCCGCGATGGTGACGGGCGAGTTCGGTGCTCTGATCCCCGAGGCCGGCGCGTGGATCGAACCCGAGGTACTGATCGTGCCGCTTCTGGCCTTCGACCGGCGCGGCTATCGGCTGGGCTATGGCGGCGGGTTCTACGATCGTACGCTGCAGGCGCTGCGGGCGCGCCGCCCGACATTGGCCATCGGCTATGCTTTCGCCGCACAGGAGGTGGCCGAGGTGCCGATCGAGGCGACGGACGAGCCGCTGGACCTGATCGTCACCGACACCGGCGTGATCGCGCCCTAGTCCGCCAGGGCCCGGGCTAGTCGGGTCTGGTCCTCGATCACCCGGGGCAGGTCGAGGGTGGCGATCCGGCCATCGCGGACCACCTGCCGCCCCTCGACGAAGAGGTGCTGCACGCGCCGGGGGCCGGCGAGGAGAAGCGCGGCCGGATCCCATGACCCCGCGCTCTCCACCCCGGTCACGTCCCACAGCGCGATATCGGCCCGCATGCCGACGGCCAGCTGGCCCACGTCGTCGCGGCCCAGAACCTCGGCCCCGCCGCGGGTGGCAAGGCGCAGCGCCTCGCGGGCGGACATTGCGTCGGCGCCGCGGCTGACGCGTTGCAACAGCATCGCCATGCGGGCCTCCTCGATCAGGTTCGCACCGTCGTTCGAGGCCGATCCATCGACCCCGAGGCCCACCCGGACGCCCGCATCACGCATCTCGCGGACCGGCGCGATGCCCGAGCCGAGGCGACAATTCGAACATGGGCAATGGGAAATCCCCGTCAGGCTCTGGGAAAAAAGTTCAATTTCCGAACTTTCCAGCTTTACGCAATGGGCATGCCAAACATCCGGGCCGGTCCAGCCGAGATCCTCGGCATATTGCCCCGGGCGGCAGCCGAAACGCGCCAGCGAATAGGCGACGTCCTCGTCGTTCTCGGCAAGATGGGTGTGCAGCATGACGCCCTTGTCGCGCGCAAGGAGCGCCGCATCGCGCATCAGTTCGCGGCTGACCGAGAAGGGCGAGCAGGGGGCCAGCGCGACCCGCACCATCGCGCCGGGCGCCGGATCGTGGAAGGCATCCACGACGCGGATCGAATCCGCCAGGATCGCCGCCTCGTCCTCGACCAGCGCGTCGGGGGGCAGGCCGCCCTTCGCTTCGCCGATCGACATGGCGCCGCGCGTGGCGTGAAAGCGCAGGCCTACCCGCAGCGCCGCGTCGATCGTGTCGTCGAGCCGCGCACCGTTCGGAAAGATGTACTGGTGGTCCGAGGTCAGGCTGCAGCCGGAAAGCGCCAGCTCGGCCAGCCCGGTCAGCGCGGCGGTGTGGAAATGTTCCGGCCCCATGCGGCCCCAGATCGGGTAGAGCCTGCGCAGCCAGCCGAACAGTAGCGCATCCTGCGCACCGGGCACCGCGCGGGTCATGGACTGGTAGAGGTGGTGGTGCGTATTCACGAGGCCCGGTGTTACGACCGCGCCACGGACGTCGATGATCTCGGCACCCGGGGCCTCGATCCGCGGACCGATCGCCGCGATGGTGCCGCCGCGGATCAGAAGGTCGGCGCCCGCCAGCTCGTCCCCCGCGTCGTTCATGGTGACGATGGTCTGCGCGCCGCGCAAAAGGATGTCGTTCATGTCGCCCTCACACAGGATCTTACCCCCTTCGTCCTGTGTGGGCACGCCGCCGGAATGGGGTCAAGAACGCGGGTGCAGGCCTGTTGGTAGCCGAGGTTGCCGCGAGGGGCAACCCGGGCGGGGCGCAGGGCGTGAGGGCGCAGGGCTGGGGGCTCAGCCGCCGGAAAGCAGCGCCAGCGCCTCGGCGTGGATCCGGGGGTTGGCGGCGGCGATGGCGCGGCCGCCAGCATGGGCGGGGCCGCCCTGCCAGTCGGTCACGATGCCGCCCGCTGCCTCGATGACCGCGATCGGGGCCTGGATGTCGTAGGGGTTCAGCCCGGCCTCGATCACCAGGTCGACCTGGCCCAGGGCGACCAGCGCGTAGCCATAGCAATCCATGCCGTAGCGCGTAAGCCGCGCGCGTGCGGCGACGCGGCGGAAGGCCGCGCCCTCGTCGGGCGTGCCGACCTCGGGGAAGGTGGTGAAGACGGTCGCGGCCTCCAGCGGCCGCGCCGCGCGGGTTGCGAGCGCGGAGGTCCCCCGCGGCCCGGTCATCGTGGCGATGCCGGGCGCGCCGACGAAACGTTCGCCGATATAGGGCTGGTCGATCAGACCGAGGAGCGGCCCCTCCGCATCCGACACCGCGATCAGCACGCCCCAGGTCGGTGTGCCGGACAGGTAGCCGCGGGTGCCGTCGATCGGGTCGAGAACCCAGGTCAGGCCCGACGTCCCGCGGGCATGGCCCATCTCTTCGCCAAGGATACCGTCATCGGGCCGACGCGCGGAGATGATCCCGCGCATCCGCGATTCCGCGGCGCGGTCGGCAACGGTGACGGGGTCGAACCCGGCCGCGTCCTTGTTGTCTGCATCGAGACCGGGGCGACGGAAATGAGCCAGCGTCTCTTCGCGTGCCGCATCGGCCAAGTCATGGGCCAGCGCCAGCAATTCGTCGCGCGCGGCCTCCGTCAGTCTTGTCATGCCCGGTCTCCCCGCTTGACCCGTCCCCGGCGCTACCGGGGCTTGTGCGTGTGGTCAAGCGGTTCGGTCGGCTAAGCGACGTCGTCCGACAGCACGCGGGCCAGGTCGAACAGGCGGCGGCGCTGCTGTTCCGGGATCGCGTAGTAGGAGCGCACCAGTTCCAGCGCCTCCTTGTCGGCAAGGATGTCGCCGGTCACCTTGCCTTGCGCCTCGCGCTTCTCGTCGATGCCTTCGAAGAAGAAGCTGATCGGCACGCCGAGGGATTCCGCGATGTCCCAAAGACGCGAGGCCGAGACGCGGTTCATCCCGGTTTCGTACTTCTGGATCTGCTGGAACTTGATGCCGACCTTGTCGGCGAGTTGCTGTTGGGTCATGCCCACCATCCAGCGCCGATGTCTGATGCGCTTGCCAACATGGGCGTCGACGGGATGTTTCATGATCTTACTCCGAATTTCGCACGAGTATATGGTTGCCTCTCAGATAGTAAAAGCAATATCCGTTCCAACTCTGGCTGCGGGGTGCCGTTAGAACGCATGGAACTCATAAACAGGCGAAAAAGATCCCCGTGAACGCCCCCGGGCCCCCGCTGCGCACAGAACTTGCTTCAGTTAGTGCAACAACTATAAGGGGCGACGGACCCGTGCCGATTTCAGCCTATGCGATATTCGCATTTTGCAACGCATTTCGCAATAGTTGCGAGTGATGCGCGCGTTTTGCAACCGATGCGGGCACGTGCCCCGCCTGTGACTGTGCGGGGGGGGGCGTGTCGCGCTCTGGTCCTCCGGTGTGGGGCGGGTTACAGCTTCGGGGGCAGCAGCGACGAGGGAGGTGGCGATGCGCGCATTTCAGGTGACCGAGCTTGGCAAGGCCCCGGAACTGGCCGATGTCGCGATCCCCGAGCCCGGCCCGGGAGAGCTGCGGCTGAAGGTGGCGGCCTGCGGGCTCAATTTCGCCGACATGCTGATGGTGACGGGCAAGTACCAGGATACCCCGCCCGTGCCCTTCGTGCTGGGGATGGAGATGGCCGGTACCGTCGAGGCACTGGGCGAGGGGGTCACCGCGCCGGCGGTCGGCACCCGCGTCGCGGCCTTCGGGGGGCGCGGGGGGCTTGCGGAACACGCGGTGATCGAGGCCGACCGCTGCGTACCCCTCACCGACGGGATGGGATTCGAGACCGCGGCGGCCTTTCCTGTGGCCTACGGCACCAGCCACGTCGCGCTCGATCACCGGGCGCATCTGCTCAAGGGTGAGCGTCTCCTGGTGCTGGGGGCGGCAGGGGGCGTGGGGCTGACCGCGGTCGAGATCGGCAAGCTGATGGGGGCGGAGGTGATCGCTTGCGCCCGGGGCGCCGACAAGCTTGCGGTGGCGCGCGCCGCCGGGGCCGATCACCTGATCGACAGCGACACCGACGATCTGCGCGCCGTGGTCAAGGGCCTGGGCGGATGCGACGTGGTCTACGACCCGGTGGGCGGCGATCTGTTCATGGCGGCGCTCAGGGCGACGCGCCCCGAGGGGCGGCTTCTGTCGATCGGCTTTGCCAGCGGCACGGTGCCGCAGATCCCGGCGAACCTGCTGCTGGTCAAGAACCTTACCGTGATCGGGTTCTACTGGGGCGGCTACCGCGCGTTCCGGCCGCAGGTCGTAACCGACAGCCTGACTCAGCTGTTCCGCTGGCACGACGAGGGGCGGCTGCATCCCCATGTCAGCCATGTCCTGCCGCTGGAGCGCGCGGCCGAGGGGATGGAGCTGCTGCGTAGCCGCAAATCCACCGGCAAGGTTGTGATCACACCCTGACGCGTCTCAGCCCCGGATCCCGCGGAAGGTCTGGCGGATCATCTCGGCGGTCGCCGTGATCACGGGTGAATGCACCGGGTCCGCGACATAGAGGTTGATCCGGGTCGAGGCCAGCTCCGGCAAGGCGCCGCCATGGGGGATGCGCTCCAGGTACTTCGGCTCGGCCCCTTCGACGAGGGCATGCACCGCAAGATCGGCGCTGACCGAGGCCTCGATCGAGCGGGTCGAATCCGATTCCACCGCCATCACCCAGGGGATCCCGGCACGGTCGAGCGCCTCCTGCACGCCGACGCGGAAGATGCAATTGTGTTCGAACGCCAGGGGCAGGGGGCGGCTTTTCCAGGCCGATCCGCCGGGCGCGCCGATCCAGGCCAGCGGCAGCTCGATCAGTTGCTCGCCCTCGGGGCCGGTGCTGTCCTCGGTGGTCAGGATCAGGTCGCAATCGCCCCGCGCGAACAGGGCCTTCAGCCGCCGCGTATAAGAGGAGACCAGCGTCACCCGCATCCGCGGATATTCCGCATGCACCCGCTTCAGGACCCGCGGGATCGCCGGATAGACGATGTCCGACGGCACCCCCAGCACGATCTCGCCCTCGAAGGACTGGTGCGTGAGCCGCGCGATCGCCTCGTCGTTCAGCGCCAGCAGGCGGCGGGCATAGCCCAGCACCTGCTCGCCCGCGGCAGTCAGCGCGACCGACCGCCCAGAGCGGTCCAGCAGCTGAAGGTCAAGCGACTCCTCCAGCCGCTTGATCTGCATCGAGACGGCGGATTGCGTCAGGTTGAGAAAGCCCGCGGCACGCGTCACCCCGCCGGCATCGGCGACGGCCGCGAAGGAGCGCAGGGCGGTCAGATCGAGATTGCGCGACATATCAAACCTTGTGATGATTGCCCTCAAAACCATTCATTTTACATATGTTCACACTTCGCCTAAATGTTCAACATGACTGATGAGACCTAGCTCAAGAATCAATGTAACCGAAGGATGACGCAGATGATGACCTCGCTTCACACTTCGGACCTCGCCGTCCGCGGGGTCCGCACCACCGACCCCTTCAGCCGCCTCGTGCACATCGTGTTCGGCGCTTTCGTGACCCGGCGCGACCGGGCCCGGCTGGCCGAGCTCGACGACGCGCTGCTCAACGATATCGGGATCACGCGCCACGAGGCGATGATCGAGGCCCGCCGCCCCCTCTGGGACGTGCCGGCCCACTGGAAAGCCTGAGAAAACAGGGCCTTTCCGGCCCTTTCGGCCAATCGGCCGAACCTGACAGAACGTACACGGGGCGGGCACGCGGTCGAGAGATCGATTGTCCGCCCCAAACGCTTGAAATGGCGCGCTGTCCTCCCGATATTGGAACCGATGAACGAACCCGCGCGCCGCGCGGGCGCAACGGGGACATGAACGGAGGCATTTCGATGGCTGACTACAACACGATCCGCACGGTCGGGACCGGCGCTCGCGCCGGCCAGCGGATCGACGAAGGGCTCAGGGCCCATATGAACAAGGTCTACGGGCTGATGTCCGTGGGCCTGCTGCTGACCGCGCTGGTCGCGTGGGCCGTCGGGACCACCCCGGCGCTGCTCCAGATCTTCATGACCGTGGGTCCGTCCGGCGCGATGCAGATGAACATTCTCGGCTGGGTCGCGATGTTCCTGCCGCTGGTGATGGTCTTTGCCTTCGGCGCGATGATCAACCGCCTCAGCTATGCCGGCGCGCAGCTGTTCTTCTACGTCTTCGCGGCCGCCATGGGCCTGTCGATCGCGTGGATCTTCGTGGCCTTCACCGGCATCTCGATCGCGCAGACCTTCCTTGCGACCGCCGCGGCCTTCGCCGGTCTCAGCCTCTCTGGCTACACCACGAAGCGCGATCTGTCGGGCATGGGCACGTTCCTGATGATGGGCCTGATCGGCATCATCGTCGCGTCGCTGATCAACATCTTCCTGCACTCGCCGGCGCTGGCCTTCGCGGTCTCGATCCTCGGCGTGCTGATCTTCGCGGGCCTCACCGCCTACGACACCCAGTCGATCAAGCAGCAGTACCTGCAGATGGCCCAGTCGGGCGACCAGGAATGGATGGGCAAGTCGGCGATCATGGGCGCGCTGCGCCTCTACCTCGACTTCATCAACCTGTTCATGTTCCTGCTGCAGTTCATGGGCAACCGGAACTGATCCGGCGGATCCGAACGACAGGCACGACGTTCCGGGCCGGGGGGAAACCTCCGGCCTTTCTCTCTGCGGCCTGTCCCGCGGGCCTCCCCCGCGCCCTCTCTTTCATTGTTCCCCAAATACGCAATCCCCCGCTGGCCCCCCCGCGCGGCCTCGCCTAATGTCGCGCCCATGACATTGCCCGCCATCACTTTCTCCGAGGACCAGGCCGAGGCCTGGGACCAGGTCGCCGCCCTCCTGCACGGGGCGGGCATCGACATCGACGCGGGCGACATCGTCGGCGAACAGGGCGACACCACCCCGGCGATGGCGGTGGTGGGCAAGGCGGGATCGGGCAAGACCATGCTGCTGGCCCGCCTCGTCAAGGCACTGACCGACGCGGGGGTGGAGATCGTCTCCGGCGATTTCGAAAGCCGCCGCAAGCGCGAACGTCGGACCCTGGCGGTGCTGGCGCCCACCAACAAGGCGGCCAGCGTGCTGCGCAACCGCGGCGTTCCGGCGACGACGATCCACCGCATTCTCTACACCCCGGTCTACGACCCGGAGTACGAGAAGATCGCCGAATGGCTCGCCGGCAACGGCGACCGCCCCGAGATCGAGGGCCTGACCGACACCGCGCTCGATCGCGCCAAGGCCTTCTATGACACTGTGAAATCCGTCCCCGGCGCGCTGGCCGCGGCAGGTCTGCGAGGATCGGATTTCATCCGTGGCTGGAAACGGCGCGAGGATCCGCTCGACATCGGCTTCGTCGACGAATCCTCCATGCTCGACGAGAAGCAGCTCGACGATCTGAAAGAGATCTTCCCGACCCTCGTCCTCTTCGGCGACCCGGCACAGCTGGCCCCGGTGGGTCAGTCCGGCGAGATGGTCTTCGACAGCTTCCCCGAGGCGCGCAAGCTCACCCTCCACCGCATCCACCGCCAGGCCGACGACAACCCGATCCTCGACCTCGCCCACGCCCTGGGCGACCCCCAGCTCGGGTTCGAGGAGTTCGAGGGCATGGTGCGCGACGCGGCCCGGCGTGACGACCGGGTGGTGATGGCCGAACGGGTGGAAAGCGCGCTCATGGCCCGCTCGCCGGTGCTGGTGTGGCGTAACGCCACCCGCATCCGCCTGATCCACGCCTTCCGCGCGGCCTACGGCGCCCCGGCGGACGAGCTTCTCCCCGGCGAGCCGCTGATCTGCGACGGCATCGAGCTGCCCCTGAAACACCGCAAGAAACGCATCGACCTCGAGGCGCGCGGCCTGATCAAGGGCGCCCAGGTGATCTACCTCGGCCCCGGGCGCAAACCCGGCTTCTCCCGCCTCCACGTGATCGGCTCGGAAGATCCCCGCGTCTCCGCCGCCTCGATCGTCAAGATCGAGATGCCGGAGGAGGAGGAACCCTTCATTCCCTTCGCCGCCCGCATGGGCGCCGCCTTCCTGCACGGCGCGGCTGTGACGATCCACAAGGCGCAGGGCTCGCAATGGGAAAACGTGCAGGTCTTCGCCCCCGACCTCTGGGCCGCCGCCCGGGCGGGCCGCACCGAGGCCGGCCTTGCCCTCTGGAAACGCCTCGCCTACGTCGCGATCACCCGGGCCGAGCACCGTCTCTTATGGGTCGTGCGCAACCGCCTCGCCCGCCCCGACGGCCCGCTGACGACGGACGACCTCGCCGCGCCCGCCGCCCCGCTCGAGCTCGCCGCCGAGGAAGACTGAGGAAGACCAGCGCGGGAAGTGCCCCCGGCCTTTCATCTGGCCCAAATACTCCCGCCGGAGGCGACCGGCCCCCACCAGCCGCGCCGCGGCCCGAACGGCGCACCCCTCTTCTCCCTCGTCCCGCTGCCCAGGTCGCCGCATCTGCCTGCGCGCCCTCTGGCAGGCCGCGCCCGAACCTCCTAGTCTGGCGCCAAAGTCCAGAGGAGATCCCGATGCGCTGCGTCTTCGTCCAGTTCCGCTGTCACCCCGGCAAGACCTATGAGGTCGCCGATGCGGTCTACGACCGCGAGGTCGTGTCCGAGCTATTCTCCACCTCGGGCGATTACGACCTCATGGCCAAGGTCTACATCCCCGACGGCGAAGACATCGGCCACTATCTTTCGGAAAAACTCTTCGACATTCCCGGCATCAGCCGCACCCTGACCACGATCACCTTCAAGGCGTTCTGAACGCCCCGCTCCGTGCTTTCCCGCCCCGGCGACGAGGACAAGTGAAGCGCAGGACGAGGCGGCCGGTCAGCGCCGCAGCAGCTGGAACGCCGCCGAGGCCAGCCAGCCCGCCGCCACCGCGATGAACAGTGACAGGATGCCGTAAAGCGCGGGCTGCTTGGCCGAAAGGTTGAACAGCCACCGCTCCACCCCGGTCTTCTGCACCGTGATCTCGGAATGGCTCATGTCCACCACCTGGCCGCCCTGGGTCAGGAAGATGCGCAGCTTGTAGGTGCCTTCGGTCAGGTTCGCGGGCAGCTTCACTCGGGTCGAGAACAGCGTGTCGTCGCGGAACTTCACCGCATCCTCGTTCATCTCGTATTGCCCGGCCTTCGTGCGGATGTCGATCAGCGCATTGACGAAGGTCTGGGGATGCTTCGCCGTCGCGGTCCCCCCGATCTCGCGGATCGCCAGCGGGATCGACACCTTGTAGCGCAGGTCCTCGGTATGGGTCAGCGCCTGGCGCAGCGGGACCGAGGTCGAGACGGAATAGAAGCTCGGGGCAGAATCGATCGGCACCGATTCCTTGTTCGCCCAGATCCCGAACTGCCGCGCCTTCTTGCGCACGATCAGCGGCTGCGCCGGCCCCTCGAGGGTGATGATCACATCCTGCGTCACGCCCTTGGCCAGCGGCGCGTCGCGCGCCACCGCGCCATAGACCAGGATGTCGGATCCGTTGAAGGTCGCGTTGATCGCCACCTGGTCCTGGCTGACGCCCGACACCAGCTTCTCGGCGCTTGCCGCGGGCGCCACAATCATCAGCCCCAGCGCTGCCGCAAGGATCAGGCGGCGCGCAAGGGCGGGGCGGCGGGCGGGGTGGGGGGCGATCGTGCCGGTCATTGCGCATGCCCCGGAATGTCGAGGTTGAACAGATCGGCGGGCTCCAGCACGAGGCCGAAGAAGATCTTGATCCCCACCAGCAGCACGAGGATCGCCAGCAGGATCCGCAGCTGTTCGGCCTTGAGCTTCAGCCCGATCATCGCGCCGAACTGCGCCCCGATCACCCCCCCAAGTGTCAGCAGCACCGCCAGCACCAGATCGACCGACTGGCTGGTCAGCACATGTGCCATCACCGCGTAGCAGGAGATGAAGATCACCTGGTAGAGCGAGGTCCCCACCACCACCTTGGTGTTCATCCCCAGCAGGTAGATCATCGCCGGCACCAGGATGAAGCCGCCGCCGACCCCCAGCGTCGTGGTCAGGAAGCCGATGACGATGCCGATCATGATCGGCGGCAGGATGCTGATGTAGAGGCCCGAGGTGCGGAACTTTACCTTCAGCGGCCATTTCTGCGCCTTGGTATGGCTGCGCTTGATGACCCGGGGCGGGGCGCCCGACTTGCCCGCGCGTCTGTTGCGCAGAATCGCGCGCAGGCTTTCCTGGAACATCATCGTCCCGATCAGCCCCATCAGAACGGTGTAGCAGACCTCGACGAAGAGGTTGATATGCCCCAGCCGCTCCAGCTCCTTGAAGACGTAGATCCCGATGGTCGAGCCGACGAAGCCCGACAGCAGCATCACCGTGCCCATGCGGAAATCGACCGTGCGCCGCTTGAGATGCACCATCACCGCCGACACCGACGAGGCCACCACCTGAACCGCCCCGGTGGAGACTGCGACCGAGGGCGGGATGCCGATGAAGAACAGCGCTGGCGTGATCAAAAAGCCGCCGCCCACCCCGAACATCCCCGACAACAGGCCGACGACGCCACCGATTCCGAAAAGGAGGAAGGCGTTGACGACAACCTCTGCGATCGGGAGGTAGATCTGCATGCTGGGTCCTTGCGGAAGGAAGCAGGGGGCGAAAGGCTGGTGTTCTGATGACTCTTTAATCAGATGCTGTCAAACATATGCACCCGTGAATATTTCGGCCCTAGGCCGTGTTCCGCAAGTATCGTCGGAGAATTGTTTCAAGTTTTGCAGCGCCCAGCGGTGCCATCGCCTTGGTCTGGGCGTGGCTGATCTCTTCGGCGGCCATGCCCGCACCCATGTTGGTGATGGTCGAGATCGCCGCCACCCGCATCCCGAGGAACCGCGCCAGGATCACTTCGGGCACGGTCGACATCCCCACCGCGTCGGCGCCGAGTATGCGGATTGCACGGATTTCCGCAGGGGTTTCGAAGGTCGGCCCCGAGAACCAGGCATAGACACCCTCGGGCAGGGGGATCCCCTCGGCCTCGGCGGCGGCCTTCAGGCCCTCGCGCATCCCGGAGTCATGGGCCTCGGTGAGCGGGACGAAGCGCGCGTCCGACGGCTCTCCGATCAGCGGGTTGGTTCCCGAAAAGTTGATGTGGTCGTTCAGCAGCATCAGGCCGCCGGGCGGGATGTCTCGGGTCAGCGATCCTGCCGCATTCGTGGCGATAAGCCGCTCTGCGCCAAGCGCTTTCAGCACCTCCAGCGGAAGGCGCATGGCGTCGGGGCGGCCCGATTCGTAGTAATGCGCGCGGCCGCCGAAGACGGCGACGCGGGTGCCTTCCAGATCGCCCACCACCAGCTCGGGCGTATGGCCCGAGACGCCGGCATGTGGAAAGCCCGGCAGGTCGGCATAGGGGATCGCAACCCCGTCGATCGCCCGGGAGAGATGGCCCAGCCCCGAGCCCAGGATCAGCCCCAGCGCGACCGGCGCATCCCCGGCGCGGCCCCGGATCAGGGCGGCGAGGTCGTCAGCGTTCCTTGACATAGGGTACCCCCCCTGCACGCGGCGGTATCGCCTTGCCGACGAACCCCGCGAGGATGATCACGGTCAGGATGTAGGGCAGGGCCTGCATGAACTGCACCGGCAGCACGATCACGCCGAGGTCGATGTTCTGGTAGCGGTTGGAGATCGCCTCCAGCAGACCGAACAGCATGGTCGACCCCAGCGCGTACCAGGGCCGCCACTTGGCGAAGATCAGCGCCGCCAGCGCGATGTAGCCGCGGCCTGCCGTCATCTCCTTGACGAAGCCCGCCGAGAGCGAGGTGGCAAGGTAAGCCCCAGCGATGCCCGACAGGACGCCGCAGATCAGCACGGCGGTATAGCGCATCCGGATGACCGAGATGCCGGCCGTGTCCACCGCCGCCGGGTTCTCGCCCACCGCGCGCAGGCGCAGGCCGAACCGTGTCTTGTACAGCGTCCACCAGGTCAGCGGCACGCAGAGGAAGGCCACGTAGACCAGGATCGTGTGCCCCGAGATCAGGTTCTGGTAGATCGGCCCGATCCCGGGGATCCGCCCGATCTGGTCGGCGAAGGGCCAGACGATGTCGTGGAAGCGGCCGCCGCCCGAGAGGGACGGGGTGCGCCCGCCTTGTTGGAACCAGCTTTGCGCGATCAGCACGGTGATCCCGGAGGCGAGGAAGTTGATCGCCACGCCGGAGATCAGCTGGTTGCCGCGGAAGGTGATCGAGGCAAGGCCATGGATCAGGGCGAGGATGATCGAGGCGCCGATGCCGGCCAGCAGCCCAAGCCACACGTCGCCCGTGACCGCCGCCACCGCGCCCGACATCATGGCCGAGACCAGCATCTTGCCCTCGAGCCCGATGTCGAAGATCCCCGAGCGTTCCGAGAACAGCCCGGCCAAGCAGGCCAGCAGAAGCGGCGTGCCCAGCCGCACGGTGCTGTCGAGGATCTCGATGATGCTTGCGTAATCCATCAGCCCCTCCGTTTCCGCGCACGCATGAAGGCGGCCTCCAGCGGCAGCCGGACGACGTTGTCGAGCGCGCCGGTGAACAGGATCACCAGCGCCTGGATCACCGTCACCAGTTCCCGCGGAATGTTGGCCCAGAGCGCCAGCTCGCCGCCCCCCTGGTAGAGGAAGCCGAAGAGAAGCGCGGCCAGGAAGATCCCGAACGGGTGGTCGCGCCCCATGAGCGCCACCGCGATGCCGATGAAGCCCGCCCCTTCGGAGGCGTTCATGATCAGCCGGCCGCTTTCGCCCATGGTAGAGTTCACCGCCATCATGCCCCCCAACGCCCCCGAGATCAGCATGGCGTACATGGTGATCCGCACCGGCCGGATCCCGGCGTAGAGGGCGGCGGGCTCGGACTTGCCGAGCGCCCGGATCTGATAGCCCAGGCGCGTGTGCCAGATCAGCGCCCAGACCAGCACACAGGCCGCGATCGCGATGAAAAGCGACACGTTGGCTGGGGTGTGCTTGGCGAATGGGATGCCGATCGCGCCAAGGATCTGGTTCAGCTCGGGCAGGGTGGTGGGCTTGGGGAAGTTCGCGGTTGCCGGGTCCATCGAGCCGACGGGACGCAGCACGTTGACCAGCAGGTAGTTCAAGAGCGCCGCGGCGATGAAATTGAACATGATCGTGGTGATCACGATATGGCTGCCGCGTTTCGCCTGCAGCCAGGCGGGGATCGCCGCCCAGGCCGCGCCCAGCACGGCGGCGCCCAGCGACGCGCCGATCACCGCCAGCCACCAGTTGGGCCAGGGGATGAACAGGCACATGAGTGCCACGCCAAGCCCCCCCAGTGTCGCCTGACCCTCGCCGCCGATGTTGAAGAGCCCGGCATGCGAGGCCACGGCAAAGCCAAGCCCCGTGAACATGAAATTGGTCGCGTAGTAGAGCGTGTAGCCCCAGCCGTAGGTCGACCCGAGCGAGCCTGACACCATGATCTGCATGGCGTCGAACGGGTTCTCGCCGATGGCCCAGATCACGAGGCCCGACAGCACGAAGGCGATCAGCACGTTGAGGACGGGAACCAGGACGACGTCGGCCCAATGCGGCATGCGGTCCATCAGGCGGCCTCCCCGTCCGGTTTGCCGGTCATCCCGGCCATCAGCATCCCGAGCTCGCGCTCGTCGGTCTCGTTCGGCAGGCGCTCGCCCATGATCTTGCCGTCGAACATCACGGCGATCCGGTCCGACAGGGCGAAGATCTCGTCAAGCTCGACCGAGACCAGCAGGATCGCCTTGCCCGCGTCGCGCAGGGCCACGATCTGCTGGTGGATGAACTCGATCGCGCCGATGTCGACGCCCCGGGTGGGCTGCCCGACCAGCAACAGGTCGGGGTTCCGCTCGATCTCGCGGGCCAGCACGATCTTCTGCTGGTTCCCGCCCGAGAAGTTCTTGGCCGCCAGCTTTGCATCCGGCGGGCGCACGTCGAACCGTTCGATCTTGCCCTCGGCATCGGCAAGGATCGCCGCGTTGTCCATGATCAGCGCGTTCTTCTGGTAGGCGGGGTCGTTGTGATAGCCGAAGGCCACGTTCTCCCACGCCGCGAAATCCATGATCAGGCCGGTGTGCTGGCGGTCCTCGGAAACATGGGCGATGCCGGCCTCGCGGCGCGACTGCGCATCCGCGTCGCGCCCCGTCAGCGCCAGCGCCTTGCCGTTCACCTCGACCCGCCCGCTGGCGTCGCGGATGCCGCCCAGAACCTCAAGCAGCTCCGACTGGCCGTTGCCCGCGACCCCGGCGATGCCCAGGATCTCGCCCGCCCGGATCTGAAGCGAGACGCCCTTCAGGCGCTCCACCCCGAAGCGGTCGGTGACCTTCAGGTTCTCGATCTCGACGATGGTCCGCCCCGGCCTGGCTGGCGTCTTGTCGACCCGCAGCAGCACCTTGCGTCCCACCATCAGCTCGGCCAGCTCGGTCGGGTTGGTGTTGGCCGTCTTCACCGTCGCGGTCATCTCGCCGCGGCGCATGACGCTGACGGTGTCGGTGATCTCCATGATCTCGCGCAGCTTGTGGGTGATCAGGATGATCGTCTTCCCCTCGCGCTTGAGGTTGGCGAGGATGCGAAACAGGTGATCGGCCTCGGCCGGTGTCAGCACGCCCGTCGGCTCGTCGAGGATCAGGATATCGGCCTGACGGTAGAGCGCCTTGAGGATCTCTACCCGCTGCTGGTGGCCGATCGACAGGTTCTCGATCGTCTCGTCGGGATCGACGTTCAGCTCATATTCCTTGGCGAGGTGCACCAGCTCCTTGCGGGCCTTGGACAGGGAGGGACGCAGAAGCGCGCCATCCTCGACGCCCAGGATCACGTTCTCCAGCACCGAGAAGTTCTGCACCAGCTTGAAGTGCTGGAAGACCATGCCGATCCCGGCCTTGATCGCGGCCTGGCTGTCGGGGATCTCGGTCTTCCGGCCGCCCACATGGATCTCTCCGGCGTCGGCCTTGTAGAAGCCGTAGAGGATCGACATCAGCGTCGACTTGCCGGCCCCGTTCTCGCCGATGATGCCGTGGATCGTGCCGCGCCGGACCTGGATCGAGATGTCCTTGTTGGCCTGTACCGGCCCGAAGGCCTTGGAAATGCCCTTCAGCTCGATCGCCGGCGGTGCCGTGCCAGTCGCCCCTGCCGCGCTGTCTGTGCCCATGCCGCCCTCTTGCAAGTGCCCCTTGGATGCGTCGGGGGCGGCAGTCGCCTGCCGCCCCGGTCGTTTTCAGATGTCGTTCCGGCGCCTCAGTCGATCGTGACCGGGCACTTGTTGTCGGACATGTAGTCGTGCACCTCGATCTTGCCGGCGATGATGTCCTTCTTGGCCGCGTCGACCTTGGCCTTCATCTCGGGCGTGATCAGCTTCTCGTTGTACTTGTCATAAGCGTAGTCGACGCCGTTGTTCGACAGGCCCATCACCTTGACGCCGGTCTTGAGGTCCTTGCCCGCCTTGAACGCATCGTAGGTGGCGACGTCCACGCGCTTGACCATCGAGGTGAGCATGTGCCCCGGGTGCAGGTAGTTCTGGTTCGAGTCGACGCCGATGCCCATCTTGCCCGCATCCGCCGCGGCCTGAAGCACGCCGATGCCGGTGCCGCCCGCGGCGGCGAAGATCACGTCGGCGCCCTGGCTGATCTCGGACTTGGCGATCTCGCTGCCCTTCACCGGGTCGTTCCAGGCCGACGGCGTGGTGCCGGTCATGGCGCCGACCACCTTGTCATCCGACTTCACCGCCTTCACGCCCTGCGCGTAGCCGCATTCGAACTTGCGGATCAGCGGGATGTCCATGCCGCCGACGAAACCCACGGTGCCGGTCTTCGACGCCATCGCCGCCAGCATGCCGACGAGGTACGAACCCTGCTCCTCGCGGAACACCACCGATTCGACGTTGGGCTGCTTGACCACCGAGTCGATGATCACGAAATTGGTCTTGGGATAGTCCGGGGCGACCTTGTTGAGGATGTCGCTGAACGCAAAGCCGGTGACGACGATCGGGTTGGCGCCGGACTCGGCCAGGCGGCGCAGGGCCTGCTCACGCTGGGCCTCGGTCTGCAGTTCCAGTTCGCGGAATTTCTTGCCGGTCTCCTTGGCCCATTTCTCGGCGCCGTGGAACGCGGCCTCGTTGAACGACTTGTCGTACTTGCCGCCGAGGTCGTAGATCACGGCCGGTTCTGCCAGCGCGGCGCCCGCCGTGAGCGCCAGCGCCGTGGCGGCACCGAAGAGGGATTTCGTCAGGGTCATGGATCTCTCCCGTTGGTGTTGGGGCGGCCCCGCTGCGGGAGCCTGCCCATCGTGGCACGAGCCGAGCGTGGTCGGATCATCCCGAAGTAAGGCCGAAACGCGCCCGGAAGATCAAGGACGATTCTGGCAGCTGCCGCAAGGTTCCCTGACCGGCTGGTAAAATTTTGGCAAACCCCGGTGGCTGCTCAGGAAAGCGGCTTGCGCAGCACCAGCGCGTCTACCGAGGGGGCCCCGGGCGGATGGTAATAGCCCCGCCGCAGCCCCGCCTCGGCCCAGCCCGTGGCGGCGTAGAGCGCGCGCGCGCCAAGGTTGTCGGCGGCAACTTCGAGAAAGGCCTCGGTCGCGCCGCGCGCGCGGGCAGCATCGTCGAAGGCGTCAACCAGCGCCCGGCCGGTGCCCTGCCGCCGCGCCGCGGGCGCGACCGCAAGGGTCAGCAGCTCGGCCTCGCCGGCCACGGCGCGGCCGATCAGAAAGCCGTGAGGTCGGGTCTCGAGAAAGGCGCCGGGCTGCGCCAGGGTCGCCGCGATCTCCTCGGCGCTCCAGGGCGGGGGCGCGATGAAACAGGCGGCGTGCAGTCGGGCGAGGTCTTCCTGGGTCATGCTGGCCATGGCGCGGAGGCTCAGGGCAGCAGAACGGGGGGAGGGTCCGCAGGCGGGGCGGCGTCGGCGTCGCGCAGGTAGAGCGGCGCAGGGCGCGGCTGCGCAGTTCCGCGCAGGCGCAGGGCGATCCGGGCAATCGCTGTGGCCTGAAGGTCCGGCGGCCCCGGCTCCACCAGCTTCAGCCCATGCGCCAGCGCCTCGGCCTCGGCATCCGACCGCGGCAGCAGCCGCGGCGCCCGCACCCGCGGCGTGCGGATGTAGACCGAGCCCCTGCGGGCGTCGATCACCGTCGCGACAGTGTCGCCGTGCCCCTCGGCCAGCGCGTCGAAGCCATTCACCCCGATCGCCGGGATCCCGAGCGACAGCGACAACCCGCGCGCGGCGGCGACCGCGATGCGCACCCCTGTGAAATTGCCCGGCCCGACACCCACGCCGAGCGCCGCGAGGTCGCGCCAGCCCAGCCCGGCATCGGCCAGCATCTCCTCAAGCAGCGGCATCAGCCGTTCGGCCTGGCCCTTGTCCATCGTCTCCGCCCGCGCCGCGACCAGCCGGTCGCCCGAGAGTAAAGCGGCCGCGCAATGCGCGGCCGACGTGTCGAAACCGAGGACCAGCGGGCCCCCGCCGCCCGGCCCTGCATCAGGCAGCAACGGGGCGCACCTCGAGCACTTCCGGAATGTAGTGACGCAGCAGGTTCTCGATCCCCATCTTCAGCGTCAGCGTGGAGGAGGGGCAGCCGGCGCAGGCGCCCTGCATGTGCAGGTAGACGATGCCGCGCTCGTAGCCATGGAAGGTGATGTCGCCACCGTCCTGCGCCACCGCCGGGCGCACGCGGGTATCGAGCAACTCCTTGATCTGGGTGACGATCTCGCTGTCGGGGCCGTCTTCGTGGCCCTGGTGGCCACCCTGCGATCCGGCCGCGACCGCGTCCTGGCCGGACTGGTAATGCTCCATGATCGCGCCCAGGACCGAGGGCTTGATGTGATCCCAGGCCAGGGTGTCGTCCTTCGTGACGGTGATGAAATCCGACCCGAGGAACACGCCGCGCACGCCGTCGACGCCGAACAGGCGCTCGGCCAACGGGGCGCCCTGAGCGGCCTCGGGCGTCGGGAAATCCGCGGTTCCGGCGGCCAGCACGTCGCGGCCGGGCAGGAATTTCAGCGTCGCGGGATTCGGGGTGGCTTCGGTCTGGATGAACATGGCGAAATCTCCGAGTGTTAAGCTCGGATATGCGCCCGCGAGGCCTGCAAGTCAAGGTACGGGCCTTTTCCGGCGTGAGCCTTCCTGTCAGGTCCCTGAAACGGAACCTGCGCGTGTGGCGGGCGCGGTGGCGGGGGCGCTGCCCCCTGCACCCCCCGGGATATTTTCGCTCAGAAGAAGGGGAGGGGGCTGTCTTCTTCTGAGGGGAAATATCCCACGGGGGTCCGGGGGTGTGAAACCCCCGGCTTCCGACGTGGTGCAGCTGGACCACGCTTCGGGGTGAAGGCACCTCAGGCGCGCTGCAGCTTCACGGGTTCGGTCCGCACGAGCCGCAGGAAATGTGCCATCCAAGGCTGGGCCGCGTCCTCGTCGCGCAGCGCGGCATAGAGACGGCGTGTCAGGCCCTTCTCGGTGACCGGGCGGGTCACGAAATCGCCGCTTTGCCGGCCCGCGCGCACCACCCAGTCGGGCAGCACCGCGACGCCTCGGTTCGAGGCGACCAGCATCAGGATCACCGCCGTCAGTTCCACCTCCCTCTGCGCCTTGGGTTCCAGCCGTGCCGGGGTCAGCACCTCGGTGAAGATGTCCAGTCTCGCGCGTTCCATCGGGTAGGTCAGCAGGGTCTGGTCGGTGAAATCCTCCGCCTCGACATAGGGTTTCGCGGCCAGCGGGTTGCGCGGCGAGCAGACGAAGACCGGGGCGTAGTCGAACAGCGGCTGGAAGCTGACGCCGGGCAGGTCCTCGGGGTCGGAGGAGATCACGAGGTCGATCTCCTCGCGCACCAGCGCGGGCAGGGCGTCGAAGGCAAGCCGCGGGCGGATGTCGACATCCACCTCGGGCCAGGCGCGGCGGAAGTTCTCCAGCACCGGCAGCAGCCATTCGAAGCAGGCGTGGCATTCCATCGCGATGTGCAGCCGGCCTGCCTTGCCCTCGCGCAGCGCCCGGAACTCGGCGTCGAGCGCGTCGATCTCGGGCAGGACCTTCTGCGCAAGCCGCAGCAGGCGCTGGCCCGCCGCCGAGAGGCGCAGGGGTTTCGACCGGCGGGCGAAAAGCTCCACCCCCGCCTGTTCCTCGAGCCCCTTGATCTGGTGCGACAGCGCCGATTGGGTCATGTTCATGAGCTCTGCCGCGCGGGCGAGGCCGCCGGCTTCGTGAATTGCGCGGATCGACCGGAGGTGGCGCAGCTCGATGTGCATCTTGTGGTGGAACTCATGTTGATGATGCGGATTATGAATTTGTCTCACGTTCGGATTCATGCGACAAGAGCTGAAATCAAAGGAGTCTCCTCATGGCTACGCCCCGCGTCTCGTTCGAATTCTTCCCGCCCCAGTCGCTCGATGCGAGCTTCCGGCTGTGGGAGACCGTGCAGGCGCTGGCACCGTTGAAGCCGTCCTTCGTGTCGGTGACCTATGGCGCGGGCGGGACCACGCGGACGCTGACGCATGAGGCGGTGACGACGATCGGGAAGCAGTTCGGCCTGAACGTGGCCGCCCACCTGACCTGCGTCGAGGCGACCCGCGAGGAGACGCTGGAGATCGCGCAATCCTATGCCGATGCAGGCGTGACCGAAATCGTCGCGCTGCGTGGCGACGCGCCCAAGGGGCAGGAGAAGTTCACCGCCCACGAGGATGGCTTCGCAAGCTCGGTCGAGCTGATCGAGGCCCTGACTGCCACCGGCAATTTCAAGCTGCGGGTCGGCGCCTATCCCGAGCCGCACCCGGAGGCGGCCGATACGCTGGCAGACGTGCGCTGGCTCAAGCGCAAGATCGAGGCGGGCGCCACCTCGGCGATCACCCAGTTCTTCTTCGAGGCCGAGACCTTCCTGCGGTTCCGCGATCTTTGCGTGAAGGAGGGGATCGAGGCGCCGATCATTCCGGGCATCATGCCGATCGTGAAATGGTCGGGCGCCAAGCGGTTCGCCAAGGCCTGCGGCGCCGACGTGCCCGCCTTCCTCGACGAGGCCTTCGCCGCGGCCGAGCGCGACGGGCGTGAGGAACTGCTGGCCACGGCCGTCTGCACCGAGATGTGCGACCGGCTGATCCGCGAGGGGGTGGAGGACCTTCACTTCTACACCCTGAACCGCCCGCACCTGACCCGCGAAGTCTGCCACGCGCTGGGGGTCACCCCGGATGTCGTTCTCGAGAACGTGGCGTAAGAGCGCCGGCGGGGCATTGCGCCGGGCGCGGCGCCCCGCCTAGTCTCCCCCGGTCAGAGGAGGAGACACCATGCCCGATCAGTTCTTTGCCCGTGCCTTCGAGGAGCTTCCGACCCGCGCCGACCTGGCCGGGCTTTCCGGTCTCGAATTCATGCGGGCGATCCTCGAGGGGCGGCTGTCCGGCCCCCCGATCGGGGCGCTGATGACCTATCGCCTGCACGAGGTCGAGCCGGGCCGGGTGGCGTTTCGCGGCGCCCCGGAATTCGGTCACGTGAACCCGATGGGCGGGGTGCATGGTGGCTGGTACGGCACACTGCTGGACAGCTGCATGGCCTGCGCGGTGATGACCATGCTGCCCAAGGGGCGGATCTACACCACGCTGGAGTACAAGGTGAACATCACCCGCGCGCTGCCGGTGGGGATGGAAATCGAGGCGCTGGGGGTGGTCAGCCATGCCGGACGCACGACCGGTGTGGCCGAGGGCACGATCCGCGGCGTCGAGGACGGCAAGCTTTACGCTACCGGGTCGACCACCTGCCTGATCATGGCTGCGCCCGAAGGTTAAGGCGCCGCAGAGGGGAGAGCGGGGAGGGGGGCGCTGCCCCCCGTCGCGCAGGGCGCGACTCCCCCCGGGATATTTTCGCTCAGAAGAACCAAGGGACTGAACAGCTGGGGCCTATGGCGTGAGGGGCCTGGATGACGCTGGCGCGCCGGGCGCCCGGGTCAGGCGCCGTCGACATCGACGCCGACCTTCGCGCGGTCGGGTTCGCGGTGGGGGTGGTCGTCGTCGAGTTCGTCCAGCAGGGCGGCCTCGAGCTCGGCGTCGAGTTCCTTGGCGCGGGCGATATAGGCCTCGTTCAGGTGGATCGGTTGGCCCGAGACCCAGAGCTGGGCAAGGTCGCGGATCGCGGCGCGGTCACGCTTGTAGTATTCCTGACTGACCTTGGCGGCCTCGTATTCCGTCAGCCCCGCGTTCTCCAGCGCGTAGCGGCCGGCGCGGACCGAGCTGTCGAACATCTCGCGCACGATGTCGTCGGCGCCGGCCTGGTAAAGCTCGTACACGTGGGAACGGTCGCGGGCGCGGGCGACGATGTGGACCAGCGGGTTCACGAGGCGGGCGTGGCGCACGACCCGGAGCGCCGCATCGCGGTCGTCGACGGCGACCACCAGCACCTCGGCCTCCTTCAGGCCGGCGGCGGTCAGAAGCTCGGTTCGGGTCGGGTCGCCGTAGAAGCCCTTGACCCCGAAGCGGCGCATCAGCTGGATCGTCTGCATGTCCGGGTCGAGCACGACGGTTTCGATCCCGCTCATCCGGACGAGGCGGTTCACGACCTGTCCGAAGCGGCCGATGCCCGCGATGATCACGCGGCCCTTCTGGTCGATCTCGTCCTCTTCGTGGTCCGGCGCCGAGGCCTCGGTCAGGCGGCTGGCGATCAGGCCCTGGGCGAAGAACAGCACCGGGGTGAGCAGCATCGACAAGCCGATGACCAGCAGCATCACGTCGGCCAGCGGCCCGGGCAGCACCGTCTGCTGCACCGAGAAGCCGACGAGGAGGAAGCCGAACTCCCCCGCCTGGGCGAGCGAGAGGGCGAACAGCCAGCGGTCGCGCCCGGTGACCTTGAAGATCGGCGTCAGGGCGAGGAGGACCACCGCCTTGATCAGCATCACGACAAGGGTGATGCCGAGGATCAGCAACGGTTCCGACGCCAGCACCTGAAAGTCGATCCCGGCCCCCACGGTGATGAAGAAGAGCCCCATCAGGAGCCCCTTGAACGGCTGGATGTCGGCCGAGAGTTGATGACGGAATTCCGAGTTCGCCAGCACCACGCCGGCGAGGAAGGTGCCAAGTGCGGGAGAGAGGCCGACCAGCGTCATCAGGAAGGCGATGCCCAGCACGATCAGCAGGGCGAAGGCGGTGGAAAGTTCCGGCAGCCTTGCCTGGTGGACGAAGCGGAACACCGGCCGGGTCAGGTAATGCCCGGCCAGCACGATCGCTGCGACGATCGCCAGCGTCAGCGCGGTCACCCCCCAGGCGGGCAGGTTCTCGACCAGGCTGACGACGGGGTTGGCGGCGTGGTCCGTCGCCTTCTCGGTCACGATGCCCAGCGATTTCAGCACCGCCTCGGGCGACATGCCGTAGGCGAGGAGCGGCAGGAAGGCCAGCATCGGCACAACCGCGATATCCTGCGTCAGAAGCACCGAGAAGGCCGAGCGCCCGCCGTTGGAGCGCATCAGGTTCTTCTCGTCCAGCGTCTGCAGCACGATCGCGGTAGAGGAAAGCGACAGGATAAGCCCCGCCGCCAGCGCCATCTTCCATTGCAGTCCCAGCACCACCGCCATGCCCATGATCAGCCCGGTGGTGGCGATGATCTGCAACCCGCCAAGCCCGATCAGCTTGTGGCGCATGTTCCAGAGCGTTCGCGGTTCCAGTTCGAGGCCGATCAGGAACAGCATCATCACCACGCCGAATTCGGCCACGTGCTGAAGGTCGCCGGTCTCCTGCCCGGCGAGGCCCATGACCGGGCCGATGAGGATGCCGGCCGCCAGGAAACCCAGCACGGAGCCGAGCCCAAGTCGCACCGCGAGCGGCACCAGGATCACGGCGCTGAGCAGGTAGAGGCTGGCGAGGTAGAGGGCGGATTCCATGGGTAATTCGGGGTCCGGTCATGCAAGGGCGAGGAAGGGCGGGCGGGGCGGGATGTGGCAACGGTGGCGGGGCGCCGGGGTGCCGGCGGTACAGGGCGGATCCCCGGGGCGCCGGGGCAGGTATCAGGTCGGCAACGGCGCGTCGGGCTTGAACTGGTCCATGACGATCTGGCTTTGCACCCGGGCGACGGAGGGGTGCGGCAGGAGCGTCTGGTGAATCAGGCGGTTGAGCGCGGCGAGGTCGTCGCAATAGACCCTCAGAAGATAGTCCGCCGCACCGGTCAACGTCCATGCACTGATCACCTCGCGGCGTGCGGCAATCAGCGCATGGAACGCTTTTGCGGCATCCGGGGCGTGGGTTGCCATTTCCACTTGCACGAAGGCCTGCACCGACAGCCCCAGCCGCGACGGGTCCAGTCGCGCGGCATAGCCGAGGATGTAGCCCTCGGCCTCCAGCCGCTGGCGCCGCCGCCCGGCCTGGCTGGGCGACAGGTTCAGAAGCTTGCCCAACGCCTCGGCGGTGAGGTGGGCGTCCTGTTGCAGGGCGGTCAGGATGCGGGAATCGGTCTGATCCATGGAATGCGGGTTTCTCGCGTCAAATCGGCAAAGTGGTGCGTGGAATACGCATGAACCTAGCATATGTTCCCAAAGAATGCGCGCTTTTTCCGGGGTGTCCGGGTCATGATAGGCGGAGAAACGCGAACAGGAGGTACATGCCATGGGTCCTTTCCCCCATGACGCCCCGCGGGCGACGATCACCGAAGAGAACCCGGCCGGCACCGACGGCTTCGAATTCGTCGAATTCGCCCATCCCGAGCCAGAGAAGCTGCGCGAGACCTTCGCGAAGATGGGCTATGCGCTGGTCGGGCGGCACAAGTCGAAGGATGTCGAGCTTTGGCAGCAGGGCGACATCACCTACATGCTGAACGCCGAACCCGGCACCCATGCCGCGGGCTTCATCGCCGAACATGGCCCCTGCGCGCCCTCGATGGGCTGGCGCGTGGCCGATGCGCGGCACGCCTTCGACCACGCCGTCGCCAAGGGGGCGAAACCCTATGAGGGGGCGGGCAAGGTGATGGATGTGCCGGCCATCGTGGGGATCGGTGGGTCGCTGATCTACTTCATCGAAAACTATTACGATACCTCGCCTTACAACGAGGAGTTCGAGTGGCTTGCGCAATCCAAGCCCAAGGGTGTGGGCTTCTATTACCTGGACCACCTGACCCACAACGTCCACAAGGGCAACATGGACACGTGGTTCCGGTTCTACGGCGACATCTTCAATTTCCGCGAGATCCGGTTCTTCGACATCGAGGGCAAGTTCACCGGCCTCTATTCCCGCGCGCTGACCTCGCCCGACGGCCGCATCCGCATTCCGATCAACGAGGATCGGGGCGAGACCGGGCAGATCGTCGAATACCTCAAGCGTTACAATGGCGAGGGGATCCAGCACATCGCGGTGGGCACCGAGGACATCTATGCCTCGGTCGACGAGATCGCCGAGAAGGGCGTGAAGTTCATGCCCAAGCCCCCGCATGCCTATTACGAGATGAGCGCCGAGCGGGTGAAGGACCACCAGGAACCGATCGAGGCGATGGAAAAGCACGGCATCCTGATCGACGGCGAAGGCGTGCTGGGCGGCGGCGAGACGCGGATCCTGTTGCAAATCTTCTCGCGCACCGTGATCGGGCCGATCTTCTTCGAGTTCATCCAGCGCAAGGGCGATGACGGCTTTGGCGAGGGCAACTTCCGCGCACTGTTCGAGTCGATCGAACAGGACCAGATCGAACGCGGGGTGCTCAATGCGGGCTGACCTGCGCCTTTGACACTGGGGCCGGTGCCATGGGTTGCCGGCCCTTTCGTTATCTAGGGGCGGAAGACGGGTTTCCCGGTCCGGCCACTTGGTACGCGCTGTAGCGCAGGCGGCGGGTCAGGCGGGGCGGCGGATCTGGAACCCGGTCTTCGATTGGGCAAAACCCGCGCCGCGGTAGAAGGCCATCACCGCGGGGTCGGTCGACCCTGCAAGCAGCATCACCTTGTAGCAGCCCGCTTGCCACGCGGCTTGTGTCGCCGCAGCGAGAACCCGCCGCCCAAGGCCCTGGCGGCGCCAGGCGCCGTGGGTCACCACGTTCTCGATAAGGGCGAAAGGCGCGGCGCCGCGGGTGAGGTTCGGCACCACGATCAGGGTGCATGCGGCAACGGGCTGGTCCTCGTCGAGACACAGGTAGATCGCGCTGCCGGGATAGGCGCCCAGCCGGTCGAAGGCGTCCTTGGCTGCGGCCGGGTCGGCGGGCGGATCACCGGGCGTAAGGTACGCATAAAGCGCCAGCAGGCCAGGAAGGTCGGCCGGGATGGCAGGGCGCAGGGTCACGTGGGTTTGGGTCATGCGCCGAGGCTGGCGCAGGACGCGCGATCGGGCAAGGGGCTGTGTCCGGTCTCAGCCCTTCGGCATCGACAACACGACGTTGCGCCCGTTCTTCGAGTAGTAGAGCTGGTTCTCGCTGATCGCCGAGACCCGCCCGCCCTCGATCTGGTCGCCGACCTTCACCTTGACGATCTTGCCCGCCGCGGTGCGCAGCAGGGCCTGCCGGTTCGAGGAGGAGCCGAAGACCCCGATCAGGCTGAGCTGGTTGAGCTTCAGCGCGTTGTGCACCGTCGCCCGCTTTGCGACGGAGGCGTTGGTGGGCAGGTTCGGTGCGACCGAGGTCGGTTCTGGCTCGGCGTCCTGTTCGTCGGTAGAGGTCGGGGCCGAGGCGGTATCGGCCGCCGGCGGCTGTCTGGCGGCATCTGCGGCTGCAAGGGCGGCGGCCACCGTGCGCGAGAAGTCCGCGGGCCGGCCCGGCGGCACCGGTGATCGTGCAACGGCGAACTTGCTGGCATTCGGATCCGTGGCCGAGGGCTCGGGCGCGAGGAAGGACGGCAGGCCGGCATCGGCGGGGCGGTCCTTTGGACGGGCGCCGGCCAGCGCGGGGTTCGCCGGCGGCAGGGTGGAGGCGGCCGGGGAGGCTTCGGTCTGGGTGTCTCCGGTCTGGGCGGTCGATGTGCCCTCCGCACTTGCTGCCGCGCCCCCCTCTGCACCGGGGCCTTGGGCGGGCGTGGCCGCCTGCGGTGCCGCCGCCGCCGATCCCGTGGTGTCGGCTGTCTGGCTTCCGCCCGCCTGCGCATCGGTGCCTGCCGGAGCCGCGGCCTGATCGGCGCTGCCCGGCCGGGGGGGCGGCACGACCGGCGGACGCCCGGCGAAGACGACCGCGCCGTCCGGCGTGACCGCGCCCTTTCTCGTCGGCACGACAAGGCCATCCGGCCCGAGGTCGAAATGGGTGCCGAATGCCGGTGGATTGACCGGCGCGCGGAAGCCCCGGTCGCCGCCCGCGGGCGCTATCGGCGGCATCACCGCCGTGGTGCTTGCCGTCCGGGCAGGCGCGGGCAGGTCGATCTTGCCCAGGACCGTCGGCGCAGGGGGCCTGGTCGCGGCGGGGGCGACGCGCTGGCGGCTGCCCGCGGGGACCAGCCGGGTCTGCGGATCGGCTGGCAGAGTGAACCCGCCGCTATCGGTCGAGGGGGCTGCCTGCGGGGCGGGCTGGCCCCGCGTGGCGGCATCCGCGGGGGCGCTGGCGACAACCGTGGGCGGGGCGGCGTCCTCCTGCGCGGGGGCGGCGCTTGCGCCGGTCGCACTGGCATCGGCGGCCGGGGCTTTTTCCTGGGCTTTTTCTGGGGCGCTCTCCGGGGTCGGCGTTGGCGCGGGCGCCGCGGTGGCGCCGGACGTGGCGAGAGGTGCCGGTGCAGCGACGCCACCAGGGGCAGCGCCGGTCGTGGGCGTGGCGTCGGGGGCGGCGGCGGGCTGGACGTCGGACCCGCCAGCCTGCACGGGCGGGGACCCGGAGCTGCCTTTCGTCGGCGTCCCCGTGGCTGGCTGGGGCTCTGAGCGGGCTTCCGACCGGGCCGCTGACTGGGCCGCTGACTGGGCCTCTGACTGGGCCGGCGCCTCGGCGGTCTTGGCGGGCGCCAGCGCGGCGGTCTGCGTCGGGGCCTCCGGCGTGTCTTCGTGGTTGAACCCGATCACCGACCAGACCGCCGATATCCCGACAAGCACGACGAGCGCGACCGACAGGACGATCGCCGCGATACGCCGGCCGCCCCCCGACCGGACCGGCGCCCGGCGGGCTGCGAAGGCGGCGAAGGCTTCGGCCTGCGCCTGGGCCTGCTCCGCCGCTGAAGAGGGAGGGGGGGATGCCGGGCCGGTGCCACCCTGTGGCGACGCCTGCTTGCCGCCGCGCCGCGCCGAGGGCGAGGGGCGCAGCGTGGCCGGCGACGTGGCGGGCGGTCTGGTCTGGCCCGGTGGGGCCGCCTTCGCGGCCGGGGCGGAGACCGGCTGCATTGGCGCCGGGCGCGAGGGAGCGGGTGTCAGCGTCAGGGGCGCAGTGGCATCCGCCACTGTCGCGCGCGGTTCCCCGAGCGGTGCAAGCGCCATCGGCTCGCCGTCCGTCGCGGCCTCCTTGGCCGCCTCGCCCATGGCGACCTTCGCCGCGGCGGCCCGGCCCGGAAGGAGCGGCGTCAGGCGCCCCGTGGTCCGGCGTGCGGGCGGCGCCTCCGGCTTGCCGGCGCGACGGCGGGTCGGGGGCTTCCCGCGCGCGGCCCCGGGGCGGCCATCCTCCGGGGCGGCTGCGTCCTCGGGCGGGGTCTCGGGGCCAGTTTCGTCCTGCGGTGCGGCGGAGGCGGGGCGGCGCCGGCTGGAGAAGGTCAGACCACCCTCACCGGAGGCGTCGGGCCGCCCCGGTGCCTGCTCCGCCGGCGGGGCGGTCTCGGGTTCGGCGGCCGCTACGTTGTCGGGTGGGACGTCTGCGCTGGCTGGTGTCGCACCGGCGGGGGCCTTGCCCGTCGGCGTGTCGGTCGCCGGCGTGGCGCCAGGGTCGGGGGAAGGGTCGAGGGAAGGGTCGGTGACTGCGTCGGAAGCCGTTACGGCCGTGGGAAGAGAAGGCGCCTGTGGACCCGCGGCGCGTGCCATGCCCTGTGCGGCGCCGGCTGCCGGCGCGCGGCTGGATGTTTCCGGGGCCGTGTCTGGGCCAGGCGCGGGCGACGATGCGTCGGTGGCGGTCGTGGCGTCCGGGGTTTCCGTTCCCGCCTGGGGTGGCTGCGGATCGGCGGGGCCCGGGGCGGGCGCGGTTTCCGGGGGCTCCGTTCCTGCCTGGTGTGACTGGGGATCGGCGGATGCGGCCGCGGCTTCGGTGGCTTCGGCAGGGGCGGCGGGCGCGGGCGCCGCGGCGTCGCCCGCCACGGGATCGCTGCTCCAGGACGGGGGAAGAACCGCCTTGCCGACGATCTTCATCGTCTCGTCGTCGCGGATCACGCTTTCGCCCCGGGGCAGGGTGCGCCGGGCGTTACGGGTCTCGCCGAAGAACGGTTCCCCGGCAAAGGTCTCCGCCATGGGTTGGGCCACGAAGGACACCGGGTTGAAGCCATGTTCGGCGGCGAAGGCCTCGGCCTCGGCCAGGGTTTCGCGCGCGACGGCGGCGACCTGAAGTGCGGGGCCGTCGCCTGCGATGTCGAAGACGATCTGTTCGACCGGGTAGGGCGTCCGCCCGTCGAGCGCGGCGGCCACCTGCGCGCGGCGCTGCGCCTCGGACCGGCCCGGAGCGGTGACGGTGGTGTAGAGCACCTGGTCCTCGGGCAGCACCAGCTTGGTGGCCAGCCCGCGCGGGTCGAGCCCGAGCGCGGTGCGCCGCAGGTAGGCCAGCTGGGTGCCCAGCCGGGGATCCTCCAGCGACACCTCGCCCACGACCAGCCAGCCTCGGATTGCGCGGTGCAGCAGCGTGATGCCGTCGGAAGACAGGGTCAGGGCAAAAGCGGGTTTCATTCTCTGGCTCTAGCACAGGTCGGTCGGACCCCGGGAGTCGGCCGGGGGACGCTGTTCTAGCTATAGCAGGAAATCGCCGAGGGGAAGCTGGCGCTCCCCGTCGCCGGGGTCGCAGGGGGTTGCCGCCTCCGCCCGGGACAGGGACACTGGCAGGCCAGGATCGAAGGGAGAAAGCGATGCGATTTTCGACCGCGCAGAGCGCAACGACATGGACGGCAGCCGGGGCCCTGATGCTGGCGCTGGCCGCCAGCGGAGCGCCGCTCCGGGCCGAGACCAAGGACGGCGGACGCGCCATGACCGGGGCCGACACCAGTGCAGGCGCCGCGCGGGCGCCGCGGGCCCGGATCACCGTGACCGGCGAGGGCGAGGAACGGGCCGAACCCGACATGGCGACGGTGTCGCTGGGCGTCACCACCGAGGCCAAGACAGCGGCCGATGCGATGTCGCGCAACAGCGCCGAGGTCACCAAGGTGATCGACGCGCTGAAGGCCGCGGGACTTGCGGACCGCGACATGCAGACTTCGGGCCTGTCGCTGGGGCCGCGCTGGAACGATCCCCAGGGACAGTCGCAGCCGCGCAGCATCGTGGGCTTCACCGCCTCGAACCGGCTCAGTGTCCGGGTGCGGGACCTGGGGTCGCTGGGCGGGGTGCTGGACAAGCTGGTGCAGGCCGGGGCGAACACCATCGACGCGCTGTCCTTCTCGGTCGCCGATCCGCAGGCGCTTCAGGACAAGGCGCGCGCGGCGGCCGTCAGGGATGCGCGGCGCAAGGCCGAGGTCATGGCGAAGGCCGCGGGGGTGACGCTGGGCCGCGTGCTGTCGATCTCGGACGGCGGCGGGTCCGGGGCGCCGCGGCCGATGATGGAGATGCGGATGGCCAAGGCCGCGTCGGTTCCGATCGCGCGCGGCGAGGTGGGGCTGAGCGCCAACGTGACAGTGGTCTTTGCGCTGAAGGAGTGAGGTCGGCGCGGGGTGGCCGGCGGGGTTGCGTATTTGCGGAACAATGAAAGGGATGTGGTGGGCGCGAGGCCGCCATTGTGGGGCTTTCTGCCGGGTCTTTCGGGCGGGGGGCGGCGGTTTTGCGCCTTGCCGAGGGATCCGCGGGGGATCCGGGCCGGGGAGGATCTGGGGAGTACGGCGGGAAGGACGGCGGGGGCGGCCCAACGGAAGGGGCTGGAATCGGGTGCGAATTCGCGCGATGCCTGCAAAACGGGCGGGTGGCTTCGGAAGGGATGCAATGCGCGGCAAATTCGGGCCCGAGGGGGGCGGCGATGCAGGAGGTGCCTCGTGCGGGGGCGCCGTTGCGGTAGAAAGAGGCATGTTCGATGCGCCGCACTCTCTCTCCTCCCTGCAGCGCACCCGCGGTCGGGCCCATGTCGGCCTGACCGCGGGAGAACGGATTTCCAGACTGGAACAGCAGGGTTCGGCCAAGGTCTTCCTGCCGCGCAGCCACGGACCCTGGCCCGAGGCGGTGTTCCTGAACACCTCGGGCGGACTGACCGGCGGCGACCGGCTGGAGTACGTCGCCGAGGCCGAGGCGGGCGTGCGTCTTGTGGCCACGACCCAGACGGCAGAGCGCGCCTATGCCTCGACCACGGGCACGGCCGCGCTGGACGTGCGGCTGCGGGCCGGGGCGGGGGCGCGCCTTGACTGGTTGCCGCAGGAGACGATCCTGTTTGACCGGTCCGATCTTGCCCGGCGCACCGAGGCCGAACTGGCAACGGATGCCCATCTGGTGATGTGCGAGACGATCGTGCTGGGCCGCGCCGCGATGGGCGAGGTCCTGGAGAGGGTCGCGCTGTCGGATTGGCGCGAGGTGCGGCGCGCGGGCGCCCCGGTGCTGGTGGAGCCCTTGCGGCTGAGCGCCGAGACGCTTGCCGGTGGCGCGGCGCTGATCGGCGGCGCGCGGGCCTTCGCGACGGTTGCCATGGTCGCGCCGGGCGGCGAAGATGCGCTGGCTGCGGTCCGTGCGGCCCTCGGCCCGCAGGAGGTCGAGGCGGCGGCCTCGGCCTGGGACGGCAAGTGCGTGGTCAGGATGCGGGCGGGGGCGGCGCTGCCGCTGAAGCGCGCGCTGGCCGCGGTTTTGGACGTGATGCGGGGCAGGGCGCTGCCGCGTGTCTGGCAGATCTAGGATCTGATTGAAGATGGAGGGGGCATGAATCTCAGCCCGCGCGAGAAGGACAAGTTGCTGGTGAGCGTGGCTGCCATGGTGGCCCGGGGCCGGCTGGAACGGGGGGTGAAGCTGAACCACCCCGAGGCGATCGCGCTGATCACGGATTACGTGGTCGAGGGCGCCCGCGACGGGCGTTCCGTCGCCGACCTGATGTCGGCGGCGGCCGGCGTTGTGGCGGCCGGCCAGTGCATGGAGGGCGTGCCCGAGATGATCCACGAGGTGCAGGTGGAGGCGACCTTCCCCGACGGGACCAAGCTGGTCACGGTGCATCATCCGATCCGGTAGTCGGGCGGCGGGGGCGGGACGCCTCCGGCGGGAGTATTTTGGCAAGAAAGAAGGCCTTTGCGAGAAGGGATGAGGTGATGGCGAAAATGATCCCGGGGGAGCTGTTTCCGGCGGCGGGCGAGATCGAGCTGAATCCCGGGGCCGAGGCGATCGTGCTTCTGGTCGCGAATACCGGCGACCGGCCGGTCCAGGTCGGCTCTCACTACCATTTCGCAGAGGCGAATTCGGGGTTGTCGTTCGATCGTGCGGCGGCGCGGGGACGGCGGCTGGATATCGCCGCGGGCACCGCGGTGCGGTTCGAGCCGGGGCAGGAGCGCGAGGTGCGCCTTGTGCCCTATTCCGGCGCGCGCAAGGTCTACGGGTTCAACAAGGCGGTGATGGGCGGGCTCTGACGTCTGGCGGGCGCCGAGATGGTGCCGGTCCCTAGTCAGCGATACCCGATGCAGGGACACCCGATGCAGGGACGTCTGAGGCAGGGAAGGAGGCGAGGGTGATCACACCGGTCGAGATGATGCGTGCGGGAGTCGCGGTCTGGGCGCGGACGGCGCAGGCGCAGATGGCCTTCGGGTTTCAGATGTCGTGTCTGTTGTGGGGCGCGGACCTATGCGACGGAACGGCCCGGGATGGCGCCCCGGCGGAGGCGGTGCCGGAGCCCGAGGCCGCAACCGGGGACGCGACCGTGGTCGGGGCCCGGATCCTTGAATTCACGCCGGCGGCGGTTTCCGTTCCGCGCCGCAAGCAGGCGGCCCTGTCACCGCCCGCGGCCCAGGCACGGGAACGGGCGCGGGCGCGGGATGCCCGGCCCGGGGTGTCTTGAGATGCGCGCCGTGGGAGCACGCGTGGCGCCCGGTGGGGCGGCAGCGGGGCGCCGCCGGCCATGAGCGCGCGTTATGACGTCCAGGTGCAGATGATGCGGCTCGGGGTTCAGACCTGCATGATGCTGGTCGAGGCGCAGTGGGTCATCACCCTGCGCCTCTGGGGCATGGCGGGGGCGTGGAACGTGAGCGCGGGGGAAAACCGGCGCATGGTGACCGAGAAGACGACGGCGCTGACCTCGTCGGCCTTTGCCACCCATGCCGCGCTGGTCGGCGGGGCCGGGCCCGCGGCGGCGGCGCTGGCGGGGATGAAGCCGATCCGGACGAGGACCCGTGCCAACGCCAGGCGGCTGACGAAACGCGGCCCGCGACTGGGCTGAAAGAGACATGCCGGTCCCGCGCGGCCGGCGCCAAGCTGATGCCGGCCGCGCGCCGGTCGAGAAGGAGCAAACGATGCCTGCACGGATTTCCCGCGCCGCCTATGCCGACATGTTCGGCCCGACCACCGGCGACCGGCTGCGGCTGGCCGACACGGACCTGATCATCGAGGTCGAGCGCGACCTGACCTCCGACCTCGCGGGGGCGGCGGCCTTCGGTGGCAGCGGCGGCAATGCCCAGCTCTACGGCGAGGAGGTGAAGTTCGGCGGTGGCAAGGTGATCCGCGACGGCATGGGCCAGTCGCAATATTCCCGTGCCGAGGGCGCGGTGGACACGGTGATCACCAATGCGCTGATCGTCGACCACACCGGCATCTACAAGGCCGACGTGGGCCTGCGCGACGGGCGGATCTCCAAGATCGGCAAGGCCGGCAACCCCGACACCCAGCCCGGCGTCGACATCATCATCGGCCCGGGCACCGAGGCGATCGCGGGCGAGGGGCGCATCCTGACCGCGGGCGGGATGGATGCGCATATCCACTTCATCTGCCCGCAGCAGATCGAGGATGCGCTGCATTCCGGCCTGACGACCATGCTGGGGGGCGGCACGGGGCCCGCCCATGGCACGCTGGCGACCACCTGCACGCCGGGGCCGTGGCATATCGCGCGGATGCTGCAGGCGGCCGATGCCTTCCCGATGAACCTTGCTTTCGCGGGCAAAGGCAATGCCTCGCTTCCTGCGGCGCTGGAGGAGCAGGTGAAGGCAGGGGCCGCCTGCCTGAAGCTGCACGAGGACTGGGGCACCACCCCGGGCGCCATCGACTGCTGCCTGAGCGTAGCCGATGCGATGGACGTACAGGTGATGATCCACACCGACACGCTGAACGAGAGCGGTTTTGTCGAGAATACGCTGGCGGCCTTCAAGGGCCGGACGATCCACGCCTTCCATACCGAGGGGGCGGGGGGCGGCCATGCGCCGGACATCATCAAGGTGGTGGCGGAACAGAACGTCATCCCGTCATCCACCAACCCGACGATGCCCTACACGGTGAACACGATCGAAGAGCATCTGGATATGCTCATGGTCTGCCACCACCTCGACAAGGCGATCCCCGAGGACGTGGCCTTTGCCGAAAGCCGGATCCGGCGCGAGACGATCGCGGCCGAGGATATCCTGCACGACATGGGGGCGTTTTCCATCATCTCGTCGGACAGCCAGGCGATGGGCCGGGTGGGCGAGGTGATCATCCGCACCTGGCAGACCGCGCACAAGATGAAGGTGCAGCGCGGGCGCCTGTCGGACGAGACCGGCGACAACGACAACCTGCGGGTCCGCCGCTACATCGCGAAATACACGATCAACCCGGCGGTGGCGCATGGCCTGTCGCATCAGATCGGCTCGGTCGAGGAGGGCAAGCGGGCCGATCTGGTGCTGTGGAGCCCCGCGTTCTTCGGCGTGAAGCCCGAGATGGTGCTGATCGGCGGCACCATCGCCATGGCACAGATGGGCGATCCGAACGCCTCGATCCCGACGCCGCAGCCGGTTTATTCCCGGCCGATGTTCGGCGCCTACGGGCGGTCGGTGGAACGTTCGGCGGTGATCTTCGCCTCCGAGGCCGCGGTGGCCGAGGGGATCGGCAAGGCCTATGGGCTGGCCAAGGAGGTTCTGCCAGTCAGGAACACCCGCGGCATTGGCAAGTCCGACATGCGCCTGAACGATGCGACGCCTCAGATCGAGGTGCACCCCGAGACCTATGAGGTGCGCGCGAACGGCGAGCTTCTGACCTGCGAGCCGGCGAAAGAGCTGCCGATGGCGCAGCGGTATTTCATGTTCTGACAGTCTCGGGGTGCGATTGATCGCACCCTCGCGGCCGCCCCTTCCCGGGGGCGTGCGCTGCGCGCGTCCGCCTCCGGCTGTTGGCGCCGCCCAACCGGCGTGGGCCCCGGACCTTGATCAAGGTTCGGTTCCCGGAATGCTGCGGCGCAGCGTCGCGGTGGACAGTGCCGCGCCCGGCCCTTATCTGCTTGGGCAGGGAGGAGCCTGAGACCAAGGCGATACCCATGACCCCCTCGACCATCACCCAGCAGAACGTCGCGAACTCCCCCCTCAGCCCGCGTATCAGCGCAGCCTGCGATCTGTTCTTCACCGAACAGGGCTTTGGCTACAACCCGGCCGAATTGCGCCGCGCCCGCGCGCAGGAGCTGGCCCGCCTCGACGCGCTGCCTGACGCAGCCTTGACGTCGATGGGGCTGACGCGGGCGCGCATTCCGGGCTATGTCTTCAGGGACATCCTGCCCAACTGACGAGTCGACCGCATGACCGACCTGCCCCCCGCCCGCCAGATCCGCCGCGCCGCCGCCGACAAGGCGGCCGACCGCGTGACCCTCGACTATGACGGGCGGCTCCTGCGGCGCAAGCGGCTGACCACCGAAGGGGGCAGGGACTTTCTCGTCGACCTGAAGGAGACGGTCAGCCTTGACCATGGCGACTGCTTCGAATGCGAGGATGGCACGCTGATCGCCGTCGCCGCGGCGGACGAGCCTCTCCTCGCCGTCACCGGCGACCTTCCGCGCCTCGCCTGGCATATCGGCAATCGCCACACGCCGTGCCAGATCGAGGCCGACCGCCTTCTGATCCGCGAGGACAAGGTGCTGGCCGCCATGCTGGAGGGGCTGGGCGCCAGCCTGTCGCGCGTGACCGCGGGCTTCACGCCCGAGGGCGGCGCCTACGGCCACGGCCGCACCATGGGGCACGACCACGGCTACGCGCATGAACACGGGCATGACCACTCTCATGAGCACCACCATGAGCACGGCCACAGCCACGACCACGCTCACACCCATGTGCATCACCATTCGGCCCATCATCACAGCCATGACGACGCGGGCGGCGAAGAGGGTGGCGACGGGGACGAGCCCGAGGTGATCCGGTGAAGCTGTTTCACCCCAACAACCGCTACCAGTCGGAAGATCACGCCCGCCTCTGGGCCTTCTACGAGGTCATCTACACTTTCGTCGATTTCTCCGCGGCGGCGATGTTCTTCGTGGGCTCGATCCTGTTCTTCTGGAAATCGACCGAGACTGCCGCGATCTGGCTGTTCATCGTCGGGTCGGCCTTCTTCGGGCTGAAGCCCACGATCCGCCTCTGGCGCGAGGTCCGCATGGCCCGGCTGGGCAAGCTTCAGACACTGGCGGAGCGGCTGAATGGCTGACGCGGTTCCGGCTGCGGGCCTGTTGACCCTGACGCAATGGCTGTCTCCCGCCTTTCCGCTGGGCGGCTTTGCCTATTCCCACGGGCTGGAAGCCGCGGTCGAGGCGGGCCGGGTGACCGATGCCGCCTCGCTGCAGGCCTGGGTCGGCGACGTGCTGCGCGAGGGTGCGGGCCGGTCCGATGCGATCCTCCTTGCCCATGCGCTTTCCGACGATGGCGACGCTGTGGCCCTGGACCGGCTGTCGCGGGCCATGGCCGCGTCGAAGGAGCGGCTTGCGGAAACGCTGGAACAGGGCACGGCGCTGATCCGCACCACCAACGCGCTGACCGGGGCCGACCATCCGGCGATGACGCTGCCGGTGGCACTGGGCGTGGCGTCGCGGCCGCTGGCGGTGGACCCGGTTCAGGCGATCGCGCTCTACCTGCAGGCCTTCGCGGGCAACATGGTGATGGCGGGCGTCCGCTTCATCCCGCTTGGTCAGACCGAGGGGCAGGCAGTCCTGGCGGCGCTGCACCCGGCGATGCTCTCCGTCGCGGCCGAGGCCGCCGCGGCCCCCCTCGACGCGCTGGGGGGCGCCGCGATAGGGTCCGACCTTGCCGCCATGGCGCACGAGACGATGGATACGAGGATCTTCCGCACATGACTTCTTCCGCCCGCTCCCCCAACGGTCCCCTGCGCGTCGGCATCGGCGGCCCGGTGGGCGCCGGCAAGACCACGCTGACCGAACAGCTGTGCCGCGCGCTGCGTGAGGAATATTCCGTCGCGGTGGTGACGAACGACATCTACACCCGCGAGGACGCGGAATACCTGATGCGTGCCCAGGCCCTGCCGCTGGAGCGTATCCGGGGCGTGGAAACCGGGGGCTGCCCACATACCGCGATCCGCGAGGATGCCTCGATCAACCTTGCGGCGCTCGCCGATCTGAACGCCGCGATCCCCGATCTGGACGTGGTGCTGATCGAAAGCGGCGGCGACAACCTTGCCGCGACCTTCTCGCCGGAGCTGGCGGACCTGACGATCTACGTCATCGACACCGCTGCGGGCCAGGACATCCCGCGCAAGAAGGGGCCGGGGCTGGCGCGGTCGGACATGCTGGTCGTCAACAAGGTCGACCTTGCGCCCCATGTCGGCGTCGACCGGGCGCTTCTGGAAAGCGACACCCGCGCGGCGCGGGGCCACCGTCCCTACGTCATGGCAAGCCTGAAGGCGGGGCAGGGGGTCGACGAGGTCGTGGCCTTCCTCAAGCGCGAAGGCGGCCTCTGACGGCCTTAGCCCCGATCGCCCCGCGCGGGTGGAGAGGTCGGAGGCGTATTTGGGGAACAATGAAAGGAGGAGAGGATCCTCCCTTCATCCTGGCGCGAAATACTCCCGCCGGAGGCCGCGGCGAAGGCGCGATCACTCCGTGCCCCATCTTTCCTGGCTTCTCCGCGCAGGGTCAGGTTTGGCGGCCCCGCTCCGGCGGCAGGCGGATGCCCATGTCCGACAGATCGGATTCGAGATCGCGGAATCGCTGCCGGAACCTTGGCCGGCCACCCTGGCGGATCACCGCCCGGCACAGCAGCGCGGCCAGCAGCGGCCGCTCGGCGCGTTCCAGCCGGCCCAGCACGCTGCGCAGGTATATCGTGTTGTCGCGGCGGGCGCGGTAGAGGCGGTAGAACAATGCGCTGGTCAACTCTCCTTCGCAGGCCGCCGCAACGATCGGGTCGAGGATTTCCATCCGTGCCAGCGCCGGTTCGATCTCGGCGCCCAGCATCGGGCAGGGCAGGGCGGTGACGTGGCCACGGTGAAAAAGCGCCGCATGCATCGCATCGGGCAGTTCCCGCGGGTCGTAGACCAGGAACACCCGGTCGGCGCCGTCGATCATGTCCGGCGCGTAGCCGTAGCGCGAGGTGAAATCGAGGCGACGGTAATCCTCCAGCCGCTCGTCCCATCCGCAAAGGGCCGGGTCGACCGTGGCAATCGGCGACAGCGCCAGCACCGTGGCCCCCGGCGAGGCGACGGAGAAGGCGCAGGCGCCATAGCCGCCCATGCCCGCGCCGAAGAATACCACCCGGTCGAAATCCTCGAAGAAGCTGTCGTCGACCAGACGGTCGAAATAGCCGTAGACCGCGGGGTCGCGGTACCATGTCTCGCCGTCGGCGATGATCGACAGGCTCGACCAGCCGTTCTCGGCCGCGATGCGGTGGCCCAGCGGCATCTGCCCCGGATCGCCCGCCCGCACGGCGCCCAGTTGCTCGAACGAGACCAGCAGGACGGGCGAGGCGTCCGAGAACAGCGCGAAGTGTCGCCGCCCGAGACGTTCGAAATAACCCGCTTCCTCGCCGATCTCCTCGACCCGGGCGATCCAGTCCTGCTTTGTCGCTGCGCCTGCCGCATCCGCGACCCGGACGTCTTCCATTTCGTTCCCCCGAGAATTCAGCTGCCGAGCAACCTTGTCGCATTCTTGCGCGGCGGCATTGGGTAAGCAATGGGGCAGCCTTGGGGCCTTTGCGCATATCCGCTCAACAATCGCACCTCACTGTTTCGATCGAGCCCTGTCACGGGGCGGCTCCGCCGGTCCCGTCATGGCCTCCATCGCGATCCCCGTCCCGGCCCCGGACCTGCGCGCGCCGGGCATGTGCCATCACCGCCTCGGCTTCGCCCGCGTCCAGAACCCGGGTCGGCGGGGTCAGAAGGAGCTGGCCGAAAAGCGTACGCATCGCTTCGTCCTGCATCAGCGCCTCGAAGCGCCTCTTGCGCCACCCGGCGGCCGCGTCGTGAAGGGGGCCCAGCTCCGGGTCGGCGCGCAACTCGGCAAGCAAGGCGCGCCGCGCGGGGCCCAATGCCTCGGCCGCACCGTCCTCCACGGCCGAGAAATTGCGCTCCACCCAATAGCCGAGATCGAATTCGCCGCCCCGGTTGGCTCGCCCCCGGTCGCGCTTGACGACAAAGCTTTCCATGCTGCCAAGGGCGTAATGGTTCAACTGGACAAGGCCGTAATTGTCCTGTCCGAAGTCGGAAAAGACACGGTTCGTCAGGAAGTTGCCCGAAAGCGGCCGGCCGGATCCGTCGACCCATCGCGCCGCTTCCAGCCGGGCGCGATCGGGCTGCCGCGGGCGGTGCACGCCCAGCTTGCCATAGCTCCCGTCGTTGCGGAACAACGTCTTGAACATCGCCGCCCGCCACGGCCAGTGCAGCACGGCGGGGGCTGCGCGGGTGAAGGTCTCGGTCACCGGGGCGTCGCGGTAATCCACCAGTCCCGCGTTGCCGAACATGCGCCAGGTCAGCGTGAAGGCCGTGGCTTCGGGCTGCGCGTCCACCAGCGCCCTCAGCGTATGATCCCCCACCTTGACGCAGACGAATTCGTCGACATCCGAAACCAGCACCCACTCGGCCCCCGCCACCAGAGGGTGCCGGTCCGCGCGCCGGAGCCCCTCCCATTGCGGGCCCTTGGGGTGGGGCCCGGGGTTCGGCACATGGGTCAGCCATCCCAGAGCGGCCAGCCGGTCCAGCATCGCCTCGGTCCCGTCCTCGCAATCGTTGGAATAGACGAGGAAATGATCCACCCCCGCCGCTCGGTGATGAGCCAGCCATTCCAGCAAGAACGCCCCTTCGTTGCGCATGGAGGTGACGATCAGGAACCGCACGCCTTCCCCTTCCTGCCTTTCATTGTTCCCCAAATACGCAAATCCCCCGCTCTCCGCCCCGTGCTGCGCTCCGTGCTGCGCCCCGTACTGGGCCCAGGTCTCTGCCCGATACTGCGTCCCATACTGCGCCTAATGCTGCGCCTCGCCCTCATGCTGCACGGTGAAGAAGAAATCCTCGGGCAGATCGCGCTCGTGCAGGTCTTCGGGAATCACGTGGGGCCCGGCGTTGAACACGTTGGCGCCGAAGAC
This sequence comes from Acidimangrovimonas sediminis, assembly GCF_002871005.1. GTDB lineage: Bacteria > Pseudomonadota > Alphaproteobacteria > Rhodobacterales > Rhodobacteraceae > Acidimangrovimonas > Acidimangrovimonas sediminis. The sequence continues at coordinate 116,968 of NZ_PHSN01000021.1, forward strand.
ATGCAGCAGGCGCGAAAGCTTCTCCATCCGCGGCCCGGTCAGCTCCTCGTAGAACTCCGCCTGGTCCGGCCTTGCCTGCAACTCGGCGATCTTTGCGCGGTGGCAGGCGACCGAATGAGCATGCGCCGCCGCGATCTCGGGATCCGCCATCAGCCGGTCGAATTCCGCCCGCGCCGCCGGGATCATGCGCTGGATCGAGGTCTCCTCCTCGGCATTGTGGTTCATCCTGAACCAGTAGTTCAGCCCCTGGTCGCGGTCGGTGTGGTTCACCCGCCCGCGGTCGCGCTTCACGAGGAAGCTCTCGGCCGAGCGCACGGCGTAATGGTTCAGGCTGACCCAGTCGTAGCCGTAGGTGGCCAGGGTGGAGCGCCAGCCGTTGCGCATCATCTCCACCGGCATCGGCTTGCCCGAGCCGTTCAGCCAGCGCACCTGCGGCCAGAGGTCGGGCTTCAACCCCTTGGGCCGGTGCACCCCCAGCTTCTTGTAAAGCCCGATGTTGCGGAAAAGCGTCTTGAACCCCCAGGCCTGGTGTGGCTTGCGCACCACCTCGGGCGCGCAGCGGGTAAATTGCTCGATGACGAAGCGGTCCTCATATGCGTGCACGTCGCCATTGCCGAACAGCCGCCAGGTGAGCGAGATCATGTTGGCATCGCCCATCGCGGCGTAAAGCGCGGCCAGCGTGCCGTCGCCGATCTTCACGTCGATGAACTCGTCCACATCCATGCAGATCGCCCAGCCCGCGCCGGTGATGACCGCTTCGGTCTCCGCCGCCGCCAGCGCCGCATGCTGCGGCTTCAGCCCCGGCATCTGGCGGAACGGGTTCTCGCGGTGCTGTACGATGCCCTTGCGCTGCAAGAGGTGCAGCATGGTGTCGGTGCCGTCGGTGCAATCGTTGGTGTAGACGAGGAAATCTTCCACCCCGATCGCCCGGTGATAGGCCAGCCATTCAAGGATGAACGGCCCCTCGTTCTTCATCGTGGTCACGATCGCGGTGCGGCCGGCGTTCCGGGCCAGCGCCGGGGCCTTGTCGACCTCGGATTTCGGCGGTCGGACAGGTTTGGCGCCGAACATGCCGCGCGCCATCTCCAGCAGTGCAGGGTCTTCCACAAGGCTGGTCTTGGGGGCCAGCTCGGACGCGTTGCGCCCCGGCACGCGGATCCCCATGCAGCGCAGGAAGGGGTACTGCGCCGAGGGCTCGGGCCTCGCCCCGCCGATGCGGATCGCACGCCAGTTCACCCCAGGCCCCGCGATCTGGGGCGCCACGCACCAGCGCAGCATCCCGCCGGTCGCGTCGAACTGGGCGCAGATGTGGTCGCCGAAGCTCTCCGCCTCTCCCTCGCGCACCCGCCAGGGATAGATCCGCCGCCCGGACAGGACGACCACGCCCGAGGGTTCGCCTCGCGCCTGCCCAAAGACCGTGGGCGCCCTCCGCGGCCGCGGCGCGAGGAGGTCCGAGACGTCGATATTGGCAACCCCGCCCGCAGCGTCGAGAAACCGCGACCGCGCCACCTCGTGCACCAGGAATTCGCCCATCGGCGCGCGCCAGCGGTCGGGCGGCGGGGGCTCCATCCGGTCCTTGCCGGGGGCGTCGGGGGCGAGGAAGGGGTGCGTCTCGGGGCCGATGCCGGGTTTGCCCAGCGGCACATCCGCGGTCAGCACGACGACGCGCAGGGCAGGGGGAAGACCGGCGCAGGCCTCCTGCAGGGCGGCGACCAGCGCGGGGCCCCGGGGCGCTGCGCTGCCCGGGCCCGCCCGGTCGACGATCACCGCCCCGGCGACCCCGTGATGGGCATGGTGGTAGGCCAGCCAGTCGCGCAAGACCTCGGGGCTTTCCTCGATCCGCACCGCCAGCAGGCAGTCGCGCCCCGCCAGAAGATCCGTCTCGACCGCCGAGACCGGCACTTCGAGCGCCGCACCGCCGGTCAGCGGCAGGCGGATCCCGGTGGCATCCCCGGCCAGGCGCGTGCCCAGCACCATCACCGCGCCGCCCAGCACCCGGATCTCGTCGATCCGGTCGCAGCCGTCGCGGGGGGCGGTGTCGAAGGCGCCGGATGGCGTGCCGGTGGCAAAGAAGGCACGGAAGCGGCCGCCATGGGCGATCGCGTCCAGCCAGTGCAGCCCCGCGCCCGAGCCCGCTCCGAGGCGGCGGCCCAGGATCTCGGGCGCCCTCTTGCCTGTCATCTCTTGCCCGTCCCCGTTTCCTGCCCGTTTCGCGCCGTGTCGCCCGGCGCGTCGGTTCGGCTCAGCCTAGCACCTCCCTGCGGCACGGAAAACACGCGCGTGCGCCCTTGGTGGCGCGCAAGGTGCGAAGCCGTGGCCTTGCGGCCGCGGCTGTGGCATGCAGGCGCCGTTGAACGCGCGGCGACGGCGCGAACCGTTGGCGGAGACGACAGGCATGGCACAGGACTATCAGATCGCGGCACTCTGGATCGGCGGCGACCTCAGCTTCCTCGAGCAGCTCTGCCTCAAGTCGTTCCTCGACGCGGGCCATCACGTGAAGCTCTATTCCTACCAGCCGATCGGCAACGCGCCGGCGGGCTGCGAGATGGCAGATGCGAACGAGGTGCTGCCGCAGGACAATTTCCTTCGTCACGCGCGAACCAACTCTCCCGCGCTGCATTCTGACCTGTTCCGCTACCACCTGCTGGCCGGGAACGACCGCACGATCTGGGCCGACACCGACGCCTATTGCGTGAAGCCCTTCACCACGGAAACCGGCCATTTCTACGGCTGGGAAAGCCGCAAGCACGTGAACGGCGGCGTGCTGGGCTTTCCGCGCGACAGCGAGGCGCTGGGCCGGCTCATCGAGTTCACCACCGACGAATTCGCGATCCCGCCATGGTTCAGCGCGGCCGAGCGCGCGGAGCTGGAGGAGAAGAAGGCGGCCGGCACCCCCGTCCATGCGGGCGAGATGCCCTGGGGCGTCTGGGGGCCGCACGCGATCACCCATTTCATCCACGCCACGGGCGAGGACCGCTACGCGCTGCCGCAGGTCGCGCTCTATCCGATCCACTACCGCGACCGCCGGGTGATGCTGCGCCCGGGCTTCGACACCTCGCCCTACATCACCGACGAGACCTTCTCGATCCACTTCTACGGCCGGCGCATGCGCGCCCGCATCAACGAGGTGCACGACGGCGTGCCGCGCCCCCGCAGCCTGATCGGCCGTCTGCTGAAAAAGCACGGCATCGATCCGCTCGCCGCCCCGATCCCGGTCAAGGGCGGCGAAAAGGACGACGACACCGAAGACTGAGCCGAGCTTCCGCCGAAGCATGCGGCACCCCGAAGCATGCCGCGCCAGCGTGAGAAGACGTTCCCCTCCCACTTTCTGCTCGAAAATATCCCACGGGGGTGCGGGGGTGTGAAACCCCCGCGGATGCGGTGGGTGCGGGGGTGTGAAACCCCCGCGGATGCCGCGGATCCCGGGGCGTGGAGTCCGAGGTCCTCGCCCTCCCGCATTCACAAAATCTTGCAAAAGGTGCTTTCCCCGGAAACGCGACAATGCCGGCCCCGCCCGCCGTCGCGCCGCCGTTGCGCCGCCGTCCGTGCCCTTCTACCCTGCGCGTCGGCACAGCACAGGAGGCTCGGATGGTCGAACGTGTGGAACGGCGGGGGATGCAGGTCGACGCGGCGCTCGCCACCTTCATCGAGGACCGCGCGCTGCCCGGGACCGGGATCGCGGCCGACGGTTTCTGGGCCGGGCTGTCCGAGGCGGTGCACGGGATGGGGGCCCAGAACCGCGCGCTGCTGGAACGCCGGGCGGAGCTGCAGCAGCAGATCGACGCCTGGCACCGCGCCCGCAAGGGCCAGCCGGTCGATCCCGGCGCCTATCGCGCTTTTCTGGAAGAGATCGGCTACCTGCTGCCGGAGGGGGAGCCGTTCACGATCGACACCACGGGCATCGACCCCGAGATCGCCAGCGTCCCGGGCCCGCAGCTGGTCGTACCCATCATGAATGCGCTCAATGCCGCGAATGCGCGCTGGGGGTCGCTCTACGATGCGCTTTACGGCACCGACGCGCTGGGGACTCTGCCTGTCGGGCGCGGCTACGATGCCGCGCGCGGGGCTCGTGTCATCGCCTGGGGCCGCGCATTCCTCGACGATATCGCGCCGCTCGTCTCTGGCTCCTGGGCCGATGTGACGGAGCTCTGGATCGAGGACGGGGGCCTTTTCGCCCGTGCCGACGACGTGACCGGCCTGATGGATCCCGCGCAATTCGCGGGCTTCGGGGGCGATGCCGCAGATCCCGACGCCCTGGTGCTTAGGAACAACGGCCTGCACCTCATCCTCGACCGTGATGCGGCGCATCCGATCGGCGGCACCGACCGCGCCCGCATCGCCGACATCCGCGTCGAATCCGCCATGTCCTCGATCATGGATTGCGAGGATTCGGTCGCCGCCGTGGATGGCGAGGACAAGGTGCTTGCCTATTCCAACTGGCTGGACCTGATGACGGGCACGCTGCGCGAGAGCCTGAAGAAGAACGGCCGCCGGATCCTGCGCGAGCTGAACCCCGACCTGAAATTCACCGGCCGCGATGGCGCCCCGCTGACCCTCAAGGCGCGGGCGCTGATGCTGGTGCGGAACGTGGGCCACCTGATGACCACGCCCGCGATCCTCGACCGCGACGGGAACGAGGCGTTTGAGGGCATTGTCGACGCCTTCTGCACCACGCTCTGCGCGATGCACGATCTGGCGAAGGGCGGCGCTCGGGAAGGCGACTCGGGGAGGGCGGTTTGCGCAACTCCACCGCCGGATCGGTCTACGTGGTGAAACCCAAGATGCATGGCCCGGACGAGGTGGCCTTCGCCGACCGCCTGTTCGCGGCGGTCGAGGGTGCGCTGGGGCTTGCCCTCAACACCGTCAAGCTGGGCATCATGGACGAGGAGCGGCGCACCAGCGTGAACCTCAAGGAATGCATCCGCGCGGCGCGTCACCGGGTAGCCTTCATCAACACGGGCTTCCTCGATCGGACGGGGGACGAGATCCACACCTCGATGGAGGCGGGTCCGATGGTGCGCAAGGGCGAGATGAAATCCTCGGCCTGGATCGCCGCCTACGAGGCGCGCAACGTCGACATCGGCCTGGCCTGCGGGTTGGCGGGGCTCGCGCAGATCGGCAAGGGGAGGTGGGCCGCGCCCGACCTCATGGCGGCGATGCTGGCCGAGAAGATCGGCCATCCGCAGGCGGGGGCCAGCTGCGCCTGGGTGCCGTCTCCGACCGCCGCCACCCTGCATGCCACGCATTACCACCGCGTCGACGTGATCGCCCGCCAGCGCGAGATTGCGGCAGACGTGCAGGCCTCGGGCCCGCGCGGCACGCTGGAGGATCTTCTGACGATCCCGCTTGCCCGGGGGCGAACTGGTCCGAGGACGAGATCACCGCCGAGATCGAGAACAACGCGCAGGGCATCCTCGGCTATGTGGTGCGCTGGGTCGACCAGGGCGTCGGCTGTTCCAAGGTGCCCGACATCCACGACGTGGCGCTGATGGAGGACCGCGCGACCTGCCGCATCTCCAGCCAGGCGCTGGCGAACTGGCTGCATCATGGTGTGGTCAGCGAGGAACGGGTGATGGCGGCGATGCGCAAGATGGCCGCGGCGGTCGATCGCCAGGACGCGGGCGATGCGGCCTACACCCCGATGGCCCCGGGGTTCGACGGCATCGCCTTCCAGGCCGCCTGCGACCTCGTGTTCCGCGGCCGGATCCAGCCCTCGGGCTATACCGAGCCGGTGCTGCACGCGCGCCGCCGCCAGCTCAAGGCCGCGCGCGCATCGCAGGCGCCCGGGGCCTGACCCGCGGGGGCGGCGGTTCTGCCGCCCCATCTCTGCCTCCCTCGCCACCCCGCCGCTTGACCCCCGCCGCGCCCGGCCCATTTTCCCGCGCAGGAAAGACGGCAATCGCATGGGGGGACAGCATGACCGGCATCTCGCTGCAGACGGCGCAGGCGATCATCGCCGGCGCCTTCGCCCAGGCCCGGGCAGACGGCCTCCGGCCGATGGCGCTGATGGTGGTCGATCCCGGCGGCCATCCGATCGCCTTCGCGCGTGAGGACGGGGCGGCGCCCGGGCGCTTTGGCCTGGCGCAGGGCAAGGCCCATGGCAGCGCCATGCTGCAGATCCCCGGTAGCACCCAGATGGCGCTTTCGGACCGGTTCCCGGTGCTGATGGGGGCGGCCAACGGCGTGTTCGACGGCAAGTTTGTCCCGGTACCCGGCGGCGTGCTGGTGCGCAATGCCGAAGGGCGCCTGCTCGGCGCCGTCGGCGTCTCGGGCGGGATGCCGGAGGAGGACGCGGCGGTGGCTTGCGCGGGCATCCGCGCCGCCGGACTGACGCCCGAGGCCTGATGCGTTCCGGCTGGCCGGCCCCCGTTGCCGAAAATCCGGGCAAACGCCCGTTTCACACCGGTTCCGCGCGCGCTGAACAAGGGTTGTGCACGGCTGACCACTCGACGCCCCCCCGGGCGCGGCCTATCCTTTCTCTCGAACCATAACAATTCCGGAAGGGGTGGCAGCATGGCACGACCGGTCGTGGGCATCATCGGCAATCAGGGCGCCTTCAACGAGACCTACATGGTCCACGCGGCCGGGCTGATGAACATCGACGCGGTGGCGAAGGTCTCGGGCTGTACCCCGCTGATCATCCCGGCCGATCCCGAGATGGTGCAGGTGGAGGATCTGCTCTGCGCCTGCGACGGGTTCCTGTTCACCGGCGGCCGCCCGAACGTCCACCCCGAGGAATACGGCGAGGAAGAGACCGAGGCGCATGGCACCTTCGACCGCGCCCGCGACCGCGTCACCCTGCCGCTGATCCGCGCCTGCGTCGACCGCGGCCAGCCGATCTTCGGCGTCTGCCGTGGCTTCCAGGAGGTCAACGTCGCCATGGGCGGTTCGCTCTACCCCGAGATCCGCGAATTGCCGGGGCGGATGAACCACCGCATGCCCCCCGACGGCACGATCGAGGAAAAGTTCGCCCTGCGCCACACCGTGCGCTTCACCCCCGGCGGGCCCTTCGCCCGGCTTCTGGGGGCGGACGAGGTGCGCACCAACACGCTGCACGGTCAGGGCATCAAGCAGCCCGGCCCGCGCATCGTGATCGACGGCCAGGCCGAGGACGGCACCCCCGAGGCGGTCTATGTCGAGGGCGCGCCGGGCTTCACCCTCTCGGTCCAGTGGCACCCGGAATACAAGGCCGGCGAGGACGACGTCTCGCGCCGCCTGTTCTGCGCCTTCGGGGAAGCGGTGCGCGCCTTCGCCGAAGGCCAGCCCGTCTCGGCCGTCCGCCGCAGCGCCTGAGAGTCAGCGCCCCGCCCCGGCGCCCCCCTCCGGCTCGCGCCCCGGGCCTCCTTGCCGGGATCAAGAGGCATCGCCCCTACTTTCTGTTCTCAAATATCCCGGGGGTTCCAAAGGGGGCAGCGCCCCCTTTGCTTTCCTACCCGGCGCCCAGCCGCTTCCGCATCCGGAAATTCGGGATCATGACCCCCCGTCTTTCGACCTCCTGCGCCGCGACCAGCTCCCAGCCGCGCCGGGCGAGGAAGGGCCGGGCAAGGAGGCTTGCCTCGACCGTCATCTCCGCCAGCCCCAGTGCGGCCGCCTCGGCCTCGATCTTGTCGTAAAGCTGCGCGGCCAGTCCGGTTCCCCGGCGCTCGGGCGCGACATAGGTGAGGTCGAGATATCCCTCGGGCCGCAGCGACATGAACCCGGCGATCCCGTCTTCCTCGGCCACCCAGGTGATCTGCCGGGCAAGGCGGGCGCCGAAGGGGCCGGCGGGCGGCGGCTCGGGCGCCCAGGCGTTGCGCTGCTCGGCGCTGTAATGGCCGGCCGCGCCCACCTGCACCGCGCGGTGAAAGAGGGCGGCGCAGGCCTCCGCATCGGACGCGCGGTAGCGGCGCAGCTGCATTTTCGCCCCCTCCCTCATCTTGTCCCCCTCGCTCAGGTAACCCGGGCGCGGGTCTTGTACTCCGGCCGGTCCCAGAGCGCGCCCTGCATCACTTCCGCAAGGATCTCCGTGGCACGCGTTACCTCCTCCATGCCGATGTAGAGCGGCGTGAAGCCGAAGCGCAGGATGTCGGGCGCGCGGAAATCGCCGATCACGCCGCGGGCGATCAGCGCCTGCATGATCGCGTAGCCCTCGGGGTGGCGGAAACTCACCTGGCTGCCGCGGTGTTCGGGGTCGCGCGGCGAGGCGAGGGTCAGGTCGGGGCAGGCGGCCTCCACCCCCGCGATGAAGGCCTCGCCGAGGGCGATCGACTGGGCGCGGACGTCGTCCATCGTCGCCATGTCCCAGATGTCGAGCGCGGCCTCGAGCGCCGCGAGCTGCAGGATCGGCGGGGTGCCGACGCGCATCCGCTCGATCCCCGCGCCGGGGCGGTAGTCGAGGTCGAAGGCGAAGGGCGCTTCGTGCCCGAGCCAGCCCGAAAGCGCGGGGCGGGCGGCGTCGGCATGTTTCGGCGCGACGTAGATGAAGGCCGGGCCACCTGGGCCGGAGTTGAGGTACTTGTAGCTGCAGCCGACCGCGAAATCGACGTCGCAGCCGGTCAGGTCGACGGGCACCGCGCCGGCCGAATGGGCGAGGTCCCAGACCGTCAGCGCGCCTTTCGCATGGGCGATCTTGGTCAGTCGCTTCATGTCGTGGCGGCGCCCGGTGCGATAATCGACCTCGGTGATCAGGGTCACGGCGACATCCTCGTCGATCGCCTCCTCGACGTCCTCGGGGGGCACGGTGCGCAGGGTGTAGCCGTCCTTCAGCGTCCGGGCGAGGCCATCCGCGATGTAGAGGTCGGAGGGAAAGTTGCCGGTGTCGGAGAGGATCACGCGGCGGTCCGGGTTCATCTCCAGCGCCGAGGCGAGGGCCTGATAGACCTTGATCGACAGCGTGTCGCCCATCACCACCGTGCCGGGGGGCGCGCCGATCAGACGGCCCACCCTGTCGCCCACGGCCGAGGGCAGGGCCATCCAGCCAGCCTTGTTCCAGCCGGTGATCAGCATCTCGCCCCATTCCGCGGTCACGGTGCGGGCGACCCGGGCGGCGGCGGCCCTGGGCAGCGGTCCCAGAGAGTTCCCGTCAAGGTAGATCACCCCCTCGGGAAGCTGGAACATGGCCCGGGTGGCGGCGAAATCGGTGGTCATGGCGGTGTCCTTTCCTTCATCCCTCTGTCGCCCGGATCGCCGGGGCCTGCAATGGGGCTGCAATCGCCCATTTGCCGCCGCGGGCGCGCCCGGGAAATAGGCATGCCAGATGCGACAATGCTGCACTTGCGAAGAAAACCCGCAACGGCGGTAGGTTGCGACTTGACTGCAACGTAATGTGGCAAGATACCCACAGCAAGGATCGCAGGGCCACAGGGCGCGCGGTACCATGTCCGGGGCAAACCCCGGCGAGCAGTTGGTCAGGCCACGGGGCAGGCGTCATGACGACCTACTCTCTCAATCTATATTCAAGCGACAGCGTCACGCTTTCGCACGAAAACGGCACGTCCATGAACAACGCCAACACGCTCAACCAAGGGCAGTGGGGCGATTCCTTCTCGTGGGAGACACCGAACAACGTCGATCTCACCTTCGGCTCCACCAACGCCTCGGTCTCGGTCGACGATTCCGACGGCGTGCTGGAAAGCGACCCGACCAGCGGTGCGACGGTGACGGATCAGGAACTGGCCGCACCGACCACGATCGACGGCACCACCTACACCCCGTCGGACAGCGACATCCGCTGGACAGACCCGCCCGCCGTCTATGTCGAAGCCAGCTACAGCGTCACGCTCTACGACGATTCCGGCAAGGAATACACGATGGTGGGCATCGGGGTGACCGAAGGCTACACCACGAAGATCGTCGGCGTCACCTTCGAGGGTGACGCCCCGCCCGCGGGCACGACGCTGCATTACATCCAGGGGCAGTCGGTCTACAACGGCTCGCCCTCGCTCGACCTGAACGGGTCGGTGCCTTGCTTTACCGCGGACACCATGATCGAAACGCCCGAGGGCCCCCGCAGGGCCGCGACGCTGACCCGCGGCAGCCTTGTGATCACACGCGATGCCGGCGCCCAGCCGGTGCGCTGGATCGGTCGGCGCACCCTCGTGCCCGCCGCGCTGGCCCGCGCGCCCTGGCTGCGCCCGGTGCGCATCCGCGCGGGCGCGCTGGGGGCAGGGGTGCCGGCGCGGGATCTGCTGATCTCGCCGCAGCACCGGATCCTGCTACGCTCGGCCATCGCGCGGCGGATGTTCGGCGCGGAGGAGGTGCTGATCGCGGCCAAGCGGCTTGTCGGTCTCGACGGGATCGAGCTGGCCGCGGGGGATCGGCCGGTGACCTACGTGCACTTCCTCCTCGATCGCCACGGCATCGTCTTCGCCAACGGCGCCGAGGCCGAGACGCTGCTGGCCGGCCGCGAGGCGCTTCGGGCGCTCAGCGCCCCCGCCCGGGCCGAGATCCTCGCGCTGTTTCCCGGCTTCGACGGCGGGCTGACCACGCCCCATGCCGCCCGGGTGCTGGCCGCGGGCCACAAGGCGCGGAGGCTGGTGGAGCGGCACCGCGCCAATTCCAAGCCGCTGACGATACCCCACCTCGGGCAGGAGATTCCGCCGGCGCCCCCGCGGCCCGGGACCGCCGCCACCTGATCACCCATCCGACCACGGCCGCCCCGCGGGACCGTCGGGCGCTTTCCCGCGCGGGACAGGCTCAGGGCGCTTGCATCGTGGTGGCGGTCGGTCATCATGCCACGGCATCCGCCGGGAGGAGCCGCCGTCATGCACCGGATCGAGATCCCGCCGCTCTGGCTGATCGTGTTTCTTGCGCTGGCCTGGGGTTCGGGCCGCGCCGTGCCATTTCATCCCTTCGGCACGCCCGGGCGTTGGGCAGGGGCGGCGCTGGTGGCGCTCGGGCTTTTGCTGATGGCGGCGGCGGTGGCGAAGATGGTGCAGCGGCGCACCACCGTGATCCCGCGCCGCGACGCTTCGACGCTGGTGACGGGCGGGGTGTTTCGTTTCAGCCGCAACCCGATTTACCTGGGGGACGCGCTGGTGCTGGCGGGGGCTGCGCTCTGGTGGGACGCGCCCCTTGCCCTGCTGCTGGTGCCGGCCTTCATGGCCCTGATCCGGCGGCGGTTCATCATGGGCGAAGAGGCGCAGCTTGCCGCTAGGTTCGGCCCGGAATACCGGCACTGGGCCACGCGGACACGCCGCTGGATGTGACCCGGTCGTATCGTCGCAAGGCTGATCGCTTGTGAAATATTGTTGCGCAATGCTAAAGGGGGCCGGATACATTCGGTCCGAACAGGACGGGCCGGGCCACGTGGCCGCAAGGGAAGGGAGTGAGACGCGTGAAGATCGGAACACCGAAGGAGGTTTTGCCTGGGGAATCGCGTGTTGCGATG
>NZ_PHSN01000022.1 GCF_002871005.1 Acidimangrovimonas sediminis
GGGGGGGCGGTCGCTTTCTGTCTAGTGCCGTCGTGCGTGGTCTTGGGGCGTGCGGGCGATCTTTCGGCGAAAGATCGTGCCCCGGGCCTCAGTCCCCCTGCTTGTCCAGCACCGTGACCTGCGCGACGATCACCGAATTCTCGGCCAGCGCGCGGTCCATCAGCGCGATCTCTTCCTCGCCGATCTCCTCGCCCGCCGCCTGACGTTCGGCCAGCGTGCCGTAGCCGGTGACGTCGAGTGGCGCCATGTCGGCGGTCTTCAGGAGAGCGACCGTCTCGCGCACCGCCTCGGCCTCGTCCACGCCGGAGGCATAGCACAGAAGGCCCGCGCCGGTCGCGCCCTTGGGCAAGCCGTCGCCGGGCGCGCGGCCGACCTCGACCAGGAGGGTATAGACCTTCTGGACGCGCTTGGGCTTCTTGGGGCTGTCGTCGGTCATCGCGCTACCGCCGTGTGCCGCGGAACAGCGCGATCAGGAGCGATGCGCCGACGATGCCGACCACCAGCTGCGGCAGCCAGGCATTGGCCGCGTAGATACCGATCTTCGCCAAAATCCAGTTCAGCACCACCGCGCCGACGATGCCGAGGATGATGTTGGCGAAGATCCCGGTCTTCGCCTTCATGATCGCCGAGGCGATCCAGCCGGCCAGGCCGCCGACGATGATCGAGGCGAGGATGCCAAGGCCCATCGGATCAGTCCCGCAGCAGTTCGTTGATCGAGGTCTTGGAGCGGGTCTTGGCATCCACCCGCTTGACGATCACCGCACAGTAGAGGTTCACGCCGTTCTTCGACGGCATGGTGCCCGAGACGACGACCGAGCCCGCGGGAACCTCGCCGTACATCACCTCGCCCGTTTCGCGGTCGACGATCTTGGTCGACTGGCCGATGTAGACGCCCATTCCCAGGACCGAGCCCTCGCGCACGATCACGCCCTCGACCACCTCGGAGCGCGCGCCGATGAAGCAATTGTCCTCGATGATCGTGGGGCCGGCCTGCATCGGCTCCAGCACGCCGCCGATGCCGACGCCGCCCGACAGGTGCACGCCCTTGCCGATCTGGGCACAGCTGCCCACGGTGGCCCAGGTGTCGACCATCGTCCCCTCGTCGACATAGGCGCCTAGGTTCACGAACGACGGCATCAGCACCACGCCCTTGGCGATGAAGGCCGAGCGGCGGACGACGCAGTTCGGCACCGCGCGGAAACCCGCGGCGCGCCACTGGTTCTCGCCCCAGCCGGCGAACTTGCTGTCGACCTTGTCCCACCAGCCGCCGCCCTGCGGGCCGCCGGTCTGGATTTCCATGTCCTTCAGGCGGAAGCCCAGAAGAACCGCCTTCTTGGCCCATTGGTTCACGTGCCAGTTGCCGTCGGCCTGGCGTTCGGCCACCCGCAGCCTGCCGCCGTCGAGCGCGCTCAGCGTGTCCTCGATCGCCTCGCGCGTCTCGCCCGTGGTTGCGGGGGTGATCGTGTCGCGGGCCTCCCACGCGGCCTCGATGGCGGTTTCGAGGGCGGCGTTCGGGTTGGTCGTCATCGGCGGATCCTCCGTCACAATCTGGGGCAGGTCAGGCGTTCGTGCAGGGATGGCCCTCCTGCAGGACTGGCCCTCTTGCGGCGTTGGCTATAGACGAGGCGGAGGCCCCGCGCAATCCGACGCGCGGCCGCCCCGGGGTAGGAGCGACCATGAAGGAAGACCACCGCATCAGCCGCCTGCGCGACGCCGGCGAGGATGTGCGCCACGCGCGCGAGACGCCCGACACGCCGCAGGGGCGCTCCCCCTCCTACCGGCTGGCCTATGCCGACACCGATTTCCTGCTGCGCGACGACCTGCGGCCGGTACGCCTGATGCTGGAGCTGCAGAAGCCCGAGGTGATGCTGACGGAGCGCGGGATCGAGTCGACGGTGATCCTGTTCGGCTCGGCCCGGGTGCCGGCCCCGGACGCCAAGGCACCGCCGAACCGCCCCTCGGTCGCCAAGCTCACGAAATGGTACGACGAGGCACAGCGCTTCGCCCGGGCGGTAAGCGCCCGCGCGCTGCAATCGGAGAACCGGGATTTCGTGATCTGCACCGGCGGCGGCCCCGGCATCATGGAGGCGGGCAACCGCGGCGCGGCCGACGCCGGGGGGATCTCGATCGGCCTCAACATCGTGCTGCCGCACGAGCAGGAGCCGAACCCCTACGTCACGCCGGACCTTGCCTTCAACTTCCACTACTTCGCGATCCGCAAGATGCATTTCCTGATGCGGGCGCGGGCGCTGGCGGTGTTTCCCGGGGGCCTTGGCACGCTGGACGAGATGTTCGAGGCGATCACCTTGATCCAGACCGGCAGGATGAACCGCATCCCGGTCCTGCTGTTCAACCGCGACTACTGGGAGCGGCTGATCGACTGGCAGGTGATGGTGGACGCCGGCACCGTTGCGGCAGAGGACCTCAAGCTGATCTCCTTCGTCGAGACGACGGAGGAGGCGCTGGCGATCATGGATGGCTGGAACGGCGGCGCGGGCTGCTGAAGCCCGAACGCCCACCGCGCAACGGAGACGACCGATGAAGACCCTTGTGATCTGTTCCGGCGGGCTCGATTCCGTCTCCCTGGCCCATATGGCGGCCGACACGCGGCAGCTCACGCGGCTGGTGTCGTTCGATTACGGGCAGCGTCACCGCAAGGAGCTGGACTTCGCGGCCCGTGCCGCCGACCGGCTGGGCGTGCCGCACCGGGTGATCGACATGCGCGCGATCGGGGCGTCGCTGACCGGCTCGGCCCTGACCGACGACGTCGACGTGCCCGACGGCCATTACGCGGAAGAGACCATGCGCATCACCGTCGTGCCGAACCGCAACGCGATCATGCTGAGCGTGGCCTATGGCATCGCCGCGGCCGAGGGCGACGCGGCGGTCGCGACGGCCGTGCATGGCGGCGACCACTTCATCTATCCCGACTGTCGCCCCGCCTTCACCGAAGCCTTCGCGCGGATGCAGGACGCGGCGCTTGACGGCTATGCGCAGGTCTCGCTCTGGACGCCGTTCCTTGATGGGTCCAAGGCGGATATCGTGACCGCCGGGGCGGCACATGGCACACCTTTCGCCGAAACATGGTCATGCTACAAGGGCGGCGCCCGGCATTGCGGCCGCTGCGGCACCTGCGTCGAGCGGCGCGAAGCGTTCGAGATCGCGGGCATTCCAGACCCGACCGAGTACGAAGATCCCGACTTCTGGCGCGAAGCGGTGGCAAGCCGGGTCCGATGAACTCCCGGGCTCAGCCCTCCCGCAGCCAGCCGGGATCGAAGCCTACCCTCTCGCAGCCCGCGAAGCCCGCCATCCTGTCCAGCGTGGCCTCCAGCCGCGCCAGCCGGCCCTTGCCCATCGCGACGCCGGCCTCCGGCCAGAAGGCGCGGACGGCAAGCACGCCCTCGTCGCGCCGCGCCTTCATGTCGATGCGGCCGATCAGTCGGTCGCCCTCCATCACCGGAAAGACGTAGTACCCGTAAAGGCGCTGCGCCTCGGGAACGAAGACCTCGATCCGATAGGAGAAGCCGAACAGACGTTCGGCCCGCTTGCGGTCGCGCAGTGCCGGGTCGAACGGGCTGAGGATGCGGATCCGGCCCGGCGGCGCGGGCGCGTCGGCGGCGGCCTCGGCCACGTCGGGGCGCGCGAAGGAACGGCGCGGCGCACCGTCCGCCCCTTCGACGACGACGTCGACGATCTCGCCCCGCGCCAGCGCCTCGGCGCACCATGCCTTCGCCTCGGCCGGGCTGACGGTGGCGAAGAAGGCGGCGATCTCGCCCGAGGTGGCGAAGCCGAGCCGGTCGAGCGCGGCGTTGCAGGCCCAGTCGACCGTTTCCTCCGGATCGGGGCAGGCCGTTGCATGGGCGTCGGGCAGCACCCGTTCGGTCAGGTCGTAAAGCTTGCGGAACCCCTCGCGCCGGGTCACCGACAGGTCGCCCACACGCCAGAGATATTCCAGCGCGGTCTTGGACGGGTGCCATTCCCACCACCCGCCGGAGGATCGCCCCTCGTCCTCGCCCACATCGGAGGAGGACACCGGACCATTCGCCGCGATGCGGGCCAGCACCTCGTCGAACTTCTCCTCGAAACCGTGGCGCTGCCAGCGCTTCCATCGGTCGGCCAGCCGCGCCCGGTCGCGCTCGAACCGCAGCCGCCAATGCGGGAAGAACGCGGTCGGGATCACCGAGGCATCATGCGTCCAGTGTTCGAAAAGCGCGCGATCGCGCTCCAGCAGCCGCTTGAGCGCGCCGGGGCGGTAGGCGGGCCGCCGGGCGAAAAGGATCATGTCGTGGGCGCGTGCGACCGTGTTGATGCTGTCGATCTGGACGAAGCCCAGCTGCTCGATCAGCGCCATCAGGTCCGCACCACGGCCCGGCCCGGCCGGCGCCTCGGCCAGCCCGTGACGATGCAGGAAGAGCCGCCGCGCCTGGGCGTTCGACAGAGGGATCGGGGTGCTCATGCCCTTGGCTTAGCAACGCATTGTTAACTTTGCCATGGAAAGACTGTGACTGCGCCCCGAATTCGCCATCTGGCGGTGATGCATGGCGTCACGTTAACCTGCCAGGCGGGAGGGATGGAACATGCAGATCACGAAGCCGAGCCCCTGGCCCGTTGCGCCGCAACGGCCGCGTCGACCATGGCCGCGCCTCCGCCCCGACCTGCCACCCTGCGACGGCTGGCCCGTTGCCTGGCTACCGGCGGGCACCCCGGGCGCCGCCCCGGCCTCTTCGCGCAACCGGGTCGACCTCTTCGCCTTGCGCCCGCGATCCCTCCGGCCATCGTGACGGCACGATCGTTGGTGCATCGGTGCCATGCCTGACGGGCCGGACGCCCCGGGCCGACAACGGTTTTTCGGAAAGACCTCAGGTCGCGCCTCCCAGAACCCGCGCCGCGGCGGTTGGGTAACGGTCACCCGGGGTCGCGCCCGCATCAGCCCTGCAGGCCGGCCTCCGCCGCGATCTGGGCGCGGCTCTTGCGGGCCCGCTCCGTCGCCGATTTCAGCTGACCGCAGGCGGCCATGATGTCCTCGCCCCGGGGTGTGCGGATGGGCGAGGCGTAGCCCGCTTTGTGGACGATATCGGCAAATGCCTCGATCCGCTCCCAGTCAGAGCGCCGGTAGGGCGCGCCTGGCCATTCGTTGAACGGGATCAGGTTGATCTTGGCCGGGATGCCCGAGATCAGCTTGACCAGCCGCCGCGCATCCGCGTCGCTGTCGTTCACGTCCTTGAGCATGACGTATTCGAAGGTGATCCGCTCCGAGTTCGACAGCCGGGGATATTCCCGTAGCGTGTTCAGCAGCGTCTCGATGTTCCAGCGCTTGTTGATCGGCACCAGCTTGTCGCGCACCTCGTCGGTGGTGGCGTGAAAGCTGACTGCCAGCAGGCAGCCGATCTCCTCGGCCGCGCGGGCGATCTCGGGCACCACGCCCGAGGTCGAAAGGGTGATGCGGCGGCGCGAGAGGCTGATCCCCTCGCCGTCCATCACCACCTTCATCGCGTCGCGCACCGCCTCGAAATTGTAAAGCGGCTCGCCCATGCCCATCAGCACGACGTTGGAGATAAGCCGCGTCTCCTCCTTCGGCACGCCCTGCTGCGGCCATTCCTCAAGGTCGTCGCGGGCCACCATCACCTGGCCGACGATCTCGGCCGCGGTCAGGTTGCGCACCAGTTTCTGCGTGCCGGTGTGGCAGAAGGAACAGGTCAGCGTGCAGCCCACCTGGCTGGAGATGCAAAGCGTGCCGCGGCCTTCCTCGGGGATGTAGACCGCCTCGACCTCATGCCCGCCGGCGATGCGCAGAAGGTACTTGCGGGTGCCATCGTCGCTGATCTGCCGGGTGACGACCTCGGGCAGCTCGATCGTGAACCGCTCTGCCAGCATGGCACGGTAGTCCTTGGCGAGGTTGGTCATCAGCGCGAAATCGCGCACACCCCAGTGGTAGATCCACTGCCAGACCTGCCCCACCCGCATCTTCGCCTGCTTCTCCGGCGTGCCGGCGGCGATCAGCGTGTCGCGCAGCTGGTCACGGGTCAGCCCCACGAGGTTCACCCGCCCGCCCTCGGGCAGCTTGCGGGGGATCGTCACCACGTCCTGGGTGATCGGCGCGGAATGCTGATGTGCGGTCTGCGGCGTGTCGGCGGTCATGGCGCGGTCCGGTTCGGCTTGGGTGCGGAAGCGGGTCATATAGGGCAGACAGGCTGCAATTGGAACAGGAAAATAAGGGCAGTGCCCGCCGGCAGGGCGCGCTCAAACGCACCCTGTCGGCCGCAGCCAACTTACTTGCAGCGGGTCGCCGCGTCCTCGGTCGCCGCGGTGAAACCCAGAAGCGAGAAGGTATCCTTGGTTTCCTTCCCCCGCGAGGAATGCGCGGTGATCACGGCATCCGCCCCGCCCTTCATCGCGTCGATCACCTTCTGATCGTCCTCGGGCTTGGCGGGCCAGGCCCATTCGCCATCGGTGATCATGGTGAACTTGTCCGAGCCGATCACCAGGTCCGCGGTCGAATCCTTGGCGAAGGGATAACCGCCGGTGAATGAGACCTCGCCCTTGCCATCATGCCCCGGGCGATAGGTCACGAACAGCAGGATATCGCCCCGCTGGGCGCTGACCTTCTTGCCATTCTCGGTGATGACCGAAGATTTCGGGCTGGAAACGCCCCAGCATTCCTTGGGATTGCCTTCGGTGAACACGCTCCAGTCGGTTTTGACGGCGACGCGGTTCTTGGTCTCCTGGGCCATCGCCCCGGTCGCCGGCGCGATCATCGCCATTGCCGCGAGCGCGCCGATCATGGCGCGCGCTTTGGTCGGTGTCATCACGATCACTGTCCCTATCTGTCCTTGCCTCGACCCGCCCATCCGTGCGTGGATCGCACCTTTTCCGGTGGCGGGCACCTCTTCAACTCGATATGTCCGTGATAGCCGGAATTGGCCGCTGGTTCAAAGGCCGATGGGCAAGAAATCGCGCATCTTTGAGGAAATCCGAACATGAGCGGAGCACCGATGATCGAGCTGTGGCGCGGCGGGCGGCTGGAGAGCGCCCACCTGGGCCACGCCGTGATCTGCGACACGACCGGGCAGATCGTCGAAAGCTGGGGCGATCCGACCGCGCTGATCTACCCGCGATCCTCATGCAAGATGGTGCAGGGGCTGCCGCTGGTGGAAAGCGGCGCGGCCGATGCCGCGGGGCTGGAACCGCGCCGCCTGGCGCTGGCCTGCGCCAGCCATTCCGGCGCCGCGATCCATACCGACACGGTGACCCGGTGGCTGGGCGACCTGGGCCTGTCCGAGGCCGACCTGCGCTGCGGCAGCCACATGCCGCAGGACAAGCCCGCGCAGAAGGGCCTTGTCTGCTCCGACACCCAACCCTGCCAGATCCACAACAATTGCTCAGGCAAGCATTCCGGGTTCCTGACCCTGACCAAACACATGAAGGCCGGGCCGGAATATGTCGAGATCGACCACCCGGTGCAGCGCGCGGTACGCGCGGCGTTCGAGGATGTCACCGGCGAGGACAGCCCCGGCCACGGCATCGACGGCTGCTCCGCCCCGAACTTCGCGACCTCGGTCACCGGGCTCGCGCGGGCGATGGCGGCCTTCGCCGGCGCCGACGGCAAGCCGGGCGCGCGTGCGGCGGCCATGGTCCGGCTGCGCGACGCGATGCGCGCGCATCCCGAGATGGTGGCGGGCGAGGAACGCGCCTGCACCAACCTGATGCGCGCAACAGGCGGCAAGGTCGCGATCAAGGGCGGAGCCGAGGCGGTCTATGTCGCGATCCTGCCCGAGGCGGGCCTCGGCGTTGCGCTGAAGATCGTCGACGGCGGCACCCGCGCCTCGGAAGCCGCAATCGCCGCGCTGCTGGTCAAGCTGGGCGTGATCGAGGCCGGGCACCCGGCCATCAAGGCCCATCTCGGCACCCAGCGCAACTGGCGCGGGATCGAAACGGGCGAGATCCGGACCGCACCGGGCTTCGCCTGACGGCCTGGCCACTGGCGGCCCCCGGCGCCGGGGGGGGCCACACCCCCGCACCCGCCGCATCAGCGGGGGTTTCACACCCCCGCACCCCCGTGGGATATTTTCACTCAGAAGAAGAGGGGCAACACCGCTGCCCCTTTCATTGTTCTCCAAATACGCAAGCGAGGCGGCCACTCCGAACCACGATCCGGAATGGCCGCGCAGGCCTGCCTCAGGCGTTCAGCTTGGCGGTCACGTCAAGCAGGCGGGTCACCTGGTGGCCGATCACGGTTTTCGCCGCCTCGGTGAATTCCTCGCCCTGGCGGTGGCTGTAGCCGTAGGGATTGCCGGTCTCGAACAGCTTTTCGTGCGTGTAGCCCGGGGTCACGATCACCGTGCCCCAATGCATGAAGCTGGTGTAGAGGCCAAGCAGCGTCGCCTCCTGCCCGCCGTGCAGCGTGCTGGCCGAGGTCATCGCGCTGACCACCTTGCCGGCCAGCTTGCCCTGCTGCCAGAGCGGCCCCAGCGTGTCGATGAAGGCGCGCAGCTGCGACGGCGCCGAGCCGTAGCGCGTGGGGGCCGAGAACAGGTAGGCATCGGCCCAGGTCATGTCGTCATGGCTGACTTCGGGGATATCGGCCGTCTTGTCGGCCTGCGCCTTCCAGGCATCCTGCCCCTCGACCACCGATTTCGGCGCGGTCTCCGCGACCTTCAGCAGGCGCACATCGGCGCCGGCGGCCTTCGCGGCGGCGGCCGCGATCTCGGCCATCTGGTAGTTCGTGCCGTATGTCGAGTAGTAGATGATCGCGAGTTTCACTGCGGACATGTCTCTCTCCTTTCCGGTTGAGGTCGCGGAGAGGATACCGGCAGATGCGATCCCGGAAAGCCCCTTTCGCCGCGCGGAATTTGTGCGCCCCCGCGCGGAACTCCCTCGCTGCGGGCGGGCGTCAGCCCCGGTCGCGCCAGCGGTTGACGATCGGGTAGCGCCGGTCGAGCCAGAACGCCATGGTCGACAGCCGCGTCCCGGGGGCGGATTGGAACCGCTTCCATTCGCTGATGTAGAGCAGATGTTCGACCCGCTCGACCGTGGCGCGGTCAAAGCCAGCGTCGACGATCTCGGCGATCGATTCCTGGTTCTCGACCAGGCGTTCGAGAATGGCATCCAGCACCGGATAGGGCGGCAGGCTGTCCTCGTCCTTCTGGTCGGCGCGCAGTTCGGCCGATGGCGGCTTGTCGATGATCCGGGGCGCGATGACCTCGCCCGCCGGGGCCATCATCCAGGGCCGGTGATTGGCGTTGCGCCAGCGGCAGGTCTCGAACACCCGGGTCTTGTAGAGATCCTTGATCGGGTTGTAGCCGCCCGACATGTCGCCGTAGATGGTGGCATAGCCCACCGCCATCTCGGACTTGTTGCCGGTGGTCAGAAGCATCCCACCGAATTTGTTCGACAGGGCCATCAGCATCAGCCCGCGCAGGCGCGACTGGATGTTTTCCTCGGTGACATCGGGCTGCGTGCCCTCGAACAGATGCGCCAGCGCGCCGCCCACCGCCTTGCGCGCCTCCTCGATATGCACGGTGTCGAGCTTGCAGCCCAGCGCCCGCGCGACCGAGGCCGCATCATCGAGCGAGCCCTGCGAGGTGAATTCCGACGGCAGCATGATGCAATGCACGTTCTCGGGCCCGATGGCATCCGCGGCGACGGTGGCGACCAGTGCCGAATCGATGCCGCCGGACAGCCCCAGCAGCACGCGCTTGAACCCCGACTTGCCGAGGTAGTCGCGCAGCGACAGCACCATCGCGTGGTAATCCTGTTCCCACGCGTCGGCGACCGGCACGGTTTCACCCTGCGCCACGCGCCAGCCCTCGTCGGTGTTTTCGAGCGTGAGTTCGCTGATGACCTCCTCGAAGGCCGGAAGCTGCATCGCCAGCGCCCCGCCGGGGTTCAGCGCGAAGGAGGCGCCGTCAAAGACCTGGTCGTCCTGCCCGCCCACGGTGTTGAGATAGATCAGCGGCAGGCCCGTCTCGACCACCCGGGCGACGGTGACGTTCAGCCGCAGGTCCCGCTTGCCCCGGCGGTAGGGGGAGCCGTTCGGCACGAACAGCACCTCGGCCCCGGTCTCGGCCAGGGTCTCGGCCACGTCGGGGTGCCAGGCGTCCTCGCACACCGGGATGCCGAGGCGCAGCGGGCCGATGCGGATCGGCCCAGAGATCGGGCCGGGGGTGAACAGGCGCACCTCGTCGAAGACATCGTCATTCGGCAGCTCGTGCTTCAGCATCCGTGCGGCGATCTTGCCGTCCTGCAAGATGAAATAGGCGTTGTAGAGCGCGGCCCCCTCGACCCATGGGCCCCCGATCCCCAGCGGCGGGCCGTCGGCGCAGCGTGCCGCCAGTTCCTCGATCGCGAGCATGGCGTCGCGCTGGAAGGCGGGGCGGCGGATCAGGTCCTGGGTCTGGTAGCCGGTGACGAACATCTCGGGCATCGCGACAAAGTCGCTGCCGGCGTCGCGCCCCGTCTCCCAGGCCGCGAAGGCCTTGTCGGCATTGGCTTTCAGCGCACCCACGGTCGGGTTGAGCTGCGCCAGCGTGATGCGGAAAATCTCGGTCATGTCCTGTCGCGCCCGTTCTGCCGTGCTGCCCGTAACCGGGCCGATCTTTAGCAGAACATGGGGCGAGGGAAAGCCTTGGAAACCCGTGCCGGCCCCGTCAGACCGCGCAGCCGGGCGAAAGACCCGCGGCACGGCCCGGACCTGTACCGGATCGGCACGGCACCGACAGGCCTTCACCCCGGGGTCCGCAGCGAAGTTCCGCCCGCCCGGCGCCGGCGACTGCTTGTCAGACCGGGGCGCCCTCCCTTAGGCTTGCCCCGCCCGCAACCGCGACGGCTAAGAGGGAGACATCCGGTGAAACGCACTTTCCGCGCCTCCAGGAACGGCCGCGCGCGCAGCCCGCTGCGGCTTGCGGCCGTGGCCGCACTGACCGCCCTGCCCTTCGCCATTCCCTTCGGCGTCTGGGCACAGGATTCGACCCCGGTCACCAAGCAATACGACAACGGCGGTATCTATACCGGCAGCTTCAAGGACGGAAAGCAGAACGGCCGGGGCACCTACAAGATGCCCAATGGATACGAATACACCGGCCAGTGGGTCGAGGGAGAGATCAGGGGACAGGGCACCGCGAAATTCCCCAACGGGTCGGTCTACGTCGGCCACTTCTCCAAGGGCGAACCCGACGGCAAGGGCAAGATCACCTCGGCCGACGGCTCGACCTACGACGGCGACTGGGTCAAGGGACAGATGACCGGCCAGGGCACCGCGACCTATGCCAACGGGGTAAAATACACCGGGGGCTTCAAGAACGGCGTGCAGGACGGGACCGGCAAGATGACCGGCCCGGACGGCTATGTGTACGACGGCCAGTGGGTGAACGGCGCCAAGCAGGGCAAGGGCAAGATCACCTATGCCGACGGCTCGACCTATGTCGGACAGCTGGAGGCCGGCCAGCGCCAGGGCCAGGGCACCCTGACCATGAAGGACGGCACCGTCTATACCGGCGCCTGGAAGGGCGGGCAGATCAACGGCTCGGGCAAGCTCACCATGCCTGACGGCGATGTCTACGAGGGCGAACTCGTCGATGGCAAGCGCCAGGGGCAGGGCAAGCTCAGCTACGCCAACGGCGACGTCTATGAGGGCGGGTTCAAGGACGACAAGCGCGATGGCCAGGGCACCTACCGCGCCAAGGACGGCTACGTCTACAAGGGGGTCTGGAAGGACGGCAAGCTGAACGGCACCGGCACCATCACCTATCCCGACGGCTCGACCTATACCGGCGACGTGGCCGACAGCGTGCCGAACGGCACCGGCAAGATGACCTACACCGACGGCTCGACCTACGAGGGCGCCTGGAAGGCCGGCGTCATCTCGGGCCAGGGCACCGCGAAATATGCCAGCGGCATCACCTACACGGGCGAGTTCAAGAACGGCCGCAACGACGGCCAGGGCACGACCGTCTATCCCGACGGCTACCGCTACGAGGGCCAATGGAAGGACGGCCAGCGCGATGGCGAGGGCACCGCGACCTATCCCGACGGCACGGTCTACAAGGGGCACTTCAGCCAGGGCAAACGCGACGGCGAGGGTGCGATCACCATGAAGGACGGCTTCAAGTACGAAGGCGCATGGCAGGACGGCCAGATCTCGGGGAAGGGCAAGGCCACCTATGCCAATGGCGACGTCTACGAGGGGATGTTCAAGGACAACCACCGCCAGGGCCAGGGTACGATGCACTACGCCACGGGTCAGCAGGCCTCGGGCGAGTGGAAGAACGGCGCGCTGACCGGCCAGGGATCGGCCCCGGCGCCGGCGCCCGACGGCGTGGCGCCCAAGGTCGAGACACCCCCGGCCGAGGGCACCACGGGAAGCGGCGGCTCGGGGAACTGAGCCCCGCCATTTTCCGGCGCCCCGTCCCGGTGGCGCCCGTCACCCGGCCAGCATCGGCCAGAGCGAGGCCAGCAGAAGCGCCGCCATGGTCCAGTTGAAGACCGCCAGCCGGCGCGGAGAGGTCAGCAGCCGGCGCATCTGTCTCCCCAGGACGGCCCAGCAACTGATCGACGGGAAGCCGACCAGCATGAAGGCCGCGGCGACCACGATCACCCCTCGGAAATCGCCCGCCGGCGCGTAGCCCGCCAGCGCCGCCGTGATCATCGCCCAGGCCTTCGGGTTCACCCACTGGAAGCCCATCGCCTGCAGGAGCGTCATCGGCCGCCCTGTCGCGGCCTCTTCCTCCGCGCCCCCCGATCGCTCCGTACCCCCGACGCCTGTCGTGGCGCCTTCGCCGATGCCCTCGCCCGCCCGCGGTGGCGGCGCCGCGTGGGCGATCTTCCACGCCAGCCAGGCCATGTAGGCGACGCTGGCCAGTTTCAGCGTAAGATGCAGCCCCGGCCAGACCTCGAACGCCTGCATCAGCCCGGCGCCCAGCAGCAGTACCATCACCACCATCCCGAGCGAGATCCCCAGCATGTGCGGCAGGGTCCTCAGCACACCGAAATTCGCCCCTGAGGCCAGCAGCATCAGATTGTTCGGCCCCGGCGTGATCGACGAAACCAGTGCGAACAGCGCAAGCGCCGCGAGGATCTGGAAGGTCATGTCACCTCTCCCGTTGAGACTGAGACGCAATCTTATGCGCCGGAAAGCGCAATTTGATTGCGATCCGCGTTCCGGATCATCTATTCACGCAATCCATGGCGGAACTGGATCAGATCAACGAAAACATATTGCGCGAGCTCGGCCGCGACGGCCGGATGTCCAACCTCGATCTCGCGGCGCGGGTCGGGCTCTCGCCCTCCGCCTGCCTGCGCCGGGTGCAGGAGCTGGAGCGCCGCGGCGTGATCCTCGGCTATCGCGCCCGCATCGACCCCGGGGCGCGCGGCGCGGGCTTCATCGCCTATGTCGCCGTCGGCCTATCGCAACACACGAAGTCCTCCCTCGAGGCCTTCGAACGCGCCGTGGCCCGCGCCCCACAGGTCACCGAATGCCACAACATCACCGGCGGCATCGAATACCTGCTCCGGGTCGAAGTTGCCGACATCGCGGCCTACAAGACCTTCCATACCGACATCCTGGGCGCCCTGCCGCAGGTGAATTCGGTCACCTCCTACGTCGTGCTCGGCTCGCCCAAGGATAGCCGCGCGTGAGCCGCGGGGCGCCTCTGCCCGGGCGGCGGCGCGGGCTGGGAGAGCTGCGTATTTGGGGAACAATGAAAGGCAGGCGGATCGCGGCGTGGATTTAGGGGTGGCGGCGAAGAGGCGGGGATAAGGGGCGGCCTTTCGGGCTTTCCCGATCCGTCCCTCGCCTTTTCGTCCTGGGAGCCGTATTCTGGAACGGATTGGGGCGAGCCCCCGATCCCCGGAACGATGCCATCCGAAGGCCGCAGATGACCCTGACCTCGCTTCTGATCTTTGCCGCCGCGCTGGCGGTCGCCGCCGGGTCGCCCGGCCCCTCGATCGCGGCGCTCGTGGCCCGCGTGCTGTCGCGCGGGGCGCGCGACGTGCTGCCCTTCCTGGCCGCGATGTGGGTGGGCGAGGCGATCTGGCTTTCGCTCGCCGTCTGGGGCCTCTCGGCGATCGCGCACGGGATGCAGCCGCTCTTTGCCGCGATCCGCTGGGCCGGGGTCGCCTATCTGCTCTACCTCGCATGGAAGATGTGGCGCGCGCCCGCCGAGACCGACGACGCCGCCCTGCCATCGCGCGCGGAACCCTGGCGGATGTTCGCAGCCGGCTTCGCGGTGACCCTGGGCAACCCGAAGATCATGCTGTTCTACCTCGCTCTCGTGCCGACGATCCTCGACCTCGCGCGGCTTGACGTCGGCGGCTGGGCCGAGCTGACCCTGACCATGACCGCGGTGCTGATCGCGGTCGACCTGAGCTGGGTGCTGCTGGCCAGCCGCGCCCGGCGGTTGCTGCGGTCCCCGCGCGCGATCCGCGCCACCAACCGCGGCAGCGCCGTGGTGATGGCCGGCGCCGCCTCGCTGATCGCCGCCAAGGGCTGACGGCGGGCCCGCTTTTGCGCCCGGACAGCCCTCCCTGCGCCGCACCGGCGCACGCGGCCCTTTTCTCAAACGCGACTCGGGTTATATTGAGGGCCGAACCGAAATCCCCCGTGTCCAACTCTCACTCCCGTGGAGCCTGCCACCCTTGACCTTTACGGCAACAAACCCGACGATCGCGACCCCGTTCGCCCTTCCCCTCCGCTCGATGGCCGAGCGCAAGGATGGTGAAGGCGGAGGACGCGACGGCGAAGGCGGCCTGCTGACCGAGACCAAGACCAGGACCCAGCGCCCGCCGCTCTACAAGGTGCTCCTGCTGAACGACGATTACACCCCGATGGAATTCGTCGTCCATGTGCTGGAACGGTTCTTCGGCCTCAGTCACGCCCAGGCCTTCGAGATCATGCTGACGGTGCACAAGAAGGGCCTCGCGGTGGTCGGCGTTTTCTCATTCGAGGTGGCCGAGACCAAGGTCGCGCAGGTGATGGATTTCGCCCGCCGACACCAGCACCCGCTGCAATGCACAATGGAAAAGGAGTAGGGCCGCACGTTCCGGCCGCCCATGCGCTCCGCCCGCCTTTCGCTCGCGCTGGATACCGGCGCCCTCGTGCTGCCGGCCGAGGGCCGGATCGCGCTGTTCCGTCCCACGGGGGACGAGGACCTCTCCGCATTGCCGCGCGACCGGATCGACGCGATCCAGTCGTTCCGCCCCGATCATGATGCGCTGACCCGCCGCGGCCTCAAGGTGTCGCCCGAGGCGTCGGGCAGCTACGCCGCCGCCATCGTCTGCCTGCCCCGCGCCAAGGCCGAGGGCCGCGCGCTGGTGGCCGAGGCCGCGCGCCGCCTGCCAGAGGGCGCCCCGCTCTGGGTCGACGGGCAGAAGACCGATGGCATCGATTCGATGCTGAAGGACCTGCGCGGCAGGGTCGAGGTCGGCGCGCCGCTTTCCAAGGCGCATGGCAAGCTGATTTCCTTCGCCAATCCCGGCGCCGCGACCTTCGCCGACTGGCAGGCCGCCCCGCGCAAGATCGCGGGCGATTTCGTCACCCTGCCCGGGGTGTTCTCGGCCGACGGGCCCGACCGCGGCTCTGTCCTCTTGGCCGAGGCGCTGCCCGCGAAGCTGCCGGCGCGGGTGGGCGATTTCGGCGCCGGCTGGGGCTATCTCTCGCGCGCCATCCTTGCCCGCGACGGCGTCGAGGAGCTGCACCTGATCGAGGCGGAGAAGACCGCGCTTGACTGTGCCCGCAGCAACGTCACCGATCCGCGCGCGCAATTCCACTGGGCCGATGCCACGCAGGACGTGCCCGGCGCGCCGTTCCAGGCGGTGGTGACAAACCCGCCGTTCCACCAGGGCCGCGCGGCCGATCCCGACCTGGGCCTTGCCTTTCTTGCCTCGGCGGCGCGTCAGCTGACGGGCATGGGCACGCTGTGGCTTGTCGCCAACCGCAATCTGCCCTATGAGCGCAGCCTTGCGGCGCTGTTCCGCGAGGTCGAGGAAATCGCATCTGACGGCGCCTTCAAGGTGCTGCACGCCACCGGTCCGATGACGCGGGCCAGGCCGCGGGCGCACTAACCCCCGGAAATCCAGGAACGTATCGAGGAAGCCATGTCCTTTTCCATTGCCGGCAAGACCGCCATCGTCACGGGCGCTGCCAAGGGAATCGGCCTCGCCATCGCCCGCCAGTTCGTCGAGAAGGGCGCGAACGTCATGTTCGCCGACATGGACGAGTCCTGCCTCGCCAACGAACTCGGCGATCTGCCGAAGGAAGAAGGCCCGGTCCGCATGTTCGGCGGCGACCTTCGCCACAAGCTGACCCTGCAGAACCTGCTGTCGGCCACGATCGACGCCTTCGACCGGGTGGACATCCTGGTCAACGCCAGCCGTCAGATGTACGCCGCCGACCCGCTCTCGTCCGAGGACGACGGGGTCGAAGCGCTTCTGGAGCAGAACCTGATGACCAGCCTGCGCATGTCGCAGATGGTCGCCAAGCGCATGATCGCCCAGGCCGAGCGCGAGGGCACGGGCGGCAACGGCGCCACCATCGGGTCGATCGTCAACATCTCGTCGATCGCCGCGCGCCGGGCCCAGCCCGAGCTGATGGCGTTCTCGATCTCGTCGGCGGCGGTGGACCAGATGACCCGCTCGCTTGCCGTGGCACTGGCGCCCAAGCGGATCCGCGTGAACGGCATCGCCTTCGGGTCGGTCATGAGCACGTCTTTGAAGGAGGCGCTGAAGGACCACCCCGAGATGCGCGACCAGATCCGCAGCCGCACGCCGCTGGAACGCATTGCGCCCCCCGGAGAGCTTTGCGACGCGGCGCAGTTCCTTGCCTCGGACGGTGCGGGCTTCATCACGGGCCAGG
The DNA here is from genome assembly GCF_002871005.1 of Acidimangrovimonas sediminis. GTDB lineage: Bacteria > Pseudomonadota > Alphaproteobacteria > Rhodobacterales > Rhodobacteraceae > Acidimangrovimonas > Acidimangrovimonas sediminis. The sequence continues at coordinate 16,847 of NZ_PHSN01000022.1, forward strand.
TCCTCACGGTCGACGGCGGCCGGTGCCTCGTCGACGCGGCCCTCGCCCCCGTATTCTGACGCCCTGGCCTGAAGCTTTCTTCCGGGAGTCTGCTCCCGGCTCAGCACTCCCGGCTCAGCCCTTGTCAGGATAGGCCTGCCTGCAGGCGGCGATGGCGGGGCCCGCGCGCCGTTCCAGCTCCCGCCGCTTGACCTTCAGCTGCGCCAGCTCCTTGCGTGCCGCCGCCATGTCGAAGGCGGCCGGCCGTTCCACCGTGCGCCCGACCTCGGCAAGGCACATGTCGGGCCCGATCGGCCGCCCGTGCCGGTCGCGCGGCCGCGGGAAGGGACCGCAGGGCACCCATTGCACATCGCGCACCCGGTGGGCCTTCAACGTGTAGCCGCGGGCGAGATCGGTCTCCAACTGCGCGATCAGCCGGCTGACGACCTGAAGGTCGCGCGTCTCGCGGTCGATGCATTGCTGCTGCGGCGTGGCGCAGGCCGCCAGCGCCAGCATCAGCGAGAGGCCGATCGCGGGGCGCCCGCCGAGGGCGGCGTTGCGGCGCTGTAGGCGAGCTGTGGTCATCGAATCCCCTCCTCCGGGGCGTCAGTCTAGCCTCGTCGGGCCGCATGGGGGAAGCGCCCTTAGGGAAAGCACCCCACTTGCGCCCCGCTCCGCGCCGTCACTTCAGCACGACCACCGCCGCGGCGCCATCCGACGTCCAGCGCCCCTTGCGCGCCGCATCGCCCTTCGGCAGCGCGGCCCGCATGGTCTTCGCCACCTGCCCCGAGGCGCTCAGCGCCTGCACCACCCAGTCACGGTCGCGATCGACCTTGGCGTCCATGTCCTCCACCGCGGCCCAGGGCTGGGCGTCGGCATAGCCTGCGCTGGCAACGAAGATCGCCCGCCCGTCCGGGCCGCGCCGGTCGGTCGGCCAGACCCGCAGCAGGTGACGTTTGTGCACACCGTCCTCGGGCCGGGCGCGTACCCAGGTCATGCGGTTCGCCGTGCCGTTCCAGAAGGCGGGCATCGCCGGTGCCCGCGGGTCGGGCTTGCCCGACAACTCGGCCAGCACCGCGTTCAGCAGGGATGAGAGCGTGGCGGAATCGGTGGTCACCATCCCCGCCTCCTTCAGCGCGTCGCTGAGCGCCGAACGGTCCTTGGCCAGCAGCACGAGGTTGATCGGCGCCTCGGCCCGCCCGTCGATCCCCTGGATCTGCCCCGGCAACCCGGCGCTTGCGAAGAACGTCGACAGATCGGCCACGGGCGCGGCCTTCTCCGGTGCGGCGGGCGGGGTCAGCGCCTTGTGATAGCTGATCGCCACCACCACGCATCCGACCAGCGCCGCCGCCCAGACCGCAGTCGCCCCCCAGCGCGCGACCCGGCGCGGCGCCGGCGGCAGAAGCTTGGGCAGCGATCGGTGCACCTGACGGCTGCGCAGCCACTCGCCGACCGAGACCCCGATCAGAAGCCACATCGCGCCCACGAGGTAGCCGTTCAACACGTCGCTCAGGTAATGCTCGATCAGGTAGAGCCGGCTCAGCCCGATCAGGAAGGCCACGATCAGCGCCAGAAGCGCCGCCACCAGCGGCCCGATCAGCCGCACCCGCCAGGCGACATAGGCCAGCATGCCGTAGCAGGCGACCGAGATCGCGGCGTGGCCGCTGGGAAAGCTGCCGCTCGTCTCGACGAAATAGGCAAGGTCGGGGCGGGCGCGGTGGAACGCCATCTTCAGGATCGCCACGGTGATCACGTTGCCGACGATCGAGGTGATCATCCCCACCGCCAGCGCCCCCCGCCCGGCCAGCCAGAGCGAGGCGACGGTCGCCACCAGGACCAGCGTCACCGCCTGCCAGATCCCGAACGCGGTGACATAGGCCGCAAGGTGGATCAGCAGCGGGTTGCGGAACAGGTGCATCAGCGCGGCGACGTTCCGGTCCATCTGCACCACGCTTGCCGAGCCGAGGAAGTCGAACACCGTGTCGAGGTAGACGGTCAGCACGTAGACGAAGGCCACCGCGATCAGCGTCGCCGGCAGCCCGAGGAAGCGGCCGCGATCGACCCTTGCGGCCAGAAAGGCGACGGTCGCAGGGTGACGGTCGCGCCAGGCGCGGATCTTCGGCCGCTCTCCCAGCGCGGCGAGGTAGGAGCCTCCGATCGACAGCAGCGCAGGCAGGTTGCGCTCCAGCTTGACGACGACGTAGATCAGCACCGCCAGCAGCACCGCGGCGGCGGCGACGAAGATCGCGATCCGGGTGGTCGCCGGGCCGAGCCGGGCAAGGATGTCACCGAAGAAATAGCCGAAGGCGAGGTGGCCGAGGGCATAGGGCACAGAGCCCACGACGTTCCAGATCCGGAACCGCCGCGGCTCCATCCCTGCCAGTGCTGCGGCCAGCGGCACGAAGCCCGAGACCGGCCCGAGGAACCGCCCCACCACCAGCGCAAGGCCTCCGCGCCTGTCGCACAGGTCGCGCGCCTTGCGGAACGCCTTGGAACTGTCGGGATCGAAGCGGCGAAACAGCGGCCCGCTGCCCCATCGCCCGACCCAGAAGCCCATCTCGTTGCCGAGGATCGACCCGATCGCCACGAACCACGTCATGTCGAAGAACCCGACATACCCGCGCTGCGCGAGGATCCCCGCCGCATCGACGACCAGCGTACCGGGCACGATCACCCCGGTCAGGAAGAACGCCTCAAGCATCGAGGCCGCGCCCACGATCCAGTAGGTCCAGATCCCCAGTGACTGCAGCGAGGGCAGTAGGGCGTCGATCGAATGGGGCATTGTCCCTCCTTGGTGGCCTGGCCCCGAAAGGCCCCCGGGCGGCGCCTGGTTCCAGGGTCAACGCCACGAAGTGCCAATCTGTTCACTCCGCACCGGAAGGGGAAGACCGTTTGCGCGACGCCGGCCCCACCCTTCCCGCATCCGCCCTTGCGCGGCGCGTCCTGCGGCCTATGTTCGGCGCGCCGTGGCGCCGCCGATCCGATCCCGCGCCGCCCGATGCCAGAGGAGCCCCGATGACCGAGGATTTCGACACCCGCAAGGCCCGTGCCGCCGACTGGTTCCGCGCGCTGCGCGACGAGATCGTCGCGGCCTTCGAGGCGCTGGAGGATGAACAGGAGAAGGGCCCCTTCGCCGCCCTCCCCCCCGGCCGCTTCGAGGTGACGCCGACGAAACGCACCTCCGACGACGGCTCGGACGCCGGCGGCGGGCTGATGAGCGTGATGCGCGGCGGCCGCGTGTTCGAGAAGGTGGGCGTCAACGTCTCGGCCGTGCACGGCACGCTGGGCGAGGCGGCGCAGAAGGCCATGGCCGCCCGCGGCGTGCCGGGGATCGAGGCGGACCCGACCTTCTGGGCCTCCGGCATCAGCCTGGTCGCGCATATGCAGAACCCGCACACCCCTGCGGTGCACATGAACACGCGGATGTTCTGGACCCCGCACGCCTGGTGGTTCGGCGGCGGGGCCGACCTCAACCCCTGCATCGAGTACGAGGAGGACACGGCCTTCTTCCACGGCGTCCTGCGCGAGCATTGCGATCGCCACAGCACCGATTACTACCCCGGCTTCAAGGCCTGGGCCGACGAGTATTTCTTCATCCCCCACCGCGGCCGGGCGCGCGGCGTCGGCGGCATCTTCTACGACGACCTGAACACCGGCGACTGGGACAGCGACTTTGCCTTCACCCAGGACGTGGGCCGCGCCTTCCTGCCGGCCTTCCTGGGCGTCACCCGCACCCGGCGCGACATGCCCTGGACCGAGGCCGACCGCGAGACCCAGGCGATCCACCGCGGGCTTTATGCCGAGTACAACCTCGTCTACGACCGGGGCACCAAGTTCGGCCTGGCCACCGGCCACGACGCGAACGCGGTGCTGATGAGCCTGCCGCCGGTGGCGAAATGGCCGTGAGGAAAGGGGGCGCTGCCCCCGCCGCGCCCCAAGGGGCGCGACTCCCCCGGGATATTTGAGAGCAGAAAGAGGAGAGCGCATGGCACGGGTGACGACGATCGGCTTCGACGCGGACGACACGCTGTGGCAGAACGAGCAGTTCTTCCGCATGACGCAGGACCGCTTTGCCGAATTGCTGGCCGACCATGCCGCGCCCGCGCATCTGGAGGAGCGGCTTCTCGCGGCCGAGCGGCGCAACGTCGGGCGGTACGGGTTCGGCATCAAGGGCTTCACCCTGTCGATGATCGAGACGGCCATCGAGGTGACCGAGGCGCGGGTGCCGGCCTCGGTCATCGCCGAGATCATCGCCGCCGGGCAGGAGATGCTGATCCATCCGATCGAGCTCTTGCCCGAGGCGCGCGCGGCGGTCGAGGCGCTGGCGGGGACGCACCGGGTGATCCTGATCACCAAGGGCGATCTGCTGGACCAGGAGCGCAAGCTGGCGCAATCGGGGCTGGGCGATCTCTTCGACGGGGTCGAGATCGTGTCGAACAAGACCGCGGCGGTCTACGCCGAGATCTTCGCCCGCCACGGCGAGGGCCCGGGACAGGCGATGATGGTCGGCAACTCGTTGAAATCCGACGTGATCCCGGCGCTCGAGGCCGGCGGCTGGGGGGTCTACGTGCCGCATGACCTGACCTGGGCCTTCGAGCATGCCGAGACCCCGGCCGAGCATCCGCGGTTTCGCGAACTGGCCGACCTCGGCGCCCTGCCCGGGCTGGTGGCCGACCTCGCCTGAGGGCACCCTTCCGCGACGGTTCCGCGCGGGCAGGGCCAGATCGGGGGGGCCGCGCCGTGAGGCGCCGCAACATATGCCTCGCGGATCGTGAGAATCGTCGCGAAAGTCTTTGAAACACGGGGCTTTCGGGAACCGCTGGCCCGTGCTATCGTGTAACGAAGCAGCAAGATGATCCCCGCAGAAGACGGGGGCACGAGGCAGACAGAAGGGCAGTGACGTGGCAACGCGTATCGGGCGGATTCTCCGTGATTTCGGATGGTGTGCAGGTCTGACCTGCGGTCTCATGCTATGGGCGGCGGGCGCGAAGGCGGCCCCCTACGCCGCTTACGTGATGGATGCGCGAACCGGCGAGGTTCTCTACCAGAAGAACGCCGACGCGCGGCTGCACCCGGCCTCGCTCACCAAGATGCTGACGCTCTACATCTGCTTCGACGCGATCGAGCGCGGCGAGATCAGCCTCGACACGGTGGTCACCGTCTCGAAGGCCGCGGCAAGCCAGCCGCCCTCGCATCTCGGGCTGCGCCCCGGGCAGAAGATCAAGCTGCGCTACCTGATCCGCGCGGCGGCGGTGAAATCGGCAAACGACGCGGCCTGGGCGATCGGCGACGCGATCGCGGGCAACGTGACCGAGTTCGCAAAGCGCATGAACGCCACCGCAAAGAAGCTGGGGATGGACGATTCGCACTTCGAGAACCCGAACGGGCTGACCCTCAAGGGGCACCTGTCCTCGGCGCATGACATGGCGATCATCGGCCGCCACCTGTTCTACGACTTCCCGCAGTTCTACAACATCTTCTCGCGCCGCTCGACCTATGCCGGCGTGGCCGAGGTCTATTCGACCAACCGCAAGTTCCTGAACGCCTACCGCGGCGCCGACGGGATCAAGACCGGCTACACCTACGCTTCGGGCTTCAACCTCGTCGCCTCGGCCGAACGCGGCGGAAAGCGGATCATCGCGGCGGAATTCGGCGGCACCTCGACCGCCGAGCGCAACGCCAAGATGGCGGAACTCCTCGACCTGGGCTTCAAGCGCGCCCCGGCCCACGTCGCGCTTCAGAAGCCGAAGAAGCCGAATCTCGACCGGATCGCCGCGCTCTACACCGCGCATTCCTCGGCCACGCGGATCGCGCTGGCCGACGATACCGACAGCACCCGCGTCGACTCCAGCCCGCGGCCCGAACCGCGCCCGGGTGCGGCACACTCGCCCTCGCCCGCGCTGATGGCCGCGATCCAGGATAATATCTCCAACACGCTCGACAGGGTCGCGGACGGCGCCACCCCGGCGCCCGCCGCCGAGACGGCCGCCGAGACCGCCGCGCTTGCCCCGGCGGACAGCCCGATCAAGCCGGCGCGTCGCCCGGGGGCCGCACCGGTCCAGGTCGCCGCGGCCGCGCTGCCCGTCGAACGCGCCGACCCGGTCGCCGACCGGACGGATATCGGCACCGACGGCGCGCCCGACCTGCCGCCGCCGCCGCGCCCGGCCGACCTCGTGGCGACGGCCACCCCCACCGCCATCGTGCCCTCGACCGACGCCGCAAGGGCCTCGGCCGCAGCCGAGACCGCGGCAGGTGGCGGCGCGCTCACCGTCGCCTCGGCCGCCACGGCGCCGATAGAACAGGTAGAGCCGACCTCGGCCGACGCCGCCGCCCCGGTGACCGCCTCCAAGGCCCCTGTCGGCAAGGATGCAAAGGCGGATTCGGGCGTGGTCTTCGCCTCTATCGCCCCGCGCGAAGTGCCCAAGCCCGAGGCCCGGCCCGAGGTCGTCACCCGCATGTCCACCTCGGGCGGCCGCAACTGGGGCATCAACGTCGGCCGCTTCCCCTCGGCCTTCGTCGCCGAGAAGGCCCTCCTGCGCACTGCGCTGGCCGAAAGCAGCGCCCTCTCCGACGGGCTGCGCAAGGTGGTGCGGCGCCCGAACGGGTTCGACGCGAACTTCATGGGGCTGACGCAGGATCAGGCCGACCTGGCCTGTTCGCGGCTGCAGGCGCGCGGGATCCAGTGCTTCTCGCTGGCGCCCTGATCGGGCGACGGCGACCGGCAGGCCATTGCCCTTGCCCGCCCGCGGGCGCATAGAGGCGACAGGAGGACCCCCGATGACCGAATTCGCCATTCCCGCGCCCGCCCAGCCCAGCCTTGCCATCGCCGGCTCGGACGCCCGCTTCCCGGTGCGCCGGATCTTCTGCGTCGGGCGCAACTACGCCGACCACGCCCGCGAGATGGGCCACGATCCCGACCGCGAACCGCCCTTCTTCTTCACCAAGCCGGGCGACGCGGTGATCGGGGACGGGGCCGAAATCGCCTACCCTCCCCAGACGGAGAACCTCCACCACGAGGCCGAACTGGTCGTCGCCATCGGCACCGGCGGTCGCGACATCGCGGCGGCCGACGCGCTGTCCCATGTCTGGGGCTACGGCGCGGGCAACGACCTCACCCGCCGCGACATGCAGAACAAGGCCAAGGAAATGCGCCGCCCCTGGGACATGTCGAAGGGCTTCGACCGCTCGGCCCCCTGCGGCGCGCTCTACGCCGTCGCGGAACATGGCCATCCCCCGGGCACGGCCCGGATCACCTGCACGGTGGACGGCGCCGTCACGCAGGAAAGCACCCTCGACCAGATGATCTGGCCGGTGGCCGACGTGATCGCCTATCTCTCCGGCCTCGTCGAATTGCAGCCCGGCGACCTGATCATGACCGGCACCCCCGCCGGCGTCGGCCCGATCGCGAAAGGCCAGGCCTGCACCGTCGCCATCGACGGCCTCGGCGCCGTCACGACAACGCTGATCTGATCTTCTTCTGAGCGGAAATATCCCGGGGGGTCCGGGGGGCTGGCCCCCCGGCCTCTCCGCCTCAGGGCTTCGGCCGGTCGTCCCATTCGTCCGACAGGATCCGCCGCGCATCGCCCTCCGGATCGTCGTACTGACCCTTTCGCAGGGTCCAGAAGAACCCCGCGAGGCCGATGCCGCCGAGCAGCAGCGAGATCGGGATCAGGTAGGCAAGGACGTCCATCGGATCAGCGAAGCCTCAGCGCATTCAAAGACACGGTAATCGACGAGGCCGACATCGCAAGGGCCGCCGCCAGCGGTGTCGCCAGCCCCAGGATCGCGACCGGCACGGCAATCAGGTTGTAGGCAAGCGACACGCCGAAATTCTCCTTGATCCGCCGCACCGCCCGGCGCGCGACCTGCGCCGCCTCCGCGATCGGCGCCATGTCCTGCCCCAGCAGCACGATGTCCGAGGCCACCCGCGCCGCGTCCAGCGCCGAGGCCGGCGAGATCGAAACATGGGCCGCCGCCAGCGCTGCGGTGTCATTGAGGCCGTCGCCCACCATCAGCACCCGCGCCCCCTGCCCCGCCAGCGCGGCGACCCGCGCGGCCTTCTGCTTTGGCAGCGCGCCGGCGGTCCATTCCGCGATTCCCAGCCGCGCGGCCAGATCGGCCACCGACGCCTCGGTATCGCCCGAAATCAGCAGCACCCGCTTGCCCTGCGCCTTCAGCGCCGCCACCGCCGCCTCGGCCCCGGGCCGCAGGCGGTCGGCAAAGGTGAAGGCGCGCGGCGCGCCCTCCCCGGTATCGAGCCAGGTCGCGGTCGCCGCCACCGGCTCTGCGCCCAGCCATTCCGCCCGGCCCAGACGCACCCGGCGCCCCTGCCACAGCCCCTCGATCCCCCGTCCCGGCACCTCGCGCAGATCCGAGAGCGGCGCAGGGCCCACCCCTTCCGCCGCGGCCGCATCGGCCAGGGCCCGGGCAAGGGGATGGGCGGAGGCCCCGGCCAGCGCCGCCGCGATCTCCAGATCCGCGCGGGAGTGATCGTGCAGGTTCCGCAGGACAGGGGTTCCCATTGTCAGCGTGCCGGTCTTGTCGAACACCACAGTGTCGACCTCGGCCAGCCGTTCCAGCGCGGTGCCGTCCTTGATGAGGAGCCCCCGGCGGAACAGCCGCCCCGAGGCCGCCGTCACCACCGCAGGTACCGCGAGGCCAAGGGCGCAGGGGCAGGTGATGATCAGCACCGCAACCGCGATGTTCACCGCCAGCCGCACATCTCCGCCCGAGACCCAGAGCCAGCCGAGGAACGCCGCCAGCGACAAGAGATGCACCCCCGGCGCATAGATCCGCGCCGCCCGGTCGGCAAGCGAGGTGTAGCGGTTGCGCCCGCTCTCCGCGACCGCGACGAGGTCGGCCATCCGCTGCAACGCGCTGTCCCGCCCCGCCGCCGTCACCCGCAGGGTCAGCGGGCCGGTCAGGTTGACCTCGCCCGCGCTGACGGTGCTGCCCGGGCCCGCGGGGACGGGCAGGCTCTCGCCCGTCAGAAGCGACCGGTCCAGCTCCGACCTGCCCTCCGTCACCACGCCGTCCGCCGGCATCCGCGCGCCGGGACGGACGCGCACCAGATCGCCCACGCGAAGCTCGGCGATGGGCACGGTCACCTCGTCCCCGTCCTGCAGCCGGCTGGCGCGCGGCACTTCCAGCGCGGCCAGCTCCTCGGCCGCCGACCGCGCCACCGCCCGGGTCCGGAAATCGAGGTAGCGCCCCGCCAGCAAGAAGAAGGTGAGCGAGACCGCCGCGTCGAAATAGGCATGCCGCCCGCCCTCGATCGTCTCATAAAGCGAAAGGCCCGCGGCCAGCAGGATGGCCAGCGTGATCGGCACGTCCATCCCCAGCCGCCCGGCCCTGAGCGCGACCCAGGCGTTTCGAAAGAACGGCTGCCCCGCGAAGACCACTGTCGGCAGCGCGATCGCGGCGGACAGCCAGTGGAACATGTCGCGCGTCTCGGCCTCGGCCCCCGACCAGACCGCGATCGACAGAATCATGACGTTCATCATCGCGAAGCCCGCGACGCCCAGCCGCATCAGCAGGTCCCGCCCGCGCCGGTCGGTCTCGGTCGTGTTCAGCGACCCGGCATCCAGTTCGTGCGCCTCGTACCCGAGACCGTCGAGGACGGCGATCAATTGATCGGCGGTCACCTCCGGCTCGGCCTCGACCGAGACGCGTTTGAGAGTCAGGTTCACCCGGGCCGAGCGCACCCCCGGCACCGCGCCGAGACCCCGCTCCACCGTCGACATGCAGACCGCGCAATGCGCCGTGGGCAGCGACAGCATCAGAGGCGCCGCCTGTGCCGCCGGCGCGGCCAGGGCCTCGGCCGCCGGCACGGCGGCGCAGGCGGGGCAGGCTGAGGCGGAAGGGCGGGCGGCGGCGGTCATCGGGAAGGCGTTCCGGGGCTGGGATGAGGGGGGAAGGGGCTAGTTCGTCACGTTCAGAGACAGCCTTTGTCGGAACCGCGTGCCATCGGTGGCGCGCGCCTGCACCACGACCATCCACTTGCCCTTGTGCAGGTCCAGCGGTGCCGAGAACACGTCGCCATTGCGAGAGAAGACGGGGTGCTTGTCCTCGCGCGCCTCGGTCGGCCGGCCCACCAGCACGTCAAGCGAAGCGACATCGGCGATCGGGTCCTCGCCGCGATCGAAGCCCAGGGAAAGCACCTTGCCGGCATAGCCAAGCTTCAGGCCCCACCCCAGCGCCTTCTGGGCTTTCTGGTCGCGGTCGAAGGTCTGGCTTTCGACATAGCCGTTCTCGACCTCCAGCCCCGGGAAGGTGTGGACCGCCTGGTAGGCCATCACCACGTTGACCGCGATGATGATGCCGAAGGCCCCGACGAAGCCCGCCAGAACGTGGCGTCCGGTGATCTCGGCCATCTACTTGCCCTTTCCGAAGAACACGGTGTCATCCTTGACGCGGTCGGCGCCGTTCGCGTCGTCGACCCAGACCCTGACGGGCGTGCGCTCTGCCGCCGCGGGGGCCGAGCCAGGCGCGGCGGTGATGTAGACGCGCTGAAGCCGGGTCTCGTCCGCCGGGACAGAGACGGTCGCGCCCTCGGTCCCCTCAAGCGTCATGGTCAGGCCGGGCACCGGGTCCATGCTGATCTCGAACGGTCTTGCGCCGTGCTGCATGTTGCGCAGCCGCACGTCGTAGGTGTTGCGGATCGAGCCGTCGGACATCGTGACGTAGATCGGGTTGCGCACCGGGGCGACGGTCAGGCCGATCGGCTGGCGCAGGAACAGCGCCACGAGCAGGCCCACCCCCACCGCCGACCACAGCGCGGTATAGAGAATGGTGCGCGGGCGGAAGATGTGCTTCCAGATGCGACGCGGATGACCGCCCGCGCGTTCCAGCTTTTCGTCGGTCAGGGCCATGTAGCCGATCAGCCCGCGCGGCTTGCCGATCTTTTCCATCACCTCGTCGCAGGCGTCGATGCACAGCGCACAGGTGATACAGGCCATCTGCTGGCCGTCGCGGATGTCGATCCCCATCGGGCAGACGTTGACGCAGGCGTTGCAGTCGATGCAATCGCCAAGGCTGTCCTTCGCCGGGATCTCGCCGCCCACGCCCTTGGGCATCCCCGGCATCGGCACGAAGGGCGACCCGCCCTGCTTCGGCCCGGCCGCCGCCACCTCGGCCTCGGCCCGCGCCACGCGTTCCTGCATCTCGGCGCGGCGCCGGTTCTTGCCCTTGGCGCGCGGTTCGCCCCGCCATTCGCGGTAGGCCACGGTGATCGTGTCCTCATCCATCATCGCCGCCTGGATCCGGGGCCAGGGGCAGGCGTAGATGCAGATCTGTTCCCGCGCGAAGCCGCCGAAGGCGAAGGTGGTGAAGGTCAGCACCGCCAATGTGAGGTAGGCCACCGCCGGCGCCTGCAGCGTGACAAGGTTGACCAGCAGAGTCGGTGCATCGGCGAAGTAGAAGACCCAGGCCCCCCCGGTCGCCAGCCCGATCAGGAGCCACGCCACCCACTTCGTCAGCCGCAGCCGAAGCTTGTGCGCGTTCATCTTCTGCCGGTGCAGGCGCAGGCGGTTGTTGCGGTCGCCCTCGATCCAGCGCTCGACCAGGATGAAGAGGTCCGTCCACACCGTTTGCGGGCAGGTGTAGCCGCACCAGACCCGCCCCAGCGCCGAGGTAAACAGGAAAAGCCCCAGCCCCGCCATGATCAGAAGGCCCGCGACGAAGTAGAATTCATGCGGCCAGATCTCGATCCAGAAGAAGAAGAACCGGCGATTGGCAAGGTCGATCAGCACCGCCTGATCGGGCAGGCTGGGACCGCGGTCCCAACGGATCCAGGGCGTGACATAGTAGATCCCCAGCGTGACCACCATGATCACCCATTTCAAGTTGCGGAAGGTTCCGCGCACCCGCCTGGGAAAGATCGGCTCCCGCGCCGTGTAGAGGGGATCTGTGGTGGTGTCGGGGGCGGTCAACGGCAGGTCTCCGGGCTGATCACGAAATATCGCAAAAGCGTTATCTGACGCCCCGGATCTAGGCGCTTTGACCTGCATCAACAATGTGTCTTATCGCCCCGCCCCGGCGCGCCCCACGCAGCGGCCGCAACTGCGTCCAGGACGCAAAGAAAAAGGCGTCGTGCCAGTGGACACGACGCCGGAGGTATTGGCACCGGCACCCCCAGGAAACGCGCGAACAGGACGGGGTGCCGGTGCAGGCCCTTGACCAGAGCCATCCCCTTCATGGCCCCGAATCGCCCGAGTCGCATTGACCTGTGTCAATTCGGGTAGGTGCGTTCAACTTTTCTTCAGTAGGGTTCCGGGGACATCCGCCCCCCCCTGTTCCGCGGCAACCTGGCGACGCGCCCACTGCGCGAAGGCACGGGCTGGCGGGCGCAGCACACCCTCGGGCGTGACCAGGAAATAGCCCTTCTTGCGGTTGTCGGCATAAAGCTCGCGCAGCCGGCCCGCGGCGATGTCGGCCGCCACGAAGGCCCGCGCGATCACCGCGACCGCCAGGCCGTCGCGCGCCGCGTCGATCATCATGTTGCCGGGAAGCGAGGTCATCCCCCGCTGCGCGCGCCCGGCCACCCCGTGCGCCGCGAGGAAATCGCTGGCCTCGCTCGTGCCCAGCTCCTGCATCCACGGCAGATCGGCGAGGTCGGCGATCCCGTCGACCTGCCTGTCGCCGACCAGGGCGGGCGCGGCCACCACCACCACGTCGGAATCGACCAGCAGGAGCGATTCGCAGCAAGGCCATTCCCCCGCCCCGTACCGCAGCGCGAGGTCGAAACCGCCCGGGCCCAGCGTCTGTATGGTTCCGGTCGGGTCGATCACCACGTCGATCTCGGGGTGCCGGTCGCGAAAATCGGCGATCCGCGGCATCAGCCAACTCGCGGCAAAACCGGGCGTGGTGGTGATCCTCAGCGGCCGCTCCGCCTCGGCCCCGGTCAGCGCGGCGACACTGTCCGCGATATGGCCGAAGCCTTCCGTAAGCGCGGCGGCAAGCTCGCGCCCCTCGGACGTCAGCACAAGCTCCCGCCCCCGCCGGCGCAGCAAGGCAAGACCCATATGCTGCTCGAGCGCGCGAAGCTGCTGGCTGACAGCGGCATGGCTGACGTTCAGCTGCGCCCCCGCCGCCACGACAGAACCGCTTTCGGCAAAGGCGGCAAAGGCGCGAAGCGCCGTCAGGGGGGGCAGGTCACGCCAAGATATCATGTAAGAAAGCCTTACGGATCTACAGAATTGCTGACTCGCATCCTGACGCAGGATTCCCAATTATCCAAGCATGGAAACACGGATCACAGGAGATTGTCATGTTGGGAATTCTTGGAGAAACGTACATGATCGCCGCCCGGACCGACCGCTTCCGCCAGGATCGGCGGGTCCGTGGCACGATCGAGACCCCCGCCAGTCACGACCCCGAGCGGGAGTGGATCGACGACGACCGCCGCCGCCGTCTCTACGGGCGCGACGCCGCCAGGGCCGCGCGCCGCCGGGCCGACCTTCGGTTCTGGCGCCAACGGCGGAGCGATGCCCCCGCCGACGGCAACGACTGACCCGCCGCACAGGCGGCCCACATGGCAGGAAGGCCCGGGATCCGTCCCGGGCCTTCCCTTTGCGCGGCCTCTCCGGCAGGATTATTCGCCGCCGCCGAGGCTGTGGACGTAATAGGTCACCGCCTGAATATCCGCGTCCGACAGCCGCTTGCCCCAGGCCGGCATCACGCCGAAGCGGGCATTGGTCACCGTCTCGGTCAGGGTCTTGCGATCGCCGCCATACAGCCAGATCGCGTCGGTCAGGTTCGGCGCGCCCTGCGTCCTGTCGCCCTTGGCGTTTTCGCCATGGCAGGCCGCGCAGTTCTCGGCGAACACGGTCTTGCCCGCCTCGGCCGCCTTCGGGTCGGTCGCGGCGTTGGACAGCGACATGACGTATTGCACGACGTCGCGGATCTGCGTCTGGTCGAGGATCCCGTCCTTGCCGAAGGCCGGCATCTGCGAATAGCGCGCATCACCGTCATCCGCGTTCCGCACCCCGTGAGTCACGGTGAAATGGATATCCTGCAACGTGCCGCCCCAGAGCCAGTCGTCATCCAGAAGGTTCGGGAAGCCCTTGTTGCCCGCCGCGCCGGAGCCGTGGCACTGCGCGCACCAGGTGCGGAACACCGCCCCGCCGGCATTGGTCGCGAATTGCGCCAGCGCCGGGTCGGCCTTTATCTCGGCCAGCGGCGTCGCCACGAGCTTCGCCTGGATTGCCTTGTTCTGGTCGTGCCAGGCGGTCATCTCCGCCTTGACGTCGCCGCGCGTCGACCAGCCCAGGATCCCCGGCGTCGCCCTGTTGACCAGCGGCCAGGCCGGGTACAGCACCGAGTAGATCAGCGCAAACGCGATGCAGAGGTAGAAGACATAGACCCACCAGCGCGGCATCGGGTTGTTGAATTCCTCGATCCCGTCCCAGCTGTGGCCGGTCGTCTCGGGATCGCCCGGCTTGCGGTTGGTATGAAGGTTGTCGCTCATTTTCTCGCCTCCTTCCCGGCGGCCTCGCGGCCGTCACGGGCGGGTCTGTCCTCGTTGCGGAAAATCGACGTCGCGGCATCGCGCTGGTCGCCTCGGCTGCCCGGACGGAAGGCCCAGACGATGACGCCGAGGAAGATCAGCACGAGGAGCAGAAGCATCCAGCTGTCCGCGAAATGCCGAAGGGTGTCGTATGTACTCATGCCCCTCCCCTATCGGCTCGCGTCCGGGGTGAAGGTCGAGAAGTCGACCATCGTGCCCAGCACCTGAAGGTAGGCGATCAGCGCGTCCATTTCGCTCAGCCCGGGCTGACCGTCGAAATTCGCGACCTTCACCTTTTCGCCGTAGCGCGCCCTGAGGCCGTCGACATCGGCCTCGGGATCCGCCTGGGCGGTGAAGTCGGCGACCGCGTTCGACAGCATGTCGTCGGTGTAGGGCACGCCGACGACGCGGTTGGTCCACATCGTGTCCTTGATGTAGGTGCCCTCGATCATGCGGCTCTTGAGAAAGCCGTACTTGGGCATCACCGATTCAGGCACCACCGACTGCGGGTTGGTCAGGTGATCGACATGCCACGCGTCCGAATAGCGGCCGCCGACGCGGGCAAGGTCGGGCCCCGTCCGCTTCGACCCCCACTGGAACGGGTGGTCGTACATCGATTCCGCCGCCAGCGAGTAATGGCCGTAACGCTCCACCTCGTCGCGCATCGGTCGGATCATCTGGCTGTGGCAGACGTAGCAGCCCTCGCGGATGTAGATGTTGCGCCCGGCCAGCTCGAGCGGGGTGTAGGGGCGCACCCCCTCCACCTTCTCGATCGTGTTCTTCAGGTAGAACAGCGGAACGATCTCCACCAGGCCGCCGATGGTCACCACGAGGAACGCCAGCACCAGCAGAAGTGTCGCGTTGGTCTCGATCGCCTTGTGTTTGTCAAGAAAAGCCATTGTCGTTTCCCGTCATTCCGCCGGCACGGCGGTGCTGTAGGCCTTGGGGGCCCCGGCGGTGACCGTCTTCCACAGGTTGAAGCACATGATGATCGCACCGGTCAGGTACATGCCCCCACCCAGCGCACGAACCACATACATCGGGAACTTGGCGGCCACGGTGTCGGCGAAGGAGTTCACGAGGAAGCCGTTCGCGTCGACCTCGCGCCACATCAGACCTTCCATGATGCCGGTGACCCACATCGAGGCGGCGTAGAGAATGATCCCGATCGTCGCGAGCCAGAAGTGCCAGCTGACGAGACTGAGCGAGTAGAGCCGCTCGCGGTGCCACAGCCGCGGCACGAGGAAGTAGAGCGCGCCGAAGGTGATCATGCCATTCCAGCCCAGCGCGCCGGAATGCACGTGGCCGATCGTCCAGTCGGTGTAGTGGGAAAGCGAGTTGACCGCGCGGATCGACATCATCGGCCCCTCGAAGGTCGACATGCCGTAAAAGCCCACCGAGATCACCATCATGCGGATGATCGGATCGGTGCGCAGCTTGTCCCAGGCGCCCGACAGCGTCATCAGGCCGTTGATCATGCCACCCCACGACGGCATCCACAGCATGACCGAGAAGATCATCCCCAGCGTCGAGGCCCAGTCGGGAAGCGCGGTGTAGTGCAGGTGGTGGGGGCCTGCCCAGATATACAGGAAGATCAGCGCCCAGAAGTGGATGATCGAGAGCTTGTAGGAATAGACCGGGCGCTCCGCCTGCTTCGGGACGAAGTAGTACATCATGCCGAGAAACCCGGCGGTCAGGAAGAAGCCCACCGCGTTGTGGCCATACCACCACTGCGTCATCGCGTCCTGCACGCCCGAGAAGACCTGCACCGACTTGGACCCGAAGATCGAGACGGGGATCGCCAGATTGTTGAAGACGTGCAGCATGGCCACTGTCACGATGAAGCTCAGGTAGAACCAGTTCGCGACGTAGATGTGCTTTTCGCGGCGCTTGATGATCGTGCCCAGGAAGACGGCAAGGTAGACCAGCCAGACGATCGTCAGCCACAGGTCGACATACCATTCCGGCTCGGCGTATTCCTTCGACTGGGTGGCGCCCAGGATGTAGCCGGTCGCCGCCAGCACGATGAACAGGTTGTAGCCCCAGAACACGAACCAGGCGGCATTGCCGCCCCAGAGACGCGCCGCCGAGGTGCGTTGCACGACGTAGAACGAGGTCGCGATCAGCGCATTGCCCCCGAAGGCGAAGATCACCGCCGAGGTGTGCAACGGCCGAAGCCTGCCGAAGTTCATGTACCCCTCGGCCCATTCGAAGTTGAGCGAGGGAAAGGCCAGCTGGCTGGCGATGAAGACACCGGCGGCAAAGCCGACGACGCCCCAGAAGGCGGTCGCGATCACGCCCGCCCGCACCACGCTGTCGAAATATTCGTTCGCGGGCGCGGGTACCCGGATATCCCCCGTCCGGCGCAGGCTGAAGATGAACATGGCCGCTGCGACGACCATGATCAGGACAGCGTGCACCTGGTAGGCAAGATCATGGCCGTAGTTGGCGGCGATCGCGGCAAACAGCGCGATCACGGCCAGCACGGCCAGTTTGATATAGTCCCACATCGTGCGTCCCTTTGTCTTGACCTCACCTGCCCGGACGGACCGGCGGGCTCTTTACGACTGATCGCTTCTTGCCCCCCGGACGGATCGGTCGCCTTGATCCATGTCAACCTTTCGTGAGCTCCCGTGTATAACCGTGAGATCGAGTTTGATCTTGGTCAATGCTTCAGCGAACGCTGTGCGATATCGTCGCAGACAACGGCCCCGGCCCATCGCGGTGCAGGGCGGTCCAAACGCGCGGAGGATGACGCGATGGCGTATAAGACTTTGTTAACAGTGCTGACCTCGCTCGCCGGTGCCGACCATGCGCTGGCGGCGGCGGTCGAGATCGCGCGGCGCGAGGATGCACATCTCGATGTGCTGTGCCTCGGGATCGACCGCACCCAGGCCGGCTATTACTACGCCGGCGCCACGGTGATGTTGCAGCAGGAACTGATCGACCGCGCGAAATCCGACGCCGAAGAACTGGAGGCGAAGGCGCGGAGCATCCTCGAGAGAGAGGGGATCCGCTGGGGCGTCGACTCGGCGGTGGCGCAGATCGGCGGGTTGGGGGCGATCGTCGCCCTGCATGCGCGCTTTTCCGACCTCGTGATCCAGCCTCTGCCCTACGGTCCGACCTGCGGCCAGGAGGACGAGGCCGTGGTCGAGGCGGCGATGTTCGACGGCCGGGCCCCGGTGCTCGTGGTGCCCGCGGTCGGCCTGGGCGGCAGCCTCGGCAAGCGCGTGGTCATCGCGTGGAACCAGTCGAACGAGTCGCTCACCGCGATCCGCCGGGCGCTGCCGATGCTGACCGCGGCGGACACGGTGAACATCGTCGTGGTCGATCCGCCCCAGCACGGGCCGGAACGGTCGGACCCCGGTGGGCCGCTCAGCCAGATGCTGACCCGGCACGGCATCCGCACCGAGGTGTCGGTGCTGGCCAAGACGATGCCGCTGGTGTCGGACGTCCTCAAGCGGCACCTGCGCGACCAGAACGCCGACCTTCTGGTGATGGGCGCCTACGGTCATTCGCGCTTCCGCGAGGCGATCCTCGGCGGCGCGACGCGGGCGATGCTGGAAGGCACGGAGGTGCCCGTCTTCATGGCGCACTGAGCCTGCGCCGACGGATCACGAAACGGATGAAGGGGGCCGCGAGGCCCCCTTCGATCGTCTGGGCTGGTCCGCCCCTAGTTCTTCGAGACGGTGCAGGCCGGATTACCGGAACTGGCGTTTTCACCGCAGACCGCAGGCAGATGCGGCCCGACGACCTCATAAGCGGAAATCGCGGCAACGGTGACGGCGGCCAACCAAACCAATCTGAAGGCACTCATAAACAGCTCCTTACCGATCAACTTCCTGTTCAATCGCGGAGGACGGAACTTCTTTCAACCCTCGCGCGTTTAATCCAATCGGTAAATCGCCTCACGTGTTATCCCGGTGACACTGCCCTACAGGGCACATCGCCGTTGCCGCTTGATTTTCGCGCGGATTGCGGATAGCGACGTGCACATGTCTATGATGATCGCCACCTGGAAACGCACCGTAAAGACCACCGCCTCGGCGGGGGTTCTCGGGGTGTGCGCGGCGATCTGACGACGACCATCCCAAGGCCCCTCCGGGAAGGAGAGGGCCAGGACCAGTGATCAGCCCCTCCTCCCGCCCCAACGAGAGCGAGAGATCATGCTGACCGAAGCCCACCTTTCCGAAGATGAACCGCCCGCAGGCGCCGCGCTGGCCGGCCCGTCCCTGCCCGCCCCCTTTGCGGCGGCCTCGCCGGCCCCGCGCGTCGCGATCGTGGGCGCCACCGGGGCCGTGGGCATCGAACTGATCCGCTGCCTCGAGGCACGGGCCTTCCCGCTCGCGTCGTTGCGGCTGCTGGCCTCGGCCCGCTCAGCCGGGCGGCGACTGCCCTTCGCGGGCAGCGAGCTTATCGTCGAGGAGCTTACCGACGACAGTTTCGAGGGCGTCGACATCGCGCTGTTCTCGGCCGGAGCCACCATCTCGCGCCATTACGCGCCGCTCGCGGCCGAGGCAGGCGCCGTGGTGATCGACAATTCCTCGGCCTTCCGCATGGCGCCCGAGGTGCCGCTGATCGTGCCCGAGGTGAACGGCGCACTGCTGGCGGGCCACGGCGGGCTGGGCGGTTCGGGCGGGATGATCGCCAATCCGAACTGCGTGGCGGCGATCCTGACGGTCGCGCTGGCGCCGCTGAACCGGGTGCAGCCGATCCGCCGGATCCAGGCCGCCACCTACCAGGCGGCCTCGGGCGGCGGGGCCGCGATGATGGAGGAGCTGCGTGAAGGCACCCGCGCCGCGCTGGCGGGCAAGGACCATGCCCCGCAGGTCCTGCCCCAGCCCTACGCCTTCAACCTGTTCAGCCACAACGCCGAGGTCGACGCGCGCTCGGGCTACAACGGCGAGGAACTGAAGGTGATCGCCGAAACCCGGCGCATCCTCGGCCTTCCGGCGCTTCCGATCGGGATCACCTGCATCCGCGTGCCGGTGCTGCGTGCCCATGGCATCGCGGTGACCCTGACCTTCGACAGCCCCTTCGGCGCGTCCGAGGCGCGGCGCATCCTCGAGGCCGCCGCCGGGGTGCGGGTGGTCGACGACCGCGCCGCGAACCACTTCCCCATGCCGTCCGAGGCCTCGGGGCAGGATGACGTCCTCGTGGGGCGCATCCGCACCGACCTGGGCGATCCCTCCGGCTGCTCGCTGTCGCTCTTCCTCGTGGGGGACCAGCTTCTCAAGGGCGCCGCGCTGAACGCGGTGCAGATCGCCGAGGCGCTGGTGGCGAGGTGAGGCGGAGCGGTCGTGCCCGGGCGGCCAGCCCGGGCAGCGCCCGACCCTCCCGCACGGCAGCAGGGCCTGCGCGGGCCCATGGGGTGGCGCGTGCAATCCGCCGGCAGAGAGGTACCTTGTCCCGGCCACGACCCTCTGCCGTCTGAGCATTCTACACGGATGACAACGCGCCAGCCGGCCGGAACGGGCCGGCGCTGGCCCCGTGACTTCGCCCCGCACCGGGCCGGATCAGCGATCATCGGCCCCGGAACAAGACCCCCTGGAAATCATGAAGGGCGGAGTGCCGCTTGCCGTCAGACCAGCATACCGCCGTCCGCGTCGTCGCCCGCCTCTTCCAGCAGGCGATCCATGTCGGGGATGGTGACGTGGCGCTTGCCCTGCATCTCGATCACGTGGTCGCGGCGCAGGGCCGAGATCTGGCGGCTTACCGTCTCCAGCGTCAGCCCGAGGTAATCCGCCATCGCCTCGCGCGTCAGCGGCAGGTCGAAGGTCACCGCCCGCTCGCGCCCCGCACCGTTGGCCGAGGCGTCGCGCTTGGCGATGATGGCGACCAGAGAGGCGATCTTTTCCCGCGCCGTCTTACGGCCCAGAAGCAGCATCCACTCGCGCGCCGCGTCCAGCTCGTCGAGCGTCATCTCCAGCAGGCGCTGGCCGATGTGCGGAGTGCGCAGCATCATCTCCTCGAACGGCTTCTTGCGGAAGCAGCACATCACGATATCGGTGGTCGCGGTCACGTCATAGGCGGCCCGCTCGCGCCCGGGGCGGCCCACGAAATCCGACGGCAGCAGAAGCCCCACCATCTGGCGCCGCCCATCCTCCATCGTCTGGGTCAGCGTCGCGATTCCAGTCACCACCGAGCCCACGAAATCCATCGGATCGCCGGACCAGACCACGGTCTGCCCGGCCTCGTAGCTGCGGTAATACTTGATCTGCTCCAGCTCATCGAGCTCCCGATCATCGCACCGCGCGCACACGGCCCGGTGGCGTATCGGGCAGTCCCCACAATCATGGGAGTTGAAGGTGGCCATTGCCATATCCATCGTCACAGCATCCGATCAGCGAGGTTTGATCTGCGTCAAGGCAAGGAAATCCCTTGAGGATAGCCTAAGTCAATGGACACTGAATCGCAACTCATGCGGCTCGGGCTATTCGATGCGCGCGTACCTCGATACACGAGTTATCCCACCGCCCCGCATTTTGCGGGCGGCGTCGATCCCGGCCATTTCGCCCGATGGCTCCAGGCGATCCCGCCCGGAGCACAGATTTCGCTTTACGTGCATGTGCCGTTCTGCCGGCGCCTGTGCTGGTTCTGCGCCTGCCGCACCCAGGGAACATCCTCGGATGCGCCCGTCCGCGCCTATGTCGAAACCCTGAAGGCCGAGATCGCGCTGATGCGGGCAAAACTGCCGCAGGGCGTCAGTCTGTCGCGCCTGCACTGGGGCGGCGGCACGCCGACATTGATGTCACCCGACATGATCACCGATCTTGCGGGTACAATCCTCGACGCCGTGCCGATGGGCCCGGGCGCCGAGTTCTCGGTCGAGATCGATCCGAACGAGATCGACGCCGCGCGGCTCGACGCGCTGGCGGCCGCGGGGATGAACCGCGCCTCGATCGGGGTGCAGGATTTCGACCCCGGCATCCAGAAGATGATCGGCCGGGAACAGAGCTACGAGGTGACCCGCGACGCGGTCGAGGCGATCCGCGCCCGCGGCGTGACCAGCCTGAACGCCGACATCCTGTTCGGTCTGCCCGACCAGTCGCGCGCCAAGATTGCGGCTTCGGTGCAGAAACTGCTGTCGCTCTCGCCCGACCGGGTGGCGCTCTACGGCTATGCCCATGTGCCGTGGATGGCCCGCCGGCAGGTGATGATCCCCGGCGAGGCGATGCCCCGCCCCGAGGAACGGCTCGCGCTCTTCGAGACGGCGCGGACGCTCTTTGCCGCCGACGGTTACCGCGAGATCGGGATCGACCACTTCGCCCTGCCCGGCGACGGGCTGGCCCGAGCGGCGGACGCGGGCCTCCTGCGGCGCAACTTCCAGGGCTATACCGACGACACGTCCGAGGTGCTGGTGGGGCTGGGCGCCTCGTCCATCTCGCGCTTTCCGCAGGGCTATGCGCAGAACGCCTCGGCCACCGCGGCACATGCCAAGGCGATCCGCGGCGGCAAGTTCTCGACCCACCGCGGCCATGCCTTCACGCAGGAGGACCGGCTGCGCGGCCGGATCATCGAGGCATTGATGTGCGACTTCCGCGTCTCTGGCGACGAGATCACGGCGCGCTTCGGGATCGGCCGGGCGGAACTGACGGCGATGTTCGAGGCCGCGGCACGGGGATTTCCCGGGATGATCGAACTGAGCGACGCGGGGCTTTCGATCCCGGAACGTGCCAGGCCGCTGACCCGGATGATCGCCCGGGCCTTCGACGCCTACGACCTGTCGAAGGCGGGCCACAGCCCCGCGATCTGACTGCCCCGCCTTAAGCCCCGCGTTAAGCCCCTCGTCGGGCCGCTTCCGGCGCCTCCTCGTCCGCCCAAACCGACGAGGAGGCGCCGAAGGGCGCACGACGAGCGGCCCCGGCTGCCCCCGTCACGTCCCGGCGACGACGATCCGGGTGCCCCATTCGGCGCAGCGTTCCACCACCGCAGGCGGCGGCGGCGCATCGGTGAAGAAGCTGTCCACCGCCTCCAGCGACCCGATCCTGACCGGCGCCGTCCGCGAGAATTTCGACCGATCCGCCACCAGGCACCGCCGCCGCGCCTGGCCCAGGATCGCTTGGCTCACCCGCACCTCGCGGAAGTCGAAATCCAGAAGGTCGCCTTCCTCGTCCAGCGCCGAGGCCCCGATCACCGCGAAATCGACCTTGAAGTGGCGCACCATCTCCAGCGTCATCTCGCCCACCAGCCCGGCATCGGCCCGCCGCAGCACGCCACCGGCGACGATCACCTCGGCGGTCGGGTTTTGCGCCAGGATCGTGGCCACGTTGAGGTTGTTGGTCACCACCATCAGCTGACGGTGCCCCAGAAGCGCCCGCGCCACGGCCTCGGTCGTCGTCCCGATGTTGAGAAACAGCGACGCCTCGTCCGGGATCGCCGCCGCGCAAGCCCGGCCGATCCGGTCCTTTTCCTCCTCGTTCAGGCGGCGCCGGTCCTCATAACCGATGTTCGCCACGCCCGAGGCGAGGATCGCCCCGCCGTAGACCCGCGTGAGCTGCCCGGTGTCGCACAGCTCCGACAGGTCGCGCCGGATCGTCTGCAGCGTCACCCCGAAATGCTGCGCCAGGTCCTCGACCACCACCTTGCCCCGGTCCCGGGCAAGCTGGAGGATTTCCCCGTGGCGGAAATTCTGTGCCATGTCCCGACTGCGCCGTCCCTTCATGCCCCTCTCCCGATAGCGCGTTTCCAGCGGGAGTATCGTCACCGGTGTGGCATCGTTTCAAGACACTAATGTTACAAACGAACCCAATACTTGACGAAACGAACATCACAGCACAGGTTCCCCCCCAAGCACAGGAGACGCCGAAATGGGTTCAAGAACGCCGGTCGACCTATTCGTCATCGGTGGCGGCATCAACGGCTGCGGGATCGCGCGCGACGCCGCGGGGCGCGGCCTGTCTGTCTGTCTGGCCGAGATGGGCGACCTCGCGCAGGCCACCTCGTCGAAATCGACCAAGCTGTTTCACGGCGGGCTGCGCTACCTCGAGTATTACGAGTTCCGCCTGGTGCGTGAGGCGCTGAAGGAACGCGAGACGCTCCTGCGCGCGATGCCCCACATCTCGTGGCCGATGCGGTTCGTGCTGCCGCTGCACAAGGACATGCGTCCCGGCTGGCTGATTCGCCTCGGCCTGTTCCTTTATGACCACCTCGGCGGGCGAAAGATCCTGCCGGGCACGTCGACGCTCGACCTCACCCGTGCGCCCGAGGGCAGGCCGCTGAAGCCCTTCCTGCGCAAGGCCTTCGAATATTCCGACTGCTGGGTGCAGGACTCGCGCCTTGTCGCGCTTAACGCCCGGGACGCGGCGGAGCGGGGTGCACGCATCCTCACCCGCGCCCGCGTCACCGGCGCGCGGCGCGAGGGCAAGCTGTGGCATGTCTCGGTCGACCATGGCGGGCGGGTGGAGGAGGTCGCGGCCCGCGTCCTCGTCAACGCCGGCGGCCCCTGGGTCGGCGACCTGATCACCGACACCCTGCACCTGCCCTCGACCGAAGGCGTCCGGCTGGTGCGCGGCAGCCATATCGTCACCCGCCGGCTCTTCGACCACGACAAGTGCTATTTCTTCCAGGGCGGCGACGGACGGATCATCTTCGCCATCCCCTACGAGGAGGATTTCACCCTGATCGGCACCACCGACGCCGACCACAAGGGCCCGCCGTCCGAGGCCGTCTGCACCCCCGAGGAACAGCAGTACCTGTGCGACTTCGCCAGCCAGTATTTCGAGACGCCGGTGACCCGGGACGACATCGTCTGGACCTATTCGGGCGTGCGCCCGCTCTATGACGACGGTGCCAAGTCGGCCACCGCGGCGACCCGCGACTATGTTCTGTCGCTGCACGATCACGACGGCGCGCCGCTGCTCAACGTCTTCGGCGGCAAGATCACCACCTACCGCCGGCTTGCCGAACACGCGATGGAAAAGCTCGGCCCCTTCTTTCCGCGCGGCCGGGTGCCCTGGACCGCCGGCGTTGCCCTGCCCGGGGGCGATTTCCCGGTCGACGGCGTGGCCGCGCTGATCGACGGTCTCTTGCGCGACTATCCGTTCCTGACACCCGCCTGGGCCAAGCGCCTCGTGCGGCACTACGGCACCGAGGCGCGTGAGATCCTCGGCCGGGCGCAGACGGCCGCCGCGCTTGGCCACGACTTCGGCGCTACCCTGACCGAAGCCGAGGTCCGATGGTTGGTCGCGCATGAATTCGCCATGACCGCCGAGGACGTGGTCTGGCGCCGCACCAAGCTGGGCCTCAGGATGGCACCCGAGGAGATCGCGGCACTCGATGCCTGGATGCAGCGGCAGGGCGACATGTGGCAGGAAGAGGACTGAACCTGCACGCCATGAGGGGGGAGGAAGAATGAGCCATGTACTTGCGATCGACCAGGGCACGACGTCGAGCCGCGCGATCGTCTTCGACGCGGCACTGAGCCCGGTCGCCACCGCGCAGGAGGAATTCACGCAGCATTTCCCCCGCTCCGGCTGGGTCGAACATGACCCCGCCGAGATCTGGGACAGCGTCGCGCGCACCTGCCGTGCGGCGGTGAAGAAGGCGGGCCTCGCGGCCGGTGACATCGCCGGAATCGGCATCACCAACCAGCGCGAGACCACCCTGTTGTGGGACCGCGCCACGGGCGAGGCGCTGCACAACGCCATCGTCTGGCAGGACCGGCGCACCGCCGGCACCTGCGCCCGCCTGCGCGAGGCCGGCCACGAGGCGATGATCCGCGCCCGCACCGGCCTGCTGATCGACCCGTATTTCTCGGCGACCAAGCTTGCCTGGCTCCTGGACAACGTCGAGGGCGCCCGCGCCCGGGCCGAGGCCGGGGAACTCGCCTTCGGCACCGTCGACAGCTACCTGATCTGGAAGCTGACCGACGGCGCGGCCCACGTGACCGACGCCACCAACGCCGCGCGCACCATGCTCTACAACATCGCCGACGACCGCTGGGATACCGAGATCTGCGAGCTGATGGGCATTCCCATGTCGCTCCTCCCCGAGGTGAAGGATTGCGCCGACGCGTTCGGCACGACCCGCCTTCTGGGCGACGAGATCCCGATCCTCGGCGTCGCGGGCGACCAGCAGGCGGCAACCCTCGGGCAGGCCTGCTTTTCCCCGGGCATGGCGAAATCGACCTACGGCACGGGGTGTTTCGCCCTGCTGAACACCGGCGAGACGATGGTGGCCAGCGACAACCGCCTGCTGACGACGATCGCCTACCGCCTCGACGGCCGCACGACCTATGCGCTGGAAGGGTCGATCTTCGTCGCAGGCGCGGTGGTGCAGTGGCTGCGCGACGGGCTGGGGATCGTCGCGGCGGCCTCCGAGACGCAGGCCATGGCCGAACGCGCGGACCCGCACCAGCGGCTGTTCCTGGTGCCCGCCTTCACCGGCCTCGGCGCGCCCTACTGGGATGCCGAGGCACGCGGCGCCCTCTTCGGCCTCACGCGCGGAACCGGGCCGGATGAGATGGCGCGCGCCGCGCTGGAAAGCGTGGGCTACCAGACCCGCGACCTGATGGAGGCGATGGCCGCCGACATCCGCGGCGCGGCGGGCGCGGCGCTGGGGGATGCGGCAGTGCAGACACTGCGCGTCGACGGCGGCATGACGGCCAGTGACTGGACGATGCAGTTCCTCGCCGACATCCTCGGCGCCCCGGTGGACCGCCCCAAGGTGCTGGAGACGACGGCGCTTGGGGCGGCCTGGCTGGCAGGCTGGAAGGCCGGGATCTGCCCCGGGCCGGAAGGATTTGCCGAAAGCTGGGCACTGGACCGGAGGTTCGAGCCGGAGATGCCGGAAGAGGAACGCGAAGAGCGCTATGCCGGGTGGAAGGATGCGGTGCGGCGGACACTGACCAGCTGAGAGAGGTGGGCGGCGGCTGGCCGGAGTCTTGGCGAGGCAGCCCTCTGCTGAAGAAAAAACTCCCTGATGTCCTGATCGCGTACGGGACGTCGACCGCGCCGGATCATGCCCTCTGTCAGAGGCGCCGATCCGGCCCGGTGCGCAACGAAGCCGCAGGGCCAGCGCCGGCCCGTCCCATCACGCCGAAGGCGTGCCTTCGGTACGACGGACGGGCTGGCGCATTGTCACCCGCGCGTGGCGCTCGGTGGAGGGAGAGGTGTTGCAGCATGAAGCACCTACCCGAACCGAAGTAAGCGCCGCCTCATGGGCCGGCGCTGGCCCTGCTTGCGTGAACGCCCCCGTGCCCGCGCCCTACAGCCCGAGCACGTCCATCATGTCGTATTCGCCCGGGCCCTTGTCCTGTGCCCAGATCGCGGCCTTCACCGCCCCTCGGGCGAAGATCGCCCGGTCGGTCGCGATATGCGACAGCACGATCCGCTCACCCGTGCCGGCAAAGATCACTTCGTGCTCGCCCACGATGTCGCCACCGCGCACCGCCGAAAAGCCGATGTGCCCGCGCTCCCGTGCCCCGGTGATGCCGTCGCGGCCCCGGTCCGACACCGCGTCCAGGTCGATGCCGCGCCCCTCGGCCGCGGCCTCGCCCAGCATCAGTGCGGTGCCGGACGGCGCGTCGACCTTGTGGCGGTGATGGGCCTCGACGATCTCGATGTCGAAATCGTCGTCCAGGGCGGCGGCCACCTTCTTCGTCAGCTGCACCAGCAGGTTGACGCCAAGGCTCATGTTGCCCGCCCGCACGATCGGCGCGTGCCGCGCGGCCAGCGCCAGCTTGCCCAGGTCATCGGCCGACAGCCCGGTCGTGCCGACCACGTGCACCGCGCGGGCCTGCGCCGCCAGCTTGGCAAACCCGACGGTCGCCGCCGGCGCGGTGAAGTCGATGACCGCCTGCGCCCCGGAAAACGCCTCGAGCGCGTCATCGGTCACGGTGACACCCACTGCCGCCCCGCCCATCGCCTCGCCCACGTCGCGGCCGATCCAGGCGTGGCCCTCGCGCTCGATACAGCCCGCCAGCCGGGCCTTGTCGCTTTCCAGCACGGTGCGGATCAGCATCTGACCCATCCGCCCCGACGCCCCGGTAATGACGATCCCCGGCTTATCGCTCATCGCACGCTCCTTCACGCTTTGCCCGAGGCCATAGCGGTTTCCGCGCGCCTTGGCAAAGCTTCGTCACCCCGGACGGGACTTGCAGAGCATGGTTGCGGGAACGCCGCAAAGCGCCTAGATGGGCGCCATGGCAAGCAACCGCTTCAACTCGGCCTCGGGCCCCTCTCAACGCCAGCTCCGCGTGGGCGAGCTCATCCGGCGCACCCTGTCGGACGTGCTGATGCGCGGCGACCTGCACGACCCGGAACTGTCGCGCCTGTCGATCACGGTAGGCGAGGTGCGCTGTTCCCCCGACCTCAAGGTCGCCACGGCCTTCATCATGCCGCTCGGCGGGCACGGCGTGGACGAGGCTCTGTCGGGCCTGCGCCGCCACCGCAAGGAGCTGCGCCACCTCGTGTCGCGCGAGATGACGCTGAAATACGCGCCGGAGCTCCGGTTCGAGATCGACCAGACCTTCGACCAGATGGACGAGACCCGGCGGCTGTTTTCCGACGAAACGGTGCGGCGCGACATCGCCGCCCCCGAAGACGACAGCCCCGAGAACGAAGCGCCGGGCGACCGGGACTGATGTCCCTCCGCCGGATCGACCTGCGCTCCAGGCTGTTCGGCGGCAGGCGCCCGCTCTTCCTTCTGCTGGGCTACCTCGCCTCCGTCCTGGGGTCGGCCACGATGTCAGCCACGGCGGCGGCCACGGGCGGCGGCCCCTGCCAGGACATCACCTACCAGGGCACCGGCTACACCCTCTGCACGATCCACGCGGGCGACGACCTCCGGATCTGGCAGAATCAGCCCGGCGGCACCCCCTTCGGCAGCTTCGAGCAGGTGAATTCCGTGCTGAAACCCGAGGGGGAGCGGCTCGCCTTCGCGATGAACGGCGGCATGTACCACCCCGATCGGCAGCCCGTGGGCTTGACCATCGTCGGCGGCAAGGAGGTGCACCCGATCGTCACCACCGCAGGGCCGGGCAATTTCGGCATGCTTCCGAACGGCGTGTTCTGCATCGGCAGCGGCAAGGACGCCGGCTTCTCGGTGGTCGAAAGCCGCCGCTTCTCCAAGTCTCCGCCCGCCTGCGGCTATGCCACGCAATCGGGGCCGATGCTGGTGATCGACGGCGCCCTGCACCCCCGGTTCATGGCGGATTCGGATTCCACCCACATCCGCAACGGCGTGGGCGTCAGCGCCGACGGCCGGACCGCGGTCTTCGCGATCTCGGACGGCGCCGTCACCTTCCATGATTTCGCCAGCCTCTTCCTCGACAAGCTGAAGATGCCGAACGCGCTTTACCTCGACGGCTCGATCTCGCGGCTCTACGCCCCGGGCCTCGGGCGCGAGGACATCGGCCTGCCGCTCGGCCCGATCATCGGACTGGTGACCCCCGCGCAGCCCCGGTAGCGAGCGGTCGAACACACCCGACGCCCCGCACCCCGCCCCGCACCCCGCCCCGCAGGTCTCCGCCCTGCCGAACCCGAACGTCACCGCGCCCGCTAGATGCTTGACGCCCCCCGCCCCGCCGGGCTAGCAGGCGGCCTCTCGCAGACGACGGACGGACACACATGGGACGCAAGCGCAAGGGCCGCGACATCTCGGGCTGGCTGGTGGTCGACAAGCCCGCGGGCGTGACCTCGACTTCGGTGGTCAACAAGGTCCGCTGGGCCCTCGACGCGAAGAAGGCGGGCCATGCCGGCACGCTCGACCCCGCCGCGACCGGTGTCCTGGCGGTGGCGCTCGGCGAGGCGACGAAGACCGTGCCCTACATCACCGACGCACTGAAATGCTACCGCTTCGTGGTCACCTTCGGCGCCGCGACCACCACCGACGACGCCGAGGGCACTGTGACCGAAACCTCCACCACCCGCCCCACGGATGACGAGATCCGCGCGGCCCTCGCCCCCTTCCGGGGCGAGATCGAACAGGTCCCGCCGCAATTCTCGGCGGTCAAGGTGGATGGCGAGCGCGCTTACGACCTCGCCCGCGAAGGCGAACGGATGGACCTCGCCCCGCGCCCGCTTTGGGTCGAGAGCCTCGAATTGATCGCCCGCCCCGACGCCGACCACGCCGAGCTGGAGATGGTCTGCGGCAAGGGCGGCTACGTCCGCGCCATCGCCCGCGACCTCGGGCAGGCGCTGGGGTGCCTCGGCCACGTCCAGTGGCTGCGCCGCAGCTGGTCGGGCCCGTTCGACGCGGACACCGGCCTGTCGCTCGACCGGATCGACGAGATGGCGAAGACAGAGGCGCTCGACACCCACCTCCTGCCGCTGGAAACCGGTCTCGCCGACCTTCCCGAACTGAAGGCCACCCCCGAGGGCGCTGCCCGCCTGCGCAACGGCAACCCCGGCATGGTGCTGCCCGCCTCCGGCGTCGAATACGGCGACGAGGCCTGGGCCAGCTTCGAAGGCCGCCCTCTCGCTGTCGGCAGCTACCGCGGCGGCGAACTGCACCCCAGCCGCGTCTTCAACCTCTGACCCGGGCGCCGCAGCCCACCCTCTCTTGCCGAAATACGCCGGGATCCCGGGACGCGCCCACGGCGCGCCCCGCCCTACGCTGCCCTTCCACGGAACACGCTTGCACCGCCGCGCCCGCCGGGCCAAGACATCGGCATGATCACCCGCACCCACCTCAAGGGCGACGCCCCCTCGACCGCCGTCTATTCCGACTGCGAACGCTACCGCTACCTGCTGACCCGCACCTGGGACCCGGACGGCACGAAGGCGCTTTTCGTCATGCTCAACCCCTCGACCGCGACCGAGGTGCAGAACGACCCCACGGTCGAACGCTGCGAACGCCGCGCCCGGGCCTTGGGGTTCGGCGCCTTCCGGGTGTGCAACATCTTCGCCTGGCGCGATACCGACCCGAGGAAGATGCGTGCCGCCACCGACCCGGTCGGCCCCGGGAACGACGCCGCGATCCTGGAAAGCGCCGCCTGGGCCGACCGCATCGTCTGCGCCTGGGGCAGCCACGGCGAACACCTCGACCGCGGCCGCGCCGTCGAAGCGCTGCTGCGCGGAACAGGCCTGCCGCTGCACCACCTCGGCCTGACCAAGGGCGGGCAGCCGAAGCACCCGCTCTACATCGGCTACGACCGCCAGCCGGAGCCGTGGATCTAGACGCTGCATCCGCGGGGCTTTCACCCCCCGCACCCACCGCATCCGCGGGGGTTTCACACCCCCGCACCCCCGTGGGATATTTCCACTCAGAAGAAAGGAATGCCCTCCTCGTCTTTCTGCTCGAAAATATCCCGGGGGTGCAGGGGGCAGCGCCCCCGCTCTGCCACCGCGGCCCTACGCCGCTGCCGCGACGGCGGCCTTGCAGCGCGCCACCATGAAGTCGACGAAAAGGCGGATCTTCGGGTCCCTGAACCGTCGGTGCGGTGTCAGGCACGACAATTGCACCGGCAGCGGCGGCGTCGCCACGGCCACCGGGACGAGGCGACCGGCGCGCAGATGCTCGGCCACCTCGAAGACCGGCTTCATCACGATCCCCCGCCCGTCGAGCGCCCACCCGGTCAGCACGTCGCCGTCATCCGATTCGAACGGCCCCCCGATCTCGTACCGGCGGGGGCCCTCGGCGGTCTGCAATGTCCACTGGAATTCCCGGGCGCCGGGAAAGCGCAGGTTGAGGCAATCGTGCCCGTCCCCGACCAGCGCCGCGCCATCCGCCGGCATCCCCCGCGCCGCGATGTAGTCCGGTGCGGCGCAAAGCACGCGGGGGCAGTCGGCGATCACCCGCACCTTCAGCGTGCTGTCCTCGAGGATCCCCAGGTGGAACGCCACGTCCAGTCCTTCGCCCGTCACGTCGATCGTGCGGTCCGACAGGCGCAGGCGCACGTCGATCTCGGGATAGCTGTCCTTGAAGGCCGGCACGTCGGGCGCGATCAGCCGCCGCCCGATCCCCAGCGGCGCCGCGACATAGACCGTGCCGCGCGGATTCTGCGTGGCGTCCACCACGGCCGCCTCGGCCTCGTCGATCGCCTCGAGAATCCGCTGCGCACCCTCGTAGAAGGTGCGTCCATGCTCGGTCGGCGTCAGGCTGCGGGTGGTGCGGTTGAACAGCCGCACGCCCAGGTGCTTTTCCATCTCCGCCACCCGGGCCGAGGCGACGGCGGGCGAGGTGCGCTGATCGCGTGCCGCCGCACTCATGCTGCCCAATTCGTAGACACGGACGAACATCCGCACGTTGTTGACGTAAGCCATGGCGATTTTTCGGGCCGCTTTGAAAGTCCTCTGACATTTGCAGCATTAACAAGAATACACACGACGGGATAGCGTTCCGCCAAACGGGGAAGGAACGCGTGATGGACTGGACGATACTCGAGGAATGGCTGCAATTCGCGGTGCGCTGGTTCCACGTCATCGCGGGGATCGCCTGGATCGGCTCGTCCTTCTACTTCATCGCGCTAGACCTCGGGCTTCGGCGCGACACGCCCCTTGCCACCGGCGCCGACGGCGAGGAATGGCAGGTCCACGGCGGTGGCTTCTACCATATCCAGAAATACATGGTCGCGCCCGAGGCCCTGCCCCAGCACCTGACCTGGTTCAAGTGGGAGGCCTACACGACCTGGCTCACCGGCTTCCTGATGATGGTGCTGGTCTATTACATGGGCGCGGGCATCTACCTCGTCGATCCGCAGGTGCTGAACATCCCCGTCTGGGTGGCGATCTGCATCTCGCTCGGCTCCCTGATCCTCGGCTGGATCCTCTATGATCTGATCTGCAAGTCGCGCTTCGGCGACGACAACACGCGGCTGATGATCGGGCTCTACGTGATCCTGGTCGCGATGGCCTGGGGCTATACCCACGTGTTCTCGGGACGGGCGGCGCTCCTGCATCTCGGTGCGTTCACGGCGACGATCATGTCGGCCAACGTCTTCATGATCATCATCCCGAACCAGAAGATCGTGGTGGCCGACCTGCGCGCCGGCCGCACGCCCGATGCCAAGTACGGCAAGATCGCCAAGCAGCGCTCGACCCACAACAACTACCTGACGCTGCCGGTGCTGTTCCTGATGCTGTCGAACCACTACCCGCTGGCCTTCGCGACGCAGTGGAACTGGCTGATCGCAAGCCTCGTGTTCCTGATGGGGGTGACGATCCGGCACTTCTTCAACACCTACCACCAGACGAAACGGAAACTCTGGTGGACCTGGGTGGCGACCGCGGTGATCTTCGCGATCATCGTCTGGCTCTCGGCCGCCCCGCTCCGCTCCGAAGAAGTACAGAACGAAGCGGCCCTGCCCCCCGCGGCACAGCGCTTCGCCCAGGCGCCGGGATTTCAGGACGTGACCGACATCGTCAGCGGCAATTGCTCCATGTGCCACTCCACCCAGGCCGCAGAGAACGGGATCGTGGCCCGCGCGCCCAAGAACGTGCTGCTGGAAACCCCAGCCGAGATCGCGCAGGAGGCGCACCGGATCTACATCCAGGCGGGCGTGACCCACGCCATGCCCCCGGGCAGCTACAACTACATGGACCCGGCCGACCGCGCGAAGATTGTTGCCTGGTACAAGGCGGCGAAGGCGGGCGAGACAGCCCAGCCGCAGGGCGGATGACCTGCGGCGGAGCTGGGGGTTTCACACCCCCAGACCCCCGTGGGATATTTCCGCTCAGAAGAAGACACGCCCCTCCCTTCTTCTGAGCGGAAATATCCCGGGGGTGCGGGGGCTGGCCCCCGCTAACCGCGCCGCAACATACCGCCAAGGCCCGCGGACAGGATGAAGACCGCGGCCGCGGCGACCACGATCGACGGCCCGGCGGGCGTGTCGAAGTGGAATGACCCCCAGAGACCAACGAGGACCGCCAGCACACCGATGAGCGCCGCGAAGAGGGCCATGGTCTCGGGAGTGCGGGAAAGGCTGCGGGCGGCGGCGGCCGGCACGATCAGCATCGCCGCGATCAGGAGCGCGCCGACCACCTTGATCGCCACTGCGACCACGACGGCCAGCGCCAGCGTCAGCACCAGCCCCTCGCGCGCCGGGTTGATGCCCGAGGCCTGCGCCAGATCCTCGCTGATCGTCGCGGTGAGCAGCCCCGACCAGCGCCAGGCGAGCCCTGAAAGCACCAGCGCCGCGCCGCACCAGACGAGGATCACGTCGCGCCAGGACACCGCGAGGATGTCGCCGAAAAGGTAGCTTTGCAGGTCGACCCGGACGCCCGGCACGAAGCTGATGGCGACGAGGCCGAGCGCCAGCGCGGTATGGGCCAGCACCCCCAGCATCGTGTCCGCGGCCCAGCCTCTTCCTGACAATGCCGATACTGTCAGCGCCATCAGGAGCGCCATGCTCAGCGTACCGACGTAGATCGAGACCGAGAAGCCGAGGGCCAGCGCGACGCCGAGGATCGCCGCATGGGCCGTCGCGTCGCCGAAGAACGCCATCCGGCGCCAGACCACGAAGCAGCCGAGCGGCCCCGCCGCCAGTGCCAGCCCCAGCCCCGCCAGGACCGCGCGCAGGAGGAACGGCTCAAGCATGGTCGCGGGCTCCATGGCCGTGTTCGGGGTCATGATCATGGTCCTGCCCGCGATCATGGTCTGGATCATGTCCTGTATCATGGCCCGGGCCGTGCCCGTGGTCGTGCGCATGGTCGTGCGCGTGATCGTGGTCGTGCTGGTAGAGCGCCAGCGCGCCGCGGGTGCCGACACCGAAGAGCGCGCGGTATTCCGGCGCGTTCGACACCACGTGCGGCGTGCCCTGGCAGCAGACATGATGGTTGAGGCAGATCACCCGGTCGGAGGCGCTCATCACCACGTGCAGGTCGTGGCTGACCATCAGGATGGCGCAGCCCATCTCGGTCCGGACCTCCTCGATCAGCTTGTAGAACGCGGCCTCCCCAGGCTGGTCGAGGCCCTGCGTCGGCTCGTCCAGGATCAGCAACTCGGGCCGGGCGAGAAGCGCCCGGGCAAGCAGCACGCGCTGCATCTGACCACCCGAGAGGCCCACCAGCTGGCGCGCCTCCATGCCGGCCATGCCGACACGCGCCAGCACCCGGGCGGCCTCGCCCGCCGCGTGGCCATGCGGCAGCGACAGGAAGCGGCGCACTGTCAGCGGCAGCCCGCGGTCGATGTGCAGCTTCTGCGGCACATAGCCCAGCCGCAACCCGGTCTTGCGGGTGATCCGGCCAGAGGCCAGCGGCTGAATGCCCAGCAGCGCCCGCAGGAGCGTCGACTTGCCCGAGCCGTTCGGGCCGACCACGGTGACGATCTCGCCCGGCTCCAGCGACAGGCTGACGTCTTCGAGTACCGCGTCGCCGCCGAAGCGCACGGTCAGGGATTGCGCGTCGAGCAGGCTCATGCCGGGGTGGTCTCGTCCGCAGAGGCGGCGCCTTCGTCGGCCTGGCAGGCGGGGCAGAGACCCACCGCCTCGATATTGGCGCGGCGGATGGCAAAGCCCACCTCCTGCGCCGCGCCGACAAGGGCGCCGTGCACCTCGGCCCCCGGCGCCTCGGCCACTGTGTTGCAGCCCGAGCAGATCAGGAACACCGGGCTGTGCGGCTCGCCCGAGTGGACGCAGGCGGTGAAGGCGTTAAGCCGCCGGATACGGTGCGCGAACCCCTGGTCGACGAGGAAATCGAGCGCGCGGTAGGCCACCGGCGGCTGCTTGCCGAAGCCCTCGGCCGCCAGCCGGTCGAGCACCTCGTAAGCGCCGAGCGCCCTGTGTTCCTCGAGCAGGATCTCAAGTGTGCGGCGGCGTACCGGGGTCAGGCGCAGGCCGCGCTGGTCGCTCAGCGTTTCGGCGCGGCTCAGCGCGTCCTCGGCGCAATGGGCGTGGTCGTGGCGGTGAAAGACGATGCCGGGATCTGCGGGATCGCCGGACGGCGCTGGGATCTTGGGCATGGGGCTCGCTCGAAAGTTATGATATTACGTCTCTTGACGTGTTACCATATAACATACGATGTAAGGGCCGTAGCGACAACCCCGGAGATCTTTTGATGACCTGCGCAAATCCGAAGGGCCTGATGCTGGCCGCCACCCTGACCCTGCTTGCCGGCGCGGCCCAAGCCGAGGTGCCCAATGTCGTGACCGACATTCCGCCCGTCGGGTCCCTGGTAAGCCAGGTGATGGGCGATCTCGGCAAACCCGTCGTGCTGACCGGCAAGGGCGCCGATCCGCATGATTTCCAGATGCGGCCCTCGCAGGCCTCGGCACTGTCCAAGGCCGACATCGTGTTCTGGATCGGGCCCGAGCTGACGCCCTGGCTAGACCACGCGCTCAAGGGCGTCGGCGCCGAAGGGCGGGCCGTGGCGCTGTTGCATGCGAAGGGCACCACACAGCTCAGCTATGCCGTGGGCGAGGGCGACCCGGGCGCGGAAGGGAACCACAACGACAAGAGTCAGAAGGACGAGGGCCACAAGGACGGGGGTCACGATCACGAAGGCCACGATCAAGAAGGGCTGAACCCGCATGCCTGGCTCGACCCGGACAACGCGCAGGTCTGGCTGAAGCTGATCGCGGCGGATCTTTCGGCGAAGGATCCGGCCCATGCGGCCACCTATGACGCAAACGCCGCGGCGGCCGCGAAGGCGATCGCGGCGGCGGACACGGCGGCGAAGGCGACCCTGACTCCGGTGCGCGGCGCGCCGATCGTCGTCTTTCACGACGCCTTCGGCTATTTTGCCCGGCACTACGGCCTGAACGTCGCCGGCTCGGTCGCCGAGGGCGATGCGGCGACCCCGGGCGCGAAGCGGCTTGCCGACATCCACGACATGCTCGACCGCACCGGTGCGGTCTGCGTCTTCCCCGAGGACAACCACGATCCGAAGCTGGTCGAGGCGGTGGTTTCGGGAACGAAGGCGAAGATCGGCGCCCCGCTGGACCCCGCCGGAACGTCGCAGCCGATGGGGCCGGATCTCTACGAGACGCTGATCGAGCGACTGGCGCACCAAGTGGCCGATTGCGCCGGGTGACCGGCGCAGAGCCGATGGGCGCAGAGCTGACGGACGCAGAGCAGGGGGGCCGTCTGCCCCCCTGCACCCCCCGAGGATATTTCCGCTCAGAAGAAGGGGCGGCGGGCGATTACCGTCCGACGCCGATATAGGCCTCGAAGCCCGCGCGCCTGGCGTCCTTCTCGGAGTAGATGTTGCGCAGGTCGGCCATCCGGGCCGTCGCCATTCCGCCCGCCAGCCGCTTGAGGTCGAGGGCGCGGAATTCGTTCCACTCGGTCAGCAGGATCACCACATCCGCCCCGGCGGCGGCATCGTAGGCGTCGTCAACCCAGCTGACCCCCGGCAGGAGCGCCTCGCCCTCCTTGCGGCCCTGCGGGTCGACCACCTTGACCCGGGCGCCGCCGCCCACCAGCGCCGGAACGATCGTCAGCGACGGCCCCTCGCGCATGTCGTCGGTGTTGGGCTTGAACGTCACCCCCAGCACCGCCACGGTCTTGCCGTTCACCGTACCGCCGCAGAGATCGACGATGCGGTCTATCATCCGCCGCTTGACCTCTTCGTTCACCGCAATCACCGTCTCGACGATGCGCACCGGCGAGGCATGATCCTGCCCGATCCGGGCAAGGGCGTTGGTATCCTTGGGGAAGCACGAGCCGCCGTAGCCCGGGCCCGCGTGCAGGAACTTGTTGCCGATCCGGCCGTCGAGGCCCATGCCCTTCGACACCGCCTTGACGTCGGCGCCGACGCGTTCGCACAGCGCCGCGATCTCGTTGATGAAGGTGATCTTGGTGGCCAGGAAGGCGTTGGCCGCGTACTTGATCATCTCGGCCGATTCCAGGTCGGTGAAGACGATCGGGAAGTCGCGCAGGAAGAGCGGGCGGTAGATGTCGCCCATGACCTCGCGTGCGCGCTCCGACTCGACCCCGACGACCACGCGGTCGGGGCGCATGAAATCGTCGATCGCCGCGCCTTCGCGCAGGAATTCGGGGTTCGAGGCGACATCGAAGCCGGCCGCGGGATTGGCCGCGGCGATCACCTTCTCGACCGCGCGGTTGGTGCCCACCGGCACCGTCGATTTGGTGACGATTACCGAATACCCGGTGAGGGCGGCCGCGATCTCTTCGGCCGCGGCCATCACATAGGTCAGGTCTGCATGGCCATCGCCGCGCCGGGTGGGCGTGCCGACCGCGATGAACACCGCCTCGGCCCCGTCGACCGCCGCCGCCAGATCGGTCGTGAAGGTCAGTCGCCCCGCCTCGACGTTGCGGGCGAGGACCTCGTCGAGGCCCGGCTCGTAGATCGGGACCTCACCGGCCTCTAGCATCTCGATCTTGGCGGGATTCTTGTCGACACAGACCACGTCGTGCCCGAAATCCGAGAAACACACCCCGGACACGAGGCCCACGTAGCCCGTACCGATCATCGCGATCTTCATCCGAAAGCTCCCAAATTCACTGTCCACCCAAGGGAATGCGCGACCGCGCCGCGCAAGTCAATTCCGCCGTCGCTGCGGCGCGGCATGATTCAGGCGTTGTAGCGCGCGCGGTACCATGTGACGAACTCGGCGACCCCCTCGGTCACCTCCGTGCGCGGAAGCGCGCCGACCAGCGCCTCCAGCAGCCGCGTCTCGGCCCAGGTCGCGGGCACGTCGCCGGGCTGCATCTCCATGAAGTTCGGGATCGCCGCGCGGCCGGTCGCGGCCTCGATCGCCGCGATGAAATCCATCAGCTTCACCGGCTGGCCGTTGCCGATGTTCACCACCCGCCACGGTGCCACCGGCGACAGACTGTCGAACGTGCCCGCGGGCGCACCGGTAACGGGCGGCACCTCCATCAGCCGTCGGATCCCGAGGACGAGATCCTCGACATAGGTGAAGTCGCGCATCATCTCGCCGTGGTTGTAGATGTCGATCGGCTCTCCGGCGAGGATCGCCTTCGTGAACTTGAAAAGTGCCATGTCCGGCCGCCCCCAGGGCCCGTAGACGGTGAAGAAGCGGAACATCGTCGTGGGAATGCCGAAGAGATGTGCATAGGAATGCGCCATCGCCTCGTTCGCCTTCTTGGTGGCGGCATAGAACGACATCTGCGCATCGGCCTTGTCGGTCTCGGCATAGGGCATCTTCTCGTTGGCGCCGAAGACCGAGGAGGTGGAGGCCAGCATCAGGTGCGCGGGGGTATGGGCGCGGGCGGCCTCGAGCACCTCGAAGGTGCCGATCAGGTTGGCATCGACATAGGAGCGCGGCGCCTCGATCGAGTAGCGCACCCCGGCCTGGGCGGCGAGATGGACGATGACATCGGGCGCCGCTTCGGCCACCGTCTCCATCACCCGGCCCCTGTCTTCGAGCATGGCGGTCACCTGCCGGAAGCCGGGCCGCTGCTCGAGGATCTCCAGCCGGGCGCGTTTCAGCGCGGGGTCGTAGTAATCCGTCATCCCGTCGAAGCCGGTCACCTCGAAGCCTTCGTCAAGCAGTAGGCGGCAGAGGTGGAAACCGATGAACCCGGCCGACCCGGTGACGAGAATGCTGCGTGCCATGACGGCCCCCCTGCTGATGCGGCGCCACATTGGCGGCGTGCTCAGGTGGGGTCAACCGACCGAAGGGCGCTCCACCAACGACAGACCGGCGCGAGGCCGACCGGGCGGTGCCTGCGCAAGGGCCCGCCCCGGCCGCGGGCACGGCATCATCCTGTGGTGCCCGGTTCCTGTCGTGTCCGCTTTTCCCCTCGTGCGCCGGGCCGACGGCGCTCTAGCTGCCCCTGTAGGTCGAATAGCCGTAGGGCGAGAGCAGAAGCGGCACGTGGTAATGGCTGTCGGCATCGGTGACGCCGAAGCGGATCGGCACCGCATCGAGGAACAGCCGCTCCCCCACCGCCTGGCCGGTCGCGCGCAGGTAGGTACCGGTAAAGAACACCAGCTCGTAATCCGCGGCGCGCATGCTGCCCCGCGGCAGCAACGGCGCGTCGGTGCGGCCGTCGGCATTGGTCACCGCCTCGGCCACCTTGTGCGGCCCCCCCTCGTCCAGCCGGAACAGCGCCAGCGGCACGCCCCCGGCCGGAACGCCCCGGGCGGTATCCAGAACATGCGTCGTCAGATAACCTTCGGCCATGGGAAAGCCTCCTGTCGGCGATCAATCCTTGCGCATCCTAGCCACGAACGGCCCAGCGATGCGACCCGGCAGCTGGCCGGTAGGACCTTCTGCGATATTTTGAAAATATCTTGGCATGATGCCACGGTAGACAGGGAATGTCAGCAAGACGAGGACCGATCATGAACCGCTACCCCCGCGACATGCTGGGCCACGGCCCCACCCCACCCGACGCGGGCTGGCCAGGCGGCGCCAGGATCGCCGTGCAGATCGTGCTGAACTACGAGGAGGGGGGCGAGAACTGCATCCTTCACGGCGACGCCGCCTCCGAGGCCTTCCTGTCCGACATCGCCGGCGCCGCCATGTGGCCGGGCCAGCGCCACTGGAACATGGAATCGATCTACGAATACGGCGCGCGGGCAGGCTTCTGGCGGCTGCACCGCCTGTTCACTTCCCTGGGCATCCCGCTGACGATCTACGGCGTCGCCACCGCCCTCGCCCGCTCGCCCGAACAGGTCGCCGCGATGCAGGACGCGGGATGGGAGATCGCCTCGCACGGGTTCAAGTGGGTCGAGCACAAGGACATGCCCGAGGAAGAGGAACGCGCCGCCATCGCCGAGGCGATCCGCCTGCACACCGAGGTGACGGGCGAACGCCCGCTCGGCTGGTACACCGGGCGCTGCTCGGCCAACACCGTGCGGCTGGTGACCGAGGCGGGGGGCTTTGCCTACATCTCCGACACCTACGATGACGACCTCCCCTACTGGATCGAGCACGGCGACCGCGACCAGCTGATCATCCCCTACACGCTGGAAGCCAACGACATGCGCTTCGCCACCTCGCCCGGCTGGATCACCGGCGACCAGTTCGAGCGTTACCTGAAGGATGCCTTCGACACGCTCTACGCGGAAGGAGAGGCCGGCGGCGCGAAGATGATGTCGATCGGCCTGCACAATCGCCTGATCGGCCGCCCGGGCAAGATGGCCGGGCTGAAGCGCTTCCTCGAGTACGCGCAGGCGCATCAGGGCGTCTGGTTCCCCCGCCGCATCGACGTGGCGCGCCATTGGGCCGAACATCACCCCCATACGCGGTTCGAGCGCCCCTCGCGCATGTCGCGCGACACCTTCGTCGCGCGCTTCGGGGGCATCTTCGAACACTCCCCCTGGATTGCCGAACGCGCCTTCGCGCTGGAGCTCGGCCCGGCGCATGACACCGCGGTCGGGGTGCACAGCGCGCTGGCCCGCATGTTCCGCGCCGCCACGCCCGAGGAACGCCTCGGCGTCCTCAAGGCCCACCCCGACCTAGCCGGCAAGCTGGCGCAGGCGAAACGTCTGACCGCCGAATCGACCGGCGAACAGGCCAGTGCCGGCCTCGACGCCCTGACCGACGCCGAACGCGCCCGGTTCGGGGATCTGAACGCCAAATACATGGAAAAGCACGGCTTTCCCTTTATCATCGCGGTCCGCGACCACGACAAGGCGGGCATCCTTTCCGCCTTCGAACGCCGCCTCGCCAATCCCACCGACGCCGAGCTTCCGGAGGCCTGCAAACAGGTCGAACGGATCGCGCTCCTGCGTCTCAAGGACCTCCTGCCATGACCAGCTACACCGGCCCGATCGACGGCCTGCCGCCGCAAACCGCGCTTCACACCGGCCGCGCGGTATTCACCGAGGCCTATGCCGTCCTCCCCCGCGGGGTGATGCGCGACATCGTCACCTCGTTCCTCCCCGGCTGGTCCGACACCCGCGCCTGGATCATCGCACGACCGCTCTCGGGCTTCGCCGAGACCTTCTCGCATTACATCCTCGAGATCGCCCCGGGCGGCGGCTCCGACACCCCGGAACCCGAGACCGGCGCGCAGGGCGTGCTCTTCGTCACCGGGGGCCACGTCACCCTCACCCTCGGGGCCACGGCGCATGATCTGGCGGCGGGCGGCTACGCCTACCTGCCCCCCGGCAGCGACTGGCGCCTTCACGCCACGGGCGACACCCCCGCCACGCTCCACTGGATCCGCAAGCTCTACGAACCCGCCCCGGGCATCGCACGGCCCGAGGCCTTCGTCACCTCGGACGCCGAAACCCCGCTCAGCCCGATGCCGGGGACCGAGGGCCGCTGGGCCACCACCCGCTTCGTCGACCCCGCGGATCTGCGCCACGACATGCATGTCAACATCGTCACCTTCGAACCGGGCGCCACCATCCCGTTCGAGGAAACCCACGTGATGGAACACGGCCTCTACGTGCTCGAGGGCAAGGCGGTCTACCGCCTCAACCGCGACTGGGTCGAGGTCGAGGCCGGCGATTACATGTGGCTCCGTGCCTTCTGCCCGCAGGCCTGCTACGCCGCCGGCCCCGGCCGCTTCCGCTACCTGCTCTACAAGGACATCAACCGCCACGCGAACCTCCGCGGGCCCGGGGCCTTCGGGCGCGCATCCGGAGCCGCCGGATGACCCGCCCCTTTCTTCTGAGCGGAAATATCCCGGGGGGTCCGGGGGGCTGGCCCCCCGGCCTCGCCGCAGGCGCCACCGCATGACCCGC
Organism: Acidimangrovimonas sediminis; assembly: GCF_002871005.1. Taxonomy (GTDB): domain Bacteria; phylum Pseudomonadota; class Alphaproteobacteria; order Rhodobacterales; family Rhodobacteraceae; genus Acidimangrovimonas; species Acidimangrovimonas sediminis. The sequence goes on from NZ_PHSN01000022.1 coordinate 58,841, forward strand.
ACGATCCGCGCCACCGCCCTGACCCGGCCCGCCTTCGCCCCCTTCGGCGAGGTGCTCGACACCAACGGCCCGCATGACAAGCTGATCAACCAGGGTCTCTGCGGCCGCTGGCACGACCGGGCGACGCTCGACTTCGGCCCCGGGGGACGTGCGGGGATCTCGCTCTTCCGGGCGGAGCCGCGCGCGCTTCCCTACCGGCTCGAGATGGTCGAGCGGCACCCCGAGGGCAGCCAGGCCTTCCTGCCGATGAGCGAACACCCATTCCTCGTCATCGTCGCACCGGACGAGGGGGGCACACCCGGCACGCCGCAGGCCTTCCTCACCGCCCCCGGGCAGGGGATCAACCTGCACCGCGGCGCCTGGCACGGGGTGCTGACACCGCTGCATGCGCCGGGGCTCTTCGCCGTGGTCGACCGCATCGGCGATACCCCCAACCTGCAGGAACACTGGTTCGATGCGCCCTACACAATCGTTCTCTCTGACCTCGCCCCCTGACCTCGCCCCCCTGACCTCGCCCCCCCGGGCCCAACCCGGCGGCCGGACCACCCGCCGGAATCGAGAGACAAAGGCCGCCTCAGACGAAGGCCGCTTCAACAGTGAGGATTTCATGACCGCCCCCGCCTCCTCTACCGACCCCGCCGCATCTCCTTCGTCCTCCTCCGTGCATCCCGTCGACGAGGTGCTGCCGCCCGGCCGTTTGATCACCCTCGGTCTGCAGCATGTCCTCGTCATGTACGCCGGGGCCGTGGCGGTTCCGCTGATCATCGGCCGGGTGCTGAGGCTCGCGCCCGAGGACGTGGCCTTCCTGATCTCGGCCGACCTCTTCGCCTGCGGGATCGTGACGCTGATCCAGTCGCTGGGCGTGACCCCATATTTCGGCATCCGCCTGCCGGTGATGATGGGCGTCACCTTCGCCTCGGTGGGGCCGATGATCGGCGTGGCGATCGCGCACCCGGGCACGGAAGGCGCGCGGATGATATTCGGCGGCATCATCGGGGCGGGTATCATCGGCATCCTGATCGCCCCGCTGGTGTCGAAGATGCTGCGCTTCTTCCCGCCCGTGGTGACCGGCACGATCATCCTCGTCATCGGCGTCACGCTTATGAAGATCGGCATCTCGTGGATCTTCGGCCTGCCCGTGGGCCCCACCGCGCCCAAGGTCGTGGACCCCGCCAACGCCGCCTGGCTCGAGGCCGCGTCGACGGCGGCGGAGGCCGCGGGCGCGGGCGCCATGCCCAAGGGCTTCGCGATCCTGCCGACTCTGAACAACACCTCCTACGCGAACCCCGCCAACATCGCGATCTCGGCCGCGGTGCTGGTGGTGATCCTGCTGATTGCCCGCCTCGCCCGCGGCTTCTTGCAGAACATCGCGGTGCTTCTGGGCATCGTCTTCGGGGGCATCCTCGTCGCCATTTTCGGGATGATGGGCTTTGCCAAGGTCGGCCGCGCGGGATGGTTCGAGCTGGTCCCTCCGTTCCACTTCGGCATGCCGATCTTCGACCCCGTCCTGATCGTGACCTTCGTGCTGGTGATGATCGTGGTGATGATCGAATCCACCGGCATGTTCCTTGCGCTGGGAGAGATGACCGGCGTGAAGATCACCCAAAAGCGCCTTGCCGCCGGCCTGCGCACCGACGGCGTGGGTGCCATCATCGGCGGGCTGTTCAACACCTTCCCCTATACCTCGTTCTCGCAGAACGTGGGGCTGGTGGGGGTCACCGGCATCCGCTCGCGCTTCGTCTGCGTGACCGGGGGCGCGATCCTGATCCTGCTGGGGTTGATCCCGAAGATGGGCGCGCTGGTCGAAAGCCTGCCGACCTCGGTGCTGGGCGGGGCGGGACTGGTGATGTTCGGCATGGTGGCGGCCACCGGCATCCGCATCCTGTCGCGGGTCGATTTCACCACCAGCCGCAACAACCTGTTCATCGTGGCGGTCAGCCTCGGCTTCGGGATGATCCCGCTGATCGCGCCCGACTTCAAGATGTGGATGCCGCATGCGATCCACCCGCTGATCGACAGCGGCATCCTGCTGGCCACCCTCTCCGCCGTGACCCTGAACCTCGTCTTCAACGGCGCCACCGGCGACGCCGAGGACGCCCGGCACGCCGCCGAGACCGCCGAGGCCTGAGCCCCTGCCGCGCCGCATGCATTGCAATCCCTGCAAGCGTGCTATGCCGTTTCAGCTTGGCTCCTCTCTTGGAGGGCCGATTCAATCATGTCATCTAATTCCAGGCTGGCCGAGCCGGCACCAGGAGGAGGAAAATCCGACATGACCACCCGTGCGAGGATCGCCAGCGCCGCCTATCAGGCCAAGGTCACATCTGCCGACGCCGCCGCCGCGATGATCGGCCGCGGCAGTACCGTGGGCATGAGCGGCTTCACCGGGTCGGGCTATCCCAAGGCGGTGCCGCAGGCCCTTGCCGCGCAGATCGAGGCGGCCCATACCGCGGGCGACCCGTTCCGCATCCGCGTCTGGACCGGCGCCTCCACCGGGCCAGAGCTTGACGGCGCGCTGGCCAAGGCCGACGGGATCGAGTTCCGCCTGCCCTACAACTCCGACCCGATCGCCCGGGAAAAGATCAACCGCGGCGAGATGGACTATTTCGACATGCACCTGAGCCAGGTCGCCCCCATGGCCTGGGAAGGGTTCCTCGGCCCACTCGACGTGGCGGTGATCGAGGTCGCGGGCATCCGGGAGGACGGATCGCTCATCCCCTCCTCGTCGGTCGGCAACAACAAGACCTGGATCGACCGGGCCGAGAAGGTGATCCTCGAGGTCAACGCCTGGCAAAGCGAGGCGCTGGAGGGGATGCACGACATCTACTACGGCACCGCGCTGCCGCCGAATCGCGTGCCGATCCCCCTGACCCGCCCCGAGGACCGCATCGGCGAACCCTATTTCCGCTGCGACCCCGACAAGGTGGTCGCCGTGGTCGAGACCGAGGCGCCCGACCGCAACGCCCCCTTTTCGCCGCCCGACGCGACCGCCCGCGCCATCGCCGGCCACCTGATGGAATTCTTCCGCCACGAGGTCGCCCGCGGCCGGCTGCCGGCCAACCTGCTGCCGCTGCAATCGGGCGTCGGCAACATCGCCAACGCCGTTCTGACCGGCCTTGCCGACGGTCCGTTCGACCAGCTGACCGCCTATACCGAGGTGCTGCAGGACGGCATGCTCGACCTGATTTCCTCGGGAAAGCTGAAGATGGCCTCGGCCACCGCCTTCTCGCTCAGCCCCGACGCGGCGGAACAGCTGAATGCCGAGATGGCCGCGTTCCGCGACAAGATCCTGCTGCGCCCGCAAGAGATCTCGAACCATCCGGAGGTGATCCGCCGCCTTGGCTGCATCGCGATGAACGGCATGATCGAGGCCGACATCTTCGGCAGCGTGAACTCCACCCACGTGATGGGATCGCGGATTCAGAACGGTATCGGCGGCTCGGGCGATTTCGCGCGCAACGCCTATGTCTCGATCTTCATGTCGCCCTCGACCGCGAAGAACGGGGCGATCTCGGCCATCGTGCCGAAGGCCAGCCACGTCGACCACATCAACCAGGACGTCCAGGTGATCGTGACCGAACAGGGCCTCGCCGATCTGCGCGGCCTGTCGCCCCGGCAGCGCGCCAAGGCGATCATCGAGACCTGCGCCCACCCCGATTACCGCCCGATGCTGCAGGATTACTTCGACCGCGCGCGGCAGGGGTCTTACGGACAGCAATCGCCCACCCTGCTGAACGAGGCGCTGAGCTGGCACCAGCGCTACGTCGAGACCGGATCCATGCGACCCCATCCCTGATTGGCTCAGCCCTGACACGGGAGCCGCGCTCTTCCAACTCGGCGCGCGGCGCTCTAGTCTCCGCGCGAAACGGAGGGCGTGATGAACGATCTGGACAGGGTAGCGAAGCGGGGGCTGGTGCTCCTGGGCTGCGGCAAGATGGGCTCGGCGATGCTGGCGGGCTGGCTGAAGCGCGGACTGGAACCCGGCGCGGTCTGGGTGATGGATCCCCGGCCGTCCGAGTGGCTTCAGGGCCTTGCCGCCAAAGGCCTTCACCTCAACACCGACCTGCCCGAGGACCCCGCGATCGTGCTGGTCGCGGTCAAGCCGCAGATGATGGCCGAGGCGCTGCCGAAACTTACGCCGCTCGGCGACGGCACCACGCTGTTCCTCTCGGTCGCCGCCGGCACGCCGATCTCGTATTACGAAACGGTGCTGGGCACCGCGACACCGGTGATCCGCGCGATGCCCAACACCCCCGCCGCGATCGGACGCGGCATCACCGCGCTGACCGGCAACGGCCCCGCGACCGAGCTTGACATGGAACTGGCGGAGACCCTGCTGTCCGCCGTCGGCCAGACCGTGCGGCTGGAGGGAGAGCACCAGATGGATGCGGTCACCGCCGTCTCGGGCTCCGGCCCCGCCTATGTCTTCCACCTGATCGAGACGCTGGCCGCCGCGGGCGAGGCCGAGGGCCTGCCCGCCAATCTGGCGATGCAGCTGGCCAAGGCGACCGTCGCGGGAGCCGGGGCCCTGGCGATGGAGGCCGAGGAAGACCCGGCCCAGCTGCGCGTCAACGTCACCTCGCCGGGCGGCACCACCGCCGCCGCACTGGGCGTGCTGATGGATGCGGACACGGGCTTTCCCCCGCTTCTGAAACGTGCGGTCAAGGCCGCCGCCGACCGCGGGCGGGAGCTGGGCAAATGACCATCAGCTTCGACGATTTTCTGAAGGTCGACATTCGCGTGGGCCGCATCGTGCAGGCCGAACCCTTCCCCGAGGCCCGCAAGCCCGCGATCAAGCTGTGGGTCGACCTCGGGCCGGAACTTGGGGTCAAGAAGAGCTCGGCCCAGATCACCAAACACTACACCCCCGAGGGGCTGATCGGGCAGCAGGTGATGGCGGTGGTGAACTTCCCGCCCCGCCAGATCGGCCCGGTGATGTCCGAGGTGCTTGTGCTCGGCGTGCCCGATGCCGACAACGAGGTCGTCCTCCTCACGCCCGAGCAGGACGTCCCGCTGGGCGGGCGGCTCTACTGATGAAACTGCTGATCACCCGCCCCCTGCCCGAGGCGAACGTCGCCGCCGCCCGCGCGCTGTTCGACGTCACCCTGCGCGAAGAGACCACGCCGCTGTCGCGCGACGAGATCCACGCCGCGCTGACCGATTACGACTGCGTGCTGCCAACGCTGGGCGACATCTTCGACGCCGCCGCCTTCGCCGCGGTGCCGGCACCGCGGGCGAAGCTGCTTGCGAATTTCGGGATGGGCTACAACCATATCGACATCGAAACGGCAAAGACCGCAGGCGTCGCGGTGACCAACACCCCGGGCGCGGTGACCGACGCGACCGCCGACATCGCGATGACGCTGATCCTGATGTCCGCCCGCCGCGCGGCGGAAGGCGAACGTCTGGTGCGGTCGGGCGCGTGGCAGGGCTGGCACCCGACGCAGATGCTGGGCCTGCACGTCAGCGGCAAGGTGCTGGGCGTGGTTGGCATGGGCCGGATCGGCAAGGCGATCGCCCGACGCGCGCACCACGGTTTCGGCATGGAGGTGGTGTTCTTCAACCGCTCGCGGGTTGCCGATCCCGGCGTGCCCGCGCGACAGCTCGACTCGCTGGCCGAGGTGATGGCCACGGCCGATATCGTGGTCGTCGCGGTGCCGGGCGGGGCGGGCACGCGCCACCTGCTCGACGCCGCCGCGCTGGCCGCGATGCCACCGCACGCGCATCTGGTGAACATCGCCCGGGGCGACGTCGTGGACGAGGCCGCGCTGATCGCCGCGCTGACCGAGCGGCGAATCGGCGGCGCGGGCCTCGACGTCTACGAGAAGGAGCCGCAGGTGCCCGAGGCGCTGCGCGCCCTCGACAACGTCACACTGCTGCCGCACCTCGGCACCGCGGCGCTGGAAACCCGTGCGGCGATGGGAGAGGTCGCGCTGGACAACCTGCGCGCCTTCGTAGAGGGCAAACCGCTGCCGAACGCCGTCTGAACGGCCGCCGGACCCAGCCCTGAGCGCGCCTTCCTGCGCGTACCCGCGACGGCGCCTCAGCCATCGTCCGACCGGCGCCGCAGGGTGCGCAGCCGCGCGCCGATCTCGTTCGCGTGTTCGGTGATGCGGTCAAGCCGCCCCTCGGTGTCGCCGTGGAAGGCGTCCAGCTTCTCGATGATCGAGGCAAGCCCGCCGCCGCGCCCCACCAGCCACGAGTTTTCCACCCTGCACGACCGGCGCACCGCGTCGAGGCCCACGATCTGGCGCCGGAGGCCGGAGCAGAGCCGCGGCAACGCCCCCACCGCCTCGATCACCTCGCCGATCGCCTGGTGCGCCCGGGCCCGGTCGTCCAGCATCTGGCGGGTCAGCAGCCCGGTTTCGACCGCCTCGTCGAAGGCGCCCCCGCCGATTTCGCCCTCCGTCATCTCGGTCTGGCCCACGCATTCCTCCTGCAACCGGGCCAGCCCATGGCGAAACGCCGCCTGCTCCACCATGCCGCGCCAGACCTGCGCCAGCGGGCGCCCCTCCCGGGTGAAGCCGGCAAGGCTGTCTGTCACCTCGGCTGCCATCAGCCGGTAATTCTCGGAGATGGCGGTGATCGGCCCGCCGGCGGGCTCCAGCCGCGAGGCGGCGATGCGCATGTTGGTGGGCATCAGCCGTACCGTGCGGAATCCGTCGACCAGCGCGGCGATCTCCGCCTCGATCCGCGACAATTCCTCGGCGATGCGCCACGCCGAAGGCAGCATCTCGTCGCGCGGACGGCCCAGCGCCGCGTCGCGGCTGGCGATCTCGTCGGACAGGGCGCGGGCCATGAAGGCCTCGTAGCTGGGAAATCCCAGCGCCCGAAGCCGTTCCAGCAGATCTGCCGCGCTGTCCTCGGGCGCTCTCTCCCGGTCGCCCTCGGCCGCGCGGAGCGCCGCATATTCCGCCTGGATGGTGGTGAAGAGCGGCGCGCTCGGCTTGATCCGGACCGAGAGGAAGCCGCCCTCGATCGGCGTGATCCCGGCGAACACCCAGTAGTGCAGCCCGTCCGCCGCGCGGTTCTTTACGTAGGCGCCGATCGGACGGCCCTGGCCGATGGTCTGCCACAGCAGGTGAAACACACCGCGCGGCATGTCGGGATGGCGCACCACCTTGTGGGGCGCCCCGACCAGCCTGTCCCACGGATACTCGGCCACCCGCTGGAAGACGTCGTTGCCTGACCGGATCACGCCGCGCGGATCCGTCCGGGAATAGAAGATCTCGTCCAGCGCGAAGGGCGCCTCGCCACTGGCCGGCCGCGGGGCCGCAGCCGTCCGCCCGGGAAGAGGAAGGCCGACCGCCGCGGGGGCCTCGCCGCGATCCGGGCCGTGCAGGCCGTCCTTCATGCGTCATTCTCCCGCGTTCCCGCGCCCACCGGCAGGGCAGCCGGGACGGATCATCTCAGCCGATTCTTGCTGCAAGGTTAACCATGGCCGCACCTGTTCCGCAGGGCAGATCCCGTCGGGGGCCCTGCCCCGCCGACCGGCCGGCTAACCCTATTGTCGGAAAACGGCTTCTGCCCTACGCTGGCGCACTTGGGGCTGAAACCGGCGCCCCCTCCCGGAGCCGGATCGAGGTGAACGATGCAATTCCTGCGCCAGCAAAGGATCCTCCTGTCGGTCGAGGCCGAGATCCGCACCGAGTCGCGGAACCTGAGCGCGGCGGGCACGACGAGCCAGCGGCGCGAGCTTCCCGATCCCGATTCCGATCTGGGCATCCGCATCGCGGCCTGGGAATGGCGGGTGCGCACCGCGCTGGCCGACGTCCAGTTCGCCCACCTCATCCACCAGCGCCACGCCAAGCGCGCCCATCTGCCGGCACAGGCATCGCCGCAGCGGCGCCGGGCCGTGGGGATCGAGCAGGACCTCATCGACATTTCCGCCCTGGCGGAACGCATCGAACGCGCGATCGGCGAGTTGCTGGACATCTTCGCCTATGGCGGCGGGCGCGAGGGGGCATTCCGCAAGACGCTGGCCGAGATCCTCGGCCGTCAGGACACGATGAAGACCGAATGGGCGGAGACCCTGGCCGACCTGCGCAAGCGCCGCGCCCGGGTGGAGGCCTCGGTCACCGCGCTGTCGGGGCGTCAGGGCGGCCCGGGCGGAACCCTCTCGGCCTTCAGTGCCGTCGCGACCGCCATCGAAGGGCTGCGCATCCTGATCCAGCGGGCATGGAACCGGCGCCGCACCGCGACCCTGCGCGCCGCCTGACACACCCCGCCTGACACACCCCGCCCGATACGCCGCGTCCGATAAGCCGCGCCCGACACATGCGCCTGTTTCGCCCCATCTGCGGGCCCGTCTTGGCCCGCATCCGCCTGCGCCCCCTTTCCCTTCCCGCGCCCCGCTGACAGGATGCCGGGGCCGAACCGCGGCAGGGCCGCCGCGCCCGGACGTCACGGCGCAGGATCAGCTCACGGGGGATGCTCGAAATGTCCGCAGAAAGAACCGACGTGCTGGTGGTCGGCGCAGGCCAGGCCGGCCTCGCCATGAGCGCGCACCTCGCCCGCGCGGGCGTACCACACCTTGTGCTGGAACGGGCGCGGATCGCGGAAAGCTGGCGGACCGGGCGCTGGGATTCGCTGGTCGCGAACGGCCCCGCCTGGCATGACCGCTTCCCCGACAAGACCTTCCCCGGCGATCCCGACGGCTTCCCCGGAAAGGACGAAGTCGCGGATTACATGGAGGCCTTCGCAACCGAGATCTCGGCCCCCGTGCGCACCGGGGTGGAGGTCACCCAAGTCCGGAGCCTCGAAGGCCGCCCCGGTTTCCTGTGCGAAACCTCGGCCGGCACGGTGGAGGCCGGCGCCGTCGTCGCCGCGACCGGTGCCTTCCAGACCCCGGTGATCCCGCCACTGGTGCCACCGGGGGCCGCCGGATCCACCACCCCGATCCAGATCCATTCCGCCGAGTACCGCAACCCCGGTCAATTGCCCGAAGGGGCGGTGCTGGTGGTCGGAGCCGGCTCCTCCGGCGTGCAGATCGCCGAAGAGCTGCTGTCGGCCGGCCGCCGGGTCTACCTCTCGGTCGGCCCGCACGACCGGCCGCCCCGGCGCTATCGTGGTCGCGATTTCGTCTGGTGGCTCGGCGTGCTGAACAAATGGGACATGGAGGCCACCCCGGGCGCCGACCACGTCACCATCGCGGTCAGCGGCGCCCATGGCGGACGCACCATCGACTTCCGCGATCTTGCCGCGCGCGGCATGATCCTTGTCGGACGGACCGAGAGCTATGGCGAGGGCGCCCTGCGTTTCGCCCCCGACCTTGCCCGCAACATCGCCCGCGGCGACGCCTCCTACCTCGGGCTCCTGCGCGAGGCCGACGCCCATGTCGCGCAGAACGGCCTCGACCTGCCGCCGGAACCCGAGGCGCACGAGCTTGGCCCGATGCCCACCTGCGCCGAGGAGCCGATCCTGTCGCTCGACCTCGCGGGGGCGGGCATCGGCACCATCCTCTGGGCCACCGGCTACAGCCGCGACTACGGCTGGCTTCCCGCCGGCGCGACCGACGCCGACGGCGCGCCGCGCCACAACCGCGGCGTCTCGGCCGAGCCGGGGATCTACTACCTCGGCCTGCCGTGGCAGACCCGCCGGGGATCCTCGTTCATCTGGGGGGTCTGGTTCGACGCGGGCTATGTTGCCGACCACATCGTCAAGCAGCGCGGCTACGCGGCCTACCGGCCCGCGGCGGGCTGACGGCCGGACATCTGCCCCCCCCCTGGAAGCTGGAGTGGCGCGCTGTCCGGCGGTCGCGCGGGATGGCGAGGTCGGCGGCGGGGGCGCTGCCCCCTGCACCCCCCGGGATATTTTCGCTCAGAAGAAGGTGGAGGCGGTCGCTTTTCCCTGCGGCGCGGGAAAGGTTCGGAAGGTCGCCCCCTTTCGCACGGCGCCGTTTCGGATCATCCTGCGCGCGAACGCCGAAGGACCACGCCTCCATGCCGCCCGCGACCTCCCGCCTGCTCCGGCGCCTGCCGATCGTGGTGATCGTGCTGGCCGCGCTTGCCGGTGCGCTGTTCTTGCGCGACGCGCTGAGCCTTTCGGCGCTGGCGCGCAACCAGGACCGGCTGCTGGCATACCGCGATGCACACTACCCGCTGGCCGCGCTGGCCTTCGTCGCGGCCTACGCGCTGCTCGTGGCGCTTTCGCTGCCCGGGGCGCTGGTGGCCACGCTGACCGGCGGGTTCCTGTTCGGGGTCTTTCCCGGCGTGGTTCTCAACGTGACCGCGGCGACCCTTGGTGCCACGGCGATCTTCCTCGCCGCGCGGGCGGGCATCGGCACCGATATCGCACGCAGGCTCGACCAGTCCGGCGGCGCGACGCGTCGGTTTCGTGACGGGCTGCGGCGCAACGAATGGTCGTTCCTCTTCCTGATACGGTTGGTGCCGGTCGTGCCCTTCGCGCTGGCCAATCTCCTGCCCGCGCTGCTGGGGGTCGGCCTTGGCCGCTTTGCCCTGACGACCGCGCTGGGAATCGTGCCGGGCGCGCTTATCTACACCTGGCTGGGCGCCGGGCTGGGCATGCTCTTCGCCCGGGGCGAGACGCCGGACCTCGGGGTGATTCTGGAGCCGCGGTTCCTCCTGCCGCTACTGGCCCTTGCCGCGCTCTCGTTCCTGCCGGTGCTGGTGAGGCGCCGGGCATGAGGGCGGATCTCTGTGTCATCGGTGCCGGGTCGGGCGGGCTGTCGGTCGCGGCGGGGGCGGCGCAGATGGGGGCCCGCGTCGTGCTGGTCGAGGCGGGCGAGATGGGCGGCGATTGCCTGAACGCGGGCTGCGTGCCCTCGAAGGCGCTGATCGCCGCCGCGTCCCGTGCCGAGGCGGTGCGGAGCGGCGGCCTGGGCACCAGGGGCGCGGCACCCGAGACCGACTTCGCCGCCGTGATGGCCCATGTCCGCGCCACCGTCGCGGCGATCGCCCCGCACGACAGCCAGGAACGGTTCGAGGGCCTCGGGGTCACGGTGATCCGCGCCCATGCCCGCTTCATCGGCCGCGACCGGATCGAGGCCGGGGGGCAGGAGGTCACCGCACGCCGGTTCGTGGTGGCCACCGGCGCGCGCCCCGTCCTGCCCGACATCCCCGGCCTTGCCGACACGCCACACCTGACGAACGAGACGCTCTGGTCCCTCGACACCCTCCCCGGGCACCTGGCGGTCCTCGGCGGGGGACCGCTGGGCCTGGAGATGGCGCAGGCGTTCCGCCGCCTGGGCGCGCGGGTCACGGTCCTCGAGGCGGGCCAAGCACTTTCGCGCGAGGAACCGGAACTCGCCTCGTTCGTTCTGTCCAGATTGCGCGCTGAGGGCGTGGAGATCCGCGAGAACACGCCCGTGCGGGCGGTTCGACAGGCAAACGGGGAAATCGCGGTGGAAACGGAAAACGCCACGATCACGGCGGACAGGCTTTTGATCGCGGCCGGGCGCAGGCCCGCGACCGCGGGGCTTGGCCTTGAACGCGCCGGGGTCGAGACCGGCCCGGATGGCGCGGTCCGCGTCGACGCGCGCCTGCGCAGCACGAACCGCCGGATCTTTGCCGTGGGGGATGTGGCCGGATTGGGGCAGTTCACCCACCTCGCGGGCTATCACGCGGGCCTCGTGGTGCGCGCGGCGCTGCTGGGCCTGCCCGCGCGGCTGCGCCACGACCATGTCCCGCGGGTGACCTATACCGACCCCGAGCTTGCCCAGGTCGGCCTGACCGAGGCCCAGGCCCGCGCGAAATGGCCCACCGGCATCGAGACAATCCTGACCCCGCTTGCCGGGAACGACCGCGCCCGGACCGAAGGCCTGACCGGCGGCGCGCTGAAGCTGGTCCTGCGCAAGGGCCGGCCGGTCGGCGTGGGGATCTGCGCCCCCGGCGCGGGCGAGATGATCGGCCTGTGGTCGCTTGCCCTTGCGACACGCAGGAAATTGACCGCGCTGCCGTCCACGATCCTGCCCTACCCTACACTTTCGGAGGTATCCAAGAGCGCCGCGGGTGCCTATTTTTCCCCACGCGTGTTTGATAATGCTTGGCTCAGACGCTGGGTCCGCGTGATCCAGTCCCTGCCCTGAGGCCCCTTCGGCGTGCGTAAGTTCCTCAACACCCTGTCCGGTCGGTTCCTGATCCTGACCACGGTCTTCGTGCTTCTGGCCGAGGTGTTGATCTTCGTGCCCTCGATCTCGCGCTTCCGCGAGGATTACCTGCTGTTGCGCCTCGAACGGGCACAGATCGCCTCGCTGGCGACGCTGGCCAACAACGGCATGGTCTCGGCCCAGCTGGAGAAGGAGCTTCTGACCAACGCGGGCGTCCTGAACGTCGTGCTGCGGCGCAACGCGGTGCGGCAGCTGGTGCTGTCCTCGCCCATTCCGCAGCCGATCTACACCACCTACGACCTGCGCACCGATACCACGTTCGACCTGATCCGCGACGCGCTGTCGGAATTCTTCGACCCGCACAACCGGGTGATCCGCGTGATCGGCAACCCGACACAGGACGCGGGCCAGCAGATCGAGGTGACTCTGGAAAGCGCGCCGATGCGCAAGGCGATGATCGATTACGGCATCCGCATATTCGCGCTGTCGGCGGTGATCTCGGTGATGACGGCGCTTCTGCTGTTCTTCGCCGTGCAAAGGCTGATGGTCGGCCCGATCCGCAAGCTCGTCCATCACATGTCCGATTACGCCGAGGCGCCGGAGGATGCGCGGCGGGTGATCGACCCCTCGGCCTCGATCATGGAACTGCGCGAGGCCGAGGAGGCGTTGAAGTCGCTGCAGAAGCAGTTGACCGGCGCGCTGAGGCAGAAGGAGCGTCTGGCGCAGCTGGGCGGCGCGGTGGCCAAGGTCAGCCACGACCTGCGCAACATCCTGACCACCGCCCAGCTTTTTGCCGACCGGATGGAGAATTCCGAAGATCCCGCAGTCGCCCGCGCGGCGCCCAAGCTGATCGGCTCCATCGGGCGGGCGGTGAACCTGTGCGAGGGGACGCTGGCCTTCGGCAAGGCCGAGGAGCCGCCGCCCACGCTGACGCGCTTTCCGCTCAAGACGCTGGTGGGCGACGTGATCGAAAGCGAGACGCTGGCCTGCGACGGCGCGCCGGTGACCTTCCTCGAGGACGTGCCGCCCGGCCTGATGATCCGCGCCGATACCGAACAGCTTTACCGCGTGCTGTCGAACCTCGTGCGCAACGCGCGGCAGGCGATCATCGCCACCGGCAAGCCCGGCGAGATCGAGATCGGCGGCGGCGAGGACGAAACCTGCTGGTGGATCAAGGCGGGCGACACCGGGCCGGGCCTGCCGCCGAAGGCCAAGGAACACCTCTTCACCCCGTTCCAGGGCAACGCGCGCAAGGGGGGCATCGGCCTCGGCCTCGCGATCTCGGCCGAGCTGATCCGCGGCCATGGCGGGCGGCTGGAACTCGTGCGCTCGGACGAGGACGGGACGGAGTTCATCATCCGCCTGCCGAAGATGGTGGCGGCCGCCGAATACCAGGACATCGCGGCGAAATAGCCGGGCGGTGCCCGGGACAAGGAGCGACAGCATGACCGAGGCACTTCTGATCATCGACATGCAGGCAGAGATGCAGCACCGCATCGACGCGGGCTACGACTGCGTCAACCCCGACGCCTCCGGCCGGATCGACGCGCTGGCCCGCGCCTTCCGGCAGTCCGGGCGCCCGGTGATCCACATCCGCCACCGCGAGGCCGACCCGGCCTCTCCCATGCGCCCCGGCGGCGCGGGCTACCCGCCGATGCCCTGCGCCGAGGCCGCCCCGGGCGAGGCGGTATTTGACAAGACGACCTCCTCGGCCTTTGCCTCGACCGACCTCGCGCAGCACCTCGCGGCGGCCGGCATCACCGGGCTTGCCGTCACCGGCGCGGTGGCGGGGTTCTGTGTCAACTCCAGCGTGCGGGCCGGCTGCGACCTCGGGCTGGCGATGCGCGTGGTGCCCGACGCGGTGCTGGGCTTCGGCCTGCACGACCTCTCGGCCCGGGTCATCTTCGACGTCACCATGGCCCATCTGGCCGCCGATTTCGCCACGCTGATCGACAGCGCGGACCTGATCGCCGAGCTGACCACCGAGGGCACCGCCACCCCGGCCGGGGCATGAGGCCCGCCCTCGTCCCCGAGCTGGGCGTCACCGACTGGCGGGCCTCGCGCGCATTCTACGTGGACGTGCTGGGGTTCGACTGCCGCTACGAGCGGCCGGAGGAAGGGTTCTGCTTTCTCTGCCTCGGTACGGCGGAGTTGATGATCGACCAGATGGGCGCTGGCCGCGACTTCGTCCTCGTCCCGCCCGACGCCCCCTTCGGCCGCGGCATGAACCTTCAGATCGAGGTACCTGCGATCGCCCCGTTCCTTGCCGCGCTGAAGGCCGCGGGGCATCCGCTTTTCCTGCCGCCCGAGGACCGGTGGTATCGCCGGAACGATATCGAACTGGGCAACCGCCAGTTCCTCGTCGCCGATCCCGACGGCTACCTTCTGCGCTTCTTCCAGTCGTTGGGCGAACGCCCGGCCGCGGACAGGTGAGGCACCGTCGCTGCGACCGGAGGGTCGAGCGCCCCCGCCCTTGACGCCCTCCTCTGCCGGCCCTATCCCCCAAGGTGTGCCCCTTGGTGCCTGACGGAGAACGCCGATGACCACGCAAGTCCCCGAGACCGAATACGTATCCGCCTGGAAGGTCGCCTGCGATGGCGGCAACGGCGCGCTCGGCCATCCGAGGGTCTGGCTGACCATCCCGCATGAACGCGGCTGGGTCGAATGCGGCTATTGCGACAAGCGCTACATCCACGAAAGCTTTCGCGACTCGGTCGACGAGAGCTACAAGGACAGGCTCGCCGACAGCGCCGAAGCCGAGGAATAGGGCGCATCGCCCGCTCCGGCCCCTGTTGCGGGGACCCACGATGAGCGCGCGGCAAGCGCGACGAAGAGCCTTCGCGGCATAGGGAGAGCGCCATGGCATTCGGCAAGGGCCACCACCTGCACCTGATCGACGGCTCGGCCTTCATCTTCCGCGCCTACCACGCGCTTCCGCCCCTCACCCGCAAGTCCGACGGCCTGCCTATCGGCGCCGTCGCGGGGTTCTGCAACATGCTGTTCAAGTATGTCGAGGGGTGGAACGGATCCGACGCGCCGACCCATGCCGCGGTGATCTTCGACTATTCGTCCAAGACCTTCCGCAACGAGATCTACGACCTCTACAAGGCCAACCGCCCCGAGCTGCCCGAGGATCTGAAACCCCAGTTCCCGCTCACGCGCGAGGCCACCCGCGCCTTCAACATCGCCTGCATCGAGCGCCAGGATTACGAGGCCGACGACATCATCGCCACCCTGGCCACGCAGGCCGACGCGGCCGGCGGCTCCGTCACCATCATCTCGTCGGACAAGGACCTGATGCAGCTGGTGGGCGGCGGCATCGAGATGTTCGACGCGATGAAGGCCAAGCGCATCGGCGTGGAGGAGGTGCAGGAGAAATTCGGGGTGAAACCCGACCGCGTGGTCGACGTGCAGGCGCTTGCGGGCGATAGCGTCGACAACATCCCCGGCGCGCCGGGCATCGGCATCAAGACCGCGGCCCTTCTGATCAACGAATATGGCGATCTGGAAACCCTTCTCGAACGCGCCGAGGAGATCAAGCAGCCCAAGCGCCGCCAGACCCTGATCGACAATGCCGAACAGATCCGCACCTCGCGCCGCCTTGTGGAGCTGTGCCGCGAGACGCCGATGGATGGCGTCACGCTCGACGATCTCGAAGTGAAGGATCCGGTGGCCGAGGACCTGCTGGAGTTCCTCGCCAGGATGGAGTTCCGCACGCTCACCAAGCGCGTGGCCGACAAGCTCGACGCAACCGCGCCCGAGATCGACGACGCCCCCGCCGCCGGCGAGGAAAGCGCGAAGGCCGCCCCCGACTGGCCCGCGATCGCCCCCGAGAGCTACGAATGCGTCACCGAGCCAGCGGCGCTTGCCGAATGGATCTCCGCGATCCGCGAGCGCGGCTACGTCGCGGTGGACACGGAAACCACCAGCCTCGACGAGATGCAGGCGGAGCTGGTCGGCATCTGCCTGTCGGTGGAGCCGGGCCGCGCCTGCTACATCCCCGTGGGGCACCGGGCGGGCGATGGCGGCGACGACCTCTTCGCCTCGGATGCGCTGGCCGAGGGGCAGATGCCGCTGGCCGAGGTGCTGGCCGCGCTGAAACCGGTGCTGGAAGACGACGCGGTCCTCAAGATCTTCCAGAACGCCAAGTACGACACCAAGATCTTTGCCCGGAACGGCATCCGCGTCGCCCCGATCGACGACACGATGCTGATGTCCTACGCGCTGCATTCCGGCCTGCACAACCACGGCATGGACGTGCTGTCCGAACGCTACCTGAACCACCAGCCGATCCCGATCAAGTCGCTGCTGGGGTCGGGCAAGTCCCAGATCACCTTCGACCGGGTGCCGATCTCGGATGCCGTAAAATATGCCGCCGAGGATGCCGACGTCACGCTGCGTCTCTGGCACCTGTTCAAGCCGCGGCTGCATCAGGCCCGGGTGACCACGGTCTACGAAACGCTGGAACGCCCCCTTGTCCCGGTGCTGGCAGGGATGGAGATGACAGGCGTCCGCGTCGACCGCGAGACGCTGTCGCGCATGTCGAACGCCTTCGCCCAGAAGATGGCGCAGTTGGAGGACGAGATCCACGAACTGGCGGGCGAGAAATTCAACGTGGGCTCGCCCAAGCAGCTAGGTGAGATCCTCTTTGACAAGATGGGCCTCGAAGGCGGCAAGAAGGGCAAGGCGGGAGCCTACGCGACCGGCGCCGACGTGCTGGAGGACCTGGCGGCCGAGGGCCACGACCTGCCGGCCCGCGTGCTGGACTGGCGCCAGGTGTCGAAACTGAAATCGACCTACACCGACGCGCTCCAGACCCATATCGACGAGATGGGCCGGGTCCATACCTCCTACGTCCAGACCGGCGCCAACACCGGGCGCCTCGCCTCGACCGACCCGAACCTGCAGAACATCCCCGTCCGCACCGAGGAAGGCCGCCGCATCCGCGAGGCCTTCATCGCGCCGGAGGGGAGCACGCTGGTGAGCCTCGACTATTCCCAGATCGAACTGCGGATCCTCGCCCATGTGGCGGATCTGAAGGAGATGAAACAGGCCTTCCGCGACGGCCTCGACATCCACGCGATGACGGCGTCCGAGATGTTCAACGTCCCTATCGAGGGGATGGACCCGATGATCCGCCGGCAGGCCAAGGCGATCAACTTCGGCGTGATCTACGGCATCTCGGGCTTCGGCCTCGCCCGCAACCTGCGCATTCCACGGGCCGAGGCGCAGGGCTTCATCGACCGCTACTTCGAACGCTTCCCGGGCATCAAGGCCTACATGGACGCCACCGTCGCCTTCGCCAAGGAACACGGCTACGTCGAAACGTTGTTCGGCCGCCGCATCCACACGCCCGAGATCAACGCCAAGGGCCCGCATGCGGGCTTTGCCCGCCGCGCGGCGATCAACGCCCCGATCCAGGGCGCCGCGGCCGACGTGATCCGCCGCGCCATGGTGCGCATGCCCGCCGCAATCGAGGGGCTGCCCGCGAAGATGCTGCTGCAGGTCCACGACGAACTGCTGTTCGAAGTCGAGAACGGCGCGATCGACGACACGATCGCGAAGGTCAGGACGGTGATGGAGGGCGCCTCGGATCCCGCGGTGAAACTCGACGTGCCGTTGACGGTGGACGCTGGCACCGGCCGCAACTGGGCCGAGGCGCACTGATCCAGAGGCGCTTCGCACGCCTGTTCTTCGGGGGGCACTGCCCCCGCCGCCCCTCGCCCTGAAGGGGGCAAGGGGCGCCTCCCCCGGGATATTTCTCCTCAGAAGAAACACCGGCCCCGGTCTGCGGCGGCGCCCTTCTTCTTCTGAGCGCAAATATCCCGGGGGTTTGGGGGCAGCGCCCCCATCGAAAGGAAAGTCTTGCGCCTCCGGCGCTCCGCAGGATCCGTCGGGGGCAACCGGCGGTCAGTCCGGGGTCTGGTCCGCACCGGGGAAGCGGCCCGCGCGGACATCTGCGGCGTAGGCCGCGAAGGCCCCCGCGGCGGCCGCGTCGACCTCGGCGTAGCGCCGGGCGTGGGTCGGCATGGCGCGGCCCGTCATGCCCAGCAGATCGGTGGTGTCGAGCAGCTGGCCGTCGCAGGCCGCCCCCGCGCCGAGGCCGATCGTCGGGATCTCCAGCTCGTCGCGGATCGCTGCGGCAAGGGGGGCGGCCATGCGCTCGAGGACCACGGCGAAGGCCCCCGCCGTCGCGACCGCCAGCGCGTCGCCCGCGACCCGTTCGGCATCGGGCCCGAGGCCGTTCAGCGGCACCGCCCCGGCGGGGGCGCCGTGGGTGGCACAAGCCGGGGGGCCGACATGGGCCAGCACCGGAATGCCGCGCGCCGTGAGGAAGGCGATCGTCTCGGCCATCGCGAGGCCCCCCGAAAGCCGTACCGCGCCCGCGCGGGTCGCCGCCATCAACCCGGCGGCGGTCTCGAAGGCGCGGGATGGGCCGGCCTCGTAGCTGCCGAACGGCAGGTCGACGACCAGGAGCGCCCGGGCGAGGCCCCGGGCGACCGCACGGCCGTGCAGCGCCATCAGCTCGGGCGTCACCTCGCGCGGCGAGGCCAGCCCGTGCAGGCCCGGCCCCAACCCATCGCTGACCACGACCATGTCGCAGGCGGCATCGGCGAGCCGGGCCAGCGGTGTGGTCCATGCCGTGAGGCAGACCAGGGGCTCCCGGCCCTTGCGGGCGCGAATCGCGCCGGGCGTGATCTGCCCCGGCTGTTGCTGCGCGGTCATCTCGTTCTCCTTCCGCCCCGGATTCTGTCTGCCTCGGCGCGCCTTGTAGCGCGGGCCGGCGCGGCGGGGCCACCATCTGTCGCCGTCACCTGCCGACAATATCGCGCGTCGGTGAAGATACGCTCACCCGCTCTCTTGATCGGCGGGCGCGGGGCGTGGAACATGCGGCGAGGTGTCCGGTCCCGCGCCCCGGGGATCGCCCGGGCGCAGGACAGGAGGATCGGAATGTTCAACCGTCTCAGGCTGGCTGCGGCCGTGCTGCTGATCTCGGCCGCACCGGCGCTTGCCGCGAAGGACAGCATCGTCATCGGCATGCAGCTGGAACCGCCGGGTCTCGACCCGACCTCGGGCGCCGCCGCCGCGACGGACGAGGTGACCTATGCCAACGTGTTCCAGGGCCTGACCCGCTTCGGCCCCGAGGGACAGGTCGAACCCGACCTCGCCACCAGCTGGGACGTGGCCGACGGCGGCAAGGTCTGGACCTTCCACCTGCGCAAGGGCGTCACCTTCCAGGACGGCACGCCATTCTCGGCCAAGGACGTGAAGTTCAGCCTCGACCGCGCCCGCGCGAAGGAGTCGACCAACGCTCAGAAGCCGCTCTTTGCCCAGATCTCAGATGTCGCCGTGGTCGACCCCGAGACCGTGAAGATCACGCTGAGCGAACCGGTGGGCGCCTTCGCCGCGAACATGGCCTGGGGCGATGCCCAGATCGTCTCGGAGGCGTCGATCAAGGACGAGGCGACGCATCCCGTCGGCACCGGGCCGTTCATGTTCAAGGACTGGGTGAAGGGCGACAAGATCGACCTTGCGGCCTATCCCGGCTATTGGGGCGAAAAGCCGAAGCTGCACGGCGTGACGTTCAAGTTCATCTCGGACCCGACAGCCGCCTTCGCCGCGATGATGTCGGGCGACATCAACGTCTTCCCGGGCTATCCGGCGCCCGAGACGCTGGCGCAGTTCAAGTCGGATCCGCGGTTCCAGGTAATCATCGGTGAGACCCAGGGCGAGACGATCCTGGCGATGAACCACCGCACCCCCGCCCTGTCGAAGCTGAAGGTGCGCGAGGCGATCGCCCATGCGATCAACCGCAAGGACCTGATCGAGGGGGCGATGTTCGGTTATGGCACGGCGATCGGCACCCATTTCCCGCCCTTCAGCCCGGATTACGTCGACCTCACGGGGCTGTCGAACTATGACCCCGCCCTGTCGAAGAAGCTGCTGGACGAAGCCGGGGTGACCGGCCTCAAGCTGCGCCTCGCGCTGCCGCCGCCCTCCTATGCGCGGCGCTCGGGCCAGATCATCCAGGCCGAGCTGAAGGCGGTGGGGATCGACGTCGAGATCACCAACATGGAATGGGCGCAATGGCTCTCCCAGGTATTCAAGGGGCACGATTTCGACCTGACCATCGTCAGCCACACCGAACCGAACGACATCAACATCTACGCCAGGCCCGACTATTACTTCGGCTACGACAACCCCAAGTTCCAGGACCTGATGAAGCAGCTGACCGTCGCAACCGACAAGACTAGGCGCGATGCGATGCTGAAGGAGGCGCAGACGATCATTGCCAAGGATTACGTCAACGCCTGGCTGTTCCAGCTGCCGCGGCTGACGGTTGCCGATGCGGGGATCGTGGGCCTATGGAAGAACTCTCCCACCCAGGCCAATGACATGACCGCGGTCTACTGGAAGGATTGACCCCGAGTGGGGCGTCTGGGCGCCCCGCGCCCCCGCCTGCCCGCCCGTGCTCCACCTGCCCCCGATATGAAAAAGGGGCCGCCGATTTCCCGGTGGCCCCTGATCCTTGCAGAGGGCGTGCCTCAGATCGCCTGCTTCCTCAGATCGCCTGCTTCCTCGGCGGGATCGGGCTCAGCCCGCCACCCTCGGACGGATCGGTCGAGGCGACGGCGGCATCGGTCGCGGTCGACGAATTGTCGAGGATCCGGTCGGCCTGGGGGCCGGTGATCACTTGGTCCGGGTCGTGGACCGGGACGACATAGCCCATGAAGCCGGGTTGCAGCGGCCCCACCATCTGCGCAGATTCCTCGGGCGTGCGCACGTGCACCTTGGTGCCCAGCGGAACGCGGGAATAGAGGTCGATGATGTCCTGGTCGAACAGCCGGATACAGCCCGCCGAGGTCGCCCGACCGATGGTCGAGGGGTTGTTGGTGCCGTGGATCCGGTAATAGGTGTCGCGCCCGTTGCGGTAGAGGTAGAGCGCGCGCGCGCCCAGCGGGTTCTCGGGGCCGCCATCGACGCCCTCGGCGTAATCGCCATACTTGTCCGGCTCGTTCTTGATCATGCTGGCGGTCGGGCGCCAGTGCGGCCACTCGGCCTTGCGCTGGATCACCCCGTTGCCCGAGAAGGTCTTGCCTTCCTTGCCCACGGCGCAGCCGTAGCGGATGGCCACGCCACCGTCGAGCACGAGGTAGAGGCGGCGCGCGTAGGGGTCGATCACGATGTTCCCCACCGGCTCCGGCCCGTTGTAATAGACCAGCGTGCGCGGGTTCGACCCGGTGAGGTAGCCCGGGTCCACCGCGTCGATGGTGTAGCCGTTGTCCTGGATCGTCTGGTAGCGCGCGATCGTCGCGGCCGAGGGCGGCTGCACGGGCGCGGCCGTCGGATCGGTCGCGGCCTTGTTCACGTCATCCGGCTGCCCGGCACAGGCCGCGACGGACCCCGTGACGCAAAGCGCGCCCAGCACGCGCAGCGTGTGACGGCGGGTGACCGCGTCGGTCGGTTTGTCGAAGGTCATCCGGGAGGTCCTTTCTACGGCTCTTCCTAGTGGGCGCGGTGGCTCTCCCGCGTGGCGAAGCGGGGGCATCTGCGCCATGTTACCTGTCCAGCGTCAAGGGCGTTCCGCGCTATTTACGGCGGGACGCGCCTTGGCTGCAACGCCAGAAGTGCCGCGAGGGTTCCCTGCGGTTCCCTCGCGGCGGATGAACGCTGATCAGAGCGCTGCCATGTCAGGCGACAATGTTGTTTTCCGGACCGTAGGGAAAACCGGTGATGTTCTCGGCTCCCTCCTCGCCGATCACCAGGATGTCGTGCTCCCGGTAGCCGCCCGCGCCCGGCTGGCCCTCGGGCAGGGTCAGCATCGGCTCCATCGAGATCACCATCCCCGGCTCCAGCACCGTGTCGATATCCTCGCGCAGTTCCAGCCCCGCCTCACGCCCGTAATAATGGCTGAGCACGCCGAAGGAATGGCCGTACCCGAAGGTGCGATATTGCAGAAGGTTCCGCTCCGCCAGGAAATCGTTGATCTTCAGCGCCACCTCGTCGCAGCGCGCACCCGGCTTCAGCAGGCTCATCCCGTACTCATGCGCCGCCACGTTCGCCTCCCACACCTTGAGCGAGGCCGCATCGGGCTCCCCGAGAAACAGCGTGCGTTCCAGCGCGGTGTAGTAGCCCGAGATCATCGGAAAGGTGTTGAGGCTGAGGATATCGCCCCGCTTCAACGCCCGCGCGGTGACCGGGTTGTGCGCGCCGTCGGTGTTCATCCCCGACTGGAACCAGACCCAGGTGTCGCGGTACTCGGCCTCGGGAAAGCGCGCGGCGATCTCCAGCTCCATCGCGTCGCGCCCGGCCATGGCGATGTCGATCTCGCGCGCGCCCTCGCGGATCGCGGCCCGGATCGCCGCGCCGCCCACGTCGGCCACCGCCGCGCCCGCACGGATCAGGTCGATCTCGGCCGGCGACTTGATCATGCGCTGCTGCATCGTGGCGGAAGAGATATCCATGCCGCGGGCAGGCTTAAGGAAGGTGTTGATCTTCTCCGACTGCATGAGCGTCAGGTGATCTGCCTCGAAACCGAAGGCGCGGCCCGTTCCGGCCACATGCGCGACCGCGCGCCAGAAATTGTCGCGCGCCCAATCGGTGTAGGTCAGGCTCTCGCCATGTGATCGCCGCCACGGCTGGCCCGCGTCGATGCCCGCGCTGATCGTGACGCAGTCGGACGGCGTCACCACGCAGGCATAGGGCCGCCCGAAGCTGCAATAGAGAAAGCCGGCATAATAGGCGATGTTGTGCATCGACGTCAGCACCACGGCGTCGAGGGAATGCAGCTCCATCAGGTCGCGCAGCCCGGCGAGGCGCTCGTCGTATTCATCGGGCACGAAGGGCAGAATGGCCTTGTCGCCATTGGCACAGCGGTAGAAGGCGGGACGTTCCGTCATGTCAGACCTCGTCACTGGGGGTACAGGCATCGACCCGGGCCCCGAAAGGTCCCGGCGTGCAGGACGCGGGCGACACCCCATGGCACCGCCAAGCCGCGGGGCGCGCCGGCGATGCGGCACCCTCCCCCGGAGCGACGCCATCGCCCCCGGCTCGGGTGCGAGAATGCTTTGGCCCGGCGCGGGTGGCAAGGGCGGGATTTGCGTATTTCAGGGAACAATGAAAGAGGAAACGCCCTTCCTTTCATTGTTCCCAAAATACGCGAACACGCCTCCCGCGCAAGCGACGGCCGGGCGGGGGCGCGGGAGCCCGGGCCCCTCAGATCTCCGCCGGGCAGTTGCGTGCGGCTTCCTTAAGCGCGGCGACGAAGGTCTGGACCTTGGTGGTGCGGTGCAGGTCGACATGGGTGACCAGCCACAATTCCCCCATCCACTCCTCGCGCGGGGGCATCACCTGAACCAGCCGCGGGTCGGCCTCGGCCTGCCGGGTGGGCAGGAATCCCATGCCCAACCCCTCCACCAGGGCCATGTAGCGCGATTCGTAACCGTTGGCGCGCATCACGACCTGTTCCTCGGGCACATGTGCGGCCAGCCAGAGAAGGTACGGCGCCCGGCTGTCGCGGTTCTCGGAGCCGATGAAACGATGGCCGGCGAACTCGCTCTGGTCCTTCGGCGTCCCGAAAGCCGCCAGGTAATCGTGGCTGGCGTAAAGCGCGCTGCGCTGCTGGCCCAGCGACTGCACCACGTTGTCGGGTTCCGTCGGCCGGGTTCCGCCGCGGATCGCCACATGCGCCTCGCCGTATTCCAGCCGGAACACCCGCTGGTCGGTGAGGAACCGCAGCCTGAGGCCCGGATGCTGCTGCAGCACGATCTTCATCGCGGCGATCGCCAGCGTCGCCAGCCCCGGCAGCGAGGTGACCACCAGCTCCCCTGTCACCTCTTCGCCCGCGCCGGTGATGCGCGAGGCCAGCTGCGCGAACTGGTCCTCGGTCGCCTTGCCGACGGACAGAAGTTGCTGGCCCGCCTCGGTAGGCGTGTAGCCACGCGGGTGGCGCTGGAACAGCTTGGTGCCCAGCTTGGCCTCGAGCGCGTCGATATGGCGGATCACCGTGGCATGGTGCACGCCCAGCACTTCGGCGGCCCCCGAAACCGTGCCCACACGGGCCACCTGGTAGGCTGTACGGATCTCATCCCAGTTGTCGAAAGGCATTCTGTGCATTCCCGAACAAATTACCTGCAATTTCTCGCGTTGAGTTCGCTGATGCAAGGCCGATATTGGCGACACCCGCAGAATTTGCAGATGCAGAAACGCGCAACCGACAGGAACCTCCCATGCCGAACATCCTCCGTATCGATTCCTCCATCAAGGGTGACGCCTCGGTCACCCGCCGCCTGACCGCCGCGCTGACCGAGAAGCTGGGCGACGGTGTCAGCATCCGCGACACCACCACGATCCCGCTGATCGACGGCGCCTGGATCGGCGCGGCCTACACCCCCGCGGACAAGCGCAGCGACGAACAGAACGCCGCGCTGGCCCTGTCGGACGAGCTGATCGCCGAGCTGAAGGCCGCCGATGCGGTCGTGATCGGCCTGCCGGTCTACAACTTCGGGGTCACCGGCCCGCTGAAGACCTGGATCGACATGGTGTGCCGCGTGGGCGAGACCTTCCGCTACACCGACAGCGGGCCCGAAGGCCTGGTGCCGGCCAAGCGCGTGTTCGTCGCCTACGCCTCGGGCGGCGTGCCGCTGGGCTCGGATTACGACTTCGCCTCGGGCTACCTCAAGCAGGTGCTGGGCTTCATGGGCCTGACCGACGTGACCTTCGTCTCGGCCGAGGGCGTGGCGATGGGCGAGGCCGAAGCGATCGCCCGCGCAGAAGAGCAGATCTCGGGCCTCGCCGCCTGAGCGTTCGCGCCGGACTAAATGAGACGGCGTCCCTCGGGGCGCCGTTTTTCTTTTGCGCGGAGGGCAGCGCCCTGCCTTGGGTGGGCGCCTGCGCTGCACCGGTGGCCTGCACTTTATCGCTCCAAGCCCCTCCGACGTTCATTCGCGCGGTGACGTCTCAATGCACCCTCCCGGGGGGAGGGTCGGGCCCGGCCCGGGGCTCTCAAAGCCCGTCACGCTTGACTCTCTCCCCCCGCACGCGTAATGCCGCAGCCAATTCCGGGAGTCGCCATGCTTCCGGTCCCTTGTCGTGGGCAGGGATCGCCATCCGTCAGCGCGTTGCGCCCACGGGTGCGATTGGCGTTTGGGCCGCGCCCTCCTACATGGGGCGCATGGGATGTAACTGGTCGAAGGAGACCGCGCATGTTCGAGAATCTTTCAGAACGTCTTGGCGGCGTCTTCGACCGGCTGACCAAGCAGGGCGCGCTGTCCGAAGATGACGTTCGCACCGCGATGCGCGAGGTGCGCGTCGCGCTGCTTGAGGCCGACGTCTCGCTGCCCGTCGCCCGGGATTTCGTGAAGAAGGTCGAAAAGCAGGCGACCGGCCAGGCGGTGACCAAGTCGGTCACCCCTGGCCAGCAGGTCGTCAAGATCGTCCACGACGCGCTGATCGACGTGCTGCGCGGCGAGGAAGACCCCGGCGCGCTCAAGATCGACAACGCGCCCGCGCCGGTGCTGATGGTCGGTCTTCAGGGCTCGGGCAAGACCACCACCACCGCCAAGCTTGCCAAGCGCCTGAAGGACCGGCAGGGCAAGCGGGTGCTGATGGCCTCGCTCGACACCAACCGCCCGGCGGCGATGGAGCAGCTGGCGATCCTGGGCACCCAGATCGGCGTCGACACCCTGCCGATCGTCAAGGGCGAGAGCGCGGTACAGATCGCCAAGCGCGCCAAGCAGCAGGCCAGCCTTGGCGGCTATGACGTCTACATGCTGGACACCGCCGGCCGCCTGCACATCGACGAAGTGCTGATGGACGAGGTGCAGGCCGTTCGCGACGTCGCCAACCCGCGCGAGACCCTGCTGGTGGTCGATGGCCTGACCGGTCAGGACGCGGTGAACGTCGCGACCGAGTTCGACGGCAAGGTCGGGATCTCGGGCGTGGTGCTGACACGGATGGACGGCGACGGCCGCGGCGGCGCGGCGCTTTCCATGCGCGCGATCACCGGCAAGCCGATCCGCTTCGTCGGTCTGGGCGAGAAGATGGACGCCCTCGAGACCTTCGAGCCGGAGCGCGTCGCGGGCCGCATCCTCGGCATGGGCGACATCGTGGCGCTGGTCGAAAAGGCGCAGGAAACCCTTGAGGCCGAGCAGATGGAGCGCGCGATGAAGCGCTTCAAGAAGGGTCTGTTCAACATGAACGACCTGCGCGGCCAGCTTGACCAGATGATCAAGATGGGCGGGATGCAGTCGATCATGGGCATGATGCCCGGCATGGGCAAATACAGCCAGCAGGCGGCGGACGCGGGGCTCGACGACAAGATGCTGCGCCGCCAGATCGCGCTGATCGATTCCATGACCAAGAAGGAACGGGCCAACCCCGACCTGCTGCAGGCCAGCCGCAAGCGCCGGATCGCCGCCGGGGCGGGGCTTGAGGTCGCCGACCTCAACCAGTTGCTCAAGATGCACCGCAAGATGGCGGATGCGATGAAGATGATGGGCAAGAAGGGCCTTCTGAAGCAGGCGATGAAAGGCATGATGGGCAAAGGCGGCATGCCCGACATGGCCGGCATGGACCCGTCCAAGATGAACCCCGAGGACATGAAGGCCGCGGCCAAGGCGCTGCAGGGCCAGGCCGGCGGCATGGGCGGAATGCCCGGCATGGGCGGAATGAAGCTGCCCGGCGGGCTGTCCGGCCTGGGGGGCTTCGGCAAGAAGAAATGACCGGCGGGACGGGCATCTCCTCGCGCGGCAGGCGCTTTTCCGATGCACCGGACACCCGGGGGCCCGGCGGCCCCTTTGCGGGCATGACCACCTATGAATCGACCGGCGCCGGCGCCACCAACGCCCCGGTGATCGAGACCGAGCGGCTGATCCTGCGCGGCCCCGAGCCGGGCGATTTCCCCGCCTTCGCGGCGTTCTACGCCTCACCCCGCAGCGCGATGAACGCTGGCCCGCTGGAGCGCCCGGCAGCCTGGCGCGCCTTCGCCACTGCGATCGGCCACTGGGCGTTGCGCGGCTATGGCATGTGGACGCTGGTCGACCGCGCATCCGGGGCGCTGGCCGGCCGCGCGGGTCTGTGGTTTCCCGAGGGCTGGCCCGAGCCGGAGCTGGGCTGGACCCTCTATGACGGGTTCGAGGGCCGCGGCCTCGCCACCGAGGCCACCCTTGCCGCCCGCACCTATGCCGCGCAGATCTACGGGCTTGCCCCGCTGATCTCGATCATCGACCCGGCCAACGACCGGTCGATCGCGCTGGCGACCCGGCTGGGCGCCGTGCACGAAAACGACTGGACCGCGCCCTCGGGCCGCACGGCGCGGATCTATCGCCATCCCGCGGAGGTGCCGGAATGACCCCGCATCTTGCCGACGCCCCCGTTCTGGAGACGGAACGCCTGATCCTGCGCGCGCCCGACATGCGCGACTGGCCGGCATTCGAGGCGTTCATGACATCGGACCGGTCGCGGTTCGTGCGCCCGCCCGAGGTCGACCGCCGCCTCGCCTGGCGCGCCTTCGGCCATTGGGTCGGGCACTGGATCCTGCGCGGCTTCGGCCAGTTCATCCTGGAAGACCGCGCCACCGGCGCCTCGCTTGGCGCCGTCGGCAATTGGTATCCAGAGGGCTGGCCCGAGCGCGAGGTCGGCTGGATGATCTTCGCCCCCGAGGCCGAGGGCAAGGGATACGCCGCCGAAGCCGCCCGCGCCGTTCTGGGCCACACCTTCGGCACGCTCGGCTGGAACACCGCCGTCAGCTACATCGACCCGGAAAATGCGGGTTCCATCGCGCTGGCCCAACGGCTGGGCGCCACGCTCGACCCGGCCGCCCGCACCCCGCACCCCGAAGAATCCCTCCTCGTCTATCGTCACGCCGGACCGGAGGGGGCCGCATGACGCAGCACAGCGCCCCCATGCCGACTCCGGCCCCCATCCTGACGACGGCCCCCACCCTGACCACGGAGCGCCTGACCCTGCGCATGCCGCGGCTTCAGGATTTCGGGCATTGGGTCGCCTTCTTCGCCTCCGACCGCTCGGTCCACGAGGGCGGGCCGCTCGACCGGCGGGCAGCCTGGCGCAACTTCGCCTCCGACACCGGGCAGTGGGCGCTGCTGGGCTACGGCCCCTTCGGCGTCGACCTGACCGAAACCGGCGCGTACATCGGCGAGGTCGGGATCTATCACCCGCCGCACTTCCCCGAACCGGAGCTCGGCTGGTTCGTGGTGCCTGGGGCCGAGGGCAAGGGCTACGCCTTCGAGGCCGCCCGAGCCGTGCGCGACTGGGCGCGCGACGCGCTCGGCTGGCCCCGCCTCGTCAACATCATCGAGCCGGCCAACGCCCGCTCGATCGCCCTCGGGAAACGCCTCGGAGGAACCATCGACCCGTCGATCCCCGGCGTCGACCCCGGCGACGTGGTGATCCGCCATGATCTGACCCGCGACCTGACCCAACCCGCCCCCGACAGGAGCCCCGCATGACCGACGACGCCACCCGCGCCCAGGCGCTCCTGCACGAGCATCGCGAGTCGATCGACCGGCTTGACGCGATCCTCGTCTACACCCTGGCCGAGCGGTTCAAGCATACCCAGGGCGTCGGCCGGCTGAAGGCCGAACACGAACTGCCGCCCTCGGATCCGGCGCGCGAAGAGCGCCAGATCGAGCGGCTTGAAAGACTGGCGACCGAGGCCGACCTCGACCCCGAATTCGCCAGGAAATTCCTGAACTTCATCATTTCCGAAGTGATCAGGCACCACGAGAGACTGCAGAAGTAACCCCAAATCGGCGGGCCCCCTGCCCGCCACCCAGCCATCAGACAGGAGAAACACCATGGCTATGAAGATCCGGCTCGCCCGCGGCGGTTCCAAGAAACGTCCGTTCTATGCGATCGTCGCGACCGACTCGCGCATGCCGCGCGACGGCCGCTTCCTCGAGAAGCTCGGCACCTACAACCCGCTCGTCGCCAAGGACAGCGAACAGCGCGTGAAGATGAACATGGAGCGCGTGCAGCACTGGCTTGACCAGGGCGCGCAGCCGACCGACCGCGTCGCCCGCTTCCTCGAGGCCGCCGGCGTCCGCACCAAGGCGACCCGCGCCAACATGAAGAAAGCCGTCCCGGGCAAGAAAGCCCAGGAACGCGCCGCCGCCCGCGCCGAGAAGGCCGCGGCCGCCGAAGCCCCCGCCGAAGAGTAAGGCCACCGGGGCGCCCCCCTCACCCACAACCCGGGTGGGGGCCACCCCCTGAACGGAGCCTGCCATGACCGCACCGGACCGCATCTGCGTCGGGGCGATCGTCGGATCCTTCGGGGTCCGGGGCGAGGTGCGGCTGAAAAGCTTCTGCGCCGACCCCGAGGCGATCGCCGATTACGCCCCCCTCTACACCGAGGAAGGGCGCGGCTTCGACATACGTCTGACCCGTGCGGTCAAGGGCGGGTTCGCCGCCGAACTGACCGGGGTTTCGTCCAAGGAGGCGGCGGATGCGCTGCGCGGGGTCAAGCTTTACGCCGACCGCGCGCGCCTGCCGTCGCTGCCCGATGACGAATTCTACCACACCGACCTGATCAACCTCCTGGTGGTCGACACTGGCGGGGCCGAGATCGGCCGCGTCCGCGCGGTGCACAACCACGGCGCCTCGGACCTGCTGGAGATCCACGGGCCGGGGCTGAAGGAACCGCTGCTGCTGCCCTTCACCCGCGCCGCGGTGCCCACCGTCGACATCGCCGCCGGACGCATCGTCGCCGACCCGCCCGAGGGGCTGATCGACTGAGACAGGACGGCGCCACCCGGCGCCGCCCTCCCTTCCCCCGGAGGTCCGCCATGACCCTGCCGCCTTCCGATCCGCCCGATGATGCCCCCGGCACAGACCCCGGCACCGATCCCGTCCTCGCCCCCGCCGAGGATCCGGGCGATGCCCCGGTCGTGGTCCCCGCGAAATCCCACGGCCGCCTCAAGGCCCGCCCCACGCTGAAGCCGCAGGAACTGATCCGGTCGCGCCCCTCTCTGCACGGCGCCTGGACCGCCCGCATCGTCACGCTGTTCCCCGAGGCCTTCCCCGGCACGCTGGGCCTCTCGCTCACCGGCAAGGCGCTGGATGCGGGGCTGTGGCAGCTGGAAACCATCGACCTGCGCCAGTTCGGCGAGGGCAAGCACCGCAACGTCGACGACACCCCCGCCGGCGGCGGCGCCGGCATGGTGCTGCGCCCCGACGTGGTGGGGGCAGCCCTGGCCGAGGCCTCGATCGGCACCCCGGTCGACCGCACCCGCTGGCCCGTCGTCTACCTCTCCCCCCGCGGAACGCCCTTCACCCAGGACATCGCAAGGCGCTGGTCCGAGGCCGAGGGCGTCACCCTGCTCTGCGGCCGCTTCGAAGGCGTCGATCAGCGGGTGATCGACCATTACGCGGTCGAGGAGGTGAGCCTCGGCGATTTCGTCCTCACCGGTGGCGAGATCGCGGCTCAGGCCATGATCGACGCCGCCGTCCGCCTCCGCCCCGGCGTGCTGGGCAACGAAGCCTCGGCCGAGGAGGAAAGCCATTCGAGCGGCCTTCTGGAACACCCGCAATATACCCGGCCGGCCGAGTGGGAAGGCCGCAAGATCCCCGAGGTGCTGATGTCCGGCCACCACGGCAAGATCGCCGCCTGGCGCCACCAGGAGGCCGAGGCCCTGACCGAGGAACGCCGACCCGACCTATGGACACTCTACCAGGCGCGGAAACTGTCAGGCGACTGACCCGGACACGCGCCGGTGATGACCGTCAGGCCGGCGGGGGCGCTGCCCCCTGCACCCCCGGGATATTTTCGAGCAGAAAGGGAAGAGGGTCTGTCTTCTTCTGAGTGGAAATATCCCACGGGGGTGCGGGGGTGTGAAACCCCCGCGGTTGCGGCGGGTGCTGGGGT
>NZ_PHSN01000023.1 GCF_002871005.1 Acidimangrovimonas sediminis
TATTTGGCCGTATCAGGCGCGGGTCCGGGCCGGAATCGGCGACGGACCCGTTCGGTATTGCCCGTGGAGATCTGCTTCGATCTCCGACACGCGGGCCCGGCGGCTGAACAGAAGACGACCTGAACCTCTGGCGGGCGCCCCTTCCCTTGCGAAGGCCACGCGGACCCGGAAGAAGACCGAGAGCTCTGAGGCGGCATCAATCCGCGGGACAACCGCGACGTCAGGAAAGGACATGGCGATGAACCTTATCGCTGAACTCGAAGCCGAGCAGATTGCTGAGCTCGGCAAGACCATCCCGGATTTCAAGGCCGGCGATACCGTGCGCGTCGGCTACAAGGTGACCGAAGGCACCCGCACCCGCGTGCAGGCCTATGAGGGCGTCTGCATCAGCCGCAAGGGCGGCGCCACGCTGGCCGCCTCGTTCACCGTGCGCAAGATCTCGTTCGGCGAAGGCGTCGAGCGGGTCTTCCCGCTCTACTCGACCAACATCGAGTCGATCGAAGTGGTCCGTCGTGGCCGCGTCCGCCGCGCCAAGCTCTACTACCTGCGCGCCCGCCGCGGCAAGTCGGCCCGGATCGCCGAGGACACGACCTACAAGCCCAAAAAAGCCAGCGCCGAAGCCTGAGGAGCGCGATCATGAAAAAAGACATCCACCCCGACTACCACATGATCGAGGTCAAGCTGACCGACGGCTCGACCTACCAGGCGCGTTCGACCTGGGGCAAGGAAGGCGACACCCTGTCGCTCGACATCGACCCCTCGGCGCACCCGGCCTGGACCGGCGGCAACGCCAAGCTGATGGATACGGGCGGCCGCGTGTCGAAGTTCAAGAACAAGTACGCGGGCCTCGGCTTCTGAAGCCGTTTCCAGCGACATCGGACAGGGCGCCCCTTGCGGGCGCCCTTTTCGTTTGCCGGACGGGGGCTGCCGTTACCGCGGCAGCGTCACGATGATCGGCGCCCGATCGGTTGCGACGACCGTATGTTCGTACTGCACGACCCGGGCCGCGGGCCGGCTGTAGAGCGTCCAGCCGTCATCGCGGTCGACCGCCCGCAGGCCGCCGCGCGACAGGAAGGGCTCGACCGTGAGGACCAGCCCGCGGCCGATGCGCCGCCGGTCGCGCCTGTCGGGCCAGGTGGCGATCTCGCCCGGCTCCTCGTGCAGCGCGCGGCCGACGCCGTGGCTGGCCAGGTTGCGGATCAGGGTGTAGCCGCGCGCCGAGGCGAAGCGCCCCACCGCCGTGCCGATCCCCGACAGCGGCTTGCCCGCCCCGACCGCGGCGATGCCGACCTTCATCGCCTGCGCACCGTCGCGGCACAGCCGCTCGGTGATGCGCGGCACCGGCGGTACCGTCCAGCTTGCCCCGGTATCCGCGAAATAGCCGTTCTTCGAGGCAGACACGTCGATATTCACCAGGTCTCCGGTGCAGATCACCCGCGGCCCCGGGATCCCGTGCGCGATCTCCTCGTTCACGCTGATGCAGGTCGCGCCGGGAAAGCCGTAGGTGGATTGCGGTGCCGACAGCGCGCCCTCGCGCTCCAGCCCGGCGCGGCCGATCTCGTCCAGCTCCAGCGTGGTCATGCCTGGCTCCATCGCCCGGGCCATGTCGCGCAGGACGGTCGCGACGATCCGCCCGATCTCCTTCAGCCCGTCAAGCTCCGCCTCGTTGGTCACGGTCATCGCCGGCCCCTTCTCTGCATTTCCCGCGGGAGGCATAGCAGAAAAGGCGGGGACTGTCCCGCCAACGCCCCGCCCCTGCCCTTCCCGTGCCCTTCCGGCGACTCCCCCGGGAAATTGCGTCCGCCCCCTTGCACACCACTTTTCATGGAGGTTCCCCCCACATATAGTGGAATGATGCGCAGGTGACGCGCCATTGTGACGGGGCTTGCCCCGGCGAATTTACGGGCAACAGGGTCGGGAACAGTAACGTGGCGCACATCATCGTCGTCGGAAACGAGAAGGGCGGATCGGGCAAGTCGACCACCTGCATGCATGTCGCCACCGCGCTCTGCCGCATGGGCCACAAGGTCGGCGCGCTCGACCTCGACCTGCGCCAGCGCAGCTTCGGCCGCTATGTCGAGAACCGCCGCGCCTTCTCCGCGCGCGAGGGGCTGAACCTGCCCACCCCCGATTACCGCGACCTGCCCGAGATCGACCGCGCCCAGATCGGCCCGAACGAGAACGTCTACGACCACCGCCTTTCCGCCGCGGTCTCGACCCTCGAGGCGAAATCCGATTTCATCCTGATCGACTGCCCCGGCTCGCACACCCGCCTCAGCCAGGTCGCCCATTCGCTGGCAGATACGCTGATCACGCCGCTGAACGACAGCTTCATCGACTTCGATCTTCTTGCCCGCACCGACCCGGAGGACGGCCGCGTCCTCGGCCCGTCGATCTATTCGGAAATGGTGTGGAGCGCGCGTCAGCTGCGCGCCCAGGCCGGCCTCAAGCCGATCGACTGGATCGTGCTGCGCAACCGTCTTGGCGCGCAGCAGATGCACAACAAGAAGAAGGTGGGAAAGGCGCTCGACGACCTGTCGCGCCGGATCGGGTTCCGCGTCGCGCCCGGCTTCTCCGAGCGGGTGATCTTCCGCGAGCTGTTCCCCCGCGGTCTCACCCTGCTCGACCTGCGCGACATCGGCATCGAGAACCTGAACCTGTCGAACATCGCCGCCCGTCAGGAGGTGCGCGACCTGATGGCCGAGATCAGGCTGCCTGGCGTGACGGTTGATTTTTGAACGGCGATTGCGTGCGGACCTGACGGCGCGGCGACGGGCTGCCGAGGGCCTGCAGACGCAGCTCGAACCTGGTGTCCGGCTCACCGCTCTTGCGGCGGAACAGCGAAAGCAGGAGGTGGGTCAGTCGCATCTTCATATCCTTTCGTCGGGTCTTACGTCCCGGGGCCTTGCTGACAACCTGCCGCCGGATCAGGGCCGAAATGCGGCGTCACGATGCAGTGATCCGGGCCTTTCACCAACGATTGTCGACACTCTGTTTCCTGCGCCGGGGGATGTTCGCGGCACCGGGGCTGGCCCGGCGGCAGCGCAGCGGCTAGACGGGAAGAAAGCGCGCCTCGTCTGAGGGCACATGGATCGGCCGGGCACGGCACCCGGCAGGGGAGACTTGAACATGAGCGGGACCATTCTTCTGACAGGCGGCGCGGGCTACATCGGCTCGCACACCTATGTCGCGCTGAAGCGCGCGGGCTACGAGGTGGTGATCCTCGACAATTTCGCCAATGCCCGCGACGACGTGCCCGACCGGCTCGAGGTGATCACCGGCGCGCCGGTGACGCTGCACCGCGCAGATGTCCTCGACAAGGCCGCGGTGGCCGAGGTCTTCCGCGCCCACAAGATCGACGCCGTGGTGCATTTCGCCGCCAAGAAGGCCGTGGGTGAAAGCCAGAAGATCCCGCTGGAATACATCGAGACGAACTGCACCGGCCTCGTGAACCTCCTGATGGCGATGCGCGATGCGGGCGTGTTCAAGATCGTCTTCTCCTCCTCCGCCACGGTCTATGCCGAGACCGAAGACTGGCCGATCCCCGAAAGCGCGCCGCTGGGCTATGCCTCGACCTATGCGCTGACCAAGCTGATGGGCGAGCAGATCATCACCCAGGCCGCGGGGTCCGACGATCGCTGGCGCCACGGCATCCTGCGCTACTTCAACCCCGCCGGCGCCCATGACAGCGCCCTGATCGGCGAGGATCCCCAGGATATCCCCAACAACCTGATGCCCTACATCGCCAAGGTCGCGGTGGGCGAACTGCCTGAACTCAACATCTTCGGCAACGACTACCCCACCCCCGACGGCACCGGCGTGCGCGACTACATCCACGTGATGGATCTCGCCGAGGGCCATGTGAAATCGCTCGACGCGCTGATGGCCGGGGGCGACAGCCACATCGTCAACCTCGGCACCGGCAAGGGCTATTCGGTGATGGACATGCTGGCCTCTTACTCCAGGGCCTGCGGGCGCGACCTGCCCTACAAGGTGACACCGCGCCGCGCGGGCGACCTGGCCTGCTATTACGGCGATCCGTCGAAAGCCAGGGCGCTTCTGGGGTGGGAGGTCGCGCGCGACCTCGACGACATGTGCCAGACCAGCTGGAACTGGATCTCGCGCCGCTCGAACATGCGCGCCGGCTAAGGCCCCCCGCCTCTCCTCTTTCATTGTTCCTGAAATACGCTGCCCGGGCTGGTCGCCCGGGCGCCAGGGGAGACGAGGCGCCCCTAGCCCTCCTCGCTCTCGAATTCCTTTTCGAGGTTGTCGAAGAACTGGCCGGTCAGCTTCTTCGCGGTAGAGTTGATCAGCCGCGACCCCAGCTGTGCGATCTTGCCCGAGATGGCGACGTTCACCTCGTAGGACAGTTCCGTCCCCTCCGGCACCTCCTTGAGCGTCACGTTCGCCGATCCCTTGGCCGACCCCGCGACCCCGCCGGAACCCTGCCCCGACAACGTCAGGCTTTCGGGCTTCACCACGTTCTCGTAGATTACCTTGCCGGTGAAAGAGGCCTTCACCGGTCCCACCTTCAACGTGATCTTCGCATCCATCTCCTCGTCGGAGGTACGCGTCACCTCCTCGCACCCGGGGATGCAGCGCTTGAGCACCTCGGGATCGTTGATCGCCGCCCAGACGTCTTCTCGCGGGGCCGCGATCACCTGCGTGTTGGTCAGTTCCATGGCCTTCCTCCCTCGGGCTGCGGTATCGCCCTCAACCTGCCGCTTTCGCGGAACCTGTCAAGCAGCGCCTTGGCCGGGCCATGCCCGCGCCGCGAACATCTAGGGTGGGTCTGAACGCACCCTATGACGATCAGTGCCCGAGGATCTGGCTGAGGAACAGCTTGGTCCGGTCGCTCTTGGGGTTGAGGAAGAATTCCTCGGGCTCGTTCTGCTCGACGATCTGGCCCTGGTCCATGAAGATCACCCGGTTCGCGACCTGGCGGGCAAAGCCCATCTCGTGGGTGACGCAAAGCATCGTCATCCCCTCCTCGGCAAGGCTGATCATGGTGTCCAGCACCTCCTTGATCATCTCGGGGTCGAGGGCCGAGGTGGGTTCGTCGAACAGCATGATGCGCGGCCGCATGCACAGCGACCGGGCGATCGCCACGCGCTGCTGCTGACCCCCCGACAGCTGGCCGGGGTACTTGTTGGCCTGCTCGGGGATCTTCACCTTCTCGAGGAAGTGCATCGCCGTCTCGATCGCCTCCTTCCGGGGCGTCTTGCGCACCCAGATCGGGGCCAGCGTGCAGTTTTCCAGAATCGTCAGGTGCGGAAACAGATTGAAGTGCTGGAACACCATCCCCACCTCGGACCGCACCTTGTCGATGTTCTTCAGGTCGTTGGTCAGCTCGATCCCGTCGACCACGATCTTGCCGGCCTGGTGTTCCTCCAGCCGGTTGATGCAGCGGATCAGCGTCGACTTGCCCGAGCCCGAGGGCCCGGCGATGACGATGCGCTCGCCGCGGTGCACCGTGAGGTCGATGTCGCGCAGCACGTGGAACTGGCCGTACCACTTGTTCATCTTCTCGATCTGCACCGCGACCTCGGCCGAGACCGTCATCTTGGATCGGTCGACCTGACGATCGGTGGCGATTTCCGGCATGGCATCTGACATGGGTGTCATGGGCGGGCTCCTAGCGGTGGTCGGTACGCAGCTTGCGCTCGAGATACATGGAATATTGCGACATGCCGTAGCAGAAGACGAAGAACAGGGCGCCGACGAAGATATAGAGCTCCCAGTAGATGCCATTCCATTCGGAGGTCGCGCGGATCGCGTTGATGAACCCGATCGGGTCCAGGAGGCCGATGAACACCACCAGCGTCGTGTCCTTGAAGAGACCGATGAAGGTGTTGACGATGCCGGGGATCGAGATCTTCAGCGCCTGCGGCATGATGATCAGTCGCTGCGCCTTCCAGTAATCCAGCCCCAGCGCATCCGCGGCCTCGTACTGGCCCCTCGGCAGGGCGGCAAGGCCGCCGCGGATCACCTCGGCCATGTAGGCCGCGGCAAAGAGGGTGACCATGATCACGACCCGCAGGATCAGGTCGAAGTTCGTGCCCGGCGGCAGGAAGTAGTTCAAGAGCAGCGAGGCAGTGAACAGGAGCGTGATCAGCGGCACGCCGCGGATGAACTCGATGAACCCGATCGACACGGAGCGGATGAAGAACATGTTCGACTGCCGACCCAGCGCCAGCAGAACCCCCAGCGGCAACGACAGCGTGATCCCCGAGACGCCGATGATGATCGACAACAGGAACCCGCCGATGTCGCGCGACTCCACCGATGGGAGCGAGATCGGCAGCGCCGCATGCAGCGCCGCCTCCAGCCAGCTTTCGCCGAACATCCACCACAGCGCGGCGATGACGATACCGGCACCGGCGGCGACCACGGCGGATTTCTCGGCCAGCAGCTTGAACACCACGCCGCCGATGACGAACCCCAGAAGCGCCGAGACCGGGAACCAGATCGTGCCGCCCCAGATCAGCCAGTAGCCGATGAACGGGTAGAGCGCCGAGAAGGCCAGAAGCTTGCGCGGCAGATGGCTGAACAGGATCGGCGCGATGGCGGCGAGCATCAGGATCAGCGCAAGGTTCGGGCGCCAGTATTCGGTATCAGGGTAGAAGCCGTAGAGCAGCTGCTTCCAGCGCTCGTGGACCACGGCGAAACACGCGCCTTCGGCATGCGGGCCAAAGTCGGTCTGGATGATCTTGCGGCAATCGGGCAGCGACGAGGCGTTCCAGACCGCATGCAGCCACCACGGCGCCATCCCCCACAGGAAATGGATCACCACATAGGCCGAGATCAGCGTCAGCGCGGTGTTGGCCCAGCCCGAGAACAGGTTCTCGCGCATCCAGCGTACCGCGCCCACCTGGCTGGACGGCGGCGCCAGCGCCGGAAGCATCTGGCTGCGGACGAATTCGTGTTCGGTATCCGCCATCTCACCGCTCCTTCAGTTTGACGCTGCGGTTGTAGAGGTTCATCACCCCCGAGATGATCAGGCTGATCGCAAGGTAGATCCCCATCATCAGCAGCATCGCCTCAAGCTCGCGCCCGGTCTGGTTCAGCGTGATGCCGCCCAGCGTGGCCCGCAGGTCCATGTACCCCACCGCGATGGCGAGCGAGGTGTTCTTGGTGATGTTGAGGTATTCCGAGATCATCGGCGGGATGATCACCCGCAGGGCCTGCGGCAGGATCACCAGGTTCATCGTCCGGCTGGGCCGCAGGCCAAGGGCGAAGGCCGCCTCCGACTGCCCGCGCGAGATGGCCTGGATGCCGGCACGGACGATCTCGGCGATGAAGGCGCCGGTGTAGATCGACAGCGCCAGCCACAATGCGATCAGCGAGTTGCGGGCCTGGATGCCGCCCTGAAAGTTGAACCCCTTGAGCGCCGGGTAGCCAAGGTGAAAGCCGAGGGCGATCAGCAGGACCAGGACGGGCGCGATCAGAATCAGCGCCGACTTCCACCATGTCACGGGGCGCACGCCGGTGGCGTTCTGCACCTTCTCCGCATGGCGGCCCAGACGGCGGTAGGCATAGATCGAAGCGGCCAGCACGATCAGTATCGCGATCAGGTCGGTCGAGACGTAGAAGATGCCCAGGTCGATATTGCCAAGGCTGCGCGAAAAGAGCGGCTCGGGGAAGTAGACGCCGCGGTTGGTCACCGCCACCGCGCCGAACCACATCGACGAGGTGGGGTTTTCGCCGCGGAAGGCGCTGGGGGCCGGCATCGCCTCGGTCATCACGGCAAAGATCACGAGGATCCAGATCAGGAGCGGGATGTTGCGAAAGGCCTCGATGTAGATCGACATCAGCTTGCGCACGATCCAGTTGTTCGAAAGCCTCAGCACCCCCGCGACGACGCCGAACACCGTGGCCAGCGCGCAGGAGATCAGCGCGATGAACAGCGTGTTCATCAGGCCCACCAGCATGGCCCGGCCATGGGTGTCGTCGTTGTTGTATTCGATGAAGTGCTGATTGATGTCGTAGCCCGCGCGGGACCACAGGAAGGAGTAGTTGAAATCCTTCCCCAGCGCGTGAAGGTTGTGGATCGTATTGTCCACCAGCCAGGCCGCGCCCGCCATC
Source organism: Acidimangrovimonas sediminis (assembly GCF_002871005.1). GTDB lineage: Bacteria > Pseudomonadota > Alphaproteobacteria > Rhodobacterales > Rhodobacteraceae > Acidimangrovimonas > Acidimangrovimonas sediminis. Next base: position 8,086 of record NZ_PHSN01000023.1, read on the forward strand.
AACAGGATCATGAAGATCGCCTGGATGGTCAGCGACCGGTACCGGGTATCGTAGATGAGCATGCTCAGCCGAAAGACGTCTTTCGGCGGCGTGGTCACGTCGGCCATGTCTGGAATCCCCCTGGGAACCACCGCGTTTGCTTGTTCTGTGCCGGCTTTATCGTGCCGGTCGGGTGCGGTTGGTCTGCCTGTTGTCGTCGAGTGACGGGGGGCACACAGGCGCGCGCCCCCCGCTGGGTCAGATCAGCGGAACGGCGGCGAGTACTGCAGGCCGCCCTGCGTCCACAGCGCGTTCAGACCGCGCGACAGGCCGATCGGGGTCGACTCGCCCAGGTTCGCGGCAAAGATCTCGCCGTAGTTGCCGTTCGCGGCGATCGCGCGCTTGGCCCATTGCTCGTCGAGGCCCAGCATCTTGCCAAAGCCCGGATCGGTGCCGAGGATGCGGTTGATCTCGGGGTTGTTGGTGCCCTTCGACAGTTCCTCGATGTTGGCCGAGGTGATGCCGAGGTCTTCCCCCTCGACCAGCGCGTTCGAGACCCAGCGCACCACATCGGCCCACTGGTCGTCGCCCTGGCGGACCAGCGGCCCCAGCGGCTCTTTCGAGATCACTTCCGGCAGCACGACGTAATCGTCGGGCTTGGCGAAGGTGGCGCGGGTCGCGGCAAGGCCCGAACGGTCGGTGGTGTAGACGTCGCAGGCACCGGCAAGGAATTGCTGCTGCGCCTCGGCGTTGGTCTCGATCGGGACCGGCTCGTACTTCATGTTGTTCGCCTTGAAGTAGTCGGCGAGGTTGAGCTCGGTCGTGGTGCCGGTCTGGATGCAGACCGTGGCGCCGTCCAGTTCCTTGGCCGAGGACACGCCCAGCTTCTTCGGCACCATGAAGCCCTGACCGTCGTAGTAGTTGATGCCGACGAAGGTGAACTTCAGGTCGACATCGCGCGAGAAGGTCCAGGTGGTGTTGCGCGCCAGCATGTCCACCTCGCCCGAGGCGAGCGCGGTAAAGCGGGTCTGGCCGGTGGTCGGAACGAATTTCACCTTGGTCGGATCGCCCAGGACGGCGGCGGCGACGGCGCGGCAGTAATCGACGTCGAAGCCCTGCCAGACGCCATTCGAATCAGGCGCGGCAAAACCGGCAAGACCGGTGGTCACGCCGCATTTCAGCTCGCCCGCCTGCTTGACATCGTCCAGCGTCCCCGCCGAGGCCGCACCGGCCATCAGGCAGGCGGAGGCCGCGATGCCGAGAAATACGGTTGTCTTCATCTTTACCTCTTCCTGATCTGCCACCTTTTCGGCGGCCTTGGGCGGCCCGCACGGGGCCGGTTGCAAATATCAAGGATTTGTTACCCCGAGTGAACGCAGTCTGGTCAAAATCCGGGGGTCAGGTCAAGCAAACAGTCCGAAACGGACCGATTTCGCGCCATCTGGTCAACGAACAGGCAATCCGGCCCACGGGGGCCGGAATCCAGAGACGATCGGGGGGCGGGATCGGCGGGACTCAGCCCGCCAGCAGGTCGAGAAGCCGGGCCGCGTGAAAGAAGGCCTTCCGGCGGCTCTCGGTGCGTTCGGCGGCCTCTTCGTCGCTGCCCCACAGCTCTTCCTGCCAGGCCTCGTCGATGCGGCTGGCCTCCCACAGCTCGGCCACGGGGCGGTGGCAGTCAACCACCGCCAGGCCGATCACGAGCGAGCCGGAGATCGTGACCAGGTCGTGAAACGCGGTCAGTTCGAAGGGCGTCAGCGCAAAGACCCGGTTACCCAGCGCGCGCAGGCTGTCGCCCGGCTGGGGGGCGTGCATCACGCCCGCAACCGGCACCAGCGGTGCCGCCAGCGCCCGCGCCGACCAGTCGAGCAGCGGGTCCCAACCCTCGGCCTGCCGCCGGATCAGCGTCTCGGGCCCCTCGGCGCGATAGCACAGCAGGTCGGCATCGGCGTAATCGGCCAGCATCTGCGCCACGTCGTCGAACTGCGGCGTCACCTTGTCGATCGCGGCATTCGCCGAACGGGTGAAAGGCATGGCCGCGGGGTCGATCCGTTCCTCCTGCGCGTCCCACTCGGCGGCGATGGCATCCGCCAGCGCGCGGGTTGGCACCACCAGCGCGGCCTTGGCGGGGGTCTTCACCGGCCGCCCGTCCAGCCGCACGGCAAAGCCGCCCGGCACCGGGTCGGCCTCGGCCTGTTTCCAGAACCGCTTTGGCGCCCATTCCGCCATCAGGCGCCCCAGATCCGGTCAAGCGCGGCGGAGAGCTGCGCGAAATCGTCGATTACCACATCCGCCCCGGCCACCGTCAGCCGCTCGGGCGGGTGGTTGCCCCAGGTCACGCCGATCGTGGCCACGCCCGCGTTGCGCCCCATCTCGATGTCGTAATCGGTGTCGCCGATCATCACCGCGGCCGGCGCGGGCACGCCGGTTTCCGACAGCACCGCCTCGATCATCGAGGGATGCGGCTTCGAGGGATGGTGATCGGACACCTGGACCGAGACGAAGTGACGCCCGATGTCGTGCCCGGCCATGACCTTGTCGAGCCCTCGACGCGACTTGCCCGTCGCAATGGCCAGCAGGATATCGTCGCGCGCCCCGAGCCCCTCGACCACCTCGCGCGCGCCGGGAAACAGCGGGGCCACGTCGGACCCCGACAGGAACGAGGCGCGGTAGCCCTCGATCAGCGCCTTGTAGTCGCCCGGCGACAGCCCCGGCGCCAGCACCTCGACTCCGCGTTCCAGCGACAGGCCGATGATGCCATAGATCGCCGCGTCGGGCGGCGGCTCCATCCCGCTCGACAGGAAGGCCGCGCGCATCCCGGCCAGGATCTGCGCCTGGCTGTCGACCAGCGTCCCGTCGACGTCGAAGATCACAAGGCGAAACGGGTCGGTCATTCTTCCTCCACGAAAGGATCGGCGGGAACGTCGGCCTCGTTCCAGCCAAGCGTCTTCCACGTGCGTTTCATGTGATCCGGCAGCGGCGCGACAAAGGTCATCTCGCGCTTGGTGATCGGGTGGGTGATGGTGATCTGGCGGGCGTGAAGGTGCAGCTTGCGGCTGATCTCTCCACCCAGCTGGGCGCCCCAGCCATCGCCCGGGTTCTCCTGCCCCGAGCCGCCGTACTTGCCGTCGCCGACGATCGGGTGCCCCAACTCCGCCATGTGGGCGCGCAGCTGATGGGTGCGCCCGGTGATCGGCACCAGCGCCATCCACGCCGTCCGCGTTCCCAGCGCCTCGAGCACGGCGTAATCGGTGGTGGCGCGCTTGGCGCCCTCGGTCTCGTCGATCTTCGAGGGGTGGATGCAGATCATCTTCTCGCCCTCGCCGCCCCGGCCGCGGCCGGGCGCCTTCACGAGACCGTAGCGGATCGTGCCCATCTTCGGATGCGGCACGCCGGCGACAGCGGCCCAGTAGATCTTGCGCGTGTTGCGGTGGCGGAACGCCTCTCCCAGCGCGCGGGCGATGCGCGGCGCACGCGCCAGCAGCAGCACGCCCGAGGTGTCCTTGTCGAGGCGATGCACCAGCGCGGGCTTTTCCGCCCGGCCGAACTTCAGCGCCTCGGCCAGGCCGTCGACATGGCGCGCACCCTGCCCGCTGCCGCCCTGGCTGGGCAGGCCCGGCGGCTTGTTCAGCACGATGATATGGTCGTCGCGATAGATCACCGCGTCCTGGATCATCTTCACGTCCGCATCCGGGATCTGCACCGCGCGATCGGGCTTCGGCGCATCGCTGTCGGGCAAGGGCGGCACGCGCACTTCCTGCCCCGGTTCGACCCGGGTCGAGGCCTTCACCCGGCCGCCGTCGACCCGCAGCTGGCCGGTGCGGCACATCTTCTCGACCTGGCCCTGCGTGACTTGCGGAAACCGCCGCTTCAGCCAACGGTCGAGCCGCTGCTCGCCCTCATCGGTCGAAACGGTGAGCAACTGGACCCCGCTCATTGCGGCATCGGCCCCAGCGCGGCGCGCATGCCGTGAACCCCGAGGATCAGTGCGATGACCGAGACGACGACCGACAGCCCGACATAGGTGATGGCCAGATCGAAGCGCCCGGTATCCATCAGCCGCCACGTCTCCAGCGAGAACGACGAGAAGGTGGTGAAGCCGCCGAGGAAGCCCGTCGCCAGAAGCGCGTTCCAATGCGTCAGGCCCCGATGCGCAAGGAACACCACCAGCGCCCCCATGATGAACGAGCCGAGGATATTCACCGCGATCACACCCATCGGAAAGACCCAATGGCCCCAGTTGTGGCCGATCCACACCCCCGCGAGATACCTCAGCGAGGCCCCGATCGCCCCGCCGAGGGCCACCTGCAGTACCGTCAAGAACATGCGCGCTTCCTTACCTTTCGCGACGCGTTGGCCGCCTGCCCCAGGGGGCGTCCCGCAGCGGGCGTTCACCCGCCCTGCCGCCTTGTCCGAAGCTTGGCGAAATACTCGACTCGCTTCTTCAGTTCGCGTTCATAGCCCCTTTCGGGCGGGGCGTAAAACACGGGCCGGCGCATGCCCTCGGGAAAGTAATCCTGCCCGGAAAAGCCATCCTCGGCGTCGTGGTCGTAGGCATAACCCGCGCCGTAGCCCTGATCCTGCATCATCGAGGTGGGCGCGTTCAGGATATGCTTGGGCGGCATCTGGCTTCCGGTGCGGCGCGCCTCGGCCCGCGCGGCCTTGTAGGCCACGTAGCCCGCGTTCGATTTCGGTGCCAGCGCGAGGTAGATCACGGCCTGCGCCAGCGCCAGCTCCCCCTCGGGGCTTCCCAGCCGTTCATACGTTTCCCAGGCGTGGAGGCAATGGGTCTGCGCCTGTGGATCGGCCAGCCCGATGTCCTCTACCGCCATCCGCGTCAGGCGGCGGGCAAGGTAGCGCGGATCCTCGCCCCCCTCGAGCATGCGCGCATACCAGTAGAGCGCGGCGTCCGGGTCCGATCCGCGAATGGATTTGTGCAGCGCCGAGATCAGGTTGTAATGCTCGTCGCCCGACTTGTCATACTTCGCCGCCCGCCGCATCAGACGCTGCGCCAGCGCCTGCGGGTCGAGCGGCTTTTCCACCTTCCAGGCCGAGACCTGCTCGATCAGGTTCAGAAGCGCACGGCCATCGCCGTCGGCCATCTCCAGCATCGCCTCGCGCGCAGGGGCGGTCAGCGGCAGGGCGCGGCCCAGCTCCTTTTCGGCCCGCTGCGCCATCCGCTCAAGATGAGCCAGCGTCAGCCGCTCCAGCACGATCACCTGGGAACGCGACAGCAGCGCCGCGTTCAGCTCGAAGCTGGGGTTCTCGGTGGTCGCCCCGACCAACAGGATCGTGCCGTCCTCCATATGCGGCAGAAAGCTGTCCTGCTGCGCCTTGTTGAACCGGTGGATCTCGTCGACGAAAAGCAATGTTCCCCGGCCCTGCTGGCGGCGCAGTTTTGCGGCCTCGAACACCTTGCGCAGTTCCGGCACCCCGGTGAAGATCGCGCTGATCTGGACGAAGGAGAGCTCCGTCTCGTCCGCCAGCAGCCGCGCGATCGTGGTCTTGCCCACCCCGGGCGGCCCCCAGAGGATCAGCGACGACAGCGACCCCGCGGTCAGCATCGCGCCAAGCGGCCCCTCGGGCGACAGCACGTGTTCCTGCCCGATCACCTCGGACAGCGCCCGCGGCCGCAGCCGATCGGCAAGCGGACGCGGTGCCTCCGGCGGCGCGTCTTGCGCGGCGCCCGGCTTCGGCGCGGGGGGAACCTGGTCGAAAAGATCGCTCATGGAGCGAAAATAGACCGCCCCGCGGCGGAAGGCGAGGCCCCCGCCTCAGGCGAATCCGGGGAAATGGTCGGTCCGGATCCTGCTGCGCGCCACCCCAAGCTCGGCAAGCACGCGCTGGAACTGCCGCACCATCGCATGCGGCCCCGAGACGTAGAAGATCCGCTCGTGGAAATCGGGTACCTCGCGCTCGATCAGCGCCCGGTCGATGAAGCCGACATGATCGGGCGCGGCCTCGGGCTCCGGGTCGGCAAGAGCATAGATCGTGCGCAGCCCGATCCTTTCCCGCGCGGCCTCGAACAGGTCGGAATATGCGATCTCGCTGGCCCGCGTATTGCCGTAGAGCAGCACGACGGAACGCCGGTCGCCGGTATCCATCAGATGCCGCACCATGCTGCGGAACGGCGTCACCCCGATGCCGCCGGCGATCAGCGCGATCTTCTCGCCCCCGCGTTCGGGCAGGGTGAAGCCGCCGGCGATCTGGGTGCCGTGGATCACGTCGCCCGGCCGCATCCGGGCCAGCGCCTGCTTGTAGCTGCTGGGACCGGGGTAGAACTTCACCCCCAGCCGCACCTCGCTCTCGGTCGGGGCGGAGGCGATGGTGAAGGTGCGCCGGTTGCCCCGGTTGTCGGGGTTGGGCACCTCGAGCGTCCAGTCCAGATACTGGCCCGGGCGGAACCGCAGCGGCCGGTCCGGGGTAAAGACGTAATCGTAGGCGGCCTCGGCCGTGCGCTCCACCCGCTCCAGCCGCAGCAGGAACCGGCCCTTGGGGCTCATCAGGAACGCCACGAGGTTGCCCGCGAGGAAGGCCATCTCCGGCGTCGGGTAGAACCCGCCGACATGAACCCCCGGCGACGAGAGCGCGCCGACGATCGCCCCGTAGATCAGCCGCGCCCCCCGGGCATGCGGCGCTGTCAGCGGCTCGGTCAGCATGGCGAAGCCGGCGAAAAACAGCGGCGAGTAGAGCACCGAGAACTGCAGTGTCTGCCCCAGCATAGACAGCGGCATCGACAGCGCCGCGGTCGAAAGCGTCACCGCGAGGTTCGCCAACAGGTACACCGCCACCATGTCGAACCGCTGCACCTTGCGCACGACAAGAAAGCCCCCCGCGAGCACCACCGCCAACAGAAGCGGACTGCCATCCACCCACCACGTCGCGGGCTGGCCGAACAGATAGGCCGCCACTGCCCCTGCCGCGACGGGGTTGAAGATGTGCTTGCGCCGCACCGCGATCAGGAACTTCGACCCGATCGCCGCGGCCGAGGCAACGATGAGCCCGGCGATACCCATGTGGTTCGCCGCGGCCACCGGCGGCATCAGCAGCACGAGGATCAGCGCCGTGATATGCACCGATTCCGCGTTCACAGGCACTCTCAGAAGCCGCGCGAAGCCTGCGTTCACCGCCATGCAGCTGGCCCAGACGATCAACGCCGAAAGTGCCAGCTGCGCCGGGTCCACCGGGCTGAGATGCCAGAAACCGCCCACCAGCGCGGCCCCCGCCAGCGCCAGCAGGTAGTAGAGGACAAGGCGGTACATCGTGGTGCGGTTCAGGAAATGGTCGATCGCTCTGGTCATTGTGTCACGTAGGCCCTGAAGCCCGAGGTCAGGGTCGCGACACGGTCGGCGCCGATCGCGTAGCCCTCAAGCCCGGGGGTTTCCTCGATGAAGTCGATGCCGTCCTCTTCCATGGCGAAGGCGGCGGTGGCGAAGCGGTCGGCCTCGAGCACGTCGGGGCCGATCACGGTCAGGCTGACGATTCGCGTGATCGCGTGGCCCGGGCGGTGCGGGTCGTAGATGTGCTGGCCCTGCGTCGCGGTGCCCGAGGTGGCGATGCCCCGGTCGCTGAGCGCGAGCACCTTCACGATCTGCCCCGCGTCGAACGGGTTGCGTAGCCCCACCCGCCATGGCTGGCGGTCAGGGCCGAGGCCCGACACCTCCATGTCGCCGGCCACCTCGACGCAGAAGTGCCGGTGACCGCGCGCGCGCAGCAGGTCGGCCGCCCGCTTGATCGCCCAGCCCTTGACCACGCCCGACGGGTCGAGCCCGCCATCGGGGCGGCGGATGCGGAAATAGCCGTTGCTGCGCCGCCCGGTATCCTCGGCCAGCGCGAGCACCTCGCGCATCTCGCCCGACAGCGCGGGTTCGGCCAGGTCGCCACGGTCGAGGCGGCACAGCTCGCTCTCCGCCTTGAACGGGCTGAAGCGCCGGTCGATCGCCTCGAGCAGGCCGAAGACCGCCTCGAAAGGCGCCTCTCCGGCCGCGTCGACGATGTCCAAGGTCACGGGCATGCCCATGATCTGGCGGCTTTGCCGGGGCATCGCGTCACAGCGCCTGCACGAGGGCGCTGTGCAGCGATTCGGTGAAGGCGCGGCTGGTCAGCGACGCCCCCGAGACGAAGCTGACGTGCGAGCCCTGAGCCGCGATCGCCTCGCGCTCCAGCACCGGCAGCGACCGCTCGGCGATGCGGCGGCTGGTGTAGCGGTCGCTGGGGTAGCGGAGGATGTCGACCTTGACGAGCTGGCCCTTGTTGACGACGGCGCGCACCTGGACCTGGCCGTAATAGGCGCTGTATGTCCCGCCAGTATAATTGCCGTCACGGTAGGTCGCGGCCAGTGCCGGCACCGGGCCGAGGCCAACGAACAGGCCGATCGCGACCGTGCCGAGAAGAGAGACGAAGGGGGAAGTGAGGGGAGAAAGATCTTTCGCGTTGGTCATGGCCGGGCCATATCCTCTTGTCGTTGCAGGTTGGTCCGGTGATAGCCGCCCTGCCTGACGCCAGGCTGAACGGCCGGGGCACCGGTGGTCAGCCCGTCGTGAACGGAATGCGAGCGGCCAACCGGCCCGGCACACCGGCCCCGGCCCGGAAGCCGGCAGACGACAGGCAGGCGGGGAGGTGGAGCCCCCGGGGGGAGGAGAGGATGAGGATACTTCTGGTCGAGGACGACCCGGCCCTCGGGCAGGCTGTGCGCGAACATATCGCCGCGCTCGGCCACGGGGTCGACCTGTGCCCGACTTTGGCCGATGCCGAGGCCGCGCTCGACACCGTGGCCTACGAGATGGCGGTGCTCGACCTCGGGCTGCCCGATGGCAGCGGCCTCGACCTGCTGCGCCGCCTGCGCCGCAGGGGCGGTACCCTGCCGGTGATCATCGTCACCGCCGTCGACCAGATCGCCCGCCGGATCGAAGGCCTCAACAGCGGCGCCGACGATTACATCGTCAAGCCCTTCGACCTTGACGAGCTGGGCGCGCGGATCGCCTCGGTGCAGCGGCGCTATCGCGGCAATCCCAGCCCGCTGATCCGGGTCGCCGGGGCCGAGATCGACCTCGCCCGCCGGATCGTCAGCCGCGACGATGCCCGTGTCGACCTCACCGCCCGCGAATGGGCCGTCCTCGAACGGCTGCTGCGCCATCCCGGGGGCGTCGTGGCGAAGGCCGAGATCGAGGATTCGCTCTACGCCTTCGGGGCCGAGATCGAATCGAACGCGGTCGAAGTCTACATCAGCCGCCTGCGCAAGAAGCTTGGCCATGCCGCGATCGTCACCCTGCGCGGCGCCGGCTACCGGCTCGAGGTCTGAACGCTATGGCCCCGCCCCTGTCCGCCCCCGCCCCCGCCGCCGCCCGTCCCCGCGCCGGATCCATCACCCGGCGGCTGATCCTGTGGCTGACCCTCGGCACCGTGGTGATGTGGTGCCTTGGCGTCGGCTATGCCAGCTTTGCCTCCTACCGCGGGCTGAACGCCGCCTTCGACCAGGTGCTGCGCCAGACCGCGCTCCGCATCCTGCCGCTGGCCGCCGATGACGCGGTCGGGCACGAATCCGACGACGTGCGCGACATCGACAGGATGATGGACAGCGGCGGCGTGCACATCGGCTATGAGCTGACGGCCCCCGGCGGCAGGGTCCTGCTGCGCGAGCGCAACTCCCCCGACCTGCCGTTCCTCTCGGACCAGCCGCCCGGGTTCTCGACCGCGAACGGATACCGGCTGTTCCGGCGCACCGATCCGGCGTCGCGGCTGACCATCACCGTGGTCGAATCGATGCGCGACCGGCACCTTGCGCTGTATCGCAGCGTGCGGGCGATGATGCTGCCTCTCCTACCGCTGGTCGCGCTGAACATCGTGCTGATCTGGCTGGCCGTGCGCGGCGCGATGCGCCCCATCGAACGCCTGCGCGCCGATATCGCGGCCCGCGACGGGCGCAACCTTGCCCCTCTCGACCAGACCGGCCAGCCGCGGGAGTTGCGCCCGATCGCCGATGCCGTGGGCCGGCTGATGGACCGCCTGCGCCACGCGCTCGATGCCGAGCGCGCCTTTTCGGCCAACAGCGCGCATGAGCTGCGGACGCCGATCGCCGGCGCGCTGGCCCAGACCCAGCGGCTGATCGCGGCCAGCCCGGACCCCGCCGTCCAGACCCGCGCCCGCGACATCGAGGCAACGCTGAAACGTCTCTCGCGGCTGTCCGACAAGCTTCTGCAGCTGTCGCGTGCCGACGCGGGCATCGGCACCGCCGAAGCCCCGGTAGACCTTGGTCCCGTGCTCGACATCGTGCTGCGCGATGCCGCCGCGCATCAGGACGCCACCCACCCCGGCGCCCTCCGTCGGATCGACTATCGCCCCACCGATGGCGGCCTGAGCGCCCCGATGGATGCCGACGCCTTCGCCATCGCGCTGCGCAACCTGCTGGAAAACGCGCTGGTCCACGGACCGGCCGACGAACCAGTGACGATCGAGGTACTGCCCGGGTCGGGCGACACCGGCGCGGCGATCCGCATCGTCAACGGCGGCCCTGCGCTTCCGCCGGGGGCCCAGGCAGAGCTGACGCGCCGCTTCGCGCGGGGCGGCAGCGGGGCCGAGGGCTCGGGCCTCGGGCTTGCCATCGTGCAGGCCATCGTCGCGCAGAGCGGTGGCGCCCTGCGCCTGCTCTCGCCCGCCCCCGGGCGGAAGGACGGCGTCGCGGCGGAGCTGGAGCTGCCCCGGCTGCGGAAGGAGACCGCGGAAACCACGCCGAGGCCCCGCGGCGACAGCGCGGTCAGTGGCGGTCAGTAACTGAACTCAAGCGGCAGCACCCGGCCGCCGCGATAGATCCTGAGATCCCAGTAGGGGGTGCGCGCGAACCCTGCTTGCGCCACCTCGGCCGGGCGCTGGATGTCCTGCCCATTGATCGCAAGGATCACGTCGCCCACCTTCATCCCCGTGTGCAACGCATAACCCGCAAGGCGCGTCACGACCACGCCATGGGCATTCTCGGGCAGGCCCATCTCTTCGATCACCGCGGGGTTGATGCGCGACAGCGAGAGGCCCGCGAAGACGTTGCCCGCCGAGGTGATCGTCATCGCCTCGCGCTGCGGTACCTCGGGCGGCGCCTTGAGCGCGAGGCTGGCGCTGCGCCTCGTTCCCCGGTGCAGGTAGCTGACCTGCGCCCGCGCGCCCACGCCCAGCGTCATCAGCCGGTATTGCATCTCCTGTGGGCTGTTCACCGCGAAGCCGTCGATCGACAGCACGACATCGCCCCGCCCAAGCCCCGCCTCGGCCAGCGGGCTGCCGGCGGCGAAGGCCGACAGCAGCACCCCCTCGGGCCGGTCGAGGCCCAGGCTCTCGGCCAGGCTTGCATCGACGCTTTGCGCCTTGGCCCCGGTCCAGGGGCGCTGAAAGCGGCGCGCGCCCGCCTTTGCCTGTGCAAGGAATTGCGCGACAAGGTTCGACGGGATCGCGAAGCCGATGCCGTTCGACCCGCCCGACCGCGTCAGGATCGACGAGTTGATGCCGACCAGGCGGCCGCCCATGCCCACCAGCGCGCCACCGGAATTGCCCGGGTTGATCGCCGCATCTGTCTGGATGAAATACCCCCGCCCGCCGAACGACAGCCCCGACCGCGCCAGCCCCGAGATGATCCCGTTCGACACGGTCTGCCCGATGCCGAACGGGTTGCCGATCGCCAGTACCAGTTCCCCCACCTCGACCGTGTCGGAATTGCGCAGCGCAAGCGACGGCAGGCCCTGCGCGCCCTCGAGCTTGAGCACCGCCAGATCCAGCCGCTTGTCGGCAAGCACCACATGCGCCGCGAATTCCCGCCGGTCGTTCAGCGCGACCCGGATCTGCGTCGCCTGCCCGACGACATGATAATTCGACACCACCAACCCGTCAGACGACAGGATCACGCCAGAGCCGAGCGAGTTCTGTACCCGCGGCCGCCCCGGACCGAGTTCACGGAACAGCTCGGAAAAGAACGGATCCCCGGCGAAGGGGCTTTGCTGCTGCACCACCTGCTTGGCGAAGATGTTGACCACGGCCGGCGCGGCCTCCTTCACCACCGGCACGAAGGACAGGGTGACCTGCGCCCGGTTCTGCGGTACCTGCGCTTCTGCCGCCACGGGCGATGCCGAGGCCAGCGCCAGGCACAGCGCAACCACCGGCGCGGCAAACAGGGTACGAAGGGGCGCGAGGGCAGTCATGGCGGCTCCGGTCTGGTCGCGCCAAGCTTGCCACCCCGCGGCGCCCGGATGAACCCCTTTCCGGCGACCGGGGCGGGCGGTGCTCCCGGCCCTCTCGGCCCAGGATGTCGCGCGGGCGCCGCGCCGCCCGGCCCGTGGAGCTTGTCCCGCTTTCGGCGATCGGGACGTCGTTGAGCGAGGCGCTTCGCCGCTGCAACACGTCGTCGATTTCGATTTCCCGCCGCGCGCACCAAAGCCGCGGAGCCACTGGCAGGCACCACCGCGGGGGCCGCCTCCGGTCTCACCGTACCCGGGGAGAATCGAGCCCCCCGCACCTTCCTGAACAGGGCACACGCCTCAGGCAGGCAGACCAGCGCCGCCGCCTCGGCACGTTCGCGACCGACCTTCCGGCGCGCCTTTGGCACGCAGGGCGCCCCGCAGCTCTATGGTCGCCGGCCCCACCGCCACCTGTACCGAAATGCAAAAGGGCCCGCCGAGTACCGGCGGGCCCCTGAAAATCCTGCAGGCGCAGTGGCGCCCAGCGAGGCTCAATCCTCGGCGTCTTCCATCGCTTCGACGCGGGCCTTGTCGGCGGCGCCTTTCGCGGCGGTGTCACGCTCGACGAATTCGATGATCGCCATCGGCGCCATGTCGCCATAGCGGAAGCCGGCCTTCAGGACGCGGATGTAGCCACCCTGACGGTCCTTGTAGCGCGGGCCCAGCACGTCGAAAAGCTTGGCAACGACGGCATCCTGCTTGAGCTGCGAGGCGGCCTGACGGCGGGCGTGCAGATCGCCGCGCTTGGCGAGCGTGATCAGCTTCTCGACGATCGGGCGCAGTTCCTTGGCCTTGGGCAGCGTGGTCTTGATCTGCTCATGCTCGATCAGCGAGCCGGCCATATTGGCGAACAGCGCCTTGCGGTGTTCGTGGGTACGGTTCAGGCGGCGGTAACCGCGGGCGTGACGCATCGTGTTTCTCCTAGCGTTTTGCTTTGTCCGGCACCCCATGCGTGCGGGGCGCGCTCCTTGGGGCCCTCATGGCCCGTTCCCCGTTTCGGGAACGCCGCTCCCTACACGGAGGCATCGCTTTTGTAAACCCCGTGTTTGCGGGGCGCCGAGTCCTCCGGCACGGTCAGATGATCGCCGTAGACCCGCGCCTCGAGTTCGGCCCAGAGCGGGTTGGCGGCATAGAGGGCGCGCAGCTCCGCCGCGGTGAACCAGAAACCCGGATCCTTGATGTATTCCAGCGTCGTGGCGTTGACCCGATCCCGGGCGCGGCGCCGGGGCACCGTAATGCCGAAGGCCGCCGGAATATCCTCGGCCAGGTGTTCCGTCCGCAGCCAATGGGTCACGCCGGGCAGGTAACGCGCCAGCTCGTCATCGGCGCGGCGCAGGGGTTTCGGCACGCCCAGGGGCACCGGACGGAACCGACCGGAGACCAGCACCTCGCGACGCACGATCGCCTCGGGGCCGTAACGCTGCACTTCGAAATGCACCCGGCTGAGCAGCCAGAGCGGCAGGCGCCGGATGTTGGCGACCACGGCCCGGCCACGGGGCGCGAATCCCTCGACCCGGGCGGCGCGATCGGCCAGACCGTCGTGCCAGATCACCGGCAGGCCGGGCGCCACAGCATCGAAGACGACCTCCGGGTCGTCCTCGAAGGCGGCATGCAGGATCTTCTCGGTCGCGGTCCCCGCGCATTTCGGCACATGCAGCCAGATCCATCGGTCGCTGACGATCATTTCTCAAGACCCCTGTTCCTCGGGGCCACCCTAGGCGCGGCAGGGTTAATAATCCGTTGGCGGGCGGCCTCCTCGGGTGGTTCGCGCCTCGTCGGCGGATCCCGGCGAGTAGAAGCGACGCGCACGACGCGGCGCGGCACGGACGCCGCAAACGAAAACGGCGGCCCCGTGGGGGCCCGCCGTCTATCCTTGCCGTGGCGTCTCTCAGAACTGGTCTTCGAAACGCTTGGCCAGATCCTCGATGTTCTCCGGCGGCCAGTCCTCGACATCCATCCCGAGGTGCAGGCCCATGCCCGAGAGCACTTCCTTGATCTCGTTGAGCGACTTGCGGCCGAAGTTCGGCGTGCGCAGCATCTCGGCCTCGGTCTTCTGGATCAGATCGCCGATGTAGACGATGTTGTCGTTCTTCAGGCAGTTCGCCGAACGCACCGACAGCTCCAGCTCGTCGACTTTCTTGAGCAGCAGCGGGTTGAACTCCAGCCCCTCGTCTTCCGAACCGCGCGAGGCCGATTCCGGCTCGTCGAAGTTCACGAAGATCGACAGCTGGTCCTGAAGGATGCGTGCGGCGAAGGCCACCGCGTCATCAGGCGTCAGCGAGCCGTCGGTTTCCACCTTCAGCGTCAGCTTGTCGTAGTCCAGCACCTGGCCCTCACGGGTGGGCGTGACCTCGTACGAGACCTTCTTGACCGGCGAATAGATCGCGTCGATCGGAATCAGCCCGATCGGCGCATCCTCGGGGCGGTTCTTGTCGGCCGCCACGTAGCCCTTGCCGGTCGAGACCGTCAGCTCCATGAACAGGTCGGCGCCGTCATCGAGGTGGCAGATCACGTGATCCTTGTTCAGGACCTCGATCCCCGCGGTTTCGGCGATGTCGCCGGCGGTGACGACACCCGGGCCCTTGGCCGAGATCGACAGGCGCTTCGGCCCCTCGACGTCCATGCGCAGCGCGACGCCCTTGAGGTTCAGCACGATATCGGTCACATCCTCGCGCACGCCGGTGACGGACGAGAATTCATGCAGCACGTTGTCGATCTGCACGCTGGTGATCGCGGCGCCCTGAAGCGACGACAGTAGAACCCGGCGCAGGGCGTTGCCCAGCGTCAGGCCGAAGCCCCGCTCCAGCGGCTCGGCAACGACCGTCGCCTGACGGCCCGCGTCGGCACCCGGCCGAACCTCGAGCTGCGTCGGTTTGATCAGTTCCTGCCAGTTCTTGTGGATCATGCGTATCGCCTCCATTCCTGTCCGCTGCCCATGTCCGTAGCGGCGGACGCCCGAGGGTCATAAATGACGAACCCGGGCCGTGCGGCATGGCACGGCCCAGGCGAAAACCATTAGGTCAGACGCGGCGGCGCTTCGGCGGACGGCAGCCGTTGTGCGCAAGCGGCGTCACGTCGCGGATCGAGGTGATGGTCAGGCCGACCGCGGCCAGCGCGCGCAGCGCCGATTCGCGACCGCCACCCGGGCCCTGCACTTCGACTTCCAGCGTCTTCACGCCATGTTCCTGCGCCTTGCGGCCGGCATCCTCGGCAGCCATCTGGGCGGCGTAGGGCGTCGACTTGCGCGAGCCCTTGAAGCCCATCGTGCCGGCCGACGACCACGAGATCGCGTTGCCCTGCACGTCCGAGATCAGGATCTTGGTGTTGTTGAAGGACGAGTTCACATGCGCCACGCCAGCGGCGATGTTCTTGCGTTCCTTGCGCTTCATGCGCACCTTATCGCGTGCCATAACTGCTGCCCTCCCTTACTTCTTCTTGCCGGCAATGGCCTTCGCGGGGCCTTTGCGGGTACGAGCGTTGGTGTGGGTGCGCTGACCGCGCACGGGCAGGTTGCGGCGATGGCGCAGGCCGCGGTAGCAGCCGAGGTCCATCAGACGCTTGATGTTGGTCGCGACTTCCCGGCGAAGATCGCCTTCCACGGAGATGTTGCCGTCGATGTGCTCGCGGATCGCCAGCACTTCGGCGTCCGACAGTTCATTGACGCGACGGGTCAGGTCGATGTTGACCGCCTTGCAAATTTCCTCGGCCGTGTGTTGGCCGATGCCGTGGATGTAGGTGAGCGCGATGGGAACGCGCTTTCCCGTCGGGATGTTGACGCCAGCGATTCGAGCCAATTTCTTTCCTTTCGACGCGGTTCCGTAGTCCCAGAACCTTTTTTCACGATCGAGGCCCGCGTCACGCGCGGGCCAGTTCCGTCACCTTGATGTCAAGATGATTCTCCTGCGAGACGCCGTGACCTAAGGGGTTTTCACCCTAACGTCAAGGGCCCCGCAGTTTCGGGTTGCAGGTCGGTCCAACTTGCCGCACCGGAGGTGGGAACCAACACCGCCCACGGATGGCATCTGACCACCCCGGACGGCAAGGCCGAAGCCCCTGCCCCGGGGGCCGGACCTGTCTGTCAGTCTTTGTCGAGGACCGCGGCGATCGCGTCGGACACCGCGTCGATCTCGGCCAGGCCGTCGACCACCGAAAGCTGGCCCTTGGCATAGTAGTACCCGACCAGCGGCGAGGTCTTCTTGTAATATTCCATCAGCCGGTTGCGCAGCGCCTCTTCGGTATCGTCGGGGCGACGGCGCAGGTCGGTCGAGCCACAGGCGTCGCAGACGCCCGCCACCTTGGTCGGCCGCGTCTCGTCATGGTACACCGCGCCGCAATTGCCGCAGGTGTAGCGCCCGGTCACCCGCCGCGCCAGCGCGGCGTCGTCGACCCGCATCTCGATCACCGCGTCGAGACCGGTTCCCGCCGCCTCAAGCGCATCGGCAAGCGCGTCGGCCTGCGCCAGCGTCCGCGGGAAGCCGTCGAAGATGAAGCCGTTGCCGGCCGCCGCTTCCAGCTTCTCGGCGATCAGCCCGATCACGATGTCGTCCGAGACAAGCTCCCCCCGCGCCATCACGTCCTTGACGCGCTGACCCAGTTCCGACCCGCTGGCCATCGCCTCGCGCAGCATGTCGCCGGTCGACAGCTGCACCATGCCGCGTTCGTCGACCAGACGCTTCGCCTGGGTGCCCTTGCCGGCACCCGGCGGTCCGAGAAGAATCAGATTGGTCATCGACGGGCCGGTGCCTTGCGCTTGTTCGCCGAGCCGCGCTTCTTGCCGCGCAGCTGCGATTTTTCCAGGAGCCCCTCGTACTGGTGCGCCAGCAGGTGCGACTGGATCTGGCTGACCGTGTCCATCGAGACCGACACGACGATCAGCACCGAGGTGCCGCCGAAGTAGAACGGAATCGAAAGCTCGGTCCGCAGGATCTCGGGCAGAAGGCAGACGAAGGCGAGATAGGCCGAACCGAGGACGAGCACGCGGTTCACCACGTATTCAAGGTATTCCTCTGTCTTGCGGCCGGGGCGGATGCCGGGAACGAAGCCGTTCTGGCTCTTCAGGTTGTCGGCCACGTCATCCACCTTGAAGGCGACGTTGTGGGTGTAGAAATACGTGAAGAACACGATCATCGCGGTGAAGAACGCAAGGTAGAGCGGCTGACCCGGCCCGAAGTAGGCCAGCAGCGTCGACATGATCGGGCCGCTCTGGCTTCCCGAGAAGGTCGAGATCGTGGTCGGCAGCAGCAGGAGCGACGAGGCGAAGATCGCCGGGATAACGCCGGCGGGGTTCACCTTCACCGGCAGGTGCGACGAACCGCCATCGTAGATCTTCATGCCCACCTGGCGCCGCGGGTACTGGATATGGATCTTGCGCAGCGCGCGTTCCATGAACACCACGAAGGCGATCGTCACGACGACCATCACCAGCACACCGATAATCACGGCGGGCGAGATCACGCCCTCGCGGCCCTGGCTGAAGAACTGTGCCAGCGCGGCCGGGATGTTGGCGATGATGCCCACGAAGATGATCAGCGAGATGCCGTTGCCGATGCCGCGCGCGGTGATCTGCTCACCCAGCCACATCAGGAACATGGTGCCGCCGACCAGCGTGATCACCACGGAAATCTGGAAGAAATAGCCCGGGTTGTGCGCCAGATGGCCCAGCTCGAGGCTTTTCGCGATGCCCCAGGCCTGGAAGGTCGCCAGCGCCACCGTGCCGTAGCGGGTGTACTGGTTGATCTTCTTCTGGCCCTGCTGCCCCTCTTTCTTGAGGTTGGTCCAGGCCGGAACCATGGTGACCAGAAGCTGCACGATGATGGATGCGGTGATGTAGGGCATGATGCCGAGGGCAAACACACCCATCCGCGTCAGCGCGCCCCCGGTGAACATCCCCAGGATGCCGCCGATGCCGGTGCTCGCCTTCTCCATGAAGTCCCGCAGGGCGGCGCCGTCGATGCCCGGCACCGGAATATAGGTGCCCAGCCGGAAGATGATCAGCAGCCCGATCGTGAAGAAGATGCGTTGGCGAAGGTCAGTGGCCTTGCCGATGGCGCCCCAGCTGAGGTTCGCCGCCATTTGCTCTGCAGCAGATGCCATGCACGGTCTCTTTCATGGGTGCGCCGCCAGCCCGGGTTTCCGGTCGGCGGCGCAGGAAATCCTGAGGGTGATGTAAGCGGGATCGCGCCCGCTCACAACCTCTTATTCAGCCGAAGCCTCAGTCGGCGCCGCGGCCGGAAGGGTCACCTTGCCCCCGGCCTTCTCGATGGCCTCGATCGCCGACTTCGACGCGCCCGAGACCGTGATGTCGACCTTAGCGGTGATTTCGCCCTTCGCCAGCACGCGGATGCCGTCAAGTTTGCGCGAGGTCAGGCCGGCGGCCACGATCGCGTCCTCGGTGATCGGCTCGGCGGTGCTGAGCTTGCCGGCGTCGATGAACTTCTGGATCAGGCCCAGGTTCACAACGGCGTAGTTCTTGCGGAACGGCTTGGTGAAGCCGCGCTTCGGCAGCCGGCGGTAGATCGGCATCTGGCCGCCCTCGTAGCCGTTGATGGCCACGCCCGAGCGCGATTTCTGACCCTTGATACCGCGGCCGGCGGTCTTGCCCTTGCCCGAGCCCGGGCCGCGCGCCACGCGCTTCTTGCGGGTCGCCGCGCCGTCGTTGTCGCGAAGTTCGTGAAGTTTCATGTCGCTTCTCCTTGCCGGATGCGGCCCCAGCGACGGGAGCGGCCGACCACGGCTTGCGTTGGTTTCGAGTCGGCACCTTGGCGCCGATCGGGGGCGTATAGACGCAGTGCCCGCGGAACGCAAGGATTACCGGTGCGACCTGACGCGATCAGGGCGCCCCGGGCCCAAGCGCGAGCAGCCCGAGCGTGTCGAGCCCGCTAAGCACCGAATCGACCGCCACCGTCGCTAGGACGATCCCCATCACCCGGCTGACGACGCTGGCGCCGGTGTTGCCGATCACCCGCTTCAGCGGCCGCGCCGCCAGCAGAATCGCCAGCGTCACCGCCAGAACCGCCAGCAGAAGCCCCGCCGTGACCGCCTGATCGGCGATCGTGTTGCGGTGATTGTCGGTCAGGATCACCACCGCCAGCATCGCGCCGGGTGAGGCGATCGACGGCATCGCCAGCGGAAAGACGGCCCCCGAGAGATGATCGCGCTCGGCCTCGGTGATCTCGCGCGAGGGCTTGGCGTCGCCGAAGATCATCGACAGCGCGAAGAGAAAGAGGATCATCCCGCCCGCGATCTGGAACGACCCGAGGCGAAGACCCACCGCCTCGAGGAACAGCTGCCCGCCGACCAGGAAGAGGAAGAGCACGATTGCCGCGACCAGCACGGCCCGCAGCGCCAGCCGCCAATGCAGAGCCTCGGGCACGTGACGCGCGGCGAAGTAGAACACCGGCAGGGTGCCGATCGGGTCGATCACGACGAGAAGCGTGATGAACTCACGCGCAAGGGTGGACAGGTCGAGCTGGGTCAACGGGTGGGTCCGGGTCTGGGCTGCGGTCGGACCCCGAAGATACCCGATGCGCCCCCGGACGAAACCCCCTGCCCCGCCAAGAGGCACCGCGGATGTGGAAACGCCCCGGCCTTTCGACCGGGGCGCCCAAAACTCTTGCGAAGAGTTTTGCAAATTCCTTCAGAAGGAATTTGCTCCCCTCCTCAGCCGCGCTCTTCGATGATCTCGACGAGGTGCGGGATCTTCGCGACCATGCCGCGCACCGCCGGGGTGTCTTCCAGCTCGCGGGTACGGTGCATCTTGTTCAGACCCAGGCCCTTCAGCGTCTCGCGCTGGATGGCGGGGCGGCGGATGGGCGAACCCACCTGCTTGACGACGATCGTTGCCATTCTCCGCTCTCCTTACGCGTCTGCCGTTTCGGCCTCGGCCGAAGCTTCGACGGGAGCTTCATCCTTTTTGAGGATGTCGCCGACCTTCTTGCCGCGACGCTGGGCGACCATGCGGGGCGAGGCCTCCTTGGTCAGGCCGTCGATCGTGGCACGGATCATGTTGTAGGGGTTCTGCGAGCCGAGCGATTTCGCCACGACGTCCTGCAGGCCCAGCATCTCGAACACGGCGCGCATCGGACCACCGGCGATGATCCCGGTACCGGGAACGGCCGTCCGCATCACGACGCGGCCAGCCCCATGGCGGCCCTCGATGTCGTGGTGCAGGGTGCGGCCTTCGCGCAGCGGCACGCGGATCATCGAGCGTTTTGCCTGCTCGGTCGCCTTGCGGATCGCTTCCGGCACTTCCTTGGCCTTGCCCTTGCCAAAGCCGACGCGGCCGCGCTGGTCACCGACCACCACGAGCGCCGCGAAGCCGAAGCGCTTACCGCCCTTCACGGTCTTCGAAACACGGTTGATCGCAACCAGACGATCGGCGAATTCCGGGGTTTCGTCGCGGTCGCGGCGGTCCCGGCGGTTGTCACGTTCTGCCATGCGGCATCCCTTCAATGGTGGCGCGGTGCGCCTTTCCTAGTCCAATCCAGGTGAGGCGCCCGGCACGGGCGCACTCCCGGATCATCGGGAGGGCGCGGACGCCCTCCACCAAAGCTCAGAACTTGAGGCCACCCTCACGGGCGGCGTCGGCCAGAGCCTTCACCTTGCCGTGGAACAGGAAGCCGCCACGGTCGAAGTAGCACTCTTCCACACCGGCTTTCTTGGCCCGCTCGGCAATCGCCTGACCGACCTTGGTCGCCGCTTCCACGTTGTTCTTGCCGACCACGCCGAGATCCTTCTCGAGCGTCGAGGCAGCGGCCAGCGTGCGGCCGTTGACGTCGTCGATCAGCTGGACGCTGATGTTCTTCGACGAGCGGTGCACCGAAAGGCGCGCGCGGCCGTTGGCCAGCGCCTTCAGTTTGTTCCGCATGCGCAGACGGCGCTTCTGGAACAGCTGTCGTTTGGTGTTCGCCATGATCGCGTTCCTTACCGTTTGCCTTCCTTGCGGAAGATGTATTCGTCCTTGTACTTGATGCCTTTGCCTTTGTACGGCTCCGGCCCACGCCATTCGCGGATGTTCGCCGCGACCTGGCCAACAAGCTGCTGGTCGATACCTTCCACAACGATCTCGGTCTGCTTGGGCGTCGTGACGGTGATGCCCTGCGGAACCTCGAAGTTGACCTCGTGCGAGTAGCCGAGCGACAGCTTCAGGTTCGAGCCCTGAGCCTGCGCACGGTAGCCGACGCCGTTGATCTCGAGCTCTTTCTTGAAGCCCGTGGTGACGCCCTCGACCAGGTTGGCGATCATCGAGCGGCTCATGCCCCACTGGGCACGGGCGCGCTTCGACGTGCCGCGCGGGTCGACCTTCACCGAACCTTCGTCGATCGTGATGGTCACGTCGTCGGTCGCGGTGAAAGTGCGGGTGCCCTTGGGCCCCTTCACTTCGACGGTCCGGCCGCTGAGGGAGGCAGTCACCCCCTTGGGCAGCTCGACCGGTTTCTTGCCAATACGAGACATGCGGACCTCCTTAGAACACAGTGCAGAGCACTTCGCCGCCGACGTTCGCCGAGCGCGCGTTGGCGTCCGACATAACGCCCTTCGGCGTCGAGATGATCGACACGCCCAGACCGTTGCGGACCGCCGGAACCTCTTTGGCGCCGGCATAGACGCGGCGACCGGGCTTCGACACGCGCTGAAGCTCGCGGATCACCGGGGTGCCCTCGAAATACTTCAGCGAGATGATCAGCTCGCCCTGGCCGTTGGCGGTGTCCGCCTTCTCGTAGCCGCGGATGTAGCCTTCGTCCGCCAGCACGTCGAGAACCCAGGCACGCAGCTTCGAGGCCGGGGTCGACACGGTCGACTTGCCACGCAGCTGGGCGTTGCGGATGCGGGTCAGCATATCGCCGATAGGATCGTTCACAGACATTGCGCTCTCCTTACCAGCTCGACTTCACCATGCCCGGGATCTGGCCGTACGAGGCCAGGTCACGCAGCATGATCCGCGAGAGTTTGAGCTTGCGGTAGTACGCATGCGGACGGCCCGTCAGCTGGCAGCGGTTGTGCAGCCGGGTGGGCGACGAGTTGCGGGGCAGTTCGGCCAGCTTCAGGCGCGCCTTGAAACGCTCTTCCATCGGCAGGTCGGTGTTGGACGCGATGTCCTTCAGGCGTGCGCGGCGGCCAGCGTACTGTTTGACCAGTTTCTGGCGCTTGAGCTCGCGCTGAACCATGGATTTCTTAGCCATATCTCTTTTCCTCCCGCGTCAGCTGGTGAACGGCATGTTGAAATGCTTCAACAGCGCCTTCGCTTCCGCGTCGGTCTTCGCGGTGGTGCAGATGATGATGTCCATGCCGAGGATCTCGTCGACCTTGTCGAATTCGATCTCGGGGAACACGATGTGCTCTTTCAGGCCCATGGCATAGTTGCCACGGCCGTCGAACGAGGTGCCCTTCACGCCGCGGAAGTCGCGGACGCGCGGCAGGGCGATCGTGATCAGACGGTCGAGGAATTCATACATCCGGTCGCCGCGGAGCGTGACCTTGGTGCCGAGCGGCATTTCCTCGCGAACGCGGAAGCCCGCGATCGATTTCTTGGCCTTGGTCACCACGGCCTTCTGGCCGGCGATCAGCGACAGCTCTTCCTGAGCGCCCTTGACCTTCTTGGTGTCCTTCACGGCTTCGCCGACACCCATGTTCAGCACGATCTTGTCGAGCTTGGGGATCTGCATCTCGTTCTTGTACGAGAACTCTTCCTTCATCGCCGCGCGGATGGTCTCGCGGTACAGCGCGCGAAGGCGCGGGGTATAGGTTGCAGCGTCAAGCATCAGATCGCCTCCCCGGTGGTCTTGGCGTAGCGCACCTTCTTGTCGTCTTCCATGCGGAAGCCGACACGGGTGGCCTTGCCGTTTGCGTCGAGCAGCGCCAGGTTCGACAGGTCGATCGGCATCGCCTTCGGCACGCGACCGCCCTGGGCGTTCTGGCTCTGGCGGGTGTGGCGGATCGCCATGTTCACGCCTTCGACGACAGCCTTGTTCTCCTTCGGCAGGACCGAGGTGATCTCGCCCTGCTTGCCCTTGTCCTTGCCGGCAAGGACGACGACCTTGTCGCCTTTCTTCAGCTTAGCAGCCATCACAGAACCTCCGGCGCCAGCGAGATGATCTTCATGAAGTTCTTGGCGCGCAGTTCGCGCACGACCGGCCCGAAGATACGGGTGCCGACCGGTTCGCCCTGGTTGTTCAGGATGACGGCGGCGTTGCGGTCGAAGCGGATGGCGGTGCCGTCTTCACGGCGAACTTCCTTGGCGGTGCGCACGACGACGGCCTTGCGGACGTCGCCCTTCTTCACGCGACCGCGCGGAATGGCTTCCTTGACCGACACCACGATGATGTCGCCCACGGATGCGTAACGGCGGTGCGAGCCACCGAGGACCTTGATGCACTGCACCCGGCGAGCGCCGGAGTTGTCAGCGACATCCAGATTGGTCTGCATCTGGATCATTTGGTTTCTCCCGACCTTTGGGTCCCGCGATCAGCCGGGGCCCCAGGGTTTCGATTAAGTCTGTCTGTCTCAGGCGATCAGGCCGAGGCCTCGGTCACCACGCGCCAGCGCTTGGTCTTCGAGACGGGCGCACATTCCTCGATGCGGACGATGTCGCCGGTCTTGAACTGGTTCTCCGCGTCATGGGCGCGGTATTTCTTCGATTTCCGGATCGTCTTCTTCAGAACCGGGTGCGTAAAGCGGCGCTCGACCGAGACGGTGATCGTCTGGTCGTTCTTGTCCGAGGTCACGGTGCCTTGCAGGATGCGTTTGGGCATGGTCAGCGCTCCTTATTTCGCCGCCGCTTCAGCGGCTTTTTGGTTGAGCACGGTCATGACGCGCGCCACGTCGCGGCGCACGACCCGCATCCGGGCAGTGTTCTCAAGCTGGCCGGTGGCCTGCTGGAAGCGCAGGTTGAAGGCCTCTTTCTTCAGAGCGGTCAGCTGGTCGCGCAGCTGGTCCGGCGTCTTGTTCGCCAGTTCCTGGGCGTTCATCGCCAATTTTCCTTTTTCAACGTCACCAGAGGGCCCCTTGAGGGTGACCCCGATTCTGGTGGAGGTCTTGCAGAAGCCGCTCCAATAGAAGTGTTTGGACGCTCTGGCAACCCCGTATCCCCACAATCCCCCTTTTTTCCTTGATCCCGCAGGGTTTCGGGAGGCGTCCGACGACGGTCTGCGGCGATCAACAGGATCTGTGCGCGAATTGTGACTGGTTCCCGGTGTGGAACCTGACAACAAAGGTAGGGTATATTGACACCAAGGGAGACGACGATGTCGAAACTGGATACCTGGCGACCGCAGATGCTGTCCGTCCTGCGGATCATGACCGCGCTACTGTTCCTCGAGCACGGGATGATGAAGATCCTGCACTTCCCCGCGCCGATGATGCCGCATCTGCCGCCGCTTCTGGTCGCCGCCGGCTGGATCGAGATCGTGGGCGGCATCCTGCTGCTGCTCGGCCTCTTCACCCGGATCACGGCATTCATCTGCTCGGGCGAGATGGCGATCGCCTATTTCTCGTTCCATATGGCCAAGAGCTTCTGGCCGGGGCTGAATGGTGGCGGCGAGGCGATCCTCTACTGCTTCATCTTCCTCTACTTCGTCTTCGCAGGCGCCGGTGCCTGGAGCCTCGACGCCAGGATGAAGCGGGCCTGAGCTGCCCCGGGCGAGGGGCGCGCCCCCCTCCCCTGCCGCGTCGCGGCAAACGAAAACCCCCGCCGGGCGACCAGCGGGGGTTTCCAATTTCGGACAGAAGACCGGGATTACCAGTCTTCGCGCGCGACCACGCGGGTCTTGATCGGCAGCTTCATCGCGGCGAGGCGCAGGGCCTCGCGGGCAGTGTCGTCGCCGACGCCGTCGATCTCGAACATCACGCGGCCCGGCTTGACCTTGCAGGCCCAGAAGTCGACCGAACCCTTACCTTTACCCATACGGACTTCGGTAGGCTTCGACGTCACCGGGGTATCCGGGAAGATCCGGATCCAGACCCGGCCCTGACGCTTCATGTGACGGGTCAGGGCGCGGCGTGCGGCTTCGATCTGACGCGCGGTGATGCGCTCGGGCTCGACCGCTTTCAGGCCGAACGAGCCGAAGTCGAGGTTGAACCCGCCCTTGGCTTCGCCGTGGATGCGGCCCTTGTGCAGTTTGCGGAACTTCGTCCGTTTCGGTTGCAGCATCTCACTCTCTCCTTAGCGGTCGCGGCGCTGCGGACGCGAGGCCCCGCCGCTTTCCTGGAGTTCCTGGTGACGGCGGTCGCGGGCCTGCGGGTCGTGCTCCATGATCTCGCCTTTGAAGATCCAGACCTTGATCCCGATGATCCCGTAGGGGGTGACCCCTTCGGCCGTCGCATAGTCGATGTCGGCACGCAGCGTGTGCAGCGGCACGCGACCCTCGCGGTACCATTCGGTCCGCGCGATCTCGGCACCACCCAGGCGGCCCGCGACGTTGACGCGGATGCCCAGGGCACCCATGCGCATCGCGTTCTGGACCGAGCGCTTCATCGCGCGGCGGAACGACACCCGGCGCTCAAGCTGCTGGGCGATCGATTCCGCCACCAGCTGGGCGTCGAGCTCGGGCTTGCGGACCTCGACGATGTTGAGGTGCAGCTCGCTGTCGGTGAAGTTCGCCAGCTTCTTGCGCAGAGTCTCGATATCGGCGCCTTTCTTGCCGATGATCACGCCCGGGCGCGCAGTGTGGATCGTCACGCGGCACTTCTTGTGCGGGCGTTCGATGATCACGCGGCTGACGCCGGCCTGCTTGACTTCCTTGAAGATGAACTCGCGCATCTTCAGGTCCTCGAGAAGCAGGTCACCGTACTCTTTGCTGTCGGCGTACCAGCGGCTGTCCCAGGTGCGGTTGACCTGGAGGCGCATGCCGATCGGATTGACCTTCTGACCCATTACGCTTGCTCCTCGACTTGCCGAACCTTGATGGTCAGCTCGGAAAACGGCTTGATGATCTTGCCGAACCGGCCACGCGCCCGCGGACGACCGCGCTTCATGATCAGGTTCTTGCCGACCCAGGCTTCGGCGACGACCAGCTCGTCGACGTCGAGACCATGGTTGTTCTCGGCGTTGGCGATGGCCGACTGAAGGCACTTCTTCACGTCGACGGCGATGCGCTTCTTCGAGAAGGTCAGATCGGCAAGCGCCTTCTCAACCTTCTTGCCGCGGATCATGCCAGCCACGAGGTTCAGCTTCTGCGGCGAGGTGCGCAGCATGCGCGTCTTCGCCATCGCCTCGTTCTCGGCCACGCGGCGCGGATTCTTTTCCTTACCCATGACGCTTATTTCCTCTTGGCTTTCTTGTCGGCAGCATGACCGTAGTAGGTACGGGTCGGCGCGTATTCACCGAACTTCTGACCGATCATGTCCTCGGAGACGTTCACGGGGATGTGCTTGTGCCCGTTGTAGACGCCGAAGGTGAGCCCCACGAACTGGGGCAGGATGGTGGAGCGGCGCGACCAGATTTTGATGACCTCGCTGCGGCCCGACTCGCGGGACTTCTCGGCCTTCTTGAGGACGTAAGCGTCGACGAAGGGGCCTTTCCAAACAGAACGCGACATGAGTTAGCGACCCTTCCGAGCGTGACGCGAGCGGACGATGTACTTGTCCGTCGCCTTGTTGGTGCGGGTTTTCTTGCCCTTGGTGTCCTTGCCCCACGGCGTGACCGGAGTACGGCCGCCCGAGGTCCGGCCCTCACCACCACCGTGCGGGTGATCGATCGGGTTCATCGCAACACCGCGGACGGTCGGGCGGATGCCCATGTGCCGCTTGCGCCCGGCCTTGCCAAGGTTCTGGTTCGAGTGGTCGGGGTTCGAAACCGCGCCGATCGTCGCCATGCATTCCTGGCGGACCATGCGAAGCTCACCCGACGAAAGGCGGATCTGCGCGTAACCACCGTCACGGCCGACGAACTGGGCGTAGGTACCGGCCGAGCGGGCGATCTGACCACCCTTGCCCGGCTTCAGTTCGACGTTGTGCACGATCGTGCCGATCGGCATGCCCGAGAACGGCATCGCGTTGCCCGGTTTCACGTCGGTCTTGCTGCCCGAGACCACCTTGTCGCCCACGGCGAGGCGCTGCGGCGCCAGGATGTAGGCCTGCTCGCCGTCCTCATACTTGATGAGCGCGATGAAGGCGGTGCGGTTCGGGTCGTATTCGATGCGCTCGACCTCGGCCGAGACGTCCATCTTGCGACGCTTGAAGTCCACGATGCGGTACAGGCGCTTGGCGCCGCCGCCCTTGTGGAAGGTGGTCACACGTCCGGTGTTGTTCCGGCCGCCGTTCTTCGTCAGACCCTTGGTGAGGGACTTGACCGGGCGGCCTTTCCAAAGCTCCGAACGGTCGATCAGTACCAGCCCGCGCTGGCCAGGCGTCGTCGGTTTATACGACTTGAGTGCCATGGTTTCTGTCTTCCGTCTTGCTTCACAGGGCCCCGAAGGTCCCCATCTGGTTGTGGGAGTTTCACCCTACATGCCGGCCCGAAATGGCCCGGCTCTCAAAAGATCAAGCGGCCCCGGAAAACCCGGGGCCGCGAGATTCGGGGCCTTCTATCAGAGACCCGTGCTCACGTCGATGGTATTTCCCTCTTCGAGGGTGACGTAGGCTTTCTTGACGTCCGAGCGCTTGCCCAGCATGCCGCGGAAGCGCTTGACCTTGCCCTTGGTGATGGTGGTGTTGACCGCCTTCACCTTGACACCGAAGAGCGCCTCGACCGCTTCCTTGATCTGCGGCTTGGTCGCGTCCGGGGCCACCTGGAAGACAACCGCGTTGGCCTCCGAGGCCATGGTCGCCTTTTCGGTGATCACGGGCTTGCGGATCACGTCGTAATGTTCGGCTTTCGCGCTCATTTCAGACGAGCCTCCAGAGCTTCGACACCCGCCTTCGTGAGCACGAGCGTGTCACGCTTGAGGATGTCATAGACGTTGGCACCGATCGACGGCAGCACGTCCACCCCTTCGAGGTTGCGCGCGGCGCGGGCGAAGTTGTCGTTCACCTCGGCCCCGTCGATCACGAGAACCCGCTTCCAGCCCAGTTCCTTGGCGGCCTTGGCCAGCAGCGAGGTCTTGGCTTCGGCCATCTCGGCCGTGTCCAGAACCACCAGCTCGCCCGCCTTCGCCTTGGCCGAAAGCGCATGCTTCAGGCCGAGGGCGCGGAACTTCTTGGTCAGGTCGTGGGCGTGGCTGCGGGGCGTCGGCCCCTTGTAGACGCCACCATGACGGAAGATCGGCGCCTTCTTGGAACCGTGGCGTGCGCCGCCGGTGCCCTTCTGGCGATAGATCTTCTTGGTCGAATAGCTGACCTCCGAGCGCCCCAGAACCGAATGGGTGCCGGCCTGGGCACGCGCCCGCTGCCAGCGCACCACGCGGTGCAGGATGTCGGCGCGCGGCTCGAGCCCGAAGATCTCGTCGGAGAGATCGATCGAGCCAGCCTTGCCGGCGTCGAGCTTGATCACATCGAGTTTCATTCTTTCTCTCCTTCGGGCGCGTCACCGCCGTCAGCCTTGTCGGCGTCGATCGAGGCTTCGGCCTCTTTCAGCGCTTCGGCTTCCTGGGCGGCGTGCTCTTCGGCGAGGCGCTTCGCTTCGGCTTCGGCCTCGGCGGCGGCAGCGGCGGCAGCTTCTTCAGCGGCGCGCTTGGCTTCCTCGGCGTGGCTCTTCAGCGCGGCGGGCAGGATCACGTTCTCGGGCACGGCTTTCTTGACCGCGTCCTTGATGGTGACCCAGCCACCTTTCGAACCGGGCACCGCGCCCTTGACCATGATCAGGCCACGGTCGGCGTCGGTCTTGACGACCTGCAGGTTCTGCGTGGTCACGCGGGCAGCGCCCATGTGACCGGCCATCTTCTTGCCCTTGAACACCTTGCCGGGGTCCTGGCACTGACCCGTCGAGCCGTGCGAACGGTGGCTGATCGACACGCCGTGCGAGGCGCGCAGACCGCCGAAGTTGTGGCGCTTCATGACGCCCGCGAACCCCTTACCGATCGAGGTGCCCGCCACGTCGACGAACTGACCCGCGAAGTAATGGTCGGCGGTGATCTCCTCGCCCACCCCGATCAGGTTCTCGGGGGAGACGCGGAATTCCGTCACCTTGCGCTTCGGCGCCACGTTCGCCTTGGCGAAGTGGCCGCGCATGGCAGCGGCGGTCCGCTTGGCCTTGGCCGAGCCGGCACCGAGCTGAACGGCGGTATAGCCATCCTTCTCGGCCGTGCGCTGCGCCACGACCTGCAGGTTGTCGAGTTGAAGAACGGTGACCGGAACCTGGCGACCGTCCTCCATGAACAGCCGGGTCATGCCCAGCTTCTTTGCGATGACTCCAGAGCGCATCTCTATGCCCCCTTAAACCTTGATCTCGACGTCGACACCCGCGGCGAGGTCGAGCTTCATCAGCGCGTCCACGGTCTGGGGAGTCGGGTCGACGATGTCGAGAAGACGCTTGTGGGTACGGATTTCCCACTGATCGCGCGACTTCTTGTCGATGTGAGGCCCACGGAGAACCGTGAACTTCTCGATCTTGTTCGGCAGCGGGATGGGCCCGCGTACCTGAGCACCGGTCCGTTTGGCCGTATTGACGATTTCCTGCGTGCTGGCGTCCAGCACACGGTAATCGAAGGCCTTCAGCCGGATGCGAATGGTCTGACCTTGCATGTGTCTGCCCTCGGGTTGGGTGGGCGGGGCGGTCCCCCGCCCTCCTCCGATTACTTCAGGATTTTCGAGACGACGCCGGCGCCGACGGTGCGGCCGCCTTCACGGATGGCGAAGCGCAGCTTCTCTTCCATCGCGA
>NZ_PHSN01000024.1 GCF_002871005.1 Acidimangrovimonas sediminis
CCGATTACGCCATCTCAACGAGGAGATCTTCGACACCCTGGACGACGCCCGGCGCAAGCTGGCGCTCTGGCGCTACGACTACAACGCCGTCAGACCGCACTCGTCTCTGGGAAACCAGACGCCGCTCGAAGCGCGCCGGGCGCTTGAGCAATTTG
The DNA here is from genome assembly GCF_002871005.1 of Acidimangrovimonas sediminis. Taxonomy (GTDB): domain Bacteria; phylum Pseudomonadota; class Alphaproteobacteria; order Rhodobacterales; family Rhodobacteraceae; genus Acidimangrovimonas; species Acidimangrovimonas sediminis. Next base: position 156 of record NZ_PHSN01000024.1, read on the forward strand.
AGGGCTCCGCGCCCGGCGCGCTTGCCCAGAAAGACCGCCCAGACTACCAATCTCAAACCCGCAGACTCTCGTTATGAACGAGGGACCCAAGGGGGGCAGGTCACCAATGGCGCATCAATGGCTCGATAGTCGGACCAGTTCGTCGTGCGATAGCGCGTGGGAGAGGGCTTCGGCATGCCGCCGATCTAACGCACTGGATTCGCGCAGTGAATCCTCATCACCGATATGTGCAACAAGCCCGATCCTTTGCCATGTGCCGCCGAATCTGGCGAAACGCGCGGCGTACCTCGGCCGCGGTGGCGAAGCGGGCAGAGCCATAAGGATTATTCACATGAAATTCCATGATTTCACCCGTTCTAGATATTCCATCACAACGGAAGAATATATCCCGATTTCCGAACGATGCTAAGAAATGCCGTCACTCTGTTACGAGATACACCTCGCCAGGCGCTTTGCTGCCGCAGAGCGTGCTTTCACGTTTTGACTTCCAAAGCTTGACCCTGCGCTCGATAGCGCCCCCAATGCTTGGCTCAAATCTTGAGATCGCCGCTCCCGACCGAACCACGCCCGGTGACCAGATGGCAAATCGAGCATCAACGACCTTCTCCAGCAAAACACTGAATCTCCAGAACTCCTCCGCAGAATCCGTGTTGCACAAACCTTCGAACCAGTGTTGCGCCCACCTGTTGCGATCATAGGCGAACTGCGCACTTTTTGCTGCCGCCCCAACAAACCCCTTCGCGTTCTTATAGTCTGCCAAAAGTTCTTCGGCCTTTGGTGATTGGAGCCCGAATCCAAGAACCATCAGCGCCCGAGCAACAACCGTCGGCACCGGGCTCTTGAGGCTATTTTGCACGTACCGCTCGAGAAAGGCTTCTTTCCCGCCATAGAGCGCAGCCATCACTTCTTGTGCCAGACGGTGGTCCGTCTCGGCAGCAGACAACCTTTCCGACCGCAGTCGGTCAAGGTCTTCGCTGTCAGAACTCGCCCATACACATATTGCCTCCAATGAGACTTCTGAGGGGCCGTGCACGAGGCTTACATATGCCCTGTTTCCCGAGAGGTGGCCGAACAGAGCTTTTGCAAGCGGGGGATCATAGAGGGACAAGCACTGCGCGAACATCAGGGCGAAGTTGTAGATGCGTGTGAGCTTTATGTGGTCGAGCGTCATAAGTACTGCGGCAAACTCAGCACCATGATCCCTGAGGCATGATACGTACGCTTCAACAGCGGCAAGCCCAACATCTTCGACAATCAGGCGGGCCTTATCTGCCGTGAGTGCAGCGTCAAACCGATCAAAGGACTGCCAGCCTTGTCGCTGGCGCTCCTGAAACTCTTCCGGCGTTTCCGAAAGTTGCTTGAAGAATGCCGTAGGGCCTTGTTTCTCTTCCGGCTCGGCAAGCGACAGAAGAGGTGGCCGATGATACCCCGTGCTCTCTGTCTGCTGCTCTACAATTGGTGGAGTGAAGGGGATCGGTACGTCGAGCGCTTTCTGAACAGCGCTTCCCAGCCGCGATCCAATTGCCGGTCGGACACTCTCTCCCAGCGTGGTAGCGGCCCTGCCATAAAGACGCGGTGTAATCCGATCCAGCGCCGCTTCAACGCTCAACAGGTCCATTTCGGCTCCGCTGATGAGCACGCTCGAACCATACCAGATTTCGAAGTGATCGTCCCGCGGGTGAAGCGTATTCGCGTCCCAGCCGGAGGTGATTATGCTTTTGGTGAGATCCTCGTATTTTCCGCTCGCGATAATGCTCATGGCGAGCGCACGTACCGACGAGTGTTCGCTCACTGCGAATTGAGCAACCAGTATTTGGCTGTGCTTTGTTAGCGAAGTCCCCGAGTGCGCGGCGAACATTAATGCCATCAACCCGCGGCAGTGATCGCCGGATTGCGCTGCGTGACCCAGTACCCGCTCCAGCTTTTCGGGGCTCGCCGGTCTGAGAACCTCCGCGAGCTTGAGCAGCGGCGGTCCGTGAGGGGGAAGTCCGGCTAGGGCCTCAAGTTGTTCATCTCCGTCGAGATGCGGCAATGCAATCTGGAGCGCATACTGTGCCGCTATCCATCGTTCTCTGCTGCCCCGGTCGTCTGACTCACGCGGGGAACTGAGTGATCTGGATATCTCCAGAAGCTTCGTGACCGTCTCCGCGTCAAGGAGAGCACAATGAGGTTCAAGCGATGTGACACCGATCATCAGGTCACTGTCGTCCCTCGACACAAGCGACTGGGCGATCCGGCGCTGCGTAGCGATAGCTGTCTCGGGATCGAACCGGGCGAGACCTGGGCGCGCATCCTTGACGAAATGATCTTCTGCGCCCATCGAGCGGCTCTTGAGGAGTTCCACAGCGTCAATGGACCTGTAACGCTCCGCTGTTTCATCGAGATTGTCCGGACGCTTCGACAGTGGATCGCACGGATCGGTGGCGCAGTACTTCTCGACAAGCCGCCAACCCTCGAACTTGGGGCGGTCCTTGATCAGCTCCACAACCAGTCGCTCTTCGAGGTCTGCTTCTTCGGCGGTGCTGATGCCACGCAGCACAGCAACCAGCGCCCATCTTCCCGTCCTCGATGTCTCGTCCTGCGTAAGAAATGCCGACGCAGAACGAAGGGCATCACGCGTCTCCGGCCAGTCTGAGCGATTAAATCGAACCAGCGCGAGAAACTCATCATAGGGGGCGTGAATGCTCGTGTTCAAGGCGTACGCAAAGCTATACGCCACAAGCTCTTCGGCGAAGCCGTTGAGAGGCATGCCCGCCAGCAATTCGAAAGCATGCTCGCTGAGCGAAAGCGGATCAAACCCCTCACAGAGGACCATCTTTTCCTTCAAGAACAGTTTCTCTGCCGTGGACAGGGAGGCGACATGTTGATCGAGCTCTTCTTTCTTCTTTTTGAGCTCAATGGCCGCCTTCTTTGGATCATCCCGAGAGAGTGAGCTAAGGACCCCGTATTCCGGATCAAGCGAATATGCTCTTAGCCAACTGGAAATGTGGTTTCCGATGATCTTCCAGCACACTGCATTGACGCGGCATTCTCTGAGTGCCGCCAACAACCAGTCCTTGTTTGGGGCATACCTGTTTGTCGTAACGAGGTCGAACAGAGCACACATGGCAGCATCCGTGGCATTACGCACCACAGCGGCGAAGGCGGGGTAGTTGGAGGTGTCAATGTTTTGTAGATGCAAAAACCCGCAAATCAATGCGCGTTTTATCGCCGGAGCGCATTTGTCATCGATGCTCGCGACCATTGCACCGGAGAACACGGCTTCCGCTGTTTTGTCGAGCGCCGCAATCGGCTCAATCAACTCGTCAAGCGCATCACTTACATTTCTATCGTTCCGCTCCGCTCTCTGTAAGGCTTTGATCACAGATAGTCCCAATGCCAAGGAGAGACCTTCTTCAGAAAGCGTATAAAGTGTGGCATCCTCCGGCAGAGACTTGAAAAAATGTTCCGCGGTTACAGCTAATAGCTCCTCGCTCAGTTGGTGTCCGCCGCTCCCGCCGTTCGCAAGGTTGAAGATCAGGCGATCCTCCCGCTGCTGCTGTCGCACGCGGCCTATGATCTCTTGCGCGTGCTGAGCCAGCCTCTTTGAAAACTGATCCGGAGTTTCGGCGCCATTGCCATCGCGGGCGCTCATGCGGATATGCTCGAAAAGAAGCCTCTCAACACTCAGCTCCGTGAAGTTCTCGATCCCTGAGGCATCGAGCAGATCAAATGCAATACTGAGGATTCTGGGGTTTTGCAGGCGTGCCAGTACCAGCGGCTTTACTCTTCCAGTGTCGATGCAATTTGAGGCCAGAATCTCATTTCGCTCAGCGGGCGTCCATTCAGGAACACGGATTACGTCAACGTTCGTGTGTACCCCTCTGCGAATCTGCTCGTCGAAGTAGGTTTCCCGAGAGGTCACGACGAGGACGCCGCCATACATCTCGACAACGGCCGCAGCGTCATCCAGCCATCGCGGCCAGGCGAAATCAGGTTGTTGATTGAGCCCGTCGACCCAGAGCACAAACCGGGGTGATGAGGTGTTGGGCTCCTCCTTCCAGTGTGCGAAGCGTGCCTCCCAGCGCTTGCGAATTACTTCCGTTTCACTCTCACCTGTTTGCTGGATCAACCTCGCGACAAGATACGGCGTCAGGCTCCCGTATGCGGCGACCGGCTTCAGATCGCTGGCGGGAATGATGACCATGAGGGGCCGGTCGTCGAGGCTCTGCCAGCTCTGAGCAAGCAGCCACGATTTGCCATGCCCTTCTCCGCCTACGAGTGCGACGATCTTATGTGACGGTGCCGATCCAAGACGCTCCTGTACCTGTTGAAGCAGTGCCGGGCGTTGACGCGCCTGCAAAGGACCAGCAGCGCTTGGTGCGAGCGCTTGTCCGAACAGCCCCTTTGCACGTCCTCGGTCCGCAAAGACGGAATCGAGCCACGCTCGATTTGCCCGTCTTGCATTCGCAAGAGCGTACGACGGCTCGTTAAGAGCTTCCTGTATCGCCGCACCTGCATCACCGAATTGCTGCGCGGCTTTGATAGTCCCAAGGGCGGCCTGTGCCTTCTGCAGGAGTTTCGCGTCATCGACATGCCGTTGCACGAACGCAATTGTTTCGTCGGCCGCCAAGGCACAGGCGGCGGCCAGGGGTGGTACGGGCGAAGCACAGGGCCAATCGAGCACGAGAATGCCGATACCATTCTTCTCAGCCGCGGACTTCATGGGCTCCAGCAACTGCGTGCTGGCTCCCTTAGTCGCGCCCAGGACCCAGAGGTCAGGGGGAGTGCTGCTGCCGATGAGGCGCGTGATCTTGGTCAGAACTTCGTTGTCGTTAATCGTCGTATCGTACCGCTTGGCTTCGAACGAGATGAAGCTGCCTGACGAGAATGTCGCGCCATCCATACCATTTTGAAGACCTGACTTTGCAAGGCGAAAATCCTGCCGGGCAATCTTTCCAAGAACAACTGCTAGCAGCCCCTCGAAACCGTCCGCACCGGCCGGCTTCAAGGCAAGGAGCGCAGCGCGAAGGTCGCGCAGCGCCGTTTCCAGTGGCGTGTCTATTTTATTGACCTGTTTTGCTTTCCTGCGCATATCATATTCCATCGCTGCTCGCCGCGCACGTCTATTCCATTGATTCGAAGCGAGGCGCGGAATTTTTGGCTCTCTTCCTACCTGAGCTCCAATCCTACCCATCATACATTTCGTCAAATTTCATAAATAGGGCCGCATTCAGGCGCTCAATCCACACTAGCAATCTTTCGGTGTCGTCGCCATACGCATCTATTCTTTGGAGCCATAGCCGAAAAGGCTTGTTGGTGAAGCGTATGGTTGGCGATACATACCGAATATCGGCAGGATGGCCGAACGGGTTCGGTGAGTAGCTGCCGTCGTCGTTACGAATGAGATACCAATCCAACGTTTCATTCCAAGAGCCATGAATCGACCCAGACATCATTCCATATGTGCAGGCATATAGGTCAGCGTGCACGACTTCTGCAAATATGTCGTAAAATGTCTTTCCCTGTACGCGCCAGCGATTTCTCTTTTGCTCTCCAAAATCTTGCGGTGTGAGACTCTCAATTTCCATCTTCTCGCGTATCGATTCCAGGAGTCGCTTCCCGGCCTTTGACTCGAAGAACACGGAACCGGCCTCAAGGTCGCGCAGGATTCGGAGATGATCTTTATAGGAACACCTTCTATAATCCTCGATTATACCACCTTCGCTGGTCATAAGGTGTGTGGCAACCACCGATGCCTCGATAAGGGGACGTTCAAGAATTCCAATAATTTCCGCATTGTTTTGCTCGTAGTACTTAATTATCTCCTTCAAGAGCTTCCAGACGCGCACAAGCAGGCCGAGAATAGGGGCATCATCCAGCGAAAAACCTGTCGGATTGCGCTTAACGTTTCTAATGCGGGTCAAACAATCGTAGATCTCCGCAACATCACGATAGAATGTAGTTGCGAAGCGGTTGATCTCCTCGATCGAGGTGATCCCATCTTTCACATACTCGGCGTCGTATTTCTCAGTGATTTGAAGAATCTCATCCATATGTCATTTTAGCAGCTCGGCGCCAGCGGCGGCACATCATTTTGACCTTTCGCATCCGGCTTCTCCGGACCGGGCTGTCGTGAACCGAGCCTGTAGTCTCGGCCTTCCGGCGTCCATCCCTTGCGCATCTACGGCCAACCGTGAACAGCTGACATCGCTTTCCTGTGTTGGGGCCTGACGGCCCATCTCCCGTCAAGACCAAGCCCTGCGCATCGGCTGAACTCGTTTCCCCTCCGCCAGCATGGGCGGAGTTTCCGTGCGCTTTTTCACAACCTGTCGCCGACACAGTTGGAATATTGGGGGTTTTCGGAAGAATTTCAATGAGTTGAGGACAGAGCGCTCGCCGCCTAGAACTTTGATCAAACGCTAAGTCGAAGGAAGGACAGATCATGCCCGGCAGTTAGCAAAAGGCCCTGCGAAGATGTTCCCGCATCTTCGTAGGGCCATCCTGAGCAGACCGAGGCCCGCTACAGCGTTGCTGCCAAACGGATAGCAGTCCTTGCGTGAATGCGCAACGGACCTGCTTGTGCCCCGGTTTTTCTCATCGACGTGACACCCCTCGGCGGCCCGCCCGCAGCTTCGATCGCCCTCCACGCGGACGGAGATCGGTGAGGCATGTCCGATCGTGTCTGCGCGCCATGACTCGGCGTGCTCCGGTTTGAGCCTTCGCCGCCCGGAAGCGGGCGGGGAACGACCCACACGAGGAAACCAGAATGACCATCAATCGCCCGGGGGGGCCTTCGCTCCCACCGACAGCTTCCGCACATCCGAATTCCAAGCCGCTGTTCGGAAGCACCGATGAAAGCCAGGCTGCTGCCGCTGAGCTCAACCCGATCGCAATGGTTTGCGACGGCATTCTCTCAACGCTGAATGAACTGCCGGAATGCCCCGAAACCGCGAAGACGACCGTCGCCGCGCGTATTGGCACGATCCTCTCGCTGTTCGGGGAGAGTGAGATCGAGGCCCGAAAAGCCAAGAAGCGGATCAAGGCGCTCAAAGGTGATTTGCGCCGTGTGAAAGAACAACTCGCGGTCTTGCGCCAGGAACATTTCGGACAAAGCTCTGAGAAGGATCAGGGCGGCGAATTGGATGCCGCAGACTTCCCGGATGACGAAGAGGATGAAGAACTGCAGCCCCTCGCCAAGAAGGGCAAGCGTCCTCGCAAGATGGCTGCTGACGTCCCGGTCCGCGAGATCCACCACTACCCTGAGGAGACGACCTGCTGCAGCTGCGGCTGTGAAATGAAGCCGATCAGCTCTTGGAAAAGCGTCCGGTTCGTGACGGTGCCGGAGCACGTCGAGGCCATTCGGGACATTTATCATACCTGCGCATGCAACCGCAGCGAGCTTTGCAAGGAAAACAAGCCGGTGGCAGCCAGGGCCAAAAACTACATCATGAAAGGCCGCAGCATCGACCCTCAACTGATCGCTGAGGCGGCGGTCCAGAAATTCTTCGAACACATCCCGACCTACCGTCTGGCGCGCCGCTTAAAAAACGCCGGCGTCAATCTGAGCGTCCAGACCATCAGCACGAACGTGATCCATGTCGCAAATTTCCTCGCGCCGGTTGTGGATGAATTCACCAAGCATGTGCGGTCTGGCTATGCGCCGCACATGGACGAAACGCCCCTTCGTGTTCTGGCCCCGGGCAAGGGTAAGTGCGATACTGGCTACATCTGGGTTATTTGTCGCGATGAGCGACGCTGGGATCCTGATGCGCGCCCGGCGGTGATCTATCACTATGCGCCTTCGCGGGCGGGATCCGTGGCCAAGGAAATGCTAGAGAAGGCAGAAATCCGCTTCCTGCATACCGATGGCTACGCCGTCTACTATGGGCTGCGCAAGGCCGAGGGCGTGAACGGCGGCGTTGAAATCGTTCGCTGCTGGGCCCATGCGCGTCGCAAGTTCCATGAGGCCAAAATCGCCACGAAAAGCCCGCTGGCCGCCCGGATCGTGAAGCTTATCAAGAAGATGTACAAAGTAGAGGCTGCCATCTCCGGGCTACCCCCAGAAGAGCGTGCAGCCCAGCGTCAGCAAAAGTCTCTCCCCATTCTGAACGATATCCACGCCAAGCTGGCCCAGAACAAGGATCTTGCCGCAGGCGCACTGAAACAGGCGATCAACTACACGCTGAAAGCTTTTGATGGACTTCAGCGCTTCATCTTCGACGGCCGGCTAGAAATCGACAACAACCCGCTTTACGGGTCATCCGTCCTTCGCCGACTTCCCGCCCGCGTGAGACCGGCCGCCGGGCGCCCTCGCTTTCATCCTCCCCGCATCCTTGGCGAGACGGTTTCGCAAATCCCGTGGATCGCAATGGGCTGACAAGGGCTTGTGCGGCCCTGTCCCACTCTGATCGCGACGCCGCGCATGTATCCGGCACGGGCGGCGCCGGCGGCACGGGGGCCGCATGGCAAAGGGGCGCGGCCACCGCCGGCCGCGCCCCGTTCCTGTGGTCTCTGCCAGCCTGGCCGCGACGGGCTCAGACGTGGTTGCGCTTGGTCGCGAGGATGCAGACCAGCGTGATCGCCGCCGCCGCCAGCATGTAGTAGCCGACGTAGTTCAGCCCGTAGTTATGTTGCAGGTAGGTGGCGATGTAGGGCGCCAGCGAGGCCCCCACGATGCCCGCGAAGTTGAAGGTGAGCGACGCCCCGGTGTAGCGCACCGGCGTCGGGAACGGCGCGGCCAGCGCGCCGCCGATCAGGCCGTAGGTGAAGCCCATCAGCGCCATCGCGATGGTGGCGAAGCCGAAGACGCCCCAGAACCCGCCGGTGAACAGCGCCGGCAGCGCGAAGGAGAAGACGCCGATCGCGACCGTGGTCCAGATCAGCACCCGGCGGCGGCCGAACCGGTCGCCCCAGACCCCGGCGAGCGGGATGAAGGCGCCGAAGACCACCGCGCCCCAGACCTGGATCTCCAGCGCGTCGATCAGGCTGACGTGGATGACCTTGACGTTGTAGGCCAGCAGGTAGGCGGTGCCGATGTAGAACAGCACGAAGGTCGCCAGCGCCACGAAGGTGCCGAGGAAGAGGCTGACCTTGTGGGTCCGGAACAGCTCGGCCGCGGGGACCTTGACGCGCTCGGCCTTTTCGATGGCGCGGCGGAAGGCCGGGGTCTCGGCGATCGACAGGCGCACCCAGAGGCCGATCGCGATCAGCACGATCGAGAACAGGAACGGCAGGCGCCAGCCCCAGCTGAGCAGCGTGGCCTTGGGCATGAAGTTCAGGATGATCAGGAAAAGGCCCGACGACAGGAAGAGGCCCAGCGGCGCGCCCAGCTGCGGGAACATGCCGTACCAGCTCTCCTTGCCCTTGGGCGCGTTCTCGGTCGCCATCAGCACCGCCCCGCCCCACTCGCCGCCGAGGCCGAAGCCCTGGCCGAAGCGGCACAGCGCCAGCAGCAGCGGCGCCCAGACCCCGATCGAGGCATAGGTCGGCAGGAAGCCGATGATCACGGTCGAGACCCCCATGGTCAGCAGCGCGGCGACCAGCGTCGCCTTGCGCCCGATCCGGTCGCCGAAATGGCCGAAGACCAGCGCGCCCAGCGGCCGGGCGAAGAAGGCGATCGAGAAGGTCGCGAAAGAGGCCAGCAGCGCCGTCATCGCGTCGTCGTTGGGGAAGAACAGCGCCGGAAAGATCAGGACCGCCGCGGTGGCATAGACGTAGAAGTCGAAGAACTCGATCGTCGTGCCGATCAGGCTGGCCAGCAGAATGCGGGCCGGGGAATTCACGGGGGACTCCACGGCCGCCGCGGCCGTCTGGAACGGCGCCGTGCTGGAGGTTGCGTCAGTCATTGTCTTTCCGAAGTTCTGTTTTCAGGGGGTCGCGACGGGGTCCCGAAGGGTTCGCGATCGAACCTGGGGGCGCTAACGCAATCTTGCTTCGCCGGAAACCTCAATCGTGTCATTTTGTTTCGACGCATGACGGGCATTCGAAAGATGCATGCCTCTTGCAGGTTCTCCTTCCCCGGCCGCGCCGCGGGGCGCGCCCCGTGGGCTTGCGTATTTGGGGAACAATGAACGGAGAGCTGGAGCGCCCGCGTCAGCCGGCGCGAAGAAGGTCCGAGGCGACCTGGCCGATGACGCCGGCGGCCTCCTCGAGGAAACGCGTCTCTGCCAGGCTGCGCCGCCAGAAGAGGCCGATCCGGCGGCGGAAGCGCGGGTCGCGGAGCGGCACGAGCGAGAGGTCGCCGGTGCCGCCGCCGTCGCGGCAGGCCAGCGCCGGCAGTAGGGTGATGCCGACGCCTGCGCGCACCATCTGCCGGATCGTCTCGAGGCTGGTGCCGCGGAAGCCGTCCTGTTCGGCCGCGCCGCCGAGCCGGCAGACCTCGAGCGCATGGTCGCGCAGGCAATGGCCATCCTCGAGCAGCATCAGCCGCTGGCCCTGAAGTTGGCCGGCGCCGATCGCCGGCTCGGCCGCCAGCGGGTGGGAGGAGGGCACGGCCAGCAGGAAACGTTCGGAAAACAGCTCCATCCCCGTGAGGTGGCGATCCTCGACCGGCATCGCCAGCACGGCGGCATCCAGCCGCCCCTCGACCAGGTGGCGGTGGAGGACCGCGCTCTTTTCCTCGGTGAGCAACAGCTCCATCCCGGGGAAACGCTGCATGAGGGCGGGCACGAGATGCGGCAGAAGATAGGGGCCGAGGGTCGGGAAGATGCCGAGGTGAAGCCTGAGGTTTCCCTGCGGGCCCAGCCGGGCCGTGGCCGCCCGCAGCTGGCCCACCTCGTCGAGGATTCGGCGTGCGCGCGCCACCGCCTCGGCCCCCGCCGCGGTGACGATCAGGTTGCGCGGCGCGCGTTCGAACAATGCGACGCCCAGCTCGTCCTCGAGCTTGCGGATCTGGCCCGAGAGCGTCGGCTGGCTGACGTTGCAGACCTCCGCCGCGCGGCGGAAGTTCAGGTGATCGGCCAGGGCGACGAGATACTCGAAGTCGCGCAGGTTCATCGCGGGGTCAGGCGGCCTTTTCTTCTGCGGTCTGGGCCTGATCCTCCGCCGGCAGGCGGATCAGGTAGTCGAAGGCCGCGAGCGAGGCCTTCGCCCCCTCGCCCATCGCGATGACGATCTGCTTGAACGGCGTCGTGGTGCAATCGCCCGCGGCAAAGACGCCGGGCAGCGAGGTGGCGCCATGGGCATCCACCACGATCTCGCCCCGCGGGGTGAGGTCGACCACGCCCTTGAGCCATTCGGTATTGGGCACGAGCCCGATCTGGACAAAGATCCCCTGCAGCGGCAGGTGGACAATCTCGCCCGAGGCGCGATCCTCGTAGTTCAGGCCCTGCACCTTGGCGCCGTCGCCCGTCACCTCGGTCGTGCGCGCGTTGGTCAGCACGGCCACGTTCGGCAGCGAATGCAGCTTGCGTTGCAGCACCTCGTCGGCGCGCAGCCTGGTGTCGAATTCGATCAGGGTGACATGCTCGACCAGCCCCGCAAGGTCGATCGCCGCCTCGACGCCCGAGTTGCCGCCGCCGATCACCGCGATGCGCTTGCCCTTGAACAGCGGGCCGTCGCAATGGGGGCAGAAGGCCACGCCCTTGTTGAGGTACTGATCCTCGCCCGGAACGCCCATCTTGCGCCAGCGCGCGCCGGTCGACAGGATCACCGATTTCGCCGTCAGCGTGGCGCCGGCCGCCGAAGTGACGCGGAAACCGCCCGCGACCTGCTCCAGCTTGGTCGTCTCGGCAGTCATGATCTCCACATCGTATTCGCGGACATGGGTTTCCAGCGCGCGGGCCAGTTTCGGGCCCTCGGTATGGGGAACGGAGATCAGGTTCTCGATCGCCATCGTGTCCAGCACCTGCCCGCCGAAGCGTTCCGACACCACGCCGGTGCGGATGCCCTTGCGCGCCGAATAGACGGCCGAAGCAGCCCCCGCAGGCCCGCCGCCGACCACCAGCACCTCGAACGGGGCCTGCGCGGTCATCGCCTCGGCCGCGCGGTCCGCAGCACCGGTGTCGATCTTGGCAAGGATCTCCTCGAGGCTCATGCGGCCCGAGGCGAAGGGTTCGCCGTTCAGCCAGACCGAGGGCACCGACATCACCTGCCGTTCCTCGACCTCGGCCTGAAAGGTGGATCCGTCGATCGCCACATGTTCGATCCGGGGGTTCAGCACCGCCATCAGGTTCAGCGCCTGCACCACATCGGGGCAGTTCTGGCACGATTGCGAGAAATAGCTTTCGAACCGGAAGCTGCCGCCAAGGGCGCGCACCTGATCCTGGATCGCCTGCTCGGTCTTGGCCGGATAGCCGCCGACCTGCAGGAGCGCCAGCACGAGAGAGGTGAATTCATGCCCCATCGGCAGGCCCGCGAAGGCAAGGTGGATATCCTGCCCCGGGGCGTTCAGTGCGAAGGACGGCACGCGCGCGCCGCCCTCGACCCGCTCCACCGTGATCTTGTCGGAGAGCGTGCGGATATCCTCCAGAAGGCCCATCATCTCGGCCGACTTGGCACCGTCGTCGGCATAGGCGGTGATCTCGACCGGGCGCACGAGACGCTCCAGGTAGGATTTCAGCTGGGTCTTCAGGTTGGAATCGAGCACGGGCGGTCTCCTTCGGGAAGGGGCGGGTCTTGGAAGGGTCCCGGCGCCGCGAACGGCGCCGGGGTCGTCAGGCGGCGATCAGATCTTGCCGACGAGATCGAGCGAAGGCGCCAGCGTCTCTTCGCCTTCCTTCCACTTCGCCGGGCAGACCTCGCCCGGATGCGCACGGATGTAGCGCGCGGCCTTGATCTTGCGCAGCAGGTCAGATGCGTCGCGGCCGATGCCTTCGCAGGTGATCTCCATCGCCTGCACCACACCGTCGGGATCGACGATGAAGGTCGCGCGGTCGGCCAGGCCCTCGGCTTCGCGCATCACGTCGAAGTTGCGGGTCAGTGTGCCGGTCGGGTCGCCGATCATGGTGTATTCGATCTTGCCGATGGTTTCCGACGAGTCGTGCCAGGCCTTGTGGGTGAAGTGGGTGTCGGTCGAGACCGAGTAGACTTCGACGTCCAGCGCCTTGAGCTCTTCGTAATGGTCGGCGACATCGCCCAGCTCGGTCGGGCAGACGAAGGTGAAGTCGGCCGGATAGAAAAAGAAGACCGCCCATTTTCCGACCACGTCGGATTCGGTCACCTCGATGAACTTGCCCTGCTTGAAGGCCTGCGCCTTGAACGGCAGGATTTTGGTGTTGATCTTCGCCATCGGAAATTCCTCTCTTTGCGGTCGCAGCATACCTAAGCACGCCGCGTCGCAGCGTAAAATCGATTGACTCGCCGTTTTTGATAGGAATTTCCTATTGCAGCCGAACGCCGCGATTAAGTCGATTAAAATCAGTTAGTTATGAGAAAATCCGCCAGGCAGTACGCCAGCGCATAACGGGGCTTCCCTGATGGCATGGCTACACCTTCCGCCGCCGCACGCCGCAGCCGCAACCGCGAAAGGTCATGGCTTGCCGAGGCGGGCGCTATCGCCCGGTTTCGGTAAGCGAGAGGACCGCCATGACGAAGATCACGGCGCCCGCCCCAGCCGACAGCCATGTCAGCAGGGTGTCGCCGGAAAAGCCCAGAACCCAGGGCGCCGCTGCCAGCCAGGCCCCGGCGACAAGGGCGATCCATTCCTCCCAGACCGCATCGGTGTAAAGCGCGAGCGCCGCCGCCAGCGCAGCAAGCAACCCGGCCGCGCCGAAGACCGCCGTCAGCGTCCAGCGCGGCAGGCCCTCGGGGGCCTCGATCTCCCACAGCAGAGGCACGAGCGCCAGCATGAGGCCGGTTCCCAGAACGATCCAGTCCTGCCAGTGCGTCCGTCCCATGATGTCCTCCCTCGCGACGTCAGGCAGATCTCCGTGCCGGTGCCCGCAGGCTGGCACGCCCACCTTGGGCGGGCATTGACGGCGATCATCGGGAAAGCGGCGTGCAGGGAGGGACGAAAGTGCAGGACGAGCGACGAAGGGGCGGAGCCCTCCTCTGGCCCCGCCCCCGATCGGCCCGCCCTCCCCGGCGCGCCGATGATGCCGGGCACAGGATCCGCCCGGCAATTCCAGTTGCGACGCCCGCGCCGCTCAGAAATCGGCGTCGAGCGCCATGTCCTGCCCCGCGGCCTCGACCAGGCCCGAGAGGGTCAGCACGTCGACGTCATAGGGGTCGTTGATACGGATGATGCCCCGGCGCTCCAGCTCGTGGAACGCCCGGCTGAGAGATTCCGGCCGGGCCCCGAGGTAATGCGCAAGGTCCTGGCGCCGGATCTCCAGTCGCAGGTTGACGCGGCCGCCCTCGGCCGCCGGGTTCCAGCCCTCGCGCCGCTTGCGCCGGCACAGGATGAACAGGAAGGCCGCCAGCCGCTGAACGATCTTGGGCCCGCCCAGCACCATCACCCATTCCCGTGCGGCGTCCAGCTCGTCCAGCACCTCGACGAGGAACATGTGTTCGGTCTCGGGCGAGCGGCCGACGATGTCCTCGAACACCTCGCGGTCGCAGACCCGGACGACCGAATCCGCCAGCGCCTCGATGCGGTAGCCCGACAGGCCGTCGAAGGCCCGGCCATACATGTCGGCGGCGACCAGCAGCCCGACGATATGGCGCCGCCCGTCGGGCAGTTCCTTGACCATGCCCAGAAGCCCCTCGACCACGTAGCCGACATGACCGGTGTCCTCGCCCTCGGCCAGAAGCACCTCTCCCTGCGCGACGTTCCGGCATTCCCAGACGCTTTCAAGCTCCGCCTGCAGCGGCGCCGGCAGCGAGTGCATCAGTCGCGTGAGCTTGTCGAGAGGCCGGCCCTGTGTGGCGGCAGTCGTCACTTGAACATGTCGCATGGTCTGATCCCGTGGCTTGGTCGGGCAGCCCCCTGCCCGGTGAAATCTGTTCTCTGGAAGATGCAAAAACGGAAAGTTCAAAAACAATCGTCTGAAAATATACGATTTTTACTTGTTATCCACAACGGTTTTCATCAAAGGTCGCGCCCCGGCAAGACGTCGATCCGCCCCCGCAGCGCCGCGGCGATCGCGCTGCGCATCAGGTCGGGCGGAAGGTCGATCAGGTTCTGGTCGAATTCGGCGATCACGGTCTGCCGAAGGTGTACCGGCATCAATGCCAGGAACCGTGGCAGCGTCTTCGGCCCGGCGAACACCGCCAGCCCGTCGAAGTCCCCCGCGACGCGGTGCGCCTCGAGAAAATCCGCCACCTGGTGCAGGAAACCCAGGTGATCCACATCCAGCGCCCGGCGCCAGATGGTCCGCTGCGCGAAATTCTCGCCGAAGCCGACGAATGTCTCTTCCGGCGGCGCCAGTTCCGGCGCCCTGAGCAGCGCGCTCATGCGCCTGCGGCTCGCCCTCAGGGCGATCTGCCGCTCGCCCGGATCTCCCGTCGGCGGATAGCGCCGCAGGATCTGAGCGTTCGAGGAATTCATCACAAGAATCCATACTCTTGCGTCTCCCATTGCCCACCTCACCAGGCTACGCATTTACACAATGCGACATGTGCAGCTACGTGCATTGATGGCGCGCAATGGCCCCGCGTTGCGCGCCGTCAATGAACCGTGGGGGTGATTCGCTCCAAATAGGGGTGTTCCCGGTTGACCGGCTGCTCGCACGACCGCTCAACCCCAGAGCCTGTGATCGCCAGCCGGGAACAGGGCGCCGCCGCCGTCGACGTCCAGACTCATAGCGGCGGCGCCCGTTACCCGCAGGCACGCGAAGGCGTGGCGCGGGCGTGAACGTAAGCAGTGCTTGCATCAGCGGGAGGCGAGGATGAATGCCATCTACCCCGGAGTGTCGCAGGACGAGGCCACCGACGATATGGACGCGGTGATTGCCCGGCACGCGGCCAGCCGGCTGCGCTGGAACACCGCGGTGCCGCGGGATGCGGTGCGGGTCAGCGTAACCGGGGGCGTTGCAACGCTCGAAGGGGTCGTCGAGCGTGCTTACCAGAAAGATGCCGCCGCGCTGACCTTGCGCGGGCTCAAGGGATTGGTCCGTGTCGATAATCGCCTGGAGGTGCGCCCCGGGTGAGCCGCTCGCACATCATCGTCCCGTCCCGGAATGAAGACGCGCCCGGACAAAGCCGGGCGCGCCGCCGTGCAGGGCACGTCGCGTGGGATGCGGCGCCGGGCGCCGCGGTCTGGTTTCCGTGGAACCTGCCGCGATCAGGCGGCCCAGAGATCCTCGGTCCACAGCATGTCGGAAGTGACGTCGGACGCCGACAGCATCGTCTCGGCACCCAGCGTGGAATCGCTCAGACCACCGCCCCAGCCGTAGCTGTCGTCGTAGTACGGACCGCTGACGCCGAGGAAGGTGTTGTCGTGGATGTCGTCACCGAGCGAGGCCATCTGGTACGAGGTGTACTCGTTGGCGATCGTCATCCCCGCGGCCGGCGAACCGTTGCGGTAATATTCGCTGTCGCCGGTCTCGAACAGCGTGTTGCCGTAGGCCGAGATGTACTGCGACTTGTCGAAGTACATGTTGACGCTGAAGTCGTCGTAGGCCGTGTTGTTGGCGAAGACGACGTTGGTCGAGGACAGAGCACCGAACCCTTCGCCATAGTTGTCGAAGGAATAGTTGCCGGTGACGTTGGAATCGGACACGAGATCGACGCCGATCGCCTGCGCCCAGCCCGAGCTCGCGCTGCGCGACTCGTTCTCCAGCACGGTGTCATGCACGACGTTGCCCGAGATCGTGATGTTCGAGGCGATGCCCGGCTGGTCGGCGCCGGCGTAGATGCCGCCGCGCTGGGTATCGTGCACGAGGTTGTCGAGGATCTGCACGTTGCTGGCGTCCCAGACGCCGATGCCGGTGCGGCTTGCATTCTCGACTTCGAAGCCCTGGAAGACCACGTTCGAGGCGGTGATCGACACCAGGTCGGTGTTGCTCCCGGTGCCCGAGCCGTCGATGACCGGGTGTTCGCCCGGATAGGCCTTGATCGTCAGCGGCGCGTCGGCGGTGCCGCCTTGCCAGATGTTGACCTGCCCCTGGTAGGTCCCGCCCCGAACGAGGATCGTGTCGCCGGCATGCGCCTGGCTGATCGCCGCGTTGAGCGTCGCCAGCGGATCCGAAGCCGTCCCCGCCCCGTTGTCGTTGCCATCGGTCGCAACGATGAAGGTGGCACTGTTGATCAGCGACTGGTCCGCGGCGGACAGGCCGCTTGTGGTGCTGGTCGTGGTGCTGGTCGTGGTGCTGGTGGCTGCGGTGGTCGTGTCCGCGGCCGTCGTCGTGCTGGTGTCGACGGTCGAGGTGGTCGCGCTGTCGGTGGTGAGCGCCGCGCTGCTGGAGCTTTCGCCCAGCATCGAGGTGATGGAACCCGTGTCGACGGTTGTCGTGTCGGCCGTCGTGCCGGAACTCGTGTCAGTTGTGGTATCGGTCGTCGTGCTCGTGTCCACGGTCGAGGTGGTCGAGCTGCTCGAACCGAAGTTGAAGTGGTCTGCGTGGTTGTACCAGTGATGCCAGGATCTGGCCATTCTCAGTTTCTCCTGCGGAATAGGGAGAAGCGGTGTCAGCGCTTCTCCACGACATTAAGGGCGAACGCGCCCGAACCTTGGAAGAACTGCCGACCTGCCTAGTCGTCGGGTGAAGGCAGGGTAAAGACTGCGAGGCGCACCCACGATGCCGTGGGTGCGGTTCCGCCGAAACTGCTGCGCGCAGACGGCGGAGCGGGGCCGACCTATACCTGCGTGACAGGGGGCGCTCTTTTGCGCACTTGACAAGTTTGAACGAACAAGACCCCAAAATGTGCAAACCGCCCCTACATGACGTAGTTCCGTGTTACGAAAAGACTACATCAAGGGGGTGATCCCGGTCCAGATTCTCGCTCGGGTTTCGCTGCAGAAACCGGGGCCCCGATCCGGCGGGGCCACGCAAACGCCGCCAAGGCGCATCGGCCAGGCCCCGGAGGGCATCAGCAGCGGATGACCGCGCCGCAATAATCGGATTTCGCCGGCCGGATCCGGATCACCCGGGCGATCCGTGCAAGCAGCTGGTCGACCGGCATCCGCGAAACGATCTCGTTGGGTGTGATCCAGCTGTCGCTCAGCCCGCCGCCGGCGCCGTAATAGGCGTAGTGCGGCCTGTCGACACCGATCAGCGTGTTGCCCTGCACCACGATCCTTGTCGAGGGCAGCATCAGGCGGGTGTATTCGTTGGCGATCAGGATGCCGTGTGCCGGCCGGCCGGCACGGTAGAAATGGCCGTCGCCGGTGGTGAAGACGATGTTCTCGCGCACCTCCGTCTCGGGCGCGTTGTCGAGGTAGATGTTGACGCTGAAATTGTCGGAGACGACGTTGCGCCGGATTGTGGCCCCGCGAGTCGACAGCGCGCCGATGCCTTCGCAATAGTTCCTCTCGACCAGGTTCTGTTCCACCAGCGTGCCGTCCGACAGGTCGACCGCGATCGCCCGCGCCCAGCCTCCGGCCCAGGCCCGGGCGGCGTTCTCGCGGCAGTTGGAATAGATCCGGTTGCCGGCGATGCGGTTGTACCCCGACAGGCGCGCGCGCTCGGCGCCGACCCAGATCCCGGCGCGGCGGCTTCCGGTGACGGTGTTGGCAAGGATCGTCACGTCCCAGGTGTGCCAGGCGCTGATGCCGCTGCGCGAGGCGTTCACCACCGCGAAGCCGACGAAGCGAAGATGCGATCCGATCAGTGTGACCAGATCGCTGTTTGCGGGCGACCCGGTACCGTCGAAGGTGACGGTGCCGGGTCTTGCCGGCCGGATCGTGATCGGCGCGCCGGTCTTGCCGCTGGCGCGGAACCGCTGCGGCCCGCGATAGGTGCCGGGCGCGACCAGCACGGTATCCCCGGGCCGCGCGATCCGGGCCGCGTCGGCAAGGCTGCCGACCGGCGCTGATGCGGATCCCGACGCCCAGGACTTGCCCCCCGGCGCGACGTAGAGCGTTCGGGCGGGCACATTCGTCGCGAGCATCGGCATTGTCACGGAGACGGCAAGAAGAAGAGCAAGCCGGATCATCGGTCCCTCTGGCACAGGCTGTATCGTATCACGCACTCTCCTTCGAAAGCGCGCGGGTCAGCATCGGGCCCTTGCGGAGCCGCGGTTTCGTCTGGGCGCTGGCCAGGCAGGCGGCGACGTTCCGCCTCCACCGCTCGCGCAGCACCTCCGGCGCGTAGCGGGCCAGCGCCCAGTTCCGTGCCGCGCGCGCGATCGGCGCGCGGTCGATCCGTCCCTCCCTCAGCGCGGCCAGGATCCGCGCCAGATCCTCGGCGCCCTCCCAGGCAAGCACGTTGGTGCCGGGGGTCAGCCCCATTCCCTCGAGCGCCGAGGCATGCGCCAGCACCAGCGTGCCGTTCAGCGCCGCGACGATGATCTTGGTCTTGACGCCGCCCGGGGTCACCGCCGGCACCACCAGCGTCTCATAGCCCTGCAGGGCGGTGTCGAGGTCGTCGATATAGCCCCGCACCCGGATCGCTCCGGACAGGGCGGCGGCCTGCTGGGCGGTAGCGGTGCCGATCACGTCGAGCGTGAAATCCCCGATCCCCCGGGCCCTGAGCGCCGGGATCACCTGCCCGTCGAACTGACGCAACGCCACGAGATTCGGCCCGTAGTCGAGCCCGCCGAGGAACACCGCCTCGCGCGCGCGGCGCCTTTCGTCCGGGGCGCGTGCGGGGCCGGCCACCGCCATCGGCGTGTCGGTCACCGGCCGGCCGCTGCGGGCGGCAAGCGCGGCGGCCTCGGCCTCGCTCACCAGCGTGGTAAGGTCGGCCAACCGCGCGACCGCGGCCTCGCGCCGGGCAAGGATGCGCGATTCCCGGCGCAGGATCAGCGGCTGCACCTGCCGGGCGACCTGCACCAGTCGCCGGATCAGCGGCGCGGAATGGTAGCCGAACAGGTTGTCCGTCCGCTTCCCCGCCCCGGCGAGATAGCCGTAGCGCTCTGACAGCAGATCATCGAGATCGGCGATCCACGGAAGGCCCGACCGCGCGCCGTAGCCCGCGGTGCGGACCATGTCGGTGATCACCAGATCATAGCCGTTCCAGGCCACCAGATCCGCCACGATGCGGTGCGCCCGGCTGCTGTCGTAGAGCGCCTCGTTGATCGCGCGCCGCCCCAGCGCCAGCGCCAGCACGCCGTTCACCAGCAGTTCGAGCGCGGTCGGCAACGGCAGCCTCAGGTAGACCGCGCCGTCGTTCGGGTCGGGGCCCGGCCCCGAAGAGCTTCCGAAATGGCACAGCGTGACCTTGTGGCCGAGCGCGGTCAGGCTGTCGACGACGGTCCGCAGAACCATCTTGCGGCCCGACATCCGCCCCCGCGGATCGCGGGTGCAGACCATCAGGATACGCAGCGACCGACCCGGATCCTGCGCCACCGCAAGGGGCACCTCCCCCGCCGCGCCCGGCCCCCGCCACGGCGCGGTCTTGTCCACATTGGCGACGTTCATTCGATGCTCCTCGCATCCGGGGCGGGGCGAACCGATTGCCGGATCAGGCCCAGAAGGCGCTCGGCGTTGCGGCACTGGTCGAATTCCGCCTCGACGAGGCGGCGCCCGGCCTGCGCCATCCGCGTGGCACCCTGCGGGTCGGCGTGGATCGACGAGATGGCGCGCATCAGCCCGGGGATATCGTTCATCTCGAACAGCAGGCCGGTCTCGCCGTCGCGGACGATCTCGGGGATGCCGGTCAGCCGTGTCGCCACCACCGGAAGCCCGTGCGAGAACGCCTCGACGATCACGGTCGGCAGGCCTTCTGTCTGGTTGCGCGCCCCGATCCGGCTGGGCACCACCAGGACCGAGGCTGCCCGCATCGCTTCCTGCACCGTCTCGTTGCGCTGGCGACCGTGGAAGGTGACATGGCGCCGGATCGGCAGGGTCGTGGCCAGCTTCTCAAGCCGCTTGCGCTCGGGCCCGTCGCCGAGGATGTCGAGCTGCCAATCCTTCAGGGCCAGCCGCGACATCGCCCGTAGCAGCAGATCCACGCCCTTGCGCTCTTCGAGCGAGCCGACGTAGAGCAGCCGGAAAGGCGCGCGCCCGCGCGGCGCCGGCAGCGGCGCGGCGCCGGGATAGGTGCCGACGTGGATCACCTCCGGCGGGTGCGCGGCAAGTGCCGGCACGTGGCGCAGGATGAACGCCTTGTTGTAATCGCTGATCGTGCGCACGAAGGCCGCCTCCGGCAGTTTCTCGGCCAGCAGCGCTTGGGTCTCGAACAGGTCGTGCGCATGGCTCGACAGGCTGAACGGGATGCCGGTCATGCGATGCGCGATCCAGGCCGCCGTGGTCGGATGCCCGGCATAGGCGGCATGCACGTGATCCGCGCCCCAGCGCCGAAGCTCATCGGCGATGCGCAGGGACTTCGGCAGGATGAAGAACGACTTGAGCAGCATCGACGGATCGTGGCGACAGCCGCGCAGGATATCCTTCACGATCCGGCGCAGCCTGCCGTCGCGCCCGCGCAGACCGCGCCAGAGCGAGGCCAGCACCTCGGTCGACATCAGGTAGGGGTAATCCGTCGCCCAACCCAGGGTCGGGCGGGCGAAATCGTGCACCGTGTCGCGCTGGTTGAAATGGGTGAGGTGAAAGATCCTCACGTCGCAATCCAGCGCGCTGAGATCCATCACGTCGCGCATGATGAAGGTTTCCGTGGTCTTCGGAAACTCGGTCACGATCATGGCAAGCTTCAGGCGCCGGGCCGGAGCCGCCTTCGCAAGCGGGGCCGGGCGCGCCTGTGACGAAGTCGGCGTGTCAGCCCCCGTGTTGGCCCCCGCGTTCGCCCCTGTGCCAGCCCCCGGGCCGGTCTCGGGCGTGGCGCCCGGACGTGGCATCGCCCCGGCCCGGCGCACCTCGCCGGGGCTGCCCGCGGGGCTGCGGGCGTAAGTCCCTGTCGCCATGGTTACGCCCCCTCGCCGCGGCGGGCCGGCTGATGCGAGGGCAGCGCCCGCGCGAAGATGGTGAACAGCAGGATCAGCAGTGCCGCGACCACGGCGCTGGCCACCGCCGACGTGGCGATCCTGAGCGCAGCAGACGGCCCCACCGGATTGCCCTCGGCCGGGCGCTCGTCGGCGACCTCGACCACGGGCGAAACCTCCTTGCGGAAGGCTGACTCGATCATCCGCGCATCGCGCTCCTTCACCAGCAGAGACAGGCTGTTGTTGAGCTCGGAGATCCGGGTCTCGACCGGTTGCAGCGCCAGCGTCCTGGCCAGCGCCCCCGCGTCGTCACCCTTGGACTGCGGCGCGGCGTCCTCGGTCGTCCCGTTCGAGATCTTCTGCAGCCGGACCTCGGCCGCAGTCCCGGGCGCGGCGGTCCTGAGCAGCGTTTCGCGTTCACGCGAAAGCGCCGCCAGCTTGGTCCGAAGGTCTGCGATGCGGCCATCGAAGAAGCCTTGCGAATCCTGTTCGAAGAGGCTCCGGCGGCGGTCGAGATAGGCTGCGACCTGGGTGTTGAGCAGGAGGTCCGCCACCGCCGGATCGACGCTGCGGGCCGAGACGGTCACCATCGTCGCGCCCTGCACCCGGGTCACGCGGAACGCGTCCGACACCTGATCCGCGGTCATCCGCTTGGGCATTCCCGCCGCCGTGTTCGCGGCCGTATTCGTGGCCGTCTCCATGGCCTTGTCTGCGGACTTGTCTGCGGTCGGGGCATCGCCCGCCCCCAGGTCGCCCGAGGGCCAGACGGTCGCCGCGGTCTGGACGTAGAGGTCATGCGCCGTCAGCAGCCGCATCTCGGTGAAGAGGGCGTTGTCGAGGGTCATCATGACGTTCGCCCCCCAGTCGCGCCGCTGCTCGCCAGGGGCAACGGGGAAGTATTCGCGCCCGAAGCGGTAGATCAGCGTGGTCTGCGCCTCGAAACTGCGCGGCGTCCGGTTCACCTGCCACAGCCCGATGCCGGCACCGGCCAGCGCGAAGATCAGGATGACGGGCCAGCTGCGCGCCAGCAGACCGGTAACGGAAAAGACAAAGTCGCGATCGTTGTTCATGGAAGGTCTCCTGGAAGCGAGGGAGGAAGAATCCGCCGCCGCGCCAAGGCGGACGGCAGACCAGGCCGAGAACAGCAGCGCCACGTCGAGCCAGAGAAACCTCTGGTAGGCGCCGTGCAGGAAGGTCGAGGTGAAGAGAAAGCCCGCGGTGCTGAGCACGATCGCGGCTACCAGCGCGGCGGCGTCGCGCTGCCCCTCGGCCAGCAGACGGCGCCGTGCCCGGAGGGCGAGCACCAGCGCGGTGCCCACGAGCAGCGCGAAGAGGCCGAGGCCCAGCAGTCCGCCTTCGGCCAGCGTCTCGAGATAGAGGTTGTGCGCCTCGCCCGGGGCGCCCGGGTCCAGCCCGTGTCGCCGCGCGATCTCGGGGTAGAGGCTCTTGAACTGGCCGATGCCGACGCCCATCAGCGGGTTCTCGGTGAACATGTAAAGGGCGGCGCGGATCACCGACAGGCGTTCGGCCAGCGCCGGGTCGGGCACGAATTGCCCGCCGGTCAGCAGCGACCAGCCTGCCTGCCACATCTGCGACACCCGCTCGAGATACGCCGCCGGCAGCACGACCGCGGCCAAGCCCCCCAGCGCCACGGCGCCGGTCCCGAGGTACAGCGCCGAACGGCGCCCCCCGAGCCACAGCACGGCAAGGACACCGACACCGACACCGGCCATCCCGACCAACGCACCGCGCGAATAGGTGAAGACGGTGGTGACCAGGACCGCCAGAACCCCCGCCACGGCCAGCGCCCGCACCGCCCTGCCCCGCCCGATCACCGAAAAGACGGCGACAAGCGGCAACCCGAGAACCAGGAGCTGTCCGTAGAAATTCGCATCCGGCAGCGGCCCGGTCAGGCGCCAGCCGTCCGACTGGCCGACCACGATCTGCCGCGTCACCGCGTTGGCGAAGCCGCCGAAGCTGTGCTCGAACCCGTGGGTCGCGTACTGGACGACCGACAGCGCCGCGATCAGCCCGATCGCCGCAGCCGCCGCGGCCACCGTGGCGCGCAGTCGGGGCAGCGTGGTCAGGAACCCGGCGAAGATCACCAGGATCAGCAGGTCCTTCGACAGCTCCACCACCGCCGCGCGTGCAAGCTCCGTGTCCGGCGCCGCGCCCATCGACCAGGCCCGCCCGAAGAGATAGAGCGCGACCGGCGGCAGCACGACAAGCGCGCCCTCGGGCCGCTCGTGCCCGACCGCAAGGCGCAGCAGCAGGAGCAGCAGAAGCAGGGGCACCAGCGTCGCACCGATCGGCGGCAGATGCCACGTGTCGGTGGCCACGTCGGCTGCGTTGGAAAAGACGATCGCGGCATAGGCGGCAACCAGCACGGTGGGCCGCATGAAGCCAACCCAGACCACGCCCGCGCCCAGGACGAGGACAAGCGCATCGGGCGCGCCGATGGCGGCCATGACCCCGGCTGCAACCAACAGGACGAGTGCCAGAAAAGGTGACGCAAGGGCCGGCTGCGCCAGCCCGGTTTCCCGAGAATACATTTCCCTTCCACCCATGCGAAATGTCCGTTCCGCTAAATCTTCCGGACCTGTCAATTCATCTTTCTTTCAGGATCCGGCGGGTTCTCCGTGGAAATCACGTCGACGCCGGCCCTGCTCTTCCTGGTCGCCGAACCGGGCGACAGAAAGAATCGATCAATACCGCTAATCAGAATACATATGAATTGCGAATTGAATAGATAAAATATTTTTCCCGCAAAAAAGCCGCGGCAAACACCACTGTGACTGCCTCACCGCGGCAGCGCGCCGGAGGCTGAAGGATTAGCCGCAAAGTGGGAAACAAACTGTTCGAAGGCAAAGCTTTACAACGATAAATCAATGGATTTTCAGGCGCAGCAGGCGTGCTGCACCTGCGCAAAATCCTTGGGCCGTTGATCGCCATCAATGAAATTCCGCGATTCTTTTACGAAACGTTAGCCAAGCGAGCGTGCTGCCAGTCTCGCGATCGTAGGGTGCTGCCGCCAGGGGGTGACTGAAATGTATTTCAGCCAGCAATATAGACGTGACTCCAATTACAATTCTCCCTCTATTTCAAAATCCATTTCAATCAGCACCGCGGCTCATCTTCCTCCGGTCATCCCGGACGATCCCGGAATTATTCCGGACCTGAGCGTCATCATTCACCGCCCGCGCACGACGCTTTATCGTGCAGGCGGCAAGCGGCTCTTCGATCTTGTACTGGCGTCGGCACTGCTCGCTTTCTTTCTTCCCTTCCTGGCCGTCGCCGCGCTGGTGATCTCACTCGACGGCGGCAGGCCGGTCTTCGCGCAGATCCGCGTCGGGCGTGGTGGGCGCCCCTATCGATGCTACAAGCTGCGCTCGATGGTGCGCGACGCCGAGCCGCGGCTGGCCCGTCTGCTCGCGTCCGACCCGGAGGCCGCGACGCAATGGGCGCGCGACCAGAAGCTGACCTGCGATCCGCGGATCACCCGCCTCGGCCACCTGCTGCGCAAGTCGAGCTTCGACGAACTGCCCCAGCTCTGGAACGTCCTGCGCGGCGACATGAGCCTTGTCGGCCCGCGCCCTGTGGTGCCGGAAGAACTGTCGCGCTACGGCGGCGACGCCGATGCCTACCTGCGCCAGCGGCCGGGCGTGTCGGGCGCCTGGCAGGTCTCCGGGCGCAACGACACGACCTATGCCCAGAGGGTCTGTCTCGACGTCGCCTATGATCGCGATGTCAGCCTGGCAACCGATCTGGGTATCCTGTTGCGCACCGTTGGTGCCGTCTTGCGGGCGACCGGAAAATGACGGTGGCCTTCGCCCCGGCCGGCTCCGGCCGGCCCGCCCCGCGCGGGGGCGGGAAGTCGCGTGGGCCGATGGGGGTGGTGGGCGGCGTCGCCTCGACCTTGGCCGCAAATTACGCGATCCGTTTCGTCAACCTCGCCATCACCGTCATCATCGCACGCGCCGTGGGCCCCGCCGGGATGGGCGTGGTCGCCGCCGCCCTGCTGACGATCGAACTGATCGACACGATCCGTGACTTCGGCCTGCGCGAGGCGCTGATCTACGAACCTGGCCTCGACCGCGACTATTTCAGCACCGCCTTTCTGGTGATCCAGTCCGTGTCGCTGGTGCAGGCCTGCGCGATGGCGGGGCTGGGTCTCTTCGGTCCTTCGATGGGGCTGAACCCGCTGCTGGCCGCGCTGCTCATCTGGCTCGCGCTGCTGTTTCCGCTCAGCGCCCTTGCCTCGCCGCAGGAGGCGATGCTGCTGCGCCATGGCCGGTTCGGGCGCCGCGCCCTGGCCGACGTCCTGGCCGTCGTGGTCAAGGCGGGGGTCGCGATCGCGCTGATCGCCGCGGGCTGGGAAGTGTGGAGCATCGTCGCCGCGATGCTGGCCTCCGTCTCCGTGCGCACCGCCTTCCTGTGGCTGCAGACCGACTGGATGCCGCAGCTGATCCGGCCCTCGCGCCGGGTTCTGGGCGGGCTGGCGCGCTACGGCAAGCACATCGTCAGCATCAACATCATGGCGCTGGCCCGCACCAAGGCGGACCAGTACCTGATCGCGGCCCTGATGATGCCCGCCGCCCTCGGCACTTATTTCTTGGCGGCCCGCATCCCCGAGATCGCGATCTACGGCGTCAATGTGGCGATCACCACGGTGGTGTTCCCCACCTTCTCGCGCATCGCCCGCGAAACCGGCGACCTGCGCCCCGCCTACCTGCGTGCACTGCGGGCCTCGATGCTGCTGATGGTTCCGGTCTCGGTCGGCATCGCGGTGATCAGCACGCAGGCGGTCGAGGTGCTGTTCGGGACCGGTTGGCCCGGCGCAGCCACGGTTCTGGCGATCCTCGCGCTCGGCGGCATCCCCCTGACGCTGGGGTGGAGCTCGGGCGACGTGTTCAAGGCCACCGGGCGGCCCGAGCTGCTGACAGCGGTGACGGTGATCGAGATGCTGATCTCGCTGCCGGTGCTGGTGCTGGTGATCCTGGTCACGCGCGACCTGGCGATGATCGCCCTCGCCATGCTGGCCTGCGAGGTGGCGGGCTGCGCGGTGCGCCTCATCTACATGCAGCGCCGCGCCGACACGCCGATCGCCGACATCCTGCGCGCCGTCGCGCCGATCCTCGGGTCGGCCGCGGTCATGGGGGCGGCGGTGCTGTCCGCACAGGGTGTGCTTGGCGCGCTGCCGCCGGTGCCGCGCCTGGGCCTGAGCGTCGCGCTGGGGATCGCCGTCTATGCCGTGCTGATCATGCTGACCGACCGCAAGAGCGTGGCCGAGCTTCGCCAGCTTCTCAAGCGCGTGCCGCCGACCGCGGCCCCCGCCAACCCAGAGGGAACCCCATGAACCAGATCCCGCAACCTCTGCCGCTGGCGCAACCCGCGCTTGTCCCGGCAAGCGCGTTGCACGGTGCAAGCCGCGGTCGCATCCGGCACGTCATCGACGGCCTCGGACCCGGGGGCGCGGAACGCCTGCTGGCCGCCTATCTGCCGCGGATCGCAAGCCAGGGGTTCGAGGTCGACGTGGTGGCCCTGCAGGAGAAGTTCGGCAACCACATGCACGGCGCGCTGACCGACGGCGGCATCCCGGTGACGCGGCTCGAGGTCTCGAAGCTGCGCAACCTGCGGCAGGTTCGCAGCTTCCTGCAGAACATGCGCGCCACCGCACCCGACCTGATCCACGCACATCTGGAATTCGCCACGCTCCTCGGGTCGCTGTCGGGCCGGATGCTCAACCGTCCGGTGGTGGCGACGCTGCACACCCTCGACCTGCCGGGGCTGTCGTCGCGTCGCGACATGCGGCGCTGGCTGATGTACCGCACCATGGCGCGCTGGACCGACCGCACGATCTGCCTGACCAACGCCAACGCCGAAAGCGCGCGCAACAGCGGTCTCGGCCGGGCGCGCATTCTCGTGCTGCCCAACGGCGTCGAGATCGAGGATTACGACGCGCCGCCTAGGACCAGCCGCGCCGAGCTGCGCCGCAGCTTCGGCATCGCGCCCACCGCGCCGCTGATCGTATCGGTCTGCGTGCTGCGCCCCGAGAAGGGCGTCGACCGCCTGCTGCGCGCCTTTCCCGCGATCCGCGAAGCGGTGCCCGCGGCGCATCTTCTGGTGGTCGGCGACGGCGTGATGCGTGCGAAGTGGGAGGAGCTCGCCTGGTCCGAGGGGATCGCCGACCGCGTGCATTTCGCGGGCCAGCGCCGTGACGTGGCCGACATCATGCGCGCGGCCGACCTGTTCGCGCTGCCCACCCTGTTCGACGCCCAGCCGACCGTGGTCATGGAGGCGATGGCAGCGCGCCTGCCGGTGGTCGCAAGCCACGTGGGCGGCATCCCCGACATGGTCGAGGATGGCATCACCGGCAGGCTGGTGCGGCCCGACAATCCTTCTGCACTGGCCCGCGCGATCATCCCTCTGCTGGCCGACCCGGCGCTGGCGCAAGGCTATGGCGCCGCCGGGCGCCAGCGGGTCGAGACCGATTTCTCGATGGACCGCCAGATCGCCAAGCTCTGCACCCTCTACGACGGGCTGATCGAGGCAAACAGGTGGCAACGATGAAGATCGTCCTGGTCGAGACGGACAGCCGCGGCGGCCTGATCCACTTCGCCTATCAGCTGGCCGACGCGCTGGCCGGGCAAGGGGCCGACGTGACGCTGATCACCGCCACGGATTACGAGCTGGCCGACCTGCCGCATCGGTTCCGCGTGCTGCCGGTCCTGCGCCTCTGGCCGGGGGTCGAGGCCCCGGCGGCAACGCAGCTCGGCGCCTGGCTGCGCCGCCGGCTCTGGCCCCTGCGCCGCGCCGGCCGGGCCCTCGTGCTGGCGCGCGAATGGGCCCGGATCACGCGCACGATCCGCGCCCTCGGCCCCGACGTCGTGCTGTTCAGCTCGATCCGGTTCCGCTTCCTGTCGGTATTCCTGCGGCTGATCGCGCGCGGCGGGTCCCGCCCAGGTGCCGGGGGCGGCCCGCGGCTGGCGCAGATCTGCCACGAATTTTCCAACCGCGAGGCCGGGGGCGGCCCGCTCGGCCGTGTGCTCGATCTGGTGTTCCCGAGCCCCTACTCCGCGTTCTCGACCATCTTCCTGTTCTCGGAAGCCGCCGGGCGCGACTTCTGCCGCCTGTTCCCGGAAGAGGCCGCCAAGGTTCGCGTTCTGCCGCACGGCCCCGAACTCCTGTTCGGAGAGACCAACGCCGATCGCGCCCGGCTGGCCAGCCGCTACCACGTCCGGCCCGGCGAGAAGCTGGTGCTGATGTTCGGCGGCCTGCGTCCCAGCAAGGGCGCGGAGGATCTGGTCGAGGGCTTCGCCCGGATCGCCGGCCGGCCCTCCGTCAGGCTGCTGATCGCGGGCTATCCCAGCCGAGAGTTCGACCGCGAGGGTCTCCTCGCCCGGGTCGAACGGCTCGGCCTGTCGGCACAGGTCACGGTCGACTTCCGCTATCTGGGGCTCTCGGAGCTGGGCACCCTGATCCGCCGCGCCGACGTGGTGGCCTTTCCCTACCGCAGCGCGACCTCAAGCGGCGCCCTGGCCCTCGCGATGAGCCTTGGCCGCCCGGTGGTCGCCACCGCCGTCGGCGGCCTTGCCGATGCGGTGGACGATCGCGTGACCGGGCGGCTGGTCCCGCCGGGCGATGCAGAGGCCCTTGGCCGGGCGATCGGCGCCCTGCTCGACGATCCGGCCGGCGCCGCCGGGATGGCCGCAAACGGCCGCGAGGTGATGCTGACCGAACGCTCCTGGTCCTCGATCGCGGCGCGCATGCTGCGCGGCCTCGACAGCGACCGGGGCGTCGACCTGCCCGCCAGGGCACGGCCCCGCCCGCCCCTTCACTCCACGCAGACCTGACAGAAAGAGAGGGATCGAGATGAACCGCGCGGTACTTCGCCTTCCCGGTCCGAGATTACCCGGCATCCACCGCTTCCGGCGCGAATTCTGGACCATCGGGATCGTTCCGCAATCCATGGACAGCATCATCGCCCACGGCCTGCGCGCCGAACCGCGGTGGCTCTCGCCCGCGGCAAACACCTTCCTCGCCGATCCCTTCGGCCTCGTCCTGCCCGACGGGCGCCGCTGCGTCTATGCCGAGCGGCTGTGCTATTCCGGCGAGGGGGCGCACAACGGCAAGGGCGACATCGTCATGGCCTGCCTCGATGCCGACGAGGCCGCGCAGGATGGCGGCGAAGGGGATGGCAAGGGCGCGTGGGGGGGCGGCACCCCCGCGCCGCTGCACGCCGCGCTGAATGCCGGGCGGTTCCGGCCCTCGGTCACCCTGCCTCACCACCTGTCCTATCCCTCGCTTCTGGAATGCGACGGCCGCTGGCTGCTGTTCGCCGAATGCTCGGAGTCGAACGGCCTCGTCTGCTTCACCGCCGACAGCCCGGACGGCCCCTGGGGCGATCGCCGCCGCCTGATGCCGGGCACGCCGGTGATCGACCCGACCGTGATCGCGCATGAAGGGCTTTGGTACCTGTTCTGCACCCATCGGGGCGACCAGCCGCAATCGCGGTTGCAGCTTTACACCGCCGACCATCCGCTGGGCCCGTGGCGCGCCCATCCCGCCAGCCCGGTCAAGACCGACCGCGGGTCGGCCCGGCCGGCGGGGCCGGTGTTCCGCGGCGCCGACGGGCACCTGTACCGCCCCGGGCAGGATTGCCGCCACACCTATGGCGGCGCGGTGATGATCCACCGGATCGACCGCCTGACCCCCGAGGAGTTCGCGGAAACGCCGGTGCGTCACCTCGCCCCCGTGCCGGGGCCATGGGGCCACGGGCTGCACACGATCTGCGCCTTCGGGGACGAGACCCTGATCGACGGCAAGGGCTACCGCTGGTCGATCACCGAGCCACTCGACAATCCACGCCGCCAGCGCCGCGAAAAGGCGCGCTGGCAAGCAACGCTTCAGCAAGGAGGGCATTAGAATGGCTGACCGGATCCTTCTCACCGGTGGCGCAGGCTACATCGGATCGCATATCTACCTCGACCTTGTCGCGGCCGGCTTCGACCCCGTCATCTACGACAACTTCAGCAATGCCGACGTCGCCGTGCTCGACGCGCTGAAACAGATCACCCAGCGCCGGGTCGACGTGGTGCGCGCGGACGTGCGCAATGGCACGGCCCTGCGGGCGGTGCTCTCGCGCGGTGGCTTCGCCGGCGTGATCCACCTCGCCGCGCTGAAATCGGTGCCCGAGTCGGTCAGCAGCCCCCGGGCCTATTTCGACAACAACCTCGGCGGGCTGATCACACTGATGCAGGCGATGGACGACGCCGGGGTCAACCGGCTGGTGTTCTCGTCCAGCGCCACGGTCTACGGCACGCCCGAGACCGTGCCGATCCCCGAGACCGCGGGGCGCGACTACACCAACCCCTACGGTTTCACCAAGCTGGCCAGCGAACAGATGCTGGAGATGGTCGCCGCGGCGGAACCGCGCTGGAGCATCGGCGCGCTGCGCTACTTCAACCCCGCCGGCGCGCACAGCTCCGGCCTGATCGGCGAGACGCCGTCGGAAAAGACCACGAACCTCTTCCCCGCGATCGCCCGGGTGGCACTGGGGCAGCTCCCCCGGCTGACGGTGTTCGGCGACGATTACGACACGCCCGACGGCAGCGCCGAGCGCGACTTCATCCACATCGAGGACCTCGCGGCGGGCCACGTGCTGTCGCTGCGGCGGCTGATCGAGGACGGCCACAGCCATTGCGTGAACCTCGGCACCGGTCGGGGGCACACGGTCCTCGAGGTGCTGCACGCCTTCGCGAAGGCCTCGGGCCAGGAGATCCCGCACGTCCTTGCGCCGCGCAGGCCCGGCGACGTTGCCCGCTCGGTCGCCGACCCTGCGATGGCCGAGACGGTGCTGGGCTTCCGCGCCCGCCGCTCGCTGGAGGAGATGTGCAAATCCACCTGGCGGATGCTCGAACAGACTCACCCAGGCGCCCGCGACGCGGCCTGACCGTGCATTTTGCACCCCTGAGGTGATACGCCACAGCCAGATTCCACCATAAGGTTTTTCAACCCCCGGTCGACGCTTGGATTCAGGTGGTCGGACTCGACAAGTAATGGCGAAATGTATGAACTGAACATGAAGGTGGTGGTTCGCCGCGCCGGGCGGCGAATGTTCGTTCAGCTGGGGTCTGGTCCATGAGCGACAGCAACTCGGTAACGGGTGCCGGAGTGCGCGGCATGTCGGAAACGCGGGGCAGCACGCCTGCCACCGCCCCGCCGGACCTCCCCCCGCCATCCCGCCCCGGCACTGCCGACATTCCGACGCCCGGTCCCAGCCTGGTGATCGACCGCGGGCATCGGCTGGTCGAGGTGTCCGACGGCGCGCAGCCCTATCTTCAGCCAGCGGGGGAAGACGCCTCGGGCGTGGCATTCGAACGGATCCACCCCGATCTGATCGCCGGGCTGGCGCAGGGTCTGAACCGGGCCTTCCTCGGCGGCGAGGCGACGGTGACCGCCCCCCATAGCTTTTCCGTCGAGGGCAGGCTGCGGCAGGTCACACTCTTCATCCAGCCGATCCTCGGCGACGCGCGGGTCGAGAGGGCGCTGATCACCCTGCTAGACGGCGGCCCCGCCCCCGCGACCGACCCGCTTGCCGCCCCCCCGAAACCCCGGGAACCTGCCCGCCCGCGGCCGGAGCGGCACCCCGCCGACGAGAGGCACGGCAGAACGGACAGGGGTGGCGGGGCGCTGTGCGACAATCTCCAGACCCTCGTCGACGCGACCTCCTTCTCGGTCTACCGGATGAGCCCGGACTGGTCCGAACTGCGGATGCTCAAGGGCAAGGGCTTCCTGAAAGACGCCCCCAATCCGGTGACCGGCTGGATGGATCTCTACATCCCGGCCGAAGACCGGGCGACGGTGAAGGCCACGATCGCCCGCGCAGTCGCGACCGGCAAGGTGTTCGAGCTTGAGCATCCGATCCTGCTGCCCGACGGGGGGCGCGGCTGGGTGCTGTCGCGCGCGGTGCCGATCACCGGCAAGGACGGCAAGGTCGTGGAATGGTTCGGCGCGGCCAGTGACGCCACCGCCCGGCGCGCCGCGCTGGAGGAACTGGGACGGGCGCGGAAGATGGAGGCGATCGGCCGCCTGGCCGGCAGCATCGCGCATGATTTCAACAACCTCCTCACGGTGATCGCTGCGAACCTCGAACTTGCCGACATGCGGCTCAAGGATCCGCAGACACGAAGCCTTCTCGAACGCGCGACACGGGCGGTAGAGCTGGGCACAAGCTTCAACCGCCGGCTGCTGTCGCTCGTCGGGGGGCGCCAGCCGGCACCGCAGCGGGTGGATCTCAACGCCCGAGTCAGCGACCTTTGCCGCCTGCTCGACCGCGCCATCAGCGAACGGATCGAGCTTCACACCAGGCTCGCAGAGGATCTCTGGCCGGTCCGCGTGGATGCCGGCGATCTCGACAGCGCGGTGATGAACCTCGTGCTGAACGCCCGCGACGCGATGGCCGAGGGTGGGCGCATCGACGTGAGCACCGCCAACATCGCCCTCGGTGCCGCCGAGGCCGCGACGATGGCCGGTGCCCGGTCTGGCGACTTCGTCAGGATAAGCGTGAAGGACAACGGCACTGGCATGTGCCGCGAGACGATGGAACGTGCGACGGAGGCGTTCTTTTCCACCAAGCACGACAGCACCGGAACCGGGCTTGGCCTCTACAGCGTTCAGGGCTTCCTGCATGCGGCGGGTGGTTTCCTGCATCTCTCCAGCACGCTGGGCACGGGCAGCGCGGTCAGCCTCTACCTGCCGCGCGACCTTGCCGTGCCGGATCGGGCCGACCCCGCGGCCACTGCCGCGCCACGCCATGGCGCGGGCGAGACGATCCTGGTGGTCGAGGACGATACCCACCTGCGCGAGGTGCTCTGCGAACGGCTGACGGTGCTGGGCTACCGCCCCCTGGCGGCACGCAGCGCGGCGGAGGCGATGACGCTGCTGTCCGCAGGCACCGAGGTGAGCCTGGTGCTGAGCGATGTCGCGATGCCCGGGCGCATGAACGGCCACGGCCTTGCCCGCTGGATCGCGGCGCATCGGCCCGGTGTCCGCGT
Source organism: Acidimangrovimonas sediminis (assembly GCF_002871005.1). Classification (GTDB taxonomy): domain Bacteria; phylum Pseudomonadota; class Alphaproteobacteria; order Rhodobacterales; family Rhodobacteraceae; genus Acidimangrovimonas; species Acidimangrovimonas sediminis. Next base: position 34,052 of record NZ_PHSN01000024.1, read on the forward strand.
TCTGCTGACCTCCGCGATGGAGCCGGAGACCGTGCCGGAGGCCAAGACCCCGATCCTTGCCAAGCCCTACAGCAGCGCCCAGCTGGCCCGGTCGTTGCAGCGGGCGCTTGCCTGACCGTGCGCGCCCGCCCGCCTCTTCAGAGATAGACCCGGTGACCGGTGTTCAGCATCCGGCGCACGGCGGCAGCCCCAGCGCCAGTGCCGGCGCCCTTCGCAATCGCCCCCGTCCCGGCGACCCCCGTCCCCGCATCCAACGCGTTGCCCCCGCCGCCTGCCGCCACCGGCGGCGGCGCCACCAGCCCGGCCACCTGCGCCAGTTGCTTGACGTCGATGATCACCAGGTGCTGCGGATCAGGCATCCGGATCATGCCGTCGGCCTGCCACAGATGGGTCAGCCGGCTGATTGTCTCGCGGCTGGTACCGATCAGGTCGGCGATATCGGCCCGCGGCACGATCAGGGTCAGCACGCCACCGCCGTGGGGCAAGGGCTGATAGGGCAGGATCTCCCGCGCGCGCAGCAGGAAATCGGCCAGCCGCTCCTCGGGCTTTTGCAGGCCACGGGCCCAGATATGCAGGTAGAGCGCCTCCAGCGCCCGGCTGCGCTCGGCATAGACGGCGCGGCGGAACGACGGCTCCTCACGGCGGATCCGATCGAACTCGGCCCGGTCGAAGGTGCACAGGCTGACCTCGGTCGAACTTTCCAGACCATAGCGCCCCCGGCCCTTCATGACCTCTCCGACGATCGCGCCGGGACCGGCGATGCCGGTGATCATGCGCCGCCCCTCGGGCGAATATTGCAACAATCGCAAATAGCCGCTGCGCACGACCGCCACGAAACGGTCGTCGCCCCCGGCCTCCCAGAACCAGTGGTTCGGACGCTGGATCGCCGGCATCGACGCACTGGCAAGGCGCTCGCGCACCGCCGTGGGCAACGCGCTGCAGAAACCGCGTTTTTCCGCCGGGCAGCCCCGGCAGATGTCTGCAGCCCGCGTGGCCGGAACCGGCGCCTTGCCGGCCGGCGCACGGCGCTTGGCGGGCGCGCCCGGGATTTCCGGCAAGAACGGCACGATCGGAGTGACCGGCGCGGCCGGAAGACGAAGCGAATTCAAAGAAACGGGTATAGCCCCCATGGCAGCAATGACCTCACATAAAGAGCCACCGAGGCCATGCCGGGAGAACCGGCTGAAATACGCCGGCACAGTTACACCCAAACCCCGGAGGCAAGATACCTCCCCCTATTGTGAACTCTCGCATGTGCCGTGCGAACGACGATGTCGCGAGGGAATCGAATTGAATCGATTTGAATCGGTTCCGGAAGGCCGCCGCCGGGGCCCCGTCATGGGACTCGCGCTGCGGGCCGTCTGCTGCTAGACTGGGGACATTCATTCTTTCTTCGGTCTTTTCAAAAAGATGTCCGACGACCCGCCAGCAGATGCAATTCCCCATGTCGTTATTGTCGACGACAATCCCGCGATCCGCGACACCCTGAAGGAGTGCCTGCTGGCCGGTGGATACAGGGTGACGGAGGCCGGCGGGCGGGCGGAGCTGATCGCGGCGATGGACGGCGATCACGTTGATTTGATCACGATCGACCTGCGTCTCGGGGCCGAGGACGGCCTTGACCTGACGCAGGAGGTTCGCACCCGATCGCAGGTGCCGATCATCATGATCAGCGGTGTCGCCGATCCGCTCGACCGGGCGCGCGGGCTAGAGCTCGGGGCCGATGACTACATCACCAAGCCCTTCAACGTGCGAGAGTTGCTGGCCCGCGTCGGCGTCGTCCTGCGGCGGGCACAGGCGGGGGCGAAGGCCTATCAGCAGTCGGTCGCCCAGGCGGCGGCCCAGGCGGCCGCCCCGTCCGCGCCCATGCCCCGGCCCGCCCCGGTGGCGGGCCCGGGCATCGTCACCTTCGACGACTGGACCCTCGATTGCCGCCGCCGGCGCCTGCTGTCGCCCGAGAACCGCTCCTGCGTGCTGACGGCGACGGAGTTCGACCTCCTGCGCATGTTCCTGCAGAATCCCAACCGCGTGCTCAGCCGCGACATGATCATGGATCTGCTGAAAGGGCCGGACTGGACCGCGAACGATCGGGTTATCGACAACCAGGTCCGGCGCCTGCGCAACCGGATGAACGACATCGACGGGGTGAACGACATGATCCAGAGCATCCGCGGCGGCGGCTACATGCTGGCCGCCGACGTCGCCGGGCAATGCGACCTCCCCGCCCTGCCCGGCCAGGGGCGGGACAATGGCCAGGAGGGCGGTGCCGAACGGCGCTGAAGATGCCGCCTGGGATGGCGGGCGGCGCGCACCGCCCGCCGCCTCACTCGCGGAAGGCCTTTTCGAAATAGACCGTCAGGGGATGCAACAGATAGGCCATCGGGCTGCGCTCTCCGGTCTCGATGAAGGCCTCGGCCGGCATCCCGGGCACCAACTTGTGCGACCCGAGCACCGACAGCGCCGATTTCTCGGGCGCCACCGTCGCCGCATAGTAGTTCGTGTGCGTGTTCGGATCGGTCAGCGCATCGGCCGAGATCCGGATCACCTTGCCCGGGATCGGCGGCGTCGTACGCTGGTCGAACGCCGGGAACCGCAGCGACACGTCCTGCCCCACCTTGATGTCGTCGATATGGTTGCCATCGACCCGTGCCTTCACCACCAGCGGCTGATCCTGCGGGATGATGTACATCAGCGGCTCCGCCGGGCGGATGACGGAATGCACCGCGAAGACCTTGTTGTCGTAGACGATCCCCGCCACCGGTGCCCGGATCTCAAGCCGCGACAGCGTGTCGAGCAGGGTCAGCCGCTTTTCCTGAAGCTCGACTTCCTTGAACTCGATCTCGCGCAGCTGGGTCATCGCCTCCTCGCGCTGCTTGGTGGTCAACTGCAGCTTCTGGATGTCGTTCGCTGCCATCTGACCCTTCAGCTCGGCGATCTGGGCCGCAAGCTGCGCCCCCTGGCCGACCTGCGATTCCCGCTGGGTGCGCAGTTGCAGCAGGCGCGAGCTTTCGGCCAGCCCCTGCTTCAGGAGCGTCTCCTGCACACCCACCGCATCGTCCAGAAGCGCCGTCTGCCGCTTGACCGAGGCAAGTTCCGCCTGCGTGCCGTCGACGCGATTGGCGATCTGGGCGTTCTGCTCGTCGATAAGGCGGGCCTGCTGGGCCACCGCCTGGCTGCGCGCCAGGAACAGCGTGCGCTCCGAGGCCAGCTGGGCCGCAAAATCCGGGTCCTTGCGGATCCAGGCGGGGATGTCCTCGGGCGTGCTGACGTCGGAACTCCCGTCGCGCTCGGCCCGCAGTCGCGCGCTGCGGGCGGCCAGTTCGCGCAGCTGGCCCTCGACGATCGCAAGCTCCGACCGGGTGCGGCTGCCGTCGAGCGTCAGCAACACCTGGCCCGCCGCGACCTTGTCGCCGTCGGTAACGAGGATCTTGCCGACCACGCCGCCCTGCGGGTGCTGCACGACCTGGCGGTTGGTTTCCACCTCGATCCGGCCCGAGGCGACGACCGCGCCGGCGATCTGCGCGCGTACCGCCCAGACGCCGAAGCCCCCGACCAGAAGCCCGACCGCCAGCAGCCCCGCCAGCAAAGGCCAGCGGGCGCGCCAGACCGGATCGGGCAACGCGTCGACGCCAGCCTCGGGGCGGCGGGGTGGCGGGCTTGCGGCGCCAGTGGGACCCGCGGGGCCGGCGGGACCGCCGGGCTTGCCTCGCGCCGCGCTCGCCACGTTCGCCGCGGCGCCGGGCACTGCCTGCCGCGCGACCTGCGACCGGGGACGCGCCCCGACATGATGCACGAAGCGCGGGGTCTCTTCGCCCGTCGGACGGGCGGCGGGACGCGCGCCGGAATGTGGCGGCGGGCCGGATGGGGCCGCCTGTGCTGCCGCCTGCGGCGCCTCGGCGGCGGACCGCGCCGGGCGCGGTGCGGAGGCCGGCGCAGAGACCGACGGAGAGGCCGACGGAGAGGCCGCCCCTGCCGCGCCGTTGTCCGCGGCGGCCTCCTTCGGGACGGGATGGTCGCCCTCGGCGCCTTGGCGACGGTCACGGTCACGGAACCGCGGTTTGGTCTCCGCGCCCTCTGCATCCGCCGCGCGGGTGCGCTCCGCCGTGGTCGGCTTCACGTCGCGGGGCCATTCGCGGCCCGCGGGGCGCTGCCCCGGGATCATGCGGAACCTCGCCATCACGCCCCCTCGCGGCGTCGCGCCGCCGCCGCCTGCAACATCGCCGTCACCGGCGCGCCATTCTGCGTCACCCGCGCCAGCACCTCGTCCCGCGGTCCGATCGCGCGCAGGTGCCCGGCCTCCATCACCATCAGCCGCTCGCAGGCCTCGATCGCCTGCGGACGGTGGGTCATGATGATCACCGCCATGCCATCGGCCTTGGCCCGCTCGACCGCCTGGGTGAGCGCCTCGGACCCGTCGGTGTCGAGCGCGGAGTTGGGTTCGTCCAGCAGCAGCAGCCGGGGCCCGCCGTAAAGCGCCCTGGCCAGGCCGATGCGCTGGCGCTGGCCACCCGACAGGCGGCTGTCGGTGCCGTCCAGCCGGGTGCCGTAGCCCTCGGGCAGGGCAAGGATCATCTCATGCGCATGGGCCCGCCGCGCGGCTTCGATCACCGCCTCCGCGTCGGGGCGGGTCTCCATCCGGGCGATGTTCTCGGCCACCGTACCGCCGAACAGCGCCACCTGCTGCGGCAGATAGCCGATGTGGCGACCCAGGTCGTCGGGCTCGTACTGGTCCAGCGTCGCACCGCCGAGGCGGATCTCGCCGCTCGCGGCGGGCCAGTAGCCCAGCAGCGCGCGGGCCAGCGTCGACTTGCCGGTTCCGCTGGCGCCGATCACGCCCAACGCCTGCCCCGGTTCCACCGTGAAGGTCAGGTTGCGCACCAGCGCGGTGCGGGTGCCCGGCGCACAGATCGACAGGTTGCGCACCTCGAGCCGCGGCACCGGCACCGGAAGCCGGGTCTGCGCCGGACGTTCTGGCGTGGCGGCGAGATAGCGGCCAAGGCTGACCCAGGCCGCACGCGCCTTCTGCAGGACCGGCCACTGACCCACCGCCTGCTCGACCGGCGCCAGCGCCCGGCCCAGCATGATCGAGGCCGCGACCATGGCCCCGGCGGTGATCTGGTTCTTCAGAACGAGGTAGGCCCCCACCGCCAGCATCGCCGATTGCAGGTACAGCCGGAACGCCCGGGTGGCGGATGTGAAGCTGCCGGTACGGTCGCTGGCCGCCAGCGACTGGCGCATCGCCTCGACCCGCAGTTCCTGCCAGCGGCGCAGCATCGCGGCGCGCATCCCTTGCGTCATCACCACCTCGGCGCCGGTACGCACCTGCTCGGCGAAGAACTGCGCCTGGGTGGACAGGCCCTGCGCCGCCTTCACCTTGCGCGCGGTCGTCAGCTGGTTGACGACCGCGAGGGTGACCAGGACGATCGCCCCCGCCAGCGCGGTCACCCCCTGCAGCGGGTGGAAGATGAAGATCGCGGCGATGAAGAACGGCGTCCACGGAAGGTCCATCAGCGCCAGCAGCAGTGGCGAGCCGAGCAGCGCCTGCACCGCATCGACATCGCGCAGCGCATTCGCCGGCAATCCGCGTTCCTGCGGGATCTGGCTGCGCCGCATCGTCGCCTCGAACACCCGCCGGTCCAGCGCAGTCTGGAACCGCGCGCCGACCCGGGCCATGATCCGGCCCCGGGCATAGTCGATCACCCCCATCAGCAGGAAAAGCCCGGACACCAGCAGGAACAGGGCGGTCAGCGTCTCCATCGAGCGCGAGGCAAGGACCCTGTCGTAGACCTGCAGCATGAAGAGCGACCCCGTCAGCATCAGCAGGTTGACGAAGAGGGAGAAGACGAAGGCGGTCACGACGAGGCCGCGCCCGCGGTCGCGGGCGGCCCGAAGTTCATCGAGTCCGGGACGGGTGTTCAGCTTTGCGATGGTCACGTTTCCTGGCCTGCCATGCGGCGGTATGTGCGGGAAGATCTGGGTTCAGATGACCCGGAATCGCCTTTGACGCAAAGGGCCGCGCGCCTCTCCGGGCGAGAAGGCGCCGATCCCTGGGTGTCCTGCGACGCAGGCTCCGGGCACATCCGGGCGGGACCGCACGGCGGCATCGGGGAACCGCCGGAACAGGCCGGCCGGGGAATCTGTCAAGGGCGAGAAGCGCTTGCCGATCACGCCGCCGCGCCCCCCGGCGTCGCTGGACAGGATCATTCCCCCGCCGGGGCACGACCGCGACACGGACTGCGCGGCAGGGGCCATGTCGCCGCCCGTATCGGTGGATTTCCCGCCTGACAGAGCCGGATCGGCAGGAAGGCGCCGGAATCACCTGCCGCGGCGCGGCACCGGATACCATCCAAAGCTGTGGAATCAGCCCCGATCCACACGCGTCGCGTGCATGGTTCCGACTCGGAGGCCCGCCCTTCGGAATGAAAGCGCCGGGCGAAGGACCGCCCGGCGCAACATCGGCAAGGGTGCCTTGGATCAGAACAGGGCGGCGCCCTTGGCGATGGCGATCCAGACCCCGATCAGGAAAGGTATCCCGACCGCCAGCCAGAACACCACGCCCAGAGCCCCGAACTGGCCGCGCGCCGCGGTGGACGCATGGGCCCCGCCCGGGTCCTTCTGCAGGGCACGTTCCTGCGCCAGCTCCTCGTCGTCCATGAAGTGCTTGTCGTGGACCGGCTTCACCAGCGCGTTGCAGATCAGCCCGAGCAGCAGCAGCCCCGCCATGATGTAGAGCGTCCGGTCGTAGACCAGCGTCTTGGGCACGCCGTGATCCAGCTGGTACTGACGCACGCTCGCGATCAGCACCGGGCCGATGATGCCCGCCGCCGACCACGCGGTGATCAGCCGGCCATGGATCGCGCCCACCATCTGCGTCCCGAAGATGTCGGCAAGATAGGCCGGCACGGTCGAGAAGCCGCCACCGTACATCGTCAGGATGATGCAGATCGACAGCACGAACATGCTCGCGATCCCCATGTGCCCCCAGGTCGGCAGCAGGATGTAGAGGATCATGCCCAGGATGAAGAAGCAGTAATAGGTCGTCTTGCGCCCGATCCGGTCACTGAGCGAGGCCCAGAACAGCCGGCCCAGCGAGTTGAAGAGGCTGATCAGCCCCACCAGGCCCGCCGCCGCCGCGACGATCGCGGCCTTCTGCGCCTCGGGCGTCATGCCTGCGCCGCCACCGTGCAGCAGGTGGGTGCCGAACACGTCCTGCAACATCGGACTGGCCATCGAGATCACGCCGATGCCGGCAGTCACGTTGAGGCAGAGCACCAGCCAGATCAGCCAGAACTGCGGCGTCTTCGCCACCCGTTCCAGATGGACGTGCCGCTTGGTGATCATCGCCTTGGACTTGGCGGCATCCGCCTCGGTCCAGCCCTCGGGGCGCCAGCCGGTGGGGGCCACGCGGAACGAGAAGGCGCCGATCGACATCACGATGAAATAGATGATCCCGAGGATCACCATCGACTGCCAGACCCCCTGCACGCCGTCGCCCGAGAAGGTCTTCATCAGCCAGACGGCCAGCGGTGCGCCGATCATCGCGCCGCCGCCATAGCCCATGATGGCAAAGCCGGTGGCCATGCCGCGCCGGTCAGGGAACCACTTGATCAGGGTCGAGACCGGCGTGATGTAGCCAAGCCCCTGCCCCACGCCGCCGATCACCCCGGTGCCGAGGTAGAAGAGCCACAGCTGGTGCCACATGACGCCAAGTCCACCCAGCGCCATGCCGCCGCCCCAGCAGAGCGCGGCGATGAAGCCGGCCTTGCGCGGGCCCGCATGTTCCAGCCAGCCACCCCAGATCGCGGCCGAGATGCCCAGGATGGCGATGAAGGTCTCGAACACGTGGGTTTCGGCGGGCACGGACCAGTTGCACTGGGTCGTGGTCAGCATGCCGAAGAAGCCCATGCCCGCGCAATCGGCGGCGGGCTGGGTGACGAGGTGCGACATCGGCAGCCAGAACACGGAAAATCCGTAGGCCATGCCGATGCACAGGTGAATGCAGAGCGCGGCGGGTACCACGAGCCAGCGGTTGTAGCCCGGCCCCGCGATGATCGCCTCGCGACTGAGTATGGACGACGCCGGGGCGCCGTCTGCGATGGATGCCATGTCTTGTCCCTCCCAAGTCCTTCGCATCCGCTCCCTGCCCTGGGGGAAGGGTTTCCCTAGATGCCGCGGCGTCGTGCCGCGGGCGGAACGATGAAAGAGGCTGGGCGCTCTGTCAAATTTTTTATATATTTAAATCAATATCTTACGGTGCATTTCTGGGACATTTTGTCCTGACGCGAAGCGTGTGCTGCGCCCGATCGGGACATTCTGTCCATCCGCGCCCCCTCCGCACGGCGAAATCGGGACATTTTGTCCATTCCGGTCCCAAACGGCGCCAGTTCCGCCACCGGCGGCGCAGACTCCGGCAGGCTGCGCCGAAACGCCCCCTACGCCGCGTCGGGGCCGCTGGAGGGCCGCTCCGGGCCCTGCCCCGCCTCGGGCAGCCAGAGGGTGAAGCGCGCGCCCTCTCCCGGGCGGCTCTCCACCCTGATCCAGCCGCCGGCCTCGTCCACCAGCATCCGGCTGATCGACAGGCCAAGCCCCGTACCCTCGGCCCGCTTGGTCGAGAAGAACGGATCGAACACCCGCCCGATCACCGCCGGGGCGATCCCCGCCCCGGTATCCGACACCACGATCTCGGCACCCGGACGGCCGCCGCTGTCGGCGTCCCTGGTGGCGATGTGCAGCGTGCCGCCACTGGGCATGGCATGCAGCGCATTGACGATCAGGTTGATCAGGATCTGCTGCAGCCCGGTGCGCTCGATCCGCACTGCCCGCGTCGCGCGGTCGTCGCGCACCACCTCGACCGCGGCGTGGCGCAGCCGGTGCCGGGTAAGCGCGAGGCAATCGCTCACCACCTCCTCCGCCGCCACCCGGTCGGCGCTGGCCGAGAATTCCGCCGGCCGGGCAAATTGCAGAAGCTTGGTCACGATCGCGGTGATGCGGTGGACCTGCGCGTCGATCAGGTCGAACTCCGTCTTCGCCGGGTCGGCCGCCGGCCCCAGCGTCTGGCGCGCCACGTCCAGGTTGCCCTGGATCACCGCGACGGGGTTGTTGATCTCATGCGCGATCGAGGCGGTGATCTCTCCCACCGCGGCCAGCTTTTCCGACATCACCAGCTGCTGCGTCGCCTGCTCCAGCCGCCGGTTCGCCTCGGTCAGGTCGCGGGTCCGTTCCTCGACCTTGGCGTTGAGCTCGGCCGCCCAGCCGCGCAGCCTCTGGTCGCGCTCCTGCACCTGGTCGAGAAGGTGGTCGAGGTGGCGTGCCACCCGGCCGATCTCGTCCTCGCCCGGCACGCCGCCGATCCGCGCCGACAGGTCCCCCGCCTCGACCTGCCCGATGGTCGCCGTCATGTCCTCCAGCGGGCCGAAGATCCGCCCCGCCCACCGCAGGAACACCGGGACCGAGATCGCGGCGATGCACAGGAAGGCCAGCAGCGCGATCACGATCGACTGGGTCTTGGCCTGGCTGAACGGCGCGGCGAGGAAGCCCACGTAAAGCATGCCGACCCGCCGGCCGAGGCTGTCGGTGATCGGCTCGTAGGCCGAGATGTACCAGTCGTTGACCACGAACGCGCGGTCGAGCCAGACCCGCCCCTCGCCCAGCACCCGCTCGCGCACCGCGGCCGAGACCCGGGTGCCCAGTGCCCGCACGTTTTCGAACAGGCGCACGTTGGTCGAGACGCGGACGTCATCAAGGAACAGCGTGGCCGTCCCGACCGACCCCGCCGGCAGCGACCGGTCGCGGTAGACGAGGCCGTTGATCGTGTCGATGAAGCGCAGGTTGCGGTTCAGGAGGATCCCGCCCACCAGCGCGGCGTGCCGGCCATCGGGCAGCGTCACGGGCGCGGCGGAATGGATCACCATGCCCTCGTCCTCGGCCTTGCGGTCGGTGGGGACGGCGGCGCGCGTCGGCACCAGCGGAATCCGCGCGCGTTCGGCCAGCGCCGGCGAAAGCGCCGCCAGCGTCTTCGGCCCGAAGACATCGACAGCCGACATCCGCGTGCCCTGCAATGCGGTGTCGACCACCTTCCAGTCGCCCGGCACCCGCGGCGCTGCGGGCGTGGACGAGGCGATCACCCCGCCCCCCGGCAGCGCGACATAGAGGAAATCGAGACCGAGGCGCTTGCGCTCGGCCTCGAGAAACGCCGCCGGGTCCACCCCTTCGACATTGTGTGCAAAGGCCACCGAATTGCCCAGCGCCGCGATCCGCTCGCCTGAATTGGCCAGCAGCTGCGACATGTACTGATGCGCGATCGTCAGGTCGCCGTTCACCTTCACGATCAGCAGGTTGTCGACCTTGGTGGCCCAGCGCAGCGTGGTGAAGCCAAGCAGCGCCGGCAGCAGCACCAGCATGGGCAGCAGCGCGATGACCAGCAGGCGCAGCCGCACCGACCCCTTCGCCGGGCGGAACAGCCGGCGCATGTCAGAGGCCCCAGGCCGCGCATTTGCGGTCGATCGTCTTGCGCGAGATGCCCAGCCTGCGTGCCGCCTCCGTCCGGTTGCCGCCGGCCGCGTCGAGCGCGGTCAGGATGTGGCGCCGCTCCACGCTGTCCAGGGGTTCGATCCCTGCGGCGGCCCCCGCGGCCTGGGCAGGGCTCAGCATCTCCAGCGGGAAGCGGTCGAAGATCAGCGCCCGTTCGACGAAGTTTGAAAGCTCCCGGATGTTGCCCGGCCAGCCATGGCGCAGCATCGCACCGCGCGCCGCGGGGGTCAGGTCGCGCGCAGGCAGCCGCAGCTGCGCCGACAGCTCTCCCATGAACAGTTCGGCCAGGTCGAGCACGTCGTTGCCGCGCTGGCGCAACGGCGGCATCTCGACCTCGATCACGTTGATACGGAAATACAGGTCCTCGCGGAAGCGCCCGGCGCGCACCTCGCCCGGCAGGTCGCGGGTGGTGGAAAACAGCGGGCGCAGGTCGTAGGCGCTGCCGCCCCGATTTTCGAGCACCCGCAGGAGTGCCGATTGCGCCGCCGCCGGCATCTCGCCGATCTCGTCGAAGAACACGGTGCCGCCCCGGGCCGAGGCCAGAAGACCGCCCTCCCCGCCCCCGGCGGCCTCCCCCTCCTCGCCCGCGGGTGCCCCCGGGCGGCCGAAAAGTTCCGCCTCCAGCGTTTCGGCGGGCATGGCGGCGCAGTTGATCGCCACGAACGGGCGCGCCGCGCGGGCGGACAACCGGTGCAGGTGGCGGGCGGCCACCTCCTTGCCGGTGCCGGACTCGCCCCGGATCAGCACCGGCGAGGGCAGGTCGGCCACCCGGGCCAGCACCTCGCGCACCGCCCCGATCTGCGGCGAGGCGCCGATCAGCCGGTCGCGCCGCGGGCGCCACACGCCGGTCGCGCGCAGCTCATGACGCAGCAGCGCGTTTTCGTGGCGCAGATGCGCCACCTCGAGGCAGCGGCGCACGGCGTTCAGCACCTGGTTGGCGCGCACCGGCTTCAGCACGAAATCCGCCGCACCGGCCCGCATGGCGCCGATCGCCGTCTCTAGATCGGCATAGGCGGTGATCAGGATCGTCTCGGCAAGGCTGCCCTGCCGCCTGCGCGCCGCCAGCCAGTCGATGCCCGTCTGCCCCGGCATCATGTTGTCGAGGACGACCACATCGAAGTGCCGGCGGGCCAGTTCGGCCTCCGCCGCGGCGGTGCTTTCGGCCTCGGCCACATGCTCGCAATGCGGCGCCAGCGTCTTGACGAGGAAGTTGCGCATCCCCGGCTCGTCATCGACCACCAGGACGGCCGCCCCGGCAAGTCGGCCGGTTCCATCCCCTGCCCCGCGTCCCGTGCCCTCGCCCGTTGGCAGGGCGGCGGCCCCTGCCCCGGGGGCGCCCGTGCGCCCCCCAGCACCGGTTTCTCCTCCGGACTCTGCCCCGGTCTCCGTCCCGGCCGCGATCTCGGGCACCGTTTCAGGCACCGTTTCAGGCCCTGTCTCGCCCAGCCGGCTGTCGTCATGCTCGGGATCGGGACCCATTGCTTCCTCCCTCGGCCACCGTGCCCGGGCGCCGGGCGGGCGCATGCCGGGTGCGGAGGAGCCGCTGGCCGTACCTCCCCGCACGACCTCATCGCTTCGTGATAGAGGACGACCGGAGGCGCGGCAACCGGTCGCACCACCTGCGTCGAGGGCAGAGCACCGCCCGGATCACGGCCGCAGCCATGCCCCCCGGCAACCGCCCTGCAACCGTCCTCCACCTCCCGACGCTGCCGCTTTCCTGCGCAACCGCCTTCATGCACGCCCCGAAACCCGGGATTCTGCCCCGTCTCCGGGAACCGGGGGGCAGGCCGCGCCCTTATCCGGTGGCGCAAGACCCGCGCCGCTGCGCCCTGCCCCTCTCTCCCCCCTCAGCCGGAGACATCCCATGGACCCGACCGCGCTCAGCTTCGACCCGAGGGCGGGATGGCCCGACATTCTGGGCGCCCGTGTCTGGGGCGACGGCGTGAACTTCGCGCTGTTCTCGGACCATGCCGAGCGGGTGGAGCTGTGCCTTTTCGACGCCGACGGCAAGAGGGAGATCAAACGCCTCGACATGCCGCGGCAGGAAGGCGGGATCTGGTTCGGCCACCTGCCCGGCGCGAAGGCGGGCCTTGCCTACGGCTACCGCGTGCACGGCCCCTTCGCCCCCGAGGAAGGCCACCGCTTCAACCCCGCGAAGCTGCTGCTCGACCCCTACGCCATGGCGATGCGCGGCTACCTGCAATGGGACGACGCGCTGTTCGGCTATCCGGTCGGCGGATCGGATCTTTCCCAGGACACCCGCGATTCCGCGCCGTTCATGCCCAAGGCCGTGGTCGCCGATCCGGTCTTCGAATGGGACCGCGACGCGATTCTGCGCCTGCCGTGGTCCGAAACGGTGATCTACGAGGCCCACGTAAAGGGCCTGACCATGCGCCACCCCGGCGTCGTCCAGGCCGACCGCGGCACCTTCCGCGCGCTGGCCTCGCCCCCGATCATCGACCACCTGTTGAAGCTTGGCGTCACCACGATCGAGCTTCTGCCGATCCATGCGATCGTGCAGGACCGGCACCTCGTCGACCAGGGGCTCTCGAACTACTGGGGTTACAATTCCATCGGCTTCTTCGCCCCGAACCGCACCTACCTCGCGACCGAGGACGTGCGCGAGGTGCGCGCCGCGGTGAAGCGGTTCCACGAGGCCGGGATCGAGGTGATCCTCGACGTGGTCTACAACCACACCGCCGAGGGCAACGAGCTTGGCCCGACGCTCAGCTTCCGGGGCATCGACAACCGCTCCTATTACCTGCTGTCTCAGGAAAGCCCGCGCCACGGGTTCGACACCACCGGCACCGGCAACACGCTGAACATGGCGCATCCGATGGTGCTGCGCCTTGTCATGGACAGCCTGCGCTACTGGGTCGAGGCGGTACATGTGGATGGCTTCCGCTTCGACCTCGCCTCCACCCTCGGGCGCGAACCCGACGGGTTCGAACGCGAGGGCGCCTTCTTCAACGCGATCCGGCAGGATCCGGTGCTCTCTGGCGTCAAGCTGATCGCCGAGCCGTGGGACGTGGGCGAAGGCGGCTATCAGGTGGGCGGCTTCCCCTGGCCGTTCCGCGAATGGAACGACAAGTTCCGCGACGACACCCGCGCCTTCTGGCGCCGCGATCCGGGCATGGTGCCGAAGATCGCCGATCGGTTGATGGGCTCGCCCCTGCAATTCGACCATTCGCACCGGCCCGCGACATCCTCGATCAACTTCCTCGCCGCGCACGACGGTTTCACCCTGTGGGACACGCTGAGCTACAACGACAAGCACAACGAGGCGAACGGCGAGGAGAACCGCGACGGCCACAGCCACAACCTGTCCGACAACATGGGCGCCGAGGGGCCGACCGACGACGCGACGATCGACGCGGCCCGCCTTCGCCGGGCGCGCGCGATGCTCGGGTCGCTGATGGTCAGCCGGGGGGTGCCGATGCTGCTGGCGGGCGACGAAATGGGCCAGACCCAGGGCGGCAACAACAACGCCTATTGCCAGGACAACGAGACCGCCTGGATCGACTGGCCGGGCGCGAGGGAGGACCTGCGCGACACCGTGGCCGAGCTGATCGCGTTTCGCCATGCCTGGCGCGGACACCTCGCCCCGGCGGCCTTTCCCCCGAACGCCGCGGCGCCGGTCAGCGACTGGTGGCATCCGGCGGGCCACGGGATGACAGAAGCGGACTGGAACGACGGCGGCCTCTGCTGCGTCGGCCTGCGCCACCGGCTGGCGGGCCAGCCCGAGCTTCTGATCGTGGCCAATGCGGGCGACGCCTGCACCTTCACCCTGCCCGGCACGGGCTGGCGCCACATCCTCGACACCACGCGCGACAGCCCCCGGTGCGATGACGCGACCGATGGCCCCACCGATGGCCCCATGGACCTGCCCTGGCAATCGCTGCACGCCTTCGCCCGCGCGGACAGGGCGGAGGGCGCCGAGACAAGTGACGGTGCGGCAGACGGCGGCCAGACAGACGACGATGGCGCCGACGCGCCGGAGGAGGGTTCGGACGCATGAGCCGCATCACGCCCAGCCCGGTCCGCCCAGCCTTCCCCTGGGGCGCCGCCCCCCAAAGCGACGGCACCTGGCATTTCGCGATCTGGGCCCCCGCCGCAGGCCACGCGGCGCTGGTCCTCGACGGCACCCCCCACGCGATGACACCCACCGGCGACGGCGGCTGGCGGCTCTCCTGCCCGGCGCAGGCGGGCCTGCCCTATCTCTTCCGCCTCGACGGCATCGACTATCCCGATCCCGCTGCGCGCCGGCAGGCGGGCGACGTCCACGGCCCGTCGCTGACCCATGACCCCACCACCTTCGACCCCGCCACCTTCGACCCCGCCAACTTCGACTGGGGCGCACCCTGGCCCGGCCGGCCCTTCGACGAGGCGGTGATCCTCGAGATCCACATCGGCACCTTCACCCCGGAAGGCAGTTTCGCGGCCGCCGCCCGCCGCCTGCCGGAGCTGGCCGACACCGGGATCACGGCGATCGAGGTCATGCCGGTCTCGCAGTTCCACGGGGCGCATGGCTGGGGCTACGACGGCGTCCTCCTGCGCGCACCGCACCCCGCCTACGGCACCCCCGACGAGATGCGCGCCTTCATCCGGGCCGCGCAGTCGCTGGGGATCATGGTGATCCTCGACCTCGTGCTGAACCACTTCGGCCCGTTCGGCAACTACTTGCCCGCCTATGCCCCGCAGGTCTTCGGCGGCGATCACACCCCCTGGGGTCAGGGCATCGACATGACCCGCCCGCAGGTCCGCGCCCTGCTGCGCGATACCGCGCTGGGGTGGATCGACGACTACCGCCTCGACGGGCTGCGCCTTGATGCCGTGCATGCGATCCGCGATCCCTCCGATCCGCATTTCCTGAGGGAGCTGCTCGGGGCGATCCGCGGCAGGGACCGTGGCCGCCCCATACACCTGATCCTAGAGGACGAGCGCAACCTTCCCACCCTGCGCGAGGCGGGCTACGACGCCCAGTGGAACGACGATTGGCACAATGCCCTGCATGTCGCGCTGACCGGGGAAACCCAGGGCTATTACGCCAGCTTCGCCGCCGATCCCTTTGCCGATCTCGCCCACGCCATGGCCCACGGCCAGGTAGAGGAGGGCCGGGACGAGGAAAGCCGGGACGAGACGGGCAAGCCCAGCCCCGGCCTGCCCGCCCCCCGCGGTGCTCCCGCCGGGCACCTGCCATGGAGCGCCTTCGTCAACGCCAACCTCACCCATGACCAGGCCGGCAACCGCCCCGCCGGCGAGCGCCTCCTCGCCCTGATCGGCGACGAGGCCGGCACGGTGATCCACGCCCTCCTTCTGCTCATGCCGTTCACGCCCATGCTGTTCATGGGCGAGGAGACGGGTGCCACCGCCCCCTTCCCGTTCTTCGCCGACCCGCCGCCCGGCGACGTGGCGGCCCTGCGCGAGGGGCGGCGGCGCGAACTTGGCAGCATCGGCTACGACACCGCGCGGATGATCGACCCCGCCGACCCGGGCACGCCGGCGCTCTGCCATCCCTATGGCACCGACCCGGAGCGCGAGGCGCGCTGGCGTGCCCTCACCCGCGACCTGCTTGCGCTGCGCCGCGACCGCCTGCTGCCTTTGTTCCGCAGCGGCAAGACCGGGTTGGGAGAGGTCTCACGCCCGGGCCCGAGGGCGCTTCTCGCCCGCTGGCCCTTCGCCGCGGGCAGGCTGGAGATCGCGGTCAGCCTCGGTGCCCCCGCCCCGACGATTGCCGCCCCCAACATTCCCGCGCCCGACCTTTCCACCCCCGACCTTACCGCGCCGCTCTTCACGCTGGGCGACCCGCGCACCGACCCTTTCGCCATCGAGATGAGGATCCTGCCCTGATGTCCGCAACGACCCGCTCCGGCGACCTGCGCCCGCTGAGCGCCACCTACCGGCTGCAGCTTCGCTCGGGCGTCGATTTCGCGACGGCGGCGTCCTTCCTGCCGCATATCGCCGGGCTGGGCATCAGCCACCTCTACCTCTCGCCGATCTTCACCGCCGCGCAGGGGTCGACCCTCGGCTACGACATCACCGACCCGACCACGATCGACCCCGCGCTCGGCGGCGAGACCGGGTTCCGGGCGCTGGCACTGGCCGCCCAGACGCTGGGCCTTGGCGTCATCCTCGACCTCGTGCCGAACCACACCGCGCTGTCGCTCGACAATCCGTGGGTCCGCGACGTCCTGCGCCACGGCCGCGCCAGCGCCTTCGCCGGGCATTTTGACATCGACTGGTCGCGCCGCCTGATCCTGCCGTTCCTGCCCGAACCGCTCGACGACATGCTGGCGGCGGGCGCCCTGCGCCTGACCGACGCGCAGGGCGGCGCGGTGGAATGGGAGGGCGGATGGCTGCCGCTGGCGCCGGGAAGCCACGCCCCGGGCGATCCCCTGCCCGAGGTACTGGCGCGCCAGAGCTGGCAGCTGCGCGAATGGTCGCGCGAGCGCGGCGCGCTGACCCACCGGCGGTTCTTCAACGTCACCGGCCTGATCGGCATGCGGGTCGAGGACCCGGAGGTGTTCGAGGCGATGACCGCCCTCCCCGCCCGGCTTGTGGCCGAGGGCCTCGCCCAGGGCCTGCGCATAGATCATGTCGACGGGCTGGCCGATCCGGCCGCCTATCTCGATCGGCTGCGCGCCACGGTCGGCCCAGAGGTGCCGATCTGGGTCGAGAAGATCCTGACCGGGGACGAGGCCCTGCCCCCCGCCTGGCCCGTCGCGGGCACCACCGGCTACGAGGCCGGGCGCCAGATCTGCCGGCTGCTGACCCCGCCCGCGGGCCTCGCCGCGCTCGACCGTCTGTGGCAAGCGCGCACCGGCGGCCGCGCCCCCTACGCCACGCTCTGCCGCGAGGCGCGCGCCCAGGTGATCCCCGAAGACCTCGCCGCCGAACTGCGTCAGCTGATCGGCCTGGCGCAGGCCGCGCTCGCCGTCGACCGGCTCGACCCTCCGGATGCCGAGACCCTGCGCGAAGCGATGCTGGCCCTGCTGATCGCCTTCCCGCGCTATCGCAGCTACCTCACCGTGCCGCCGGCCGCCGCGCCGGACCGCGCGCTGATCGAGACCGCGGTGGCCGAGGCCGCGAAAACCCTGCCCAACACCGAAGCGCTCGACCTCATGGCCGCGCTGCTGCTCGAGGCGGAGGGCGTGCCGGCCGCCGATTTCCGCACCCGGTTCCAGCAGGTGACCGGCGCGGTGGTGGCCAAGGCGCAGGAAGACACCGCCTTCTTCCGCCATAGCCGCTACCTCGCCGCGAACGAGGTGGGGGCGGAACCCGACGCGGCGACACTGGACACGGCGGGGCTGAACGCCTGGCTGGACAGCCCCCAGGGCGCCCGCGCCCGGGCGCTTACCCTCACCTCGAGCCACGACACCAAGCGGTCCGAGGATACACGGATGCGGATCACCGCGATCTCTCACCGGCCCGACCTCTTCGCCACCCTCCACGCCGCCGCCACGGCCGCGGCTCCGGGGGCCGACCCGTCCCTGACCTGGTACGCGGCACAAAGCCTGCTGGGGATCTGGAACGACCCCGTCCCCTCCGGCCCCGACATCGCCACCCGCCTGGCCGATCACCTGCGCAAGGCCCTGCGCGAGGGCGGCGAGGTCAGCCGCTGGTCCTATCCCGACACCGCGGCCGAGGACCGCGCGATCGCCGCCGCGCTGCGGATCCATGCGGTGTGGGAGGCCGCCTGCCCGCCCGCGCTGTCGTCGCTGATCGCGCTGGGGCGGCGGCTGTCGCTCTTGCAGCTCGCCCTGAAGGCTGTGCTGCCGGGGATCCCCGATTTCTACCAGCGCGCGGAACGCGGCCTGTTCGAGCTCACCGATCCCGACAACCGCCGCCCCTTCGCGCTTCCGGGCGACGACCTCCCCCCCTTCGACCGGCTGAAGACCGCCACGACGACACGCCTGCTGGACCTGCGCGCCGCCGCGCCGGATTTCTTTCGCGAGGCCCCTACACGCGCCGACGAGACCGGCGGCCGCTTCACCCTCGCCCGCACCGATGGCAACCGCCACCTCTCCCTGCACCTGCGGCGGGACGCGAGCCCCCTCGCCCCGGGCACACTGTTCGAGATCGCGCTCTCCGGCGACTGGCCCAAGCCAGACAGACTGACCTTCCCACCCGCCAGCGACAGGTGACCCGCCTCTCCCGCGCGGTGTTCGCAACCCCGCACCCACTGCATCCGCAGGGGTTTCACACCCCCGCACCCACTGCATCCGCAGGGGTTTCACACCCCCGCACCCACTGCATCCGCGGGGGTTTCACACCCCCGCACCCACTGCATCCGCGGGGGTTTCACACCCCCGCACCCCCGTGGGATATTTTCGCTCAGAAGAAAGCAAGACTTCTCCCGTTCTTCTGAGCCGAAATATCCCGGGGGGTGACAGGGGGGCAGCGCGCCCCTCGCACGGCAAAAGGCTTGCGGCACCGCCGCGCCCCTGGTTCAGCCCACCTGACGGCCCCGCGACCAGACGCCCCGGATCACCGGCTGCTCTCCGATCCGCGCGACCTGCACCATGTCGGCCCTGAGGCCGGGCGCAAGGCGGCCGCGATCGTCCAGACCTGCGGCGCTCGCCGGCGCGGAGGTGACGCGCGCCACCGCGCGCGGCAGATCGTCCCAGAGCGTGGCCAGCCGCAGCGCCGCAAGGAGGAGCGCCCCGGGAACGTAATCCGACGACAGGATGTCGAGCAGCCCGGCAGCGGCCAGCTCCTCCGCCGCGACATTGCCGGAATGGGAGCCGCCGCGGATCAGGTTCGGAGCCCCCATCATCACCGCGATCCCGTGGCCCCGACAGGCAAGCGCGGCCTCCTCCGTGGTCGGGAACTCGGCCAGCCGCACCCCGTGCCCGGCGCTTGTCGCGACCTGCGCGGCGGTGGTGTCGTCATGGCTTGCCAGCACCGCGCCCAGCCGCCTCGCCGCCGCGACCGCGGCCGCCTCGTGCGCCGTTCCCAGCCGCGCCCGCGTCGCCTTCTGCGTCTCCACGTGGCGCTCGAACTCCGCCTCGGTCATGCCGTGCTTGCCCATGACATAGGCCCGCAGTTGCCCCAGGTCGCGAAACTGCCGCTGCCCTGGGGTGTGATCCATCAGCGAGAGGATCCCGACCCTGTCCTCGGGGCCGAAGCCCGCCAGCTCCTCGATCAGGGTCTCGGAACAGACCTCGGCCCGAAGGTGCAGGAAATGCCCGATGCGGAGCATCCCCTCCGCCTGGGCCGCGCCCAGCGCATCGGCCAGAGACCGGGCGTAGCGGCCATAGCCGACCCGGCCGTTCGACACGATCGACCCGACCCGGAGCGCGTCGAAGACAGTGGTGATCCCCGCGCTGGCCAATTCGCCGTCATGGGCGAGGATCGCCGCCGCCTGGGGCCAGGCGACCCCCGGCCGGGGCAGCAGGTGACGCTCCAGGTTGTCGGTATGCAGCTCGACCAGTCCCGGGATCAGCAGATCGCCCCCGCAATCGCGGGCCCCCGGAACGGCAACCGGGCCGTCATCGATCGCAGCGATGCAGCCACCGGCCACCCTCAGGCTGCCCCGGATCACCGCGGTTCCGGTGACGATCCGCGCATTGGTCAGGACAAGATCGCTCATCCCCCGACCTCTTGCATCCCGCGGCGCGGACGTCCAGCCTCGCACATGCCCCCCGCCGATCCCGGACCCCACCCGATGCCAGAGTTCAGCCGTTTCGCCGTCTACGCCGCCCCCCCGCCCGGCCCGCTGGCGGATTTCGCCGCGCGCTGGCTCGGCTGGGATCCCGCGGCGGGCCGCGCCCGGCCGCACCCCGAGGTTCCCGGCCTGCCCCGCACGGTGGCCGACCTGACTGCGCGCCCGCGGCGCTACGGCTTCCACGGCACGCTGAAACCGCCGTTCCGCCTCGCCGCCGGATCGACCCGCGCGGCGCTGGAAGCAGATCTCGCGGCACTTGCCGCCCGCCGCGCGCCGGTCGACCTGCCCGGGCTGCGGATCGCCCGGCTCGGCGGTTTCGTGGCGCTGGTGCCGGAGGGGCCCGCGCCCGCGCTCTCGGCACTCGCGGCCGAGACCGTGCGCGCCCTCGACCACCACCGTGCGCCTGCCCCGGAGGCCGAGCTTGCCCGGCGTCGCGCCAGGGGGCTCTCGCCCGCCGGGGAGGCCAACCTGCAACGCTGGGGCTATCCCCACGTGATGGAGGATTTCCGCTTCCACCTCACCCTCACCGGTGCGCTGCCCGAGGCCGAGGCCGAAGCCGTGCGCACCGCCCTCGCCCCGGTCCTGGCCCCCCTCCTGCCGCGCCCCTTTCCGGTGGCGGAGCTCTGCCTCTTCGGCGAGACCGCGGAAGGGTTCCACCTGCTGCGGCGCTGTCCCCTTGGCGGACTGACCCCCGCCACCGGCGTCTGAATTTTCGACGAAAATTCACGCGCCGATCAGGCCGTGCCGCTGCACCTTACCCGCGGCCGAGCCGCAGGAAGATAACCCCTGCGAGGGTCAGCGCCGTCGACAGCACCTTCCCCAGGTTCAGCGGCTCGCGCAGCACGAAGACGCCGATCCCCAGCGCGAAGAGGATCGAAGTCTCGCGCAGCGCCGTCACCAACGCGATCGGCGCCTGGGTGAAGGACCAGACCACCAGCGCATAGGCGACGAAGGAGGCCCCGCCGCCGAGGAAAAGATGTCGGCGGTGCCGCAGCGACCGTCCAAGCAGCCCCGGCCGCGCGACCCGCAGCGTTGCCGCGAAGAGCAGCGCGTCCAGCACCGACATCACGCCGTAATATCCCAGCGCGGTGCCGCCCAGGCGGGCGCCCTGACCGTCGGTGATGGAATAGGAGGCGATGAACACCCCGGTGATCAGGGCAAGCCCGGTCGCCTTGCCCTGCAGAAGCCCGTCGCGGCGCCGCACCAGGCTGATCGAGGCGATGCCGATGGAGATCATCCCCATCGCGATCAGCTCGGACCGGCTGAATTCCACCCCGAGGACGCCAACCGACACCACCGCCACCAGAAGCGGCGCCACCCCGCGCGCGATCGGGTAGACCTGGGTCAGGTCGCCGATCCGGTAGGCCATGATCAGGAACAGCTGATAGCCCATGTGCAGCGCCACCCCGGCGGCGAGGTAGGGCAGGCAGGCCGCGCCGGGCAGGCCCGCGAAGGCCAGAACCACCACCCCGAACACGCCCTGCCCCATCACGACCGCGCCCATCGCCGCGGCCTTGTCCGCGCCGCCCTTGACCAGCGCGTTCCATGTCGCGTGCAGCGCCGCCGCCAGGATAACCACCGCGAAGACCGTCCCACTCATTTCCGTCTCTCCGTTCCGTTCGCCTGATCTGGCCTGGTTTGGCCTGGTTTGGCCTGATCTGGCCGGCCGCCCGCGCAGCTGCCATTCGCGCGCCGACACTGGACAACTTGCCGATTTGTCGAGCTTACTATACAACTAGACAAATCATAGCGGGACCCGTGGCGAAGGGAAAGCCCCGCCCCCCGTCGCAGGAGGACCCGATGCGCCGCAGCTCCGACCGTGCCGCCGGCCGCCCCCCGGTCTGGCAATCCATCGCCGCGACGCTGGAGGAAGAGATTGCCGCCGGACATTATGGCCCCGGCGACAAGCTTCCCACCGAGGCCGCGCTGGCCAGCCGCTTCGGGGTCAACCGCCACACCGTACGCCATGCGCTGGCTGCGCTGGCTGAGCGCGGGCTGACCCTGTCGCGGCGCGGTGCGGGCGTCTTCGTGCGACATGCGCCGACAGAGTATCCGATCGGGCGCCGGGTCAGGTTCCATCGCGCGATCGCGGCGACCGGGCGGCTGCCGGGGCGGCAGGTACTGCGGCTGGAGACCCGGCCCGCCGATGCCGATGAGGCCGCGCGGCTGGAGATTGCCCCCGGCGCGCCCGTCGTGGTGACCGAGGGGGTGTCACTCGCCGATGCCGTGCCGATTGCGCATTTCCTGAGCATCTTTCCCGCCGAGCGCCTGCCCGGCATGGCCGAGGCGCTGGCCGAGATCTCGTCGGTCACCGAGGCCCTCGGCCGCGCGGGCGTGACCGATTACACCCGGCGCGAGACCCGGCTGAGCGCCACCCGCGCCTCGGCCACGCAGGCGCGGCACCTCAAGCTGGCCGAAGGCGACCCGGTGCTGAGTTCCGAACAGGTCAGCATCGACCCCGCGGGCCGGCCGGTGGAATACGGCCAGACCGTCTTTGCCGGCGACAGGGTCACGCTGATCCTCGCCCCCGACGCCCCCGAGGCGGACGCGCCCTGAGCTGCAAGCCCCCGATCGGTGAGACCCAGATCCGTGAGCCCCGAACGGAATGGCCCGGAGGGGAATGGTTCCAAAGGGAGGCACCCGAGCGGAGCCCCCAAACGGGCAGGCCCGCGGTGAAAGGCCGTAAGCTAAGGTACCCGAACGGAAGCCCCCCAAGCGGACGGCCCCGATCGGCCAGCCCTGCCCAGGATCAGAACCAGATCGGGTTCGACCAGGCGCGTCGCCCGGCCCGGTCGATCACCGTGACCCGGATCCAGGGGCTGGCATTGAACCGCACCAGCGGCATCTCCGTGCGGGTCATGGACTCGCCATGGCGGGCGATGGCGGCGCATCCCTTGCCCTGCACGATCACCGTGGCGACGGCGCCGCTTTCCACCACCAGAGACTTGCCCTCAAGCCGGACATCACGCAGCTCGGGCCCCTGCGAGGCATAGAAATCGCCGCGCTTGAGTGCCTCCAGCAGGGCATCGGGGTCGTTCTCCTCGGCCTTGACCATCACCCAGCCGCCGAAATGGTCCGGCTCGGTGAAATGCGCGTCATCGGTGGCGATCAGGGTCAGGTCGCGGCCCTCGGTCAGCAGGAGGTCGGCGATCGCGGCCCCGTCGGCCCGGTCGCAGCCCACCGCGCAGCCGTGGTTGTAGATCTCGACCGCATGCGCCGCCTCGAGGCCGCGGGCATCCTCGAGCGTCAGGCCCGACCATTGCGGATGGGCGATCGCCACGAAGGCGCCGGCCTCACGGGCGCGACGAGCAAGCTCGGCCCCGGTTTCCTGGCCCTCGACCGGCAGGAAGCCGGGCGAATTCGACGGGGTGAAATCAGGCGGCAAGCCGACGGCGAGGATGTGCCACAACTCCCCGTTCCGCATCGCGCCGGAATGCAGCTCTGCGCCGAGGATGGTGGTGAAATCGTTACGGCGGAACCCGGTCGTGTCGGTGATCGGGTAATTGAACATGCCGGTGAAATGATCGGTCAGGGCGATGAAGTCATACCCTTCGGCGGCATAGCGGCGGCAGACCTCCTCGGCCGGCAGGGCGCCGTCCGAGCGGTCGGAATGGGTGTGCAGGTTCCCGCGCCAGAAGCGGCCGGGGGCGGTGAAGGCGGAAAGGGTCATGTGTCCTCCTCGACGTATTCGTGTCGGTGTCCGGCTGTCTTGAAGGAACTATGTGACAGTCGCGCGGCAGGGTGGCAATGCGAGCCAGGCGGACGGGCGGGGTGGAGAGGTCGCGCCGGCGGGGGCGCTGCCCCCTGCACCCCCCGGCGTATTTGGGGAACAATGAAAGGGGACGGGGCCGCGGCTTTCGTGCAGGGATGCCGGCCGGCCCTATTCCATCGCGAGGATCAGGTTGCGCACGGCGGGGTAGACCTGCGTCTCCCAGCGACGGCCGGCGAAGACGCCGTAATGCCCGGCATTGGCCTGAAGGTGGTGGCGCTTCAGGTGTGGGCGGAGCGAGGAGCACAGGTCATGCGCCGCCGAGGTCTGGCCCAGCCCGCAAATGTCGTCGCGCCCCCCTTCCACCGTCAGCAGCGCGGTCTTGCGGATCGCGCCGGGGTTCACCCTGCCGCCGTGATAGGTGAATGCGCCGGTCGCAAGCTCGGCCCGCTGGAATACCCGGTCGATGGTCTCGACATAGAATTCCTCGGTCAGGTCGAGGACGGCAAAATACTCGTCGTAGAAGGTCTTGATCTTCTCCGCCTCGGCCAGCTCTCCCGCGGCGAGGTGGCGGTACATCTTCTGGTGCTGTTCCTTGTGGCGCTGCATGTTCATCTGCATGAAGGCGGTGAGCTGGACGAACCCCGGGTAGACCCGCCGCCCGCTGCCCGGATAGCGCTGCGGGACGGTGGAGATCACCTGAGTCTCGAACCACGAGAGCGGCTTTTCCTGCGCCAGCGCGTTCACCTCGGTCGGGCTTTCGCGCACGTCGATCGGCCCCGCCATCAGTGTCATCGTGCGGGGCGTCGCGGGGTCTTCGGCCTCCGACATCGCGGCGACGGCGGCCAGGGTCTGCACGCAGGGCTGGCAGACCGCCAGCACGTGGCCACCGGGCCCGATCTCCTGCAGGAAGCGGATCAGGTAGTCGAGGTATTCATCCATCCCGAAGCGCCCGGCCGCAAGCGGCACGTCGCGGGCGTTCTTCCAGTCGGTAATGTAGACGTCGTGGTCGCGCAGCATCACCTCGACCGTGTGACGCAACAGCGTCGCGAAATGCCCCGAGAGCGGCGCCACGATCAGAACCTTGGGCTGCGGCGCGTCCATCTCGCGCACGAAATGCAGGAGGTTGCCGAACGGCAGGTCCAGCGCCACCTCCTCGCGCACCGGCACCATCCGGTTGCCGGCCGGCACGGCGCGGATGCCGAAATCGGGCCGCACATGCGACAGCTCGAACCGCGAGACCATTTCGGCCAGCGCGCCGAACGGCCGCATCATCGTGGCGAAGGGGCCGCCGCCCCCGGGGAAATAGGCCTGCGCCATCCGCGCAGCGGCGCGGAAAGGGGCAATCAGGTCGTCCTGGCCTTGATAAGCGGCATAAAGCATGGGCACCCGTCCGATTTTCGATCAACGCTAGTGCAGCATGCCCCCCACGGGATGAAAATCGGCCTATCCGACCCGGACCCGGAGCCAAGACGATCATGCAACAGGCAACCCTCACGATTTCGTCCAAGAATTACTCGTCCTGGTCGCTGCGCGGCTGGCTTCTGTGCCGGATGGCCGGGCTCGATTTCAAGGAATCGCATGTCGACCCCGAGGACGAGGATGCAAGGCAGGAACTTCTGCTGCTGTCGCCCTCGGTGCTGGTGCCGCGGCTGACCCATGGCAAGGTCGAGGTCTGGGATACCCTCGCCATCGCCGAATATCTGAACGAGATCCAGCCGCTGGCGGGCCTCTACCCGCGCGACAAGGCCGCCCGCGCCCATTGCCGCGCCGTCTCGGGCGAGATGCACTCGGGCTTCCACAACCTGCGCTCGGCGCTGCCGATGAACCTCAAGGCGCGGCACGAAAGCTTCAAGATCTTCTCGGGCGCGCGCCCGGACGTGGAGCGGGTCAAGGCCATCTGGCACGAATGCCTCGAGGCCTATGGCGGCCCCTACCTCTTCGGCAAGCCGAGCGTCGCCGACGCGATGTACGCCCCGGTCTGCACCCGCTTCCGCACCTACGGGGTACCGCTCGACCCGCCGTTGCAGGCCTATTGCGACACGATCTTCGAATGGCCCCTCATGGTGGAATGGACCGAGGGCGCGCTGGCGGAGCCGAACGAGATCGTCGAGCTGGAAGTGGAGTTCTGACACCCTCCTCCCTTTCGCTCCCCCGCCCTTTCCCTTTCGCTCCCCTGCCCTTTCATTGTTCCCCAAATACGCAAACACCCCCTCCGGCCCGTACTACCGCCGCGGCGTAGCGCCTTCCGGTCGCGCAGATCACGGCCAACTCCCGCCGATTTGACCGACGCAGGGA
This sequence comes from Acidimangrovimonas sediminis, assembly GCF_002871005.1. Taxonomy (GTDB): domain Bacteria; phylum Pseudomonadota; class Alphaproteobacteria; order Rhodobacterales; family Rhodobacteraceae; genus Acidimangrovimonas; species Acidimangrovimonas sediminis. Next base: position 60,256 of record NZ_PHSN01000024.1, read on the forward strand.
TGAAAACCGCAAGAAAATTCCCATCTGTGACACCGATGCAAGAGCGATCGGTCGCCGCCCAGGGGACGGCCGGCGGCTCGGGGGAGTGCTGACCCCCGGGGCGCGCAGGTCCGGCCCCGAGATTCCAGGGCCGGCGATCATGGTTCCCGCACCGAGCCACGCGGAGCGGGACCGGATTCGGCGCAGAAGTCCCAAGACTGTGCCGATCGGCGGCCCGGGCGGTCCTCCAGTCGCCCGGGTCGCTTCCTTGCGTCCCCTGAAGGACCTTGATGGCGAGCCCTCAGGGTGTGTCTGGCTCGCGTCCCGCAGCAGGCTCACCGCAGCAGGCTCAGGCCGCACCGCTGAAGCGCCCCGGCGTCTGCGCGACTTTCCTCCGGAATCGAAAGTCGGCTCATCGCAAGATCGGGTCTGGGCTTCGCCCGCGCTTCTCGCCAGTGTGAGCGCGACATAGCTGCCCCGAGTCGCGCGATGCGCCTGCTGATCTCTTTTGCCGCCCTCTTCGCCTCGGTGCTGCTGATGCAGCTGGGGGCGGGCGGCGTGGCGCCGATCGACGCGGTGTCGGGGTTGCAGCTGCACTTCACCAAGGCCGAGGTCGGCGTTCTCGGCTCGGCGCACTTCCTGGGCTTCTTCGTGGGCTGCTGGTGGGCCCCGCGCCTGATGGGCACGATCGGCCATTCGCGCGCCTACGCGGCCTGCGCGGCGGCCGGCACCATCGGGATGCTTGCCCACATGATGTGGGTGAACCCGGTGGCCTGGGCCGGCTTTCGCGTCCTGTCGGGCCTGTCGGTCGCGGGCTGCTACACGGTGATCGAGGCCTGGCTGCACGGCAAGGTCACGAACGAGACCCGGGGCCGCGCGACCGGGGTCTACCGGGTGGTGGACATCTCGGGCAGTCTGCTGGCCCAGCTTCTGGTCAGCGTGCTGCCGCCCGCGGAATACATGTCCTACAACCTTCTCGCGATCTTCTGCTGCGCGGCGCTGTTGCCCCTGACCCTGACCCGGGTCGGCCAGCCGGAAACCCCCGCCGCGCCGCGGCTGCGCCCGGGGCTGGCGTTCCAATGCTCGCCGCTGGGATCGGTCGCGGTGATCGTCTCGGGCGTCTCGGGCGCGGCGTTCCGCATGGTCGGGCCGATTTACGGCATCGCCGTGGGGCTATCGACCTCGGACATCGCGCTGTTCCTGGCCGCCTACGTCGCCGGCGGCGGGCTTGCGCAGATCCCGATGGGCGCGCTGGCGGACAAGTTCGACCGGCGGATGATCCTGATCTGGCTGTCGGCGGGCGCCATCCTCGCCAGCATCGCCACGATCGCGCTTGCCGGCATGGGGCCGCTCGGCGCATCGCTGGGCGCGGGGCTCTTCGGCTTCTTCACCATCCCGATCTACTCGGTCGCCTCGGCGCATGGCCACGACTACGCCCGTCCAGACCAGCGGGTGGAATTGTCGGCGGCGCAGATGTTCCTCTATGCCGTCGGCGCGATTGCGAGCCCGGTCTTCGTCTCCACCCTGATCGCGGTCGCGGGACCGAAGTCGATGTTCGTCTTCATCAGCCTTGCCCATATCCTGCTCATCGTCTTCGGCCTTGCCAGGATGCGGGCGCGGCCCTCGGTCTCGCGCACCTCCTATGTCTACGTGCCGCGGACCTCGTTCCTGATCGGGCGCCTGCTCGGCAAGGCCCGCGACCGCGCGCCGGGAGAATAGGCACGCGCGGAGCCTCCCCCGCTCAGGGCCGGAACAGCACCTGAAGGTCGGCCACGTTGGTTCCTGTCGCGCCGGTCATCAGAAGATCCCCCGCCGCCTCCAAGGCCGCGTAGCTGTCGTTCTCGTCAAGGAGCGCCCGCGGATCGAGGCCCGCCGCCCGGATCCGGCCGAGCGTGCCCGCATCGACCAGCCCGCCCGCCGCGTCGGTCGGGCCGTCGCGTCCGTCGGTGCCGCCCGACAGGAAGACCCAGCCCTCGGGCCAGCCCCCCTCCTCGGCGATCAGCGCGACCCGCAGCGCCAGCTCCTGGTTGCGCCCGCCCCGGCCCGTGCCGCGCAGCACCACCGTCGTCTCGCCGCCCAGAAGCCAGAGACCCGGACCCAGCGCCCCAAGCAGCGCCGCCGCCTCTGCCACATCCCCGTCTAGCGGCGTGTCGACCACTTGCGCCGCCTGCCCCGCCCGCGCCGCGGCCTCGGCCATCGCGCCGACCGACAGGCCGTTCGACCCGACCAGCCGGTTGTCGGCCCCGGGAAGCGCCTCTGGCTCTGGGGCCTCAGGGGCCTCGGCCGAGAGATGCGCGCGCACCACCTCGGGCACCTTGTCCCACAGGCCGCGATCGCGCAGCGTCGCCGCCGCCTCCGCCCGCGTGCCGATCGGCGCGACCGTGGGCCCCGAGGCGATCACCCGCAGATCGTCGCCGATCACGTCGGACAGGATCAGCGCGGTCACCTCGGCCGGCGCCGCCGCCCGCAGGAACCCGCCCCCCTTGAGCCGCGACAATTGCTGGCGCACCAGGTTCATCTCGGTGATCGAGGCGCCGGAGCCCAGCAGCAGCCGGTTCACCATGGCCTTGTCGTCGAGGCTGAGCCCCGCCACCGGCGCCGGCAGAAGCGCCGAGCCGCCGCCCGAGATCAGCGCCAGCACGCGGTCGCCGGCCCCAAGGCTTTGCAGGAGCGACTCGACCGCCCGCGCCGCGGCCTCGCCCTGGGTGTCGGGCACCGGGTGGCCCGCCGCCATCACCACCGCCCCTGGCAGGTCGGCCGCATTCTCGTAATTGGTGACGGCGAGAACTTCGGCCCGCCCGCAGGCCTGCATCGCCGCCCGCGCCATCCCCAGCGCCGCCTTGCCGATCGCGACGATCACCAACCGCCCGCCCGGCCCTGCACCGACGGGGCGGCGGCCCAGCGCCTCGGTCACGGCACGGGCGGGATCGGCCGCGGCCACGCCCGCATCGAAAACCTTGCGCACAAGCGTGCGGGCGGCGGAATTCTGTGAATTCTGTGCTGTCATGGCGCCAAGATTGCCCGCCCCGGGCGCCGCCGTCCAGCCTGCCCCTGCACAAGCGCGCGCGGCGCGCCACTATCACCACGGAGCGGCGCCGCACCGGTTCGGCACGACAGATGACGACGAGATGAAATTTCCTCTTGCGGGCGGGCGGCGCAGGCATTAGATGACCGCCTACCCAAGGATGCGGGCGTAGCTCAGGGGTAGAGCATAACCTTGCCAAGGTTAGGGTCGTGAGTTCGAATCTCATCGCCCGCTCCAAGATCTTCTCAAAGATTACAACAAGTAAGGCCGACCCAGAGGGTCGGCCTACTGTTTTCGCCTCCACACTCCGACAGCCCGGGCCCCGCATCGCCGCCGCCGCCCCCTGTGACACCAGTGTTGTCAACGCTGCGCCCATCGGCCACGCTGCATGGAACCGCACGCCCCGGGGCAGCACGCGCGGCACGATTCGACCAGAAGACGATCCCGCAGGGAAAATTTCCGGTGAAGGAGTAAAGCTCATGCCTGGCGCCCAGACGATCACGCTTTTCGACAACATGCGCGACAAGGGCAGCTACCTGTCCCGCCCCACCGGCTGCCCGATCACGGTCACCTACGACTGGGTCTCTATCAACGGGCGCCTCGCCTCGCTCGACCTCATGGCGGTGCGGCAGGAGCGCAAGGTCTACCTGGATCTGAACCCCGTTTCGCCGGGGCCGGGGCGGGCCTATTATCCGCAGATACGCAGCGTCGAGGGCAAGCTGAAGGCCTGCGTCACCACGGGCCGCGCCTCGGCCCCCGATTCCGCGGGCGGCGCCGACATCAAGTACAAGCCGGAGGACCGCGGCCACGTCATCGCGCTGGAGCTTGGCGGCGTCGACCACCCCTTCAACATCGTGCCGCAACTGCGGTTCTGGCAGCAGACCGGCGACTGGCGGAAGATGGAGCGCGAGATCCTCAAGCTTATCAAGACGAGCAAGGCGGACTGGAGCCACAGCATGCAGGTCGAGCTTGAATACGGCCGCCATCCCGCGAACCCGAAGTATTTCCACGTGACCGTGCGGGACAAGGCGGGCGACGTCGTCCTGACCCGCACGATGGAGAACATGCCGAACGATTACGAGAACGCCCGGCAGGACAAGCTGATCGCCCGTCTGGACGAGAAGCTGGAGAAGACCTTCGCCGCGACGGGCGGTGGCGCGGACGACATGGACGTGGAGGGGGCGGACGGCGGCGGCGACATGGCCGAATCGATCATCTTCGCGGGCGCCCCCGCGATTCCGCCGGGGCAGATCGCGCAGCAGCAGAACGCCGACCGCCGATCGGTGAAGCGCCGGCACCTGGAGGAGGACGAACCGCCGTCGAAGCGCCGGAAACGCTAACCCTCGACCGCCCGCCCCGGACGGCGATGGCGCCACCGCACCGCCCTGATCACGGGCCCCGCCCCCCCGATGCTCCGTGCCGCACTTTCGCCGGCCGAGAGGTTCAAAAAACCCTTGCGGCCCCTCTTCGCCCCCGCTAATAGGGCGGCACGGAGCGCGGGCGTAGCTCAGGGGTAGAGCATAACCTTGCCAAGGTTAGGGTCGTGAGTTCGAATCTCATCGCCCGCTCCAATGACAAGACCCTCCCTTGCGGGAGGGTTTTTTCATTTTCACCGGCTTTCACGACATCCGGCGGCGCAGCAGGTCGTTCAGGCGGCGTTGCTCTCCCGGCGGGAGGCCTCCCTCCCCTCGCCGGCGGCGGCACGCGCCCGGGCGGCGCGGGTGCAGATGTCGGTGAGCAGGCAGTGCCCGCAGATGTCCGGCCCATTGGCCGAGGGCGCGCAATTGACCGGACCGTGGCCCAGGAAATGTTCCGAGATCTCGATCAGGTCGTCGACCTTCGCCGGCCGCCGCATCACGCAGCGCAGCGACCCCAGCATCGAGAACAGCTCGCCCTGCGAGAAGATCAGGCTGTCGGACAGCAGGATCGTGACCAGCGAGGGATTGTGGAATTGCGCCGCCATAGCGACCGAGAGCCCGCTTTCGCCCCCCACCCCTTCGCTTTCGGGAAACAGCGCCGAGATCAGCAGGTCGGGCGGATCGACCCGGGCCAGGTTCATCGCCCGCCCGACCGCCGGGATGTGACGCACATCGTGGCCAAGTCCGCTCAGCCGGTCCGAAATTTCCGCGACCTCGTCTCCTGGCCGTTCGAGAATCATGATCTTCACGAATACCTCCGACACGCCGTTCGCCCAGACATCGTGGTCTCACTAGACCGTGAATGGCTTAAAGGCCGCTTAATGCCGCCCGCCGAATTCGCCTTTCGCGCCAAGCCGCTTAACAAGCGCCGCGGGGCGCCCTATAAGGCGCGCGAACCGCAGGGGCCCTCTGCCCCGCGAGGTCAGGGGGAGTGCCCGATGCGACAGGCCGAGATCACGCGAACCACCGCCGAGACCGACATCTCGGTCCGGATCGACCTTGACGGGTCGGGACACTACGAGATGGCGACCGGCGTCGGGTTCTTCGACCACATGCTGGACCAGCTGGCGCGGCATTCGCTGATCGACATGATTGTGACGGCCAAGGGCGACCTGCATGTCGACGATCACCACACGGTCGAGGATACCGGCATCGCCCTGGGCCAGGCGTTGGCGAAGGCCCTGGGCGACAAGCGCGGGATCCGACGCTACGGCGCGTGCCTGCTGCCGATGGACGACACTCTGGTGCGGGCCGCGCTGGACCTGTCGGGGCGGCCGTATCTCGTGTGGAAGGCCGAGATGCCGACCGAGAAGATCGGTACCTTCGACACCCAGCTGGTGCGCGAGTTCTTCCAGGCGCTCGCGACCCACGGCGGCATCACCCTGCATGTCGAGGCGCTTGACGGGATCAACAGCCACCACATCGCGGAAGCCGCCTTCAAGGCGGTGGCGCGGGCCCTGCGCGAGGCGGTGGAGACCGATCCGCGCAAGGCCGATGCGGTGCCCTCGACCAAGGGCGCGCTCTAGGGCCGGCGGGGTCGGCGGGGGGCGCTGCCCCCCTGCACCCCCCGGGATATTTCTGCTCAGAAGAAGGGCAAGGGGTCTGATCATGCGGACGGCGATCGTCGATTACGATTCGGGCAACCTGCATTCGGCGCAGAAGGCGTTCGAACGGGTGGCGGCCGAGCAGGGCGCGGGCGAGGTCGTCGTGACCTCGGATCCGGAGGTGGTGCGCGGCGCGGACCGGGTGGTGCTTCCGGGCGACGGGGCGTTTCCGGCCTGCCGGCGGGCGCTCTTCGATCATCGCGGGGTGTTCGAGGCGATCGAGGAGGTCGTGATCGGCCAGGGGCGGCCCTTCCTGGGGATCTGCATCGGCATGCAGATGATGGCCACGCGCGGGCTGGAATACGAACCGACGGCGGGCTTCGATTGGATCGGCGGAGAGGTGGTGCGGATCGCGCCCGAGGACCCGGCGCTGAAGGTGCCGCACATGGGCTGGAACGATCTCGTGCTCGACCCCGGGGCGGCAGGCCACCCGGTTCTGGACGGGATCGCGGCGGGCGATCACGCCTATTTCGTGCATTCCTACCATTTCCGTGTCGCCGACCCGGCGCATCGGCTGGCGCATTGCGACTACGGCAGCGAGATCACCGCCATCGTGGGACGCGACACCATCGTGGGCACCCAGTTCCACCCCGAGAAGAGCCAGGCCACCGGATTGCGGCTGATCGCCAACTTCCTGACCTGGCGGCCCTGAGGATGGACCTGCGCGGCATCCTCGACGAGATCGCCGCCGAGATGGCCACGCGCAGCGAGCGCGGCGCGCCCGCAAGCTATATCCCCGAGCTGGCCCGCGTCGACCCGGGGCAGTTCGGCATCGCCGTGGTCACCGCCGACGGGCGGGACCATGCGGCGGGCGACGCCGACGCGGCCTTCTCGATCCAGAGCGTGTCGAAGGTCTTCACCCTGGCGCTGGCCCTTGGCAAACTGGGGGACCGGCTGTGGACGCGGGTCGGGCGCGAACCCTCCGGCCTCGCCTTCAACTCCATCCTCCAGCTGGAGCACGAGAAGGGGCGGCCGCGGAACCCGTTCATCAATTCGGGCGCCATCGTCACCACCGACGCGATCCTGGAAGGATCGACCCCGCGCGAGACGCTGGGGGCGATCCTGCGCTTCATCCGCGAGGCGGCGGAGGACGACGCGATCCATATCGACAAGGCGGTGGCGCGGTCGGAAACCGCCCATGGCCACGGCAATTTCGCGCTGGCGCATTACATCAAGGCGCATGGCAACCTGCGCCACGCGCCCGAGCTGACGCTGGGCACCTACTTCCACCAATGCGCCATCGCCATGTCGTGCCGCCAGCTCGCGCGCGCCGGGCGGTTCCTCGTCAATGCCCCCACCCTGCCCCGCCTCGTCTCGGCCGAACGGGTACGACGGATCAACGCCCTGATGATGACCTGCGGCCATTACGACGGCTCGGGCGAGTTCGCCTTCCGCGTGGGCCTTCCCGGCAAGAGCGGCGTGGGCGGCGGGATCCTCGCGGTTGCGCCCGGCAAGGCGGCGATCGCGGTCTGGTCGCCGGGGCTGAACGCGCGCGGCAACTCGGCCCTCGGCACCGAGGCGATGGAGATGCTCGCGCGCAGGACCGGCTGGTCGGTCTTCGGATAGGGCGGGCCGGGCTACTTCACCCGGGTCCAGGTGCCGCCGTTGCGACAGATCATGCCACCCAACACGCAGCCCGACACGGCGACGGCATCGCCCTTGAGGTCCATCTTGGACGTATAGGTCTTGTCGCGGTCGGGCGACCAGACCTTGCCGCCGCCGTAATGGCCGCCGCCCTGGTTCTTCATGTCCCAGACGATCCGCCTGCCGACATTGTCGGATTGCATCGCCTGGCCGTCGGCACCGAAGGCCTTGACCAGCGTGCCGCAGAAGGCCCCACCACAAGGCTTGATGTCGACAAAGCCGAAATGGCCGTTGTCGTCGGGCTTGGTCTTCCAGGTGCCGACCAGCGGATCGGCGGCGAAGGCGGGGACGCTCGTCAGCGCCAGCAGCGCCGCGGCAATGGCAAAATTCTTCATGGGTCTCCTCCCTTGACTGACGGCATCTTCCGCCAGCCGGGGCCCGCCAGGCAAGATTGACGTTGCGCCCCCGGGCCCGCCCCGCCCATGTCCCGGCGCCCGGCAGGCCGCGCCGCGGGCCCGCCGCCGCGCTTTGCATTCCCCCCCGGGCTGTGGCATTGGACGGCCATCCCGACAGGAGCTGACGACGATGATCCTCTACCCCGCGATCGACCTCAAGGACGGCCAGTGCGTGCGCCTTCTGCGCGGCGAGATGGAAAAGGCCACCGTGTTTTCCGACGACCCGGCCGCCCAGGCCCGCGCCTTCGCCGAGGCCGGCTGCGGCTGGATCCATCTCGTCGACCTGAACGGCGCCTTCGCGGGCGAACCCGTGAACGCCGCGGCCGTCGAGGCGATCCTGAAGGCCATCGACGTCCCCGCCCAGCTCGGCGGCGGGATCCGCGACATGGCGACCATCGAACGCTGGCTCGACCGCGGCCTCGCTCGCGTCATCCTCGGCACCGTGGCGGTGGAGGACCCCGACCTGGTGCGCGAGGCCGCGATGGCCTTCCCCGGCCAGGTCGCAGTCGGCATCGACGCCCGCAAGGGCCGCGTCGCCACCAAGGGCTGGGCCGAGGAAACCGAGGTGATCGCGACCGACCTCGCGCAAAGCTACGAGGATGCGGGCGTGGCCGCGATCATCTATACCGACATCGACCGCGACGGCGCCATGGGCGGCCCGAACGTCGAGGCGACCGCGGCCCTCGCCCGCGCCGTCTCGATCCCGGTGATCGCGTCGGGCGGCGTCTCCTCGCTTGCCGATCTCGCAGCACTCCGGGACACCGGCGTCATCGCCGGCGCGATCTCGGGCCGCGCACTCTACGACGGCGCGCTGGACCTGCGCGCGGCGATCGCGGCCCTCGCCGCCTGATCCCTTCTTCTGGGTACAAATATCCTCGGGGGGTGAGGCCGCCCTTGCGGCCGAGGGGGCCGACAGCCCCCTTCCCCGTCCCGCCGCAAGCGGCTACCTAGGGGCAAAGGAGACCCCGATGCTCAAGACCCGCATCATCCCCTGCCTCGACGTGGCCGACGGTCGCGTCGTCAAGGGCGTGAACTTCGTCGATCTGCGCGACGCGGGCGACCCGGTCGAGGCCGCCCGCGCCTACGATGCAGCCGGCGCCGACGAGCTCTGCTTTCTCGACATCCACGCCACGCATGAGAATCGCGGCACGATGTTCGACCTCGTCACCCGCACGGCCGAGCAATGCTTCATGCCGCTCACCGTAGGCGGCGGGGTGCGCAGCTCCGAAGACGTCCGCGCCCTCCTGCTGGCGGGCGCGGACAAGGTCAGCTTCAACTCCGCCGCGGTGGCCAATCCCGACGTCGTGGCCGAGGCCGCGGACCGCTTCGGCAGCCAGTGCATCGTGGTTGCGATCGACGCCAAGACCGTAAGCCCCGGCAAGTGGGAGATCTTCACCCACGGCGGCCGCAAGCCCACCGGCATCGACGCGGTCGACTTCGCCCGCACCGTTGCCGCCAGGGGCGCGGGCGAGATCCTGCTCACCTCGATGGACCGCGACGGCACGCGCTCGGGGTTCAACATCCCCCTCACCCGCGCCATCGTCGATGCCGTCCCCGTCCCGGTGATCGCGAGCGGTGGCGTCGGCACCCTCGACCACCTCGTCGAGGGCGTGACCGAGGGGGGCGCCAGCGCCGTGCTGGCCGCCTCGATCTTCCACTTCGGCGATTACACCATCCGCGAGGCCAAGGAGCACATGGCCGCCGCCGGCATTCCCATGAGGCTGACATGAGCGAGACCCTGGAACGGCTGGCGGCGACGATCGCCGCGCGCAAGGGCGCGGATCCCGAAAGCTCCTGGACCGCGAAGCTCTTCGCCAAGGGGCCTGAGAAATGCGCCGAGAAATTCGGCGAGGAAGCTGTCGAGGCGATCATCGAGGCGGTGAAGGGCGACAGCGCGCGGCTGACCTCCGAAGCGGCCGACGTGCTCTATCACCTGCTGGTCATGCTCGCCGCCCGCGACGTGACGCTCGACGCGGTGCTGGCCGAACTTGCCCGTCGCGAAGGCACCTCCGGCATCGCGGAAAAGGCCGCACGCGACTGACTCCTCGGGCGCTTTGCTGCTCGTCGTCACGACGAGGAGAAGCGAAGCGCATGACGAGGCGCCCCGATGAGGCCCCCCCGGGCGAGGCAACCGGGCGAGGCACCCCGATCAAGCGGCGCCTCACAGCTTCGACGAGATGATCCCGGTGTTGAACCCTGCCATCCGAAGCTCACCGAAAAGCCGCTGATACTCGATCTTCGGGCAGCGGTTCTCGATCACCGTCACGCCGGCGGCCTCGAGCTTCTCGCGCGCCTCGGCGTTCTGCACCCCGATCTGCATCCAGAAGGTCTTCAGCTTCGGAAACGCCGCCAGCGCCGCCTCGGCGATCGGCGGCACCGCCTCGGACCTGCGGAACACGTCGACCATGTCGACCGGCACGTCGATCTCGGACAGGTCGGCGCGCACCTCCTCGCCGAACAGCCGCTCGCCCGCGTGGCCGGGATTGACCGGGATCACCCGGAACCCCTTCAGCGACAGGTAGCGCGCAACGTAATAGCTCGGCCTCACCGGGTTGGGCGAGACGCCGACGACGGCGATCACCTTGGTCTCGGTCAGGATGCGTTTCAGCAGGGCGTCGGGATACTCGGTCATGCCGCAGATCTAACACAAAAAAGCGCCCGGACCAGAGCCCGGGCGCAAGTGCGGAACGAGGGACAGTGAATTGAAACGCCGGTGTTCCGTACCAGCGCTTCCGGGAAACTACATAAGCACGCCTTTGCGGATGAGAAGACCCTGTAGCAAACCTGTGAAAGCTTTGTTAATCACGCCGGCCGCTGCGCGCCGTCCCCGTGCCGCCCCCTGCCCGTGCCTGGGTCCGCTCAGACTTTCAGGATCGACGGCCAGCTCACGTCGGCGCGCGAGATGTTGCCCTTCACGTCGGCGCGCCAGGCATCACGCTCGGAGGTGTTCGCGAACAGGTAGAGATGGGTCTCGTCGATCTCCCAGACCTGCGGATCGCCGGGAATCAGGTGCCCGTCCGCCATCGACATCGCGCAATAGCCGCCGTAGCGGGGCGCGAAGGCATGGGGCGTGCGGGTGAAATGGTCCATCGACGCCTCGGACACGAAGAGCCACAGCGCTCCGCGCCATTTCAGCGCGTAATCGCTGTTGCCTTCCTCCGGGACTCCCGCGGTGAAATAGGTGACCGGGTCGTGCCCGCCGATCGCCAGCCCGCCATAGGTGCAGACCGCAGGCTCGGCCTGGGTCCGCGCCATCGCCGGCAGGATCCATGGCAGCGGCGCGCAGGCGGCCAGCGCCAGAAGGCTGCGGCGGGTCGGCTCGGCCGGGTCTGTCAGAGTGTCGAGGGTCGTCATGGCGGGTCCGGGCGGGTCTGTCTGGGCAGTCTCGTGTCTTGGACGGGGTGGCGTCCGGGGCGCGGACATGCGGGCTGATCTGGCGGCGGGGCCGGTCTCCGCGGAAGGCGTTCCCCGGCGGGGAATCCGGCGGTTGCGGCCCGGCTCCAAGATGCGCCCAACGGCGTCACCGCGCTAGCCCACCTAACCAAAGCGTGACGGCCCGTCAGGTACCGTCAGCGGGTTGAAACAATTGCCCTGCGTCAACCGGGCACGGCAGTGAAAACCGCGGCCATGCAAGAACTTGCGCCAGGAGGCGATGCTGCGGCGCAGAGACAAGGGCCGGACGCCCCCGACCCCCTCCCGATGCGGACCCGACCAAGGTGCGGCAGGGCCTGGACACGGCCGGGCGGAGCCCCGCGCACGCCCCGCCATACGACATGTCACCGGCCCGCCAGATGGCGATTTCCCGCACCGCCGCCCCGTTCTGCGGGGGCCGCTGTGCACGGGCGCCCGTCAGCCCCCGGACCGGCGCGCCACCTCGTAGAGCGAGACAGCCGCCGCGTTCGAGACGTTGAGAGACCCGAAGGCGCCGCGGAACGGGATCTTGACCAGCGCGTCGCAGGTTGCCCGGGTCTTGTCGCGCAGGCCCGGCCCCTCGGCCCCCAGCACCAGCGCCACCGCACGCCCCTGCCCCGCCGAATCGAGGGCCGCCGACAGGTCCTGCTCGGCCTCGCCGGCAAGACCGAGCACGAGGTAGCCCATCTCCTTCAGCTCCCCCAGCGCCTCGGACAGGTTGGTCACCCGAAGATAGGGTTGCCGCTCCAGCGCGCCCGAGGCGGTCTTGGCCAGCGCGCCGGTCTCGGGCGCCGAATGGCGCGCCGTGGCGATCACGGCCCGCGCGCCGAACACCTCGGCCGAGCGCAGGATGGCCCCCACGTTGTGCGGATCGCTGACCCGGTCGAGACAGACCACCAGCGGCGCGCCGCCATCGTCGACCCCGCCGCCGATGCAGACCTCGGCCAGCTTGCCCCAGTCGAGCGGCTTGACCTCGAGCGCGGCGCCCTGGTGGACAGAGCCCGGGTCGATCGGCACGTCGAACTTGCGCGGATCGACGATCTCGGCCTCGATCCCGCTGGCGGCGATGGCATCGGCCAGCTTGTCATGGGCGTTGCGGGTGACCACCAGCCGCAGCTTGCGGCGCGCGGGATTCGCCAGCGCGTCGCGCACCGCGTGCAGGCCGAACAGCCACACCGTTGCCGCCGCCGAGGCCCGCTTGGCGCGTTCCTTGTCGACCACCCAGGCGGGTTTCTTCGGGCCTCTCGGCCCCACGTTCCTCGGCCCCTGTCCGGTCATGGCTCGGCCCCTCTTGCAGGCGGTTTGCAGGCGGGCCGGACCATGCGCGAAGCCCTCGCGGGCCGCAAGCGGATTCCGGCCGCGGCATGGCATCCCGCTCCGCCGATCCCGCGCATGGCCGCCCCTGGCAGCGCCCCGCAGCCCCCGGGGGACGGCGGCGACGGCCCGTCGCGACGAACTGCCCGAAGTGCCGGAATTTCCTGTTGACGCCCCCGGGGCGGGAGGCTATCCACCCCCTCGCGTCGGGCGACGTGCTGCAAGGTGCGGCAGCGGACTGTAACTCCGCCGGGGAGACCCATGCCTGGTTCGATTCCAGGGTCGCCCACCATTCTCCCCCTTGGTGATCCCCTCCTTCACGTGCCCGCACGGCGGTCCGGACGACGGCTCACAACCGTATGGCCCGCAAATGTTGCCGCCTGTCAACGCGCGAGCGGCGCGGCCACGGGCGCGTCCAACTGCGCCGCGATCTGATCGGCAAGGTGGCGGCTGTCCTCCTCGATCCCGAGAAAACGGCCCGATCCCCAGGTGTTCAGCCAGCCGAGCCCGAGGAAGTGGAGCCCCAGGTGCGCCGTCACACCGCGGTCGTGGACCGGCTTGCCGCGTTCGTCGAACACGTCGGCCTCGATCCAGCTGTAATCGGGGCGGAAGCCGATCGCCCAGAGGATTGAGGTGATCCCGCGCTCGGCCAGGTCGATCTCGGTGATCTCGGTCTCGGGCTCCCAGCACGGCTCATAGGGCGGTTCGACCTGCACCGCGATCCCCTCGCGTTCGATATAGGCGTCGATCTGGGTGCGGATGCCGATATAGGAGCGGTCGGCATCGTCGAGGTTCTTGCGCAGGTCGGGCAGGAAGCGAACCGTGGTGCCGTCCATGTCGGCGAGCGAACCGTAAAGCTGTACCCCCTGGTCGAGGTGAAAGCGGCGCAGGTCGATCTCCTTCCCGCCGTCTCGGCCCGACATGTAGTGATTGGTCTGGGTCAACGCCTTCACCGGGTCGGGATGCTCGGCGATGGTGATCGCATAATGGCCCGCATCGTAGAGCCAGTCGGTCGCATCGCGCCCTCGGTACTTGCGGGGACTGCGCGGCGCGGGGCCGACGGCAAGGTGCACGTCACGGCCCGCGCGGGTGAAATCCTCCATCAGCTGCACGCCGGATTGTCCGGTGCCGACGATCAGCACCCCGCCGTCGGGAAAGGGGGCGACATTGCGGTAGTCGACCGAATGCATCTGGAAGATGCCCGGATCGAGGTTCTTCGCATAGGCAGGTTCGATCGGCGTGTCGTAGCCGCCGGTCGCGATCACCACCTGATCGGCGGTCCATGTGCCGATGCTGGTCTCCACCGTGAAGCCGCCCTCCCGGCGCGGGGCCACGCGCGTCACCTCGACATGTTCGCGCAGGTCAGGGGCGGTCTTCTCGGCGAAGGCGTCGAGGTAATCGGTGATCTCGTCCTTCAGCATGTAGCCGTCGGGATCGGTGCCGCCGTATTCCCTGTCATAATGGAAATCCGGCAGCCGGCACTGCCAGTTCGGCGTGACGAGGCAGAAGCTGTCCCAGCGATTCACGCGCCAGGAATGGAATTTCTCGTGCCGCTCGAAGATGATCGAGGCGATGCCCTTCCGCCCCAGCGTGTAGGCGACCGATAGACCGGCCTGCCCACCGCCGACGATCGCCACAGGGATGTGGGGAATATGGGTGTCCTTCATCGTGACGCTCCTCATTGGGTGATCTTCACGCAGGTGATCCGCGCCTCGGGATTGGCCTCGAAGGCGCTCAGCCGGTCCTCGATCCGGGCGAGCTGATCCATCGCGGAGCTGCAGTGATAGCCGTATTTCCGCTGCACCCGCTCGGACGCGGTGTTCAGCGCCGTGCGTGAGCGGTCAAGGAAGTCTGCGACGGAATAGGTCTCGCCCGGGGTGAAGGCGGTCGCGATGATGGTCGAGGGGGAATAGAGCCGCTCTTCCGCGCCATCGGGCCAGCGGACGGTCCAGAAGGTTTCAGGCATCGGGGCCTCCGAGGTTGAGATAGGGGGTGAGGGCGTGATCCCAGAAGACGGCCGCACCCGTGTCGTCGCGCAAGGTCACCGTGCTGCCGGGGGTGACCCGGCCGATGGCGGCCACGTCGATCCCGCGGCCGGTGAACTTTGCGCAGACCGCGTCCACCGCGGCCGGTTCCAGCGACAACAGGAAGCCGTAGCTGGGAAAGCTGCGCAGCCAGCGGGGCCGCGGAACGTTGGGCGGCGGCGTAAGGGCCGCAAGGTCGATCTCGATCCCCAC
Organism: Acidimangrovimonas sediminis; assembly: GCF_002871005.1. Classification (GTDB taxonomy): domain Bacteria; phylum Pseudomonadota; class Alphaproteobacteria; order Rhodobacterales; family Rhodobacteraceae; genus Acidimangrovimonas; species Acidimangrovimonas sediminis. The sequence continues at coordinate 75,283 of NZ_PHSN01000024.1, forward strand.
GCCGGAGCATTCGGCGAGCATCAGCGCCGTGCCCGCGATGCCACCCTGGCTGATATCCTTGCCGGCGCGCACGAGGCCTGCCTCGGCCAGAGCGGGCAAGAGGGCGAGGTCGCCCTGAAGGCGGTCGGGCGGGGCGTCGCCGGCGGCGAAGAAGTTGTCGAAGTTACGATACGCGCCGCGGTGGTCGATGGCGGCGATCAGTATGTCGCCCGGGCGCGCGGCAAAGCTGCTGATGAGCGCGGTCGCCCGGCCCAGCACACTGGCGGCAAGGCCCAGCTCCGGGGCCGCGAAATTGGTGTGCCCTCCGACCAGCGGCACGCCGTAGGCCTCGGACGCGGCACGCATCCCGGCGAGGACCGGTGCGGCGGTTTCGGCGTCGGGGGCCCAGATCTGGTCGAGGACAGCGCGGGCGCGGCCGCCCATCGCGGCGATGTCCGAGAGGTTCACCATCACCGCGCACCAGCCCGCGAACCACGGGTCGTCGGCCACGAAGCGCGGAATGAACCCTTCACCCGCCAGCAGATCGTAGCCCCCCGAGCCCGGCAGCACCGCCGCGTCGTCACCGGGCTGGCCATAGCTTCCGGCGTTCAGCCCCAGCCCCGCGCCGGCCATGCCGATCGCCAGTTTCGAGCGGATCGAGGGATGGTTGCGCAACTCCTGCGCCAGCGCTTCGCACGAAGAGGACAGCACGGCCATCATCCCGGTATCCGCCGCTTGTCGGGGCTGCGGTGATACCAGCCCGCCACCGGGTCGGCGCAGGGCGGATAGGCGGTCAGATCGGCCTCCATCTTCGCATGCGCCACGCCGTGCAGCGCGACATGATCCAGCGTGCGCCAGTGCAGCCGGTGAAAGAGCGTCTCGTTCTGAATCTGCACATGGGCAAGGAAACGCCGGCAGCCCCGGGCGTTCGCGGTGCTGACGGCCAGCCGGATCAGGCCGGACCCCAGCAAGCCCACGGCACGGAAATCGCGGTCGACCGCCAGGCGGGAACCCCACCACAGACCCGGCGCCTCCTCGTGGATGCGCACGGTGCCGACGATCTGGTCGGCCTCGTGCGCATAGGTCGAGAGCGCGACGAGGTGGGTGGCGATCAGGTCGATCTCGTCGCGGTCATGGTCGCGAAAGATCCCCTGTTCCTCAACGAAGACCCGGGTGCGCAGGGCGGCGGCGCCCCTGGCCTCGAAGGGTTTGGAGGCCGCGCGGATGTAGTAGCCGGGGCAGTGGAACTGGCGCGGTTCAAGCTCGATCATGGCCGCAGCTCCGGCACCGCGGGCGCGCCCAGCTTTTCGTAGGTGGAAAGCGCCGAACAGGCCCCGCACTTGCCGCAGCCCGCCTTGATGTCGCCCGAGCGCATGCCGGAGGCTGAGATCATCGCGCCAAGAGGACGCAGGATCGAGGCCATGAACCGGGCGTCGGGCGCCGGGTGGCTTTCCAAGGGCGTGCCCGAGATCGGGACGAAGGGCACGACGAAGGGATAGACCCCCATCGCGCAGAGTTTCTCGCCCATCTCCAGCACGGCCTCGGCGCTGTCGCCCAGACCTGCGAGGATGTAGGTGGAGACCTGACCCCGGCCAAAGACCTTCACCGCCGCCTCGAAGCTGGAGAAGTATTTCTCCAGGGGCACGCTGGCCTTGCCGGGCATGATCCGGGCGCGGACCTCGGGCGTGACCGCCTCGAGGTGCATCCCCAGCGCGTCGATGCCCGCATCGAACATCCGCTGGTGCCAGGCGTCATCCTCGGGCGGCTCACACTGGCCCTGAAGCGGCAGGTCCACTGCGGCCTTGATCGCGCGGGCACTGTCGCAGAGCACCTGCGCGCCGCGGTCCTTGCCCGCAGGCGTGCCGGTGGTCAGGACCATGTGAGTGACGCCATCCAGCTCCACCGCCGCTTTCGCCACCTCGGCCAGCTGTTCCGGCGTCTTGTGCGCAATGGTGCGGCCCGCGGCCAGCGACTGGCCGATGGAACAGAACTGGCAGGTCTTCTTGCGGCTCTCATACCGGATGCAGGTTTGCAGCACGGTGGTCGCCAGCACGTCGCGCGAATGCAGCGTGGCGATGTGGCTGTAAGGGATGCCGTCGGCGGTGCTGAGATCGTAGAACCTCGCCCGCGATGGAAAGCGCACCCGGGCCACCTCGTCACCGTCGCGCAGGACCCGCGCGGTGCCCAGTTGATCGGGCGCCTCGACAAGGTAGGGGCTGTCGAAGCTGGGCGCGGTATGGACCGGGATCATCACCGTCACGTCGCCGATTGTCACCGCCTTGTGGTCCGAAGGGCCGGCGCCGCCGCGGCGGCTTTCCTGACCCGCCTTCGGATCGACAAGGCGCATGCCATGGGTCTGCAATTCGTTGATCAGGTCCGAGGGGGAGAGGTTAGACATCGGCAGTCTCCGTTTTCGGCAGGGGGACGGGGGACGGCTGGGCTGGTAGCCCGGGCGCTGGGGCGATCGCATGCCGCGCCTCGGCGGGCCGGGTGTCGTGCAAAAGGCTGAGAAGCTCGGGCCGCGCGTAATGGCCCACGCTGTCCATCATCCGCTTGCGCTTGGCGATCAGCCGCATGTCGAGATCGGCGATCACCATGCCTTCGCCCGCGGTCAGCGGCTCTGCCAGATGACGGCCCTCGGGGCTGATGATGCAGGTCATGCAGCCCGAGCGCATGGCCTTCTGCAGCGCCGGGTCGGGGTGGATCTGCGCGATCTGCTCCTCGGTCAGCCAGCCGGTCGCGTTGACAACGAAACAGCCGGATTCCAGCGCGTGATGGCGCATCGTCACCTCGATCTGGTCGCGGAAGATGTCGCCCACCAGCGAACCGGGGTAGTGGCCCGCGTGGATCTCCTCGTGCTGGGTCATCAGCGCGTAGCGGGCCAGCGGGTTGTAATGTTCCCAGCAGGCCAGCGCGCCGACGCGGCCCACCTGCGTCTCAACCACCTTGAGGCCCGCACCGTCGCCCTGCCCCCAGACCATCCGCTCATGATAGGTCGGCGTGATCTTGCGGCGCTTCAGCGCCAGCGTGCCGTCCGCGTCGAAGATCAGCTGCGTGTTGTAGAGCGATCCGTGATCGCGCTCGTTCACGCCCAGCACCACCACGACGCCCCGCTTGCGCGCAGCCTCGGCCACCGCCTGCGTCTCGGGCGACGGCACGACGACGGCTTCCTTCATCAGTTCGAGATGTGGCGCGCCCTGCTGCACCGGCGGCAGGACGAAAGAGAAATAGGGATAGTAGGGGACGAAGGTCTCGGGGAAGACGACGAACCGGGCGCCCTTGTCAGCGGCCTCGGCGATGGCGTTCAGTACGCGCGCGATGGTGCCGGCGCGGCCTGACAGATCCGGCGCGATCTGCACCGCCGCCGCGCGAATGACATCGGTTCTCATGGCTCTGCCTTTCGGTGGTGGGCATGAAAGGGCATCGGGCCGCAAGGAGCGCGCGGCCCGGCCCCGGGGTCAGACCGTCCAGGTGTCGAGGATCACCGCGTTGTCGCGCTTGTGCAGCAGGATGCAGTCAAGCACGTCCTGCGGCGCGATCGGCGTGATCCCGGGCAGCAGCGACGGCTCGCCATGGCCATAGAGCGCCTGCAACGCGAAGCGGCAGGCATAGACCTTGCCGCCCTCACCCATGAACTTCTTGAGGTTCACGGCAAAGTTCTGGTGTCCCGGGAAGGCCTCGTCCCCCAGCGTCGGGAAACCGCGCTGGATGCCCAGCGTCACGCCCGGACCATAGAGCAGGATCGAGGTCTCGTAGCCTTTCCGGTTCAGGCGGATGGCGTTGAGGATGTTGACCAGTCCGATCGAGCCCTCGAAGGCGACGGTGTGAAAGGTGACCAGCGCCTTCTCGCCGGCCTCGGCCTTCACGTCCTCGAAGACCTTTTCCTCGTAGTTGACGAAGAAATCCCCGTCCTTGTGCATTTCCGTGGTAACCTGCGGCATCTCGCCCTCCTGGTCGCTGTCCTTGAAGCTGTGTGAGGTCAGGGTGAGTCGGGACGAATGATCCGATCAATAAGCAATTCAATCTACATACAATTAATGCAACATATACCCACAATGTTGCATTTTGATCGGGCATCAGATTCAGAAATCGCCGGGAATCCATGCGATATGAGGATAATCCCTCAAGGCTACCGCTTTCGCCCTGCCGATGATCGCGCAAATATCCATACAATACCCCTTCAATTCCGGGAATCACCTGCTATGAACGAGGCAGGCAAGAGGGGCACAAGATGGACTGGACACCCGCAGACCTGGCCGAGGGCGCGCCCCGGTATCTGGCGATCGCCGACGCGATCGGGCGCGACATCCGCGAGGGGCGGCTGGGCGCCGGCGACCGGCTGCCACCGCAGCGGCGGCTGGCGGCGGCGCTGGGGATCGACTTCACCACCGTCTCGCGCGCCTATGCCGAGGCTCAGAGCCGCGGGCTGATCGCAAGCCACGTGGGCCGCGGCACCTTCGTCTCGGCCGCCGCCCGCAACCAGGCCCCCGACCCGGCCCGCGCCGCGGCCGAGGACCTGTCGATGAACATGCCGCCGGAGCCGGACGACCCCGAGCTCTTGTCGCGCATGCAGGAAGGGCTGGGCTATGTCTCGGCCAACCTGATCGACCTGATGCGCTACCAGTCGCCGATCGGGACGGAGCGCGACCGCGAGGCGGCGTCAAGCTGGCTGAGCCTGCGCGGCATGATCCCGATGATGGAGCGGATCGCGGTGACCCCGGGCGCCCATGCCACCATGGCCGCGATCCTCAGCATCATCACCCGCCCCGGCGACCGGATCCTGTGCGAGGCGATCACCTATCCGGGCCTGCGCAACATCGCCGGCCGCTTCGGGGTGGATCTGGTGGGGTTGGAGATGGACGCGAGCGGCGTCACGCCCGAGGCGCTCGACCGGGCCATCGCCGAGCACCGGCCCAAGGCGCTCTACCTCAACCCCACGCTGCAGAACCCGACCACGCTGACCGTGCCCGAGGCACGGCGGCTGGAACTGGCCGAGATCCTGCGCGAACACGAGCTGACGCTGATCGAGGATGACGCCTACGGCTTCATCCCCAAGCGCGCGCCCGCGCCGATCGCGGTCTCGGTGCCGGACCTAACCTGGCATATCGGCGGCCTGGCCAAATGCATCGGCGCGGGGTTGCGGCTGGCCTTCACCGTCGCGCCTTCGGCGAAATGCGCGTTCAGGCTGGCGCAGGCGATCCGGGCGCTGTCGGTCATGCCCTCACCGCTGTCGATGGCACTGACGACCCAGTGGATCGAGGACGGCACCGCCGACGGCATCCGCCGCTTCATCCGGTCCGAGACGGCCGCGCGCCAGGCGCTGGCCGCCGAGGCGCTGGAGGGCTGCACCTTCGCCAGCGCGCCGAACGCCTTCAACCTGTGGCTCACCCTCCCCGAGGGGGTGGGACGGGCCGACATCGTGGCACGGTTTGCCGGGCGCAGGCTCGGCCTGATGCCCTCCGACGCCTTCACCGTGACCGGCACGCCGGTCGAGGCGCTGCGGGTCTGCCTTGGCGGATCGGTGACGCGCGAGGCGCTGCGCGATAACCTGCATCACCTGGGAAATGCGCTGTCGATCAAGAGCTTCATGGGCTGAATGGGCCTGCCCCACACCTATTCCGCGCCCGGATCGGCCTGCCCCTCGGCCCAGTCGCGAAAACTGGCGAGCGGCCCCCGCAAGGGCCGCTCCTCGGGCCAGACCAGGTAATAGGAGCCAAGCGCCCGGACCGGCCCGCCATGGGCCGGCACCAGCCGCCCCTCCGCCAGGTCGCGCCCGATCAGGAACTGCGGCAGCAACGCCAGCCCCAGCCCGTGAATCGCCGCCTGCGTCATGGTGGCGAAATGGTCGAACAGCATCCCCCCCGGCCGAAACCCGGTGCGTCCGTGATGCGCAAGCCAACGCCCCCAGTCGCCCGTCCGGCTTTCCAGTTGCAGAAGCGGCTGGGTCAGCACCTCCTCCGGCGCGGCCAGCGGACGCGGCAGAAGCGACGGCGCCGCGACCGCAAGGATCTCCTCGTCCATCAGCTTGAGATAGCGCACCCCCGGCCAGTCGCGCCGCCCGTAGTGGATCGCCGCATCGAACGAGGTTCCGGCAAAGTCGAACGGGCGGAGCCGGGTCGAGAGGTTGACGTTCACCTCCGGATGCCGGGCCGCGAAATCCGCCAGCCGCGGCGCCAGCCAGTGCATCCCGAAGGCCGGCAGGATGGCGAGGTTCAGGTTGCCGCCCCGTGGGTTCGTCTTCAGCGTCAGGGCCGCGCTCGACAAAAGACCCAGCGCCTTTCTCACCTCGGCCACGTAATCCGCCGCCGCCGCCGTGGGCACCAGCCGCTGCCGCTCGCGGATCATGAGCGTGACGCCAAGCTGTTCTTCCAACGCACGGATCTGTCGGCTGACCGCGCCCTGCGTCAAAGACAGCTCCTGCGCCGCCGCAGAGGCCGTTCCAAGGCGCGCGACGGCCTCCAGCGCGGTCAACGCGGCGATCGAAGGCAGGTAGCGGCGGGCGATGGACATATGAGTTTTCCTCATGACCCCAAGACAGGGTTTCGTTAGACCCCGGGCGCCGACCGTGCAAGACTCCGCCCCAGACTCGAGAGGAGATCGACATGGACACCGCCGTCACCGACACCCCCGAACAGGCCCGCCCCAAGCTGAAGGCCAAGGACGCCCCCGACCTCGGGCGCTTCGACTGGGAGGATGCGCTGCGCCTCGACGCGCAGCTTACCGAGGATGAGCGCATGATGCGCGACGCCGCCCGTTCTTACGCGCAGGAAAAGCTCCAGCCGCGGGTGATCGAGGCCTTCCGCAACGAGGCGACCGACCCCGCGATCTTTGCCGAGATGGGCGAGATGGGCCTTCTGGGCGTGACCATCCCCGAGGAATACGGCGGGATCGGCGCGGGCTACGTGGCCTATGGTCTGGTGGCGCGCGAGATCGAGCGGGTGGATTCGGGTTACCGGTCGATGATGTCGGTGCAATCCTCACTGGTGATGTACCCGATCTACGCCTACGGGACCGAGGCGCAGCGGCAGAAATATCTGCCCAAGCTTGCCTCGGGCGAATGGATCGGCTGCTTCGGCCTGACCGAGCCCGACGCCGGGTCGGACCCGGCGGGGATGAAGACGGTCGCGAAGAAGACCGACGGCGGATATGTGCTGAACGGCTCCAAGATGTGGATCTCGAACGCGCCGATCGCCGATGTCTTCGTGGTCTGGGCCAAGTCCGAGGCCCATGGCGGCAAGATCCGCGGCTTCGTGCTGGACAAGGGCATGAAAGGGCTTTCGGCGCCCAAGATCGGCGGCAAGATCAGCCTGCGCGCCTCGATCACCGGCGAGATCGTGATGCAGGACGTCGAGGTGGGCGAGGATGCCCTGCTGCCCTTCGTCGAGGGGCTGAAGGGGCCGTTCGGCTGCCTCAACCGGGCGCGTTACGGCATCGCCTGGGGCGCCATGGGCGCGGCGGAGTTCTGCTGGCACGCGGCGCGTCAGTATGGCCTTGACCGCAAGCAGTTCAACAAGCCGCTGGCGCAGACCCAGCTGTTCCAGAAGAAGCTGGCCGACATGATGACCGAGATCACGCTGGGCCTGCAGGGCGCGCTTCAGGTGGGCCGGCTGATGGATCAAGCCGAAGCCGCGCCCGAGATGATCTCGATCATCAAGCGCAACAATTGCGGCAAGGCGCTGGATATCGCCCGGATGGCCCGCGACATGCACGGCGGCAACGGGATTTCCGAGGAATTCCAGGTGATCCGCCACATGGTCAACCTCGAGACGGTGAACACCTACGAGGGCACCCACGACGTGCACGCGCTGATCCTGGGCCGGGCGCAGACGGGGCTTCAGGCGTTCTTCTGATGCAGGAAGTGCCGGTCACCGCGCGGCTCTTTCCCGCGGTCCTGTCGGGCGACAAGACCGTGACGATCCGCTGGCGCGAGCCGCGGATCGTGACGGGACCGATGACCTATGTCTGCGAAGGCACCGGCCGGCGCGCGGTGGTGGAAGTGATCCGGGTGACCGACGTTCCGCTGCGCGCCGCAGCCGATCTTGTCGGCCGTGCCGACGTCTGGCCGCCGCGGATAATGCTGGCAGGAATGCAGGCGCATTACCCCCGGATCACGCTCGACGATGTCGTGCAGGTGATCGAACACCTTCCCTGCCGCGGGGACGCCGACCCCCGCCTGGAGGGCGATGGGGTGCAGCCGCGGCGCTGAGGCGGCGGCCCCGGCCCGGAGCCCCGACCCCGCCGTCGCGCTTGACAGGCGCGCCCGCGGCATGGCTGGCTTCCCCCCGAAACGGGAGGAGGCCATATCTCCCGCAACGGGAGGAGCCCCCCATGACGTTCCACCTCTGGCTTGCCTTCGTCGCCGCCGCGACCGTCCTTCTGATGATCCCCGGGCCGACCATCCTGCTGGTGATCTCCTACGCGCTGAGTCAGGGCCGGCGGGTCGCCCTCGCGATGGCACTTGGCGTCGCGCTTGGGGATTTCGTCGCGATGAGCGCCTCGCTCCTCGGTCTCGGCGCGCTGGTGATGGCCTCGGCCGAACTGTTCACCGCGCTCAAGTGGATCGGCGCCCTCTATCTGGTCTGGCTGGGCGTCAAGCTGCTGCGCAGCGCGCCGCGCGGCCTCGAGATCCCCGAGGCGACGCCGAAGGAGGCCCGCAGGGTCTTTGCCCATGCCGCCACCGTGACGGCGCTGAACCCCAAGTCGATCGCCTTCTTCATCGCCTTCGTGCCGCAGTTCCTGAGCCCCGGCGCGCCCCTCGCCCCGCAATTCGCCGAGCTGATCGCAACCTTCGTGGGCCTCGCCGCCGCGAACGCGCTGATCTACGCGCTGCTTGCCGACCGGCTGCGCAGCCGGATCCGGCGGCCCGGCGTGCTGCGCGCGATGAACCGCACCGGCGGCGGCGCGCTGATCGGAATGGGCGTGATGACCGCGGCGCTGTCGCGCAGCTGATCCCGCACCGGGGCGCCGTCTTTCGACCGCCTCCATTCCCGATGGCAAGGAGGAGACCGGCCATGGAACCCGCGCTGATCAAGACCCTCGACCCCGAGACCGACCTGCACCTGACCCGCACGATCCCGGTGCCCCGCGCCCTCGTGTGGGAGTGCTGGACGACGCCCGGGCACCTGGTGAACTTCTTCGTGCCGAAGCCCCACAGGGTGACCCGGTGCGAGATCGACCTGCGGGTCGGCGGCCGGTTCGACACCACCTTCGAGGTCGAGGGCCGCGAGATGCAGAACGAGGGCGTCTACCTCGAACTGATCTCCGGCGAGAAGCTGGTCTTCACCGATGCCTACAGCGAGGGATGGAAGCCCGCGCCCGACCCGTTCATGACCGCGCTTCTCCTGCTGTCGGACGCGCCCGGGGGCGGCACCGCCTATACCGCGATCGCCCGCCACCGCACCGCCGAAACCGCCGAGAAACACCGCGCCATGGGCTTTCACGATGGGTGGGGCACGGTGGTCGATCAGCTTGTCGACTACGCGCGGGGCCTCGACGCGCAGGGCCCCGCCCGGGCCTGAGCCGCCCCACCTTGCGCCCGCCGCTCCTTGGCCTACACATGGCACAGGAGCCAAGGAGAGTGCGATGAAGGATGCCGCCCCGCAAACGGTCCGTCTGGCCGATTACATGCCGCCCAGCCATCTTGTCGAAGAGGTCGCGCTGCACTTCACCCTCGACCCCGGGGCGACCCGGGTGCGGTCGGCGATCCGCTTCGTGCCGAATCCCGCCCGCGCCGATGCCGTGGCGGGTCAGGCCGACCTGCGCCTCGACGGCGAGGATCTGCGCCTGATCTCGGCGGTGGTCGACGGGGTGGCGATCGACGCCGCGCCGGACGCGACCGGGCTGACCCTGCCGGCGGACGCCCTGCCCCGCGGCGCCTTCCTCTTCGAGGCCGAGGTCGAGATCGCGCCCGCCTCGAACACCGCGCTCGAGGGGCTGTACATGTCGAAGGGCATGTACTGCACCCAGTGCGAGGCGGAAGGCTTTCGCAAGATCACCTTCTACCCCGACCGGCCCGACGTGATGGCCCCCTTCCGGGTGACGATCGAGAGCGATCTGCCGGTGCTCCTGTCGAACGGGGACCCGGTGAACGCGGGCCCCGGCTGGGCCGAATGGGAGGACCCCTGGCCCAAGCCCGCCTATCTGTTCGCGCTGGTGGCGGGCGACCTCGTGGCGCACCAGGATTTCTTCCGCACCCGGTCGGGCCGCACGGTGGAGCTGAACATCTGGGTCCGCAAGGGCGACGAGGATCGCTGCGCCTACGCGATGGGGGCGCTGAAACGCTCCATGACGTGGGACGAGGACACCTATGGCCGCGAATACGACTTGGACATTTTCAACATCGTCGCAGTCGATGACTTCAATATGGGCGCGATGGAGAACAAGGGGTTGAACATTTTCAACTCCAAATACGTTCTGGCCTCGCCCGAGACGGCGACCGACGACGATTTCGCCCGGATCGAGGCGATCATCGCGCATGAGTATTTCCACAACTGGACCGGCAACCGCATCACCTGCCGCGACTGGTTCCAGCTCTGCCTGAAGGAAGGGCTGACAGTGTTCCGCGACCAGTCCTTCTCGGGCGACATGCGCAGCCACGCGGTCAAGCGGATCGAGGACGTGCTGACGCTCCGCGCGCGCCAGTTCCGCGAGGATGCGGGGCCGCTTTCACACCCGGTGCGGCCCAGCTCCTACCAGGAAATCAACAACTTCTACACCGCCACCGTCTATGAGAAGGGCGCCGAGGTGATCGGCATGCTCAAGCGTCTCGTGGGAGATGACGGCTATCGCCGCGCGCTGGATCTGTATTTCGAGCGTCACGACGGCGAGGCCACGACGATCGAGGCCTGGCTGAAGGTATTCGAGGACGCCACGGGCCGCGACCTCGCCCAGTTCAAGCGCTGGTACACCGATGCCGGCACACCGCATCTTCGCGTCGAGGAAGACTTCAACGACGGCGTCTATACCCTTACGTTCGAGCAGGAAACCGCGCCGACGCCCGGCCAGCCGGAGAAGCCCCCCCGGGTGATCCCCATCGCCGTGGGCCTGCTGAACCCGAACGGCGACGAAGTGGTGCCGACCCGGGTGCTGGAGATGACCGAGGCCCGGCAGAGCTTTGCCTTCGAGGGGCTGTCGGCACGGCCCGTGCCGTCGATCCTGCGCGGCTTTTCCGCGCCGGTGGTCCTGGAACGCGCCACCACGGCCGAGGAGCGCGCCTTCCTCCTCGCTCATGACACCGACCCGTTCAACCGCTGGGAATCCGGCCGCAGCCTCGCCAAGGAGGTTCTTGCGCGGATGGTGACCGAAGGTGCCGCCCCCGCGCCGGGATACCTTGACGGGATCAAGGCGATCCTTCGCGACGACAGCCTCGACCCCGCGTTCCGCGCGCTGGCGCTGCGGCTTCCCTCCGAGGACGACATGGCCCAGACGCTTCACGCGACCGGCCACGTGCCCGATCCCGCGCAGATCCACCGCGTGCGCGAGGCGCTGAAGGATGCGATCGCTGCCCATCTGGGGGCCGACCTGCCCGCGACCTACGCCGCGATGGCGGTCGCCGGCCCCTACACGCCCGAGGCCGCCCCCGCGGGCAAGCGGGCGCTGCGCGGTGCGGCGCTGGCCTATCTCACCCGCACCGACGGCGGCACGGCGGCCACGGCGCAATTCGCCGCCGCCGACAACATGACCGACAGCCTTCAGGCCCTCACCGCGCTTCTCGACATCGGCCGCGGCGAGGCCGAGCTTGCGGCCTTCGAGGCGCGCTGGAAGGACGACCCGCTGGTGATGGACAAGTGGTTCACCCTGCAGGTGATCATGGCCGCGCCCGAAGCCTGCGCCGCCACCGCAACCGCCCTGACCGAACGCGCAGATTTCGACTGGAAAAACCCCAACCGCCTGCGCAGCGTGCTGGGCGCCGTCGCCGCGAACGCGGCGGGGTTCCACCATGCCTCGGGCGCGGGCTACCGCTTCCTTGCCGACTGGCTGATCAAGGTCGACCCGCTGAACCCGCAGACCGCGGCGCGGCTCTCGACGGCCTTCGACAGCTGGGCGCGTTACGATGCCGACCGCCAGGGACTGATCCGGGAGGAACTGGCGCGGATCGCCGCCACCCCGGGCCTGAGCCGCGACCTCGGCGAGATGGTCGCGCGGATGCGGGGGGCTGACGATGCGTAAGGTCGCCCTCGTCACCGGGGCCAGCGCCGGCATCGGCGCCGCCACCGCCCTCGCCGCCGCCTCCGCCGGATACGATGTTGCCGTCGCCTACGGCCGTGACCGAGCGGGCGCCGACGCCACCGCCGAGGCCTGCCGCGCCGCCGGCGCCCGGGCCGCCGTCCTGCAGGCAGACATGGCGGCACCGGACGGGCCGGAAGCCCTGATGGCCGCCTTCGATGCAGAGTTCGACAGGCTGGACGCGCTGGTCAACAATGCCGGCATCGTCGACGTCGCCGCCCGTGTCGACGAGATGGACTACGCCCGCCTCGCCCGGATGTTCCAGGTCAACAGCATCTCCCCGATGCGCCTCGCCGGTCTCGCCGTGCGCCGGATGTCGACGCGCCACGGCGGCGCGGGCGGGGTGATCGTCAACGTCTCCTCGGTCGCGGCACGGCTGGGGGCGGCCAACCAGTTCGTGGACTATGCCGCCTCCAAGGCCGCGATCGACGCGCTGACCAAGGGCCTTGCCGACGAGGTGGCGGCCGAGGGCGTCCGCGTCGCCGCCGTCCGCCCCGGCCTGATCGAGACGGCGATCCACGCCAAGGGCGGCGATGCCGACCGCGCCCGGCGCCTCGCCTCCAACGTGCCGATGCAGCGCGTGGGCAGCGCGCAGGAAATCGCGGCGGCGATCCTGTGGCTGATGTCCGACGGGGCCTCCTACGTCACCGGCACCACCCTCGACGTCTCCGGCGGCCGTTAGGCCCCGCCCCCCCTACCCGTCCGGCCCGGCCCGGCCCGCCCGGGCTGTCCCGGCCCGGCTGTCCTGGCCCGGCTGTCCCGAACGCGACCCACGGGTCGCAATCCGGCCTTCCGTGCGCGACACGTGTGTCGCGTTCGGGCCTCCGGTTTTCGACATTCCCCAGGTCGCTCATCGCGACGACGCGCGACTCACCCGGTGTCATCCTCGCCCCGACACCGCATCGGGGAGAGGCCGCGATGACACCGCAAGACGCACTGGCCCTGCTGCTCCTCGGGCTGCAGTTTCTCTATGCCAACGAGGGCCGCGACGGCGGCACCGAGGCCGCCCTCGTCCTCGGCGAGGCCTTGGGGCGCCTCACCGACCAGCCGATCCTGACCGACCGCACGATGCCCCCCGTGGACGGCCTCGCCCCCGGCGCCCATCCGCTCGCGGCGGCGATCCATGCGGCGGGTCCGCTGATCCCCTGGTACCACGCAGGTCTCGACGACGGAAAGATCCCCGAGGCGGTCGCCCGCCGCATGCTGACTGCCGAACTAGTGGGCCCCGAGGGGCTGATCCACGACACCCGCGCCCGCATCGGCCTGTTCTGGCAAGGAGCCGGCGTCGACTATCCCGTCCGCACCCATGCCGCCGAGGAAACCTACCTCGTGCTCGCAGGCGAGGGTGGCTGGAGCCTCGACCACGCCGCGCACACGCTCCACGGCCCCGGCGCGGTGATCTTCCACCCGTCCTTCGCCCCGCATGCCTCGCGCACCGACACCCGCCCGATGCTCGCCGCCTGGCGCTGGGGCGGCGAGATCGGCTGGGAAAGCTACAAGATCGCCTGACCCCGCCTCCGGCTCTCGGATCCCCGCCCCCCACTTTCTGCTCGAAAATATCCCGGGGGGTGAGCCGCATCGCGGCGAGGGGGGCAGCGCCCCCCTCTCTCCCCCTCCACCCGCTTGCTCCCTTGCGAAGTTGCGCCTAGAACACCCGGGCAAGACGCAAAGGATGCCGCCATGCTCGACCTGACCTTCGACACGCCCAAGCCGAAACGCATCACCGGCGCCAAGCACGACTGGGAGCTGGTGATCGGGATGGAGATCCACGCCCAGGTCTCGTCGAACGCCAAGCTGTTCTCCGGCGCCTCGACCGCCTTCGGGGCGGAGCCGAATTCCAACGTCTCCTTCGTCGACGCGGCGATGCCCGGTATGCTGCCCGTGATCAACGATTTCTGCGTCGAGCAGGCGGTCCGCACCGGCCTCGGCCTCAAGGCCGCGATCAACCTGACCTCGGCCTTCGACCGCAAGAACTACTTCTACCCCGACCTGCCGCAGGGCTACCAGATCAGCCAGCTCTACCACCCGATCGTGGGCGAGGGCGAGGTGCTGGTCGAGATGGGCCCGGGCGTCGCGCGGCTGGTCCGGATCGAGCGGATCCACCTCGAACAGGACGCGGGCAAGTCGATCCACGACATGGATCCCACCATGTCCTTCGTCGATTTCAACCGCACCGGCGTCGCGCTGATGGAAATCGTCTCGCGCCCCGACATCCGCGGCCCGGAAGAGGCCGCCGCCTATGTCGGCAAGCTGCGCCAGATCCTGCGCTACCTCGGCACCTGCGACGGCAACATGCAGAACGGCAACCTGCGCGCCGACGTCAACGTCTCGGTCTGCCTGCCGGGTGCCTATGAGAAGTACCAGGAAACCCAGGATTTCGGCCATCTCGGCACGCGTTGCGAGATCAAGAACATGAACTCCATGCGGTTCATCCAGCAGGCCATCGACTACGAGGCCCGGCGCCAGATCGCGATCCTGGAAGACGGCGGCAAGATCGACCAGGAAACCCGCCTCTACGATCCCGACAAGGGCGAGACGCGGTCGATGCGGTCGAAGGAAGAGGCGCACGACTACCGTTACTTCCCCTGCCCCGACCTCCTGCCGCTGGAGATCGAACAGGGTTGGGTCGACGACATCGCAGCCGCGATGCCGGAGCTGCCGGACGCCAAGAAGGCCCGCTTCATGGCCGATTTCGGCCTGACCGATTACGACGCCTCGGTGCTGACCGCGGAACTCGATTCCGCGCGTTTCTTCGAGAAGGTGGCCGAAGGGCGCGACGGCAAGATGGCCGCGAACTGGGTCATCAACGAGCTGTTCGGCCGGCTGAAGAAGGAAGGCCACGAGATCACCGACAGCCCGGTCTCGGCCGCGCAGCTGGGCGGCATCGTCGACCTGATCCAGAAGGGCGACATCTCGGGCAAGATCGCCAAGGACCTGTTCGAGATCGTCTATACCGAGGGCGGCGATCCCGCGAAGATCGTCGAGGACCGCGGGATGAAGCAGGTCACCGACACCGGCGCGATCGAGGCGGCGGTGGACGAGGTGATCGCCGCGAACCCGGCGCAGGTGGAAAAGGCCAAGGCCAATCCGAAACTTGCGGGCTGGTTCACCGGGCAGGTCCTCAAGGCCACCGGCGGCAAGGCCAACCCCAAGGTCGTGACCGAACTGGTGGCGCAGAAACTGGGGCTCTGAGCCCCCGTCACCGCGCCCGCACGACGCCTCCCCCGCTTCACGGGGGCGGCCGCCATTGGATAGACGCATTCGAATATCACGGGTTGACAAAAGGTCGCGGCCGGGTGCCCCCTAGGCCGTGGCGCATGCAGCCATGAGGACAGGGAGGGCCTTCATGACGTTTCTGAGAAACCTGATGGCGATCATCGGCGTTGTCGCGCTCGTCGCTGTGCTTTGGGTCGCGTGGAGTTTCCGCGACCTCGACCCGAAGGCGCCGGGCGTCTACTGGAACATGGCCAAGACACTGGCCGCCACCGGCAACGCGGCGGAGGCGACGGTGTGGAAGGCCAAGGTCAAGGCGGGGCTGAGCTTCGATGATGTCGACCAGTCGATCCAGTCCGCCGCTCTTGCAGACAACATCAAGGACGTGGGCAACCTGCCGCTTGGAGACCAGGTCTCGGCGATGCAGGGCAAGCCCTGGCGCAAGCTCAAGATCTACCTCTACTGCAACCCGCTGACCGCGGCGAAGATGGTCGATTATTCCGAGGCCTACAGTGCCTACCTGCCCTGCCGCATCGCGCTGGTCGAGGACAAGTCGGGGCAGCTCTGGCTCTATTCCCTGAACATGGACATGATGATCTGGGGCGGCAAACCGCTGCCGCCGGATCTGAAGAAAGAGGCGCTTCACGTGCGCGAGGTCATCCTCGACATCATGAAGAAGGGCGCGAACGGCGACTTCTGATCGGCCGATGGTGAATTGCTGCCGGCGCCCACGGCCCTTGCGCCGCCCCTGACTTGCCCCGCCCCTGACTTGCCCCACCCCTGTCCTGCCCCGTCGCTGCGCGCGATACGGGCCACGGCCGGGGGCTGACGCGGAACCGGAGGTGGGAAAGACAGGGGAACCTCCTGCCCGGCGGCGCGTTCCCGCCGGACAGGCCGCCACCGAAGGCAGGCCCGGCCGATGGTGCCTTGGCCTCGGGTGGGCAAAACGTTTAAGGTGGCGCCATTCTGCGACCCGGAGGCCCTTACCCATGACCCGCGTGACGACCCGCTACGAATACAAGGTGGTGCCCGCCCCGCGGCGCGGCGAAAAGGCGCGCGGGGCCAAGCAGACCGAGGACCGCTTCGCCCATGCGCTGGCCTCGCTCATGAACCGCATGGGGCGTGACGGCTGGGATTACCTGCGCGCCGAAACCCTGCCCTGCGAGGAACGCTCGGGCCTGACCGGGCGCACCACGACCTTCCAGAACATGCTGGTGTTCCGCCGGGTGATCGAGGACGAGGGTCGCGCAGCCCCCAGCTTCGACCCGATGGACGACACCCAGGCGCCCGACATCCCCGCCGGCAACCGGATGCCGAGCGTGATCTCGGCCCCTCGCCCAGAGGCCTCCCGCACCGAGCCGCACAGAACCGAACCGAACCGCACCGAGACACCGCGCGCCGAGGGGCCGCGCCTTGTCTCCTCGCGCGAGGACGAGGGCGGCAAGGCCCCCGCCGTAGGCCCGGCCCGCGGCGAGTCACCCGCCGACTGACACGCCCCCGGCGCAGACACCGATAGTCAGACTTCGACGCTCAGGCCTCGATGGTCAGGGCCAGCGCGTGGATTCGCCCGACAAGGTCGCGCCCAAGGGCGGAATGAACCGCCCTGTGACGGGCGATCCGGCTCATCCCCTCGAAGGCGGGCGCACGGATCGTGACGTTGAAATGGCTCTCTCCGCCCTCACGGTATCCGGCATGGCCGCGGTGGCGCGCGCTGTCGTCGACCACCTCCAATTCCCGCGGTGCGAAGGCATCGCGCAGACGGGTCTCGATCTCTTGCGTTACGCTCATTCTTCCTCCCCGGGGATCGGCACTTTCTGCCTGTCAACCCCTTCAACTGGTCGGGAAAAACCCTAAACTCATGCGTCCGAGTCGGAAAGGCAGCTAGATGACCAAAGGTTCCCCCTTCGAATTCGACATAAGCGTCTCGTCGGACAAGAAGCGCCGCAACCGCGGAAAGCGCGGCATGTCGGGCGCCTTCGAGACGTCGACGCGGGTCTGCGAACATCCGGGCTGCACCGAAGCCGGGCAATACCGCGCGCCGCGCTCGCCCGACCACCTCGACGAATACCGCTGGTTCTGCCGCGACCACGTGCGCGAATATAACCTCAAGTGGAACTTCTTCTCGGGTCAGACCGAGGAAGAGTTCGAGCAGATGCTCGACAACGACCGGGTCTGGGGCCGCGCGACGAAACCCTTCGCCGACGCCAAGGAAACCCGTGCCTGGCACCGGCTGGGCGTCGAGGACCCGCACGAGATCCTGGGCGAGAACGCGACCCGCAACCCGGGCAAGGCCAACCCCTCCGGCGCGACCCGCAAGCTGCCGCCCACCGAGCGCAAGGCGATCGAGATCCTCGAGGCCCGCGACACCTGGACCCGGGTCGAGATCCGCAAGCAGTACAAGAGCCTGGTGAAGGATCTGCACCCCGACATGAATGGTGGCAAGCGCGAGGACGAGGACCGCCTGCAGGAGGTCGTCTGGGCCTGGGACCAGATCAAGGACAGCCGCAACTTCCGGGATTGAGACGCGGCGGCGGGGCGGGCCCAAATTCCTTTCGAAGGAATTTGCAAAGAGTTTTCTGAAAACTCTTTGGTGCCGGCTTCCCGGGCCGCGCATCCGGCCCGGCGTTCGGATCCTCCTCTCCCATCGCCCCCTCCCCTTGCACCCCTGCGGCAAATGCTCCATCAAACGAGGGTTGGATTTTTCCGGGCCGGCGCCCGGGCACGTTGAGGCAGACACATGGCGGACGGCACGATGGATATGAACGCGAAACCCACCGAAGAGATTTCGGTCCGCGAGGTCTTCGGCATCGACACCGATATGAAGGTGAAGGGCTTCGCCGAGCGCACCGACCGCGTGCCCGAGATCGACACGACCTACAAGTTCGACCCGGACACGACGCTGGCGATCCTGGCGGGCTTTGCCTACAACCGCCGCGTCATGATCCAGGGCTATCACGGCACCGGCAAGTCGACCCATATCGAACAGGTCGCGGCGCGGTTGAACTGGCCCTGCGTGCGCGTCAACCTCGACAGCCACATCAGCCGGATCGACCTGATCGGCAAGGATGCGATCAAGCTGCGCGACGGCGTGCAGGTGACCGAGTTCCAGGAAGGCATCCTGCCCTGGGCGCTGCGCAACCCCACCGCCATCGTCTTCGACGAATACGATGCGGGCCGGGCCGACGTGATGTTCGTGATCCAGCGCGTGCTGGAACATGACGGCAAGCTGACGCTGCTGGACCAGAACGAGGTGATCACGCCGAACCCCTATTTCCGCCTGTTCGCCACCTCGAACACGGTGGGTCTGGGCGACACGACCGGCCTCTATCACGGCGTGCAGCAGATCAACCAGGCGCAGATGGACCGCTGGTCGCTGGTGTCGACGCTGAACTATCTGTCGCACGACGCCGAGACCGCGATCGTGCTGGCCAAGAACCCGCATTACAACACCGAGAAGGGCCGCAAGCAGATCGGCCAGATGGTGACGGTGGCGGACATGACACGCACCGCCTTCATGAACGGCGATCTGTCGACCGTGATGTCGCCGCGGACGGTGCTGAACTGGGCCCAGAACGCCGAGATCTTCCGCAACATCGGCTATGCTTTCCGCCTGACCTTCCTCAACAAGTGCGACGAGCTGGAGCGCCAGACGGTGGCCGAGTTCTACCAGCGCTGCTTCGACGAGGAACTGCCGGAAAGCGCCGTCTCCACCGCGATGCGGTGAGCGGGATGGCCGCGACCCCGATCCTGCGGGTCGCGCGCCCTACCGACCGGCTTGGGCCGGTTACCGCCTTCTACCGCGACGGGCTCGGCCTTTCGGTGCTGGGCGGCGTCACCTGCCACGATGGTTTCGACGGGGTGATGCTGGGGCATCCCTCCGCGCCCTGGCACCTGGAATTCACCCGGCGCGAGGGCCATGCGGCAGGCGAGGCGCCGACCGAGGACAACCTCCTGGTGCTCTACCTCCCCGACCCGGCCGAATGGCGCGATGCCTGCACGAGGATGGAAGCCGCAGGCCATGCGCCGGTCGCTTCGTTCAATCCATACTGGGACCGGCGCGGGCGCACCTATGAGGACCCGGACGGCCACCGCGTCGTTCTGCAGAACGCGTCATGGGAGGCATGACATGCACATCGGCCTGATCGGCGGCATCGGTCCCGCCGCCACGGTGGTCTATTACCAAAGGCTCTGTGCCGCCGTCGCCGCGCGCGGCGGGCGGCTGGAGCTGACGATCGTGCAGGCCGACATCCATGAGCTGATCGCCAACAACCTCGCCGACCGGCGCGGCGAACAGGCCGAGATCTACCGGCGCCTGATCGACCGCCTCGCCGCCGCGGGCGCCGATTGCGCGGCGATCACCTCGCTCGGCGGGCATTTCTGCTTTGACGAGACGGCGGCGATCTCGGCCCTGCCGCTGGTCTCGGCGATCGCCCCGCTCGACGCCCATTTCGCGGGCCGGGGGCTGGGGAGTGTCGGCATCCTCGGGACCCGGGTGGTGATGCGCACCGGGTTTTACGGCCAGCTCAGCCGCACCCGCGCGGTCGCGCCCACGGCGCCCGACAGCGACGAGATCGACCGTATCGGTCAGCTCTATCAGGACATCGCCGTGGCTGGCACATGCTCGGACGCGCAGCGCCGCACGCTGTTCGAGGCCGGGCGGCGCATGGTGGAGGATCAGGGTGCCGAGGCGGTGGTGCTGGGCGGCACCGACCTCGGGCTTGCCTTCGACGGGCATGATCCGGGCTACCCGGTGATCGACGCGCTTGACGTTCACGTGGCGTTGCTTGCCGATCTGGCGACCGGGGCGGCACGCCTCGGGGCCTGATGCCCTTTAGCGAACACCGGTACTGCCCCCCCGGGCACTGCCCCCCCCCGCCCCCCGGGGGCACCACCCGGCCACCCCTCACGCGCCCCGCCTCTCCGCGCCGCACAGACGAGGAGAGGCGTCGGCGCCCGACGAGGGGTCGGCGAGGGCCCGCAAGGGCCCGGCGAGGCATCGACGCGCCCCCCTGCCCGCGCTTTCGCGCTTGCGGGGGCCGCGGGGCGGTGCTTTACCTTCCCCTATGACGAAGCCCAGCGACAACCCAGCCGATCCCTTCAAGAAGGCCCTGGCCGAGGCCGCCCGCACCATGGCGGACGATCCCGACCTGGGCGTCACCTACTCGGTCGACCCGCCGGGGCTGACGCGCGATGCGATGCGCCTGCCGCAGGTCAGCCGCCGCATGTCCGCGGACGAGGTTCTGCTTGCCCGCGGCACCGCCGATGCCTACGCGCTGCGCCACCGCTACCACGACGCCAAGACCCACGCCCGCTACGAGCCCTCGGGCCAGATGGCCCGCGACCTCTACGAGGCGATGGAGACCGCGCGGTGCGAGGCCGTGGGCGCCCACACCATGCCGGGCACGGCCAAGAACATCGACGCCAAGATCGGCGCCGAGGCCGCGCGCAAGGGCTATGACCAGATCACGCGGGCCGAGGACGCGCCGCTCGCCACCGCCGCGGGCTATCTCGTGCGCCACCTCGCCACCGGGCGCCCCCTGCCGAAGGGCGCCGACAACGTGATGAACCTCTGGCGCGGCTTCATCGAGGAACAGGCCGGCGGCACGCTGGAAGACATCAACGACGTGCTGATGGACCAGACCGCCTTCGCCCGGTTCTCGCGCAAGGTGATCCAGGATCTGGGCTACGGCGACCAACTCGGCGAAGACCCGGATTTCGAGGACGAGGACGACAACCAGGACCAGGCCGAGGAAGACGAGGAGAACCCCGACAGCCAGGGCCAGGAGGATGAGCAGGAAGAGGCCGAGGCCTCGCCCGAGCAATCCCAGGAGGAACAGCAAGACGACAGCCAGGCCCAGGTCTCGATGGAGGACGACGCCGACACCGACATGTCGGAAGACACCGAGATGCCGGATGCCGACGCCCCGCTGGAGCCGCCGCCGCCGCCCGCGCATTCCGACGCTGACCCGAATTACACCGTCTACACCACCGATTTCGACGAGGAGATCAAGGCCGAGGATCTGGCCGAGCCGGCCGAACTCGAACGCTTGCGCGCCTATCTCGATCAGCAGCTCGACCCGCTGAAAGGTGCGGTGGGGCGGCTGGCCAACAAGCTTCAGCGCCGGTTGCAGGCGCAGCAGAACCGCTCGTGGCTGTTCGATCTGGAGGAAGGCATCCTCGACGCGGGCCGCCTTGCCCGCGTGGTCGCGAACCCCACCACGCCGCTCAGCTTCAAGCAGGAGAAAGACACCGAGTTCCGCGATACGGTGGTGACGCTGCTCCTCGACAATTCGGGCTCCATGCGCGGCCGCCCGATCTCCATCGCCGCGATCTGCGCCGACGTTCTGGCCCGCACGCTGGAACGCTGCGACGTCAAGGTCGAGATCCTGGGCTTCACCACCCGCGCCTGGAAGGGCGGGCAAAGCCGCGAGCGCTGGCTTGCCGCCGGCCGTCCGCAATCGCCGGGCCGCCTGAACGACCTGCGCCACATCATCTACAAATCCGCCGATGCGCCCTGGCGCCGGGCGCGCGCCAACCTCGGCCTGATGATGAAAGAGGGCCTCCTGAAGGAGAACATCGACGGCGAGGCGCTGGAATGGGCGCACCGCCGCATGGCCGCCCGCCCCGAGGCCCGCAAGATCCTGATGGTCATTTCCGACGGCGCGCCGGTTGATGATTCCACCCTCTCGGTCAACCCGGCCAGCTTTCTGGAAAAGCACCTGCGCGACGTGATCGCCATGGTCGAGAAACGCCGGATGGTGGAGCTGATCGCCATCGGCATCGGCCATGACGTGACGCGCTATTACCAGCACGCGGTGACCATCACCGACGTGGAACAGCTGGCGGGTGCCATGACCGAGCAACTCGCCGCCCTCTTCGACCAGGATCCCCGGGCCCGCGCCCGGATCATGGGAATAGCCAAGGCCGCCCGCTGATGTACCAGACCTTTACCGTCACCGCCCGCCCCGAACAGGGGCCGCCGCGCCTTGCCGCGCTTCGTGCCCATCTGAAGGACCGGGGCCTTGCCGGGATGATCATCCCGCGCGCCGATGTCCATCAGGGCGAATACGTGGCACCGCATGACGAGCGCCTCGGCTGGCTGACCGGGTTCACCGGCTCGGCGGGCTTCTGCATCGTGCTGCCGGACGTCGCGGGCGTCTTCATTGACGGCCGCTACCGTACCCAGGTGAAATCGCAGGTCGATCTTGGGGTCTATACCCCCGTGCCCTGGCCGGATGAGCTTCCGGGCCCCTGGATTGCCCAGCACCTGCCCGAGGGGCAGGTTGCCTACGATCCGTGGCTGCACACCGCCGACGAGATCGCCAAGATCGAAGCGGCGCTGAAGGACAGCGGTGCCTCGCTGGTTGCGGTCGCCGGGAATCCGGTGGATGCGATCTGGGACGATCAGCCCGCCCCGCCCTGTGGCAAGGTCGCGGTGCAGCCTCTTGAATTCGCGGGCGTCTCCTCGGCTGACAAGCGTGCCGATCTGGCCGCGCAGATGGCTACCAAGGGCCAGGCTGCCTGCGTCATCACCCTGCCGGATTCGATTGCCTGGCTGATGAACATCCGTGGCTCCGACGTTGCGCGGAACCCGGTGGTGCATGCTTTCGCGATCCTCCATGCCGACGCGACGCTGGCGCTCTTCATCG
This sequence comes from Acidimangrovimonas sediminis, assembly GCF_002871005.1. Lineage (GTDB taxonomy): Bacteria > Pseudomonadota > Alphaproteobacteria > Rhodobacterales > Rhodobacteraceae > Acidimangrovimonas > Acidimangrovimonas sediminis. Next base: position 98,349 of record NZ_PHSN01000024.1, read on the forward strand.
ACCCGGCCAAGCTTGACGACGAGGTGCGCGCGCATCTGGGCGAGGGCGTCACCCTGTACGCACCCGCCGATTTCGAGGCGGAGCTGACCGCGCTGACCGGTCCGGTTCGCGTCGACCGCGCGACCGCCCCCGTCGCCGTCAGCCGTGCGCTGGAAGAGGCCGGGATTCCGGTCAGCTGGGGCCAGGATCCCTGCCTTCTGCCCAAGGCGCGCAAGAACCCGGCCGAGGTGCAGGGCGCGCGCGACGCGCATCTGCGCGACGGGGCGGCGATGGTGGAATTCCTCTGCTGGCTCGACCAAGCCGCCCCCAAGGGCGGGCTGACCGAGATCGACGTGGTCACCAGCCTCGAGGGGTACCGCAGCGCCACCAATGCGCTGAAGGAAATCAGCTTCGAAACCATCGCCGGCACAGGCCCGCACGGCGCGATCATGCATTACCGCGTGACCGAGGATACGAACCGCACACTGACCGAGGGCGAGCTGATCGTCGTGGATTCCGGCGGGCAGTATATCGACGGCACCACCGACATCACCCGCACCGTCGCCATCGGCACCCCGCCGGAAGAGGCCTCGGCCGCCTTCACCCGGGTGCTGCAGGGGATGATCGCGATCTCTCGCGCACGCTGGCCCAAGGGGCTTGCCGGTCGCGACCTGGACCCGCTGGCGCGCTATCACCTCTGGATCGTCGGGCAGGATTTCAACCACGGCACCGGGCATGGCGTCGGGTCGTACCTCTCGGTGCACGAGGGGCCGCAGCGCCTGTCGCGCGTGTCCGAGATCGCGCTGGAACCCGGCATGATCCTGTCGAACGAACCGGGCTATTACCGCGAGGGGGCCTTCGGCATCCGAATCGAGAACCTCCTCGTGGTCGAGGAGGCCCCGGCGCTGGACACCGCCGACCCCGAGCGGCAGATGCTGTCGTTCGAGACGCTGACCTTCGCGCCGATCGACCGCCGGCTGATCCGGGCAGAGATGCTGGCCCCCGACGAGCGCGCATGGCTGAATGCCTATCACGCGGAAGTGTTCGCGAAGATCGGCCCGCGGGTCTCGGAAACCGCCCGAAACTGGCTTTCCGACGCGACCGCACCGATCTGAGCGCTGGCGCCGTCACGATTTCCCGCTAGCTTGGGGTCCGTCAGACTGAGGGAGGGGCCGATGCCCGAACGCGACATCACCATCGTCAAGGCACCGGGCACCTGGGTGGTGCGCGCGGGCGGCGCGATCCTGGGCGAGACCAAGGAAGCGCTGGAGCTTACCGAGGGCAGCTATCCGCCCGTGATCTACTTTCCCCGCACTGATATCGCGATGGCCTTCCTCGATTCGTCGGACACGGTGACGACCTGCCCCAAGAAGGGCGCGGCGAGCTATTACTCGATCGTCACCAAGTCGACGACGATCAAGGACGCGGCCTGGAGCTATGAGGACCCGATCGAGGGGGTGGAGCGGATCAGGGGCCACCTCGCCTTCTACCCCGACCGGGCGACGGTCGAGCGGATCTGAGGCGCCTTCCCCAGACGGCTTGCAGCCCTTGGGGATTAGGAACGCACCCGGCCCTTGGTTGGGCGCATGTGCCGCGCGCGTGGTCTGCGCTTTATCGTCCCGCACCCCTCCCACGCTTGTGCGTGCGGTGAGGTTGCGATGCGCCCTCCCGGGAGGGAGTCGAGCGCGGCCCGGGGCTGGTCGTCCCGGACGTCAGGGGCTGCCCCCGCCCTGCCTCAGCTGCGGTAGTCGTTCATCACCACCCGCGCCACGGCGTCGCGGGTCAGCACGCCGATGACATTCTCGGGCCGGGGCACCTTCTTGTCCGGCACCACCAGCACGGCAAGGTGCTTGCGGTCGGCCATGTGGCTCATCACCGTCTGCATGAACGAGGATTCCTTGGCGACGCCCACGGGTTCGATCAGCGGCCCCAGCGCGCGGGTCTTGTCCTCCGGGTCGACCTGGATCACGCCGAGGATATGCCGCCCCTCGACCACCACAGCGTAATGCGGATCGTCCGAGGCATGGGGCAGACGCCCCGCACCGTGCAGCGCCGATGTCTCGACCACGCCCACCACCTTCTCCATCACGTCGCGGGCCTTGCGGATCGCGAACATGTGGGTGCGCAGGCCGCGAGGGATGTGGTGGCCGCGGCGCGCCAGCTTGGTGGTGTAGATATCCTCGGGCGACAGGCCCGTCCGCACACCCACGGCGCAGGCCACCGCGATGATCGCGGCCACGGTGATCGAATAATCTCCCGTCATCTCGAAGATCATCACGATCGAGGTGATCGAGGCCCCGGTCGTGCCGCCCACGATCGCCGCCATCCCCACCAGCGCGAAGGCGATGGGCGAGAAGGCGAGGAACGGGAACGCCAGGCTCAAGAGCGATCCGAACGCGCCCCCGAGCGTCGCGCCAAGGAACAGCGAGGGCGAGAACACCCCGCCCGAGGCGCCGCCGCCCAGGCTGACCGAGGTCGCGAAAAGCTTCAGCAGGAACAGCAGGAACAGGAAGGCCGGCGCGTCGATCTGGCCCGACAGGATCGCCTGGATCGTGGCATAGCCCACACCCTGGGTGTGATACATGCCGGTGGTCTGCATCAGCACGTAGAACAGCACGCCAAGCGACGTCATCGCGAGGACGTTCTTGAGGTAGTCGTTGATCGGCAGCTCGTCGAACTTGTCCTCGGTCCAGTAGAGCGTCTTGACGAACAGCGTCGCCGCAAGCCCGCAAAGCACGCCCAGCAGCACGTAGAGCGGCAGCATGTCGGCCGAGAGCGGCACGAAGATGTCGGGCCGCTCATAGGCCGCGACCGAGAAGGCGGGCTCCATCCCGAAGGCCAGACGCCCCATGTAGGTGGCGGTCCCCGTGGCCAGAACCAGCGGCAGGAGAGTGCGCGCCGTGATCTCGGGCAGCATCAGCTCGACCGCGAAGAGGACACCGCCCAGCGGAGTGTTGAAGGTCGCAGCGATCCCCGCCCCGGCGCCGGCGCCGACCAGCGTGATGATCTGCCACGACCGCAGGTGGAACACCTGTCCCAGCACCGACCCCATGGCCGATCCGATCTGGATGATCGGCCCCTCGCGCCCGACCGACGCCCCGGTGCCGATCGACAGCGCCGAGGCGATCGCCTTGATCACCACGACCACGGGGCGCATCCGCCCGCGCTTGTAATAGATCGCGTCCAGAACCTCGGGCACGCCATGGCCCTTGGCCTCGGGCGCGAAGGTCTTGACCAGAAAGACCACGATCAGCCCGCCCACGACCGGCGCCAGGATCACCCAGGGACCGAAGGGCGAGGGCGGCGTCGGGATGTTGGCATCGTAATGCGCCGACAGCGTGCCCGAGAAAGCCAGGTTGTGAAAGATCGAGATCATCCAGCGCAGCACGATCGCGCCAAGCCCCGCGACGATGCCGATCACCACCGCCATCAGCGACAGCGCGATCACCGAGGCCTGTCGGGTATCGGCCTGCCCAGAGGCTCTGGCGGGCGTGGCGGCGGAATCTGACGTCGCGGCGCGCGGGCCGGCAGGCTGTGTGTTCGGCATGACCTCAGACAATCTCCTCCTTGCCGCGCCGTCAAGACCGGCGCCCTGCACCGGGGTTCGAAAATGCACCTTTTTCCGTGCAGTTATAATCGGTGGTTGCTTCCCGCGCAGCCTTTTTGTCAACTGGAGCCGGCCGTCCTGCGGCCGGGATCGAGGAATGACAGAGGAAGGGGCGACATGGCTGCCCAGACCGAACGGCGCCGCGTGGGTCTGCGCCGCGAGACGATCAAGGTGCTCTTCGGGGTCGCGCTCTTCGCCGCCTTCTACGTGGGCTACCTCTCGATCCAGAACTACCGGGCCGAGGCCTATTACGCCAACCTGCGCAAGACCGACCCCCTGCGCTACCTCGACGATCTGCGCAAGTCGGAAGGGTTCGCCGCCTATCTCGACAAGTACCGCCTGCTGGAGGGCTATACCCACGAGCAGGCGCAGGTGCCCTCGTTCATCGTGGGTCGCTGGACCATGCGCTCGGCCACCCAGCGGGTAGCGCCGGGCACGGTGTTCGCCGATTGCACCGATCCGGTCACCTTCCAGCACGGCCTTCTGCGGATCTCCGAGGGCCCTCAGGCGACGGTCTACCAGGTCACCTACCGAATCGCGGGGCAGGAGCTTATCCTGAACGGCGACAAGATCGGGCGAATGCGGGTTGGCATGGTCAGCTACGGCAGCGCCATCGACCATCTGGAATTCAGCCCGCCGGGGGGGTATGGCGAAGTCTACGCCTATCGCTGCGGAAGCTGATCCCATGCCCGAACTGCCCAAGACCCTGACCGACGCCCTCGGCGCGCTGCTGGGTGCGCGCTTCTCGCGCTCCCCCTCCGACCGTGACCTGCATGGCCGAAACGAGACCCATTTCCCCCCCGCCCCGCCCGATGCCGTGGCCTACCCCGAAACGACCGAGGAGGTCGCCGCCATCGTCCGCGCCTGCGCCGCGGCACGGGTGCCGGTGATCGGCTGGGGCACAGGCACCTCGCTGGAAGGTCACGCGCTGGCGGTGGAGGGCGGCGTGACCGTCGATTTCAGCCGCATGAACAGGGTGATCGAGATCCTTCCCGAGGACATGATCGCCCGGGTGCAGCCCGGCCTCACACGCACCGGCCTGAACACCGAGCTGCGTGCCACGGGCCTCATGTTCCCGGTCGACCCCGGGGCCGATGCCTCCCTCGGGGGCATGGCGGCCACGCGCGCCTCGGGCACCACGGCGGTGCGCTACGGCACGATGCGCGACAACGTGCTGGGGCTCGAGGTGGTGCTGGCCGACGGGCGGGTGATCCGCACCGGTTCCATGGCGCCGAAATCCTCGGCCGGCTATGACCTGACCGGGCTGATCGTGGGCTCCGAGGGGACGCTGGGCCTGATCACCGAGATCACGCTGCGCCTGCATGGCCAGCCCGAGGCGGTCTCGGCCGGGATCTGCGCCTTCGAGGCGATGGCGCCCGCGGTCGAGGCGGTGATCGCGACGATCCAGTCGGGCATACAGGTCGCCCGGATCGAGTTCGTCGACGGCGCCACGGTTGCGGCCTTCAACGCCCAATCCGGCGCCGCGATGCCCGAGCAGCCGCACCTTCTGGTGGAATTCAACGGCTCCGAGGCCGGCGTCGCCGAGCAGGCCGCCCGCTTCGGCGAGATCGTCGAGGAGTTCGGCGGCGGCCCGTTCCAGTGGGCGCAGGCGGCCGAGGACCGGTCGCGCCTGTGGAAGATGCGCCACGAGGCCTACCATTCGATCCTGCGCCAGCGGCCTGGCGCCACCGCCTGGGTCACCGATGTCTGCGTGCCGATATCGCGCCTGGCCGAGGCGGTCGAGGAGACCGCGGCGGAGATCGCCGCTGGGCCGATCCCCGGGCCGATCCTGGGCCATGTGGGCGACGGCAACTTCCATGCCATCTTGCTGGTCATGCCCGACGATCCCGCCGAAATCTCCGCCGCCAAGCGGCTTGCCGCCAGCCTGGCCGAAAGGGCGCTTCGTCTGGGTGGCACCGTGACCGGAGAGCATGGTATCGGCATAGGCAAACTGGGCTACATGGAGCGCGAGCATGGCGGGGGCTGGGACGTGATGGGCGAAATCAAGCGGGCACTCGATCCGCTGAACCTGATGAACCCCGGCAAGATGGTGCCGACCAATGCCGGTTGAAGCACCCGAGGTCTTCGCCCGCGCCTTCTCACAGGCGTGGCTGGCTCATGACGTGCCGGCGCTGGCCACGCTGTTTTCCGAGGACGCGGATTTCCTGACGCTGACCGGCGACTGGTGCGAGGGCCGCCAGGCCATCGCCCGCACCCTGACGGGAGAGCTGAAAGGCGCCTTCGCCAAGGCGCGGCTGGTCACCGGGCGATCGAAGATGCGCATCCTCGGCAAGGAGGCGGCGATCCTCCACCAGCGCTTCGTCCTGTCGGGGGTTCTGAACGCCGACGGCTCCGACGCGGGGCGGATCGCGACGATCCTGATGGCGGTGGTGACCAAGGCGCCGGGCGGCGGCTGGCAGGCGGTTTCCGCCCAGTTCGCGGTCGAGGAGAGCTGAAGGGAGGCCTCGGGCCCGCCGATTTCGCCTGGACGGCGCACCGAGGGTCGGGAGGGGGCCGTCTGCCCCGCCGCCATTCTCCTTGGAGAATGGCGCACCAAAAGGAAAGCAGGGGGGCCGTCTGCCCCCTGCACCCCCCGAGGATATTTTCGCTCAGAAGAAGATCAGGTCTTGAGGAGGGCTCTTGCGGCCTCTCTTGCGGCGTCGGTGATGGTGTCGCCGGCGAGCATGCGGGCGACCTCGTCGACGCGCTCGCGCGGGGAGAGGGGGGTGACCTGCGAGGTGGTCATGCCGTCGCTCACGGCCTTGGCGACGCGCCAGTGATGGGCGCCGCGGGCGGCGACTTGGGGCGAATGGGTGACGACGAGGACCTGCGCCTCCTCGGCGAGGCGGGCGAGGCGGCGGCCGACCGCATCCGCCGTGGCGCCGCCGACGCCGCGATCGATCTCGTCGAAGATCATCGTCAGGGCGGTCTGGCCGCGGGTCAGGCAGACCTTCAGCGCGAGGAGGAAGCGCGACAGCTCGCCGCCCGAGGCGATCTTGTTCAGCGGACCCGCCGGGGCGCCCGGGTTGGTGGCCACCGTGAAGGCCACCTGGTCGGCGCCCTCGGGGCCCGGGTCGGCCGACGCGATCTCGGTCGAGAAGCTGGCGCGCTCCATCTTCAGGGGGGCCAGCTCGCCCGCCATGGCCGCGTCGAGCCGGATGGCGGCGGCCTTGCGGGCCTCGGTCAGGGCGGCGCAGGCGGTGCCATGCGCCTTGCGCGCCGCCTCGGTCGCCTCGCGCAAGCGGGCGATCTCGGCCTCGCCCCCATCGAGCGCCTCAAGGCGTGCACGCAGATCGGCCGCCAGCGTGCCGAGATCGTCGGGCGCCACGGAATGCTTGCGGGCCAGGGCGCGGATCGCAAAGAGGCGTTCCTCGACCCGTTCCAGCTCCCCGGGGTCGAAGTCGAGCGCGTCGAGCGTGTCGGCGACGCCCTGCTCGGCCTCGCCCAGCTCGATCAGGGCACGGTTCAGCGCCTCGAGCGCCGCGTCGAGGCGCCCCTCGGCCCGGTCGGCGACACCTTCGAGCCAGCGCATGGCGTCGCGCATCGGGCCCTCGGCCCCCTCCGGCCCGAGGGCCTGGTGGGCGCGGCGGATATCCTCGCGGATCTTGCCTGCCGCCTGCATCTCGCGGCGGCGGATGTCGAGGATGCCCTCCTCGCCCTGGGCCGGGTCGAGCTTGTCGAGCTCGGCCACCGCGTGGCGCAGGAATTCCTCCTCGGCGCGGACGGCATCCAGCGCCGCCTCGGCCTTTTCCTGTGCCTTGCGCGCGGTGGCGAGGCGGGACCAGGCCGTCGCGGTATCGGACAGAAGGCCCGCATTGCCCGCGAAATCGTCGAGCAGGGCGCGGTGGCCGCGCGGGTTCAGGAGGCCGCGGTCGTCATGCTGGCCGTGAAGCTCCACCAGTGTCTCGGAGAGCGCGCGCAGCACCTCGCCGCTGGCGCGGCGATCGTTGACCCAGGCGGTCTTGCGCCCGTCGGCAGCATTCACCCGGCGCAGGATCAGCTCGTCCCCCGCGGGAAGGCCTGCCTCGTCGAGGACGGCGCGGGCGGGATGGCCGGCGGGCAGGTCGAAGACCGCCGTGACCTCCCCCTGATCGGCCCCCGTGCGCACAAGCTCCGCCCTGCCCCGCCAGCCGAGAACGAAGCCGAGCGCGTCGAGCAGGATGGACTTCCCCGCCCCGGTCTCGCCGGTCAGCACGTTGAGGCCGGGCTGAAAGCCAAGCTCCAGCCGGTCGATGATGAGAAGATCGCGGATATCGAGGCTGCGCAGCATCTGCGTCGAAACTCCGGTCCGGGCGTGCCGCGGCCCCCGCCCCCGCGACGGGGAGGAACCGCGTCTACGCCGTCAGAGCCACTTGCCCTGAATCATCTGGCGGTACACTTCGCGCAGCCAGCCCTTGCCCTTCGGCTTCGCCTCCAGCCCGTGGCCCTTCAGCTTGGCGTAGGCCTCCTTGTAGAACGGGCTGGACTGGAAGTTGTAGCCGAGAATGGCGCCGGCGGTCTGGGCCTCGTTGTCGAGCCCAAGCGCGAGGTAGGCCTCGACCAGCCGTTCCAGCGCCTCGGGCGTCTGCTCGGTGGTCTGGTAATTCTCGACCACGGTGCGGAAGCGGTTGATCGCGGCGGTGTAGTTCTGACGCTTGAGGTAGTAGCGCCCGATCTCCATCTCCTTCGCGGCGAGGTGATCGAAGGCGAGGTCGAACTTGAGCATCGCCGACTTGGCGTAGTTGGAATCCGGGTACTTCTCGATAACGTCACGCAGCGCCTGGAGCGCCTGGAAGGTCAGGCCCTGGTCTCGGCCGACCTCGTCGATCTGGTCGTAATAGCTGAGCGCCAGCAGGTACTGCGCATAGGCCGCGTCGTCATCCGCGGGGTAGAAATCGAGGTAGCGCTGCGCCGCGCCGCGCGACTTCTCGTATTGCTTGGAGGCATGGTAGGCGTAGGCCTCCATGATGATCGCGCGCTTGGCCCATTGCGAATAGGGATAAAGCCGCTCCGCCTCCGAGAAGTAATGCGCCGCGTCCTTGGCCTTGTGCCGGACGTTCAGCTCATACTCGCCGCGCTGATAGATCTGCTTGGCGGTGTATTGATCGAGCGGGGCGTCCTTGGCCGATTTGCCGCCGCCGCAGGACGCGAGAATCGTTACCAGCGCACCTGCTCCGATCAGCTTCGCATACGAGATGCCGCCTGCCATTTCCGCCTGCCCCTTTACCGATTTCGGGGGCAGACGCGATGACGCAGGGCCCCTCTTCGACCGTCTGTTAGCACAGAAAAATCCGGGGCGCAAAACGCCTTTGGCAGGGGGATCATGCCTTACGCGACGGCCGGGATGTCGAGGCGCGAGAGGCCGACACCGGGCAGCTTGCAGCCGGTGAAGCTGCCGACCTCGACCAGTCGGAAGGCGCCGGGCGTGGCGAAGAGGGCGTGCAGGAGCTTGTTTGTCATGGCGTGGCCCGCACGGTAGCCCGTGTAGCGGCCGAGGATCGGCGCACCGGCCAGCGCAAGGTCCCCCAGTGCGTCGAGCATCTTGTGGCGCACCGGCTCGTCCGCGTGGCGCAGACCGCCGGGCGTGAGGATCCGATCACCATCGACCACAACTGCGTTCTCGACCGTGCCGCCAAGCGCCAGGCCCTTCTCGCGCATCGCGTCGACGTCCGACTGACGGCAGAAGGTGCGGCTGTCGCAGAGCTCGCGCACGAAGGCGCCGTTGGCCATGTTCAGCGTCTTGCGCTGCTGGCCGATCGCCCCGTCGTCGAAGTCGATGGCGAAGTCGATTTCCAGCATGTCCGACGGCTCCAGCCGCGCCCAGCCGAGGCCGTGCTGGACCTCGACCGTCTTCTCGATGCGGAATGCGCGGACCGGCTCGCCCAGCTGGCGGATGCCGCGGGCGAGGAAGGCGTTGACGAACTGCATGGCCGAACCGTCGAGGATCGGAACCTCGGGGCCATCGATCTCGATCAGCGCATTGTGAATGCCGCAGCCGGCAAGGGCTGCCATGATATGCTCGATGGTCGAGACCTGAACGCCGGCGGCGTTCTCGATCAGGGTGCACAGGCTCGACGGGACGACGCTGTTCCAGCGCGCCGCAATCATCGGGTCGGTGCCGATCACGTCGGTCCGCTTGAACCAGATGCCGTAGTCGGCAGAGGCCGGCAGCACGCGCATGCGCACGGGGTTGCCGCCATGCAGGCCGACACCGGTGAAGGTAACTGGCGATTTGAGAGCGTTTTGCACGACGACCTCGACTGGTTGCGCGAACTTCTCAAGGCAGTATGCCCGGGTCCGCATCTTGGAATTAGTCGGGGGGTGAGCGCATCACAACTCACTCTTTGCAACGCGATGTAACATAGGCTTCACGCTTTGGCAAAACGGCGCCGAAGCTGACCTTCCGCCACGCAACCCACTGAAATCATTCGCTCCATAGCGGCGACAACGATGTCTCACGACGTAAATTTGTGAACGGTTTCCCCGCGGTTTCCGTGGCGTCAACGGCCCCGATCACGCCCCCTGAAACAGCCAAGGGGCCGGGTTTCCCCGGCCCCTGTGCGGTGCGTGAGTGGTGATGCGGGCGGTTGCGGGACTGCCCGGCGGGCCCAGTCGGTGGGCCAGGTCGGTGTCAGTTGGCCTGACGCCGAAGGAACGCGGGGATCTCGATGCGCTCTTGCTCGGGATCGTTGTCGTGGTCTTCCTCGAACGCCGTGACCGGCGGTTGCTGGCGCTGCGGCGCGGCTTGGCCCCGCTCGGGCCCGCGATGCTCGGCGGCGCCCTCGTGGCCGTGGCCGGTCATGCGATTGATCAGCGAGTTGATGCCAAAGCGCGGGCGCTCTGCCTGCTGTGCCCGAGTCGGGGCGGCAGGCGCCGCGGGGGCGGCCTGCTGCTGCGGCGCGGCGCGGCCGGCGGGCTGCTTGTGCACCGCGGCCGCCAGACGCGCCAGGGCTTCGGGCGACGGCGTGCCCGGGGTGCGGGCGCGCGGCGCTACGAAGGCGGCGGCATCGTCTTCGACGCTGGGCTGCGGCGCCGGTTGCTGGCGCGGGGCCGGAGCG